>NZ_CBDQZH010000141.1:0-519 GCF_965341775.1 Streptomyces sp. bgisy159 | reverse complement strand
GGTGGTGGCGGGAACTTGGGTCTTTCCAGGTTGTTCATCTGGGTTGCCGACCAGGTGTAGGTCTGGGCCAGTTTGCGCATCTGGGCTGCGGCTTGTTGGCGGACCTCTTCCTTGTGGGCGGCCAGGGCCTGGAGTTCTTCGGTGGATTTTCTGGCGACCGCGGCGGCGTCGGGATCGTTGTGGGCGGCCTTGGCGGCGGCGAGGTTGGCGGTGGCGCTCTGGGTGTCGCGGGGGATGGAGGCCTGGGCCTGGGCGATGGCGCCGGAGGCTTCGGTGAGCCATTTGGCGGCATCGTCGCTGAAGTCGCCGAGGCGGAGGGTGGAGTTGGCGAGGTCGGCGGTCCAGGTGCGGAAGGCGTCGGCGCCGGTGCCCTTCCAGGCGACCCACTGGGGGCGGATCTTGAGTTCTTCGGCGATGTCGCGGATGGACTTGGCCGCGGCGACGAGGCGGTCGGCGGCGGCCTGGACCTGGCCGGAGTTCGCCTGGTCCAGCCACGCGAGCATCTGCTCGTGGCTCATG
>NZ_CBDQZH010000140.1:0-532 GCF_965341775.1 Streptomyces sp. bgisy159 | reverse complement strand
GCCGATCTTCGCGTCCGTCCGGCGGCCCGGATCCTCGATCCAGGAGATGGGCAGGTACAGCTCGCGGTCGATCAACGCGCGTCCTCTGGCGGAGGCGTAGGCCAGGAACACTCCCAGCTGGCAGTTGTCGATCTTCCCCGAAGTGCCGGTGTACTGCCGCTGCACTCCGGCCGACCGGGTGCCCTTCTTGATGAACCCGGTCTCGTCCACGGCCAGCACGCCGTCCTCGGCGCCCAGATGTTCCAGCACGAAGGTGCGGACTTCGTCCCGGACCGCGTCAGCGTCCCAGTCGGCCTGGTTCAGCAGCCGCTGCATACCGTCCGGGCACAGCTCGCCGGCCTGCTCGGCCAACGTCCATCCGTTCTTGCGTTCCAACGGCGCGAGCAGCCCGCGCAGATACTCCCCTGCCCGCCGACGCGGCTCGGACCTGCGGAAATACCCACCGATCCGAGCATGCAGAGCGTCCAGACCGGCCGCCCAGCGGTGCACCTCATCAACCGTGACGTCCCCACCCATACACAGCTCAACGAGC
>NZ_CBDQZH010000139.1:0-534 GCF_965341775.1 Streptomyces sp. bgisy159 | reverse complement strand
GGGGTGCAGTTCTGGGTGAGGGCGGTGAGGGTGCCGTCGGGGCCGATCTCCAGGAAACGCGTCACGCCGTGGGCGTTCAGTGCGGTGACGCCGTCGGCGAAGCGGACGGTGTCACGGACGTGACGGACCCAGTACTCGGACGACGCCAACTCCTCGCCGGTGGCGAGCTGTCCGCTCAGATTCGACACGACCGGAATGACCGGGGGCGCGTAAGCGATACGCTCGGCCACCTCGCGGAAGGCGTCGAGCATCGGCTCCATCAGCGGCGAGTGGAAAGCGTGCGAGACGCGCAGACGGGTGGTGCGGCGGCCCTGCTCCCTCAGCGTCGAAGCCACCTCCTCCACCGCCGCCTCGACCCCGGCGATCACCACGGACCGCGGGCCGTTGACCGCCGCGAGGGACACCTCACCGCCACGACCCGCCAGCAGCGGCACCACCTCCGCCTCCGCCGCCTCCACAGCCACCATCACCCCACCAGCGGGCAGCTGCTGCATCAGCCGGCCACGCGCCACCACCAGAGCACACGCGTCCTGA
>NZ_CBDQZH010000138.1:0-544 GCF_965341775.1 Streptomyces sp. bgisy159 | reverse complement strand
ACGACGTAGCGGAGCTTGCCCAGGCCCTGGATGTTCGGGGCACCTCTGCGGGAAATGACCGGCAGGATCCGGCGTTTTCGCAGCTCACGACGGTTGGGGTTGGAGTCGTAGCCCTTGTCGCCGAGCAGGGCTTCGGGCCGTCGGCGGGGTCGGCCGGGACGGCCTGCAACGGGCGGGATGCCGTCGACCAGGGCGAGCGTCTGGGTGACGTCGTTGACGTTGGCCGCCGTGGTGATGACTTTGAACGGGGTGCCGTGTCCGTCGCAGATCAGATGGTGCTTGCTGCCCGTCTTCCGCCGGTCGACCGGCGACGGGCCGGTGTCGGCGCCCCCTTTTTCGCGCGGACATGGGAACCGTCGACGCACGCTCTGGACCAGTCCAGCTCGCCGGCCGCATTCAACTCGGCGAGCAGAATGCGGTGGAGTTGGTCGAAGACCCCGGCCTCCTGCCATCGCTCAAGACGCCGCCAGCAGGTCTGTCCTGAGCCGAACCCCAGCTCCAGGGGCAGGAGTTGCCAGGCTATGTCGTTGTGGAGGACGAACAG
>NZ_CBDQZH010000137.1:0-574 GCF_965341775.1 Streptomyces sp. bgisy159 | reverse complement strand
CGCCGGTGGTGCCCTGGGTACTGTCCGGTCACACCCCCGACGCCCTCCGCGCCCAAGCCGCCCGGCTGCATGCCTACGCGCAGGCGCATACGGACGCCTCACCTGCCGCTGTTGCAGCCGCACTGGTCCAGGGACGGACTTCCTTCGAGTACCGTGCTGTCGTCCGGGGCCGTGACCGCGCGGAACTCCTGGACGGACTCGACCGCCTTGCCCAGGGCGAACAGGCCGCCAACCTTACGCGCCGACGTGCTACGGACCACGGCAGGACGGCGTTTCTGTTCTCGGGTCAGGGCGCGCAGCGGCCGGGGATGGGGCGTGAGTTGTATGGGGCTTTCCCGGTGTTCGCGGAGGCGTTCGACGCGGTGTGCGGGCATGTCGGGGAGGAGTTGCGGGAGGTCGTCTTCGGTGCGGATGCTGAGCGGTTGAACCGCACCGAGTGGACGCAGCCGGCGTTGTTCGCGCTTGAGGTGGCGTTGTTCCGTCTGGTGGAGTCGTTCGGGGTACGTCCGGACTTCCTGATCGGGCACTCGATCGGTGAGATCGCTGCTGCGCATGTGGCGGGGGTGATGTCGCT
>NZ_CBDQZH010000136.1:0-578 GCF_965341775.1 Streptomyces sp. bgisy159 | reverse complement strand
GAGATCGCCGACGCCGTCGCCGTTGCTGTCCTGGAAGGAGCGGACCAGCACCTCGTAGAAGACGGCGCGTTTGAACCAGTCGGGGTCGCGGTCCTTCGCGGGCGTGTCCTCGAAGGTGTCCGGTACGGGTGAGTTGACGGTCATGACGCTCTGGACCCTCCGATCGTCGGTGCCGGCGGCCGGACGCGGAACACGTGGGCCGGGGCCCGGCCGGGCTCCAGACGCACGTAGTTGGTCCTGCCCCAGGTGTAGGTCTCACCCGTCAGTTCGTCGTGGACGGACAGGGGGGCGCCGTGATCCAGACCGAGTTGTTGCATGTCCAACGAGACCGTGGCCTCCTGGGTGTGGTGGGGGTCGAGGTTGACGACGACGATCACCGTGTCGGTGCCCTCCCGCTTGCTGTAGGCGATCAGAGCGTCGTTGTCGGTGTGGTGGAAGCGCAGGTTCCTGAGCCGCCGCAGTGCCGGGTGGCGGCGCCGGATGTCGTTCAGGCGGGTGATCAGGGGCGCGATGGTGTCCGCGCTCTCCCAGTCACGGGGCTTGAGCTGGTACTTCTCGGAGTCCAGGTACTCCTCACC
>NZ_CBDQZH010000135.1:0-584 GCF_965341775.1 Streptomyces sp. bgisy159 | reverse complement strand
ACGAACACCTTGTGCTCGTACAGGGCGATGAGCTGGCCCAGCACGGACGGGGTCAGTTCCCGGGCGAGGACGGTGGTGGTGGGGTGGTCGCCCCGGAAGGTCTTGTGGGCCACCAGTTCCTCGGGCACGCCCTCGGCGCGGACCTCCTCGGGTGTCCTGCCGAAGGCCAGCGCCTGGGTCTGCGCGAAGAAGTTCGCCATCAGCAGGTCGTGCTGGGCGGCCAGGGCGGGACCGAGTCCGGCGACCGGGCGGGCGAAGCCGATGAAGTCCGCCGGGATCAGCTTGGTGCCCTGGTGGATCAGCTGGTAGTAGGCGTGCTGGCCGTTGGTGCCGGGCGTGCCCCACACCACCGGGCCGGTCTGCCAGGTGACGGGCCGGCCCCGGCGGTCCACCGACTTGCCGTTGGACTCCATGTCCAGCTGCTGCAGGTACGCGGTGAACTTCGACAGGTAGTGGCTGTAGGGCAGCACCGCGTGGGACTGCGCGTCGAAGAAGTTCCCGTACCACACCCCCAGCAGGCCCAGCAGCAGCGGCGCGTTGGCCTCCGCGGGCGCGGTACGGAAATGCTCGTCCACGATCCGGAA
>NZ_CBDQZH010000134.1:0-593 GCF_965341775.1 Streptomyces sp. bgisy159 | reverse complement strand
AGTGAGGAGTACCTGGACTCGGAGAAGTACCAGTTGCGGCCTCGCGACTGGGCGGCGGCCGAGCGGGAGGGCCGGAGCATCGCCCCGCTGATCGCACGACTCAACGCCGTCCGACGGGGGAACCCGGCACTGCGGCAACTGCGCGACCTGCACTTCCATCACGCCGACCAAGAGGCGGTGATCGTGTACTCGAAGCGAAGCGGCTCGAACACGGTTCTGGTGGTCGTCAACCTCGACCCTCACCACACCCAGGAGGCCACGGTCTCGTTGGACATGCCGCAACTCGGCCTGGACTGGCACGAGTCGGTGCCGGTGCGCGACGAGCTCACCGGCGAGACCTACCACTGGGGCAGGACGAATTACGTGCGACTCGAACCGGGGATCCGTCCCGCGCACGTCCTCAGCGTCCTGCGACCGTCCACCCCGCAGATCGGAGGGTCACCCACACGATGAGCGTCAACGAGCCCGTTCCGGACACCTTCGAGGACACGCCCGCGAAGGACCGCGACCCCGACTGGTTCAAACGCGCCGTCTTCTACGAGGTGCTGGTCCGCTCCTTCCAGGACAGCAACGGCGACGGCGTCGGCGATCTG
>NZ_CBDQZH010000133.1:0-747 GCF_965341775.1 Streptomyces sp. bgisy159 | reverse complement strand
GCCCTCACGCAGCGGGACGTTCTCGCACAGTTCGTAGCCGCTGTAGATGCCCCAGGTGGGGGAGAGGGTGGCGGCCAGGACGGCGCGTGCCTCGAAGGCGGGGCGGCCGCCCTGCTGGAGGTAGGCGTGCAGGATGTCGGGGGTGTTGGCGAAGAAGTTCGGCCGCATGTAGGCGGCCGCGTCGCCGGACAGCTCCGTCAGGTACTCGGTCAGCTCCTGCTTGGTGTTGCGCCAGGTGAAGTAGGTGTACGACTGCTGGAAGCCGATCTGCGCCAGGGTGTGCATCATCGCCGGCCGGGTGAACGCCTCCGCCAGGAAGATCACGTCCGGGTCGGTGCGGTTGATCTCCCCGATCACCCGTTCCCAGAAGACGACCGGCTTGGTGTGCGGGTTGTCCACCCGGAAGATCCGCACGCCGCAGTCCATCCAGTGCCGCAGCACCCGTACCGTCTCCGCGACCAGCCCGTCCATGTCCGCGTCGAACGCGATCGGGTAGATGTCCTGGTACTTCTTCGGCGGGTTCTCCGCGTACGCGATCGTGCCGTCGGGCCGGTGGTGGAACCACTCCGGGTGCTTGTGCACCCAGGGATGGTCCGGCGAGCACTGCAGCGCGAAGTCCAGGGCCACCTCCATCCCCAGCTCGCGGGCCCGCTCCACGAACCACACGAAGTCCTCCAGCGTGCCCAGCTCCGGGTGCACGGCGTCGTGCCCGCCCTCCGGCGAACCGATCGCCCACGGCACACCCAC
>NZ_CBDQZH010000132.1:0-776 GCF_965341775.1 Streptomyces sp. bgisy159 | reverse complement strand
GAACCCGGCACATGCTGCCACCCGGTGACCTCCACCGACGCCTCCGTCGGCCCGTACAGATTGTGGACGGAGCACCCGGGCAGCAGTTCGCTGAACCGGTTGGCCAGATCCGCCGGGAACGCCTCCCCCGCCACCTCCACCCACCGCAGACTCGTGCACTGCTTCGCCAGCGGCTCCGCCACGAACGCCGCCAGCAACGACGGCACGAAGTCCGCACCCGTCACCCCCTCCCGCTGGATCAACTCCGCCAGATAGGCCGGATCCCGACGCCCGCCCTCACGCGCCACCACCACCGCCGCACCCACCTGCAACGGCGCGAAGATCTCCGGCACCGACACATCGAAACTCGCCGACGTACTCAACAGCACCCGGTCCTCGACACCGACACCGAAATGATCCAGACCCCACCGGATCCGGTTCATGATCGACCGATGCGCCACCGGCACCCCCTTCGGACCACCCGTCGAACCCGACGTGAAGATCACATACGCCGCGTGATCAGGCCCCAGCCCCCGCACCGGATCCGACTCCGGATACCCCGACACATCCGGCAACTCCCCCTCCAGCACCAGCAACGGCCGCGCACCCTCCAGCACATGCCGCACCCGCTCCTCCGGCAGATCCACATCCAACGGCACATACGCGGCCCCAGACTTCACCACCGCATACACCGCCACCAGCAGATCCACCGACCGCGGCACCCGCACCGCCACCAACACCTCCGGCCCCGCACCCCGCTCCACCAACCAATGCGCCAACCGGTTCACCCGACGGTT
>NZ_CBDQZH010000131.1:0-777 GCF_965341775.1 Streptomyces sp. bgisy159 | reverse complement strand
TGGTAGGACTCGGCGGTCTTGTCGTAGCGGGTTGCGATGCCGCGCCACTGCTTGAGGCGGTTGAAACACCGCTCCACCACGTTGCGGCGCTTGTAGAGCTGCTTGTCGAAGGCTGGCGGGCGTCCGCCCCGGCTGCCGCGCCGGAGCCGGTTGCGGACCTGGTCGGACCGCTCGGGGATGGTGTGGCTGATACCGCGCCGTCGCAGCCAGGTGCGGATGGCTTTGGAGCTGTAGCCCTTGTCGCCCAGGACGTGGGCGGGCCTGATGCGGGGCCGTCCTGGGCCGATGCGGGGCACTCGTATCGCGTCCATCACGGCGGTGAACTGCGTGCAGTCGTTGGTGTTCCCGCCCGTGACCACGAAGGCGAGCGGGCGGCCGAAGGCGTCGCAGGCAAGGTGGATTTTGCTGGTCAGGCCGCCCCGGGAGCGTCCGAGTGCCGGTGGGCAGAGCCCCCTTTTCGGGCCCCGGCGGCGTGCTGGTGGGCTCGCACGACGGTGGAGTCGACCGACACCAGCCAGTCGATGTCCCCGGCCGCGTCCGCCTTTGCCTGCGCGGCCCGCAGCATCCGCTCGAAGGTCCCGTCCAGGGCCCACCGGCGGAAGCGGGTGTGCAGCGTCTGCCACGGCCCGTACCGCTCGGGTACATCCCGCCAGGCGGTGCCGGTGCGGAACTTCCACACGATCCCGTTGAGGACCCTTCGGTCGTCCAACCGCCTCCGGCCCCGCAAGGGCACAGGCAGCAGTGGCCGGACGAACTCCCACTCGGCATCGGACAGTT
>NZ_CBDQZH010000130.1:0-788 GCF_965341775.1 Streptomyces sp. bgisy159 | reverse complement strand
GTAGCGGCCGACGGGGAAACCACTTCGGCACTGTTTCTCCTTGGCTCAGATGAGGACGATGTTGCTGCCCGGATCAGCTGGTGGTGTCCACCATGTATTTTCCGGCAAGTGTGGAGCCGTTGGTGTGCCCCCGCCGTATGTTGGTGATGAGACCTTCAAGCGTCTTCTTTCCGGTGGCTGTACTCGTGTCGATGTCCGGGCGGCCCTCTGCCCAGCCGTCTATCACGTAGGCGAGTCGCCTGTTACCGTCGAGGTACGTCTCGGCGATGTGGGCATTGGCATAGTTGTCTGCGTCAGCCTTCATGGAATTGCCGATGTCCCACGTCAGTGTGTCAATACCGCGTTGCACCAGGTCGCCGTAATGGCGACAGTGGTCTGGCCGTACGGTTGCGGTGGGTGCGCCGGAATTCCTCTGTGGTCCGGCGGGCTGAGCGCGTACTCAGATGGGGCCCCGTCCTCGATCGGACGGCGGAGGTCGGTGTGGCATCGGCGGAGGCGGGCCGAAGCCGTTTGCAATGTGGGTGGATTGGTGCGACGGGAAAGTCGACGGCGAGAGCGGGGGCGGACTCAGTCTGCGGCGCTTTCGAAGTATGACGAATGCTGTGATGGCGATCGCTGCGACAGCGGCTCCGATGCCGATCTGCAGCCAGGGGGTGTCGTCGTCTGTTGCGGTGATCGCCACTCCCGGGTCAGTGTCCTTAGAGGGCGTCGGTGTGCCGGTGTCGTCTGGTCTCGGAGGTGCCGACGGTGGAGCTGCCTCCGTGAGGTCCGGCAGCGGGTACTCGTCT
>NZ_CBDQZH010000129.1:0-798 GCF_965341775.1 Streptomyces sp. bgisy159 | reverse complement strand
TAGTACTGCAGCCGCAGTTACGGGGGGCGGTGGCCTCGGCGGCGGTAATGGCTGAGGCGGGCGCGGTATTGATGGCGGCGGCGCCAGCGTGACCAGTGCAGGATGTGACCGGCTTCGTGCCGGATGGCGTGGGTGAATCTGCTCAGCAGGCGGCTGATCTCGTTCACGCTCAGTCGGATCAGGTCGCGGCCGTGTCCCCCTTTTCATGAGCCGTGGCCCGGACTGCAGTCAGGTGTGCGGCAGCCGCCATGGCGAGGGTGATGTGCCGGTACCAGGCCGGGTATTGGCGTACCTGGTAGTGGTCGAGGCCGGCCTCGTTCTTTGCGGCCTGGAAGCACTCCTCGATTGCCCAGCGGGCGCCGGCGGCCCGCACGATCTCCGCCAGCGCGGTGCCTGTCGGGGCGTGGGTGAGGTAGTAGGCGTGCTCGCCGTCGGCGAGGCTGCGGCGGATCAGCAGGGCGTCTTCGAAACCGTCGTCGCGCTCGCCGGGCAGCGGGACCAGAGCCCAGGCGTATTCACGCAGGCCGTGGGCGCCGTCACCGGCAGAGCGGATTTCCCAGGCATGTTCCGGCAGGATCGCCGAGATGGTACGGGCGTTCTGCCCGCGCGGCCCGCATCGATGCTTGTAGGCGATCGCGAGCACGTAGCTCAGGCGCTGCTCGGCCAGCCAGCCGCGCAGGAGGGGGTCCTGGCCGTAGACCTCGTCGCCGGTCACCCAGCGAAAGGGCAGCTTCGCGGCGAGGGCCCGCTCCAGCATCGCGCGGGCCAGGGCGGGCTTGGTACGGAAGGTGACCTCTT
>NZ_CBDQZH010000128.1:0-818 GCF_965341775.1 Streptomyces sp. bgisy159 | reverse complement strand
GACAACTGCGCCTGCACCTGGGACGCGATGAGCTCCAGGTGGTCCAGGTCGGAGAGGTCGAGGAGCTGGAGGTAGATGCGGCGCGAGCCGGTCGCGGCATAGCGGCCGATCTTGTCGACGACCTCGGCCGGTGTGCCGGCCAGGCCGTTGGCCTTCAGCTCGTCGGCCTCGCGGCCGATGGCGGCGGCGCGGCGGGCCACCTCCCGGTCGTCCTTGCCGACGCAGACCACGAGGGCGTTGGAGCAGATCAGGTCGTCGCCCCGGCGGCCGGCCTCCTCGGCGGCGGCCCGGACCCGGGCGAACATCCGCTCGCTGTCCTCGACGGAGGCGAACGGCACGTTGAACTCGTCGGCGTACCGTCCGGCGAGCCGCGGGGTGCGCCGGGCACCGAGGCCGCCGATCAGCACCGGGATCTTCGCCTGGGCGGGCTTGGGCAGCGCGGGCGAGTCGGTGAGGTCGTAGTAGGTGCCGTGGAAGTCGTAGGTCTCGCCGGCGGGAGTGCCCCACAGTCCGGTGACGATCTCCAGCTGCTCCTCCAGCCGGCCGAACTTCTCCTTCGGGAACGGGATTCCGTACGCGGTGTGTTCCTCCTCGAACCAGCCTGCGCCCAGGCCGAGTTCGACCCGGCCGCCGGACATCTGGTCGACCTGGGCGACCTGGACGGCGAGTACACCAGGGAGCCGGAACGTGGCCGCCGTCATCAGGGTGCCGAGGCGGATGCGCTTGGTCTCGCGGGCGAGGCCGGCGAGGGTGATCCAGGCGTCGGTGGGGCCGGGAAGGCCGTCCACGTCGCCCATCTTCAGGTAATGATCGGAGCG
>NZ_CBDQZH010000127.1:0-837 GCF_965341775.1 Streptomyces sp. bgisy159 | reverse complement strand
AAGGAGGCTCTGGCAACGCCTTAATTAGACCTGCCACATTGGACCGGCCAGCAGCGCGTGACCTGCGCGTATACCCCGGCCTGAACCGGCCTCCGGAGCCGTGTGCGCAGGTTCGAATCCTGCCGGGGGCACACTGTGTACGTGTGTCCGAGATCCCTTAACCAGCGGAAACGCTGAGGCCGGGGTCTTCGCGTATGTGCAGGCGCATGTGGCGAGGAGCAGCCGCATGGCGGTTTCTCTGGTCGAGGCCCGGCAGAGGTTCTGGAGCATTGCGCCAGGTGAGAACGCAGACCGATGCTGCCCCGGCGCGCAGGGGCAGAGAGCCGCGTCGTAAGGCGTCACCGGATTCCCCGGCCATCGGTTCGTCTACGGCGAGGAGCAGTGCTTCCCTGGGCCGATCTCCGCCACCACGAGGGTGAACGACTCCCGCTCGTTCTCGAACGATGGACCCCGATGCCGGTGCTGCCGCCGACGCGGCCGTGACTTGCCAAGGCCTCGCTGGCCCAGAGTCGACTTGGGTGAGTAGCCGGGCATGGGTCGGCGTTCGGTGTTCCGGCAACGTCCGGGTCGAAACGGGCATATGCTGCTGTACGCGACCCGGCGTCTCCTCGTGGCCCGCTCACCGTTGGAAGCGCCGTGTCTGGTCGGCTAGCTGTTCTGTCGGGGGAGGTTGTGGACGGGTGAGTCAGGTCTCGGCTGAGGGGTCTTGAACAGGTGAGGGCCTTCCGGGTTCGGTGTGGATTGCGACGTCTACACCGACCGAAAGGCCCTCGTGCCCCACCGTAATGCACCCCTGACCCAGACCGGTCGCCTGCGCTTGCCCGCTGCGTGGTCGAG
>NZ_CBDQZH010000126.1:0-852 GCF_965341775.1 Streptomyces sp. bgisy159 | reverse complement strand
AGACGACGTCTCATTTGGTGAGTCGGCGGTAGCAAATGAGGGTGCAGGCGATGGCGGTGAAGGCCAGGAAGTGTTCGGCTTTGCGTTCATAGCGGCGGTGGAGCCGACGGCAGCCGGCGAGCCAGGCCATGGTGCGCTCGATCGTCCAGCGGTGGCGGCCCAGACGTGTGGAGGATTCAATGCCCTTGCGTGCGATGCGGTGCGTGATACCGCGCTTGCGCAGCCATCGACGCAGGTGGTCGTAGTCGTAGCCCTTGTCGGCGTGCAGCTTGGCGGGCTTGCGTCGGCGTGGGCCGCGGCGGGAGCGGATCGGCGGGATCCCGCGGACCAGGGGCTGCAGGGCCTGGCTGTCGTGGAGGTTGGCGCCCGATATACCGACGGAGAGGGGCAGACCAGTCCGCTCGGTGATCAGGTGGATCTTCGAGCCCTTCTTGCCCCGATCGACAGGATTCGGACCTGTCAGGTCCCCCCTTTCAGGGCCCGCATGTTCACCGAGTCGATCGCACACCTCGACCAGTCCAGGTCTCCGCGAGCGCCGAGTTCATCCAGCACCAGGCGGTGCAGTTTGGCCCAGACCCGGGCCCTGCTCCATTCACTGAACCGGCGGTGCGCGGTCGGCCCCGACGGGCCGAAGGATGGCGGTAACTGCTTCCATGTGCACCCTGACGTGGCCACGAACACAATCGCGGCCAGCACCTCGCGATCCCCGTACCGCCGTCGGCCACCACCTTGAGGCCGTGTCGGGGCTGGCGGCACCACCCGCGCGAACAACTCCCACAACTCATCCGGCACCAGGCGCTCCACGATGTCCACGACCGCAGACTATCGAACACGCCAAATGAGATGTCTTCT
>NZ_CBDQZH010000125.1:0-897 GCF_965341775.1 Streptomyces sp. bgisy159 | reverse complement strand
CAGTGAGCGTTTTCCATCCTCACTCTGAGCTGGTCAGATGAAGGGCGAGGACGGCCTGGACGAGTTTGGTGATCCGGGTGGTCGAGCACCGCAGCTTGCGCAGCAGCCGCCAGGACTTGAGGGTGGCGACGGCCTGTTCGCCGAGGGCGCGGATCTTCGCGTGGGACCGGTTCACCGCCTTCTGGCTGGTGGAGAGGGTCTCCCACCGGCCCCAGTACGGGGTGCGGACCGTGCCGCCGGCGCCCCGGTATGCCTTGTCCGCCCAGCACGGGATAGCGGCGTCGGCGAGAGCGTCGAGGATGCCGTGTTCACGGGCCGCGCGGATGTCGTGGACGGCGCCGGGCAGGGCCGGTGAGGCCCACAGCAACCGACCGAAGGGGTCGGCGAGGACCTGCACGTTCATCCCGTGCCTCTTGCGCTTGCCGGAGAAGAACGGGCGGTCCGCGGCGATGCGGTCGATGGGCAGGAGGGTGCCGTCCAGGATCAGGTACGCCTTCGACGACGCGGTCCGCACCGCGTCGGTCAGGCCGGCCCAGGGCGAGAGCGGCCAGGAGTTCGACGGCCTCGGTGACGTAGCGGTAGGCCGTCGTGGTGCCCACTCAGAACCCGGCCGCCAACTGCGCATAGGTGTGCCCCACCCGCAGGTGGGCGAGTGTGAGCAGGGCCTGGCGGCCGGCACTCAGGCGCCGCCAGCGGGAGCCGATCGCACGGCGATGCCGCCGCAACTGCTGCGTGAGGAAGCGGAGGGCAGAGCTGGACACGTCAACGCCCGACGGGTAGACAAGCACGTGAAGCCTCTGGTGGAGACGGTTCTCTTGATCGAAAGCCCATCTACCAGGGGCTTCACCATGTTGTCAGCCCAACTACCCGACTGCACGATGAGGTTGGAAAGGGCTC
>NZ_CBDQZH010000124.1:0-968 GCF_965341775.1 Streptomyces sp. bgisy159 | reverse complement strand
ACGGCGATCGAGGACGTTCTTCTGCAGTAGCGCGAAGAAACTCTCCATGGCCGCATTGTCGCCGGCCGCACCGACCCGGCCCATGGAGCCGACCAGGCCGTGACGTGCGAGAACGGACACGAACTTCCGTGAGCGGAACTGCGATCCGCGATCGGAATGAACAATGCATCCGGCGACCTGGCCGCGACGGGCGACGGCGGATTCAAGGGCTCTCACCGCGAGGCTGGACTTCATCCGCGCGTCGATGGAATAGCCCACGATGCGGCCGGAGTACAGGTCCTTGACCGCGCAAAGATACAGCTTGCCCTCGCCGGTCGCGTGCTCGGTGATGTCCGTGAGCCACAGCCGGTTCGGCCCGGCTGTGGTGAAGTCCCGCCGCACCCGGTCATCGTGGACAGGCGGCCCGGCCTTGGCATTCTTCCCGCGGCCCCGTCGCTTGCCGAAGGCGCTCCACCAGCCGTTGTCCCGGCAGATCCGCCAGGCGGTCCGCTCGGCCATCGCCTCACCGGCCGCCCGGGCCTCGTCGAGGAGGAAGCGGTGGCCGAACTCGGGATCGTCGCGGTGCGCGTCGAACAGCGCGTTGGCCCGGTATGCCTCGGCCATCTCGGCGTCGGTGACCGGCCTGTCCAGCCACCGGTAGTAGGGCTGGCGGGCCAGCCCGAGCACCCGGCACGTCACCGCCACCGGCACCCTGTGAGGGGCATCGGCGGCGGCCAGCTCGCGGACGAGCGGGTACATCATTTTGCCGGCAGGTTCGCCTGCGACAGATACGCCGCAGCCCTCCTGAGGACCTCGTTCTCCTGCTCCAGCAGCCGGATGCGCTTGCGGGCCTCACGCAGCTCGGCCGACTCACCCGATGCCGTGGCGGGCCTGGCGCCCTCGTCGGTGTCGGCGCGGCGCAGCCACTTCGACAGAGCGATCGGGTGGACGCCGAAGTCGGCGGCGATCTGTTCCAGCGTGACGCCGGC
>NZ_CBDQZH010000123.1:0-1009 GCF_965341775.1 Streptomyces sp. bgisy159 | reverse complement strand
GCGGCGGCGCGTGTGGCTGCTTCGAAGGCGACGGTGTGGCGGAGGTTGCGGTACCAGTAGTCGGCGTCGAGGTCGCTGCCGTGGATCAGGTTTGCTGTGAGGGAGGAGTAGAGGGGTGTGTCGGTGTCGCGTGGTGCTATGGGGGCGAGTGCGTCGAGGAGTTGTTCGCGCATGACGTCGACGAAGGAGGAGTGGGAGGCGTAGTCGACGGGGACGCGGCGGCATCGTATGTCGTGTTCGTCGCACCATGCGGTGAGCCGGTCCAGCGCCTCGACGGGGCCGGCGAGGACGGTGTTGTCGGGGCTGTTGACGGCGGCGACTTCGAGTCCGAACCGTGCGGCCGCTTCCTCTGCCTGGGTCCGGGGGAGGGCGAGTGAGGTCATGCCTCCGTCGCCGGCGTGCTGGGCGATGAGGCGGGAGCGCAGGGCGACGACGCGTGCGCCGTCGGACAGGGAGAGTGCGCCGGCCGCGGTGGCGGCGGCGATCTCGCCCTGGGAGTGTCCGATGACCGCGGCGGGGTGTACGCCGACGGCGCGCCATTGCGCGGCCAGGGACACCATGACCGCCCACAGGGCGGGCTGCACCACGTCGACCCGGTCGAAGTCGGGCTGGCCGGGTTCGCCCCGGAGCACGGCCAGCAGGTCCCAGTCCACGAACGGCTCGAGGGCCCGCGCGCACTGGGCCAACTGCTCGGCGAACGCCCCGTTTTCGTCCAGTAGTTTCACGGCCATGCCGGGCCATTGGGCGCCCTGGCCGGGGAAGACCCATACCGGGTCGTCCGCCGGGCGGCCCGCGCCGCGCAGTGCCTGGTCCGTTGTCCGGAGGCGTTCCACGAGTGTGTCGCGGTCGGTGCCGGTGGTGGTGAGGGCGGCGCGGTGCTCGAACACCGTTCGTGATCCGGCGAGCATCCGTGCCACCGCGCCCACGGGGACGTCCGGATGCCGTTCGACGAAGTCCGCGACGCGCTCCAGCGCCGCCCGCACCGCACCCTCACTCCGTCCCGACACCA
>NZ_CBDQZH010000122.1:0-1009 GCF_965341775.1 Streptomyces sp. bgisy159 | reverse complement strand
GGTGACGCCCCGGTCTCGGTGCAGTCGATGACGACGACGCGTACGTCGGACATCGGTGCGACGCTGCAGCAGATCGCGGAGCTGACGGCGTCGGGGTGTCAGATCGTGCGGGTGGCGTGTCCGACGCAGGACGACGCGGACGCGCTGGCGGTGATCGCGCGCAAGTCGCAGATCCCGGTGATCGCGGACATCCACTTCCAGCCGAAGTACGTGTTCGCGGCGATCGAGGCGGGGTGTGCGGCGGTCCGGGTCAATCCGGGCAACATCAAGCAGTTCGACGACAAGGTCAGGGAGATCGCGAAGGCGGCCAAGGAGCACGGCACGCCGATCCGGATCGGGGTGAACGCGGGTTCGCTGGACCGGCGTCTGCTGCAGAAGTACGGCAAGGCGACTCCGGAGGCGCTGGTGGAGTCGGCGCTGTGGGAGGCGTCGCTGTTCGAGGAGCACGATTTCCGGGACATCAAGATCTCGGTGAAGCACAACGATCCGGTCGTGATGATCGAGGCGTACAAGCAGCTGGCGGCGCAGTGTGACTATCCGCTGCATCTGGGGGTGACGGAGGCGGGGCCGGCGTTCCAGGGGACGATCAAGTCGGCGGTGGCGTTCGGTGCGCTGTTGTCCCAGGGCATCGGTGACACCATCCGGGTGTCGCTGTCCGCGCCGCCGGTGGAGGAGATCAAGGTCGGCAGTCAGATCCTGGAGTCGCTGGGTCTGCGTCCGCGCCGTCTGGAGATCGTCTCCTGCCCGTCCTGCGGCCGGGCCCAGGTCGACGTCTACAAGCTCGCCGAGGAGGTCACGGCCGGTCTGGAGGGGATGGAGGTTCCCCTGCGCGTCGCCGTCATGGGCTGCGTGGTCAACGGCCCCGGCGAGGCCCGCGAGGCCGATCTCGGGGTCGCCTCCGGCAACGGCAAGGGCCAGATCTTCGTCAAGGGCGAGGTCATCAAGACCGTCCCGGAGTCGAAGATCGTGGAGACCCTCATCGAGGAGGCCCTCAAGATCGCCGAGCAGA
>NZ_CBDQZH010000121.1:0-1189 GCF_965341775.1 Streptomyces sp. bgisy159 | reverse complement strand
TCGAAGCCGGTGCCGTTGCTGGTGAAGGTCCACAGGCCGGTGGTGTTGACGCCGTTGACCTGGCCGTAGTTGTAGAGGACGCCCACGTCGCTCTTGCCGTCGCCGTTGAAGTCACCGGTGAATGCCTTGGAGTTGTCCCAGCTCCACGAGCCGAGTCCGGCCGCGAGGTTGTCCCACGCCCGCACCGGGTTGTACGTCCCCGAGCCGGTGCTGGTGAGCTTCCACAGGGCGGTGTGGTTGACGCCGTTCACGGCGGCGTACTTGTGCAGCACGGCGGTGTCGTCCTTGCCGTCGCCGTCGAAGTCGCCCGAGAGTTCCTGGGAGTCGGCGGCGTTCTCGCCGGTCTGGCCCCAGCGCGCGCCCGTCGCCAGGGAGATCCACGGACCGAGGTCGTCGACGCGGGTGTCGACCGCGCCGGTGCGGGTCTCCGCCGCGTCGGTGCCGAGGCAGCCGCCCTGCCAGGAGCGCGAGTTGACCGCGACCAGCTCGGGCGCTCCACCGGCGGTGCGCAGCGCGGGGCCGCCGGCGTCGCCCTTGCAGACGGTGGCCGTGTCCGAGCCGTCCAGGTTCACGTCGGCGCCCGCCGTGGAGGCCACGGTGAAGGTGGCGGAGTGCAGCTTGTTCGGTGCCCACTCCGTCCTGGTCCGGCCGAACCCGGCCTTCGTCAGCTGCTCACCCGCCGCGGCGGGGCTGGTGGCCAGCCGTACGGGCGTGATCGCGCCGGGGACGGGCTGGGCGAGGCGGACCAGGACGACGTCGCGGTCCGGGTGCGGCACGAGGTCGACGGCCTGCTGGACGCTGCCGCCGGTCTGCGTCAGATCGGTGCGGCCGACGGTGACGGTGGTGGGGACCGCGGGCCTGCCGGGCCCCGGCATGGCCTGGGAGGAGAAGCAGGAGGCCGCGGTCAGGACCCACTGCGGGGCGACCAGGGCACCGCTGCAGGCGGTCTCCTCCCCAACGGTGATCTTCGCTACGAAGGTCAGCTGGGCGGAGGCGTCGGTGCCGGTGAGGGCGTCGGCCGGACCGGCGGTCGCGACCGCGGTGAGAGCGGCGGCGGCGCAGACCGTCCACGCGGCACGTGCACGCGTGGTCGGGGCGCTCAGGCTGCTTCTTGGCATGAAAAGACGCTCGTTCCTTCGATCGGAGGTACGGGGCTGGGCGTGGGCCGGCACGCGACTACGCGCTGGTG
>NZ_CBDQZH010000120.1:0-1212 GCF_965341775.1 Streptomyces sp. bgisy159 | reverse complement strand
GGTGCCAGCAGCTGGCCGCTGCGCTGGGCCTTCAGGCGGTCCCGGCGAAGGTCGAGGGGCTGCGGTCGAAGGCGAAACGCCTGGTGGAACGAGGGTGGGCACTTCAGACACGGCCAGGGGTGTTCACTCCGCTCGGGACGACGGCCGGCTGAAGGCGCCGGGGCGGCGCCCGGCCAGGCGGCTGCTCATGAGCATGGTCATGGACCACAGCACCATGGCCTCGTGCATGGCGGGCAGCGTCTCGTAGTCACGCACCAGGCGACGCGAGCGCATCAGCCAGCTCAGCGTTCTTTCCACCACCCACCTCCGCGGCAGCACCACGAACCCCGTGGTGTCGTCCGAGCGTTTGACGATCTCGAGCGTGAGGTGGAGGTTCTCAGCCGCCCAGTCGACCAGGCGCCCCGCATAGCCGCCGTCCGCCCAGACGAGCCGGACGGAGAAGTACAGCCTGCGCAGCCGCTCCAGCAGAGGCACCGCGGCGTCCCGGTCCTGCACGTTCGCCGCGGTCACCGCGACGGCCAGGACCAGGCCGAGACAGTCCACCACCAGGTGTCGCTTGCGCCCGCCCACCCTCTTGCCGCCGTCCCAGCCGGACGTGAAGCGCGGGATGTTCGCCGCTGCCCGCACTGACTGTGAGTCCACGACGGCGGCCGTCGGGTCCACATCACGGCCATCCTTCTGGCGTACTTTGTCGCGCAGCCGGTCGTGGAGCTCGGCGAGCAAGCCCGTCACCTGCCAGCGGCGGGCGAACGCGTGCACCCGCCGGTACGGCGGGAAGTCACAGGGCAGGTTGACCCACTTGACGCCGTTGTCGACGACATAGCGGACGGCGTCCAGCATGACGCGGTGGCAATAGCCCTCCGGTCGTCCGCCCCGCCCCTGAAGCCACGCGGGAACCGGCAGCAACGGCCGGAGGACCTGCCACTCTGCCTCCGTCAGGTCGGAGCCGTAACACCGCACGCGGTCCGGTCCGTCCGCCGCGTTGCCGAACCTGTGCGCGAGACAGTCACACGCAGGAGACGGCGCGTTGGACTCCACGGCCGCAAGCGCGACAGACTGCGACAACAGGGCCTCCTGGTACTACTCGGTTGGGATCGCAACCCCGAGCTACCAAGAGGCCCTGCCGCTATGCCCCGACCACCGAGAGATCACCCGAACAGGAACCCTGTTCGACTGATCAAGCCTGCCGAACGGTAAGCGGATGGCGTCTGA
>NZ_CBDQZH010000119.1:0-1274 GCF_965341775.1 Streptomyces sp. bgisy159 | reverse complement strand
CGAATCGTCACACCGGTCACGGCCGACCAGGGCCGATCAACAAGATCGTGTTACGAGCTCATAGCCCTCGTTTCTCCGCTCTGGCCGCCTCGTTGAGCTGAATGAGTGACAGCGAGGGGTGGGGCGAATAAATCACTAGAGCAGGTGCCGGAGGATCGCTCGGTACGCGGGCCCTTCCATGTCGTCGTCGGGGGCAACCCGGTCGACCTTGGGCGGACCGTATGAGGGTTCCCACGTGTCGAACCACGGCGTCGGGGGGGGCCGACGTACACGGTCCCGTGCTCGGGGAACTGGTCGGCGGTGATGTCGACGACAAGGCCCTCCCGCTCTGCCCAGGCGTGGGTCTCGTGCGGGTTCTCCCTTTTGCCGCAGGCATACAACCAGCCGTCCAGACCCCGCTCGGCGAGGTAGGTGCACAGCATGACCGTGGCCGCGCCGCAGCTCCCCTGAGGGAAGTCCCGGAACCCTGGGTGTGGTGCGTCGAGGTCGCCGGCCTGCTTGGCGTCCTCGATGGCGCGGCGGAAACGCATGGCCTCCAGCAGCACGTGATCTTCGTACGAAGCCATGGCCGGAACCTACCTGGTGCGGTGAGAGGCAGCGTGTAGGCGCTCTCGCGGCCCTTACGTAACCTACGGCCGCTTGAGCGGGGTACGTCCGCAGTCGATCGCTTCGGCGGCCTCGTTCTCGTCGTAGCTCATGGTGCCTTCGCCGTGGCAGTCCTCGCAGGTGTCCCACACGAGGGAGTAGCCGTCGGGTGCTTCGTCGTCTTCCTGGCCGACCTGGATGGATCCTTCACCGTCGCATTCGAGGCAGTCGAAGACGTACTCGCCGGGTTCCAGCGCCAGTTCGTCGGCCCACGCCTCGAAGTCGTCGACATCGGTGTCGGGCGCGCTCGAGCGGGCGCGGGCCAGGACGGCGATCCCTCCGGCGAGCGCCGCCATCGCGCCGACGGCCACGGCCGCCCGGCCTACGGGGCCGAAGCGGTCCCAGCGGGCGGTGATACGCCGGCGCAGCGGCGGCCTGGTCTCGGCGTCGTCTGCTGGCTTCTGTGGTCCGTCGGTCATCGTGTGCCCTCGAGTGAAGTGGAGTAGTAGCAAGGGGCGTTCAGTGTGGCAGGAGCGCGGCCGCGATAGGGCGGGAATGCGGGACTGCTGCACGAACAGGTGACACCTGACCTGGCTTGCTGAGAGGCGGCCTGGAAGGATGTTGCAGTGCCCAAGCCGTATCCGAAGGAGTTCCGCGAGGACGTCGTGCGGGTCGCGCGCAACCGCGAG
>NZ_CBDQZH010000118.1:0-1393 GCF_965341775.1 Streptomyces sp. bgisy159 | reverse complement strand
CGCGGGCAACGTCCGCACCACGGGCGGTGACGTCCACTCCAAGTTCCAGGGGCTGTCGGCGTTCTACCACGCGCCGGAGGCCGAGCAGCTGTTCGCGACGACGAAGCCGGTGCAGGAGCGTGCGAACGATTTCGCGACGGATCTGGAGACCGTCTCCTCGGCCCTCTCCTCCTACGCCACCGAGATCCGTCCTTTGGTGCAGAAGCTGAAGGACCTGAAGCTGAAGGCCCAGACGTTCGTCGCGTCGGTGAAGGACGATGACGAGTGGGACTACGACGAGGACAAGGTCGAGGAGCACAACCAGCTCCGGGACGACATCACCGCGACGGTGGCGGCGTTCTGGGCGGCGGAGCGGACCTGTCACAACAAGATCACCGGGATCTGGGGCGGGACCCAGATGGTGGCGGGGGACGGGTCGGAGCGCAAGGACCAGTACGGTTTCAACGCCGAGGACATGAAGAACGCCAAGCTTCCCTGGGGTGACCCGGTGGAGGAGCGGCACCACTGGTACGAGGCGGGTCACTGGATCAAGTCGTTCGTGTGGGACGGCCTGATCGTGGACGGGATCTGGGGCACGATCAAGGGCCTGGGCACGCTGGTGGGCTTCGGTGGCTGGGAGGCGATGGGCCAGGCGTGGAAGGGCCTGGCGCAGCTCGCGACCGGTCTGGCGATCAGCGCCATCCCGGGTGTGGG
This sequence comes from Streptomyces sp. bgisy159, assembly GCF_965341775.1. GTDB lineage: Bacteria > Actinomycetota > Actinomycetes > Streptomycetales > Streptomycetaceae > Streptomyces. Next base: position 700 of record NZ_CBDQZH010000118.1, on the reverse strand, counting down.
GACGGCGTTCTGGCTGCTGCCGGATGACAAGCTGCCGTCCTGGATCCGTGACTCGCGTACGGCGATGAAGGAGACCGGCAAGGCGCTGGTGGCGTGGGACGAGTGGGGCAAGAACCCCGGCCGCGCGGCCGGCGCCGTCACCTTCAACGTGCTGACGACCGTGTTCACGGGTGGCGCCGGTGCCGGGGTCTCGGGTGCGGGCAAGGCGGGCGCGGTCGCGAAGGTGCTCTCGGCTGCGGGCAAGGCGGGCAAGGTCATCGACCCGATGACGTATGTCGCCAAGGGCGCGGGCGCGGGTCTGTCGAAGATCGGCGACATCAGCGCCGCGCTCAAGGGCGTCGGCAACATCGAGATCCCGAAGCTGCCGGACAACGCGATCACCCTCCCGGAGGGTGCGTTCAAGCTCCCGGACGGCACGGTGCACCTGCCCGAGGGCACGGCGATCCCGGAGGGCGCGACGAAACTGCCCGACGGGAACATCAAGCTGCCCGACGATGTGCCGGCGGTGCCGGAGGGCTCGGTCAAGCTGCCCACGGACGAGGGCGCGCCGGCGCGGTACTACGACCCGGCCGGCAACCTCCTCGACGAGCGGGGCAATGTCCTGCAGAAGGCCCCCGACGCCCCGGGCGACGCGGCGGGCCGGCCCGGCACGGGTACTCCGCCTGCCGGTTCGGACCTGCCCCGGGTCGACTCGCCGGTC
>NZ_CBDQZH010000117.1:0-1421 GCF_965341775.1 Streptomyces sp. bgisy159 | reverse complement strand
AGTGGGCGGTTCGTAAGGTGATGTCCGTTTCTGGCTGAGGTTGGGGCAAGGTCGCTGGTGGAGGGTCGGTCGGCTATTGCTTCCTGGCGAAGTTGCCGGTGTCGGCCTCGGTGAGGATGCCGAGTTTGACCAGGCGCTTCAGCTTGGCACGGGTGCCTTCCACGTTCTTCGGCAGCAGTTCGTGGCCGAGGGCTTCGCAGACGTCCTTGGCTCGTAGCGGTCCGGTCGCGTGGTTGAAGGCGGCGAGGATGCGGGGGTAGTCCGGGTGCTCGGGCAGGTCCGGCGCGACGGCAGGGAGCCGGTCAGCGAGGCCGGTGACGGTCTTGCGGGTGATCGCGAGGTGCTCCAGGTGCGTCTCGGCCTCCCGTAACCGGGTCTGCAGGTCGTCGATCTGTGCGCGGAGGTCGTCGGCCAGGGCCCGGGCGGCGTCTTCCTGGAGGTCCAGGGCGTCGAGCAGGGGCTGGATATTCACGCTGCCGCCGCCTGCGGCTCGCGCCAGGTGAGGGCGTTCGTGCCGGTGAGGCGCCGGGTCATGACGTGGGTCATCGCCCAGTAGACGCGGGAAGCCGAGGAGGAGGGGCGGTACTCGTAGTCGCGGACCAGGCGCCGGTGCAGTATCAGGATCCCGTAGGTCTGCTCGACCCTCCACCGCTTCGGCTGCGGAACGAACCCCTTGACCTGCGGGTTTCGTTCGACGATCTCGACGTCGATGCCCAGGCCGGCGCCGTGCGCGACGACCTGGTTCTTGAAGCCCTGGTCGACGAGGGCTTTGCGGACGGTGCCGCCGGCGTGCTCGGCGACCTGGTCCAGCAGGACGATGCCCGCGGCGTTGTCGTGGGTGTTCGCGGCGAGGACGGTGACCGCGATGACCAGGCCGAGGACGTCCACGGCCAGTCCGCGCTTGCGGCCGGGCACCCGCTTGGCCGGATCGTGGCCGCTCGTGGAGGCGGGGACCCCGGCGGCCACGTGGACACTCTGGGTGTCCAGGACCACCAGGGTCGGGTCCTCTAATCGGCGGGCCCGCTCACGGACCTGGCAGCGCAGGAGTTCATGGATGACCTGGTCGGTCCCGTCGTCCCGCCAGGCGGCGAAATAGTAGTAGGTCGCGCTCTTCTGCGGCAGGTCGTGCGGGAGATAGGCCCACTGACAGCCGGTCCGCCCCTGGTAGAGGATCGAGTTGACGATCTCCCGCATGTCGTAGGCGCCCTGGTGGCCGCTGACCGAGCGATGTCGGTTCTTCCACGCGGTGATCACCGGCTCGATCAACGACCACTGCTCGTCCGATAAGTCACTCGGGTACGGCTTACGTTCACTCACCCGGTCACATCACCAGATCACCAACCGCGGACCGGCAGATTCCGCCCCGCCGCCACACCATCAGGCGACAGCAGACCCACTCAAAGACTCACGAACCGCCCACT
>NZ_CBDQZH010000116.1:0-1452 GCF_965341775.1 Streptomyces sp. bgisy159 | reverse complement strand
GGCCGGCCGCCCCCTTCGCCGATCCGCCACCCAACGGCCGACCCGGGATTTCACGTGTCGATTCGGACTCCGTTCGAGAAGACACAGGAAATCCTCCTCAGCAGGGATCAGAAATCGTGCAACTCCCCCAGAGGCAAAGGGCCCGGCCTTTCGCGCACGTGAATTCGGACTCCGGCCCGCCGCTGCCGATACCGTCGCGGACCGGGTCATGCTCCGCAACCCCGGGCCCCGCCCGGTCGGGTCCCCGGGGCGGGCGCCCTCGCCGGCATGGCGGCGTCCTCACCTTCAAGAAGCCCGACAGCCGGCACGAGCCCGACGTCACGACCGCCACGGACCCCACCCGCTACGGCACGGCCACCGCGACCGCCCGGGACCGGATGCACCCCCGGCTCACCCACCGCGGCCCCCGGCTGAACCACGCCACCAAAGAAATCCCCGTCCTGCACGGCACGTTGATACACCTGAAGGTCGAGCGCCTGCCCGACGACCGTGAGCCGAAACCGGCCTGGCCATGGCGCTCGGCCACCGCCACCCACCGGCGGACAGGGACCGCTGGTGGCAGTCCTTCCTCCGCCGCTTCGACCCGGAGCACACCTTCCGGCCGAGGAAACAGCCCCTGGGCCGGACCGCCCCGAAAGTCAGGAACCCGACACGGCCGACCTGTGAACCTCGCTGATCACCACCACCCACACCCAGCTCCGCCTCGCCCGGCCCCTCGCAGAGGACCCCCGGCACCCCCGGGAACAGCCCGCGGAACCCCGCCGCCTCACCCCCGCCCGGATCCGCCGCGGGTCTCACAACGCCCGCGCGACAGCAGCCCGCCCGGCAAACGCGCCGAAACCGTCCCGCCCCGGCCCCGGACGGCCTCCCGGCTCGAAGAACAAGCACCGGGCCAGGCGCCACGACATCGGCAACACCGCCAAACACGCCGAACCGACCAAGGAACACCAAGCCCAGCAAGGTCACATTCCACACTGATACCCGGCTCAGCATCCGAACGGTCGCGGAATACAGCCACCTTCTACCGAAAAAGACATAGGGCCGACTGGCCGGACTGAGTGAGTCACACCCACCGGAGGGGCTGTCATCACATTTCGCCGCAGCCGTCGAGGCGGAGTGCGGCGATACCCGGACACAGCCGCGACAAGAACACCGCGAAGCTGGAATCATCCCCCGCCCGCCTCTTTCAGGAATCGATGGTCACCGCGCCACAGAATCCCTGAAAGTTGCAGTCGAGGCCGCCCAGGCTCGACGACCGGGAACGCCGCTCACCGAAATGGCCGCCACATGAGAATTCCCGACGACCCCACCAAAGGCAGCGGCACACAAACAAGGAAAGACGGTGGAATACGAGTGGACGTCGACCCCGGAAATTGCCACCCAATCCCATTGACCAGGAGTCAGTGGCGGCGGCATTCAACGTACCGGAGTTGCGATCACTGTCCCCCACTG
>NZ_CBDQZH010000115.1:0-1563 GCF_965341775.1 Streptomyces sp. bgisy159 | reverse complement strand
GAGGTCCTTGTTGAGGGCCGCACGATTGAGCAGGTTGAGGACAGGGCTCTACGTCGGCTCGGACCGATCGTGACGAAGATCTTGGGGCAGCCGCCCTTGACTACTGACATCGAAGACGTCCTGATCTGGCTCGGAGTTCGCATCGCACGCGATGCGCTTGCCCCAGTGCCACGCCAGGTGGGCACCCGTGACTTCCAAGACATGCTCCATGACGCGATCACACGGGCCACCGGGCGAAGGCCGGACGGCAGCACTGCGCCTCTCACGAAACTCACTGAGAAGCTCGCGGTCGCCGGAGTTCCGGCAGACGAGGCGGCAGGGCATCTCGACAACGCGCTGAAGTACCGTCGTGCCTGGCGTGAAAGCCTCGGTCCAGCCCGCGAGGCGATGGACGCCTTCGCCGACGAAGTCCACGCCATCTGCTCACGCGTCATGGCTGAACGACGCGCCGGACGCATCCCCGCCGGCTCAGAGGCATACTTCGAGACCCTGACCCGCGTAGAAGGCCTCCCCGCGGTGAGTAGCGGCACCGTGTCCCTCGCTCGAGCTCACGCCGTACTTGCGGACATCACCGCTCGCTGCCAGAACCGGTACGCCGATGCTTCATAACATCGGCGCGAGCGCCATCCCGCCACCCCACCGGCCATGGGACCCCGACGACTCGCCAGACTTCCACGCCTCCCGGCTACTGCTCCTGGTTGCCGAGTGCGGCAGCGACCCCGGTCCTCATATCGCTGGCCGAACCAAGCTTGCGAAGCTCGACTTCTTCCTGCGCTACCCGGCTTTCCTCGAGCGCGCACACACGGAATTCGCCGACACCCTGAGCGGACAGGCCGCCTTCCGCGCATCGATGCCCGAGGAAGTAGAGGCCCCGATGATCCGGTATCGGTTCGGTCCCTGGGATCCCCGCTACCGCCAGTTCCTGGCCTTCCTCATGGCCCGCGGTCTCATCACCATCACCACCAGCCATAGACCAGAGCGTGTCCGATTGACCTCGGCCGGAAAGCGAGCGGCCGCAGCGCTGGCGGACATGGACGAGTTCCACCCCATCGTCACTCGATGCCGCGCCATGAGGGACAACCTGGCGCAGTGGTCTGGGACCGATCTCAAGAACCTCGTCTACCAACTCTTCCCCGAGGAAGTGGCGGACCTCGCCTACAACCAGGAGATCAGGCCATGACGACGCCCCCGACACCCTCCCGCAAAGGGCTACGAGTCGAGTCGGTCACGCTGGTGCACACGTCGGGCGAGATGGATACGTACGCATTCAACACCGCCGGCCTCAGCATTCTGTCTGGCGTCAGGAACAGCTCGAAGACCACCACGCTCAAGGCCATCGACTACTGTCTCGGCAACCGGGACAGCCCGACCGAGGCCCTGAAGGCGGCCGTCGCCGACGAATACGTAGAGGTCAGCATCGAACTGACCCTGGACGGCACTCCAACGGAAATCCGGCGCAGCCTCCAGTACGGGCGCCAGAACAAGGTCGTACTGGACGGCGACGAATTCCCTGTCGGCGAGTTCTCCGACCGCATCCTGCACAAGCTTGGCTGGCCGATCCTT
>NZ_CBDQZH010000113.1:0-1689 GCF_965341775.1 Streptomyces sp. bgisy159 | reverse complement strand
GCAGAACAAGGTCTGGCTGGAGATCGTCCAGATCGCGCTTGACCTGCTGGCCTGGATGCCCATGCTCGCCCTGACCGACCAGGCCCGTCTCTGGGAGCCCCGCCGACTGCGGTTCCGCCTGTTCACTGCGGCCGGACAGCTCGTCACCACCGGCCGACGCCGCATCCTCCGCCTCGCCCGCCACTGGCCCTGGACCGGCGAGATATCCACCGCCCTTGAACGGCGTGCACTCCTGCCGAACCCCGGCTGACCAGCGGATTCGCCTGTCCCTACAAGAAGAGGAACCAGCCCGGAGCAGTGGGACCCGGCGTCCACCCGAGGCGACGCTCGGCCCCTCGGAATGCCCGCCATCAGCCCAGGGACATCGCGTGTCGTCGTTCCGCCCGGTTGAGCACCTGAGTCCTAGTTGATCACGTCCATCCCAGTGCGGTCAGCGGTCGGCTGGGGTGGCGGGCGTGGTGACGAGTAGCGGTGGCGATGTTGGTGCGGCCGTCCTGGCGGAAGACGCTGATGGCGAGGTTGCGGAGGCTTGCCACCACGCTGGGCAGGCTGCCGGTCCGGGTGGTGGAGACGTCCTCGGCGAAGGTGGTGTCGCGGACGTGGTGGAGCTGGTTCTCAATCTTCCAGTGCCCTCGGATCCAGCCGGCGAGCTGTTCGCCCGTGGCGGCGCCGGGCGGGAGGCTGGTGACGAAGTAGAGCCCTTCGATGGTGATCTTTTTGCTGGTCAGGTCCTTGCGTCAGCGCATGACGCGCAGGGCCTGGCGGGCGCCGGGGTAGTCGAGGTGCCGGAAGGCGACGGTCTTGAGGTGCCGGACCTCGAGCCGGCCCCGGCCCGTGGTGCGGTCCTTGTGGTCGACCGGAATGTCAGCCCACGGCAGTTTCCTCAACTGCTCGAGCAGGCCGGGGTGATTGCCCTTCACGACGGCGATGTAGTGGGCGCCGTGGTCGCGCAGCCAGCGGCCGTTCGCGTGCTGGGTGTGGGCGGCGTCCGCGGTGACCACCGTGTCCTTGAGGGCCAGGCCGTCCAGGAGAGGGATGAAAGCGGGCGTCTCGTTCCTCTTGGAGTCGATCTGGCGTTGGGCGATCACCGTTCCGGTGTGGTCCATCGCGGCCAGCAGCCACACCGCCTTTCCGCCGCCCGCGCGTGAGCCGCGCAACTGCTTCCCGTCGACGGCCACCGCCCGCCATCGGGTCGTTCCTACCTGACAGTTCTGTGTCCTGGTCTGGAGGAATTCGCTGACGGCGGTGTCGAAGGCGTCGCCGTCGAGACGGCCGAGGAGCCGCATGACCGTGGTGGGATGCGGCACGGTGACCGCTCCGGTGAACGGGTCGGCAGGGAAGCCGAGGGCCAGCAGCACCCAGCGAGGCGAGTCCTGCCGCCGCGGCCGCCACGAGCGCCGTCAGCGGGAAACGCCGACCACGACGCTCACGCGGGTCGGGCAGGCCCGCGAGAAACCGAACAAGGCACACCGAATCGGGCAACGGCTGCGGCGACGGGATACGGGCCAGTTGCTCCAGGCCCGACGGCATGAGAGAAGATGAGACAGCAGGCACGGTCTTCGGTTGTGGTCGCGTGAACTCGACACTCACATGATCAACGAGACCGTGCCTGCACCTGCATCCGGACCCACCCGGCACGACCGGCCATCACCGGGCGATCCCACCCAATCCGCAAACACGCAGGGCCCC
>NZ_CBDQZH010000112.1:0-1708 GCF_965341775.1 Streptomyces sp. bgisy159 | reverse complement strand
GGCCTTTGGGCCGACGGCGTTCCGCCCCGCTGACCGAAGGAGATCCGCCCATGTCCTGGCTCAGCCATCAGCAGAACCGCAGAGGAGTGCTCGCCTCCGCGGCCGGCCTCGCCGCCGCGACCGCGGCACCCTGGATCCACCCCACGGCGGCCCGCGCGGCCACCGCGTCCACCGAAACGGCCGCGGGGTCCGTCGGGATCGCCGCCGCGCAGATCACCAACCCCGTCATCTGGCAGGACTTCGCGGACATCGACATCATCCGCGTCGGCGACACCTACTACTACTCCGCCTCCACCATGCACTATTCCCCCGGCGCTCCCATCCTGCGCTCCTACGACCTGGTCAACTGGGAGTTCGCCGGCCACTCCGTGCCCCGCCTGGACTTCGGCAGCAAGTACGACCTCGACGGCGGGCGCGGCTACGTCCGCGGCGTCTGGGCGTCCTCCCTCGCCCACCGCCCCGGCAACAACACCTTCTACTGGCTGGGCCAGATCGACTTCGCCCGGACGTACGTCTACACCGCCTCCACCGTCGAGGGACCCTGGACCCGGCACACCACGCTCCCCGCCTACTACGACGCCGGGCTCCTCGTCGACAGCGACGACACCCTGTACGTGGCGTACGGCAACACCCAGATCAGCGTCGCCCAGCTCTCCGCGGACGCGCGCACCCAGGTCCGCGCGCAGCAGGTCTTCAGCACGCCGTCCAGCATCGGAACCCTGGAAGGCTCCCGCTTCTACAAGATCAACGGGAACTACTACATCTTCGTCACCCGGCCCGCCAACGGCCAGTACATCCTCAGGTCCACCTCCGGCCCGTTCGGCCCCTACACCCTGCGACAGCTCCTGCTCGACCTGCCCGGCCCCGTCTCCGGCGGCGGCGTCCCCCATCAGGGCGGACTCGTACAGACCCAGAACGGCCAGTGGTACTACATGGCCTTCGTCGACGCCTACCCCGGTGGACGCGTCCCCGTACTGGCCCCCGTCACCTGGACCTCGGACGGCTGGCCCCGGCTGCAACTCGTCAACGGCGCCTGGGGCACCACCTACGCGGCCCCCGACCTTCCCCCGCCACCCCGCCAGGTGGAACCGCTCACCGGCGTCGACACCTTCGACGGCACCACCCTCAAACCGAAGTGGGAGTGGAACCACAACCCCGACACCACCAAATACACCGTCGACAACGGACTCACCCTGCGGACCGCCACCGTCACCGGCGACCTCTACTCCGCCCGGAACACCCTCACCCACCGGATCCAGGGCCCCACCTCCACCGCCACCGTCACCCTGGACTACTCCGGGATGCGGGACGGTGACCGCGCCGGACTCGCCCTCCTGCGTGACTCCTCCGCCTGGATCGGCGTCGCGCGCGACAACGGCTCCACGCGAGTGGTGATGGTCAACGGCATCACCATGGACAACAACTGGAACACCACCAGCACGGGCACCGAAGCCGCCGGCACCGTGGTCTCGGGCGGTCGCATCTGGCTACGCGCCACGGCCGACATCCGCCCTGGAGCCGGCCGTCAGGCACTCTTCTCGTACAGCACCGACGGCACCCGCTACACGCGCCTCGGACCGGGGTTCACCCTCAAGAACGCCTGGCAGTTCTTCATGGGCTACCGCTTCGCCCTCTTCAACCACGCCACCCGGGCCCTGGGCGGCGCGGTACGCGTCACGCGCTTCGAACTCGCCCCCGGGGCGACCGT
>NZ_CBDQZH010000111.1:0-1745 GCF_965341775.1 Streptomyces sp. bgisy159 | reverse complement strand
GCTGGTCTTGCACAGGCCGGTCTTGCCGCCGCAGGCGTGGACCATGTCCTCGCCGGGGGCTGACACGTCGACCTGCGGCCCGTATTGGGACCAAGCGGTGCGGCGCAGGTCCTTTCCGACCGCCGCGACGCCTACGACACCAGGCGTGGCTCCTGGGTATTCGGGCTGGTTTCCCTCGTCCCCGCTGTTTCCCACGGCAGCGAAAACGAGCGATCCGTGATCGAGGGCGTACTTCACAGCCGCTGTTTCTTCGGGGGAGTGGGCCGTCGAGCCTGCGGAGATGTTGATGACCTGAGCGCCCGAGTCAACCGCGAAGCGAATGGCTTTGCTTGTGTAGCTCGGGCCGGCGAATGGACTGTCGTCATGTACGTCCGGCATGCGGATAGGAAGGATCTCGGCGCCGGGAGCGAGGCCGTAGGCGCCCTTTCCATCTCCGTACGCCCCAGTCCCAGCGATCAGGCCGGCCATCCCGGTGCCATGGCCGTTGTAGTCGGTGTGCTCGTCCCCCGGCTGTTTCACGGCCAGGTCCTTGCCGGGCAGCACGCGACCCTTCAGGTCCGGATTATCCGGGTCGACTCCAGTGTCCACGACAGCGACAGTGATGCCCTCACCCGTGCTGATCTTCCACATCTCGTCAGCGTGCATCGCCTCCAAGAACCACTGCTGCTCACGGGTTGACTCGGCGGTGGCTGGCGGCGCTGCCGAACCCATCAGCAGCAGGGCGAGGACGGCCACTGCCGCAGCGTGGCGGCCCGTGCATCGGGTGCCTCTGGTGCGCGTCAACTCAGCTTGCTCCGTTCCCCGGATCCCCGTACCACGTCAGTCGATGACCGGCGGAACGGCACGGCGGTCGTTTTTCTGCCAGGTCGCATCATCCTCGACCGTGCGCCGTGGGTGCCCGCTCCCTGCGCTGTTGGTCGTTGCTCTCGACGCAGGCTGAGGTGAACTGTTGGCATTACGGCGAGCTCCGTCCTCTCGCGCTTGCGTGCCGTTGGCCGCGCTGGCCCCCACCACGCCTCGCTGCCCAGCGCGGGGCACGGGCGCGACGCCCGGGGGTGGGCGGGTGCTCGCCTCCGACGACCAGCCCTCGGGGGAGGGCGCCCGCGGGCCTTCCTGCCGGGGGCGTGACAGGGCGCCCACCGACGATGCCGTTGGACGGGCCGTTCGGAGCCCGACCGGAACTGTGCGGGGGAACGCTGCGGTTCGGCGGCAAGGATGGTTGCCCTGCCACCGGTCCCCTTCCAGTCCCTGTCGGGCCGCTTTGGCCTGCGGCCGGGATGCCCTGCCTAGGTGTTCCGGTGACCGGTGTGACTGGCCCGGCCGCACCACTGACTGCCCGGCCTGCTCTCAGCCCCGGAGACGTTCCCCTGCCGTTGCCGAGCGCGGGCGGAATCACCCCTGGCTGCGATGGGGTCTCGTGCTTCACCTGGTCGGCGAAGGGCAGTCCGCTGTGTCCCTCGGTACGGGCCGGCTGGCCCTGTGGCGGCAACACGCTCACTGAGTCGATGTCGAGGTGGGGCGCCGGAGCGGTGCTCAGCGTGGACTGCTGAATCGTGGCTGCCTCTGACACGTCCGGCACCTGTCCGCGAGCGGCGCTGATCGGAGCATGGGCCCCAGGCGCCGTGGGACCAGCATCGCTGCGGCTGCCGGTCTGCCTGCTGCCTTCGCCCGTCGTGGCGAAGCCGACCGCGCCTGGTCGACTCAAATCGTCCGACCTGACATTCCGTGGTGGCTGCACCACATCA
>NZ_CBDQZH010000110.1:0-1922 GCF_965341775.1 Streptomyces sp. bgisy159 | reverse complement strand
GGACGCGATCGTGCCGGATCCGGCAGCCGGCAGGGACCACAAGCAGCTCGACCGGACTCGAACCGTTGGTACAAGCGTCGTTGGCCCGACTACTGATCCAAATACCTCATCGGTTGGCCCGAGAACCGACCAAGCGGTAGCCGACGTTCACCGTGTGACGGAGGCTTCAGCCCCGCCCACGGCCTCGGCTCGTGAGCTCGGAGACGTTCGGCAACCCCCCGCTTACATGGAGATCGACTCTGTTGCCACTCTGCCACCACGTCCACACAGCTCTGCGGACACAATTGGCAGCCCGCCCGCACTTGACCATGTGAGGCGAGAGTCGCCTCACATGGGCACGGCTCCCCCCGCGATCGGCAGCAACAGGAGTACGCCTCCGCTGCAAGCCACAGGCAGGCCAGGACCTGGTGCTACGGGGCCAGGCAGAGCAGTCGCCGGATCTCCGCGACAGGCCGCATCCCTCACCACTCCGCTGGGGCCAGGACAGGCAACGGGTGCGCGCCCGCCCATGGGGCCGGCCCCCGGCACACCAGCGGCTGCTTCTGGCCGAATCCCGAGTAGTCCGGCCAACGGGATTGTGGGAGGTCGCCCGACGACGCCACCCATTGGCCGAGCAACTGGAGCCATCCCACGAGGTGTCGTCGTAGGCGGTGAGGCCACGCCTCCTCGTGGGCCTATGGGCTCGCCCGCTGGAACAACGAACCATGCCGGGCACTCGGTAGGCCACCAGCCAGCCGCACCCGTAGGACGACGCCTGCCCTCCTGGAAGGGACCCGTCATCGGCGGACGCCCGATCCCGTCCGATGGTGCCGCCGACGACAGTCAGCAGCAGTCGGTCCGTGCGGGCACGCGTAGGCCCGCCACCGGTGGCCTAACCACGGCAGGGAACACCGGCGCGGTAAGCGGTCGTCCCACCAGCGGCCCGACCAGCGCACCGCGCCAAGGGGAGGGGACCGGCACAGGCGGCCTTCAGGCCCGTCAGTCAGCGTCCCGCGCGGACGCCGGCCGCAGCGGAGGACGCACGCAACGCGCGCCGGAGGACGAACAGTCCCGGCAGCAGGATCGCCGACGTGCCCTGCCACCGGTCATCGACTGATTCACTCCTGGAACCCGAGAAGGCGGACTCCATGCACACGAGCAACCCTCGACACAGAGGTCGTCGCGCGGCGGCAACGGCAGCCCTGGCCCTGCTGCTCGTGAGCGCAGCAAATACCTCGGCCACCGCGAAGTCGTCCCGAGAGGAGCAGTGGTTCCTTGACGCGATGCACGCTGAGGAGATGTGGCGGATCAGCACTGGGGCGGGCATCACGATCGCGGTCATCGACTCCGGTGTCGACGCGGCCAACCCAGACTTGGTCGGACGCGTGCTGCCCGGCAAGGACTTTGCCGAGGAGCAGCCCGGGGACGAACACTCCGACTACGAGGGCCACGGTACGGGCATGGCGGGTCTTATCGCCGGCACCGGAGCCTCCGATGGTGGCAAGGGTGCGTTCGGCCTTGCGCCCGGCACCAAGATCCTTCCCCTTCGCATGCCCAGTCATGAAACCGCCGCGAACAAGGAAGCGGGGAACCAGCGATTCAATACCGTCGCTCCCCAGGCGATCCGCTACGCAGCCGACCACGGCGCACAGGTCATCAACATCTCCTTGGGGCACTCGAAGGGCTCACCGCAGCTGACAGCCGCAGTGAAATACGCCCTGAACAAGGGATCACTGATCTTCGCCGGTGTCGGAAACAGCGGAGACACGACGAACGAGCTTGAGTACCCCGCAGCAACGCCCGGAGTCGTCGGCGTGGCGGCAGTTGGCAAGAACCTGCACCGGACCTCTTGGTCCCAGTACGGCCCCCAGGTGGACATGGCAGCCCCAGGTGAGGCGATGGTTCATGCCTGCGGTGGCAAGACGGGCCTCTGCGAAACCGAG
>NZ_CBDQZH010000109.1:0-2170 GCF_965341775.1 Streptomyces sp. bgisy159 | reverse complement strand
GCGTGCGGTGTGGCTCGCGTAAGGGTTGTCCGGGTCCGAGGCGAAGAGCAGGCCGAGGTCCCAGCCGCGGTCCCCGGGGAAGTCGACGATGCCGTCCCGTCCGTCGGCGAGCAACTCCCACAGGTCCTCCGGCGACTCCACACCGCCCGGGAAACGGCACGCCATCCCGACGATCGCCACCGGTTCGTCCGAGCCGGTGCTGCTCTCGATGCCGATCGAGGTGATGACGTCGTCCCCGTACAGCTCGCCGTACAGGAACGCGGCCAGCGCCCGAGGTGTGGGGTGGTCGAAGACGACCGTGGCGGGGAGGGTCACGCCCGCCGCGGCCGCCAGCACGTTGCGCAGCTCCACCGCGATCAGCGAGTCCACGCCCAGATCGCGGAACGCCCGCTCAGCACCCACCTGTTCGGGTCCGGAGTGCCCGAGTGCGGCGGCGGCCCTGGTGCGCACCTCGGTCAGGAGTTCGCGGCGACGGGACTCGGGGTCGAGGTTCTGGAGGCGGGCCCGCAGCCCGGTGGTGACCGTCTCGGTGGTCGCCTCGGGACCACTGGGGGCGTGGAACACCTCGGTGAGCAAGGGGCTGTGGCGGACGGCGGAGAAGGCGGGACCGAAGCGGTCCCAGGCGATGTCCGCCACGAGCGCCGTGGGCGGTGTGTCTCCCGCACAGGCCGCGAGGGCGTCCAACGCCTCTTCGGGGGTGAGCAGGCCGACGCCACCTCGCAGTTGGCGGCCTTCCGCGTCCGCGTCGGCAGCCATGCCACCGCCTGCCCACGGGCCCCAGGCGATCGACGTGGCCGGCAGGCCCGCGGCACGACGCCGCTCGGCGAGGGCGTCCAACAGGGCGTTGGCGGCGGCGTAGTTGGCCTGCCCTGCGGAGCCGACGGTGCCGGCGAAGGAGGAGAACAGGACGAAGGCCGTGAGGTCGCGGTCGCGGGTCAGCTCGTCCAGATGGCGGGCGCCTGTCACCTTGGCCGCGAAGACGGCGCGGAAGGAGGCGGGGGTGAGACCGTCGAGGACTCCGTCCTCCAGTACCCCGGCGGTGTGGACGACGGCGTCCACGGGGTGGGCGTCGAGCAGGGCGGCCAAGGCGGGGCGGTCCGTGAGGTCCAGTGCCGCGAAGGTCGTCTCGGCGCCGAGGTCGTGCAGTTCCGTCCGCAGTTCCTCGGCTCCGGGCGCCTGGTCCCCGCTGCGGCTGACCAGGACGAGGTGCGCGGCGCCGTTCCGGGCCGCCCATCGGGCGACCCTGGCACCGAGCGCACCGGTGCCACCGGTCACCAGGACCGTACCGGCGGGCTGCCACGGCACCTGCGCCTCGGACGGCGCCGCGACGAGACGGCGGCCCAGCAGTGCACCGGGGCGGACGGCGGCCTGGTCCTCGCGTACGCCGTCGGCGTCGCGGTCGGCGAGGAGGGCGACGAGACGGGTGGCCGAGCGCCGGTCCGGGCTGGGTGGGAGGTCGACGAGGCCGCCCCAGCGGTCGGGGTGCTCCAACGCGGCGACGCGGCCGAGGCCCCACACGGCGGCCTGGTCCGGATCCGGGGCGAGGTCGTCCGCCGCGGTGGTGACAGCTCCCCGGGTGAGCGTCCAGAGCGGGGCCACGACGCCGGCGTCACCGAGTGCCTGGGTGAGCACCGCGGTCGCCAGGACTCCGTGGGGAACCCCCTCGTCATGCCCTGGTGTGAGCGCGAGCGTGGACACGATCCCGCTCACCGGACCGTCGCCGACGGCGTCGGAGATGCGGCGAGCGAACTCGGTCCGGCTGTCGAGGTGGTGGTGTTCGACGACGGTCAGTTCGGCGCCGGCCTCGGTCAGCACGTCGTTCAGCGCGCCGTCCCAGCCGTCGCCGACCTCCGGTGAGACGGGCCGCACGAACAGCCAGCGCCCGGACAGGCGCCTGCCCTCGGACCGGCCGGCGACGGTGCGCCATACGACCTGGTGATGTACTCCCGGACCGGCGGCGGCCGAACCGTCCTCGCCGTAGGAGCGCTCCAGCCAGTAGCGGTCGCGGCGGAAGGCGTACGTGGGCAGTTCGACCGGGCGGGCGCCCGGCAGGAGAGCCTTCCACTCGACGGCACCACCGCGCAGGTGGAGCCGTGCCAGGGCGGTCACGAGCGTGTCGGGTTCGGAGCTCTTCTTGCCGAGCACCGGCACGTACAGGGCGTCGCTGCCG
>NZ_CBDQZH010000108.1:0-2257 GCF_965341775.1 Streptomyces sp. bgisy159 | reverse complement strand
TGTCGGCGGCGGCTGAACTCTGACCCACTTTGGGCGGTTGAATCCTGACCCAGGTGGTGTCTGCTGCGGTTGTTCAGTCGTTGTCGGTGGCGTCGTGAGGGATGCGTCCGAGTTCGCGTCCCTTCATGCGATACGAGTCGCCCTTGAAGGAGTGGACCTCGGCGTGATGGACGAGGCGGTCGATCATCGCGGCCGCGACGGTCTCGTCACCGAAGACCTCTCCCCAGCGCCCGAAGGGCTTGTTGCTGGTCACGATCACCGAGGCGCGTTCGTATCTGTTCGAGATCAGCTGGAAGAACAGGTTCGCCGCCTCGGCTTCGAAGGGGATGTAGCCCACTTCATCGATCACGATCAGCGGGTAGCGGCCGAGCTTCGTGAGCTCGGCCTGGAGGCGTCCGGCCTGGTGGGCGGCGGCCAGGCGGTCGACCCATTCGGACGCGGTGGCGAAGGCGACGCGGTGGCCGGCCTGACAGGCCCGCACTCCCAGACCGATGGCCAGGTGTGTCTTCCCGGTGCCCGGCGGGCCCAGGAAAACGGCGTTCTCCTTTCCGGTGATGAAGTCCAACGTGCCCAGATGTGCCAGCTGTTGGCGCGTCATGCCGCGCAGATGGGTGACGTCCAGCTCCTCGACCGTCTTGATCGCCGGGAAGCGGGCCGCGCGGACGCGGGCCTCGCCGCCGTGGGACTCGCGGGCACTGACCTCTCTCTGGAGGCAGGCGACGAGGTATTCGGCATGCGTCCAGGACTCTTTGCGGGCCCGCTCGGCGAGCCGTTCGGCGGCGTCCAGTAGCGCCGGGGCCTTCATCGCCCGGGCGAGAAATGCGAGGTCAGCGGCGGTCTGCTGACCGGTGCGGCGGCTGGTGGCCGGGGTAGTGGCGTCGGTGGCGGTGCGAGCGGGCATCAGCCGGCCTCCTGGTTGTTGCCGCCGTCGATGACGGTGAAGAGTCGGTCATAGGTGCCCAGCTCGCGCTGTTCGACCTCGACCACGTCTGGGGCCGCTGCCGCGCGGGCAGCTGCACCGTGCTGACGGTGTACTTCGCGGCGCATCACGTCGCCGGCGGCGGCGTGATGCGGGTCGGTGAGGGTCTGGTGGCGGGCCCAGCAGCGGGGATGCCGGGCCACGATCTCGCCGCCCTGGGCCAGGACGATGACCTCGTCGTTGTCGCAGAGCACGGTCACCATCCGGCCGATCGCCGCGGGGTCGACGGAGTAGTCGCAGGTGTCGACGCGGACGTAGTGGTCACGGCCCAGGCGGATCTGGAACCGCCACCAGGACGGCGGGTCGACGGGTGGCAGTGCGAGCATCCCGGCCCGATCTGCCTCCCACCGGTCGCTCGGACGGGCCTGCAGAGTGCGGTGGACGCGCCGGTTGGCGACCTTCAGCCAGGCGTCCAGCTGGGTGTTGAAGTCGTCGGGGCCGGTGAAGTGACGGCCCGGCAGGAAGGAGGTCTCCAGATAGCCGTTGGCCCGCTCGACCAGCCCTTTCGCTTCTGGATCCCGGGGCCGGCAGAGGTAGATCTTGGTGGAGAGCAGGCCCGCGAACGCGGCGAACTCGGAGGTGACCCGGCCCTTGCCGACGCCGGCCTCGTTGTCCCAGACGAGCATCTTGGGGACGGCGCCCCAGGCGGTCAGCAGCCGCCAGTGCCCGTCGATCAGGTCCCCACTCCGGCGCGAGGGCAGCATCCTCGCGGCGATGATCCGCGAGTAGCCGGACACCATCACCAAGACCGGCGGGCGTCCCGTCTGCCCGTAGCCCAGCGGGATGTCGGCCTCGGGGAACCACAGGTCGCACTGGGCCAGCTCG
Organism: Streptomyces sp. bgisy159; assembly: GCF_965341775.1. Classification (GTDB taxonomy): domain Bacteria; phylum Actinomycetota; class Actinomycetes; order Streptomycetales; family Streptomycetaceae; genus Streptomyces. The sequence goes on along the minus strand of NZ_CBDQZH010000108.1, from coordinate 453 downwards.
CCCGGCCGATACGTCGTCCGGGAGACCGGATCCACCGGCAGATAGGCGGGCCGCAGCTCACGCACCCGTTCCTTGAGGATGGTCATCCCGCGCTGCCAGCCGATCCGCTCCGCGATCACGGTTGCGGGCATCGTCGGCGTTTCCCGCAGCAGCTCGCGGATCTGCACCTCGACCGCGTCCACCGCCGAGCCCTTCGCCGCACGCTCGTACTTCGGGGGCCGGTCATGCGCCAGCGCGCGTTTCACCGTGTTCTTCGAGATGCCCAGGTGCCGGGCGATCGCCCGGATCGGCATCTGCTCGGCCCGGTGCAGCCGGCGGATCTCTGCCCAGTCCTCCACGTGGATCACCTCTTCCCTCCTGACCTTGATCACCAAGGCCAGGGTCAGATGAAGATCACCAAGTGGGTCAGATTTGATACGCCGTCAGTGGGTCAGGGTTCGGCCGTCGTCGAGA
>NZ_CBDQZH010000107.1:0-2611 GCF_965341775.1 Streptomyces sp. bgisy159 | reverse complement strand
TTTCCACTCGCCGTTGATGGAGCCGATGCTCGACGCCTTCCGCGAGGTGGCCGAGCGTATTGCTTACGTGCCCCCGGTCATTCCGGTCGTGTCGAATCTGACCGGTCAGCTCGCCACCGGCGAGGAGTTGGCGTCGTCCGAGTACTGGGTACGGCATGTCCGTGACACCGTCCGCTTCGCCGACGGCGTCACCGCACTGAACGCCCACGGCGTGACGCGTTTCCTGGAGATCGGCCCCGACGGCACCCTCACCGCCCTCACCCGGAACTCCGTCCCGGACGACAGCCCCGCCCTCCTCACACCCACCCTCCGCAAGGACACCCCGGAACACCCGGCCGTACTGCGCGCGATGGCGCTGTTGCACGTCGACGGGGGCGAAATCGACTGGGCCGCCGTTCTGCGTGGCAGTGACGGCGAGACGACGCCGGTCGATCTGCCGACGTATCAGTTCCAGCACCGACGCTATTGGCTGGCCCCGAACGAGCCGTCGCCCGGCGGTCCTTGCGGTCCGACGCGAGCCTCCACAGTGGTCGACGCCGACTTCTGGACCGCCGTGGAGCGCGAGGACCTGTCGGTGTTGGCCGAGGATCTCGATCTTCCGGCGGACACGCTGGAGCCCGTCGTGCCGGCACTTTCGAGGTGGTACCGACAGCGGCAGGACCGGGCAGCGCTCGACGCGTTGCGGTACGAAGTGTCCTGGCTGCCACTGACTCGGCACGACGAGACCACGACGACGGCCGGTCGGCCCCGCACCGGAAACTGGACGGTGCTGCTCCCCACCGAACTGGATGCGTCGTCGCGCCGCACTGCGGACGACCTCCTGCTCGGCCTGCGCGAGCACGGAATCACTCCGTACGTCGCAGAGGTGACGGACCCCACCGACCCCGCCGAGGCACTGCGCTTCACGGCTGCGGAGACGGACGGAGTGCTGTCCCTGCTCGGGCTTGCCGCGCACGTCGATCCGGTCGTGACCACGCTGACCGCGCTGCGGGGGGTAGCCGAGTCTCCGGCTGCGGGCGTACGACTGTGGGCCCTCACCCAAGGCGCCGTCGGTGTGGGAGGGGCTGATCGTGCCGTGAGCCCTGAACAGAGCGCCGTCTGGGGACTGGGACGCGTCGCCGCCCTGGAACACCCCGATACGTGGGGCGGGTTGATCGACCTTCCCGCGGACGTCGACGACCGGGTGTGCGCACGGCTCGCCAAGGCTCTGACGCGTCTGAGGCCCGGCGAGGATCAGGTTGCCGTCAGGGCTCACGCCGTCTTCGGCCGTCGGCTGGCACAGACCACACCGCTGTCCTCGGGTACCCCGGCCTGGAAGCCCGACGGCACGGTTCTGATCACCGGGGGTACCGGTGCCCTGGGCGCCCACGTGGCCCGTTGGGCGGTGGAACGCGGTGCCCGCACCCTTCTCCTCGTCAGCCGCCGCGGCGAAGCGGCACCGGGTGCGACCGCACTGCGCGAGGAGCTCCAGCGCATGGGCGCGCAGGTCACGTTGGCTGCCGCGGACGTTTCCGTACGCGCTGAACTCGCCGGGCTCCTCGCCGCGCACCCGGTCGACGCGGTCTTCCACACTGCCGGGATCCTGGACGACGCCACGCTGCTGGCGACGGACGCCGAGCGCATCGACCGAGTGAGGGGGCCCAAGGCCACGGGAGCGCTCCTGCTCGACGAGCTGACACAGGACCGCGACCTGTCGGCGTTCGTCCTCTTCTCCTCCCTGGCGGGAACGCTGGGAAGCCCGGGGCAGGGCGCCTACGCCGCCGCCAACGCCGTCCTCGACGCGCTCGCCGAACGGCGGAGGGCGGAGGGCCGTCCCGCCACCTCCATCGCCTGGGGTCCGTGGGCCGGAGACGGTATGGCAGCGGAGTCCGGCGGCCGGCGCCGTGGTCAGGGGGCCGTGACGGCACTCGACCCCCGGCTCGCCCTCTCCGCACTCGGAGCCGCGCTCGACACCGGCGTCACCACCCAACTGATCGCGGACATCGACTGGCCCGATTTCGTCCCCGCGTTCACCGCGGTCCGTCCCAGTGCCCTCCTCACCCCTGTGGCCCCAGCCGACTCCACCCCCGAACCGCGCGGGACCCAACGCACTGGAAGCGAACTGCGCGCACGCGTGGCAGGGGTGCCCCGTGACGCCGGGCAACGTCTCGTGGTGGAACATGTCCAGGAGGTCACGGCCCTGGTTCTGGGACACGACGGCCCCGAACAGGTGGGTGCGGAGCGGGCGTTCCGCGATCTGGGCGTGGACTCGCTGATCGCGGTGGAGCTGCGCAACGTGCTGGCGGCCGCGGCGGGCGTGACCCTCCCCGCCACTGCGGTCTTCGACCACCCCACGCCCCAGGCCCTGGCCGCCCACATCTACGGCGAGCTGTTCGACGAGGTGACGTCGACCGCCTCCACGGCTTCGGTCGCAACGGACGAACCGGTGGCGATCGTCGGGATGGCGTGCCGTTTCCCGGGCGGTGTGGAGTCGCCGGAGGACCTGTGGGAGTTGCTCGCCGACGGACGGGACGGCATCGTCGACTTCCCCGAGGACCGCGGCTGGGCCGCTCTGGACAACGCCTTCTACCGCTATGCGCAGGCCGACGGTCGGAGTCCCGGGTGCAGCAAG
>NZ_CBDQZH010000106.1:0-2820 GCF_965341775.1 Streptomyces sp. bgisy159 | reverse complement strand
TGTCGGCGTACTCGTCTCTGTGCAGAGCTGCGTACGGATGAACGTGCAGAGCAGGGAGCCCTGTGAAGCGCGAGCGTCGTGGTTCGAGATGATGGCGCGGTGTCTCTTCGCTATTTCAATCAGACCGGCTGGACCGCGATCTTCAATGGCACCGACACCGAGATCGGCCGCATGGTCCGTGTGGAGGGCTGGGACCAAGTGACCGGGACGGCCCTGGTCGTCGATCCCAAGCGCGGCGCCCTGCGTGCGGTGACGGACTACGAGGACTTCTCGCACCTGGAGCGAGCCGACCAGGTCGTGGCCGCCGTGCCTGGTGGAGGGTGGCGGGTGCACTGGAAGAACGAGGGCCCAGGGGGAACGCCGCTGACGGAACAGGTGGTGGCCTGGCTCATCACGTCGCAGGGGCGGGCGACGGCCATCACGGTCGATGCTCAGGGGCATGTCGAGGATGCTGATGGGGCCGACGCCTTCATCCCGCCGGGCGACGATCCGGTGTCGTGATCGCAGCTGGTCAGGCCACGTCGTTCTCTCGCTCGATGGCCTGGAGACGGTTCTTGAGCCGGTAGCTGGGGCCGTTGATGGAGATTACTTCGCAGTGGTGGAGGAGGCGGTCGAGGATCGCGGTGGCGAGGACCTCGTCGCCGAAGACCTGACCCCACTCGCTGAAGGTCTTGTTCGAGGTCAGGATGATCGAGCCCTTCTCGTAGCGCTTGGAGATGACCTGGAAGACCAAGTTCGCCTCGGCTCGTTCGAGGGGCTGGTAGCCGACCTCGTCGACCACGAGGACGCCGGGCCGCAGGTAGGTTCCGAGTTTGTTCGTCAGCCGTCCGGCGGTCTCGGCGGCTTTGAGGTTGCGGACCATGTCGTCGAGGCTGGTGAAGTAGATCGAGTAGCCGGCCCGGCAGGCTGCGACCGCCAGTGCGACGGCGATGTGCGTCTTGCCGACCCCGGGCGGCCCGAGCAGGGCGGCATTCGCCTTGCCCTCGACGAACGAGAGGGTGGCGAGGTCCTTGACCTTGCGGGGGTCGAGCTCGGGCTGGAAGGAGAAGTCGTACTCGTCGAGCGTCTTGTGGTGCGGCAGCTTCGAGAGCCGCAGGCCCTGGCGGAAGCGGCGGTCGTCACGGACAGCCAGTTCCTCGGACAACACCAGGTCGAGGAAGTCGAGATAGCCCATCTTCCCCTCGTCGGCCCGCCGGGCGTACTCGTTGATCGTCTCGGCCAGGTGAGGCAGGCCGAGCTTGCCGGCCGTGTTCCGGATGCGGGTGGAGACCAGCTCGCTCAAGACGTTTCCCTCATGCTCGGGTGGGTGGTGAAGGGACGGGTGCCGGTCAGCTCGTCATAAACCGACAGCGGACGACGGCCGACCTCGATATGGGTGGCCGCGGCCCGGTTCAGCAGAGCACGCAAAGGCCCTGTCTCCTCACCCCGAGGACGCTCACGACGGGGCGGCGGCAAGGCATCACCGGTGGTGGTCCGGCGTCCCTTGCCCATGGGCAGGCCGTCCCAGTGAGACTCTTCGACGACCCGGACGCCGCGGCCGATCGCCCGCGGGTGGGTGGCCAGCAGGGTCTCGCCGCTGGAGTCGGCAATGGTGGAATGCAGCATGATCTGCGACTTCGTGGCCCGGATCTCCACCAGCTGCCGGGGGCGGACCCTGCGGGCGGGCACCGAGTAGAGGTTGCCGCCGAAGGCGACGAGGCAGTCCTTGCCGACCGGCCGCAGGTGCCGCTCGGCCACCAGATAAGGGGTCGGCGGCAGAGGCTTGAGGGCCACGTGATCACGGGCCGCCCGCTCTCCGATGACCTGCTGGTGGGTCCGGTGGGCCTGAGCCCGTCGCTGCGGCACCCAGGTGATGAAGGCGGCGTCCATCTCCTCGACGGAAGAGAAGGACCGGCCGGACAGGACGTGGTCACGGACGATCAGAACCTGGCGCTCGACGCGGCCCTTGCCGGTGGGCCGGTAGGCGGCCAGAACGTCGATATCGAAGTCGTAGTGTCCGGCGAAGCCGACCGCTTCCGGGTGCAGTGGGACCGCCTCGCCGGGGGCGACGTGGCGGCGGACGACGGTCTTGGTCCGGTCGTAGACGATCGTCATCGGGACGCCGCCGAAGTGCGCGAACGCGCGGCGGTGGCAGTCGAAGAACGTCTGCAGGTCCTGACTGGTGGTGAAGCAGCAGAACGGGTCGCGCGAGTACGACAGCGTCATGTGGAAGGAGTAGACCTTCGGGATGCCCATGTGGGCGAGGATCTTGCCCTCGTCGCCCCAGTCCACCTGGGCCTGGGCGCCGGGGATCACCTCGAAGCGGCGGTGCATGCCTGCCAGCTCATTCGGCGTGATGCCGAGTTCCTCGGCGATCCGGGGCCGGGCTTCCTGGACGTAGAGCTTGGTCCGCTGGTAGTTGCCGGTGAACCCGTACTCCTGGGCGAGCCGCTCGTGGATCACGGCGGCCTTCATCAGGATCTCCGCCCGCAGCATCGAGTCGACCAGCGGCGCGAACTCGTCGATCACCCTCGCCCGTGACCTGCCGTTCGGTGACCGGCGCGGAGGCGATGCGGGTCCGTCGGCTGCCAGGTACTTGCTGACCGTCCGCCAGTTCAGGCCAGTCTCCTTGGCAACCTCGGTCAGGCTCATCACTCCGGACTCGACCAGGCCACGAAAACGCCGTAGTTCCAGCCAGCGCTGCGGATCCAGGACCACGGCCACCCCATCTCTGCGACCTCGACCAACAGGCAGCAGAGTGTCGAACCCTGAACCTCAGCACATCAGGAACCCTGCACGTTCATCCGTACGCGACCCTGCACGTTCACGTGTACGCCGACA
>NZ_CBDQZH010000105.1:0-2897 GCF_965341775.1 Streptomyces sp. bgisy159 | reverse complement strand
TGACCGCCTGCTGGCCTGCGGAGAGGGTGTCCCATCGTCCCCAGCACGGGGTGCGGACGGTGCCGCCGGCGCCTCGGTAGCCCTTGTCGGCCCAGCACGGGATGTCTGCCTCGGCGAGGGGTCGACGATGCCGTGTTCACGGGCCGCGCGAACATCGTGGACGGCACCGGGCAGGGCCGGTGAGGCCCACAGCAGCCGACCGAAGGGGTCGGCGATCACCTGCACGTTCATCCCGTGCCTCTTGTGTTTGCCGGAGTGTGCGCCGTGAGGCGCTTGCTGTTCGAGTGGAGGTGAAAGACCACCGCCATCGCCCTGTCGCAGCAGGGCGGTTGAAGCTGGGGGCAGCCTGAACCGGGAGGTGCCGGGGAGGGCGGGAAGCAGCCCCGACAAAGCCGGGACGTGCCAGTACTGCCAGATGGTGCGGTCCGGCAAGCGAGACGGCGAGGAGTACGCGAGGAACCGGCGTCTACGCCTCCTTAAGGCACGCCAGCTCGAACCTGGTGGATGAGGGCTGGATGCGGTGCGTCCCTGCTGGATGTTCGGCCGGCGGGGAACTTTCCGGGTGGTCTATTTCGGTCGCGCGGGGAGGCCACGGTGAAGTGCTGCGGGGTAGCCGTGGCGAGGCCGCGGGGGCATAGCCGGGCTCCTACTCCGACGATCGAACAGCGAGCGAACACGGGAACCGTCCCGGCGCTGCCCTCTACCTGCGCGCCCAGCGCAGGCGACGGGCTGGGTCCACCGTCGGCCGACCGTACCGGGAGGGGGCGGAGCCGCCGAAGTACTCCGAGCCGGGGAAAGCCCGGCACTTGGGGAAGGGCGGCAGCGGTATCGAGAAGGGAAGGACGCTGCCATGCCGAAAGACGCGCCGCCGAATGGCGGTGCTCTGCTGACCGATGCCCAACTCGGGCCCCGGCAGCGGGTATCGGGGATGCAGGCCAAGCTTCACCGTTGGGCGGTGGCCGATGACGGCCGCAGGTTCGACGATCTGTTCAACCTCGTGTGCGACCCGGCGACGCTGCTCGTGGCGTTCGAACGGGTCGCGAGCAACAAGGGAGCCCGAACCCCGGGCGTCGACGACCTCACCGTTGTCAACGTCGAGCGGGAACTCGGCCTCCCGGGCTACCTGGAGGACCTGCGCCACGTACTGAAGACGGGTGAATTCCGCCCGCTGTCGGTACGCGAACGCAAGATCCCCAAGCCTGGCGGGAGCGGGAAGGTGCGCAAGCTCGGCATCCCGACCGTCTCCGACCGGGTGGTCCAGGCAGCTCTCAAGCTGGTGCTGGAGCCGATCTTCGAGGCCGACTTTCTGCCGGTCTCCTACGGATTCAGGCCCATGCGGCGCGCACACGACGCGATCGCCGAGATCCACCGCTACGGCACCAACGGCTATCGATGGGGGCTGGACGCGGACATCGAGGCGTGCTTCGACTCCATCGACCACACGGCCCTCATGGACCGAGTGCGCGCGAGGGTCAAGGACAAGCGCGTGCTGCGGCTGGTCAAGGCGTTCCTCAAGGCCGGAGTCCTCACCGAGGGCGGCAGTCGCGAGGAGACCTTCACCGGCACCCCGCAGGGTGGCGTCCTCTCCCCGCTCCTGGCGAACATCGCTCTGTCCGCGCTCGACGAGCACGTGATGGAGCCATGGGAGCCGGGCGGGCGGATGTCCACCAGAGGCAGGCGGGCACACCACCGTCATCACGGCCGCCCGAACTGGCGCATCGTCCGCTACGCGGACGCCTTCGTCGTCCTGGTCGACGGCTGTCGCGACGACGTCGCCCGCCTGCGCGAGGACATCGCCGACGTTCTGCACCCTCTCGGGCCGCGGCTGTCACCGGCCAAGACTCAGATCGTGCACATGTCGGACGGGTTCGACTTCCTTGGGTTCTACATCCAGTGGCGCCGCAAGCGGGGCTCGAACAAGTGGTACGTCTACACCTTCATCGCCGAGAGGCCCATCCGGCAGCTGAAGGACAAGGTCCGTGCCCTGACGAACAGAACGTCGCAGCAGGACCCGGGGACCGTGCTGAAGAGGATCAACCAGATTCTGCGCGGCTGGGGCAACTACTTCAAGCGCGCGGTATGCAAGACCACGCTGAAAACCCTGGACCACTTCGTATGGCGACGGGTGACCAGCTGGTGGATGGTGCTGCACCGCTGGAGGTGGAAGGACGTACGCCGACGCTTCACTGACCGCAACGGCCGGTGGCACAAGCTCTCGGCGGACGGGATCGAACTGTTCCCCATGGTCTCGATCGCGGTCACCCGCTATCGCTACCGGGGCAACACGATCCCCAACCCCTGGACACTCAACCACGCTTGAACGGCAGAGACCGTGGAGAGCCCGGTGCGGTGAGAGCCGCACGCCGGGTTCGGCGAGCGGCACGGAGAAACGGACCGATGGCAACATCGGCACCGCGCTCCGTGCCGACTCAACAGAACGGCCGGTCCGCGGCGATGCGGTCGATGGGCAGGAGCGTGCCGTCCAGGATCAGGTACGCCTTCGCCGAAGCGGTACGCACCGCGTCGGTCAGGCCGGGGGCGAGAGCGGCCAGGAGCTCGACCGCTTCGGTGACGTAGCGGTAGGCCGTCGTGGTGCCGATGCCGAACCCGGCTCCGAGCTGGGCATAGGTGTGGCCCATCCGCAGGTGGGCGAGGGTGAGAAGGGCCTGGCGGCCGGCGCTCAGGCGCCGCCACCGGGAGCCGATCGCGCGGCGGTGGCGCCGCAGCTGCTGCGTGAGGAAGCGAAGGGCGGAGCTGGACACGTCGACGCCCGACGGGTAGACAAGCACGTGAAGCCTCTGGTGGAGCCGGTTCTCTTGGTCGAAAACCCATCTACCAGGGGCTTCACCACGTTGTCAGTCCAACAGCCGCACGCCAGAACCAGGTTGGAAAAGGCT
>NZ_CBDQZH010000104.1:0-3100 GCF_965341775.1 Streptomyces sp. bgisy159 | reverse complement strand
ACAGCGCGAAGCCGTCGGCATCGGCGGCGAAGGGCTTGCAGCGGCCGTCCGCGGCCAGGGCACGCTGACGGCTGAAGGCGACGAACGGTCCCGGTCCCGACATCACCGTGGCCGCACCGGCCACCGCGAGGCGGCACTCACCCGCTCGGAGAGCGCGGACGGCGAGATGCAGAGCGACCAGGGACGAGGAACAGGCCGTGTCGACCGTCACCGCGGGGCCCTCCAGCCCCAGCGCATAGGCGATGCGCCCGGACGCCACACTCGCCGCCGCCCCTGTGGCGAGATACCCCTCGTTGTCTCCGGACGCGGCGCGCAGCCGGACGGCGTACTCCTGGTCGGTGAGGCCGACATAGACACCGGTGGCGCTGCCCCGCAGGCTCTTGGGGTCGATGCCCGCCCTCTCCAGGGTCTCCCAGGTGGTCTCCAACAGCAGTCGCTGCTGCGGGTCCATCGCCGTCGCCTCACGCGGCGAGATGCCGAAGAAGGCCGCGTCGAACTCGGCCGCCTCGTCGAGGAACCCGCTCTCACGCACGTAGCTGGTGCCGAGGTGGTCGGGGTCGGCGTCGTAGAGGGCGTCGAGGTCCCAGCCCCGGTCCGTGGGGAGCGGAGTGATGGCATCCACGCCGTCGAGGACCAGGTGCCACAGGTCGTCCGGCGTACGCACCCCGCCGGGGAAGCGGCAGCCCATCGACACGATGGCGATGGGCTCCTCGTCACCGAGGTCCCGGGGGGCCGCCACGAGTGTGCTGTCCGTGCCGGGCTCTGCGTCCTCGCCTCCCCGGCCCTCGAACGCGAGGTCGTCGAGGCAGGCGGCGAGCGCGGAAACGGTCGGGTGGTCGAAGACGACGGTGGTGGGGAGCCTCAGGCCGGTCGCGCGGTGCAGCCGGTCGCGCAGGGCGACGGCGGTGAGGGAGTCGAAGCCCAGTTCCTTGAACGCCGCCTCGGCGCTGACGGCCCCGGCGTCGGCATGTCCCAGCGCAGCCGCCACATGGGTGCCGACGAGGGTGCGCAGTGCGGCGAGCCGACGAGCGGGCGGAAGGTCGGCGAGTTCGCGGAGCGCGGCGGAGGTGCCGACGGGGTTCTCGGCCTCGGCGTCGGCCAATCCCGTTGAGACGTCGGGCAGTTCGGCCAAGAGGGCGCTGCCGCGTACGGAAGTGAACACCTCGGCGAACCGGCGCCAGTCGACGTCGGCGACCGCCACGACCGTGTCGTCGTGATCGAGGGCCTGCTGGAGCCCGGTGATCGCGGTGTCCGGCTGGATGACGGGAACGCCCCTGCGGCGGAGCACGTCCTGGACGGACTCGGCGATCATCCCGCCGCCCGCCCAGGGGCCCCAGGCCACGCAGAGCACGGGGGTGCCGTCGGCGCGCCGGCGCTCGGCGCAGGCGTCGAGGATCGCGTTCGCCGCGCCGTAGGCGGCGTGGTCGGCAACGCCCCAAGTACCCGAGATGGACGAGAAGTAGACGACGGCGTCCAGTTCTGTGGCGTCCAGTACCTCGTCGAGGTGGGCCGCGCCGAGCACCTTGCCCGAGAGGACGGCTGCGAGATGCTCGACGTGGGCTTCCGCGATGGGGCCGAGCACGCTCACGCCGGCCGCGTGGACGACGGAACGCACGGGTCCGCCCTCCGCGGTGAGGCCGTCCACCAGGCCGACGAGGGCATCACGGTCGGCGATGTCGCAGGCGGCGACGGTAAGCCGCGTGCCGTGGCCTGCGAGTTCGTCCCGCAGGTCGTCGAGGTGGGGGCCGTCGCCACGGCGGCCGACGAGAACGACGTGCTCCGCGCCGCGCCCGGACAGCCAGCGCGCGACATGAGCGCCGAGTGCTCCGGTACCGCCGGTGACGAGGACCGTGCCACGCGGCTTCCAGTCGCGCGGCGCCGCCTTGCCGCCCGTGGCCGCGTGGACGAGCCGACGTCCGTGGGCAGTGCCGTCGCGGAGGGCCACCTGGTCCTCCACCGCGCCCGCCACGACGGTGTCCACCAGCAGGTCCGCGGCATGGTCGGCGCCGGCCGCCGGGAGGTCGACGAGTCCGCCCCATCGCTTGGGGTGCTCCAGGGCGGCGACCCGCCCGATGCCCCAGACACCTGCCTGTTCGGGTGCGGTCGGCGCCTCGTGCCGGCCGGTTCCGACGGCGCCCCGGGTCACGCACCACAGAGGCGCGTCGACCGACACGTCCCCGAGTGCCTGTACGAGCGTGAGGGTTCCGGCCAGTCCGAGCCGGACCACGGGGTGGCGCGGGTGAGGCCGTTCGTCAAGGGCCAGGAACGACAGCACGCCGCTGAACTCGGCCGACTCGGCAGCCGACGCGAGCAGAACACCGAGGGCGGCCCGGTCCAGGTCGTCGGCAGCGGTCATGACGAGCGCTCGGCCACCGCGTGCCTCCAACGCGGACACCGTGTCGGCGACGACTGGGATGCCTTCCGGAACCTCGGGGACGACCAGCAGCCAGGTTCCGGCTGCCGAGGCCGCGGCGCGGACCGGCAGAGGGCGCCACTCGGTGCGGTACCTCCAGTTGTCGACGGCTCCTCGTGCGTGGCGGGTGTGGCGCCAGGCGGCCAGTGCCGGTACGACGGCCTCCAGACCCTCCTCGACACCGAGCGTGCCGGCCAGCGCCTCCAGATCTCCCTCCTCCACGGTCCGCCAGAACGCCTCCTCCGCAGGGTCGGCGCTCACCCGGGCCTTGGGCAGATCCAGCCAGAAGCGGCTGTGCTGGAACGGGTAGGTGGGCAGGTCGACCATGCGCGGCGACAGCCCCTCGAAGGCCGGGGCCCAGTCCACCGACACCCCGCCGGCCCACGCCTCACCCAGGGAAAGATAGAAGCGGCCCAGACCGCCCTCACCACGACGCAGCGACCCGACAACCACCGCTTCCACGCCCGCGGCCTCCACCGTCTCGGCGACCGGCACGGTCAGCACCGGGTGCGGACTCATCTCGACGAAGGCTCCGTGACCGGACTCCACCAGTCGCCGCACGGCCGGCTCCAGCTGCACCGTCTGACGCAGATTGCGATACCAGTACCCGGCATCCGTCAGCGCCGAATCGACCCACTGCCCGGTCACCGTCGACAGGAACGGCACCGACGGCTCCAACGCCACCAC
>NZ_CBDQZH010000103.1:0-3136 GCF_965341775.1 Streptomyces sp. bgisy159 | reverse complement strand
GGACGACGAAGAGGCTCTCCTCTTCGCGCCGATGCTGCGCAGGGACCGCGACGAGGTCGACGCCGTCGTCTCGTGTACCGCTGCCGGCCACACGGCCGGTGTGCCCGTCGACTGGACCGGTGTGACGGGCCCCTGCTCGACGGCAGGCGTCGACCTGCCCACATACGCCTTCCAGCGTGAGCGGTACTGGCCCCAGACGAAGCGCAGCGAGGTCACCCTCGATCTTCGTCCTTGGGAACCGGCGGCACCGGAGGAAGCACGCGAACTGGCCACCGTGCTGGGCATCAGCGAGGACGTCGTACAGGAGGTCCTTTCGGCGTTCTCGGGCCGACGGCAGGAGCGCACGGAGCGGGCCGAAGTGGACGGCTGGCGCTACCGCGTCGAATGGGAGGCAGTCACTCCCACACCCGGAGCACACCGCACCGGTCGCTGGCTCGTACTCCACCCCGAAGGGGCTACCGCGCTGGTCGACACCGTGACCGCGGGCCTGTCCGACCCTCTTCTCCTGTCTTTTCCCGAGCGTCCCGACCGACAGAGCCTCGCCCGCGCCGTCACCGCTGCCGTCGCGACCATGAGGGCGCAAGCAGCGGGTGTGATCGTGCTGCCCGCCACGTTGGAGCAGGCACTCGGCGCCACCCAGGCGCTGGGCGACGCGCAGGCGGGCGGGCCCGTGTGGTGGGTCACCCGGGGAGCCGTCATGGTCGGGCAGTCCGCCGACGGCCGGCCGGTTCCCGAACAGGCCGCCATCTGGGGGCTCGGGCGGGTCGTCGCGCTGGAGCATGCCGATCGTTGGGGCGGGCTGCTGGATCTGCCCGAGACTCTGGACGGCGACGCCGCCCGCCTTCTCGCCGACGTCGTCGCCTCCCCTGCGGAGGACCAGATCGCGGTACGGGACGGCCGAGCCTTTGGCAGGCGTCTGCGTCAGGTTCCGGCGCCGCAGGGCACCGGACAGGGGTGGAAGCCTTCCGGAACAATGCTGGTCACTGGTGGGACCGGTGCTCTCGGCGCGCACGTCGCACGTTGGCTCGTCCGCCAGGGTGCCGAGGAACTGGTTCTCACCAGCCGCCGCGGAGCCGACGCCGACGGCGTCGCACAGCTCGTCGCGGACCTGCACGACATGGGAGCCGACCAGGTGAGCGTCGAGGCCTGCGACCTCGCGGACCGGGAAGCGGTCGAGGCGCTGCTCTCCCGGCACCAGGCCGACGCCGTCTTCCATGTGGCGGGCGTACCGGACCACATGCCCTTCGACGACATCGACACCGCCCATCTGGAGCGGGTCGTCGGGGCGAAGGCGTACGGCGCGGTGCACCTGGACGAGCTGACCCGTGACCGGGACCTGAGTGCCTTCGTGGTGTTCTCGTCCATCGCGGCCGTGTGGGGGAGCGGATCCCAAGGCGCCTACGCGGCGGCGAATGCCTGGGCGGACGCCGTGGTGGAGGACCGCCGCGCCCGCGGACTGGCAGGTGTCACGGTGCAATGGGGCCCGTGGTCGGGCGGAGGGATGGTGTCGAGCGCCGGAGCGGCGGAACTGCGGCGGCACGGCCTGCGGGCCATGCCACCCGGCCGCGCACTGCTGGGGCTCGCATCCGCGTTGGAGGAATCTGGCGGCGCGGTCACCGTGGCCGACGTGGACTGGGAGCGTTTCCTTCCCGCGTTCACCAGCCGTCGTCCCAGCCCTCTCCTGAGCACGCTTCCGGGCTTCGAGGCAACGACGCCCGACGTCACCGGGGACAAGGAGACCGAGGACGTCCGTGCCGCCCTCGTCGCTCGCCTGACGAACCGGCCGGAGAAGGAGCGTCGGCGGGCCCTGCGGGAGATCGTCCGCGAGCGGGCCGGCGCCGTGCTCGGACGGTCGACGAGTTCGGCCGTGGGCCTCGACCGTTCCTTCCGAGACGTCGGTTTCGACTCCCTCACCGCCGTGGAACTGCGCAACCGACTCCACGCGGAGACCGGCCTGCGGCTGCCGACGACGCTGGTCTTCGACCACCCGACGCCACGCCACCTCGCCGATCGCCTCTACGAGGAGCTCTTTTCGGACGAGACATCGGCACAGGACGGTGAAGAGGCCTCGTTCCGTACCGTCCTGTCCGCGATCCCCTTCTCCCGCTGGCAGGAGAGTGGCCTGTTGACGGCCGTCCTGTCCCTGGCACAGGAGGGCGCGGACGCCCCCGCACGCCCGTCCGACGACACCTCCTCACCCGGCGCGATCGACACGATGGACGTCGACGCACTCGTTCAACTGGCCCTGGGCGACTCCACCTCCTGAGACCCCACCCGCCCCCGCAGCCACTCTTCCCGTCCGCCCGCGAACGGGCCACGAACCAGTGGAGCTGAGCATGTCCACCTCCGAAGAGCGCGTCGTCGCCGCGCTGCGCGCCTCCCTCTCCGAGAACGAGCGTCTGCGCCGGCGCAATGAAGAACTCACCCAGGCCGCCTCAGAGCCGATCGCCATCGTCGGCATGGCCTGCCGCTACCCCGGCGACGTCACCACCCCGGAGCAATTGTGGAACCTGGTGCTCTCCGGCACCGATGCGATTACACCTGTCCCGGTGGACCGAGGATGGGACACGGCAGATGCCGCCGCGGCCTCGACCGCCCAGGGCGGATTCGTCGCCACGGCAGCGGACTTCGATGCCGGCTTCTTCGGAGTGTCGCCTCGTGAGGCACTCGCGATGGACCCACAGCAGCGCCTGATCCTGGAGACCTCCTGGGAGGTTTTCGAGCGCGCGGGCCTCGACCCCGGCTCCATCCGGGGCAGCCGCACCGGCGTCTTCGTCGGATGCAGCAATCAGAACTACGGCGCCGTCCACGGCGGCGATCTGCCCGAGGGCATCGAAGGCCACCTGCTGACCGGCAACGCGGCGAGCGTCGTCTCGGGGCGTGTGTCGTACGTGCTGGGTCTTGAGGGGCCTGCGGTGACGGTGGACACGGCCTGTTCGTCGTCCCTGGTCGCTCTGCACCTGGCGGTGCAGTCGTTGCGGGCGGGGGAGTGTGATCTGGCGCTGGCCGGTGGAGTGACGGTGATGTCCACCCCTGATGTCTTTGCCGAGTTCGGTCGCCAGGGTGGGTTGGCGGCCGATGGCCGGTGCAAGGCGTTCGGGGAGGGTGCGGATGGTACGGGGTGGGGTGAGGGTGT
>NZ_CBDQZH010000102.1:0-3189 GCF_965341775.1 Streptomyces sp. bgisy159 | reverse complement strand
AACACAGTGGACGCGAGCAACTGAGGACAAGCCCTCGGCCTATTAGTACCGGTCAACTCCACACGTTACCGTGCTTCCATATCCGGCCTATCAACCCAGTCGTCTACTGGGAGCCTTACCCCATCAAGTGGGTGGGAGTCCTCATCTCGAAGCAGGCTTCCCGCTTAGATGCTTTCAGCGGTTATCCCTCCCGAACGTAGCCAACCAGCCATGCCCTTGGCAGAACAACTGGCACACCAGAGGTTCGTCCGTCCCGGTCCTCTCGTACTAGGGACAGCCCTTCTCAAGACTCCTACGCGCACAGCGGATAGGGACCGAACTGTCTCACGACGTTCTAAACCCAGCTCGCGTACCGCTTTAATGGGCGAACAGCCCAACCCTTGGGACCGACTCCAGCCCCAGGATGCGACGAGCCGACATCGAGGTGCCAAACCATCCCGTCGATATGGACTCTTGGGGAAGATCAGCCTGTTATCCCCGGGGTACCTTTTATCCGTTGAGCGACGGCGCTTCCACAAGCCACCGCCGGATCACTAGTCCCGACTTTCGTCCCTGCTCGACCCGTCGGTCTCACAGTCAAGCTCCCTTGTGCACTTACACTCAACACCTGATTGCCAACCAGGCTGAGGGAACCTTTGGGCGCCTCCGTTACCCTTTAGGAGGCAACCGCCCCAGTTAAACTACCCATCAGACACTGTCCCTGATCCGGATCACGGACCCAGGTTAGACATCCAGCACGACCAGACTGGTATTTCAACGACGACTCCACCTGAACTGGCGTCCAAGCTTCAAAGTCTCCCAGCTATCCTACACAAGCCGAACCGAACACCAATATCAAACTGTAGTAAAGGTCCCGGGGTCTTTCCGTCCTGCTGCGCGAAACGAGCATCTTTACTCGTAGTGCAATTTCACCGGGCCTATGGTTGAGACAGTCGAGAAGTCGTTACGCCATTCGTGCAGGTCGGAACTTACCCGACAAGGAATTTCGCTACCTTAGGATGGTTATAGTTACCACCGCCGTTTACTGGCGCTTAAGTTCTCAGCTTCGCAACCCCGAAAGATCACTAACCGGTCCCCTTAACGTTCCAGCACCGGGCAGGCGTCAGTCCGTATACATCGCCTTACGGCTTCGCACGGACCTGTGTTTTTAGTAAACAGTCGCTTCTCGCTGGTCTCTGCGGCCACCCCCAGCTCAGAGCGCAAAGCTCATCACCAGGCGTGGCCCCCCTTCTCCCGAAGTTACGGGGGCATTTTGCCGAGTTCCTTAACCATAGTTCACCCGAACGCCTCGGTATTCTCTACCTGACCACCTGAGTCGGTTTAGGGTACGGGCCGCCATGAAACTCGCTAGAGGCTTTTCTCGACAGCATAGGATCATCCACTTCACCACAATCGGCTCGGCATCAGGTCTCAGCCGGATGCAAGGCGGATTTACCTACCTTGCGGCCTACACCCTTACCCCGGGACAACCACCGCCCGGGATGGACTACCTTCCTGCGTCACCCCATCACTCACCTACTACCAGCTCGGGTCACCGGCTCCACCACTCCGACCTCGTCCGAAGACTCAGCCGACGGCTTCACGGGCTTAGCATCACTGGATTCGATGTTTGACGCTTCACAGCGGGTACCGGAATATCAACCGGTTATCCATCGACTACGCCTGTCGGCCTCGCCTTAGGTCCCGACTTACCCTGGGCAGATCAGCTTGACCCAGGAACCCTTAGTCAATCGGCGCACACGTTTCTCACGTGTGAATCGCTACTCATGCCTGCATTCTCACTCGTCAACCGTCCACAACTACCTTCCGGTGCTGCTTCACCCGGCAGACGACGCTCCCCTACCCATCACAGCCGCCGTTGGGCGTACATGCTGCAATGACACGACTTCGGCGGTACGCTTGAGCCCCGCTACATTGTCGGCGCGGAATCACTAGACCAGTGAGCTATTACGCACTCTTTCAAGGGTGGCTGCTTCTAAGCCAACCTCCTGGTTGTCTCTGCGACTCCACATCCTTTCCCACTTAGCGTACGCTTAGGGGCCTTAGTCGATGCTCTGGGCTGTTTCCCTCTCGACCATGGAGCTTATCCCCCACAGTCTCACTGCCGCGCTCTCACTTACCGGCATTCGGAGTTTGGCTAAGGTCAGTAACCCGGTAGGGCCCATCGCCTATCCAGTGCTCTACCTCCGGCAAGAAACACACGACGCTGCACCTAAATGCATTTCGGGGAGAACCAGCTATCACGGAGTTTGATTGGCCTTTCACCCCTAACCACAGGTCATCCCCCAGGTTTTCAACCCTGGTGGGTTCGGTCCTCCACGAAGTCTTACCTCCGCTTCAACCTGCCCATGGCTAGATCACTCCGCTTCGGGTCTTGAGCGTGCTACTCAAATCGCCCTGTTCGGACTCGCTTTCGCTACGGCTACCCCACCCGGGTTAACCTCGCAACACACCGCAAACTCGCAGGCTCATTCTTCAAAAGGCACGCAGTCACGAGACACCAGCAAGCTGATGTCCGACGCTCCCACGGCTTGTAGGCACACGGTTTCAGGTACTATTTCACTCCCCTCCCGGGGTACTTTTCACCATTCCCTCACGGTACTATCCGCTATCGGTCACCAGGGAATATTTAGGCTTAGCGGGTGGTCCCGCCAGATTCACACGGGATTTCTCGGGCCCCGTGCTACTTGGGTGTCTCTCAAACGAGCCGCTGACGTTTCGACTACGGGGGTCTTACCCTCTACGCCGGACCTTTCGCATGTCCTTCGCCTACATCAACGGTTTCTGACTCGTCCTGTCGCCGGCAGACAACAGAAGAGAGATCCCACAACCCCGAATGCGCAACCCCTGCCGGGTCTCACACGCATACGGTTTGGCCTCATCCAGTTTCGCTCGCCACTACTCCCGGAATCACGGTTGTTTTCTCTTCCTGCGGGTACTGAGATGTTTCACTTCCCCGCGTTCCCTCCACATACCCTATGTGTTCAGGTATGGGTGACAGCCCATGACGACTGCCGGGTTTCCCCATTCGGAAACCCCCGGATCAAAGCCTGGTTGACGACTCCCCGGGGACTATCGTGGCCTCCCACGTCCTTCATCGGTTCCTGGTGCCAAGGCATCCACCGTGCGCCCTTAAAAACTTGGCCACAGATGCTCGCGTCCACTGTGCAGTTCTCAAACAACGACCAG
>NZ_CBDQZH010000101.1:0-3300 GCF_965341775.1 Streptomyces sp. bgisy159 | reverse complement strand
AGTCATGCGACCATCACCCATGCGGCACCCGCATACGGATATGCGCTGAGCGGGTACGGGTAGGAGATCGACGCCGCAGAGGCTCTTAGCGTGGGGGTGCGCCGTGGATTTCCAGACGGGGCCGGTCCGGGAGGCATCCAGGACCGGGGATTACGGCCGAGTGATCGAACTCGTCCGTACCGACCGGCGGATGACGCAGACCGCCCTGGGCCAGGCCCTCGGCATCAGCCAGTCCGCCGTGTCCCGTCTGGAGAAGAAGGGCACGAGCGCGTACAGCACGGACATCCTGGCGGCGGCAGCGGCGCACCTGGAGATTCCGCCGGCACTGGTGGGTCTCGCCGACGGCCGACAGCCGGGGCCACAGAACGACGGTGACGACGTGGACCGACGACGATTCCTCGGCGGAGCGGTGGCCGCAGCCGCAGCCCCCGCCCTGGCCGTCCTCCCTGACAGCGCAGACGCGACCGGCGGGCAGGCAGCAGCCCTCCGGCTGTCCACCACGGCGTATCGCAGACTCGACGGCACCACGCCCAGCCGGGACCTGTCGGAGGCGGTGCGCGCCCACATGTGCCTGATCCAGACCATCACGCACACAGCGACCGGCGACGCGGACCGGGGCCGCCTGGCAGCCGTCGGCAGCGAGGCCGCGAGTTTTGCCGGATGGCTCGCCTGGGACATGGGTGACAACGGATCGGCCCGCTCCTGGTACGGGGCGGCGGTCAAGGCGGCCCGGTCGGCCGGCGACCCGCTGCTGACCGCCTACCAGACCGGGAGCCTCGCCCAGTTCGAAGCGCACGTCGGCAACGGGGTGGAAGCCCTGAACCTCACCCGTCGGGCCCGGCGCGTACTCGGGTCCTCCCGCCCGGCCGTCGCGGATGCGTGGCTGTCATCCGTCGAAGCTCTCGCCCACGCGGTGGCCGGAGACCGACGCTCCGCCGACAAGGCACTGACGGCAGCTCGCACGGGCGCGGAGAACCTGCCCGAGGAGGCACCGCCGTGGCCGTGGGTGTTCACCTTCACCCCGGCCAAGGTCGCCGCCGCGCGGGTGGCCTGCGGGGGCCGGCTCGGCCTCGCGGACTGGGTCCTGTCCGAGGACACAGAAGCCCTCGCGACCGGCCACGACAAACAACGAGCGCTCCTGGTACTCGACATCGCCGCCGGCCACCTCGCCACCGGTCGCGTTGACGCCGCGTTCGCGCTAGCTTCCCGCGCGTTGGAATCCGGACTCCGCTACCGTTCCGGCCGGATCGTAGAAAGGGCGCGTGCCGTGCGCCGGTCGCTGACCACCAGCTCACCGCCCAAGGTGGTGCGCGAGTTCGACGAGCGGTTGCACGGCGTCTATCTGTAGGAGGACAGACATGCGGGTGGGGATCACAGGTCACCGCGGACTGAGCACAGAGGTCGAGGAGCGCGTGCGGACGCTCCTGGCCGATGCGGTGAGCGGGTACAACGGGGCGGAACTGGTGGGGGTCTCGTGCATCGCTGACGGCCCCGATGCGTGGTTCGCCGAGGCCGTGCTGTCCGCCGGCGGACGCCTTGAGGTGGTCGTCCCGGCCACCGAGTACCGCGACAGCTTGCCGGAGTGGCACCACTCCACGTACGACGCGCTGATGGCCCGCGCGAGCGACGTGCACACAACCGGCATGACCGCGTCCGACTCCGAGGCACACATGACCGGTTCCGAGATCCTCGTCGGGCTCGCTGACGAGCTCGTCGCCGTGTGGGACGGGAAACCGGCATGGGGTTACGGCGGCACGGCGGACGTCGTGGCGTACGCCGAGCGGAACGGCGTGCCGGTTCGGGTGCTGTGGCCAGAAGGTGCCTCACGCTGACAGACGTCCAGTACGGCTCCGTAACTGCCGTCGGGCCAAGCGCCGACGGTGAATGTCGCATGGCTCGTCAAGGCGTCGCGCGGCAATCAGCTCTGGCAGATCGATCGCCCAAGCACTCACCGAGCAGGCCGACACGGGACTGCGAGCCTGCTCCATCCGCCAGGTACCGAAAACCGGATAGGTCATCCGGATTCGCCGTCTGCGCCCGGGCACTGCCCTCTGCCGCCCGAACGCGAAGCAGATCACCGGATGCCAGCGCGTCCTCTCCGAGGTGCAGCACACTTTCGATCGCTGTAGCGGCAGGCTCGCGGTACGAGAGTGCCGCGAGGCTCTGCGAGCTTCGCGAAGGCCGTTGGAGGGGACCTCATCATTCTGGCGACTGCTCGTCCTGGCTTTCGATGACTACACGCATAGGTACTTCGGGTTCGGAAGTTTCTTCTCGATCGCCTTGCGGACGCATTGCAGATTGCCCTCCGGGGCGTCACGGGTCTCGCGGAAGTCAGAGTGCGGGGCCTCGATCGCGCTCGGGCCGCTCCTCGATCCGGAGTGAAACCTGCCTGTGTGGCCCGTGGTAGGTGGCGGGCGTGCAGCCCTTCCGGGGAGCCGGAGCCAGCCCCCCGGCCCGGTCAGCCTTGGTCGCCGTCCGCCTCGGCGGTCCAGTCGTCGTGCAGGTCCTGGTGCCACCACCCAGGACATCCCACATGCCTATTACGGGACATGCAACGGTCGCGGGCCAAGTCCTCGCACCTTCCTTCATTCAATGTGGGCCTATTCGGGCAGCATTCGGAGCTGTCCGGGCAATGCACGACCTGAGCTGGGGTTTTCTCCTCTCGGAGTGCGAATTTTCGCGAGAGTTGCGGGGCTAACCCGCGTGTGGTGCAGGGTGCGGCCTGCGACGCGGAGGGGCCGCGTCTAACTTGCCGCACCTGGGAGTTCAACGTGAACGGTCTCGACACCCGCACCGCCCTGCTGTTGCTGGCAGGTGCCGGCGGCACGTACGTCGCCTTCCTGCACCCCGGTGTGGGCGCCGCGCTTCTCGTGGGTCTGGCCGTCGTCGCTCTGCTCCACAACCTGCTGCGGTGACCCCATGTCCCCGTCACGCTCGCGGCCTGCTGACCGACCCAGAGAACACCATCACCTCGATCGCGAAACTGCTGGGGGTCTCCCGCACCACGCTGTACAAGTACGTACCGGAGCTGGCGGCCGGGCGCGACTCGTTGGCACCGAACGCTCGCGTGGGCCTGCCCGCATCGCGCTGATTAGCTGAGCCTGTGCCGCGTTCGACTCGTGCGGTGAAACGACTTTGGCGTCCTGCCCTGGGGCAGGACGCCGTCATGTCACTGGTGCTGGATCCACCAAAGGGTGCCAGTGACGAGTACGCCGCCCGCGGTCGTGGTGATGCCGCGAACTAGGAGTTGTCTTCAAATGTCACGCCCACATCAGGAGCGAGGCGAGGGTGACGGCTGCC
>NZ_CBDQZH010000100.1:0-3382 GCF_965341775.1 Streptomyces sp. bgisy159 | reverse complement strand
CGAAGCAGGCCTCACCGCCTTCATCGAAGTAAGTCCCCACCCGGTACTCACCCTCCCCGTCCAGCAGACCCTGCAGGAAATGGCCGGTGCCGAACCGGTCGTCCTCGGCACGCTGCACCGCGACCGCGGCGACACACAGGACTTCACCGAGTCCGTCGCCACCGCCTACACCAGCGGCATCCCCGTACGCCCCACCCCCCTGCCCCTCCACCCCGACCTCCCCACCTACCCCTTCCAAGGCACCCACCACTGGCTCACCCCCTCCACCGGCGGTGACCCCCGATCGCTCGGCCTGCACGACGTGGGCCACCCCCTCCTCGGCGCGGCGGTGCACCGCCCCGAGGAGGACGGCCTGGTCCTCACCGGGCAGATCTCCACGGCCGCCCAGCCCTGGCTCGCCGACCATGTGGTGAACGGGACCGTCCTGTTGCCCGGCACCGCCTTCGTCGAGGCCGTGATCCGCGCGGGGGACGAGGTGGGAGCGTCAACCCTGGAGGAGTTGGTCCTGGAGAGCCCGCTCGTCGTCGACGCGCGGCAGACTCTCAGCCTCCAGGTGACCGTCGGAGCCCCGGACACCTCCGGGCGCCGGGCGGTCAGCGTCCACTCGGCCCCCAGGAGCGATGAGCCGGCCGGCAGCCCGCTGTGGACCCGGCATGCCCGCGGCTTCCTGAGCCCCGCGCCTGCGTCCACCGGCTCGGAGCAGGCCGGGGCGCTCGCCACCTGGCCGCCGCAGGGTGCCGAGGAGGTGGCCGTCGCGGATGCCTACGAGCGGATGGCCCGCGCCGGATACGGCTACGGCCCGGTCTTCCGGGGCCTGCGGGCGGTCTGGCGCCGGAACGGGGAGGTCTTCGCCGAGGTCGCGCTGCCCGAGCGGGAGAAGAGCGACGGCTGGGGCGTTCATCCGGCGCTGCTCGACGCGGCCCTCCACGCCGACGTGCTGAACGAGGTCGAGCAGGACGCCACCGGGCCGCTCAGTCTGCCGTTCTCCTGGCAGGGCGTGGAGTTGCACGCATCCGGTGCCGCGACCCTGCGAGTCCGGCTGACGTGGTCGGAGACCGGGGTCGTCTCGTTGCTCGCGGTCGACCCTTCGGGAGCCCCTGTCGTCTCCGTGGGCAAGCTGTTGACGCGGCCCGTGGCCGACGGAACGGTGACCGCGGCGGGTGAGACGGTCCGGCGGATGCTGCTGCGCACGGAGTGGCGGGCCCTCGCGTCCACGCCCGAGCGGCGGCCCTGGGGTCGATGGCTCGTGGTGGGCGGTCGCGCCGCCGAACTCGCCAGGGCCCTCGCCGACGCAGGCGTGGACGCACACGAGGCGGCGGACCTGACGGAGGACACCTCCGGCGTCTCCCCCGACACGCTGCTCCTGCTCGACCGGCCGGCGCCGGACGCGGCGGACGCCGCGGCCGCGGCCCGTGCCCGGGTGCGGGACACGCTCGCACAGGTACAGCGTCACCTGACCGATGAGCGGTACGCGGAGACGCGCCTGATCGTCGCCACCAGGGGCGCGGTCCCGGCCGACGGTGCCTCCGGCGTCACCGACCCGGTCGGCACGGCGCTCTGGGGCCTCGTCAGGACGGCGCAGGCCGAACACCCCGGACGCCTCAGCCTGGTCGACCTGGAGCCCGGGACGGATGCCGGTGACGGCGCCGCGGACGTGGCCGGGCTTCTTGCCGC
This sequence comes from Streptomyces sp. bgisy159, assembly GCF_965341775.1. Lineage (GTDB taxonomy): Bacteria > Actinomycetota > Actinomycetes > Streptomycetales > Streptomycetaceae > Streptomyces. Next base: position 1,708 of record NZ_CBDQZH010000100.1, on the reverse strand, counting down.
GGCCGCTTCCGGAGAACCGCAGACCGCCGTCCGCGCGGGTGAACTGTGCGTCCCCCGCCTGGCCCATGCCACGGACGTGGCATCCGGTGCGCCGCGCCGGCTGGACCCCGAGGGGGTCGTCCTCGTCACCGGCGGGACCACCGGCGTGGGCAGGCTCGCCGCCCGGCACCTGGTCGCCGCCCACGGTGCCCGCCATCTGCTGCTGCTGAGCAGACGCGGACGCGAAACGGAAGGAGTCGGCGACCTCGTCGGCGAACTCACCGCCATGGGCGCCTCCGTGAGCGTCGAGGCGTGCGACGTGGCCGACCGCGACGCGCTGGCCGTCGTCCTCGACGGTCTCGACCGTCCGCTGACCGCCGTCGTGCACAGCGCGGGTCTTCTCGCCGACGGCATGGTCACCGGTCTCTCCCCGGAACAGGTCGACACGGTGCTGCGGCCCAAGGTGGACGCGTCACTGCACCTGCACGATCTCACCCGCGACGCGGATCTGGCGTACTTCGTGCTCTTCTCGTCGATCGCCGGCACCATCGGCGGCGTCGGACAGGCCAACTACGCGGCGGCCAACGCCTTCCTCGACGGCCTGGCCGAGCACCGGCGCTCGCTCGGGCTGCCCGCCACCGCCGTGGCCTGGGGCCTCTGGGAGGACGGCGGCCTGACCGCGCACCTGGGCGTCGTCGACCGCGACCGCATCGCCCGCAACGGGGTCCGGCCGCTCACCGCCGAGCAGGGACTGGCGCTCCTCGACGCCGCAGTCACCCGGGACGCGGCCACGTGCGTCGCGGCCCGTTTCGACCCGGCCGCGCTGCGCCGCCGCCCCGAAGGGGTGCCTGTGCTGCTGAGCGGTCTGGTGCGTGCCGCCGCGCGGCGTACCGCCGCCGACGCGGGCGAGGCCGACGGCGCCGGGGCCGAGCTGGCCGGGCTGTCGCCGCAGGAGGCCGAGCGGGTTCTGCTCGCCATGGTCCTCCGGCATGCCGCCGCGGTCCTCGGACACGAGACGCCGGATGCCGTGCGCGCCGACAGCGCGTTCAAGGACATCGGCTTCGACTCGCTCTCCGCGGTCGAACTGCGCAACCGGCTCAACGCGGTGACGGGTCTGCGGCTCGCCCCGACCGCCGTCTTCGACTACCCCACCCCGCACGCCCTGGCCGAGCACCTGAACGCGAGCCGCGCCGGGGCCGAGGCCGTGACGTCCCCGCCACCGGTACGCCCGGACATCACGCCGGACGACGACGCCATCGCCGTCGTCGCCATGGGGTGCCGGCTGCCCGGCGGGGTCACGGGACCCGAGGACCTGTGGGACCTCCTGCGGTCCGAGACCGACGCGATCGGCGAGTTCCCCACCGACCGCGGCTGGGACCTGGACACCCTGATCAACCCCGACCCGGACAAGCCGGGCACGTCCTACACCCGCAACGGCGGTTTCCTGGACGGCGCCGGGCGCTTCGACGAGGCATTCTTCGGCATCTCGCCGCGTGAGGCGCTCACCATGGACCCGCAGCAGCGGCTGCTCCTGGAGACCGCCTGGGAGACCTTCGAGCGCGCCGGCATCGACCCCACCTCACTCGACAGGAGCGCGGCCGGCGTGTTCGTCGGGGCCATCGCCCAGGAGTACGGGTCGACGCTGCTCCACGAAGCCCCGGAGGGCCTGGACGGCCTGCTCCTCACGGGCAACGCCACCAGCATCATCTCCGGCCGTCTCTCGTACCTG
>NZ_CBDQZH010000099.1:0-3643 GCF_965341775.1 Streptomyces sp. bgisy159 | reverse complement strand
TTCTCGAACGGGGTGGAGCCGGTCCCGGGGGTGTTGCCCGTCATCAGATGGTGCCTCCCGCTTCGTTGCCGGACGGGGTGTCGCCAGGCGGTTGTGCAAGGCATGGACGACGCTGCTCATGCCCTCCACGCAGTCCGAGAGCAGCTTGGAGAGGTTCTCCAGCTCGGTGATCACCGTCTCGTACGCCGTATGCAGGCCGGCCGCCTCCGCCCATGCGCCGTCGCTGAACTTGGCGCCAACCAACTGGGGCTGGGCGACCTTGTCGAGGCCTGCCGGTGAGCCCGTGAGGTTCTGTCAAGACCCCGGATATCAGAAGCGTTCGACCTCTTCACCGTCCGGAACCTTGTAGCAGCCGGAAACGACGTCAAGGCTCAGCATCGCTGGGTCGTTTTTCGCCATTTTGATAATTTTCACGCTAGCTTTCTTGTTGTCGTTGTCGGCGACCAGCTTGATGTTTTGGTTCTTGCTGGTGTCCGGGCCGTAGGTGATGATTTCCCACCCATTCTTGGACAGTCCCTCCTTGAGTCGCTCCATCGCAACATCCAGGTCGCTTGCTGAGGCAGGATAGAAGCTCCATGGGTGGAAGATCCGAAAGTATGTCTTCGTGTCTTTGCCCGGGCAGTCCATGACTCCTGGGTGACTATCAGAAGCCTTTCCCCTGACGCCAATCAGGTCGTAGATGCCACTGGATAGCTTTCCCATGGCATCCGAAGCGTCACGTGACGTGCTTGTGCCAGCGAACGGAACTTCATGAGAGCGGGTGTCGGTCATGCTGCATCCAGTGAGGGTGACGAGGTAAATGGGTACTGGAAGCGCCAGAGCGCTGAACTTTCTCTTCACGTCATGAAGCCTTACTTCATTGCCTAGATCGAGGGATCATCGGCGCGTCATTTTTCTAGGGCATTCCGGTCGCGGCTTCACATAAGCAAGGGGCGCGGCATCCGCAGTGGCACGTCATCACCCTTACCGACAACGACCAGAGCCTGATTCAGCAGACTCTGGGATGGGCCCGCCTCGTCTCCGTCCCAGTAACCGCTGTGTCCCTCGGTGTCCGTGGCCATCTGGTTTGCTCCGAAATTCGGATCGCTGGGGGTGACGAAGCGGTCACCGCCGTGGCCCCAGCGGCCGAGGTCCGGAACGGGGTCTCCCTCGGCCTCCTCGTTCCAGACATGCCCCTGAGGGACGTCCATCTCATCGGCGCCGGAAACCCGGACGCCTGGGCTGCCCGCGAAAATGACGTCGTCGGCGTTGAGCTGCCCCGTCTCGGCTGCAGCTCCAACGAGGGTGGACCCATACGAGTGGCCTATCACGGTGCGATGTGGATCCGAAGCGCCACCGTGCGACGCGTCGAGCCCATCCAAGAACCGGTTGAATGCCGGCGCACCGTCGTATGCGTAGTGACTGAACGGTGCATCTTTGGCCACGCTGTCAGGTGCGTCATAGCCGAGCCAGGTAATCGTGGAAACACTTTCCCCGCCGGATTTGGCATCAGCTTCCCGCCAGACACCGACCATCCGGTTAATGTTGCCTTCGATATTCGAAAGGTTTGAAGTCGTACCCGGCACGTACACTGCCTGATGATCGGCAGTGTCCGGGTTTCCGTTGGCGATGATTACCCGACCATCCCCTTCGGGACTGAAGCTGAGCAAGTATGCCTCAGGCAGACCATTCTTGCCGGTTGCGTTGAAGCGGTCCTGGATCGCCTGCATGCCATCTACCGGTTTTTGCAGCTCATTCCGCTTCATGTCCCATTGTCTCCATTCCTCCGAATAGATCTTTTCTTCCACCTCCTCGCCGGTGAGAGCATTGACGCTATGGACTAGCTGGTAGGCCGGTTGTGGTTCCTTTGCCATCCATGCGTCCAGTTCCGTTTGGGCGGCGCTACGTGCATCGGCGAATATTATCCGGTTGGCTTCGTCCCGGACCGCGGACGGCAGTCCGTCGAGTGCACCTACCGAATCGGGTCGCATAGATAGCCATGCGGCCTGCTGATCCGGGTCCAGTTCCTGCCACCACTGCGCGTTGGACTTCGGATCCCCGTCCTTGGGGGGTTGTGGCAGTGAGCCGAGATATTCCGTGCCTGCTGCTTGCAAACCTTTGGTGTCCGTGAATACATCCGACCAGTCGTCGTCGCTGACGGTCAGGTCGTCGTCGGCCCGCAACGCACGCAACTTCGGAGCCCACTTCACATCAACCTCTGTCGCCTCCTCAAGGGCTGCAGCGATGCGGTCCGCGCAGTCTCGTGCAGGGCCGTGGTTGGGATTGGGGTCGATGTTTGCTGCCTGACGGCCCACGGCAGAAGCCGTGTCGTCCGTCAGGCCGGTGACCGTGCCCCCTGCAGGAGTTTTTCCACCCTCGTCCTTCTCTCCACCGGGTGGATAAGTGACTGAACCATCGGAATTCACCGTGAGACCCGCTGCCTTGGCATCAGCCAGAGCATTATTGAGTTTCCTCTTGACGGCTTTCATCTCGTGCGCGAACGCCTCAAGGGCAGTGCTGGCGAGTCCACATTCCAGCTGTACGTAGTGGAAGTTCTCGGCCAGTTCTATCAGTTGCCCGACTGCCGCCTCCGCGGCCTCACCCTTCAGCGAGTGTCTCATCGCTGCGACGATCTGGGTCCCCACGTGGTCCTTCGCAGCGCTGGCCATGTCGGCGGTGCTGCGGTATCCGCTGGCTGCTTGGAAGTACTCGGTCGGTTGGAGACGTTGGAGCGCTGCCAGGTTCATGGCTTGTGGTTACCGCCTCTTGCCTTGGCCGCCGACGGCCGGTGTATCCGCGTACTCCAGCTTCAAATTGCCGATTTCGATCATGATTGCTTCGTCGGTCTTCAGTAGGTCGCTGCCCGCCTTCTGGAAGAGTGTGGCGAGCTTTTCGCACCGGGCACTGACGCTGTTGATGTAGCGCTCCCAGGACTCGTGGACCAATTTCTGGGCACCTGACGTCTGGCAGTCGAAGTCCGCCGTGAGGCCTTCCTGGCCGCCAGAGAGTGCTACCAACGCCTTGTCGATGTCCTCACAAACTGCGCCAACATCTTGGCCTGCCTTTGACCACACCGGCTTGTCGGACACCATTGTGCCCGTGCCCTCCGCCGGGTCGATGGGCACGTGATTCAGTTGCATCTGCGGGGAGCTTCGAGCGAGTGCCGTGCCCTTGAGCTCTTCCCACTCATCCCACGCCATGCGTGGACCCTCCTGTTTTCGCCGGGCGCGCTCTGTCGCCTCCGGGAGCGCGTGTGTGCGATTGCGTGGTGATCAAGTCGTAAGGTAGCGGCCCCGATGGGACGCCCCATCCGCGTGGGCCACCAGGGCGGCTGAGTAGGCGTACTCAGACGGTGTCAGTACCTCGGTTGGGCGGTGGGGAGGAGGGCGGCATGGCCGGGGGCGGCCCGAAGCCGGTGAGCGCATGGGGGTGCGGAGGCCCGTCCGGAGAGGAAGGCGTGGGTGAGGGGGCGATGAATCTGCGACGCCTGCGAAAGATGCCTGTTGCTGTTATGGCGAGAGCCGCTACGGTGACTGCTCCGATGCCGATCGGCAGCCAGGAGAGGTCGGTGTCCTTGGAGGGGGCTGGGGGGTTGGCACCGGTCGGCCCGGTAGAGGCCGACGGTGTGTCTGCCGCTGCGAGGTCCGGCAGCGGGTACTCGTCC
>NZ_CBDQZH010000098.1:0-3973 GCF_965341775.1 Streptomyces sp. bgisy159 | reverse complement strand
GGAGACAGGTGCCGGCGGGTTCATCGAGGTGAGTCCCCACCCGGTACTCACCCTCCCCGTCCAGCAGACCCTGCAGGAAATGGCCGGTGCCGAACCGGTCGTCCTCGGCACGCTGCACCGCGACCGCGGCGACACACACGACTTCACCGAGTCCGTCGCCACCGCCTACACCAGCGGCATCCCCGTACGCCCCACCCCCCTGCCCCACCACCCCGCCCTCCCCACCTACCCCTTCCAAGGCACCCACCACTGGCTCACCCCCTCCACGCATGCCACACGCGGCGCGTCCGGCCTGGGCGCGGTGGCCGCCGCACACCCTCTGCTGGGCGCGGCCGTCGAGCTGCCCGGCACCGAGACGGTGGTCTTCACCGGCCGTCTCTCGGCAACCACGCACCCATGGCTGGTGAACGAGCGCCCGGCCGCCCTCGGCTGGCTGGTCGCCGAGCTGGCCCTCGCGGCCGGGGCGCAGCTGGGCGTCGGCCGGTTGCCCACTCTGACGCCGCAGGCGCCGTTGGTGACGCCGGCGTCCGGCTCCCTTCAGATCCGCGTCACCGTGGGTGAGGGTTCCCAGCCCGGGGTGCGCACGGTGACGGTGCACTCCCGGCGCTCCGAGGAGGTGGTGGGCCTGCCGTGGATCTGCCATGCGACGGGCGAGCTGGCTGCGGCGGCGGACCGGCCGGACTGGGACCTGGAGGTCTGGCCGCCTGCCGACGCCACCCCGGCCCCCGAGTCCGTGCCGGACGTGCGGCCCCTGCCCGTGCAACCCGCCCTGCGGGGTGTGTGGCGTCGCGGCACCGAGGTGTTCGCGGAGGTCGCCCTCCCGGACACGCTGCGCGAGGAGGCCCGGCGGTTCGGCCTGCACCCGGTGCTGGCCCAGGCCGCACTCGGCCTGGTGGGCGCCAGGGGCGTCCTGCCCGAGGTCGGGGACGACTGGCGGGCGGGACTCTGGCAGGAGGTCTCACTGCACGCGTCCGGCGCCTCCGTCCTGCGCGTCCGGGTTTCTCCGCGCTCCGACGGTTCCGTGGCGCTGTTCGCCTCCGACGCGGCCGGCAGCCCCGTCCTGTCGACGGTGTGCGTCCGCCCGGAGGCCGTCCCGCGCGGGGTGCGCAGAGCAACGGACGTGGCGCAGCAGGACAGCCTGTTCGGCATCGAATGGACCGATACCGGCACGCGGCACCTCACCGCGGACACCGGCACGACCTGGGCCATCGTGGGAGAGGATCCCGTACGCGCGCGGTCGTCGCTGATGGCGGCGGGACGGTACGCGGAGGCCTATCCCGACCTGGCGGCGCTGACCGCCGCGGTGGAGGCGGGCCGCGAAGTCCCCGATGTCGTCGTGGTGCCCTTCCTGCGGGAGGCCGTCGATCCCTCCGGCGGGGACCTGGTGGACGCCGTGCACGCCACGACGGCCCGGGCCCTGGAGACGGCGCGCGCCTGGGTGACGTCGCCCCTGTACGACGACTCCCGGCTGGTGTTCCTCACCCGCGGTGCCGTGCCGGCGGTGAGCGGACCCGACGACGTGTCGCCGCTGGACCTGGCGGTGGCCGCGGTCTGGGGACTCGTCCGCACCGCGCAGTCGGAGTACCCGGGCCGCTTCGTTCTCGTGGACACCGACCTCGCCAAGCCCACCTGGCGTGCCCTGGACCGTGTGGTTTCCTCCTCGGAACCACAGTGGGCGTTGCGCGGGCGGACGGCCCGGGTGCCGCGGATGACCCGCCTCGCTCCCGCCGATGTCCTCCCGGCATTCGACGCCGGCCCGGACGGCACCGTACTGATCACCGGCGGTACGGGCGCCCTCGGCTCCGCGGTCGCCCGGCACCTGGTGACCGAACACGGCGTGAGGGAGCTGCTGCTGGCGAGCCGGCAAGGACCGGACGCGCCGGGTGCTGCGGCCCTGGAGGCCGAGCTTTCCGCGCTCGGCGCCCGGGTCCGCGTGGCAGCCTGTGACGTCACGGACCGCGACGCCCTGGCCGCGCTGCTCGGCGGCCGGCTGATCGGTGCCGTGGTCCACACCGCCGGCGCGGTGCACAACGGCATCCTCCCGTCCCTCACGGCCGAGCAGCTGACCGAGGTGCTCCGGCCCAAGGTGGACGCGGCCGTACACCTGTACGACCTGGTCCGTGAGGCGGGCGTGAGGCAGTTCCTGCTGTACTCCTCCGTCGCCGGCATCACGGGCGGCCCCGGACAGGCCAACTACGCGGCGGCCAACACGTTCCTGGACGCGTTCGCCCACCACCTGCGCGCGCGGGGCGTCCCGGCGACGTCGATCGCCTGGGGGCTGTGGGCCGGGGCCAGCGGTCTGGCGGGGTCCGCCGCGACGGACCGGCAGCCGGCGGCTCTGCACGGAACGCGGCCGCTCGGCACCGAGGACGGCCTCGGGTTGTTCGACGGCGCGTGGGCGGCCGGCCGCAGTCTGGTCGTCGCGTCCCGCCCTGACTTCGCCGCACTGGCCGAGGACGCCGGGTCCGGTGCCGTACCGGCCGTCATGCGGTCCCTGGTGTCCGGCTCCGCACGCCGTATGGCCCAGGACACCCCCGAGGAGCAGGGCGGTCTCGCGCACCGCTTGGCGGCGATGGGTCCGGAGGAACGGGAGACCGTGATGACCGGTCTCGTGCGGGAGCGGGCGGGCGCCGTCCTGGGGCACACGGCACCGGGCGGTGTGGCGGAGGACGCCCGGTTGAAGGACCTCGGGTTCGACTCGCTCACCGCACTGCAACTGCGTACGGCGCTCGCCGAGGCGACGGGGCTCCGGCTGTCGCCGGGTGTGGCGTTCGACTTCGAGACGCCGCTGGATCTCGCCCGGCACCTGATCGAGCAGCTCCTCGCCCCGGCCGCCTCGCCTCTCGACGACAACGGAAGGATCCAGGATGAGAATTGAGAACGTGTTCATCGACTCGTTGGGGGTCGTGCTGCACGATTTCGAGCCCGTCGAGCGGGCCGTGGCGCAAGGACTGATCGCGCAGGACATCGTGGACGCGAACGGCTTGACCGGGACCCATCTAGCCCACGACATCCCGGCCGTCGAACTCGCCATCGCCGCCGCGCGCGTCACTCTGGACCGCTCGAAGCTCGACCCCGAGTCCCTCACGAGCCATGTGCACAGTGCCGTCTACTACCAGGGCCCCCAGGGTTCCTATCCGCCGGGATACGTGCTGCGTGAACTGGAGCTGGAGCCGACCAGCTCGCTGTACCTGCGGCAGGGCTGCAACGGCATGCTCGGCGCGCTGGAGGTGGCCGTCGGTCAGATCACCGGTGCGGCGCAGGCGGAGGCCGTGCTGATCACCTCCGGTGAGAACTTCACCGCGTCGGGCCTGAACCGCTATTCGGGGCTGGGGCAGGCCTACTTCCTCTCCGACGGCGGCGCTTCCGTCCTGGTCAGCGCGGACGAGGGCTTCGCGCAGATCAGATCGCTGAGCTCCGGCATTCTTCCGGAACTCGAGCGGTGGCACCGCGGCGACGGATCCCTGCTGCCGGACGACGGGCAGCGCAACGACGAGGAGATGGCCGAGCGGGCGACGCGGTACAGCGAGACCGAGACGCCTCTCTCCGAGACCCTCGAGAAGCTCACCCTCTTCAACCTCGGTGTCATCCGCCGGGCGCTCGTGAGCGCCGATCTGAACGCCGGCGACATCGCCAAGGTGGTTCCGATCAACATGGACGGCCGCATGGTCGAGTACTCGGTCATGATGCCGCTCGGTCTGCCCATGGACCGGTCGACGTGGGACTACGGCAAGGGCATCGGGCACGTGGGCGGCGCCGATGTGCTGATCACCCTGGAACATCTGGTCCGCCGCCGCGAGGTGGCGCCCGGAGACCATGTGCTGCTGATCTCGCAGGGTCCGGGCTGGATGTGCACGGCCTGTGTCGTCACCGTCCTGGACCTTCCGGCCTGGGCGGTCTGACCGGGCCGCGCCGAGCCTCGTCGCTCCCCGTCGACGCGAAAGGACTCTCCCCCCCCCCGGGAGAGGGACAG
>NZ_CBDQZH010000097.1:0-4281 GCF_965341775.1 Streptomyces sp. bgisy159 | reverse complement strand
CCCCTCCCCCCCCCCCCCCCCCCCCCCCCCGCCCGTGGCTCCGCCGGTGCTCCCCGCGGGCTCCAGGGGACGTGTCGCGGCCAGTCCGAGGTCTGCGCGCCGGTCCGATAGAGGCATGTCTTGGGGCCAGTGGCCGCGGGCCCTAAGCCAGGCGATCAATGCCTTCACGGACAGGACTTCGAAGTCCAGCAGGCCGTCGTCGTCCAGTTCCCGCAGGACGTCCTGGGCGGGGGGCAGCACCGTGGGGCGACTTGCGGGATAGAGGCGCTCCCATTCCTCGATTAGTTGCCGCAGCCGTGGTACCTGCTTGTGCACCGCTGTGCTGGATGCCTCGCGTACCTCGGCCAGCGGCCTCAGCGGGCGTGACGTCGACGAGGGCGCGGGGAGCTGTTTCATCAGCCAGGCGGCCGCGTGGGCTTGAAGGAGTTCGTCGGAGAGATGCCACAGCGTCGTGTGCCAGGCCGCGTCCGGCGCGAGTAGGGAGAGGTCGCGCAACTTCACGTACCGGGCCAGGGACCGTCCGGACCGATGGACGTCCCTGTAGGCGTCCCTGATCCGCTCGGCGAGCGCGGGACGGTTCCGCTGAAGCCATGCCGCGAAATGCCGTTCATGCCGGTCCCTGTTCTCGATCTCCGGGAGGCCCAGGGCGCGCCACGCGCGGTTGGCGTCGGCAAGGGGCACGGATATGGCGCTCAGTTGCCGTTCCCGGTCGTCGTCCTCCAGCAACCGCATGAGCTGTTCCGCGTTCGGTGCGCCGATCCGGTCGGTGAGCCAGGTGAGGAGGGCAGCGCGGTCGGAGAAGTCCTCGGCGTGTTGCCGCAGTTGCTCCGCGAGGTCAAGATCAAGGCAGGCGAGGAGGGGGACAAGCCGCGCGCTACCGGAACGCTGTGACGCCCGCTCGGCGAGGACGGCGTGCAGTTGGTGCGGCCGCAGGTCCAGGACGTCCGTGAGATCCTCCTCGGGGACGTGGTCGGTCTTCAGGCCGCGTTCCTCCAGTTTGGTCAGCGCCTTCCACAGCGGGTCTGCGAGGTAGGGTGCGCCGATGAGGGCAGCCACGGCGGGGGCGGCGGTGCGGAGCACTCGCCAGCCGGTACGCGGCCCGCTGTGCACGACGACCACACGGGGCCGGTCTGGGTGCGGGTGCAGCAGGGCTCGGTCCGCTCCGTGCTCGGTGAGGCGGTGGCCGGCGATCCAGAGGACGGCCTCGCCGGCCACGGTCACGTCGCAGCGATGCAGTAGGCCGGCCACGTCGGCCGCGGCCACGGGCTCCGGACGGGACGCTCGTTCCTCGTCGAACTCCACCAGGGCCGCGACCAGGGTGAGCAGCCAGGATCCCGCGTACTCCATCAACGGCACGTGCGGTGCGTCACGGACGGGCAATCCGTCGGCCTGGATGTCGTGCGCGGCCTCGCCGCACCGCTGGACGTCGAACGTTGTCCTCCGTTGGAGGAAGGCGTGGACCCGGCCGCCCAGTGTCCTGTCCCGTACCGGGATCACGGGCACGGGGACCCGGTCCAGAAGGGCTCGGTTCTGGGCCCCGTCAGGATCCGGGACGAAGGCCGTCTCGTCCGTCTCCGCCGGGTCCAGCGAGGCGAGGGCGCCAGCGCGGGTCACCAGCAGCCGGCGCGGCGCCGCGGGCTGCCCGCCGTCGGCGGTGCGCGTCCCGCCCTCCCCCGGCAGCAGCTGCGCCCACGCCTTTTCGTACTCCCGTCCGATCTCGTGCGCGAGTCTTCCTTCCCTGAGGTGGGCGTTGGCCTGCACCAGGTCCGGCAGGTGGCGGAGCCGGTCGAGCGCGGTGCCGGGATCGTCCCAGGAGCGGATGCCGAGCAGGCCGAGCCGTGCCACGAGCTTGGCGGACCGCCTGCTGCGCAAGGAAGCCGATACCACGCCGAGGAACTGGGGCGGGGGCTGCGTGCCGTGCCACCACCAGGCCGTGCCGGCGGTGGCGAACACGGTCCCCTCCGAGGTGGCGCTCGGGGCGGCCGTCTGCGGGATCCACGGAGCGTGGGTGAGGAAGGCGGACAGCGGAGTGGGCCAGGGCGTCCCGGTGGGATCGCTGTGGCGTACGAATTGCATCTCCAGTGCGGAGTCGGCCCAGGCGAAGGCGAGGCCGTTCACGATGAGCTCCGCGTAGAGTCTGCGGTCCTCCTCGGAGAAGGCGGCGTAGTCGTCCTGACCAGGCAGCATGGCCGCAGCACGGGAGCGTGAGTGGTACTCCACGCTGATGTAGCCGACCCTACGCCGGTTCCGCCAGCGCTCGGCGCTCGTCCGCCACTGCGGCAGCAGATCCGGCCGGTCCGGGGCCCAGAAACGGGAGGGTCGGTTGAGGGCGTCTCCCCTGACACTGATGCGGAAGGTCTCGTACCGGGGACGGAGGCCATGAGCGACGTGGTGCCGTTCGAGGAAGCGCCGCATGGCCTCCACGGGGATCGCGTCGCCGCACAGGTCGTCGGGGCGGACGAGGAGCCGTCCTTCCGTCTGGGTGAGCACGGGAGACAGTTCCCGGACGCGCTCCAGGAATCGGGTCAGGGTGTCGTCGACGGAGGAGTGCTCTGCTGGCCAGCCCGGCCCGAACATGGCGCGGCTCGCGTCGATCCAGCCGGCCCGGGTCAGTACGTGGAGATTCCCCAGGAAGGGAGCCCTGCGGCCCTCCGTCTCCAGAGCGTGGGAGACCGCGCAGGCGTAGCGGAGACAGGCCAGGCGTACGCCGTTGTCCTCGCTGTCCGCGCTCAGTGCACCTGCGACCACCGCGAGCACCCGGTCGACACCGTAGTCGTGGACGAGGTTCGCGGTCCTGAGCCACTTGCGGCCCTGGGCTCTGCGCTTGCGGCCCTTGCCGGACCAGGCGATGCCCTCGTGCACGAAGTGCAGGCCGTCGGGCAGGGTCGGCAGGGAGCCGCCCTGCGGAGTGTCGCGGTCGAAGAAGACGCCATCCGCGCCGGCCGGTGCCGTCATCGACCTGGAAGTAATGACGATCCGCTTGCCGGTCAGGGCCGAGCCGTCGGGGAACGCCTGGGAGAGGTCGTAGTAGAAGTCCGCCCACCATCCGGGATCAATGGTGTCACGTACGGCGGCCCCGGCGAGCCCTTCCGCCCACGACGCGAGGCGCTCTGTTGGGGGTTCGAGGCGCGTGCCCGCGCTCCTGGCCAGGGACGCCAGCCGCCGCAACCGAATGGGGTGCAGATGCGGATCGAGGAGATCCATGACCCCCGTGGCGGCGACGGCGTGCGGGGTGAAGATCGTGGAGCCGTCCTTCCCTTCCCACAGAAGGGCACGGTGCAGGGAGGTGCGAGCCCCGGGTGTCGTTCCGATCACCGGGATGAACGGCACGTGGGCGATGCCATGGTCCAGCCGTTGGAAGGCAGACGTCAGCCGCGCCAGTGCCTTAGGCTGCCAGCACATGAGGTCGACGATCGCGCCGGGCGGAATCGGTGCCCGCCCGTCCGCCGCTGCGAGCACCGCGCGGGCGCTCACCTCAGCCACAGTGTCGAGCAGCAGACCGTTCCACGGCACCGCCTCGTTGAACGAACGACGGTTCATCTCCGCGAAAAACGGTGCGTGGACATAGCCGCGGACGGGTGCCGAGATCTGCTCGCCCATCGGCAGGAAGGCGTAGAGCCGCCCCTCCCGCAAGGGATCGCCAACCGGTACGGCGACCCGTACCTCGGCCTTCTTCTCCCAGGCCATCCAGTCGCGTCGCATCCCGCTCTTCTCGATCGACGCGGCGAGCTCCTCCTGTGCGCGGTCCGGGTCGGCCTTCCCGCAGACGACGATCAGACGCATCCGCCGACGCAAGGTGACCTGCTGCACCTTCAGGCCACGGGCGTGGTGCAGCACCTCCACCTGACGGTCATACGTCCTGCGCCGGGTCTCCCCCGCGGCCCGCCACTCCAGCCGGACACGTTCCAGCCGGTCGAGGAACAGCTCGAACGGGGCGTTGTCGTCCATGAGTTCCCGCACCTGCGCCTCGGCGGCCGAGCGCGCGTCGGCCGACTTCAGCGGCAGACGGATGACGGTGACAAAGCCCCGGCGCGCGAAGCCTTGGACGGTCTTCGGTGGCTCCTCCAAGAAGACCGGCACCTTCAGCGTGAGCAGGTTCTCCTTCAAGTAGTCGGCGAAACCCTCGCGTTCGGGCGCCACCTCGCGGGCGAGCGCGTCGTAGTCGTCGAGCCGGGCGAACCGGAAGGTGAACCCGTCGAGGAGCCGGGACCCCTCCCTGGCCACGCTGTAGACCTCAGGCGCGTCGCACAGGTGCAGCACGCTCTTGAAACCGACGCCCTT
>NZ_CBDQZH010000096.1:0-4519 GCF_965341775.1 Streptomyces sp. bgisy159 | reverse complement strand
CAGGGCCTCTACACGCGCCTCACGCGTGCACTACACAGTCGGACCATGCCTATCAACTCCCCGATTCACTCTGCAATCGGGGGCCTCCGTCATCACAGAGGCACCACAAACCTGTGACCAATCCATGGGGTACATAGCGGTACTACCGGGGTGTATCAGTCGTTGGGGCGCTCCCTGGCCGGGGGCGGCCGCCCGCCCTCGGCCCACTCGTGGTCGGTGCCGTCCCAGTCGGCCACAGAAGCCAGTACCGCCGCTCACCCGTCCTTCCGCCATGTGCGGATCGGCTGGCCGCGTTCGTCCCAGGAGCAGTCCTCCAGGAGCGTCATCCCGTTCTCCGCGAACACCTGCCTGGCCGCGAGCACCCCGTTGGCATGCCACTCCTTGAACACGCCGACGGGCAGCCCGTCCCGCAAGGTCCCCTCCGAACGGAGCGTGCCGTCCTTGTACCACTCCCGGGACAGCCCGTTCTTGTAGCCGTCCACGTAGCTATCGAGGCTGACCAAACTCTCACCGAGGTGCTCGGTCACCTCGCCGGTGAACGGTTCACCTCGGTGGAACAGTCGCTCCGAGTCGTCCATGTCCACTTCGGGGTCGTCGATGTCGATGCGACGCACTGCTGTCATCAGGGAATCCAGTACGGCGGCGGATCACCGCCAACGAGGGCGCACTCAGTCGAGCCGGTGTCACAGTCGGCCGCGAAGATCATTGGTGATTTCCATGAGGCTCGCCAGGTCTTCAGGCGGCATCGCGTAGTGGGACGCCCTGATACGTTCCAAGAGTTCATCCAGCAGGGACACGTGTGAGCTCGCACACTGAGCGTTTTCAGCGTGGCCACTGATCGGGTGACGCCGGTGACGGCGAGGTGAGGGCCGCAACGCACAAGGCTCCCGTGCCGTTGGGGGAGGTGTTCGAAGTCTCAACCCATCGGCACAGGAGCCCTGTTGGTTCCCTATCCTGCCGCACTCGACCTCCCGCATGGCCTCGTCGAGTGGGCCACGATGCTCATCGTCACCCGTAAGGGCGACCGACGGTGCAAACTCCCGCCGCACCAGCGGGCGCTCGTCGCTCTGGTGTACCTGCGCCGCCACGACACCCTTACCCGGCTCGCGTCCGGCTTCGGGATACCCGTCGGCACCGCCCACGCGTATGTCACCAGCGTGACCGCCCTGCTCGCCGAACGTGCCCCGGGCCTGCTCAAGACTCTGCGCGAGCGTGATCCGGAGTTCGTCCTGCTGGACGGGACCCTCGCCGAGTGCGACCGCATCGGCGACAGCCGGGCCGGCACTCGGCCAAGCACCGCCGGCACGGCGTGAACGTCCAGGTCGTCACCGACCCCGCCGGTGAGGTGCTGTGGATCTCGCCCGCGCTGCCGGGCCGCACCCACGACCTGACCGCGGCCCGCGCCCACCGCATCATCCGGATATGCGAGCGTCAGGGCGTCCCGGTCCTCGCCGACCGCGCCTGGGCCCTGGCCGCGGCGAGAGCACCAGTCGAACGCGGCATGGCACGGCTGAAGTCCTGGCAGATCTTCCACAGGTCCCGGATCAGCCCCAACCGCATGAACGTCATCGCCAAAGCTGTCCTCACCCTGGTGAGGCAACGCTGAAAACGCCCACTTGGTTCGAACTCCCTCTGCCCGCCGGCGAAACGGGCCTGACCGACCCGGCGGAGAATGACCTCGGCACAGCGGCCGGTGAAGGACTTACGCCGGTCGTCCGAACACGAGTCGACGAAGGCCCGGACAGCAGGATGCAGGCATGGGCTGCCGTCCCCCACCAGGCTGGTGTGGCTGGTAATCGTTCCGTCGATCAGCAGCGATGAGGCAACGGCCGGAAACGTTTCAGACAAAGTAGTCCTCCGCATCCGGCGCCTCGACGCCTCGCAAGAACCGGGAGAACGCGTCGAACTCATCCGCCCCGAGGAGGTAACCACCCGTGTGATGGAGGTGGAACCAACGCCCCTTCTCGTCCACGAGCAGAAGACCGCGCTCGGACTCCTCATACCCCACCGGGAAGAGCCCGGTTCCCAACCCGGCAGCCAGCTCCGCGATGAGCGCCGCATCCCCTTCATAGCCGGGTGTCGGCTTCATCACCCACACCTCGCCTGCGGCCTTCTCATGCGCGAGACGGAGCAGGCCGTAGCTGCGCACGATCCGCACAGCGGCAGGCGACGCCGACAAGGCGACGCCTTGCCTCGCAGCATCCCGTACCCGCACCTCGACCAGCTCCGCGGCACGCTCACCGATGTCACGGCCGGGAACCCAACCGTTCTCGGTCAGCCAGGCGGACTCGTAGGGCGCGGGCTCGGTTGAAGCCATCGATCTTCCCGTTCTGTGAGCTGAGCTGCACTGAGCTGTCAGGAGTGCACGTGAATTGCCCACTTCCGGATCTTCGATATCGATGCGACGCACTGCTGCCATGAAAGAATCCAGTACGGCGGCGGATCACCGCCAACGAGGGCGCACTCAGTCGAGCCGGTGTCACAGTCGGCCGCGAAGATCCTTGACGATTTCCATGAGGATCGACAGATCCTCAGGCGGCATCACGCAGTCGGACCCCCTGATGCGTTCCAAGAATTCATCCGGCAGGGACACGTGGTGAGCTCGCACACTGAATAATTTCATGCTCATCAACATAGGTGAACTCCATGAGACTGTCCCGCAAGCGCCCTCGGGACGCTCCGAGGGGGGCCGGCCACAACTCCTGGAAGTTGTCTGCGATCTTCATGAAAAACCTTGCCTGGAGCATGGGAGGAACGTTCGACCCTCCTGGCGCTGGGTTCCTACGAGGGCGTACTCGTTCAAGCCGACAGCACCCAACCCGCCCGGCGCCGGCCCAGCCCCGCAGGCGCCCCGCAGATGCCGACATCGTCCGACGCGAGCCGCATGCTTGGGGTTGCGGACCCTGCAAATCGCCCTATTGCTTGACGTTCTCCCAGGTGCGAGTCGGATACCCTTCCTCGTCCCACTCGTATTCAGCCAGAGGAGTTTTCCCGTCCTCACTGTTCAGCATTCGCTTGGCCAGTATTCCGTTCGGATGCCAGCGTTTGAACTCGCCGGAGACGAATCCCATCTTCATGACACCCTCCGCACGCAAGGTGCCGTCCTTGTACCACTCGCAGTAAGGACCGTCCTTGAATCCGTTCCTGTAGGTCACCCTGCTCACCAGGTGACCGGCCAGGTGCTCCACGGCCTCGCCGGTGTAAGGCTCTCCAGCGTAGAGTAGCCTGTGATCGAAGTCGATATCGACTTCATCGTCATCGATGTCAATACGTCGCATATCCATTACCAGGGCAGTTTATTCTCGGCGTTGGGCGGCCAAGCAGTGAACCGCCCAAAGGAACTCGGCACCTCATGCAACATATTCGCACAATTGGCGCAGAACGGCGCTGCCTTCGGCGGCACAGGAACCTCCAGATCGAAGTCCTTCTTGAAAGGAAACCATACGGAAGCGCGGAGTTCACTCAGAGCACTCGCATCATCCGGTAGCCCCAGTTTCTTACGCTCCCACAGTAGCCGGTTCGCAGCCTTCACCTCTGCATGCTCCAAGATCTGCGCAGGGTGAGGTGGGTTGCCCCGAAGGGCTTCGTAACGCTCAGCAAGCAGTGGATGCAGATCATCCAGCGGGATCAGTGCATCGCCAGGCCCGTTGATGCCTTCGAAGACCATGCCCGTACGGGTGTCCATTACTGCGCCGACACAGGCGCCGGTCTGCCCCTTGGAGAATGTCCCGTCGACCTTGGCCTGGATGTAGATGTCCACACGGTCCCGAGAGAGAGCCTGGATGAATTCTTCAACCGGACGACCGTCGACGTGCGTAATGAGACCTTCCGAGATCTCTACACGGGATGGATCCACTTGCCCGAGGAATTTGTCACCTGGACCCGCCCCGGGCAATTCTCCCTCATGCACCAGGGCATCGGCGGGGTCGTAGCCGTCCGCGTATCCCGGCCCCTCCGGCGTGTCGGCATCGGCATCGCCGTAGCTCGAACCGTCCTTGTGTTCCGTCGCAGCATGGCCGACATCGTCCGTCCCATCAGCAACGGATTCGTCAGGAGTGTGGGGGGTGCCGCCTTCCGCGTGATGGTGGGGGGAAGGAGCCTCGTGGGAGGGCTCAGAGGTGTGCTGGTGATGCACACCGTGGCTCTGATCACTCGTACCGGATCCGCCACGACCGCCGTCATCAGAGTGAATGTTGAAACCATCCAGGCCTTTGCCGTGACTGCCCGTATGACTGTTCGGGGAGTCATGACTGGCGGTGGAGCTGTGACCGACGTCGTCCACCCTGCCCTCGGGCAGATGGTCTGCCATACCTCCGGGGAGGTTGTCGCCCAGCCCGGTGCCGGGGCCCGGCAGGTCGCCGCCGGCGTGGACGGTGGGCAGGTCGCCGCCGGCGTGGACGGCAGGGGACGTGGGGACGTCCTCGCCGAGTCGGCCCACGTCGTCCAGGCTGCTGCCCAGGTTGACGTGCTGCACGGGCTCGGGAGTGTGCGCGGCCGCGCCCGCCATCGCCGGTTCCCT
>NZ_CBDQZH010000095.1:0-4943 GCF_965341775.1 Streptomyces sp. bgisy159 | reverse complement strand
TACCCCCTTCGGCTTCCCCGTAACCGGAGTGCCGGCCGGCCGGACGCCGCACGGACACCCCGTGCCGTGTGGCGGCGCGGGCACGACGTCTTCGTCGAGGTGGCGCTGCCCGACTGGGTGACCGGCCAGGACCGTCACGCGCTGCATCCGGCGCTGGTGGACGCGGCGCTGGCGGGTGCGCTGGGCGCGGCCGGAGCGGCGTCCCCGGACGGCGCCGCCCCCGTGGTGGCGGTGCGCTGGCGGGATGTGACCCTGCACGCCACCGGCGCCTGTGTGCTGCGGGTACGGCTGCGGGAGACGGCGGACGGCTCCTGGAACCTGGAGGCGGCCGACGGCGCCGGGGACCCGGTGCTCAGTGCGCGTACGGTGACCGGCGCACCGCTGCGCGGCGACGCCCTACGAGCGGCATCGGCGGCACAGCAGGACGCCCTGTTCGAGGAGTCCTGGCGGCCCTGCGACCTTCCCCGGGCGTCGGGCGGCCCGTCCAGGTGGGCGGTGGTCGGTCCGGACGCGCCTCGGATGCGGGAGGCCCTGTTGTCGGCAGGCCGGCACAGTGAGGCGCATCCCGATCTGCCGTCACTGCTGCGCGCGGTCGGACGGGGCACGCCGGTCCCGGACGTCATGGTGGTCCGTCCGACTCCGCGCGACGGAGCGGACCCGGCGCAGGCGGTGCGCGCCGCGGTGGGTGAAGCCCTCACGTGGGTACGGCACTTCGCCGATCCCCGGCTGGCGCGGGCCCGACTGGTCGTGGTGACCCGGAACGCGGTCGCCACGGACGACGCGACGATGCCGGACGCGGCCTCGGCGGCCGTACGGGGTCTGGTCGCAGCGGTGCAGGACCGGGCCCCGGGGCGCTTCGTTCTGCTCGACACCGACGAGGAAGGCCGTTGCTGGGGCCGCGTGGAGGACGCCGTCGCCGGGGGCGAACCACAACTGGCCCTGCGCGAGGGCAGGGTGCTCGCGCCGCGTGCGGTGCGTGTCCCCGTCGTAGCACAGGAGACCGCCTCCGCCGGGCGTACGGCCCTGTTCGTCGGCGTCGAGACGGAGGGTCCGGTCGAGACACTCCTGGCCCGGGCCGGTGACGGCAAGGGGCCCACTGCGGACGGGCCGCTGCTGACGGGACCGTTCGCGAAGAACGTCGCCGACCGGCTCGCTCCGTCCGCGGGAACCGCCGAGCTGCTGCGCTGGGACCCCGTGGATCCGGCCGGGACGGTGCGGGCACTGCTCGACCGCGCTCCCCGCACGGTGGTGTTGACCGCGGCGGTGTCCGCCGACGGCTCGTCGGCGGACACGCAGGCCGACGTGGACGCCGCACTGCGTCCGTTGATCGACCCGGCGGCGGAGCTCGTGCGATCGGCACCGGGACGGGACATCGCCTCCGTCGTGTTCGCGACGCCGCCGCCCTCCGCGGCCGGGCCGGCGGACGCGGCGGTGGCGGCGGTGTTCGACGTGTGGGCCCGCACCCTGCGGCAGGCGGGGGTGTCGGCGGTGTCCGTGCGCGGCCCCGCGGGGGCCACTGACGAGGCGGCCGATCTGTTCGCCGCGGCCGTCGCCACGGGCCGGACCTCGCTCACCGCGCAGCGGCCGGACCTGTCCGTCCCGCACCGGACCGGCCCCGTCACCGCGACGGCCGCGCTGCTCCGGGACACCGCGGGCGGGGCCGTGCGGCGAACGGCGCGCGACGCGGCGGCCGACCCCGCGGCGCTGCGCCGCCGACTGGCGGCGCTCACCTCCGCCGAGCAGGAGGAGACCGTGCTGCGGCTGGTGCGCGACCGGTTCGCGTCGGTGCTCGGGCTCACCACGGCCGGGCGTATACCGGAGGAGGCGGAGGTCCGCGACCTCGGATTCGATTCCCTGACCGCGCTGACCGCACGCGACGCGCTGGAGTCGGCGACGGGGCTCCCCCTGCCCGCGTCGGTCGTCTTCGACTTCACCACACCGGCGGGACTGGCCCGCCATCTCAAGAGGGAACTGCTCGCCTCTGGTGGGATCGGCACCCGGTGCGCGTCGGTCGGCCCGGAGCAGGGTGCGGAGTTCGGAGCTGTCGATGACGTGGGCCCGTGAGGGAAGGACACGGTGGAGCAGGGCGGTCTGCGCCGCATCCCGGTCACCGGCCCGGCGCCCGTCCACCGGCACTCGCTCCTCTGGCGCCGCGACCATGCCCAGCCGGGCGCCGGCCATCCTCCGCACTCACCTCGCCGCCACGACGGTCGGCCACGACGCCGCCGGGACCTGGGCACCGGGCTGGGTGCTTCCGCGCTGAACACCCCCTCCGGCGCGCGTTCCGGCCGGTCACGGCGCCTGCCGGATCTAGAGAAAGACCTAACCCGCCCGCGCCCATACTGGCCCCGTAGGCCGGGGTTGGGAGATCCCCGCCGTTCGCGTGCCCGGCGGCCCGGACCGCCGAAGTCGTGCGTCTCCGTTGCCAAGGTGATTGGAAGTCGAGCGTCGTGACTGAGAAGCCCCGTGTTGCGCTGGTCCGGCCGGTGCATGAGATCCTCGCGGACCACGCCCGGGAACGTCCGGACGCGCGGGCCTTCCAGGACGGCCGCCGTGCCGTCACCTACGGCGCTCTGGAACGCCGCACACGATTCCTGGCCGGCCATCTGGTCGCGCGCGGAGTCGGCCGTGGTGACCGTGTCCTGCTGCGCATGGGCAACCGGGTCGAGATGGTGGAGAGTTACCTCGCCGTCGCGCGGGCGGGAGCCGTCGGTGTCCCGGTCGACCCGAAGTCCTCCGACGCCGAACTCACCCACCACCTGACCGACAGCGGTGCCCGCACGGTCATCACCGGTGTGGCGCAACTGCCGCAGGTGGAGCGGACGTCGAGGGGCGCACTCGACGGTGCTCCGATCGTCGTCGGCGCCGCCGAACCCGTTCCCGGCGCCGACGACTTCGAGCAGCTCGCCGTCACCCCGCCCGCCACCGACGCGCGGGACGACCTCGAACTCGACGAAACCGCCTGGATTCTCTACACGTCGGGCACCACCGGCCGCCCCAAGGGTGTGGTGTCGACCCAGCGCAAGTCCCTGTGGGCGACCGCTGCCTGCACCGCGACGATCCTCGGCCTGTCCGCCGACGACCGGGTGGTGTGGCCCATGCCGCTCCACCACGCCGCCTCGCACAACATCGGCGTGCTCGCCACGCTGGCCGTCGGCGCGTCCGCGTACATCCTGGAGGGCTCGGCCCCGGACGAGATCATCGAGACCGTCCGCAGCGAACGCGCCTCCTTCCTGGTCAACTCCCCCAGCACCTACCGCCGCATGGTGGAGCTGGCACGCGAGGACGGGATGGAACTGCCCGGGCTGCGGGTGTGCATGGCGGCCGGCTCCGTCTGCCCGCCCGAACTGCACCTCGACTTCGAGGCCGCCTTCGGCGTACGGCTCGTGGACAGCTACGGCAGCAGCGAGACCGGAGGCGCCATCACCACCCAGGCGCCGGGCGGGGAGCGCGTCCCGGGCTCCTGCGGGACTCCCCTGCCCGGCCTCCGGCTGCGACTGACCGACCCCCGCACGGGCGAGGAGGTGGCCGCCGGCGAGGAGGGTGAGATCTGGGTGCACAGCCCGGCCACCATGGTCGGCTACCACAACGACCCGGAGGCCAGCCGGGCCGTCCTCGTGGACGGCTGGTACCGCACCGGCGACCTCGGCCGACTGGATGCGGCGGGCCGACTCGGCATCACGGGGCGGACCAAGGAACTCATCGTCCGCGGCGGCGAGAACATCCATCCCGCCGAGGTCGAGCGGGTCCTCGCCGGAGTGCCCGGCGTGGCCGAAGCGGCAGTGGCCGGCACACCCCACGCCGTACTCGGCGAGGTGCCCGTCGCCTATCTGGTGCCGGGGCCCGACGGCCCCGAGGGCATCGACACCGGACAGCTCCTGGAGACATGCCGCCGTGAACTGTCCTACTTCAAGGTGCCCGACGAGTTCCGCCTCGTCGACGCCATCCCGCGGACGTCGAGCGGCAAGACCGCCCGCCGGCACCTGGCGGCGCTGACCACGACGCTCCTCCTCGTCAACCCGGCGGTGAACGTCCGCCCCGGCACGGCACCCACCGCATCGCCCGCGGCGACCGGTGACTCAAGGCCGTCCGGTCCGTCCGATCCATCCGGTCCGTCTGTTCCATCCGGTCCATCGGGTAAGACCGGTCCGTCCGGTCCGTCCGCAGCCAGGCACGAGCTGCTCACCCTGGTGCGTTCCGTGATCGCCGACATCCTCGGTCTGCCGTCCGTCCAGGAGGTGACTCCCGACCGGCCCCTGCACGAGCTCGGCTTCGACTCTCTCTCCGCCGTGGCCCTGCGCGACCGTTTGTCCGCCGCCACCGGGCACCGTCTCACGGCCGCCGTGGCCTACGACCACCCGACTCCGCAGGCCCTCACCCAGTATCTCGAGGGGCTGGCCCACGGCGGGCCGGCCCCCGGGGAGGCGGCAGGGGAGTCCGGGGCCGCGACGACCGAGCGGGACGAGCCCATCGCCATCGTGGCGATGGGCTGCCGCCTGCCGGGCGGCACCCGGACACCGGAGGAGTTCTGGCACCTGCTCATGGCGGAGACCGACGCGGTCGGCCCGCTCCCGGAGGACCGTGGCTGGGACCTCGACCGTCTCCTCGACGACGGAGGCGACGGCGGCGGCAAGTCGTCCGCCCGCCAGGGCGCCTACCTGGACGGCGCCGGAACCTTCGACGCCGCGTTCTTCGGGATATCGCCGCGCGAGGCGCTGGCGATGGACCCGCAGCAGCGGCTGCTCCTGGAGACCGCGTGGGAGACCTTCGAGCGCGCCGGCATCGACCCGGCCACGCTGAAGGGCAGCCGGACCGGCGTCTTCGCCGGTGTGATGCACGGAGGTTACGGCCCGGGCCTCTACGACCGTTCCCCGCGCGACCTCGAGGGCTACCTCGGCAACGGCGCCGCCGTCAGCGTGGCCTCCGGCCGCATCTCCTACTCA
>NZ_CBDQZH010000094.1:0-5303 GCF_965341775.1 Streptomyces sp. bgisy159 | reverse complement strand
GGAACGACCACGATCTTCCGGCCGACGCCCGCCGCGAACTGCTCCAGGGCCTGCGGGTAGCGCGCCAGCGGGAGCCGGTCGCTGATGAACACGTCCGGGTCCAGCACGCCGTTCGCGAACAGCTCGGCGGCCCGCTCGAAGCTGTGCAGGACGGCCATGGAGCCGGTGATGGTGATCTCCTGGTTGTAGATGCGGTACGGGTCGATGGTGACGCGGGCGGCGTAGTCGGCGACCCCGAACTGCAGGAACGTTCCGGCCTTCGCCACCCGCCCCAGGCCGTCCTGGATCGCCGCCGCGTTGCCGGTCGCGTCGACCACCAGGTCCCAGCCCTGGGGCCGCGCCAGCTCTTCCGCGGTGCCGGCGGCCCCGGAGACGCCCAGCCGGCGCGCGGTCTCCAGGCGGGCCGGGTTGACGTCGACCACGTCGACGCTCGCCGCGCCGGTCCGCTTGGCCAGCTCCAGCATCATCAGGCCCATCGTGCCGGAGCCGTAGATCAGGACGTGCGAGCCGAGGTTCGACTTCAGGACGTCGTAGCCGCGCACCGCGCAGGACAGGGGTTCGATCAGGGCCGCGTCCTCGGTGCGGACGTGCTCGGGCAGCTTCACGCAGTTCGCCACCGGCGCCACCGCGTACTGCGCCGCGCCGCCGGCCGTCGTCACGCCGATCGCGGCCCAGCGCTCGCAGAGGTTGTTGTGGCCGGTACGGCAGCGCCGGCACTCGTAGCAGTACAGCGAAGGGTCGACGGCGACCCGGTCGCCCACCGAGACCTCGGTGACCTGGCTGCCGACGCCGACCACCTCGCCGGCGAACTCGTGGCCGGGCACGAGGGGCAGCTTCGGCGCGAACTCGCCCTGGAGGATGTGCAGATCGGTGCCGCACAGACCGCAGGCGGCGACCTCCACGACGACCTCGCGGGGACCGGGCGTCGGGTCCGGGACCTCGGTGACGACGGCGCGGCCCACGGACTCGATGACGGCGGCCTTCATTTGACGGCTCCCAACGAAAGGCCCTGGACCAGCTTGTCCTGGGCGGCGAACCCCGCGGCGAGCACCGGCAGGGAGATGACGAGCGACGCGGCGCACACCTTCGCCAGGAACAGGCCCTGGCTGGTGATGAAGCCGGTGAGGAAGACGGGGGCGGTCTCGGCCACGACACCCGTGAGCACCCTGGCGAACAGCAGCTCGTTCCAGCTGAAGATGAAGCAGATCAGGGCGGTGGCGGCGATGCCGGGCAGCGCGATCGGCGCCACCACCCGGCCGAGGACCGTCGGCAGCCGCGCCCCGTCGATCTGGGCGGCCTCGATGATCGCGACCGGCACCTCGGAGAGGAAGGACTGCATCATCCACACCGCGATCGGCAGGTTCATGGCCGTGTAGAGGACGACCAGTGCCCAGATGTTGTCGAGCAGGCCGGTGTTCCTGGCGAAGAGGTAGATCGGCAGCAGGCCCGCCACCAGCGGCAGCATCTTCGTCGACAGGAAGAAGAACAGGACGTCGGTCCACTTCCTCACCGGCCGGATCGACAGTGCGTACGCGGCCGGCAGCGCGAGCAGCAGGGTCAGCAGGGTGGAAGCGGCCGACGCCGTCATCGAGTTGATCAACGGGGGCCAGGGGCTGGCGCCGCCGTCCACGCCGAAGAACTCGCGGTAGCTGTCCAGGGTGAGCGGGGCGGTCAGGGAGGGCGGGTTGGTCGCCGCGTCCGCCTCGGAGTGGAAGGAGGTCAGCGCCATCCACAGGACGGGCAGCACGAACAGCAGGCCGGCCAGCCAGGCGGCGAACCCGAGGGCGGCCCCCTGCAGCCGGGCCCGGGACCGGGTGAGGGTGGTCATCAGCGGGACACCTCCGCGCGGAACAGGGACGACACGACCCGCAGCGCGAAGGTCGCGAGGATCAGCGAGCCGATCACGACGACCACGCCGGCCGCGGACGCCAGACCGTTGTCGTGCGCCTGGTAGAAGGTCTGGTACACGGTGTACGGCAGGTTGGCGGTGCCGAGTCCGCCGGAGGTGATGGTGTACACCGCGTCGAAGTTCTGGACGATGTAGATCGAGCCGAGCAGCAGGCTGAGTTCGATGTAGCGGCGCATGTGCGGCAGGGTGATGTGCACGAACACCTGCCAGTCGCCGGCGCCGTCCATCCGGGCCGCCTCGATCAGCTGGGGATCGCGGCTCTGC
Source organism: Streptomyces sp. bgisy159 (assembly GCF_965341775.1). Lineage (GTDB taxonomy): Bacteria > Actinomycetota > Actinomycetes > Streptomycetales > Streptomycetaceae > Streptomyces. The sequence continues at coordinate 3,130 of NZ_CBDQZH010000094.1, read as the reverse complement.
AGCCCGGCCAGCAGGATCAGCGTCATGAACGGGGTCCACTGCCAGATCAGGGACGCCTCGACCGCCATGAGCGGCATCTCGGAGATCCAGTCCGGCTGCGGGGCGCCGTCGCCGCCGATCCAGTGCAGGACGCCGTTGAACAGGCCGTACTCCGGGTTGAACAGCACGTGCTTCCACAGCAGCGCCGCGGCGATCGGCACCAGCAGGAAGGGGGCGATCAGCATGGTGCGCACAGCGGCCCGGCCGCGGAACCGACGGTCCAGCAGCAGTGCCAGCAGCAGCCCGAGCAGCAGGCTGACCAGCACCACGGTCGCGGTGAGCAGGACGGTGGTGCCGACCGACCTGCGCAGCTCGGCGGTGCCCAGCACCTGCTGGTAGTTGTCGAGTCCGGCGAAGTGGCGGTCGTCCGGGTAGAGGGCGTTCCAGTCGAAGAAGGAGATGACCAGGGTGGCCACGAAGGGCAGCTGCGTCACCACGATCATGAAGACCAGGGCGGGCAGCAGGGGCGCCCGGGTGGCCCAGGCGCGCATCCGGTTCGGCCGCCGGGCCGCCGGCCGCGCGGGGGCGGCGGCGACCCGGGTGGGAGGAGTCGTGAGGGTCATGGCTACTGGTACTTCTCTCCGACGGTCTCGGCGAGCTGCTGGCCCTTGCTCAGCGCGCTGTCCACGGACTGCCGGCCGGCGATGGCGGAGCTGATCTCCTGGGAGACCTTGGTGCCCAGGTCGGTGAACTCGGGGATGCCGACGAACTGGATGCCGGGCGCGGGCCGGGGCTGCACGCCCGGGTTCTCCGGCTCGGCTCCCGCGATGGCGTCCCTGGTGACGTCCGCGAAGGCGGCGGCTTCCTTGCGGTACTCGGGTATGTCGTACGTCGACGCCCGCTTCCCGGCGGGGACGTTGGCCCAGCCGATCTGCTCGCCGACGAGCTTCTCGTAGTCCTTGCCGGAGGCCCAGGAGATGAACTTCCAGGCGTTGTCCGCGTTCTTGGACGCCTTCTGGACGCCCCACGCCCAGGTGTAGAGCCAGCCGGAGCTGTCGGTCCTCTCGACCGGGGCGGGCACGTAGCCGATCTTGCCCTTGACGGGGGAGCCGGACGCCTCCAGGGAGCCCGCGCCGGCCGTGGCGTCGTACCACATGGCGGTCTTGCCCTGGGTCATGTTGTTCAGGCACTCGGCGTACCCGGACTGGGCGGCGCCGGACTCGCCGTGCTCGCGGACCAGGTCGACGTAGAACCGGGTGGCCTTCTTGAACTCCGCCGAGTCGAGCCGGGCGTTCCACTCCTTGTCGAACCAGGTGCCGCCGAAGGTGTTGACCACCGTGGTCAGCGGCGCCATCACCTCGCCCCAACCGGGCAGGCCGCGCAGGCAGATGCCCTTCATGCCGGGCTCGGCGGCGTCCACCTTCGCGGCGAGGTCGGCGACCTGCGTCCAGGTGGGCTTGTCGGGCATGGTCAGGCCGGCCTTGTCGAAGACGTCCTTGCGGTACATCAGGAAGGACGACTCGCCGTAGAAGGGCTCCCCGTAGAGCTTGCCGTCCGCGGCGGTGAGGGCCTGGGTCATCGGCTTGAGGACGTCGTCCTGGTCGAAGGCGGTGTCGCCCGCGACGTACTCGTCCAGGGGGTGGAGCCAGCCGTTCTTGGCGTAGATCGGGATCTCGTAGTTGCTGAGGGTGGCCACGTCGTACTGGCCCGCCTGGTTGGCGAAGTCCTGGCTGATCTTGTCGCGGACGTCGTTCTCCGGCAGGACGGTGAAGTTGACCGTGATCCCGGTGTCCTCGGTGAAGTGGTCGGCGGTGAGTTTCTGCAGCTCCTGCATCTGGGGGTTGTTGACCATCAGGACGTTGATGGAGTCCCCGCCGGAGGAGCCGGAACCGCCGGCGCCCGAGCAGGCGGCGAGTGAGGAGATCAGCGTTCCTACGGCGGCCACGGCGAGTACGGCGCGTGGTGCTCGTCGGCTCTGGGTGCGCATGTGGTGCTCCTGAAATATGGGGACAAATCAGTGGGTCGGGGACATGCGGGTGCCGTTGTGGTGGATGCGGGGACGGGGTGGTGCGCTGGCGGGGTGGTGAGGTCGGGGCCGGAGGGGTGCGAAGAGGCGGTGAGTGGCGGGAGAAGCCCGGTGAGGGGTGAGGGGTGAGGGGGTGTCAGACGCGGATGACCTGCGGTCCCAGCAGTGAGTACCGGTGGGCCTCCGCCGCGGGCAGCAGGGTGCTCGTCACGATCGCCTCCAGGGCGCCGATCCCGGCGAACCGGCAGAAGCTGACCGCTCCGAACTTGGTGTGCACACCCGCGAAGACCGTGCGCCGAGCGGCGCGGATCGCCTGTGCCTTGACCTCGCCGACCGCCGGGTCGGGGGTGGTCAGCCCGTGTTCGCGGGAGATGCCGTTGGCGCCGACGTACGCCAGGTCGACGACGAAGCCGGCCAGCATCTTCGTCGTCCAGTGGTCGACGGTGGCCAGCGTGCCCGCGCGGACCCGGCCGCCGAGCAGCAGGACGCAGACGTTCTCCCTCTCGGCGAGCGCGCCCGCGACCGGCAGGGAGGCGGTGACGACGGTCAGCGGCCGGTCGTCGGGCAGTGCCTCGGCGATGAGCTGCGGGGTGAAGCCCTCGTCGACGAAGACCGTCTCGGCGTCACCGAGGAGTCCGGCCGCCGCCGCGGCGATCCGGCGCTTCTCGGGCACGTGGCTGGTGGCGCGGAAGGCGAGCGTCGTCTCGAAGCCGGCGCTCTCCACGGGGTAGGCGCCGCCGTGGGTGCGGCGGACCAGGCCGTGGTCCTCCAGGGCGCGCAGATCGCGGCGTACGGTCTCCTTGGCGACGCCCAGCTGGGTGGCGAGGTCGGCGACGTCGACCGATCCGGCGGCGCGTGCGACGCGCACGATCTCCCGTTGGCGTTCTTCCGCCGTTCTGGTGTTCATGGGTCGCACCTGCCTTCCGCTCGTCCGCCCGTTCGGGCCCGTCCGGGCCCGTTCGGGCCTTGGGGGAAGTTCTACAGCGGGTGCGAGGTGCTGAACAGGCCTGTTGCGGATCCGATACTGCCCGACTGTGCCCGTTTCGCGCGAGGGCGTGCCCGCCGCGGACCTGCGTGCTTGGGCGACGGGGAGTGGGATCGGGCGCGAGCGGTGCCCGAATGCGG
>NZ_CBDQZH010000093.1:0-5875 GCF_965341775.1 Streptomyces sp. bgisy159 | reverse complement strand
TAGGCGCGACGCCGACGGCGAGGGCAACTACGGCTTCGACGTCTTGGTGCCCTGCCCCGCCGACGCAGACCGCGACGACGATGACGAGCCGTGCGGTCCGGCCTGGCTGCCCGCCTACAGCGCCACCGACCTGCTGCGCGCCTACCAGGGGCGGCACGAGATCGGCGACGGCCTGGTCTGCGAAGGCTGCGGCTACGAAGGCGAAATCGACCACGAGGCCGCCGACTGGGAGGCCGGAGCCGACACCGGCGACGACCCCGAGGGCCACGACGACCTGCAGGCGCAGTACGCGGAGGCGGTCCGGTCGTGAACACGCCCCCCCCATCGAACCGATCCTGGGCCCGGTGGAACGCCTCGCCGCCGCCCTGCGCGCGGGACTCGGAGAGGCCTGGGAGTCGACCATGGGCCCCGGCGCCCCCACCGCGATCCTCGCGCACGCGGGCCGGTCGGTCGCCGCCGACCCCGACCCCGAGACAGGCCGCATCACCCTCCAGGCGAGCATCGACGGCGGTGACGGGCGCACCCCGACCGCGATCTACACCGCGGACATCGCCGGGCACCGCGACCTTCTCCACTGGCTGTCCTGCGGCAACCTCACCGAGGCCGCCGCGGTGATGGCGCGCACCCTCCGGCTGCTGCTCGCGCAGCTCCCCTCCCCTATCGACTCGCAGGACGGGGGCGACAGGTGAGCGCGGCTTCCAGCACAACACAGCAGGGATGGGACCAGGCGACCTTCAGCTGCGGCCGGTGCGGCGCCAACCGCACGGCCACCAAGGAGGCCGACTACCTCCAAGCCGTCGGCGCCCACCGCGACGCCCACGCCGTCTGGGACCGCCTCAACCCGATCGAACGCGACGGCCTCGCCTCGATCCTGCGGGTGCTGCTGGCCGATGTCGGCCTCGGCCGGGAATTCCTGGCCCTCATGGACAGCCAGCCCCAGCCGACCACCCGCCCGAACCCCACCACACCGGAAGGAGCCACCCCGTGAGCCTGATCGGTCAGGAGGAAGGCATCGAGCACGGGACCCTGCGCGGCCACCGCCAGCACACCCGCAGGAAGGTCCCCGCGACCGAAGCGTGCGGCTGCCTGCAGGCCAAGCGCGACGACGAACAGGCCAAGTCCGAGGCACGCCAGGCCGGTCACTCGCCCCGGGCCGCCAGGCAGCACCGGTGGAACGGCGGGCAGTTCGCCGCCGGCACCTCCCGCCCGGAGGCGAACACCGCTGTCCGGGAGGCCTGCACCACCGACGGCTGCGCCCAGGAAGCCACCGGCCGCTTCCCCACACAGCGCGGCTGGGTCCGCGTCCACGTCGCCGGATCGACCGAGCCCGCCCGCGACTACTGCTCCGGCTCCTGCGCCACGTACGGCATCGCACTCGCCGAACTCCGCATGGACAACGCCGCCTGAGCTGACGGCCGCCCGTGCCGCCCCAACCCCCGACCAAGCGGGTTGGGGCGGTGCGGAGGACCGGACAGACCCGCCCGGCCCAGCAGAAAACCCCCGAGAGGAGGACCACCCCTCATGACCGTTCTTCACCTCGCCCCCATCCCCCGGGACGACCGCCCGCACAACGACGACGCCGGTCCTGAGCCGATCGTCGCCCTGCACCAGCGGGTGCAGACCTTCGACCTGTCCCAGCGGCAGGAGCAGCGCGGCGAGGAGGCCGCCTTCCAGGCCGTCCTCAACGCCGACGCCGTACTCACCGGCGCCTTCCCCGACACCCTCGACACCGTGGTGCAGGCCATGTCCTGGACCGGCCACCCGCCCGTCCCGGACCAGCAGTTGATGGCCTCCGCCGTCACCTACCTCGGCTCCGCCGACGGCAAGCGCGGCTGGTGGCTCCACTACGCCCGCCGCGAGGAAGGCACAGGCGAGGACGGCGGCCTGGTCCACGTCCTCACCCTCATCGCCCCCTGCTCCTGCGGCACCTACCTCGCCGTGGAACTGGTCGACGAGGACCACCTGATCGTCCTGCTGGACGAACTCGACACCGCCCCCGGTGCACCCGTCGACTGTGACTACCGGCTGCGGATCCGCGCCAGCAGCTACGCCGACCCTGCCCACAGCAGCGTCGAGCCGACCTTCTAGGCCCCGCGCTCGCAACCGCCCCGTGCACGGACGACAGCCATGTACTCCGACCCGTGGCTGGTGACCTTCCGCCTGCTGGATGAGGCCGGCACCCGCCACAGCTACGTGATCAAGGACGCCGCCAGCGCGTTCCTCGCCCGTCAGGCCGCTCGCAAGCTCGCCGATACCCCGGCCGAGCAGGCCGCCCGCCGCGGCGCAGCGATCGACCCCCGCTACGACGACGTCCTCGCCCTCAGCCCGATCGTCCTGGCCCGCACCCTGCGCTTCGAGCCCAGGACACCCACCTGAATCCGCCCCGGGACGGCCGCCTTCGGCCTGAGAAACCAGCCGGCCGTCCCGGGCCACACCACCCCGCCCGCAGGCGAGAGGAGCACCCTCATCATGCCGTCCCAGCACGCCACCGCCCACTCCCCCAGCCCAGCCGCCGCCCGCATGCGCGCCATCGGCCTCCACCGCCGTCGCAACGCACCCCGCCGCGGCCCCAGCTTCCTGTGTGGACCCTGCAACGTCGCCTGGGCGGGCGCGGAAGCCGACTGCTTCTCCTGCGGCCTGCTCGCCACACAGGAACACAGCCACCCCGGCACCGCCCTGCAGCTGCTGCTGATCGCCGTCGGCCGCAGCCCCGTCTTCAAGACGGAGCTCGGACAGCGGGGGGAATCCCGGTGACCGCTACGCTCGCGGACACGTACGACGCCCGCCTCTACGCCCGGGCCCGCCACGAAGCTGAGCCCACCGGCGCCCTCTTCACCGCCCCCCAACGCCCCGCGCCGCTCACGCCCGAGCAGCAGCGCCTCAACTTCGAGCTGCTGGGGCAGGCCATCAGCTCCCCCCACCAGGCCGGCCCCGCCGAGCCGAACCCCACCAAGATTCGCGCGCTCACCATCCAGCCGCCCTGGTCGGACCTGATCGCCCTCACCGACGAGGAGATCGCCAAGCGCATCGAGAACCGCGTGTGGGCCACACACTGGCGCGGCACCCTCCTCATCCACGGCGGCCAGACCATCGACAAGCAGGCCCTGGCCCTGCCCCATGTGCGCGCGGCCCTGCCCGAGGACTACGAGCCGGTACAGGGACACGTCGTCGCCGTCGCCGACCTCGCCGGCATCCACGCCGACGACGGCGCATGCACCCGCTGGTCCGAGCGCGGCTGCTTCCACTGGCAGCTCACGAACGTCCAGCGCCTCCCCGAGCCGGTCCACGCCACCGGATCGCAGCGCCTGTGGAAGCCCAGCCGCACGCTCCTGGACGACATCACCGCCGCCAACCCGCAGCTCACCGCGCGGCTTGAGGCCGCGTAGGCCCGATGACGGCGCCAGCCGGGGCCGCCGCCTTCCTCGCCGAAGCCCACGGCGCGGATCGCTACGGTTCGGTCGAACGTTGCACAGGGCCACGCTTGGCTGGGGCAGGGCTGTCAGCGTTTGACGCGGTTGCGGATGGCGAGGACGGCCAGGCCCAGGAGGATGGGTTCGGTCAGGCGGGAGGTCATCTCGATGTAGGTGCCGGCGGTGGTCAGGTCCTGGCCGGAGGCGCGGAACACCACCGAGTTGAGGGTGTCGTTCAGGGCCTTCTCGAAGCGCTTACCGGTGAACCGGTCGCTGGTGGGATTTTTGGGGTCGTCCGTGCCGATCTCGAAGGTGACCTTGCCGCCGCCGGCCGGGACGGTGCCGGTCGCGGTCTGCTTCGGGGTGTCCTGCGCGAGGCCGAAGGCCATCAGCAGCAGGATGGTGACGAGCATGGCCGCTCCGAGCCAGGCCAGGGCCCGGGAGGCGCGCAGGCCGTAGCCGGACAGTGCCCAGTACGCGGTCAGCAGTCCCCGTTCACTGCGGGGGATATCGTCGGCGTGGCGGCGCATCTCCATCTCCCCGTAGTAGAAGTCTGCCGCCCCTGGCTCGTGCTTGCCGTCCTCGAAGGCCTTACGCAAAGCCCGGTACACCGGAGCCAGTTGCAGCGGCCCTGCCCGCCCGGTGCCGAGGACCCAGCCCTGGACTGCTCCTGGCTGGCTGGCGCGCCAGTGGTGTTCCTCGGCCAGGACGCGGCGCTCGGTGAACCGGATGGGCGGCCAGTGCCGCCAGTGCACGGCGGGCGGTGCGGTGTTGAAAGTGCAGGCCCCCTCCAGGCGGAGTTGGTCCAGGTGAACCGTGCCGGTGAACAGACATTCCGACAGATCGAGGTCGGCCAGGTCCAGATGGGCCGCGTCCACCCCGCGCAGCGACGCCACCCGCACCCCGGGGTCGTACGCGCTCGGAAATAGACCTTCGGCGAGCGGTCGGCCGTCGTTGAGCACGAACGGATCCGGCTCGGCGGCGATCGTGAGGGGGTACTCGAACACCGCATGCGCGAAGTCCACCCGGGCATAGCGCAGGCGGATCTCCGCCGTCGATGACCAGCGGGTGCGACGGCACTCCAGACGGCGCACAACGAATGAGAGGGTCACCGGACTACCGAACATCGCACCAGACAGCACAAGCCGCCCAGCACGCACCAAAGGCCCGAATTGGTCGGCCTCCACGAAGGTCGCCGAGTCGAACATGGCGTCGCCCTGGAAGGTCGCCGAGTCGAACCAGGCGGTGCCCTGGAAGGTCGCCGACCCGAACGCGGCGGTGCCCTGGAAGGTCGCCGAGTCGAACGCGGCGCCGCCCTGGAAGGTCGCCGACTCGAATCCGGCGGTGCCCTCGAAAGTCGCCGACCCGAACGCGGCGCCGCCCTGGAAGGTCGCCGACTCGAACCAGGCGGTGTCCTTGTAGGTCGCCGACCCGAACAAGGCGTTGTCCTTGAAGGTCGTCGAGTCGAACATGGCGCCGTGCTGGAAGGTCGCCGACTCGAACCCGGCGGTGCCCTCGAAGGTCGCCCACAGGAACGCGGCGCCGCGCTTGAAGGTCGTCGAGTCGAACATGGCGCCGTGCTGGAAGGTCGCCGACTCGAACCCGGCGGTGCCCTCGAAGGTCGCCGACCCGAACGCGGCGGTGCCCTCGAAGGTCGCCGACCCGAACGCGGCGGTGCCCTCGAAGGTCGCCGACCCGAACCAGGCGTCACCTAAGCGGGGGTGACCGGTTACGGAGTCACGAAGGGCGTTGAGTAAGGCGATGAGGAGGGATTCGGTGAAGGTGGTGCCCCGGTGGTCGATGCTGGCGCCGGGAGTCAGGCCGGCCAGATAGGCGTCACGGTCGGCGCCAGCCAGGTGGGCGAGACATTCGGTGTAGCCGGGGACGTGGATGCCGCGGCAGCCGAGAGGATCGGCAGCAGGATCTGCACCGTGTGCGCAGTGCGGCCAGGGCGGTGGTTCGGACATGCTCATAAGCGGCGGCTCCACGGTCAGGTGCATGTATGGACGCTCTGGGGTCGGGAGCGGTTCAGGCTCGACCGTGACGGGCAGCGTCGCCCTCGTAATCGGACGACGAGCTCGGCAAGTAGTCGTCGATCAGCAGCAGGCCGACCCCGAGAGAGAGTGCGGCTGTGCTCCTGGCGCCGGGCAAAGGCATCCGACGCGACTCGAACCAAGCGAAGTCATGGATCGGCCCCGTCGCACATATGCCGCACATGGCTGAACAACCCGTAGATATTCGTCAGGCACGGCGCTCTGAGGGACATATGCCTCACATGCCTGTCGTCCGCGCGACACCCGAGATAACCATTGCTCCCGGTTGCATCACGGGGCGACAGCACGCAGCAGCGCACTATGTTCGCTGAGACGGAAGGCTGAACGACTCAGGTAGCCGAGAAGGCGACATTGATCAATTGACATAGGACAGCAGTGGGGGGGGGGGGGGGGGGGGGGGGGGGGGGGGGA
>NZ_CBDQZH010000092.1:0-6299 GCF_965341775.1 Streptomyces sp. bgisy159 | reverse complement strand
CGAGTGAGGGGCGGTTCGGTGAGCCGGTTCCTCGTCGGCGATGCCGAGCGCCTGGTGAACTCGATCCCGTAGGCGTCGGACGTTCGGGATTGGGAAGAAGCGTCCGCTGTCAGTCCTGGGCGCTACCGTGACGCACGGAGGCGCTTGTTGCTGGGCACAGTGAATTCTTCGGCCGCATCAGGAATCGTCCGCCCGCCCTAGGAGACGTGCATGACTGCTGCCCACTTGACCGGCCGCCCTTGGCACGATGTGGACGGCCCCGTGCTTGTCGCGTCGGCAGCCGCTCTGCAGTTGATTCCGCAGAACATTCCGCGCCTTGATGACCGCCTCGCGGGGTGAGGCGGTCAGGTGGGCCTGGTCGGCCAGGGCGAGGAGTTCGTCGGCGACGCGGGCGGCGTGACCGGCGAGGATCGCGGTGAGCCGGTCGGCGGCGAAGGCTTCGGCCTCGTGGGTGCCGGGCTTGTGGAAGGCGTGCGCAGCTGCCCACTGGGTAGGCCGCGCGGCGAGGTGCCCGTTGCCGGGTCCTTTTCCGCACGGCCCCCCGCCGAACCACGCGGGCAACTTTCGCTGCACGTGGCTCTCTCGTTACGCGCTGCGAGACACCGCGAGCGCCAGCGGATCGACGCGTCGTAGGACGTCGTCACTCCGCGCTTGCGCTCGTTCTGGCGATGCCGCCGTCGCCGCCTTCGCCCAGCTCCTCGGTGTTGGCGATGAAGGTGTAGAAGAAGACGATCGACCGCGCGTACTCGCTGACCAGCACGCGCTCGTTCACGCCGTGCCAGCGTGCGGTGTCGGCGGCAGACTCGACCCTCACCGCGGTGAAGCGGTACACGTTCTTGGCGATGGTCGCGGCGAAGTACTTCGCGTCGGCCCCGCCGATGACCAGGTAGGGCGATACCAGCAGGTTCGGAGTACCCCACGCCTGGCGGACCGACTTCTCGATCAGCCGGTACTCCTTGCCATACGGATCGGACTCTGGCGAAGGCTCGCACGAGGCCGGACGCACGGTCACCTCGACCCGCTCGTCGTTGACGACCTTCTTCACGTGCTCGACGACGGACTGCACGGTCTCCCCTTGAAGGATCCGGAAGTTGACCAGCGCCGAAGCAGCGGGCGCGAGCACGTTCTCCTTCACTCCGCCGTTGACCATCGTCACCGCCGTCGTCGTTTGGAGCATCGCCGTCGTCATCGCGCCGGACAGCATGTACTTGATGAACTGATCGTCGCTGCTCCCCACGCCCCATCCCGCTGTTGGACAGTCGTCTTCGTGCACGGGCGCGCTCTGTCTCTTGGAGGCAGCCTCTTCTTCCTCCTCTCCGCCGAAGGCGACGTCCGCCAAGAGCTCGTGGTACTTCGGCGGCAGCTCCGGGCCCAGGAACCGGAACTGGTCCCGCACGGACTGCGTGATGCGATACGGCAACGGATTAGCCTCGAGTCGCGTGATCGCCTGGGCGAGGATGCCGATGTTGGAGTGCTTGGGCGGCATGGCCGAGTGCCCGCCGGGGCCCTCGACCTTCAGCTCCAGGGTGGCGTAGCCCTTCTCGGCGACGCCGATGAGCGCGATGGGGTCCGGGATGCCGGGAAAGAGGCCGGGCGCGAGGGGCAGCCCCTCGTCGAGGACCAGCGCGATGTCGTTCACGCCCCGCGACTTCAGCTCCTCTACGATCGTCCGCACGCCCTCGAGCCCCATCACCTCCTCGTCCTGTCCGAAGACGAGGTAGACGGTGCGGGTCGGCTGGAAGCCCTTCTCGAGGTGCATCTCGATGGCCTCCAGAATGGCGAGGATCATGATCTTGTCGTCGAGAGAGCCGCGGCCCCAGACGTATCCGCCCTCTATGTCGCCGGAGAACGGATCATGCTCCCAGTCGTTCTCAGTGCCCGGCACCACCGGCACCACGTCCTGGTGGCCCATGAGCACGATCGGAGGCAAGGACGGTTCTTTCCCGCCCCAGGTGTAGAGCAGGCTGAAGCGGCGGGGCGCACCGAGGACCTCACGCTTCAGCGTCTTGTGCACGAGCGGGTAGGTGTCCGCGAGGTACGCGTGAAAATCGTTGAACGCCTTCTCGTCGAAGTCGCTGCGGTCCTGGTTGGAGATGGTCCGGAAGGTGATGGCTTTGGACAGCCGCTTAGCCGCAGAGTCTGCTGCGACCGGCACCTCCGCCGGTGCGACCTTCTTCATCTGGAGCGAGCTGAAGCTCTCGTGTGCCGTCGTCATGATGGGTTTCTCCTCCTGACATGTCGGGCAACGGAGCCGAGATGGCACATGCTCCGCCCCCAGATGTCGGCCTCTGCGTGTGTCGCCTCTAGTTCCAGTCTGCGCGCCGAACATCGCCGTGTCGCTTGCTGCGGCCTGGTCCGCTACGGTCCAAAGACCGGCCAGGCGTGTCGGTCATGGCCATTCCTGGCTGCACGCAGGCTGACGGCCGTATCTCAAGTGGCCCTCCGTGTATGAAATTGGCCCGGTACTACAGGGGAGCTTCGGAAGCTTGTCGTTGGCGTCGTTCGTAGTGGATGCGCCGGGCGACGGCTTGGTGGGCTCGGCGCCACAGCGACTGGGCGAAGACGATCGCGTGGGGGATCGTTACGTGCCACAGGGTCTGGTGGAGCAGGCGGCGGATCTCTTCGGCGGTGTAGTCGATCAGGGGTTGAGGATCGGAGGCGGGGTCGGTGGCGGCCAGGCTATGGCGGGTTCGGGCTCGGTCGGCGGCTGTGTGTCTTCGCGGGGCCGGGTGAGGCGGGCGGTGCGGGTGGCGCTGACGGACAGGAACGCGAACGCGGCGATGGCCAGGGCGATGTGCCGGTGCCAGGGTTCCCACTTGCGGACCTCGTACTGGTCCAGGCCGCAGTCGGACTTCGCGGTCTCGAAACAGTCCTCTACTCCCCACCGAAGTCCCGCGATCTTCACCAGGGTCGCCATGGTGGTGCCGGTGCGGGCGTGCACCGCGAAGTAGGCGAAATCGGTGGGGTCGCTGATCGAGCGGCGCACCAGCAGCAGGTGGCACCAGCCCCGGCGCACCGCGCCAGCCGGCGAGGGCCAGGAGACCTGGACCGGTGCCCAGTCGTAGAACCGCTCGCCCTTGGCGCCGTGGCCGCAGGAGCGACGCTCGAAGACCGGCAGCTGCCGCACCGGCTTGTCCACCCGCATCGGCCCCGTGGGCCCGGCCGTGACGGTCTCGTCGCAGGGCACCGCGATCACGTAGCCCTTGCAGTGGCGCTACTGACTTCGGCTCGTCAGGGTGACGTAGGTGTGTACGTGTGTCGGACCTTGCCGGTAGCGGGCGGTCCGTGAGACTCGTCGCATGAGTGAGGAGAAGGCTTCCGGGGACTACCGGGAGAGGGCGGGGCACGTGATGCTGCTGGCGGTGGTGCTCGCGGTCCCGGCGCTCAAGCTGGCCTGGACGCTTGGCGGCGGGGACGCGGCCAGGGACGCACTGATCGCCATGGGGCCGGGCAATTGGGCCGACATCCCAATCGGCATGTTCCTGAACGAGGCCCTGTTGGCCACAGTGCTGGCCGTGGTCGTCTCGCGCGCCACCTACGCCCACTTCGCAGCCAGGGGCGGCGCCCTCAGACATCGGGACACCCCCATGGCAGTGACCGCGGCCACTGCCGCCGTAGTTCCGGCCGCCCTGGGGGTGGTCGTCGGTGCGTTCAACGGCCTGGGCTGGGGCCTGGCCACCGGCCTGGCCTCCTACGTACTGCGGGTGGGGGTGATGGTCGACTACAAGACCGGCCGCCGTGAGCACACCACGGGCCGCCGTACCGGCAACCGGGCCGAGACCGCCCCTCAGCGTGCCGCCGACGCCCTGTGGATCGCCGGACTGCTGCTCGGCGGCATCGTCCTGCCCGCCGTGGCGATCATCGCCGCCCTGGACGGACGCTCCTGGACCAGTGTCGAGACGTGCGACGTGAACACCGGCAGCGGAACCCACCGCGCCCGCCTGGTGGAACTGGCCCGGCAGGGCAACGGCATCGTCGGCTGGGACCTGGCCGGCTCAGAGGTCGTCCACGGCGTCAACTGCGCCGCCGACGACAACGAGACCATCCGACCCCCGTGGTGGCGCGACGCCTGACAACAACTCAAGCCGAAGTCAGTAAAGGCCCGCCCGGCGTTCTCGGTCCTGCCCGTAGACGCTGTCGGCGGCCACCCAGGCGAACGGCACCCGTGCGCAGCGGGCCCGTTCGACCATGACGCGCCCCAGCTCGGGCTTGGTGAGGACCTTCCTGGCGCGGTCGCGCGGCACCCCGGCCTCCTGGCAGCGCGCCGCCTGGCCGGCCCACAGTCTGCCCAGGCACAGGGCGAAGTCGATCAGTGCGCGTCCGTACGGGGTGACGTAGGCGAGGAACACGGCGACATGGCAGTTCTCCGTCTGCCCGTAATCCCCGCGTACTGCGGATCGACCCCGATCGACTTGTCGCCCTTCTTCAGGAAGGCGGTCTCGTCCAGCACCAGCACCGCTTCCGGGTCCCCGAGCTGTTCCACGGTGAACTCCCTCACCCGCTCCAGCTCCCGGTTGTCCTGCGCAGCAAGTCCTTGACCTTGTCCGGCGCGGTGTGACCGAGATACGCGGCGATCTGCCAGGTGTTCTTCCGCTCCACCAGGCCCAACAGGGCCTTGAGATACGCCCGCGCTGTCAGCCGAGGCTCCACCCGGCACCACAACCCGGCGCGCAGCGCGAAGAAATCCTCGAACCACCCGTCCCACCGCTCGACATCCCGCTGCACGTCCTCCACGTGAGGCTCAACGCGTCACGCGGCCAGCAAACACGAAGCTCCCCTGTAGTACAGGGCGGGCGCGGCGGCCCGCAACCGGCCTCAGGCCGCCAGGAACTCGAACGGCGCCCGCGGCCGGAACTCGGCGGAGACCTCCCCGGCCAGCCCGTCACGGGCGACGTCGACCGCCATCACGTCGGCGCCGGAAGCCAGGTCCACCTTGTCCAGGTCCACCCACATCACCGACGGTGAGACCGTCGACTCGAAGTAATAGCGCTTGGCGTCGTGATCGGCGATCGCGCGCCACAACGTGGCACTTATGTTGGGGTGATCGGGATCCTCCATGCCCAACGGCACGCCGATCGCCCGCATCTGGGAGAACACCGACGCCACCGCCATCCTCCGGTCCTCGTACTCCGGAGAGCTCTTGAGGTTGTAGCTCAAGCGGACGAACCGGTCCGCGGCGCTGATCGTTCCTGGCAGCATGCGGTTCCCACCGATCAGGTCCCAGTACGCAGTCAGGGCGAGTTGCTGGTCGTACACCGGCGAATTCGTCATCACCCGGTACTCCGGGCCGTGGTGGACGACCGGGTGACCGCCGAGGTACTCGATCACTGCGCAGTCGCCCGAGGGGTCCGACAGCGCCAGGTGCACCGTGGCCGCCCGGCCGTTCGGAAGCACCGGAGCGATGATGCTGAACGGATCCTTACGCGTCGCCTCCACGGCCTCTGCGACCGTCGCGAAGTTGTCGAGGTAGTACTGCGCCCACGCCCCGATCGAGAGCGTCGTCCTGCCCTCGGCGCCCGGCTCCCCGTAATCGGACTCGGACAGATACAGGATGTTGCACACCAACCCGGCCGCATTCATCCCGTCGGACGACGACGTCCCGTAAAATGACGTCACAACCGATCCGAACCTCGATGTCCAGCTGATCGGGCTACTCCCTGCGCCGCCGTCGCGTTGCATCCCGGCCGGGAACACCCACAGCGCCGTGTCAGCCGTCGGATCGTTCCAGTCCATTCCCCGGCCCGTGATGAACGTGCCCGTACCCGTGCGGTACGTGATTTTGGAACACATGTCGTCCTCCGCTTTCCCGTCGCGACCGAGGGCTTCGCAACCAGCCGGGGCGGGAGACTCTCCGGCCGTGGCACAGCCCATCGGCTGTCTCCCCGGGCGATGCAGCCGGCACATCTGCCCCGTGGATAAGACTACGCCGCAACACGGAATACGCCATTCCGGAAGCCTGAAGTTCCCCCCTGATGTTGGACATCGTGTTTCTACGCTGCGGGGGTGAGGTCTCGCTGCAGCAGGATCCGGTTCTCGAGCGGGGTGAGGTACCCGTGCTCGGGGTGCCGGCGGAGTCTGGTGCGGTTGTACTCGACCTCGATGAAGCGGAAGACGTCGGCCCGGGCCACCTGGCGGCTGCCCCACACAGTGATGCCGATCTCCGCCTCGAGCAGGCCGAAGAAGCTCTCGGCCGCGGCGTTCGCCGGCCCCTTCACCCGGGAGGCGATGACGCCGCAGGACGGGCAGGCTCGCGCCGCCTCGTCTGCCGTGATCAGGTGCACCCGACGCGTCCCGTCGGC
>NZ_CBDQZH010000091.1:0-6315 GCF_965341775.1 Streptomyces sp. bgisy159 | reverse complement strand
GCCTGGGTCACCCGCCAGGAGTTGCGGATCGCAATCGTGACCTGGATCGAGCGCACCTACCACCGACGCCGGCGTCAGAGACGCCTGGCCCGATTGACCCCCGTCGAGTACGAGACCATCATGACCCCAGCCGCAGCTCTGGCTGCATAAACCCCGCTGTCACCCGATCATGCAGCAGTCCCGTTCCTTCGGTACGTCAGTAGCGGGCGGGGCGACCAGAGCGATTAGCACTCCGCCGGCGTGGAGGGCGGCGTCGCATAACCGAGCCAGATCACGGCTGGGCGCTTTGATGCCTCGTTCGACCTTGCTCAACTGCGCCTTGCTGTAGTGCACGACCGCGGATAGCGCTGTGAGACTCAATCCGGCGCCCAGCGCCGCTTCCTCAGCTCTGCGCCGAACTCGCTGGACGGCTGTGGCACGGAAACCTCCAGGACCGTCCATCCAGGTACAAGAGGGTTGCTGCACGAAAGAGTGCGGCACCCGTGACTGGACGGGGTCATGTCCCGCGTGGTGGTGTAGTCACGGCAGCTGTTTCGGTTCCGGTTGTGGGGTGATCTCGGGTTCGGCCGGCTTGGTGGTGAAGAGCTCGGCCATGGAGGCTTCGGAGAAGTACCGGCGGTCGAAGACCTGCCACTCGTCGTGGAGTTCGGCCAGCACCGCGGCGGCGAGCCGGTCCAGGGCGGCGGGGTTGGGGAAGACCTGGACGACGTCGGCCCGCCGTTTGATCTCCCGGTTCAGCCGTTCCAGCGGGTTGGTCGACCAGATCTTCTTCCAGTGCGCCGGCGGGAAGTCGGCGAACGCGGTGATGTCCGTTGCTGCATCCAGCAGCATCGACTTGATCTGCGGGAACTGCCGTCCGAGCATGTCGGCGACCACGTTCAGCTGGCTGCGCACCTGCTCACCGGTGGTCTGCGCGAAGATGGTGCGGATGGTGGCGGCGACCATCTCCCCGGAGCCCCTCTCGATCACTGAGAACACGTCCCGGACGAAGTGAACCCGGCACCTTTGCCAGGCCGCGCCGAGGAAAACGGTGCGGATCGCGGCCACCAGACCGCTGTGGCTGTCGGAGATGACCAGTTGGACGTTCTCCAGGCCGCGGGCCCGCAGCGAGCGCAGGAACATCGTCCAGAACGGCTTCGACTCACTGTCGCCGACCATCAGCCCGAGGATCTCGCGATGTCCGGTGGCGGAGATACCGGTGGCGATGACCACGGCCTGGGAGACGATCCGGTGGTTGACCCGG
Organism: Streptomyces sp. bgisy159; assembly: GCF_965341775.1. Taxonomy (GTDB): domain Bacteria; phylum Actinomycetota; class Actinomycetes; order Streptomycetales; family Streptomycetaceae; genus Streptomyces. Next base: position 5,072 of record NZ_CBDQZH010000091.1, on the reverse strand, counting down.
GCCTTGCAGTAGGTGGCGTCCAGGAAGACGTACGGGAAGACGGTGTGCTCCAGCGGCCGCTCCTTGAACGCGGTCAGTTCTTCGTCCAGCTCACCGCAGATGCGGGAGACCTCGGACTTGGAGATCCCGCTGTCCGCACCGAGCGCTTTGACCAGGTCGTCGACCGAGCGGGTCGAGACACCGTGCACGTACGCTTCCATCACCACGGCGAACAGCGCCCGGTCGATCCGCCGCCGGCGTTCCAGCAGCGACGGGAAGAACGACCCGCTCCGCACCTTCGGGATCTTCAGGTCCAGGTCACCGGCCTGCGTGGTCAGCACCCTGTCCCGGTGTCCATTGCGCCAGGTCGTGCGCGTCTGGGAGTGCTCGCGCGGCGCGGCACCGATCACGTCGGTGGCCTCGGCCTCGATGAGTTCCTGCAGGATGCGCTCGCACACCACCCTGATTGCTTCAACTCCGTCGGCCCGACGTAGTGACTCCAGCAGCCGCATCAGCTCAGACTGGGACAAGGCCATCGCGTGCTCCTCCGGTCGAACTGCCCGTTCACCAGAGAGACTTGCGCGATGGCCTGCCCTTGTTCAGGGAGCATGCACCGCCATCGGATGCACGCCCCCGAGCAGACACCCGCGCGTTCCGGGACACTGCCCGGCTACACCACTTCAAGGGACGCGATCCAGAGTCGCTCCGGCTCCGCCGGGACTCAGGCAACCTGCGCAGGCCGGGCGTTACCACTGAGGCTTGCGCACCGTGTCTTCTGCGAGGTCCCTGCCCCAATGCGGTCACGCGGGCCGACGGCGACAGGGCCCGCCGGCCTCTACGGCCGCCGGGCCGAATCGCCGGCCCGGCACCACGTTCTGTCATGGCGGGATGAGGGTTTGACGCCCCCTCACTCGCCGAGTAGATTGCATGCCAAATCAGATATCAGATCGGGGATGGAGGTTGAGGGGGTGCTGCTGACGACCGGGCAGGCCGCGCAAGAGCTGGGATGCGCGATCACCACCTTCCGGCGGCTCATCTCTGCCGGATTGCTGCCGGGCCTGTCCCACCGGGGCGTGCGCGTCATGGTCCCGCTCGAAGTCGTCCAGGCGCTGCAGACGCGCCACCAGGCACCGCTCGACCGGCTGCCGGACGGTGAAATCGCCGTCCTGCGCGTCGACGCCGCCCGGCCGACTCATGAAGAGGGGCGCTCGTGGCTCGGTTTCGCCGCCTCCCTTCCGCCCGATGATCTCCTGAAGGCGTTGCGCGGCTGGTGGCGGTGTGACGCGGCAAGCGCCGCATCCGGGGGATTGCTGCCGGTCACCTTGTCCGGCTACGTGGTAGCGGTACTGACCGGGCTCGAGCGGTGGGAGAAGAACCCCGAAGGCCGACACGCCTTCCCCGACGCCCGCCTGGCCGGTTACGTCACCGACCTGGCTGCCCCGCGTACGTCGATCACCTCGAGCCTCGACAGCGACCGCCGCCTCGCCGAGCTGTTGCTGGGCACCCGACTTCCCTCCCACTCGGGCGGTGCCATCGCCTATGTCACCACCCGCACCACCATCAGCTGAACGGCCCGGACAAGGAACGCCCGATGGACGCACAGAGCTACAGCAGCGCGCTTGCCGATCTGCGCACCCTGCGGGACCAGATCAAGAAGACCCGGGCCCTGCTCGCGAGGCAGGAAGCGGACCGGGACAAACTGATCACCCAGCTGGCCTCCTACGAGAAGGCCAAGGCAGAACGGATCGCCCCCGCGGCCGGACTGGGCGTGGCCGATATCGTCGCTCTCGTCCCTGCACTGGCCCCCGACAGCCTGTCCGTGAACGTCCCGCAGCCGCAGTCTCCACTTCCCCCATCGTCCCCGGCCCAGACGGTTTCTGCGGCCGGACCACAGCCGCCGCAACCGGCAGCGGCCGCCCCCTCACCCACCATCGCCTCACCTGCCGGGACGCACACCACACACCAGACGGCGCCGCAGGCACCGCAAGAGCCGCGCAGCCTGCCCTCCCTTCCCCAGGGCGCCGCTGGCGATGCCTGGTTCACCCACACCACCGGCCTGGCCTCCACGCGGCCGAACTTCACCCAGCAGGCCCGCTCCACCGTCTTCCTGGATACCGCCACCGGCGTCCTGGTGCACCGCGACCAGACCCATCACCTCGACCTCGGCGCAGCATCGGCCGCAGAGATCCTCACCGCCGTCTTTACCACCATCCCCGAAGGCGTGGAACGGATTTACATCACCGCCGGCGACCCCTGGCACCACGATGCCGACCGCTACCCCTACCTGCGCGACGCCGTCGCCGCCTGGCTCAGCGCCCCCATCCCGGGCTGGCGCACCGACACCGGCCGCGGCCGCGACCGGATGGCCGGGCACTTCGTCCACGCCCGAAACCCCGTCGGCCGCTACCAGCGCGACAACGGCGAGCAGCACGTGGAAATCCGCTCGGTGGGGGAGTGGTTCGACGTCGACGGCGACACCCCGCACACCGTCCGCGACGCCTTCGTCCTGCTGTGGCAGGCGCTGCGCCGGCACTGGAACGACGCGGTCCTCATGGGCTCCCCCTCGCAGACCGGCCGCGATTTGTGGACGCGCACCATCCCCACCCGCGGCCAGCACGCCGAGGGCTTCCCCGTCCTGTCGGAGGAACTGCGCGGCCTGCTGCACGCCACCGCAGGCCAGGGCCGCAACGAACTCATCACCCCGCCCCGCGTGCCCGAGCAGTTGTCCGAGCTCGTCGAGTACGACCGCACCTTCGCCTACGCCAAGCACACCTGGAAGTCCCCGGTCGGCACCCCCCGCCGCGTCACCGCCGCCGCCTTCGCCGCCTGGTCGCAGAAGGAGCAGATGCGGGCCCTGTACGGATGCGGGCACTGGCAGGTCCGCGTCACCGTGCCTGACGGCTGGGACCACGTCGGCCTGCTGCCCGCCCCTGCCCCCGGCGACCGTGCCTGGCACTACCCGGCCGCGCCCGGTACCACCTTCACCACTTGGGCGGGCGGCCCCGAACTCCACACCGCCCTGACCAACCCCATCCAGCCGTGGAAGATCGAGATCCTCGACGGCATCCTGTGGGAGGACGGCAAACCCCTCGACGACTGGGCCAAGAAACTCAAGGAGACCTGGACCAACCTCTCCGCCCAGGCCCACTTCCAGGGCGATGCCCAGCAGGCCCGTGCCGCTCACCTCGCTTCCCGCGCGGTGCGTTCCATCCTGCTGTACGGCATCGGCTCCTTCGCCCAGCGGCCCCGCATGGTCACCGGCACCACCCCCCGCAGTGCCGAGCGCGACGTGCCCGCCGACGCCGAGATCATCGGCTTCGACGACGAGTTGATCACATGGCAGAAGCCCACCGGCTTCGCCCGCGACCCCAACGCCCACCCCGAATGGGCCGCCGCGATCTGGTCCGGCGCGCGCGCCGCCCTGCTCACCCAGCGCCACCGCGACGACGACACCTACGTCGGTGCCCTGCACACCCCGCCCGGCACGGTCGTCGCCTTCCGCACCGATGCCCTCTACCTCACCCAGCCCCGCAACTGGCCCTACCACCACCAGCCCGGCGACTATCTCCTGCGCGGCCGCCTGTCCGGCCCCGTCACCGCCCCCACAAGCGAGGAAGAACTCCTCACGCTGCGGGATGCCGGACGCGCGGCCCTCACCGCTGAGCGGGAGGCCTGATGCCGCGCCGCCCCCGCCGCCGGCCTCAACCCCAGCCCAAGTTGAACGAAGCAGCCCGCCTCGCCGACCGGCTCCAAGCGGTCGGCTACACCAAACGCGACATCGCCCGCATCATCGACCGCGACCCCTCCCTGGTCTCGCAGTTCTACACCAAGAACAAGGGAGCCGCCTTCGTCCCCGCCCTCCGGCAGGTCCTGGCCGCCGTCGAAACCGGCGGCATCACCGACCTGCCCGAACTCGCAGCCATCGCCGCCCGCCACACCCAGCGGCGTACCACCGCCTCCGGCGCCCGCGCCCGGGTGCGTACCAAGGCCGTCCTGATCACCCCCGCCGGCTCCGGGTCCGGCCGCGTCGGTGCCCAGGCCATCGCCTCCGGCTCCGCCCGCCTGCGCCCCCTGATTGCCGAAGCAGCCCGCCTGGGCCTGCGCCTGGCCTTCACCGTGCGCCTGGCCAAAACCGGCTACCTGCACCCTTCCGGCAGCCGTACCGACTCACCGGGCATCCGCCGCGACGTCATCCAGCGCGCCGACCACAGTGAGGAACGCTCCTACGGTTCCGCCCAGAGCGGCGGCTTCGACGCCGCCGACTTCGCCCGCCGCGTGGACGCCGCGGGCGGCGACGTCACCGCCGCCGTGCACCAGTGGCTGGTGGAGACCGGGCGCATCCGCCCCGACGCTCAGATCATCCACCTCGAAATCCGCACCTGGCGCCCCCGCTGATGACGCGCCGGGCAGCGCCCCTCAGCCTTGCTGGCTGGCAGCCTCCTCGGGCTGTACCTCGTCCTCGGGCGCACCCGTCGGCTCCGGTGCGGCGCCGGTGTAGAAGACGGACTTGCCCTGCTTGCTGCGCTCGGCCTGGCTCTTGGCCACGAGTCCCTCGAGCGTGACCCGCACGACCTTGGTCGTGATCTGGCGATGGGGATGGGCCTGGCCGAGTGCCGTGGAGATCTCCGCGGCGGAGCGCGGTTCCTTCGACTCGGCGAGGTGGCGGCGGATGAGTTCGACCAGGGTGGGCTGGGCCGCCTTCGTGACCCCCTCCGCCTTGGCCGCAGGCTTCTTGACCGCCTTTTGCGGCGCGGAGGCGGATTTGCGTGCCCTCTGCTTCCCGCCCCGCGCGGCACTGGCATTCTTCCGGGGTGAGGGCACCGCGGCACTCTCGGACTCGGCCGCAGGCTCGGCCGGGGCTTCGGTGATGCCAAGGACCTGCCGCATGTTCACCAGCACGGTGTGGTCGTGCTGCAGGGCGGCCAACTGCTGTTGCAGGGAGGCGATGTCCGCCGTGATGCGTTCCTGCTCCTTGACGTTGCGTTCGAGGTCACCGCTCACCTGAGCGGCGTACAGCGATGTCAGTTCAGTGGCGGGAGTGGTTGTCTCGGGCATGGGTACTGACCTTTCCTCGGTGAACCAGCGTGCTGCGG
>NZ_CBDQZH010000090.1:0-6316 GCF_965341775.1 Streptomyces sp. bgisy159 | reverse complement strand
GCCGATCGGCTCCACGGCTTAGGACGAGGTGCAGCCACATCCTGAAACATGCCTCTGACCAGGTCAGGAGGCCGCTGTCGCGAGAGCATGCCACGCTGGAGATAGGACGTCGCCAAGGGCGCCGGAAGGTCCCATCACTCTGGGGAGGCATCAGGTTGCGGGAGGACGGCATGCGGGAGGACTACACGAGCTGGCGTGGTCTAAACGCCAGCGATCAAAACAACGTCGACCTCGGCCGGGCGGAAGGCGTTCTCGATGACGCGGCAGGTGGGTCATGGCTTGTCGTACGCCTGCGTTCAGGCAAGCAGGGCAGCGTAGCGATTCCCATGGATCATGTGAGGCTAGAAAGATCCCGTCTCAGAATAGCCTACGAAGAACAAACAGTACTCCGAGCTCCGCGACTGAAAGCTGCGGTAAAGAAACTGCCGCGCGTGGATGTATTGCGACTAGATTTGCACTATCATCACGAGCTCCCCAAGAAACTCACCCCGCTCGATATGGCCGAGGCGTACGGAAAAGGGAAGATAGATCGGGACAGCCTGATCAAGGAGTTGGCAGCTTGGCCATATGCCCCTGCCGTTGAACCAGATAGCTCTCTTGAGAGCCCCGACGCTTTCGATGACCCTCCAGTTTGGGAGAAAGGGACCATCCACGACCTTGAGATTGCAGTTGATCGTGGATTTATAACCACCGAAACATATGGCGACATATTGGAAGAAATGAGAAGATTGCGAATCAGGCCATAAGAATTTGGCGGTGACGACAGTGACCGACCCTGCAATGCGTACGAGAACCCCTCATGACATACGCGAGCACAAGGATGTACTGATCCAAGCGGAAGCGGATGGAATTCTATCTGCGAATTCCTCTTTCGCCACCGTATCAAATCAGGAGTGGTTCATCCAACTCAAGGGTACCGGAACTGTACCGACGAGACTCCGTATTGAGACGCAGGAGAAAATTCTGGAGGAATTTTGGAGGACGCCTTCAGAAGTTCCCATGGGTCGCATAGCCCTTGTCATGGCAGGCCCGCCTGGTGCAGGCAAGTCGACTGCCGAAAAGCGGGTTCGCATGGAACTCGCTCCGGGGCAGCCATGGCGCAAGATTGACCCAGACCATTTCAAGGACTTGCTCCTTCGCTGGGCATTCAAGCACGGAGAATATGAGACTATCGTCCCCCCTGAACTCCATGAAGATAGAGCACGAGCATATCTGCGCGAGTTGGCCGCGCTGGTTCACGAGGAGTCCAGCATCTTGGCAGCCCGAGCCCGGACCGAGTCGATAAGCAAGGGAGAAAATCTCGTTATCGACGGCACACAGAAGACCTACACCAAGACTAAAAGGCTCATCGACCATCTACTGGACGCCCGCTACTCAATATCTTTGATGGATGTCGAGGTGGGCTTCGCGATATCTTTGCAGCGCGTGGAGGCTCGTTGGGCAAAGGGCTACAATGAAGCCGAAGAAAGCTATATTGACGGCGGAAGCCTGGTTGATCACCTTGGGGGTCGGTGGGTTCCGCATCATTGCGTAGCTGATATCTACCATGGTGGGCGAGCTGACACTACATCAGTTTGCCAGCAAGTAGTAGGACGGCTGGTCGCCGAGTACCCCGGAATTCGAATTCGGGTCGAATCGAACAACTAGCCGAAACGGCAACCACCGCAAACCGCAGCCGTCCACCCGGCCGAGAGTCTGGAACGAAGAGTTCATGCCAGACGCGCGCCAGATCATAAGGCCAACACAGGCGAACAAGCGCGGACGCCCACGGACAATCAGCGCAGGTGAGAGGCACGCGGCCCAAGGCAGCGCCCCTGCTTAACCTGCTTCGAGACGAAGGGGTCATCACCCAAGGTCTCACCGCCATGCTTCTGCTGGCGTGACCTGCTCTGGTCAACGACATGGCAGCGTGGCTGAGGCTGGTGGGGATGCGTCGAGGCATATGCGTGCGTGATCAGTCGGCGCACCCGCCATCGTGGCTGACTGTCGTCGGCTGAGGCTCAGGCACTCCGAGGCCCCAGCGCCGTCAAGGGGACCATGGAGGCAAAGAGGCCGTGCCATTCGCGTGCCAGATCCTGCGGGGAACCACGGGGAACAGTGGGAGCTTGCGCTGGGTGCAACCAGGGCTCCAACGCCACCCTGAAGCTTCCCCTTGATCGTGGACACCTGGAGACTGGGACGTGTGAGCCCAGAGGAAGCAGTGCCAGGTGGGAAGTAAGTACACGAAGCGGTACTCGGAGGAGTTCAAGCGGGACGCCATCGCCCTCGTGGCCTCCTCGGGCCGGACGGTGACCGAGGTCGCCCGGGAACTCGGCATCAGCTCGGAGAGCCTGCGGGGCTGGGTGAAGAAGGCGAACGGCACGGCGCCGATTGCCGCAGGGGCGTCGGTGGCCACTGGTAGCGGGCTGGACGCGGCCGAGCGGGAAGAGCTGAAGCGGCTGCGCAAGCTGGCCGCTGACCAGGCGAAGACGATCGAGATCCTGAAAAAAGCGACAGCCTTCTTCGCGAAGGAGAGCGACCGGTGAGCGAGATATACCGGTTCATCCGCGTGGAGAAGGCCCACTTCACCGTCGTGCTGCTGTGCGCCGTCCTCGGCGCTGCCCGCTCCTCGTACTACGCCTGGGAGGCGGGAGAGCAGGCCCGCTCGGCGCGCGAGCGCGAGGACCTCGCCCTGGTCCACGAGATCACCGTCATCCACGTCGCGTCGGGGAAAACCTATGGCGTCCCGCGCATCCACGCCGAACTGCGCCGCCAGGGCCGCCCGGTGAACCGCAAGCGCGTCGAGCGGCTGATGCGCGAACACGGCATCGCCGGTCACAGCCGCCGCACCGGGCGTCGCAGCCTCACCCGCGCCGACCGCAGGGCCGCCCCGGCCCCGGACCTGATCGGGCGCGACTTCACCGCCCCCGCTCCCGGCCTGCGGGTGGTCGGCGACATCACCTATATCCCCACTGGTGAGGGCTGGTTGTACCTGGCGACCTGGCTCGACCTGGCGACCCGCGAAGTGATCGGCTACTCGATGGCCGACCACCACCGCGCCGACCTGGTCGTCGACGCCCTCGACATGGCCGCCGGCCTGGGCCGCCTGGAAGACGGCTGCATCATCCACACGGACCGCGGATCGGAGTACACCTCTGCCCAATTCCGCGACAGACTCCACGAGTTGGGGCTACGGCAGAGCATGGGCAGGACCGGTATCTGCTTCGACAACGCCGCCGCCGAAAGCTTCTTCGCCGTCCTCAAGGAAGAGATCGGCACCCGCATCTGGAATGACCGGACCAGCGCGCGAGCCGACATCTTCACATCCATCGAGACCTACTACAATCGCAGGCGCCTGCGCAGGCATCCCGACTGGGGCTACCTCACACCCCACGAGACCCGCCAGCGCCACCACGGAACGAAAACAGCTCACGCCCTCGCCGCGTGACAAAACCGTGTCCAAGATCACGGGAAACTTCACCCCGCCCCAGGTCAACGCACCAACCGCCGTCGAGGAACCCAAGCTTCCCAAGCTGATAGCTCAGGCAGTGTGCTCACGGGCCAGCCGTCCTGGCTTCCTCTGGTCGACAACACCGCGACAGCGTGGCTGAGGTCTGTGGGAGTGCAGCGAGGCACACGCGCGCCTGGTCGGTCGGCAGACCCGCCATCGTGGCTGACTGTCGTCGGTTGAGGTGTCGACGACTTGAGTGCACGCACCGTGCGGGCCGGTTGAGGTGAGGTCCCTGCCTTGCGTGATTCTGCGGTGTGGAAGGGGAATGCAGCCCTGTGGCGGAGTAGGGCCAGGGGAGGGGTAAACAGGTGGCGCAACGGGGTAGCGGCCGTGGCAACGACTATCAGCGGCAGCAGCAGGCGTTACGACGTGCCCAGGAGCAACAGGCACGGCAAGTGGAGAGGGAACGCAAGGCCGCTGAGACGGCCAGCAAGCGGCAGGAGCGCGAGCGGAAGGCTGCGTATCAGGAGCAGCAGGCCGAGCAGGCGCAGGTGCGCACGATCGGGGTTGAGCACGAGGTCGAGCAGCTCAGGCAGTTACTCCGTGACGCGGTGGTGGGCGATCCGCCGACGACCTTTGAGCGCCGCCGGAGGACTCACACGCCGAGGAAGTTAGACGAGCGTCCTTGGTCTCGTCCGGAGCCTTCCCCGCGATGGGAGGAGTTCGCACCACCGGAGCCCGGTGGTCTGGCTGCTGTCCTGGGTCTTGGCAGGAAGCGCTATGAAGCTGAAGTTGCTGAGGCGCGTGTGCGGTTCGGCGAGGCACAAGAGCGCCACAAGCGAGCCGAGGAGAAGCGGCTGGCAACGCTGGAGCGGAAGCGTGCCGAGCACCGCCAGGCCGAAGAGCAAGCCCTTAACGAGGTGGCGACTTTCAACGGGAAGTTGGACGAGGAGCGCGAGGCGTACAGGGCCGGCGAGCCCGCGGCGGTCGAGGCTCATCTAGGGGCTGTTCTGGCTGCGTCGGTGTATCCAGTGGGCTTCCCGCACGAGCATCGGATTGCCTTTCGACCTGCCACCGGTGACGCACTGGTTGAGATCCACTTGCCGCCTGAGGCGATCGTTCCTACCGCGCGGGGCTACCGATACGTGAAGAACCGAGACGAGACGACCGTGCTGCCTCGTCCGGAGAAGGAGCGCAAGGAGATCTACGCCTCCGTCCTGGCGCAAGTCGCTCTGAGGACAGTGCACGAGGTCCTGACGGGCGATCCGGACCGGGTAATCAATGGCGTGATCCTGAACGGCCATGTGAGAACCATCGACCGGGCTACCGGTCAGGAGGTCTCACCCTGTCTCGTGACGCTCAGCGCCAGCAGGGAGCAGTTCGGGAAGCTCCGTCTCAGTCAGGTTGATCCAGCGCAGTGCCTCAGGAGACTCAACGCTCTGGTGTCGCCCAACCCCTACGATCTCGAACCGATCCGCCCCATCGTCGAGTTCGACCTGTCGAAGTACCGGCTCATGGACAGCATGGATGTAGTTGCCGGCCTGGACAGCAGGCCCGTACTGGTGAAGCTGACGCCCACCGAGTTCGAGCACCTGATTCGCCAACTGTTCGAGGCGATCGGTATGGAGGCCTGGAACACTCAGGCGTCCAAAGACGAGGGCGTTGACGCAGTGGCCGTCAGTAAGGACCCCGTCTTCAACGGTGAGTGCATCATTCAGGCGAAGCGCTACAGCAAGCTCGTGGGTGTTGAGTCCGTCCAGGCGCTCGCCGGAGTGGTCGAGCACAAGCGTGCTGCCAAGGGGGTCCTGATCACCACATCGTGGTTCGGCAGGGCCAGCCACGACTTTGCCCGCCAACATGGCCGACTCCAGCTCATCGAAGGACCGGAACTCAAGTACCTGATCAAGGAACACCTTGGCAAGGATGTGATCCCTGGCCCGGTCCCCCCGAAGAGGCGCCCCTCACGCTAAGGCCGGCGGGCCGCCCACTCAGCCTGAGGAGCTGGGCCGTCTCTGGGCCGTCCGAGGCTGCTCGACAGCGGCCAAGGACGACCAACGACGACCGCCAGGCGCACCAGCCCACCGCCCCTGAGCAGCGCAAACGCAGGTCACCAAGATCCCCGGCAAGACCCAGGGCAAAAAGAAGTAAGCGGTACTGATCAAGCCCCTTGCTCCCGGGTTCTCCCTGGGCAAGGGGCTCTGTGCTGCTCGTGGCGTCCCGTGGCCGTCAGATGCTCGGCGGTGCCGTCAGGCGCGTGTGCCTCGCCGCCACTCGTAGGTGCCGGGCGAGGTCTCGGCCACCTCCCGGGGATAGACCTCGCGTACCCGGGTGAGCAGATCGCGCTGCTCGCCGACCCACGTCGGCGGGAGCACGAACAAGGGGAGGGTGACCGTGACACCTGACGCCGGCCCGTCGTGTACGGAGACCCAGAGTCCGCCGCTCCCGTCGGGCTTGAACTTCATGGAAGGAGTCCGCCCGGATTCGAGCCACTGGGCGGACCGACCGGACGCCAAGACCGCCAAGGCGCCCTCCCAGTCCGCCAGGTCTTCAGGGAGGAGAGTCACCGGGAAAGCGGCGTTGACGGATTCCGTCACGATGACGATCTCGCAGTCGAGGAAGTCGTGGCCGGTCAGGATCCCGGGTTGAAAACGGCCGAGGACGCGCACGGAGACACTGTGACCGCTGGTGCCGGGCGTGTCGGCCAGGTGGATCAGATCGATGACGCCGTGCGTCGAGCCCATGGGTTACCTTCCGCAGTGATGAGGCCCGAGCATCCTGCCGTACACCAGCCGTCTCAGCCGGGTTCTCGCTCCTTCGGTACGAGGCTGTGCCGACAGTGGCGGCCCATGTGGCGAAGGCCGAGGGGAGAAGCCGGGACAGTTCCCG
>NZ_CBDQZH010000089.1:0-6560 GCF_965341775.1 Streptomyces sp. bgisy159 | reverse complement strand
CCCCCACCACCAGGGCCCGGACCGCCGTGTCGGCGCTCCGGGCCCTGGTTCGTGTCCGGGTCAGCGCTGCGTCGGCTTGTGATTCTGCTGCTGCGACTCGGCGCCGCCCCGGCGCAAGTGTCCGGCCTGCTCTACGGCGGCACCCGGCTTCTTCGTGGTGCTGCTCGGCTTCTTCGTCCCGTTCTTCGTCCCACGCTGGGTGGTCGACTTGCCCTGCGGCCGCCGCGGAGACGCGTGGGCCCCGCCCGTCCTTGGCGCCGGGGAGCGGCCGGGACAGCGCCTCCCCGAGCTGACGCATCGCCGGGATGTCCACCGTGGCGGATGCGGTGTCCCGCGACGCCAGCGGCGGCCCGCTGCGACCCCCGCCGGGGGGGGGGGAGCTGTAGCCAGTGGCGGCATCCGCGACGTTCGGCAGCGCATCGGCGGCCGCGGCATCGGCGTCCTTCCTCTCGCCCCGTCGCCGGAGCCGGTCGGCCCCGGCCTGCGCCCACCCGGCGACCTTCTCGCAGGCGTTGATCGAGATCTTGCGGAAGAACTCGCCGACGCGGATGTCCCCCATCAGTCGGTCGAAGTGCTCCCCGGCCCGCTCCCGCATGACGCGAAACAGGTGGCCGAACGCGCCGCGCACCGTCTGGATCTTCTGCCACTCCGGGAAGTCCTGGAGCGCAGCGGCCGTTCCGCCCTGGCCTGCGCTTTCACGCCGTACGCCGGTCCTCCGGAGGCTGCGCCGTACCAGCCCCACCGGATCGCTGAGCTCGTTCGGTCCGGGCGCGCCGCAATGCCAGGGCATGGGCGGCTTCCGCTTCACGGCGGCGCTGGACGCGGGCGGCCTCGATAAAGGTCGGCTGGTCGCCCGAGGCCGTCTCCGGGAACGCCCTGGCGCTGAGCTCGCGCAGGGCGCGGGTCTGCCTTTCGGCTGCCTGCGCGATGGCCGTGTCGACGTGCTGCTCGGGCCGGGCCGCTTGGTGTGCGGCGAGCGCCTGGCGGAATCCCTCGGACGCCATCTCCCGGGTCTTCACTGGCACCTCCGGCCCGGCCGCGGCCGCGGGGGCGGACTGCGTCGTACGGGGCTCGGGTGCGGCGCCGACGGGCAGGACCCGGATGGTGCGTACGGCGTCGGTTCCGGCCGCCTGATTCACCGCGGCGACGATGCGGGCGCTGATCAACCGGAGCTGTGTGGCGTAGGCGGGTGAGTCCGGGCACAGGTCCAATTGCCCGGACTCCGCGTGGAAGGCGAGCGCCTGCACATGGTCAGGCAGACGCGGCGAGATGGCGGCCGCGATGTCCGGCCACTGATTCAGCACGCTTGCGCCGGCGGCTGGAAGCTCCCAGACCCGGTCAGCCATCAGGCCCTGAAGCACGGCGTCGAACCCGGCCGGCTCGCGTCCCTCACGCCGTACGCCTTGCTGCCGACGGCGGCGCGGAGCGCGATCCACGGTGTCGCCGCGCTGCTTCGCAGCCGCACGAGCCTGATGCAGAGCGATGCGCGCGAGGTCGACGCCGGACAGCTCCGGGGCACCATCGGCGGGCTGCCCTCCGGGCGTGATTGTTTCAGTCATCTGGGGCCTCCTACCGGCGTCCGATGAACACGTGCGAGCTACGGGCAGCGCCAGCCAGCTGGCGGGCACGGCGCACCAGGTCCGCCCCGTAGAGGCGCTCGGCAGCCTCGCGGCCCATGGAATCGACAGCCAGGTCGATCAGGTCCGTCTGGCCTCGCATGAGCTCGCACCGCACCTGGTCCCGCATCTCCTCGACCTGCGGATCAGTCAGCGCAAGGTCCTCGCAGTGATCGTGCGTTTCGGCGGGATGGTGTTGGTCGCGGCCGCCGCTCGTCACCGCACGGACTTGAGCAAATGCCTGCTCCACGTCGCGCAGCACGGCCAGACTTGTGGGGGCCTGCCAGTCGCCGTCGAACCGCTCCGTGCGGGCGCGGACCTTCTGGATGTGGTGGCGGCGCGCTGCCTCCTGGGCACAGCGCCACTGCTCGACGGCATAGGCCCGCTTCTCGGGTGTGTCCAGGGTCGTCACCGCGTTCGCCAGCAGCGCGGCAAGCAAACCGGAGCCCCGACGGACCCGGGCCGCCTCGCCGCGCAGGTGCAACCAGCCCCTGACCTCGGCGACCGTCCATCCGGCATCAGCCACGTCCCGAACCACCCACGCGATCCGAGGCACCGAGCAGCCACGCAGCCAGTCCAGCTCCTGGGTCAGCTCACGGGCCAGCTGGAACCTGCGCCCGACGCGGTTCAGCTTCCGGCGGCCACCGGCCTTGGCCTCGGACTTCTTCGTGATGGATGACTTGCTGCCCCCGCGTGCGAGCTTGCTCTCAGGGGGGAAGGAAGTAGAACCCGCAGTGGAAGCACTTGAGGAACCACCCCCCATTGGGGTGCAACGCGACCCGTCTGAAACAGCCGTCACAGCCGTCCCGGACGACCGCTTCCCGGAAGCCTTTTCTGAGGCCCTCGATGACGTCTTCGAGCGCGGCCTGCGCACCTTCCGGCTGGCCTTCTTCGCGAGCTTCGCCATTAGCTCCCGGCCCGCCTCCGCGATCCCGACCATCACCCGCGTGAACGCCGGCGCATCCTGGTCGGACTGCCTCGTACGGATCCCCAGCGCCTCGTCGAACTTGAGGGGGATCGTCCGAGCGAACTCGGACGCCTGCGGCGCCTCGCCCCGCTTCCGCGTGCCCTTCACGATGTAGGACAGAAGCCCCGTCTCCCGCAGAGCCGCCAGGTGATACTCCACCATCCGCTCCGACAGACCCGTACGCCGCTGCAGATAGCTCAGACCCGGGAAGCAGGGGGAAAGCTCCGCCAGCAACTGCGCGAGGTACACCGTCGTCGCATTGAACGAGCGCAGCCCAGTGGAGCGGTGCCGCCGCGGCTGGTACAGCCCCGACCCCGCCACCCAGTGCACCGCCTGCATCCAGCTATATCCGTCCGGCGCGACCCGGCCCGCCGACGACGACAGCCACTGCTCCGCCTCCGGCACCCACAGCTCGGGCAGCACGGCGACGGGGTCCACCAGCAATACAGACGTGTGCGATGAAGGGACCATCACGGCGGCCTGCGCCGCCACCAACGTCATCGGGCCACTCCGGCCAGGGCGCATCGCACGCACATGCGCGGCTGCAGCGATGCCTGTCGAAGTGGCGAATCGCAGGGGTCAGCCGGAACCTGTGACGTGATAGACGGCGCAAAATGCGCCAATCGGGCATGACTGGGCTGACAAAGGGCAGCAGGATGCTGCAACATGTGCCTAGCGCTCCTTCTCTATGGAGGAGGGCACAACGAAGGCCCTCGTGGCACTTCGTGGTTTGGGAGAACCAAAGATCGAACTGTTCGAGGCGGCTGCAACCGGTCGAACAGCTCCTCCGGGAGGCCCTGCAAGGCCAGACCGGAGAGCAGGTGGGCGCTGTACCCCGGTGACTGCAATCACCAGGCAGCGGCCCGGGGCGGCAAGAAGACCCGTAAGGGCGCCGCCCCCGAGGGCTTACCTCATCTCGACCCCCTCACGGGGAGAGGTGTATCCGCATCCGGTCCGGTGCGGAAGCATGAGAAAGGCACCAGCCTGCCGGAGCGACGCGTGATCCATCGCTACTACGGCGGCAGGTGCCTTGTTGTGTGCCTGCCCGAGGGTACGGGTACCCTGAACCATGTCGAGACCATCCCTAGATTGGTCTGCGGCCGTGCCCCGGAGTGCAGCCTCGCGGGGCTTAACCATGTCCATATTGATCTTATTCGCAGACACAGTACTCCCCTCGCCGCACGTAACGACACCCCGCCCCACGACGTGTCGGCCTTGCATAATTGCTTCTTGACGCACCGCCACCTCGGCCGTCGTCTGTCCCTCTGCGCCCGCCCAGGAGATCACACCTGCATGATGAGCAGCATGTACGCACCGCCGATCGACGCCCTGGACCTGGACGTGGACTCCTTCGCCACGCCGCTGCAACAGCGACGCTTCGTAGCAGCCATGCAGCGACTCGCCGCCAGCCGCGCGCCAGGAGCTGCGGTGCGCGTGTACGTGAGCGCCGCCCCCAGAACCATGAACAACCCAAAGTGGGAGAACTGGCTGGCGCAGATCGCGCAGGAGTTGCCTGATGGTGTCGAGGTCCTGCACTACCGCAGCGTCTTCAGCGATGACCGACCGTACGACTGGGACGCATTCGCCCAAGAGGTCGACGGCCTTGTAGTAGTGGGGAAGCAGAAACGTGCGGGAAGCCGGGTCTACCGATTTGGCCCGGTGGCCCGACTCGAACTTCGCTCGCTCATCGCCCGACAACCTGTACTGCTCTACGCCCACAGTCAGGGCCTCATCCCGGTGATCGACTGTCAGAGCCAGGTTCTTACGCCAGAGGGGACGCCGCGGCTGAAGCTCATCGCGCCGAAGCGGTGGCACCAGGAGACGTCGACACTCCAGGCCGCGTTGCACGCGCTTACGCCGACCAGCCCGGACGACGAGTCGTCCAGCGAAGCGCCAGGCCACCTCGCTCATCCCTTCGTTGCACCTCCTGGGTGAGATCCGTTAGCTGAAGGCCGTGGCTCGTGAATCATGTTCCGAAGGTCAGCAGGGGGACGTCGTAGAGATCCGGGTTCTTCGGTCGGGTCATGACGGGTGAGATGACTTCGACGACGAGCATTTCGACGAGGAACTGGACGCGGGCGTTGAGCAGATGGCTCGTATACCCGTTGGCCGACCGTGCCTTCTCACCCAGCGTGGTGTGGATATGCGGCGAGACCGAGTCCGTCTCGGCGTCGTAAGCGAGCGTTCCACACCCCATCGCCTCCACGCCAGTGACGTGGACCTTGCTCCAGACCGGGGCGTTGGGGTCTTCGAGCTTCTCGCACGCACCGACGATGTCCGCTTCCGCGAAGCCGGCGATGAACATCGGGATGTAGCCGTGCCGGACGCCGTTTTGCTGGCAGAAGTCGGCGAGAGTGGGGAAGAAGTCGTCGCCGTGGTCGAAGTTGACGGCAAAGGTCCGTCCGGTGGTGAGCTCATGGCTACGCAAGTTGGTTCTCCGGGGCTGCTGGGGTTGTTAAGAGAGGGCGTTGAAGGACTTAGAGATCTGGTCCGCGGTGGCGGCCGTCATCAGAAGCAGCTGCAGCAGGATGCGTGCCTTGATCGGATCGAGTGAACTGGCGGGGATCAGTCCGCGGGCAATCAGATCCGATTCGGAGCCCGGGAAGCCGTACGTATGCCTGAGCACGGGGCCAGACCCCGTGCGCGTCGCGAGGACGACAGGCATGCGCTTGGCGAGATCGGTGAGTGCGTCCACGCACGCCATGGGGACATGGCCAGCCCCGAACGCCGCGACTACCAGGCCGTCGACCTTGTCACCAACGGCTTGCAGAATCGTCCCGTCGTCGCCGAGACCGACCGTGACGATCGCCGTCTGTGCTGGAGATGCGGCGCTCCGGGGATCGATTGTCGAGCATTTGCCGGGGCGAGCCGTGATGCGGACACGGTCTTCCGCGACGTAGCCAATCGGGCCGGGGTATGAGGTGAAAGCGAGTGGGCTCGTGGCGTGAGTTTTGCGAACCCAGCGGGCAGCGTGGATTTCCTCACCGAAGACGACGACGGATCCGGTACCCCGCGCCTCTGTGCTGGCTGCGACACGGATGGAGGCGAGTACATTTGCTGGGCCGTCCGCCCCGGCCATGCTCGCGTTGCGCATGGCGCCCGTGATTACAACCGGCTTGTCGCCGGTCGTGACGAGATCCAGCAGATACGAGGTCTCCTCGATCGTGTCTGTCCCTTGGGTGATGACCACGCCGTCGACTGGGAGCGTCGCGACCATCACGGCCAGCTCGAGCAAGTCGGAGAAACCCAATGAGGCACCGGGTAGTCGACGGAAGTCGTGAACCTCCACAGCGATGCCGGTTTCGGCAAGGCCCGGTACGGCCGCGACCAGGTCGTCGGCCGACAGCGTCGGCGTCGCGCCGCCGTCAGTCTGCGTAGTCATCGCGATGGTGCCGCCTAGCGAGATCACCGCGACGCGTCGGGCGTTGTCGGCCATGCTCTTTCCCTTCGTGGACATGCGGACTGAGTGGTGGCGTCAGATGTCGGCCGGGAGAGACCCTACGTACGCGCATGCGGCGTCAATGCCAGCCGCGGAGACGAGCCGGCTGCGGGACTGGATCAGCCCGGACGACCCGTACCGGGCGAGCTGGCTGCACCGCTCGATGAGCCACGACCACGGCAGCTCGAGGTATTGGGCGAGAGCGCGGAGCCGTCCGGCAGCCGTTGGCGCGGTCGTGAGCGAGTCCGCGTTGACGTCGCGTGCCGCGATCGTGAACTCCCGGACGACAGAGGACCGGGCTGTTACGTCGACATGCCACATCCCGTCACCCCGGACCCAGTTGGCGATCACCGCTTCCTTGTCGGGGGCCACTACGAAACCTTCCACGGCTTCATATGCGGGATCGGCAGTGATCTGGGCATGGATCCCCAGGGACTCCATCAGGGCTACAGCCAGGAACAACAGGATCCGTTCATACCGCGGGGAGGAACGCACGATGTCTTCCGGGATGCAGAACGCCCGGGTGCTCGTGCTTCCA
>NZ_CBDQZH010000088.1:0-6645 GCF_965341775.1 Streptomyces sp. bgisy159 | reverse complement strand
TTAGCATTCCCAAAGGTATCCAGGCCACCACCGCCACCGAGCTCACACCTCTGACGTTCCGCAGCGTGCTGCGGCACATCTACCGCAACGAGGACTCGTGGACTCAGTTCGCTGACAAGGAACAAGAGTTCCTGAGGCGAGCCGTCATCAGCTACCTCTTGGGTTTCGCCCCCACCAGGTACAGCAACCACGACTTCGAGCTTGCGGCAGCACAACGCCGACTCGCACAGGCGCAGGCGGCCGAACGAGAGGTGCATGACAGCACAGACCGAGCCGTCGCAGCCGTCTGCGAGAACTTGCATCTGCCAACACCCAGGAGCGAGCAGCAGGTCAACTCCATCAGAACCGACTTGCGGGCCGAGCTCGACGCGGTTGTCAGGCAACGTTCCCAGCTGACCCGCGAAGTGGAGCAGCTTGTTGCCGGACGACGCCAAGAAGGCGACGCCGGGGCAGTGAGCCATGGCTACGACGCCACCCTGTCGCAGCAGTACGAGCAGGCGACCCAGAACCTCACGAGCACCGCCGAGACCGTCGCCGGCCTCGAGCAGGTCCTGACTGCCCACATGCAGTCTCACAACACCGTCCGAGCAGAGATCGCCCGCATGGAACGCCTTCTCGCCTCCGTCGACATCTTCGACAGCCTGCCGGTGCGCCTGTGTCCTGCCTGCGAGCAGAAGATCGACATCCATCGCGATCACCCAGAGGGCACCTGCTACGTCTGCACCCAGCCAGTGACCGAGGACCAGCGCAGACGACGCGGAGAACTAGAGAAGCGGTCCCTGGCCGCAGAGGCCGACGACCTCCAAGAAGTCATCGCCCGAACCAGCCACGACCTCGACCAAGCAAAAACCGACCACCGGCACGCCCAGAGCACCCACCAAGACATCGCCAGGCAGCTGAACGTCGACCGGGCCGCCCGCCTCGCCCCGTTCATGGCCAGACTCGAAGAGATGGCCGCCCAGACCGCCGCCCTGGAACAAAAACTCATGGCGCTGCCCGCCATCGAGCAGATGCTCACCCGCAAGACTGCCGCCACGCAGACGAGCCAGGCTGCCCAAGACAGACTGAACCGACTAAAGCAGCAACTCGATGAAACCCCCACCACAGGGAGAACGCCCATCGACCGCTGCGCCCTGTTCGCTGATCGGATGAACGAATTTCTCAACCGCCACCGCGACGATGTCTGGGTGGCAGGGAATGTGGCGATCAGCGCGGACGACCTGACCTTCTACGTCGGGACCCGCCCCTGGAGCCAAGTTCTCGGAGCCGAAGCGCGAGTGCTGTTCTTCCTCGCCTACAGCAGGGCCCTACTGTTCCTGGCCAGGGACCTGGGGGACGACTGCCCTTACCCGGGATTCCTCATGCTCGACAACCCCTTCCAGCAGGGAATCGCAAGCGACGTCGTTCACGAAGTTCTCCGTGACATTGCCGATGCCGCCCAAGCCACCGGCGCACAGGTGATTTCCACGCAGGCCGTACCAGTACCACGTCTCTCCCCCGGCATCGAACAGATCATTATGCCGAACACCTACATCGGCGAACCCGAGGGCTGACGGCCACATCTGGACAAGGAGGGGCAGGCCGCCTGGCGCTCCACGACCGGCTTCCTCCTGTCCTGTCTTACGCCCATTCGACACCCAACTTTCGGAGCGCGACCAGCTGTTCTTCGGTGAGCTTGTCGCGCCGGGCCTTGGTGTTGCTGTACCAGATGCCGAGCTTGGTTTCGGTCCCATCGGGCAAGGTCTCCACCGCCTGCCGGGGTACAGGTCGGACGCCTTCCCGCTCCACCCATTGCGCGAGCGCCGCCAGGCCCCGCTGGAACGCCTGCTGTGCCTTGCTCGGACCCTTCGCCGCGCGCCCGGTCGCGGGGGCGGGAGATGGCGCCTCAAGCGGCTTGATGCCCAGCACGGTCAGCCGCTCCTGCTGCTCGGGCAGGAGCCGCGCCCAAGTGCCCGGCTGCTTCTGCTGCTGGAGCCACTTGCCGATGTCGTCGCCGTCCATCAGCACGCCGGGTGCGATGTCGGGCAGCTGGCCGTCGGCGTCGACCAGGTCCGCCAGGACGCGGTAGTGGCGTTGCCAGTCCAGCGGCCACGGGCAGTCCCAGTCCGGGTCGATCTCCGTCAGCTGCGCCGCGCGCACGGCGGCCCGCTTCGGGTCCTTGCCCAGGCCGTTCTTCGCGCCCTTCCTCCGGAGGTTGGCCATGTGCTGCCCGATGGGCACCATCGCCTCGCCCTCGCCCCACACCGCGTCCTGACGCGGGGCGAGATGCCCCGTGGCCCGCCGGTAGGACCGGAGCGCGGCGAGCTTGTTCTCCCACGCCTCTTCGCCCGGTTCCCAGACCATCCCGGCCTCCGGGGCGTCCAGCAGCGTCTTGCGCCGCTCCTCCAGCTCCCCGGCCCGCAGCGCCTTCCTCTGCTGGTGCACCCATCGGCCAAGCGGAAACGCCTTGGTCGCCCCGACTTCGACCTCGACGTCGTAGGGCACGGCGTAGAGGCCCGTGATCTCGTTCTCCTTCCGCCATCGCAGCAGCGCCTGGTAACCCTCCAACCAGACGAGGCTTTCGGGCCTGTACACCCGGGTGCGCAGGAAGGCCGCGATGGTCGCCGCGTCGCGCGGGCTGGAGAAGTGGAGCAGGGCGGACTCGGCAGCGGCGTCGGTGTCGTCCTGCTCCTGGTCCTGGCCGTCGCCCTCGCCGCCGGCCCTGACGATCCGCCCGTCCTCGTCACGCCGGACGTGGACCTTGCGCTTGCCGCTCGTGAGCGCCCGGGAAGCGAGCTGCTCGACCAGACGTTCGTCATGCGAACGCAAACCCTGGAGGACCGCTACAAGGGGACGGAACGAGGCACTGGCGACCATGTCCTGCGGGTCCTCGCCCGGCTCCAGGAACACCGGCACGATGATGCGGGCGACCTTGGTGGAGCCGTCCCTGTTGAGCCTCAGAGCCCGGCCGATGTTCTGCACGATCTCCACCTGCGAGCCGCGGGTGTCCGCGAAGCAGACGGCTTCCACACCCCGTTCGCCGGTGATGTCCACCCCTTCCCCGAGCACGCGAACGCTGGCGAGGAAGGCGCGGTGGACCCGCCGCCCGGCCGCGTCGATGCCGTTGGCGAACTGCCGCAGGACCTCGCGCCGCTCGGACACGAGGTGGTCGCCGCACAGCCACGCCGACCACACCCGGTCCGGCGGGACGTGGCGGCCGGCCTCCAGCTCGTAGAACTCCGCGTCGATCGACGACTCCGGCAGCTCCTCCGCCCTCGCCAGGTCCTCATCCGAGGCGTCGTTCATGTACAGCTCGGCTGCCGTCTCGGGCAGCTTCTCCGCGAACGCCGCGGCTTCCTCCACCTTCTGGTGGAACGTCATGACGGTGCGCAGGTTCCACGCGGCGGCGTGCTCCAGGAGCGCGGTCTGCAGGAGCGCCAGGCGCCGGCCCCGCCGGGCCTCTTCCGACTCCCCGAGAACCGGTGAGGGGTCGCGGATGTCGCGGTTCGTTCGTTGTGATCGGCGTGTGTGGTGTTGAACTGGGCTGATCAGTTGGCTGGTTGGGTCCGGTGGTGTGGTGTGTGGTGGTGAGGCGCTTGGCGTTGATTGCGGGCTGGGCCTGGGTGGGCTTGTGAGCTGGGGGTTTCCTGTTCTGGGTCGGTCTTGTGGGTGTTTGATCAGTTTCGTTGGTGGTTGGGCAGGTGTACTGGGTGGCTGTTGTAGCGGTGCAGGGGTGTGGGTCCGTGGATGCCGATGGTGCCCAGGAGGTGTTGTTGGTGGGGGTGGAGCTGGGTCCAGGTGCGTTGCTGGGTGCGGATCCATTTGGTGGTCTGGTGGGGGAAGGGAATGCCGGCGCTGTTGTGGGTGTGGGCTTGGTGCCAGCTGTGGTTCCTGGTCGTCGGCCTCGGCTACGCCGTTCACCGCCGCCCGGCGTTCGCGGTTCCGGTCGGCGTAGCCGTTGCTGCCGCCGGCGCTCTCGGCACGATCGTGGTCGGCGTCGTCCAGGCCGTCACATCGTGACCGGGACGGGCCGGGCCCGTCCCGTAGCAGGGCAGGGACTAGGCGGAACCGGGCCGGTGCTTGCGCAGGGGGCTCCCCGGGGAAGTAGTCGGCGTCGTAACCGGCCTCGTGCCGACCCCTTGTCTGCCTGGTCAGGCCGCATGCCGAAGGCCCGCGTCCGGCACCGGCCGATGCGACCCAGGACGAGACCTACGGCGAGACCCAGGACGCGACTCAGGGCGCGACTCAGGGCGCAACCCAGGACGCGACTGGCCGGGAACAGTCCGGTGGGCACCCGACCAAGTACCTCACCATCACCTTGGTCGGGCCTCCGGCGGGGAGCTGGCCAAGGCCCTGCCGTGAGCGCGACCACCGCAGGTCACAGCCGTGCCCGGCCCGACCGGCCACCCGAGGGTTAGCCCGCGCCGCGCACGGCGCGGGACCGGACGTGCTGCGCACGCGGCCCCTTGAAGGCTTTCTGCGGAGTGTCCTGTTGCTGGCGCCCGCTGTCATCACTCACACGGGCGGTCCGGCCCTGCCCGGCGGCAAGATCTCTTGCGGCATCTCCTGCACGATCTCTTGCGCCTTCCCTTGCGGCATCTCTTGCGCGAGCCTCCGCGATCTTCCGGCATCTGCGCAGCTCACCAGGCCCGTAGAAGCGTGGTCAGGGGTCTGACATCCCCCTCAGAGCACCCCACGACCGGCCCTCCTGGAAGGAGAAGGGTGGGAGGGAGCGGGCGGGACGCGGGGAGCGCCTCGGGGGATCGGGCCGGCCGCATGTCCCCTCGCGCGCGTCGGCGGGGCCGCGCGCGGCCGGGGCGAGACGCCCCGGCACTCGATCGAGTACGCGTGGAAGATCCGGCTCTGCCCTTCGCTGCCAGGGTTGGCTCTCCGGCGCACTCACCGCGGTCGGAGCCTCACTGGCCTACGTCCGGGTGGTTTACCCAGCGCATCCGCCGATCGACCGCAGGCATCCCGCTACTGTCGTTGTGTAGTTATGTGACTACTTTGGGTGAAGGAGGGGGTGCGGGCGGCCCCCACAGGTCGACTGGCGATTCTCGCCTGCCTCTTTCCGGCCATCAAGAACAAATGTGAGGAGATCTCTGTGAATTCCATGCTGAAGAAGGTAGTCGCTTCCCTCTCGGCAGGGGCGGCCATGGCCCTCGGCGTCGTTTTCGTGGGGGCCTCCCCCGCAGCTGCTGTCGAGCGGTGCGAGCATCAGACCGCCGGCCACGGCCCGTTGGGGGGATACCGCGCCGAATTCGACTTCTGTATCCAGGCGGATGAGGGCGAGGTGAAGGTTTCGGTCGAGAACTTCGCTTGCTGGCACGATGAATTCCATAATTGGTACCCCAGGCGCTGTGTAGTGACCGGAGGCATGGTCCAGACGCTGAAGAACGGAATCAGCACCTACAGCAGGCTGACGCCGCTCGAGTCCATGGAAGACCTTGGGCATTGGGAGGTGAGCCTCCCGGGGTGTGAAGATGGAGACTTCGTCAAGGCGTTCATTGACGACCTTCGGATTTCCTACGCGGGGCACACTTGGAATGGGCATACCGAATGGAAAGAGGTCGCCTATCGAACACCCTTCGTTAACAGCGGCGTCCGTTGCTGAACTGACTTCCCTTCAGCCCGGTGTGCAGGGAAAAAGCCTGTACCACCTTCCGCGCGGGTCGAACGGGCCGGGAGCAGGCTGTCGTCGACGCGCCGACCGGGTTGGGCACCATCGCCTTGGCGGTGCCCCATGAGCGCACCCACACCCGCAGGCCCCGCACCGCAAGGACGCGGCCTCCAGCCCCCGCCTTCGGCCGACCTTCCCCGGCCCTGCTGGCCCGCGCCGACTGCGGCTACGCCCGCTTCCCACGACCCCCACGGCCTGGTCGACGCCGAACTCCCCCTCGACCGTGCCCCCTACGAAGCGCTCGTGACCGCCGTCCAGGCGAAGCCGCGGACCACCAGGACCGGGATGCCGTATTCGGCGAGCCAGGCGGTGAACATCTGTCGGAGGGTGTCCTAGCCGACGACCAGGCCGACGACCTCATCGCCACTTCGTCCGGCGCCCGCACAGCAACGGACCCCGGGCCTTGAGAGGCCCGGGGTCCGGTCACGGCGCAAGACGGCGATCAGAGGCTGTCCGGAGCGGCCTGCGGGACGGTCACCGGCCTTGCCCAGTCCATGCCCAGCTCGGCGAGTGCGGCGAGCTGGTCGGTGTCCAGCCGGTCCCTCCTCGATTTTGTGTTCGATACCCATACGCCCAGCCGCACAGACACGGGTTCCGCCTCGTCGTCGACCGTGATCTGTTCGCTGTGCCCCCTTGGCACCGGCCGGTCGCCCTCACGCTCCACCCACTGCGCAAGGGCCGCCAGGCCCCGCTGGAACGCCTGCTGCGCCTTGCTCGGGCCCTTTGTCGCGCGTGTGGCTGCCGGGGCGGGAGACGGCGCCTGAAGCGGTTTGACGCCCAGCCTGGACAGTCGCTCCTGCTGCTCGGTGGACAGCTGCGCCCAAGTGGTCGGCTGCTTCTGCCGCTCCAGCCACCGGCCGATGTCATCGCCATCGAACAGCACGCCGGGCGTGATGTCGGGGAGGCTGCCGTCGGCGTCGACCAGGTCCGCGAGCACCCGGTAGTGGCGTTGCCAGTCCAGCGGCCACGGGCAGTTCCAGTCCGGG
>NZ_CBDQZH010000087.1:0-6853 GCF_965341775.1 Streptomyces sp. bgisy159 | reverse complement strand
CAGATCCTGCCCGATGTCCTTTGGGGCCTTCACACGCACCATGTCCGCCAGCTGAAGCTCGGCCGCCTCCTCGGCACGCCGCGCAGCGTCAGCGGCCGCCAGTTCCCTGGCAGACTTCTCATCGAGATCGCCGCCGAACTCCTCGGCGTACACGGCGTCGACGAGTTCCTGCACATCCCCCGGCACGTGCACCAGACCCCCCGCACGCTGCGCCAGCAGCTCACTGGTACGCCGCAGCAGCGCCTCGTGGTACACCGCGCCCCACGCTCTCGGCTGCTCGAACTCCCCCTCGCCGTTCACCGGATTCAGCACCACGATCCGGGGATGTCCAACGGCCCAGGCCGGCCGGTGCGCACCGTGCAGGTCATACCCGTCCAGCTTGTGTCGCTGGCAGCGGCCCGCGCGCTGCAGCACAAGAGCCAGCGGCGCAATATCCGTGATCAGCAGGTCGAAATCGAGGTCGAGTGACTGCTCCACGATCTGGGTGGCGACCAGGATGGCCGCCTTGGGACGCTGCCCCGTCTTCCCGAACGAGGTCTCGCACACCTCAGTGATCCTGCGCCGGTCCCGGGCTCGGTAGCGGGAATGCAGCAGATGCAGGTCCGGCACCTCGGCTCCTGACTCCGCCCGTTGCGCAAGCCACGCCTGGACAGCTACAGCGGTCTCCTGTGCCTCGGCCACCGTCGTACAGCACACCAGCACGGTGCCTTCGCAGCCCTCGACGGCCGGCCGCAGCAACTCTTTGATCACGGACCAGCGATGCCGCACATCACCAGCCTCCACATCCCTGCGCACCGGCAGCAGCCTGAACTCCAGGGCCCTCTCCCGCTCACTCGGTACCCCGCGCGGCTCGCTCACGGCGCCACCGGGCGCCCCGTCGACGTAGACCCAGCCCGGATAGCGCGGCTGCATTGCCTGCGGCAGCTCATCGGCTTGGCCGCAGCCCCGTCGGTAGGCCTGCAGCAGCGAGCCTGCCGTGCTCCCGGTCAGCGTCGCGGACAGCACCACCACCGGCGCCCCCATCGCACCAAGCCATTCCAGCAACCGGAGCAGCAGAGCGTGCATCCACGGCCCGTACGCGTGCGCCTCGTCGATGACCAGGACCTTCCCCGACAGGGCCAGCAAACGCAGCGCGTTGTACCGCACAGGCAGAACCCCGGCCAGCGCCTGATCGATCGTGAACACGCTGAGAGGGGCGAGCATCCCGCGTCGAGTCGCACGGAGCCACTGGGCCGCCTCCACAGAGGCATGCTCGCTGGAGAGCACCGGGCCAGCAGTGGCTGCGGAACCGGCCGCATCCGTCACGGTGTCCGCACTCAGCCAGGCCATGCTGTGCACCCGGGTCAGGGCCGCATCACCGCCCAGCGTCCGCTCGGCGAACACCCGCACCCGCTCGTACATGGCGTCGGCTGTCGCCATCGTGGGCAACGAGAACCGACTCCGTTCGAGCCGGCGGCACGCATCAGCACACTCGCCCCGAACAGCGCTGCCTCGGTCTTGCCGTCGCCTGGCGGAGCCGTCACCAGCAGAAGTCCCGGCCCCCGCACCAGATCAGGCAACTCCTTCACCAGGGACGCCTGCAAAGCAAAGAGTTCGGCTCGAAACCGAACATCTCCCTGAACGACAGGTCCCGAACGACGGCCCGGCCCAGACCCGCCTCACGCACCACCGCCGCAGCATCCTTCACCGAACGCTCCCAATGAGCCAGCAGTCCCTTGTCGTCAGCGCTCCAACCTGGGGCAGGAATTCGCTGCACGATGAAGGTTTCTTGACTGGCCAGCCAGTCCGCGACGATCACCAGCCCCGCCACGACCACAGCCACGGAAGCGGGAAGCTGCCGCGGCGGTACGACGGCACTTTCTGTCATCCGCCTGACCGCCTCAGCGTGAGCCCGGCACTGCTCCTCCCACACGCCCGCCCCGAGACCGGGATGGTTCGCCCTAGGCCGGCGAGCCTGCTGCCGCGACATCGCCGGCCAGAACCGGCCGTGGTGGCCGCCCAGCATCTGCGCGATCTGATGCCCCACCCCACGGTGGGCACCCCGCGGGTTCGCCGGATAGCCGAACTCCTCGAAGATCCCCACCAGCACCCAGTGCGTGGCCTCGTCATGCCTCAGAGTCAGCGCATCACGCAGTTCCTCCGCCGAAGCTGGCCCGTACGCAGGATCCGCAGCCTGCAACGCCGCATACAGATCAACGCACTTGCGCTGGAACGCTGGACTGATCTTGCCGAGGTCATGCAACCCAGCCCACATGCAGACCAGTTGCCGCAGTTCGTCAGCCGCAACCCCCACCTCACCGCTGAGTCGCTCGACGACCTCGTGGCTGAGCAGACTGTCCCACAACGCACCAGCCATCGCGGCCGTATCCAGCAGATGACACACCACGGGATATGCACGCGGCAGCCCGTGCTGCTTGCCCCACAGTTGAGGATCGACGAGCGCTAAAGTCTCACTGTCGCTTGTCATCGTGCGCGGCTCCAGGCTATGGAGGTGGACCAGTGAGAGGCATCTCACCACACCCCACTGACAACGCCCGCTTGAGCGGTGACCGCTTACTCATCCAGCTCCATCTGGAAGGCGCCGCCATGCAGATAACGAATTGGCCTACGCTCCCAATATCCGCAGGTCACCAAGTGAGTTCCCCGCGCGAGCGGGGGTGAGCCGACGAGACGGTGGGGCGCTCCTCGTCCAGCAGCGAGTTCCCCGCGCGAGCGGGGGTGAGCCGTCCATATCGAACGTGCGGGCTGTGACGCAGGCGAGTTCCCCGCGCGAGCGGGGGTGAGCCGATCATGCAGCGGATCGGCTGACATGGTGGCGCGAGTTCCCCGCGCGAGCGGGGGTGAGCCGAACGGCCTGGTGGCAGAACGGGTCTACGTCGCGAGTTCCCCGCGCGAGCGGGGGTGAGCCGATGACGACCTCACCCACGCCCGCGCGGTAGACGAGTTCCCCGCGCGAGCGGGGGTGAGCCGGCCCAAGGCGACTGGCGGCAGGTCGACCGCTTGAGTTCCCCGCGCGAGCGGGGGTGAGCCGCGGGGGGCGCGGGAGAGGCGTCCGGCGCGCAGGAGTTCCCCGCGCGAGCGAGGGTGAGCCGTGACCGCGTGGCAGGCCACGCCGCCCGGTCTGGAGTTCCTCGCGCGAGCGGGGGTGAGCCGGCCCTCGGCATCAAGTCGCCGTCCACGGTCATGAGTTCCCCGCGCGAGCGGGGGTGAGCCGTCGCCGCCGAACTCGGCATCACCCGCGAACACGAGTTCCCCGCGCGAGCGGGGGTGAGCCGGTCACCGATGACGTCGGCTACAACGTCGGCGTGAGTTCCCCGCGCGAGCGGGGGTGAGCCGCCGGTCCACAAGACGCGGAGCCCGTCCCGGGCGAGTTCCCCGCACGAGCGGTAGCGGCTGATGAACTTGGCCGCGTTGACACGGCGGTGGGCCATCGAGTCCTCCATGGACTTCGTGTGCAGTCGTTCCTCGGCTGCATGAGGCCCCGCGCCTGAACACAATAGAAGCACCCTCCGTACGGATCCCGAGGCGCAGGCTCTGCAGCCGACGCCGGACAGTACGGCTGGGCCAGCATCCTCAAGGCCTGGGAGGAGACCAGCGCCGGCCGTGGGCGGTACGGCCGCGGGGCCCGGCGACGGTCTTCACCGTGCCGGGCCGCACGGGCGGGCTACCGGCGGTTGCTGCGCCATTTCTCCCAGAGAGGCCCAACGGCCACTGAGAGCAATCCCACGGCAGCGGCAACCAACGCCGAGCGGAGCGTGACCTCTCCCTCGAAGGCGAACTGCATAACGAGCAGGATCGCAACGACGCTGGCAAAGGTCACGGCTGCGCTACGAGCAGTGCCCACGGGTTCTCCTCGCTCTGAGTTCTCCGGCGTTAGCATGCGACCTTCTTCCACTCGGGCCAACCGATGACGACACCGATCGGGGCGTAGGGCAGCCGGATCTGGACACAGCGGTTCTGGCTCGCGGCGTCCTTGAAGGTCTTCCGCACGCTCTGGGACGCCGCGCCAAGGGTCCCACGGCAGATGGTCCGCACGGGCATGTTGCGAACCCGGTTCGGGACCTTCTGGCATGCAGCGACGACGGCGGCTGACGCGTCGGTGTACGGGGCGATGGAGGCTGTCTCAGAACGGTTGAACTTCACGTAGATTCCGCGGCCGAACGAGACCTTCGGGTCGGCGACCACAGGAAAGGCGGTGTTCGACGTGATGTGGATCTGCTGGATGAGCGTGTTGCCCTCCAGCCGGTAGGTGGTGGGAACGTCGTTGCCGGAGGCGTCTTTGGCCCACGGAGCGTCGATGGCACCGATGGCCACGCTGGTGTCGGCGTCGATACGCTCGACGATTTCGTAACCGCCGTCGGCGGTGGCCACCAGTTCCGAACCAGCTGGGAGGTCCAGATCGAAACGCTGGTCGGCAGGTGCCTTGCTGTCCTTGAGGGTGATCAGACTCCGGAACGCGCCGCCGACCGTGGGCTGGACCGACAGGTCGGTAGAGGGAGCGGCGTCCGGATACACGGTCGTGCCGGCGGCGCTCTCGACACCGGCAACACTCTTGGTGCTCGGAAGTGCGACGCCAATCGTCGTCCCGTCCGGCGCGATGGTCTCTACCTTTCCGTCGGACACAGCCGGAACGGTCAGGGTGATCTTTCCGTCGGTCGTGTCCGTCACTACCCTGCTCGCCTCGTCCCTGGCGCCCGCCGTGGTCGGCACGAGGTCGTGGGTTCCTGTGATGCGCTCGACAATGGCCGCGGCCCTGGCGGGCTCCGATGCCGTTGCGTCGGCAGCCGCGGGCGAAGTCATGTTCAACGCGAGCCAGCCGCTCGCCGCAACGGCGACGGATCCGCTGGCTATTCGCTGTCGGTAACTCATATGTGCATCCCCGGTTCAGAGTTTCGAAGACGTCGGACTGCAGCCGCTCACATAGACTCGGGGCAGTTGACGTCCAGGCCCGTATTGCGCCCCTTGGTCGGGAGGGCGCCATGACCTTCTTGATCACGAGCAACGTATCCCGGCCTTCGCCGCAATCACTGTGACGGAAGGCACAATTCCGCCTCAGGTCTTGCTCAACGATGTGTGTGTCAATCCCCTCGAACTGTGGAGATCTTCTAAGCGGCCAGTTCCAAGACGGAGTTGGCCCGGTGGTCGTGCTCGTAGTCGATCGGACTCTGATATCCACACACGCTGTGTAGTCGGTGCACGTTGTAGAAGCCGGTGATCCAGGTCGCGATCCGCAGCCGGGCCTCGGTGCGGGTGGCGAACGTGTGCCGGTGGACGTACTCGACCTCGAGCACGCTGTTGAACGCCTCGCTGACGGCGTTGTCGAAACACGACCCGACGCGGCCCATGGACTGGGTCACGCCCAAGCGGCGACAGGCCCGGCGAAAGCGCCGGGAGCCGTATTCGCTGCCGCGGTCGCTGTGGAAGATCACGCCCTTCACGTCACCGCCGCGGGTGGCCGCGGCCATGTTCAGGGACGCCACGACCAGTTCGGCGTCATGGCGTGCGCCCATCGCGTAACCGAGCAGCCGGCGCGAGAACAGGTCGATGACGGTGGCCAGGTAGAGCTTGCCCTCACCGGAGGTGATCTCGGTCATGTCGCCGCACCACACCTGGTCCGGAGCGTCCGCGGTGAAGTCCCGCCGCACGAAGTCCGGGGCCGCCGGCCGTTTGCCGGGCCGGGTCAGCCCGCGCCGTCGGCGGACCTTCCGTCCGGCCAGGCCGAGTTCGGCCACCAGACGGGCGACAGTGTTCACCGAGACCCGCCAGCCCGCGCGGACCAGGAGGAGCCAGACCTTCGGGGAGCCGTAGGTGCCGCCGGAGCCCTCGAAGATCTGCCGGATCACGTCGGCCAGCTGCCCGCGCCGGATCTCACGCGCGGTGGTGGGCTTGTCGCGCCACTTGTAGAACCAGGACTCCGACACCCCCAGGACACGGCAGGCCAGACGGTGCGGGACGCAGTGCTCGGTCCTCTGGTTACCGATGAACGCGGCCAGGGCGGCCGGGTCCGTCACGGTCACTTCACCCAGAGGACCATGCATCGCTTGAGGACATCACGCTCCATCTCCAGCTCGCGTATCCGCTTGTTCTTCTCCGACATCTCCCGCCGCAACCGTTCCAGCTCGGCGCGCTCGGCCTCGCGCATCCGTCCACCCGGCGGCGCGGGCTCGGCCGGCCGGTCGGACGACGCCGACCCGTTGCGCCGCCACCGCGACACCCAGCTATGCAACGTGCCGGAGTGCACGCCGAGTTCCTCGGCGACCTCCGGGATCGGCCTGCCCGTCTCGATCACGATGCGTACAGCACCCTCACGAAACTCAGGCGTGTACGTCCGTTGCTTGGACCCCATGAACCCCAACTTCCCCTGCAATCACGGACTCCACGCTACGAGGGGAGGGACGCGTGGCTCGTTGATGTGGTATGCGCATCCCGGACGAGATCTGTGCCCAACTCGCCATGAGGTTCGCGGTGTTGTTCCCGCATCTGGATGAGCGACAACGACGGCTACTCATGGCCGCAGAGGCTCGTGTCCTGGGACACGGTGGTGTTCGGGCCGTTGCGCGGGCGGCCTCGGTGAGTGAGACCACGGTCCGCAAGGGCGTGTCCGAGTTGGAGGCCGGCGAGGAGCCTCTGGGGCGGGTGCGGCGGCCGGGCGGAGGCCGCAAGGGGGTCGTAGATCTCGATCCAGGGCTACGTCCGGCCCTCCTTGCGCTGGTCGAGCCGGACGAGCGAGGCGATCCGATGTCACCACTGCGGTGAACGGTGAAGTCGACCCGCACGCTGACGCGGGAGCTGGCCCGGACCGGGCACAAAGTCAGTGCGGACACCGTCGCCGACCTGCTGCGGGAAGAAGGCT
>NZ_CBDQZH010000086.1:0-7357 GCF_965341775.1 Streptomyces sp. bgisy159 | reverse complement strand
AAGCCAGCCCGTTGGCCCGGAATGACACCACTCGTACCGGTTTGAGACACCCCAACTCCCTGCCGCGCACCTATGCCTATGAGTGCTTGAACTCGAGCACTCGACGAACGGACGAGCCCCGTACCGCGCTCACGCCTCCTCATGCCCTGGGGCTGCATCCTGCCACCGGGAACGCCTCCCGTTTCACACTTCCCTCATACCTGTCAATCTCGATCACGCGAGATCATCAACAGACACAAAGCAGTCGACTGCTGAAATGTGGGTCTGCAACTGCGGCCTTGCGGGGCAGCCTCAGTACCTACCCCGCCGAGCAGCAAGGTCACGGATCGTCAGGAAGCGCTCTTCAGACGGTGAGCGGCTGGGGTAGGGAGCCCATTGGGGAGGACCGGCATGCCGTAGACCGCGGCGTCATCACAGGAGTGCCGCCTCACGATCTCTCGACCCAAGGCCGCCTCGCTGTGGGGAGCTCTTCGCCGGGAGGGGCCCGGATCGATCTCCATGACAACGCGCCGCACCGGACTGAGCCCGAAACGGGGCCACCGGCCACTAGGCGCGATCTCCCGGGACGGACTCAGCTCCGTGTGCGCTGGCGTCAGTGTGTCGTGCTTTGGATGCCGAGGACGTCGTAGAGGTGCTCGCCGTGAGCCCATCGTTTCAATTCCGGGCGGCCCATGAGGATGAGCTGGTGATGCTGGGCGAAGTCGATCGCCGGCTGCGTGAAGCCGTTAAGCGCGATCATGATCGGGAGGTCGGCTCCGTGGTGCGGGCGGGCTGTCCCGTTGAACTTCTGCACGTGGCCTGACCCGACTGGGCTCTGATACTGCTTGCACTGCACGATCAGGAGGCGGTCTTCGTCATCGCGGGCAGTGACGTCCACGCCGAGGTCACCGGCGCCTCCGACCCGCCTGGGACGCCGGAATCCGTCACGGGCCAAGAGATCAGTGCACGCCTGCTCGAAACCCGTCGCGCTCATCGACGAAAGCTGCTTCATCTTGAAGGTCAGCGCGTCCGCTTCGATCGCATCGCCAGAGGGAGCGGCGAACGTGTCGTCCGCGTTGGCGTAGGTGTTGGCGCCGAACAGGAATGACAGGATTCTGCCGAGCAGGAGCAACATGGGCAGTCCGCCGACCACGAAGAGCCCGGTCCACCACGGGTGATCGGCTATCAGCCCCCACGAATCTACGGTGATCCACTGGCCGACGTCCTCGGTGAGCCACTCCCAGAGCATCTTGCCGACGGCCAGCGCGATGACCGCATACAGCAGGAACTTCAGCAGCGGGTCGAGCGACCCGTCCTCGTCGAACACCACACCTCCAGACGTCTTGGGCAGCGATCACGATCTTTGCCAGTCATGCCGCACGCCTGAATCGGCTCGGGCGGGAGCGCGCGGACAATCCGAGGAGCTCGTGCAGAGCGGCACCATCCTCGGCCCAGCGCTGTAGCTTTTCCCGGTCGATCCAGTGGACGCCGTGTCGGTCGCCCCACGCCATGGCATCGCGGGTGAAGGCTCCGTTGGTGACGACGACAGCGTGATCGGCTTTGTGGACCGGCCCGGCCGTCCCCTTCACCGCGTACATCACAGATGAGCCCACCTTCCCGCCGACGCGGGTGTGCTTGGCCTGCACCACGACCCGGCCGCGCTGCGGATGCCCACCGATGACGTCGGCGGCCTGGTCGCCGCCGCCACCCACTCTGCGGGCCGGCCAGCCGTCGCGGACCAGCAGATCCCGCAGGGCGTACTCGAAGCGACGGTCGTCCATGGTGTCGAACTCCGCGAGCGTGATCCGCAGAGTGGCCAGCCGCTCCTTCTCGCGACGCCGCATCGTGGTCGCGTGCCTGATCCGCCACGCCGCGACGGCTCCCGTGAGTAGGGCGAGAGCCAGCAGGGCAGGCCAGGCCGCCTTCAGTGCGCCGACCGCCGTGGCCGCCGTCCGCGCCACCAGGACGAGCACGGCCAGGGCGACTACAGCCGCTGCGACCAGTTCCGCGGCATCGCGAGGGCGCCGCAGACGTATCCGTCCCATCAGCGGTCGGCCGTCGCGCTGGCCGCCGGCTTCGGATCCGTCGGCGGTGTCGTGGCGGTGGACTCACTGAACCCGAACACCTGCCCCCACAGCCACACGCCGGCCAGTAAGCCGGCAATCATCCAACCGCTCATGCGCTTGGCGCTCCTGGGCTTCGGATTGCGACGGATGTGTCCGCGTACCCGGTGGAATCCGTCCGGCACCTTCGACATATTTCCCCCTCCCGTCGGTGGGCCGCGGAGCGCGGCTCATCCCAACAAAAGGGTGTAGCAGTGGGCACTGACAGCAGCTGATGGGTCATCACGGCGCTACGCCCCGGTCGAGTCGCCATCAGGCCAGGAGGGCCCACACCGTCAGGCCAATTCACGGGGCAGCGAGCCTGAGGCCGCTCAGCTGGGCGAATGCCCTTCAAGCTCCCAAGCGGTTCACCACGGCCCTTTCCGCCAGCCCTCACGCGGCGCGTGACTGTCCGTCTCTCACCTGTGGAAACAGCCCCAGTCACGCCAAGCGGAGCACTGCCGACGAATGGCGAAAAGCAGCGGAAGCGCACTCACAGCCATAGTGCGCCGGCGCCGCCCCTTCGTTCCCATACCCAGGGCCAGGCTCGGGTGGCGTGCTCGATCTCGGGTGGCTCGGCGAAGGATTGCCGGCGAGGGCGGCTTTAGGGAAGATGCACCACCGGCTCTCCTGAAGGTTGAGCCAGCAGGTGCCGACGGGGATGAAGACGTGCCGGATTCGGGGTGGTCCTCGAGCCAGGTGCGGGTGGACACGCTGCTGTGCGAGGACAGGTTATCCGTGATCACATAAATGTCCCCGATGGGATTGGCAGTCCCGTTTTTTCCTTGCTACGTCCATGGCAACCTGCCAGCGGACCTCACGTTCTGCCCTGTGCGCCGGTGGATGACGTGGAACTGTCCGGCCGGTGGGCAGTGGGGCGGAGGGTCATGGACGCGGGCCACCGCACCGGGTGAACGGAAGGCGGCCAGGTCATACGGGAGGGGCTGGCCCAGGGGGCGGGCCAGCGCGTACGCCGAGCGCGCCGCAACGTCAGCCCAGAAGTTCCCGAACTGCCCCACCCGCCAAGGACGTTTCTGCGACCATCGGCCTGTCCCTAGAGCGAGCGACACATAGCGAGGCAGAGCATGACCAGCGCTTACACGGAACTCACGAAGGAAGCCGGACGCCGTGGGGGCCCCGCCGCTCTACGCGCCTTCTACCGGTTGCAAGGCGTAGCACAGGGCGTCGCCCGCGGCCGGCTAGAGGGCTTTGCGGAGGGCGTCGCTCTCGGCCGATGGAAGGGCCGAACGGAGGGCGTCATCATCGGCGCCGCCGCCACCGGCCTCGGCGTCATCGGAGCCGTGGTCCACGACAAGAGGCGCGTCCGCCGCGCCAGTGCCGAGACCGCGCCGACGGCCATGCCGGAGGAGGACACCACCGGTGTGCCGGCGGCAGAGCAGAGGACCGACGCGTGAATGACTACGCCCCCGGTGGCCTGGTCCCTCCGGGCCCACGATGGTGGAGCTCACCGCCCGCCTGATGTTGAGGGCCGAGCGGGTGTGGGGAGTACACACTCCGCACGGGATTGCGTCTTCCGGGACCAACCGCTATCTAAGGGCGCGCAGAGCATTAACATGCTGGTTTGATCTTCCTTGGCGGCTGATTGCCGTACCTGTCGAGGTGGGCAGCGACGTCTGCGGGTGTGCGGAATCTGGCTGTTGACGGCGGGAGCGTGGGGCCAGACTCGGCGAGGAGGGGCCGTACTTCCTGGATAGCGCGGGTGAGGGTGCTTCCGGTGACGCCGAAGAGCTGGGCGAGCAGGTCGTGGGTACCGATTTAGCGCAGGTAGAGCACGGTGGCCAGGATACGATCGGCGTCGGAGAGCTTGTCCTTGGCGCCCGCGCCGCGTGCCGGCGGCGTTCGCCGCCCCGCCGCTCGGGGCGGAGCCGCTCGCGTTGTTCGGCCAGTGCGGGGATCAAGTTGTCAAGCGCAATTTCCATTTCGGGGACGTTCATACCGGTCAGCTCCGGGTGCCGGAGTGTGGAGCTGTCGAGGTGGGCTGGTCCTGCAGCCGGCCGTGCGGCGGTTGCAGGGTCCGTCCGCAGGCCGGGAGCGGGCGGGACACCGGCGAGATGGAGCATGTAATTCCAGTCTCCGTGGAATCGGTGCATGCTCATCGCTAGGGCGTCGATTTCGGCGTCGGTGACCTAGATTCCGGTGTCGTAGGTGTTGGTGTCGAGTTCGGCCTCGACCCGCAGCCCGGTGCGGGTAGTGGTGGCTGCGATGGTATTCACGATGACGTCGTGGCTGGTCAGCGGTCTCCCACGCCAGTTCATGGAGATCTGGGAGAACAGCCGGTGCTCGACTTGGTTCCACTTCGATGTGCCGGGCGGCATATGGCACACCGTGATCTGTAGGCCGGTCTCGGCCGCGAGGGCTCCGAGTTCGGTCTTCCAGGCGCGGGTGCGGTAGCCGTTGGAACCGCCGGCGTCCGCAGTGATCAACAGCCGTGCGGCGTTTCAACGGCCTCGGTCTTCTCACCACGAGCGAACCGCTCGGCCGCTTCGAGACGCGCTCGCTCCCGCTTTTCCTGCTCCTTGGGCGTCAGCCCGCCCCCATGCGCGTACCGCATGACGACGTCGTACCGCAACGATCCAGAACCGTCACGGTCCACCGGACTCCACGAGTTCAACGTGAGTAACCAGCTACCGGCTCTTTTCAGACCGGTAGCGGTGGTGTTACTCATCTTTGTGTAGCCGATCACCCGTCGGCTGCCTTCGCTTCGCCGTCGTTCGGTACTTACTCGCTGCGGGCCGCTTCGTGATCATCGCCGGTCCCGGCTAGGGGAGCTGGTCCCGCCGGAAGCAGTTACTTCCGGCGGCTGGCTGGTGGCGCCGTCCAGAGCAGCCGCCAGATCCCTCAACGTGTGGAATGTGAAGGGGCCCCCGACGAATCCCGCCGGCACCGGCGCACGGGTGACAAAGATCGCCCTGACCACACGCGGCTCAGCTGACGTCGGCAAACCGAGGGCCGCCGCCACCTCGTTGGCGCGGGGTGCAAGGTCGTCGAGTTTCCTCTGGAGCTGTGTCGCATAACACGGCTTTCGGTGGTCGACGTAGAAACGGTCCAGATGGCGTCGGATCTCCGGTGTCACGTGCACGTCGGCTGGGTCCTTCACCTCGATCAGCCAAATAACCGAGTCAGCCGCGCGCCCAGCGACTACATCGATCTCGGTCTGGAGGGACGGGACCCCCAGGCGCTGCGGATCCTGCTCCCGGATACGCTCCTCGACCATGTAACCAGCTGCCCGAAGTGTTTGTGCTACCTCGGTCTCGAGGGCTCTGTTCTTGCGGTCGCGAACCGCCTCCAGAGCGTCTGTCACCCGGCGCGGAGGCGGAGGCTGTGTCCAAGGCAGGATTCCTTGAGCCACGAAGTTGCCGTAGATACCTGCACTCGCGTAGCAGAGCTGCGGGCCGACCACGAGCCGCCCATCGGTAAGTTCGGCCAGGGGCTGGACGACGAGTCGTTTCTGCCTGCTGCGTGCATGCCACGGCTTCCAGTCGGCAGCCTGCAGCGCGGCGGATGTACTGGTGAGGAGCCCCTGAGCAGCAGCGATACGGGCATGTCCGTCAGGTTCATCCGCGAGACGCAACGTGTCGAGCAGGTGTTGCCGTACGGTATCTGCGGGGACGGCCACCGCATCCGGATCGTCAGGCTCCAGCGGCCAGTGGGCCATAGAGAACAGGACTTGCAAGATATCGCTCACTGATGCTCCGTATGCGGCGAGCATGGCAGCGTCAACAGCTGGATCGACGAGTTCGTCGATCTGTTCCTCGTCAACGACTTCGGCTGCTGCGTCAACCTCGTCAGTCTGCTCGTGACTGCCGAGCGTGGCCGGAGCCGCGAGCATGTGAGCCGCTCGGGCCCGTCTGAACGCGCTGAGGTCCAGATCGAACACCCGGGAGCCCGCGCTCCCCGACCCGGCATCGGCATCGGCATCGGCCAAGTCGGTCACCACGGTGATCTCATATGCGTCGCTGATTCTCAGTCCGGTGGGACGAACTTGATGATGGATCGCTTCGCTCCGCATCGTCGCTGCCAGATAGGCGGAGGCCGCAGCGGTGATCTCCATCCATGCGTACTGGTCCACGCGGCGGTTTCCAGTGGGTTGAGCGCGCAGGGCTGCTTCGATCGCGATTTCGTTGCTCCGCCTCAGCCACAGATGTTCTTGCTCGAGTTCTGTCTGGCGCTCCAGTGGGTCCCAGGCCACCGAGAGAAGGCGGGAGGACTGTTCGAGATCACGGAATTGCTGGTTCTTCGTCGCCAAGGTGCGTTCGATCTGTCGCATCCCGACGGTGACAAGGTCGTCGGAGGAGTGTTGGGCGAGACGACGGTTCAGAGCGTCCAACGCGGCTGGAGCCAGCACACCACGGTCAAGTTCTTTGGCCTGTGGGCCCACGTACGTTCCGGGTGCGACGCCCGCAGCCTGCACAGCGCGGGCCACCTCCTGGTCCACCATGCCCACCAGATGGGCATCTACCGGCCACGGACGGGCAAGGTGTGGACGGCTCACCGGCGCCGTCATGATGCGGATCGCAAGTGTGGGCGGAGCGACGCGCCAGGCCGTTGCAACCGTGTCGACCGTGCTCGGCGGCAGATCACTCTGCTCCAGAAGAGACCTGATCGTCTGCGCCATTACCTCCCGCGTAGTTGCGACGTCACGGTCGGTCTGCTCCGCGAGCAACTCACAGTCGACGAGGAACTCGGCGTGGATCACCAGGCCGTATGCACTGGACTGTGCTTCGACAGATCCGACCCGGATGGATTCGGCGCGATCACGTTCGTCCGGCGTGACGGGCCGCATTTCGAGGACGTAGCCGACCGGCGAGGCTTCGTCATGCACCGCGTTCCACGCATCATTCAACTGCTCGAAGCCGAAAACGTACGAGCCTGCGAGGTCGTGGAGAAGTTGGTGATGGTCGTCGCCCCAAGCCGGGTGCGCGGAACGTACGGCCACAGCTGGGGTGCCGACCCGGACCCGCCAGCCGTACAGGTCAGGACGGTCATGCTCCGGCGATCGGGTTACCTCGTCCGACTGCTCATCCACATGCGCTCGGCACCACTCGTAGATCCCGTATGGGCCCTGCCCAATAGGGTCCAAGGCGTCCCAGGAGTCAATGCCCGGCAGGGCGAGCAGGGCCAGCGCCTGCTCCAGCTCCTGCAAGCGCTCGCCGCGTTCCCACTCGGCGGCGCTGTGGTGAGGGCTGACCATCATCAAGTCCGGGGCCCTGCCGCCACTGAAGAAGGTTTTGTTGTTGCCGCGCCACCACTCCCAT
>NZ_CBDQZH010000085.1:0-7641 GCF_965341775.1 Streptomyces sp. bgisy159 | reverse complement strand
CCGTCTCCTCCCCCCCCGCCGCGCGGCCGCCATCGTCACCGGTGTCCTCACGGCGGCGGGCGGCTATCTGGTCGGCACCCTCCGGGCCCGCCGCGCCGGCACCACGTTCACCGTCGTCCGCATCGACCCGGAGACGGTGTCCCGGGTCGATGCGGACGGAACGTCTCCGGCGGCGGAGACGACGGCCGGGACGTCCGACCGGCCGACCCCGGCATACCGCCCCGCTGACGGGGCGGTCCCGACACCGCGCACGGCGACCCCGGCACCGCACGCCCCCGGGCCGGCCGCGGTGGCCGGCGTCGTCGACGCCGGTACCGGGCCCGCACTCGCACACGCGGGAACCGACACCGGCGATGACACCGGCAGCTCCGCCCCACAACGCGCGAGAGCCGCCGGGGCACTCGCCGGGGACGCCGCCGGCGCACCACCGGCCCGGGCGGACGTCCCCCGGCCGGCCCGGGCGGACGTCCCCCGGCCGGCCCCGGCGGGCGACCACGGCCGGGCACGCGCGGGCGACCACGGCCGGGCACGCGCGGGCGACCACGGCGGCGCGGGTACGGACGACCGCGACCGGGCAGGCACGGCAGGCACGGGCAGCGTGGACTTCGTGGAGGGAGCGGGTAGCGG
Source organism: Streptomyces sp. bgisy159 (assembly GCF_965341775.1). Classification (GTDB taxonomy): domain Bacteria; phylum Actinomycetota; class Actinomycetes; order Streptomycetales; family Streptomycetaceae; genus Streptomyces. Next base: position 7,014 of record NZ_CBDQZH010000085.1, on the reverse strand, counting down.
ATGAGCGACGCGCGGGTGCCGATCCTGATGTACCACGCGGTCTCCGCCGTGCCGAGCGAGGCGACCCGCGCCCTGTCGGTGACACCGCAGGCGTTCGCCGCGCAGATGGCGCTGATCGCGGACCGCGGCCTGACGCCGCTGACCACCGCCGCCCTCGCGGCGCGGTGGCGCGCCGGCCGGCCGCTGCCCGCCCGCCCGGTGCTGATCACCTTCGACGACGGCTACGCGGGCGTGCACCGGCACGCCCTGCCCGTGCTGGCCGAGCACGGCTTCCCGGCCACGCTGTTCGTCTCCACCGGCTGGATCAGGGGGACCTACGACACCGGCCGCGGCCTGGACACCATGCTGGACTGGCGGCAGGTGCGGGAACTGGCCGCGGCGGGCGTCGAGATCGGCGGCCACAGCCACACCCACCCGCAGCTCGACCAGCTCGGCGACGGCTCCCTGCGCGCCGAGCTGACCCGCTGCCGGGACATCGTCGCCGACGAACTGGGCGCCCTGCCGGTGTCGTTCGCGTACCCGTACGGCTACTCCAGCCGCCGGGTGCGCGCGGCGGTGCGCGAGAACGGCTTCGCGCAGGCGCTCGCCGTCGGCAACGCCCTGGCCCGGCGCCCGCAGGGGCCGTACGCCCTGCGGCGGGTGACGGTGCGGCGCGGCACCACCACCGAGGAGTTCGAGCGGCTCCTCGCCGGCCGGGCCGTCGCCCGCGCCTTCGCCGTGGACCGCGCCCTGACCAAGGGCTACGCGGTCGTCCGCCGGACCCGCCGGACGGTCCGGCTCGCGGCGGACGCCCTCGGCTGACGCCCCCGCACGTCCCACAGGCCCGTCGTACCCGCCGTGCGCCGCCCGGCGGGTACGGCGCCACGGCCGGCCGTACGGGACACGCGCGACACACCGCGCACACCTCGGAAACCGGGTGCGGACGGGGCCCACGTGCCCGATCATGGGCGGCATGGCTGCCGCACTCCCACACGACGCTCTGCCGATCCGGCTCACCGTCGACGACTCCGACTCGCCGTCCGACGTCGTCGACGCGCTGTTCCTCGGCCGCTTCGCGACGGGCGAGCAACCGTTCTCGCACGCGGCGAACATCGACCGCGTCCGCAGCGGCGCGACCCTGCTGCCGCCGCAGGCCCGGGTGCTGCGCGTCGCCCGCGACGACGACCGCAGCGCCACCCTCGCCGAGGGCGACGGCTGGACGCTGCTGGTCTCCCGCTGGAACCGGGGCGCCGACGTCACCGTCACCGCCACCACCGCCGAACTGGCCGCGAAGGTGCTGAACGAGGCGACGGACGGCGCGGCCGACGAGCCGGAACCCCAGCCGGAGAACGTCACCATGGGCTTCTGGTACGTCTCCCCGCGCCGGGGCCCGCACCGCACGACCCGGCAGATCTCCGCGGGCACCTGGGACGAGGTGCGCGCCAACTACACCGCGCCGGTGGCGGACGCGATGGACCGCCTGATGGCGACGACCCCCGAGGACATCGCCGGCCGGCTGCTCCTGCTGCACGGCCCGCCCGGCACCGGCAAGACCTCCGCGCTGCGCACCCTCGCCCGCTCCTGGCGGGACTGGTGCCAGGTGGACTGCGTCCTCGACCCGGAGCGGCTGTTCTCCGACGTGGGCTACCTGATGGACATCGCGATCGGCGAGGACGACTCCACGGGCAAGGGCCGCTGGCGGCTGCTGCTCCTGGAGGACTGCGACGAGCTGATCCGCGGCGAGGCCAAGCACACCGCCGGGCAGGCCCTTTCCCGGCTGCTGAACCTCACCGACGGCCTGCTCGGCCAGGGGCGCAACGTCCTGGTCGGTGTCACCACCAACGAGGACCTGGAGCGCCTGCACCCGGCCGTGGTCCGCCCCGGCCGCTGCCTGGCCCGGATCGAGGTGGGCCCGCTGACCCGGCCCGAGGCGGTCGGCTGGCTCGGCACCGAGGAGGGCGTCGGCCGCGACGGCGCCACCCTGGCGGAGCTGTACGCGCTGCGCCGGGGCATCTCGCCCACCGCGCTGCCGGAGCCGCGCACCGGCACGGACGCGGGGCTGTACCTGTGATGCTTTGATGGAGGCATGCCTGTGTACGTCGGCACCTCGGGGTGGCAGTACAAGGACTGGAAGGGCGTCCTGTACCCGCCGGAGGTGCCGACGCGCCGGTGGCTGGAGGTGTACGCCGCGCACTTCGCCACCGTCGAGATCAACAACGCCTTCTACCGGCTGCCCTCGCGGGAGACCTTCGAGGCATGGCGGGAGCGGGTGCCGGCGGACTTCGTGGTCGCGGTCAAGGCGAGCCGCTACCTGACGCACATCAAACGGCTGCGGGACCCCGAGGAGCCGGTGGGCCGGCTGCTGCGCCACGCGTCCGGCCTGGGCGAGCGCCTCGGTCCCGTCCTGCTCCAGCTGCCGCCGACCCTGCGCGCCGACGCGGGCCTGCTGAGCGCCTGTCTGTCCTGCTTCCCGCCCGGTGTCCGGGTCGCCGTGGAACCCCGACACGCCTCCTGGTGGACCCCGGCCGTCCGGTCGGTCCTGGAGCTCCACGGCGCGGCGCTGTGCTGGGCCGACGTACGCGCCCGCCCCGCGAGCCCGTTGTGGCGCACCGCCGACTGGGGATACGTCCGGTTCCACGAGGGCATCGCCCAGCCGTGGCCGCGCTACGGCCGCCGCGCGCTGGCGACCTGGCTGCTGCGGATCGCGGCGACCTGGCCGGACGACGCGGACGTCTACGCGTACTTCAACAACGACCCGGGCGGGGCGGCGGTCCGCAACGCGCGCCTGTTCGCCCGGACTGCCCCCGGAGTGGGTCTGCACCCGACCCGCACCGCCCTGGCCTCCCTCACGTGACGGCGCGGCACCGCCACCGCAGGCCCCGGCACGGAACGCACACGCACACGGCGCTCGCGTGCCGTGGAGCGCCGCCCTCCCACGGCGACGGCGCTCGGCCGACCGCGACGCCTGCCACGGGCGCCGCCGCCCCGCCACCGTCCGGGCACTCCCCCGGCGCCGCCGCCCCGCCAGTGCGGAACCCCGGCTGGGCTGCCCACCGTCCCGGGCCCTCACGGCTACGCCGCCCGCCGCCCCGAGAGCCCTCACGGGGCAGGCCAGGGCGTCGGCCGTCCCGGCCTGCTCAGGCGGTCCCGCGCCCCGCCCGGTCCGCCTCGTGGGCCGCCCGCAGGGCGTCCCGTACGGCGGCCAGGGCCGCCTCCTCCCCCAGGCCCAGCCGCCGAGCCCGCTCCGCGTAGACCTGCGCCGCAGCGGCCAGCTCCCGCTCCGCCGCCGAGCCCGCGGCGGCCACGAACGTGCCGTTGCGGCCCCGGGTCTCGATCACCCCGTCCGTCTCCAGCGCGCGGTAGGCCTTGGCCACCGTGTTCACGGCCAGCCCCAGCGACTCCGCCAGCCCGCGCACCGTCGGCAGGCGGTACCCCACCGGCAGCGCGCCCGACCGGGCCTGCTCGGAGATCTGCGCCCGCACCTGTTCGTACGGCGGAGCGGCGCCCTCATCGATGTGGATCTTCAACGTCACGCCTCGATTCTCCCCCACCCGCCGGAAAGGGGGAGGCACCGGAAAAGGGTGGGGAGGCACCGGAAAAGGGTGGGGAGGCACCGGAAAATGGGAGGCACCGGAGCATCCGCCCGCCGTACCGTCCGCGCATATGACCGTCATCATCCGCGATCTCCGTCCCGAGGTGCCCGCCGACGCCGAGGGCTTCCTCGGCACCCGTCGCCGCGCGCTGCCCTACCTGGTGTCCACCCCGGCGTCCCTGCGCCACGAGCACGCCCACACCCATCCCGACGCCCACGCCCGCAAGCTGGTCGCCGAGGAGGACGGCGAGATCATCGGGACGGCCCAGGTACGGGTCGCCCATGACAGCCCGGAGCCCGGAAGGGGCTCGGTCAACGTGTACGTGGACCCGGCCCGTACCGGACGCGGCGCGGGCTCGCTGCTGGCGCGGGCCGGCGAGGAGCACCTGGCGGCGCACGGGGTGACCGAGGTGTACGCCTGGGTGCTGGACACGCCGGACGACCGTGCCTGGGCCGAGCGGCGCGGCTACCGGCCGAGCCGCTCGGCGCACTTCCTCTCCCTGGACCTGGCCGGCGCCGCGCTGCCACCGCTGCCCGACCCGCTGCCCGCGGGCGTCGAACTGCGCACGGCCGCCGACTACGCGGACGACCCGCGCCCGCTGTTCCGGCTGGACGCGGAGACGGTGTCCGACGAACCGGGCGACCTGCCCTCGGAGTTCACGGACTACGAGACCTGGCTCGCGGAGAGCTGGAGGAACCCGCTCGTCGACCCGGAGCTGACGGCGGTCGCGGTCGTCGACGGCCGTCCCGCCGCCTTCACCCTGGCCTACACCGACGGGGCCACGCGCTACCTCAGCGGTATGACCGGCACCGCCCGCGCGTTCCGCGGCCGGGGTCTGGCGAAACTCGCCAAGGCGCACTCCCTGCTCCGTGCCCGCGCGGCGGGGTACACGCAGGCGTACACCGGCAACGACGCGGAGAACGGGCCGATGCTGGCGATCAACAGGTGGTTCGGGTACGAGATCCGTGCGACGGAGGTGCGGCATGTCCGCGAACTCGGCTGACCGGTCCGGCACGGTGGACGTCGTCCTCGTCAAGGCCGGCCGGACCAAGATCCGGTACCCGGCTCGGCTGCTGGCGGACGACGGCACCCGGATCGCCGTCCGCGCGCCCTGGGCGGGCGGCGGGACGCGCGACTTCGGCTTCGTGCGCTTCGAGCCGGGCGACGTGTTCACCGAGTACTACTGGCGGGACCGGTGGTACTCGGTGAAGGAGGTCCGGGACGCCGCCGGCGCGGTGAAGGGCTGGTACTGCGACATCACCCGGCCGGCCGTCCTGTCCGGCGCGGAGCTGGTCGTGGAGGACCTGGACCTGGACCTGTGGCGCTCCGCCGACGGCGAGGACGTACGGCGGCTGGACGAGGACGAGTTCGAGGAGAGCGGGCTGCTCAGGTCGGACCCGGACGCCGCGTCCGCCGCGCTGTCCGCCCTGGACGAACTGGAGTCCCTGGCGCGCGGGGAGCGCTTCGGGACCCTGTTCGCCTAGGGACCTTCACAACAGGCCCCGGCCCGGGCCCGACCGTGGGCCCTCGGTCAGCCCGTGGGCTCCGCGCCGTGGCCCGGAACGTCCGCGACGACGGCGTACCGCGCGTCCGTGACCGGTCCGCCCCACAGCCGTGCGTCGTCGGACAGCCACTCGACGCACGGCCGGTCCGTGAGCGAGGTGAGCAGGGCGGTGAGCCGGTCCGCCGGAACGCCGACCGGGTCGGTGTCGCCCCACACCCCCTCCACCAGCACGAACCGGCCTCCGGGACGCAACAGCCCGGCCCAGTGGCGCAGGACGCGGCCGGGCTCGGGCAGGGTCCACAGCACATGCCGTACGAGGACGACGTCGAACCGGCGCGCGCCGACCGGTGGTGCCGCCGCGTCACCGAGGAGGAACACCGCGTCATGCCCGGCGAGCTTGGCGCGGGCCAGGCCGAGCATGGCGGGCGAGGCGTCGACCCCGGTGACGCGGTGTCCCTGCTCGGCGGCGAGGAGCGACAGACTGCCGGTGCCGCAGCCGAGGTCGAGGACGTCGGCGGGAGGTCCCGGCAGCCAGCGGCGCAGCCGGTCCGCCCAGGCGGCGCGCACCCCCGGTTCGCGCAGTCCGTGGTCGGGTTCGTCGTCGAAGGCGGTCGCGGCCGTGTCCCAGTCGTACGTCATGCGCCACAGGGTGACACCCACCACTGACTGTACGAATCGTGACAACGGCCACTGACAGATCGGTGCTCGATGAGGAACTCTCCTGCAACGGGTCTACCTCCGTGAGAACGCGGAACCCGGTGGATCCTGAAGGAGGCAGCCATGCGCCGTGTGACCGTGCAGAAGCCCCTGAAGAAGACGGACCGCCAGAAGGTCCGCGAGGAAGTCGACGAGCGTCCGGCGGGCCGCCCCGAGATCCGCAAGGACATCGCCCGCACCTGGTGGCCTGACGGCTGAGCGGCGCGCCTCCCCCGGGTTGTCTGATGTCAGGCTCAGCGGTTCCTTAACGCGACCATAAGGATCTCCATCGCCCGCTTCAGGCGGGCGATTTCGCGGTCCTGGCGGGCTACTTTCGGTGCGCCCCCACGGGATTCACACCCGCCGGACCGCCTCCGAGGAGTTCCCCCATGCCCGCACGCCGTACGGCCGCCGTCGTCGCCGCTCTCGGCCTCGCCCCGCTCGCCCTCACCGCGCTGGCCGCGTCCCCGGCCGCCGCGCACGGTTCGATGGGCGACCCGGTCAGCCGGGTGGCGCAGTGCTACGCGGAGGGGCCGGAGAGCCCGAAGTCCGCCGCCTGCGCCGCGGCGGTCGCGGCCGGCGGCACCCAGGCGCTGTACGACTGGAACGGTGTCCGCATCGGCGACGCGGGCGGTCGCCACCGGGAGCTGATCCCGGACGGCAGGCTGTGCAGCGCGGGCAACGAGGCCTTCAAGGGCCTGGACCTGGCCCGCGCGGACTGGCCGGCGACCGGGGTGAGCAGCGGCTCGTACACGTTCAAGTACCGGGTGACGGCCCCGCACAAGGGCACCTTCAAGGTGTACGTCACCAAGGCCGGTTACGACCCGACGCGGCCGCTCGCCTGGTCCGACCTGGATCTGCAGCACCCGGTGGCGACGGCCGTCGACCCGGTCGCGACGGGCGGCTTCTACTCCTTCTCCGGCACGCTCCCGGAGCGCTCGGGCCGTCATCTGCTGTACGCGGTCTGGCAGCGCTCGGACAGCCCGGAGGCCTTCTACTCCTGCTCGGACGTGGTGTTCGGATCCGGTGACGGCTCCGCGCCGGCCGCCTCCGCACCGTCCGAGGAGCAGATCGAGGCGGGCGCCGACAAGTCGACGATCGAGCACCACGGCCACGGGGACGACGACGCGACCACGACGACGGACCCCGGCCGCGCCGCTGACGGGGCGTCCGGGGACCGGACCGGGACCCCGGACGCCGAAGCCCCGGCCTCGGACGCGGCGTCCGCGGTCGTGGTGGCCC
>NZ_CBDQZH010000084.1:0-9044 GCF_965341775.1 Streptomyces sp. bgisy159 | reverse complement strand
CTTCTCGACCCGATTCCCTGTCGGCGGGATTGCCGGAGACCTTCTCGCTTTCGCTCGTCGGCCTTTCGACATTCACTACGTTAGCCGATTCCCCGGCGGACTCATAATCGAGTCCCGCGAGTTCGAATTCGGGCATGCGGACATGCCGAAATCGATCCCGCTGAGGGATGTACTAGGTAGTGGGTTGGCCGCTCCGGCTGCAGGCGATCGCCGTACCCGGTTCAGCGGCTCGGGCCACGTTACGCACCTTCGCCGACAGAGTCAACTTCTGCGGCGCCGGGGCACATGGGCCCGGTACGGGCTCACCGTGGGGTCGCCGGCGATCCAGTAGCGCCAGGGGTGCACGGCTCCCTCGCCGGCGACACCGGTACGGGGGCCGGTGCTCACCCGCTCCGGGTCGACGGGCGTGCCCGTGAGGACACGCAAGGGGGTGTCGCCCGTCGCGCACGCGTCCGTGCCGTCCAGGGCGCGATCGATGTCCAGGGCGGTCGCCAGGCGGGCCGGGCCCTTGGCCAGTTCCCTGTCGTCGCGGGCCGACCGCCGTCGAGGTCGCGACTGCTCGGCTCCCTCGATGATCTCGCCGGCACGCAGCAGGACGGCGCTCGCCCGGCCTTCCGGACCGCACACCAGGTTCATGCAGTGCCACATGCCGTAGGTGAAGTAGACGTACACATGCCCGGGCGGCCCGAACATCACCGCGTTGCGGGCGGTGCGGCCGCGGTAGGCGTGGGAGCCGGGGTCGTTGTGGCCGTCGTAGGCCTCGACCTCGGTGAGGCGCAGGGTGATCGGACCGTCGGGGGTCGTGCGGACCAGGAGCCGGCCGAGGAGGTCGCGTGCGACGTCCAGGACGGGGCGGTCGAAGAACTCCCGTGGAAGGGGCGTACGGTCGGGGGTCGCGATCACGCCCTCCGAGCGTAGTGCAGTCTGGTCGGTACGCCGGGGTGGTCAGGGCGCGTTCGGCTTGCCAGGGTGTGGGCGCGGAACCGGCCGCCGCCGGTTCGCGTTGGTAGGGATCAAGGGTCCACCGCAGAGGTCTAGAGGAGAGTCATGGCGTTCAAGAAGCTGCTTGCGAGCCTGGGGGCCGGTGGGGCGTCGGTCGAGACGGTGCTGACGGAGGTCAACGTCGTACCGGGTGGTGTCGTCCAGGGCGAGGTGAGGATCCAGGGCGGTTCCGTGAGCCAGGACATCCAGGGTCTCTCGGTCGGTCTGCAGGCGCGGGTGGAGGTCGAAGGACAGGACGGCGAGTACACGCAGGACATCGAGTTCACGAAGGTGTCGCTGGGCGGGGCCTTCGAGCTGCAGGCCGGGGCCGTGCACGCCGTGCCGTTCGGGCTGGAGATCCCCTGGGAGACGCCGGTCACGATGATCGACGGTCAGGCCCTGCGCGGGATGAACATCGGCGTGACCACCGAGCTGGCCATCGCGCGGGCGGTCGACTCCACCGACCTCGACCCGATCAACGTCCACCCGATGCCGGCGCAGAAGGCGATCCTCGACGCGTTCATCCAGCTGGGCTTCCGCTTCAAGACCGCGGACATGGAACGCGGGCACATCCGGGGCACGCGGCAGCGGCTGCCGTTCTACCAGGAGATCGAGTTCTTCGCACCGTCGCAGTACCGCGGCCTGAACGAGGTCGAGCTGACCTTCGTCGCCGACGACAGCGTGATGGACGTCGTCCTCGAAATGGACAAGAAGCCGGGGCTGTTCAGCGAGGGCAGCGACACCTACCGCTGCTTCCAGGTGGGTCTGCACGACTACCACGCGACGGACTGGGTGGCCTACCTCAACCACTGGCTGTCCGAAGTCGGCGGCAAGCGCAACTGGTTCTAGTCTCCCTCCCGTAACCGGTAACCGGATCACCGATTCAGGAGGTACCGAGGTGACCGAGCTCATGCGGCGGCCGCTGCCCCACGACTTCCATCCGCCCGTGCCGTCGTTCACGGTGACGAGCGAGGATGTCGAGGACGGCGGGACGCTGAAGGGCGCCCAGGTCTTCGCGGAGGGGAACACCTCGCCGCAACTGCGCTGGGAGGGCTTCCCGCCGGAGACCAGGAGCTTCGCCGTGACGTGCTTCGACCCGGACGCCCCTACGGGCAGCGGGTTCTGGCACTGGGTCCTGTTCGACATACCGGCCTCCGTGACGGAGTTGGCGGCGGGTGCCGGCGGCGGGACCGGGGCGCTCCCCGAGGGCGCCGTTCACGCGCGAAACGACTACGGGACGTGGGACTTCGGCGGTGCCGCGCCGCCGCCCGGGGACGGTCCGCACCGGTACGTCTTCACGGTGTACGCGGTGGACCGGGAGAAGTTGGGTCCGGACGCCGACTCCTCGCCCGCGGCGGTCGGCTTCCATCTGCGGTTCCACGCGATCGCCCGTGCTCAGCTGATCGGAGAGTACGAGAATCCCGCTGCGGGATGAGTCATCTCATCGTTCACTGAACGTTTGCCCGTCTCTGGTGCTGGAAGTGATCAGAGGCGGGCAGTTTTTATTGCGTTGTCCATCTCGGCGCGCCCGTCCAGAGTTGATCCGAGCCCGCCGGGGGGTGGGCAGGTGCACATGGGAGGTGGGCTGGTATGCGGGACACACTGGTGCTCAACGCGAGTTTTGAGCCCTTGTCCACGGTGACGTCGAACCGTGCCGTCGTTCTGGTGCTGCAGGACAAGGCCGTCGTCGAGCAGGCCCACCCCGAACTGCGCATGCGGGGCGCCGCCGTGGACATTCCCGTGCCCCGCGTGATCAGGCTGTGCAGGTACGTCCGGGTGCCGTTCCGAAGACAAGCCCCGTGGTCGCGGCGGGGTGTGCTGGTCAGGGACCGGCACCTGTGCGCGTACTGCGGGCGGCGGGCGACGACCGTGGACCATGTGGTGCCGCGGTCCCAGGGGGGCCGGGACACCTGGCTGAACACGGTGGCGTCCTGCGCGGAGGACAACCACCGCAAGGCGGACCGGACTCCGGAGCAGGCGGGGATGCCGTTGCTGCGGCAGCCGTTCGAGCCGACTCCACAGGACGCGATGCTGCTGGCGCTGGCGCAGGACGACTTCAACGCGTTGCCGGGCTGGCTGGCGCAGAACGCCGCCTAGGCGTCCGGTACGAAGGGGGCTCACCTCGGTCGAGGTGGGCCCCCATCGGGTCTCGCGTGAGGTCAGTCGATCGACGGCTTCTCCCGGCGTTCCGCGGCGGCGCCGCCGTTGCCGCCGCCGTTCGAACCGCCGCCCAGCGGGCCGAAGTTGCCCATGGCGCCGGAGAGTCCCTTGAGGGCGTCGCCGATCTCGCTGGGGACGATCCAGAGCTTGTTGGCGTCGCCCTCGGCGATCTTCGGGAGCATCTGCAGGTACTGGTAGCTGAGGAGCTTCTGGTCGGGGTCGCCGGCGTGGATGGCCTCGAAGACCGTACGGACGGCCTGGGCCTCACCCTCGGCGCGCAGGGCGGCGGCCTTGGCCTCACCCTCGGCGCGCAGGATCTGCGACTGCTTCTCGCCCTCCGCGGTCAGGATGGCGGCCTGGCGCGTTCCCTCGGCGGTGAGGATCGCGGCGCGCTTGTCCCGGTCGGCGCGCATCTGCTTCTCCATCGAGTCCTGGATGGAGGTCGGGGGCTCGATGGCCTTCAGTTCCACGCGGTTGACCCGGATGCCCCATTTGCCGGTGGCCTCGTCGAGGACGCCGCGCAGGGCCGCGTTGATCTCCTCGCGGGAGGTCAGGGTGCGTTCGAGGTCCATGCCGCCGATGATGTTGCGCAGGGTGGTGACGGTCAGCTGCTCGATGGCCTGGATGTAGCTGGCGACCTCGTAGGTGGCGGCGCGGGCGTCGGTCACCTGGTAGTAGATGACGGTGTCGATGTTGACGACCAGGTTGTCCTGGGTGATCACCGGCTGCGGCGGGAACGGCACGACCTGTTCGCGCAGGTCGATGCGGTTGCGGATGGTGTCGATGAACGGGACGACGATGTTGAGGCCCGCGTTCAGGGTCCGCGTGTAGCGGCCGAAGCGCTCGACGATGGCGGCGCTGGCCTGTGGGATGACCTGGATCGTCTTGATCAGGGCGATGAAGACCAACACCACCAGAATGATCAAGACGATGATGACCGGTTCCATGGTGCTCCCCGTACCCTTCTCCGCCTCGGCGCGTTCGGAAGATCTTATGGCTGTTGAAGATCTTGCTGGTCGAGTCTGACAGACCGTCGTCCGCCGTGGGGGCCTGTTAGGCGCAGTCGCGCCAACTGTCCGCCGCTGGGCGTCATATGACGATCGCGGTGGCACCTTCGATCTCGACCACGTCCACTTGCTGACCGGGTTCGTAGCTCTGCTCGCCGTCGAGTGCGCGCGCCGACCAGATCTCGCCGGCGAGCTTGATGCGGCCGCCGCTGCCGTCGACCCGTTCGAGGACGACGGCCTGTTTTCCCTTCAACGCGTCGATGCCCGTGGCGAGTCCGGGCCGCAGCTGATTGCGGTGCCGGTAGGCGATGGGGCGTACGACCGCGATGAGGGCGACCGAGACGATGACGAAGGCGAGGACCTGGGCGACGGCGCCGAAGCCGAGGCCGGCCACGATCGCGGCGGCCACGGCGCCCACCGCGAACATGCCGAACTCCGGCATGGCGGTCACCACAAGGGGAATTCCGAGCGCTGCCGCGCCGACGAGCCACCATACCCACGCGTCGATGTTCACATGGTCATGGTAGGACCCACCGTGCGGCGCGGACAGGGCGCGACGGGGTGCTGTTCAGGAACTGTTCAGGGACTGTCAGGTCAACGGAAGGCCCTGGGCGGTCCAGCGGTCGCCGACCTGCTCGACGACGAGCGGAAGGCCGAAGCAGTGGGAGAGGTTACGGGAGGTCAGTTCCAGCTCGATCGGGCCGGCGGCGAGGACCTTGCCCTGACGGATCATGAGGACGTGGGTGAAGCCGGGCGCGATCTCCTCGACGTGGTGGGTCACCATGATCATCGAGGGCGCGATGGGGTCGCGGGCGAGCCGGCCGAGCCGGCGGACCAGGTCCTCGCGGCCGCCGAGGTCGAGGCCGGCCGCGGGCTCGTCGAGCAGGAGCAGCTCGGGGTCGGTCATCAGGGCGCGGGCGATGAGGGTGCGCTTGCGCTCGCCCTCGGAGAGGGTGCCGAACTTCCGGTCGAGGTAGTCGGTCATGCCGAGGCGGTCGAGGAAGGCGCGGGCCCGCTGCTCGTCGACGTCCTCGTACTCCTCCTGCCAGCCGGCCGTCATGCCGTAGGCGGCCGTCAGAACGGTCTGCAGGACCGTCTGGCGCTTGGGGAGCTTCTCGGCCATGGCGATGCCGGCCACGCCGATGCGGGGGCGAAGGTCGAAGACGTCGACCTTGCCGAGGGTGTCGCCGAGGATGGTGGCGGTGCCCTTGCTGGGGAAGAGGTAGCTGGAGGCGACGTTGAGCAGGGTCGTCTTGCCGGCGCCGTTGGGGCCGAGGATGACCCAGCGTTCGCCTTCCTTGACCGACCAGGAGACCTGGTCCACCAGAGCCCGGCCCTCCCGGACCACGGATACGTCCTGAAGCTCCAGAACATCGCTCATGAGCGCGTTGTCTCCCCTTGCAGTGTGGCCGGTCTCGGCTGTCGCGTACGCCTGTGGCTCGGTCCGCCGCGCCGGTGGGCACGGCCCTCCCGGAAAATCTACGCCACTGGCCGGGCGAGCCGTCCCCTCGGTCCGGTCCTTAGGGTGGGGGCATGCACTCGGAACCGCGCTCTGGTCGCCTCGCAGCTTGGGGAAATGCCCTTTTGGCCGGACTTGCCCCTCCGGATGACGCCGCGCTCGCCGTGGTCGGCGACGACGCGGTGCACCGGGTCACGGACCTGCCCGGGGAGTCGGCGCCCGTGGGCCTCACGCTGGCCCTCGGCCGGTTGCGGGCGCTGGGGGTGAGCGGACTGCGGGTGGCGCTGCCCGCGCCGGGCCACCCGCTCGGGCTGAGCGGGCCGCCGGAGTTCAACGCGCGGGCGCTGGAGTCCGGGGAGGCGGTGGTCTGTCACGGGGCCGGCCTGGGGCTGGTGCCGGAGGTGTCCGAGTCCGGGCCCGCGGGTGACGTGCACGTCGAGGTGGTGTGGCACTGCCTGCCGGTGCGCGAGGCACCGCCCGCCGACGTGCCGTCGCTGGGTGAGGCGGAGCGGGAGCTGGCAGAGGCGCTGCGGGAGGCGACGCGTGTGCTGACGCGGCTGGACGTGGCCGGGTCGGGGCCGGCGGCCGCCGCCGCCATCGACGCGTACCGGGCGCGGACCGAAGGGGGTGCGGAGGTGCTGGCGCCGGGGTATCCGCCGCGCGCGGTGCGGGTGCTGGAGCTGGCACGGCGGGTGGGGGCGCTGGTGTCGCTGGCGTACGAGAACGGGCACGGGGGCGCGGTGAGCGCGTCGGAGATGGCGGCGCGCGGGGAGGCGCTGCGGCCGGTGGAGCGTACGGCACGGCGCGCCCAGGTCGCCGCGTACAACGCGTATGTCGAGGAACGGGAGCGGCGCTGAGCCGTACCGCCGGGTGCGGACGGTGTCCGAGGGGGTGCCGCCGCGCCGGCGACGCCCCCTCGTGCCCTTTTCCGTCGCGGACGTCCGCGCCGCGGGACGACGGGGCCCCGAGGTGGAAGAACGGGACTTGGCGGCCGCCGCCGTCGCCACGGGCGCCGACGACCACGGCGGCCCTGGGGGTGATCGGCCTCCCGGTGGTCGACCGGGAGGCCGGGGGCGCCGCGGGCGCCCGCTGGACGTCAGGGAGTGAGACCCGGGGACGTCAGTGGTTGAGACCCAGGTTGCCGAAGGCCGGGTTCAGCACGCCGATCACGTTGACGCTGTTGCCGACCACGTTCACCGGGACGTGCACCGGGGCCTGGACCACGTTGCCCGAGGCGACACCCGGAGAACCCTTGGCCTCAGCGCCGGCCCACGCGCCGTCGGTGGCCGAGGCCATGCCGGCACCGGCGGCCATGAGCCCGCCGGCCACCATCGTCACGGCCGCTGCCCTCTTCAGGTTCTTCACTGTCCAAGTCCTCCTTGTGTTCACCGCGGCGGGTGCCGAGGTGCGCACTGGAGAACGGCGGCGGCCGCCGGAGGTTGCGCCATCCGGGGGACATTCCCACGACGGTATGAATCTCCGACCGGACGGGAACCCTCCGAATTGCCGTGGGCAGCGGCCCCCGGGCTGCGGTCTTGGCCGGTCAGGTCTCAGCCGGTCAGGTCTCAGCCGGTCAGGCCGTGGCGTACGGCCCACAGGGCCGCCTGGGTGCGGTCCGCGAGGTCGAGCTTCATCAGGATGTTCGACACGTGGGTCTTGACCGTCTTCTCGGACAGCACCAGCGCGCGGGCGATCTCCCGGTTGGAGCGGCCGTCCGCGATCAGGCCCAGCACCTCGCGCTCCCGGTCGGTGAGCGAACCGCTCCGGCCCTGGCCGCCGCTTCCGTCCTCCTGCGACAGCAGGGCGCCCGCGACCTCGGGCTGGAGCAGCACGTGCCCGGCGTGCACGGAGCGGATGGCCGTGGCCAGCGCGTCGGGGTCGACGTCCTTGTAGACGTACCCGGCGGCGCCCGCGCGCAGGGCGGGAACGACCGTGCGCTGCTCGGTGAAGCTGGTGACGATCAGCACGCGCGCGGGGTTGCCGAGGTCGCGCAGGCGGCGCAGGGCGTCCACGCCGTCGGTGCCGGGCATCTTGACGTCCATGAGGACGACGTCGGGTCTCAGCTCCTCGGCGCGGGCGACTCCCTCGGCACCGTCGGCGGCCTCGCCGACGACGACTATGTCGTCCTGCACCTCCAGGAAGGTGCGCAGGCCCCGGCGCACGACCTGGTGGTCGTCGACGAGCAGCACCTTGATTGCGTCAGCCACCGGGGACCTCCATCTCGATCGTGGTGCCCTTGCCGGGCGCCGAGTCCACCGTCAGACCGCCGCCGACCCCGCTCGCGCGGTCCCGCATCGAGACCAGGCCGAGGTGGCGTCCGGCCTGGCGGGTGGCCCGGGGGTCGAAGCCGCCGCCGTCGTCCGTGACCCGCAGGACGGCACCCGGGCCGCGCCGGTCGAGGGTCACGTCCACGTGGGCGGCGCCGGAGTGGCGCAGGGCGTTGTGCAGCGCCTCCTGGGCGACCCGCAGCAGGGCCTCCTCCTGGGCGGCGGGCAGGGCGCGCACGCCCCGGCTGACGAAGGAGACGCGCGCGGTGTGAGCGCGGTCGAGGACCTGCGCCTGGGTGCGCAGGGTGGCGACGAGGCCGTCCTCGTCGAGGGCGGCGGGGCGCAGCTCGACGACGGCGGCGCGCAGTTCGTCGGCCGCCTCGGCGGCGAGCGCGGCGACCTGCTGGAGCTCGCCCTTGGCGCGGGACGGGTCACGGTCGACCAGGGCCGCGGCGGCCTGGGCCGTCAGCCGGAGGGAGAAGAGCTTCTGGCTCACCGCGTCGTGCAGCTCATGGGCGAGGCGGGAGCGCTCCTCGACGATGGTGAGTTCGCGGCTGCGTTCGTAGAGGCGGGCATTGGTGAGGGCGATCGCGGCGTGCTGGCCGAGGATGGACAGCAGTTCCTCGTCCTCCTCGGTGAAGCCGCAGCCGTCCCCGGGGGCCGGTTCTGCGGCCCGTCCGCCGGGGCGGATCTTGTTGGCCAGGAAGAGCGCGCCGATGACCTCGTCGCCGTCGCGGATCGGCAGTCCGAGGAAGTCGGACATCCGGGGGTGGGCGTCCGGCCAGCCCTCGAAGCGGGGGTCCTCACGCACGTCGGCCAGCCGCTCGGGTTTCTCCTGGTGCAGCATCGCGGCCAGGATGCCGTGCTGGCGGGGCAGGGGACCGATCGCGCGCCACTGCTCCTCGCTTACGCCGTCGACCACGAACTGGGCGAAGCCGCCGTGGTCGTCCGGGACGCCCAGCGCGGCGTACTCGGCGGCGAGCAGCTCACGCGCGGAGGCGACGATCGTCTTGAGGACGTCGCGCACCTCCAGGTGCCTGCTCATGGCCAGTAGCGCGGAACTCACCGCGGCGAGTCCTGACCGGGGACCTTGACTCATGTCCTCACCGTACCGGCGGGGTGTGACAGCCCGGATCGGGCCGGTGACCGCCGCGGCCTCGGTCCCGGGGC
>NZ_CBDQZH010000083.1:0-9323 GCF_965341775.1 Streptomyces sp. bgisy159 | reverse complement strand
TGGGACGTATGCGTCACGTCTGTACGCATCCCATTGGTAGCAACTCTTCGCTCGCCTGTGCAATCGAGAAGCGGTCGTAGTTACGTACGTGGCACAAACACACGACCGAACCGTGGACTGCGTCAGCGCGCGGACGCCGTCAGCGTCGTCATCGTCGTGGTCGTCGGTCCCTGGCGGCAGATCAGCAGCAGGGCGCGGTCGTCGTTGACGTCCTTCGCGACCGACTCGATGAGGTGCCAGGCCGCGCCCTGGAAGCCGCCGGCGACATAGCGGTCGGCTTCGCCGGTGAGGCGGTCGATGCCCTCGACGATGTCACGGTCGGAGGTCTCCACCAGGCCGTCGGTGAACAGCATGAGCACGTCGCCGGGGCGCAGGGAGCCCTTGACCGGGTCGAACTGGGCGCCGTCGTAGACGCCGAGCAGCGGGCCCTCGGCCGCCTTCTCCTCCCAGCGGCCGCTGCCCGCGCTGAGCTGGAGGCCGGGCGGATGGCCCGCCGAGTACAGCTCGTAGTCGCCGGAGTCGAGGTCGAGGACGAGGTGGATGGAGGTGGCGAAGCCCTCGTCCCAGTCCTGGCGCAGGAGATAGCCGTTCGCGGCGGGGAGGAAGGCGTGCGGCGGGAGGCTGCCCAGCAGGCCGCCGAAGGCGCCCGAGAGCAGCAGGGCGCGGGAGCCGGCGTCCATGCCCTTGCCGGAGACGTCGGTGAGGACGACCTCCAGTGTGCGGCCGCCGTTCGTGCGGGCCGCGACGACGAAGTCGCCGGAGAAGGACTGGCCGCCGGCCGGCCGCAGCGCCATCTCGCGGTGCCAGCCGTGGGGCAGTTTGGGCAGTTTGCTCTGGACGCGGATGCGTTCGCGCAGGTCGAAGAGCATGGTGCCGCCGCGCCGCCAGGGCACGCCGACCCGGCTGCGGAACTGGGCGATCAGCAGGCCGAAGAAACCGCATGCCGCGACCACCAGGACGACGCCGGGGGTGACCCGTGACGGCCCCTCGGTGTACGGGCCGAGCTGGACGGACTCCAGGATCAGTGCGGAGGCCGCCGCCGCGTAGAGGCCGAGCAGGCTCGCGGGGCGGAGCAGCAGGCCGCCGGCGACGATGGGCAGGACCAGCGCGGCCGGGGAGAACCACACCTCGTCGGCGAGAGTGGCGAGGGTGATCAGCGGGATGGTGAGCAGCAGGCCGGCCAGCGCGATCCAGTCGGAGCCGTCGCCGCGGAAGTAGTCGACGGCGCTTCGGCGCACACCGGTGCGGACCCGGTGCATCAGGTGCTTCAACCGGGCCGTGAACGTCTCGGCCTCCGCGCGCCGCTCTCGTCCTGCTGCCATTAGTTCGGGACCCTATCCATCGAACCCGCCGCTTGGCACGGGAGGTCCCACTTGTCCCCCGTCCGAGACCCGACTTCGCGGTGATCGTCATGGAAAGCGCTGCCGGTACGGAGGTGGAAATCCACTGGCTCGTACCGCATTGCCCTGGTAGGCATGGCTCCATGGCGACCAAGGCGTTCGACGGAGGCGGCGCGGGGGATCCGCTGCGGCCGCGGGTGGTGCGCAAGGACGAGTGGGACGGGTGGTACGACAGCCTGCTGCGGGCCTTCGGCGGGGTGCCGGAGGCGGCCGAGGAGCGGGAGCTGTGGCGCTCGCTGGTCGACGTCGACCGCTGCCTCGGCGTGTGGGACGGGGACGCCTGCGTGGGGACAGCGGGGGCCTTCGACTTCCGGCTGACCGTGCCGGGCGGTGCCGCCGTGCCGGCGGCGGGCGTGACGATGGTCGGGGTGGCGGCGACGCACCGGCGGCGGGGGCTGCTGACGTCGATGATGCGGCGGCAGTTGGACGACGTGCGGGCGTGGGGTGTGCCGCTGGCGGTGCTCACCGCCTCCGAGCCCGCCATCTACGGCCGGTTCGGGTACGGCGTCGCGACGTTCCAGGTGAACGCCGAGGTCGACACCGCGCGGGTGCGTTTGGCGGTGCCGGCCGGGACGGACGACGTGCGGCTGCGGTACGCCGAGCCTGACAAGGCGCTGGACGTGTGTGAGGCGGTGTACGCGCGGGTGGTGTCCCTGCGGCCCGGGATGCTGGAGCGGCGGACCGGGTGGGAGCGGCTGGCGCTGCTCGATCCGGTGGGTGAGCGGGCCGGGGCCTCGCCGGTGCAGTGCGTACTGGCCGAGCGGGGAGGAGAGGTCGTGGGGTTCGCGCGGTTCCGGGTGAAGCCGGAGTGGGACGGGCAGGGGCCCTGCGGGACGGTGACGGTGCGGGATGTGGAAGCGCTGGATCCGGCGGCGCACGCGGCGCTGTGGCGGTTTCTGTTCGACATCGATCTGACGTCGCGGGTGACCACGCGGGGGCGGCCGGTGGACGAGGCGTGGCTGCGGATGGTGTCCGATGTGCGTCGGTGCGGGCTGCGGGTGCGGGACGGGCTGCACGTACGGCTGGTGGAGGTGGGCGCGGCGCTGTCGGCGCGGGGGTACCTGGCGCCAGTGGACGTGGTGCTGGAGGTCGAGGACGCGTTCTGCCCCTGGAACGCGGGGCGTTGGCGGCTCACCGGGGACGCGGCGGGGGCGTCGTGCGCCCGTACCGGGGATGCGGCCGATCTGGCTCTGTCGGCGTCGGAGTTGGGGGCCGTGTATCTCGGGGGTGTGAGCCTCGCGTCGCTGGCGGCGGCGGGGCGGGTGACCGAGGTGCGCGAGGGGGCGGTGGCAAAGGCGTCGGTGGCGTTCGGGTCGCCGGTCGCGCCCTGGCTGCCGCACGGGTTCTGACGCGGGGGCGGGTCGGCGGCCTCCGGTCAGGGGCTCCGGTCAGGGGCTCCGGCGGGTCCGCTCGGGGATTCCGGCAGGTCGCGTCAGGGTCTCCGGCGGTCCTGTCAGCGACTCCGGCAGGTCCGGTCGGAGTCTCCGGCAGGTCCGCTCAGGCATTCCGGCAGGTCCCGTCAGGGTCTCCGGCAGGTCCCGTCAGGGTTTCTGGCAGCTGGGGCACCAGAAGAGGTTGCGGGCGGCCAGTTCCGCCGTACGGATCTCGGCGCCGCAGATGTGGCAGGGCCGGCCGGTGCGGCGGTAGACGTAGACCTCGCCGCCGTGGTCGTCGACGCGGGGCGGGCGGCCCATCGCCTCGGGGGTGTGTTCCGGGCGGACGGTGTCGATGCGGTTGGCGCGGACGCCCTCGTGCATCAGCTCGACGAGGTCGTCCCAGATCGCCCGCCACTGGCCGGCGGTGATGTCCTTGCCCGGGCGGTAGGGGTCGACGCCGTGCCGGAAGAGGACCTCGGCGCGGTAGACGTTGCCGACCCCGGCGATGATCTTCTGGTCCATCAGGAGCGCGGCGATCGTGGTGCGGCTGCGGCGGACGCGGGCGTAGGCGGCGTCCGGGTCGGCGTCGGCGCGCAGGGGGTCGGGGCCGAGGCGGGCGTGGACGGCTCGCTTCTCCGCGTCGGTGATCAGGGCGCAGGTGGTGGGGCCGCGCAGGTCGACGTACGCGGTGTCGGTGGCGAGGCGGAGGCGGACGGTGTCCGTGGGGGGCGGGGCGGGGACCGCGCCGAAGGTGACCTTGCCGAAGAGCCCGAGGTGGATGTGGACCCAGGAGTCCGGGGCGAAGCCGAGGAAGAGGTGCTTGCCGTGGGCCTCGGTGGTGCGCAGGGGGCCGCCGGTCAGGAGGGCGGCGGCGTCGGAGAACTTGCCCTGGGGACTGGTCGCGGTGACCGTGCCGGTGAGCCGGGCGGCGTAGTCCTGCGCCAGCCGGTGGATCGTGTGCCCCTCTGGCACGGTGTGTGTCCCCTTCCTCCGGCCGCCGGGGGCGACCGTGCGCCGCCCGCCCGCGGGCCTGTACGCGGCGGCCGTCGACCACTCGTCCCCCTCCGCTCGCCCCCTCCGCACGGCGGGCGGGGAAACGGGCGGCGGGGGCCGGCGGCGAGAGTGCGGGCGGCTGCTTGCCGGTGCGGCCTACTGCTGCGGGTGGTGCGCCGGGATCGGGGGCAGGTCGCCCGTCGTCTCGTACGCCGAGAGCATGTCGATACGGCGGATGTGGCGCTCGTCGCCGGAGAACGGCGTGCCGAGGAAGGTCTCGACGAACTTCGTCGCCTCCTCCTGGCTGTGCATGCGCGCGCCGACCGCGACCACGTTGGCGTTGTTGTGCTGGCGGCCCAGGGCGGCCGTCTCCTCGCTCCAGGCGAGGGCCGCGCGGACGCCCTTGACCTTGTTGGCGGCGATCTGCTCGCCGTTGCCCGAGCCGCCGATCACGATGCCGAGGGCGTCGGGGTCCGCGGCCGTCCGCTCGGCGGCGCGCAGGCAGAACGGCGGGTAGTCGTCCTGGGCGTCGTAGATGTGGGGCCCGCAGTCGACGGGCTCATGACCGGCCGCCTTCAGCCAGTCGACGAGGTGGTTCTTGAGTTCGTAGCCCGCATGGTCGGAGCCGAGATACACGCGCATGGGATGCAGTGTGACATGCGGGGCGGCGGAGCCGCAGGTCCGGGGGACCTCCCGACAGCACCCTCCCACACGCCAAGGAACCTCAGGAAAACCTCAAGTAACGATCTGGATTCAAAGGTTCAAGAATCGATTCACCTCCGATTCACTGGATCGGCTCGTACGGCACCCCGTACGGGAGACCCCTCAAGCGGCGCAAAGGAAATCCATCCATGACTTCGCAGCCGACCTTGACCAAGGCCGGAAACGGCCATGGAGGCGGCACCGGCCAACCCGGTTCCGGCCTCCAGGCCGGTCTCAAGAACCGTCATCTGTCGATGATCGCCATCGGCGGTGTCATCGGAGCCGGGCTCTTCGTCGGCTCCAGCACGGGCATCGCCACCGCCGGTCCCGGCATCCTGCTCTCGTACGCCCTCGTCGGCACGCTCGTGGTGCTGGTGATGCGGATGCTGGGCGAGATGTCCGCGGCCAACCCGACGTCGGGTTCCTTCTCCGCGCACGCCGACCGCGCGCTCGGCCGCTGGGCCGGGTTCTCCATCGGATGGCTCTACTGGTTCTTCTGGGTCGTGGTGCTCGCCGTGGAGGCGACCGCCGGCGCGAAGATCCTGGAGTCCTGGGTCCCGGCCGTGCCGCAGTGGGGCTGGGCCCTGATCGTGATGGTCGTGCTCACCGCGACCAACCTGGTCTCCGTGGGCTCCTACGGCGAGTTCGAGTTCTGGTTCGCCGGGATCAAGGTCGTCGCGATCGGCGCCTTCATCGTCGTCGGCGGGCTCGCGGTGTTCGGCGTGCTCCCGGGCGTCGACAGCGACAAGGCGGGCCTGGACAACCTCACCGGCCACGGCGGCTTCCTGCCGAACGGGCCCGGCGCCATCCTCACCGGTGTCCTGCTCGTCGTCTTCTCCTTCATGGGCAGTGAGATCGCGACGCTGGCCGCCGGTGAGTCGGAGGACCCACGGCGGGCCGTCACCAAGTCCACCAACAGCATCATCTGGCGGATCGGCGTCTTCTACCTCGGCTCGATCTTCGTGGTCGTCACCCTGCTGCCGTGGGACGACAAGGCCATCGCCGACGACGGCTCCTACGTCGCCGCCCTGGACTCGCTCGGCATCGCGCACGCCGGCCAGATCATGAACTTCATCGTCCTGACGTCGGTGCTGTCCTGCCTGAACTCCGGCCTGTACACGGCCTCCCGGATGGCCTTCTCGCTCGGGGAGCGCGGCGACGCGCCCAGGGCATTCGCCCGTACCACCGCGCGGGGTGTGCCGATGGCGGCGATCCTCGCCTCGGTCCTCTTCGGGTTCGTCGCCGTCTTCTTCAACTACCGCTATCCGGACTCGGTCTTCCTCTTCCTGGTCAACTCCAGCGGTGCCGTGGCCCTGTTCGTCTGGCTGGTCATCTGCTTCTCCCAGCTGCGGATGCGGCGGATCATCCAGGCCGAGTCGCCGGAGAAGCTGGTCGTCCGGATGTGGTTGTACCCGTATCTGACCTGGGCGGCCGCCGGGCTGATCGTGTTCGTCCTCGGCTACATGCTCACCGACACCGAGCACGACGGCCGCGAGACCGTGCTGCTTTCCCTGCTCGTCGCCGCCGTCGTCCTCGCCGTCGCCTTCGCTCGGGAGTGGTACGTCCGGCGCAGGCGGTCTGCGCTGCCGTAAGGCGGCGAACGGATCGGAGGCGGGGGCTCGGTCGGGGACAGGGCTCGGTCGGGGGCGTTGCCCGGTCGGGGACAGGGCTCGGTCGGGGGCGGTCACAGCACCGTGAAGCCGTCCCTCACCCGCTCGTAGACGCGGAGGGCGTCCGTCTCCGCCTCCGCCTGGTACCAGGTGTTGATCTGGTACGACTTCCCGTTCTGGTCGAAGCCGAGCAGACGGGCGTGCCAGTGGGTGCCACGCAGCGTGAAGGAGTACTCCCAGACGACCGCCGGGTTGCCCCGGAACGTCGTCTGCGCCAGGCGGATCTTGCGGTAGTCCCGGCCCTGACGGGCGTTCTCCTCCGAGGTTCGCCAGGTGTCCATCAGGTCGCCCCTCGCCAGGGACGACTTCGCCACGAGTTCCTGGGTGCCGTCGGGGGACGTGTAGTGCACCTCCGCCCCCGTCTTGACGTCCCGCCGCCACTCCGACGGCGGCGTCCACGCGTAGCCGCCGGCCTCCTGCCGTGCGCCCGGGGGGAGGCTGCGGGGGCGGGAGGTGCCCTCGACGGCGGGCGAGGCAGGCCCGGCGGGCCCCGAGGCGGTGGAACCGGCGCGCTCCGACGCCGCGGCGGACCCGGCCGTCGGCGAGCCCCCGGCGCGGCCCCCGTCACCGGCCCCACCCTCGGCCGCCCCCAGCACCACCGCCACCACCAACCCACCCGCCGCCGCCAGCCCGACGGCGGCCCACAGGGCGGTACGACGCCACTGCGCGGGACGACCACCGGCGAGGGCCGTACGACGCCGGGTGGGCGTCGGTGCGGGGGGTGCGGTGGGAGCGGTGGGAGCGGTGGGAGCGGTCCGGGTGGTGGCGGTGGGGAGCGGCGCGGGGGAAAGGGATGCCGGGGTGGCCCCGGAGCCGACGGCACCGGCCTGGGCCGGGGTGGACCGGGCGGAGGAGGCGGGACCGGCGGCTGGGGCGAGGGCCCCCGGAGACGCCGAGGACGCCGGGGACGCCGAGGACGCCGGGGACGCCGGGGACGCCGGGGACGCCGGGGACGCCGGGGACGCCGACGGGAGGGTCGACGACTCCCCCTGGTCCACCGCCGGCCGTGGACCCGCCTCCGGGCCGACCGGCACCGCCGGCGCTCCGAGCTCCGCCACCGGCCCACCCCGCACTGCCGTCGGTGCCACCTCGTCCACCGGCTCGGACCCGGTCCCCACCGGCCCCGCGGCCGTCGGCCCGGCTCCCGGCGTCCGCCCCTCCGTCGACCCCTCTGCCCGCCCGCTCGTCGGCCCCGCCTGCGTCTGCGCCGGTTCCGCCCCGCGGGCCGCGACCGGCTCGGCCGCGCCGGAGCGCGGTTCCTCCCCCGGCCCGAGAGCCGCCACCGTGGGGGTCCGGGGCGGGCATGCCACCGCGTGCAGGGCGGTGGCGAGCTGGGGCAGGGTGGGGCGGGCGGTCGGGGATTTCTGCAGGAGGGCGGCCAGGAGGGGGAGCAAGGGGCCTGCGGCGGACGGGAGTTCGGGGTTCTCGTAGAGCACCGCGTGCAGCGTGGCCAGCGTGGCGTCGCGGGAGAAGGGCGAGTGGCCGGTCAGCGCCGCGCACAGGGTCGCCCCCAGGGACCACACGTCGGACGGCGGGCCCTGCGGACGGCCGGATATCCGCTCCGGGGCCATGTAGTCGGGCGAGCCGACGAGCATGCCGACCATGGTGAGCGCCTTGGCGTCCTGGATCGCCGCGATGCCGAAGTCGGTGAGGACGACCCGGCGGCTACCGCCCCCGCCGCCGCGTGCGTCCTCCACCAGCACGTTGCCCGGCTTGATGTCCCGGTGCAGCACTCCCCGCGCGTGGACCTGCTGCAGCGCCTCCACCAGGCCGAGCCCGATCCGGGCCGTCTCGCGCGGTCCGAGCGGACCCTCCTCGGCCATGATCCGCTCCAGCGAGCGGCCGGCGACCAACTCCATGACGATCCAGAGGCGTTCGCCCTCGTCGACGACGTCGTAGACCCGGACGACGTTGGGGTGGTCGATGCGGGCGGTGGCACGGGCCTCGCGCAGGGTGCGTTCGCGGCGCGTACGGGTGTCCTCGGCGTCGAGGCCGTCGATGCGCATCTCCTTCACGGCGACCTGCCGGTCGAGCATCGCGTCGGCGGCCCGCCACACCCGCCCCATCCCTCCCTGGCCGATGCTCTCGACCAGCCGGTAGCGTCCGGTCACCCACCGCCCCGGTACGCCACCGCCCCGCGCACCACCCGTTTCCCCAGGAATTCCCACGACTCCCGGAGTTCCCCCCTTTCCCGCTTCCCCCGAATTTCCCGCATCTCCCGCGGCTCCCGCGCTTCCCCTGTTCCCCGGCAATTCGACGCACCCCCTCAACGCCGCCTCGGACTTCCCCGAGTGAAACACGACGGTCACACTTCGGGCCGTACCAGCATAGTGCGGAGAAATCTTGTGGTACCTCTTCGAGTACTGCGAATTCAGGCGCAGCCAAGGGGGGCGAACATGAGTTCTCACCGCAGGTCGACGCGCATGTCGGCCATCGCCGGGTCGCTGGTCATGGCATCTTTCTCGGCGGTGCTGGTCTTTTCCGCCGGTGCCGTCGCGGAGGATCAGGGGCCGGGAAGCGACAAAGGGGGAAAGGTGGTCGACGAGGCGCCTGCGGGCGTGAAGCTGACGACGCGACTTCCGGAGAAGATCTCGGTCGACAACGGTTCACGGAAAACGGCGATCACCGCCACGGTGAAGAATGAGGGGACAAAGGAAAGCGGCATCCTCAGGCTGCTGGTCGTCGGTTTCGACGGCCTGACGGTCAAAAACGTTCAGGGGTGTGCGGCGGTGCCGACCGGGGATCTTCCCGAGGGGGCGAACAGCGCCTTCTCCTGCCCCGTCGGCACCCTCGCGGCCGGCGCGTCCAAGTCGTACGCCGTGGACGCCACCTTCGATCTGCGGCGGACCGGGAAGATCTGCCTGCCCGTCCAGACCGGCGACGGCAGGAAGACGTACTGGCAGCAGGGGCCGGTGCCGTTCGGCACGTCGAACCCGTCGCCGAACGCCCCGGCCACCCCCCTGCTGCTGGGCACGGACAACAAGCCGGTGGCGCCGGACGGGGACGAGCTTGCGAAGACCGGGTTCGAGCGGGAGGTGCTGCCGCTCGGCGCGGCCGGCGCGGCACTCCTCACGGCGGGCGTGGCCGGGATGTGGTGGACCCGGCGCCGCCCCGCGGGGCGGCTCGGCTGACCTCCACGCAGAAAGGCGCGGCCGACTCCGACGCAGAAAGAGGAAGGGGCC
>NZ_CBDQZH010000082.1:0-9808 GCF_965341775.1 Streptomyces sp. bgisy159 | reverse complement strand
GGCGGTACTGACCGCGCACCCCGCGGTCGGCGGCGCGGTCGTCGTGGTCCGAGAGGACCGCGCCGACGACCAACGGCTGGTCGGGTACGTCGTACCGGCCGGCGGAAGCGACCCGTGCGCCTTCGACACCGAGGCCCTCACGGAATCGGTGCGCGAGCGCCTGCCCGACTACATGGTCCCCTCCGCGATCGTCCCGCTGGCCTCGTTCCCGGCGACACCGAGCGGGAAGCTCGACCGCGGCGCCCTCCCCGCGCCCGGCCCCACCGAGGCCCCGGTGGGCCGAGGACCGCGCACCCCCGACGAGGAAGTCCTCTGCCGGCTCTTCGCCGACCTGCTCGGCGTGGACGAGATCGGCGTCGACGCCGACTTCTTCGACCAGGGCGGGCACTCACTGCTGGCCACCCGGCTGGTCGGCCGTATCCGTGCCGAGTTCGACGTCGACGTGAAGGTCACGACGGTGTTCCGCAATCCGACCGTCGCCCAGCTGGCGGACCGGATCCGGAAGCAGACCCGGTCGAGCCGTCCCCGACTGCGCCAGATGACCGTAGAGGAGAACCGTCGATGATCCCGTTGTCCTTCGCCCAGCGCCGGCTGTGGTTCCTGCACCGGCTGGAGGGGCCGTCCGCGACCTACAACATCCCGTTCGTGCTGCGCCTCCAGGGCCCGCTGGACACCGCGGTGCTGGCCGCGGCGGTGACGGACGTCGTCACCCGCCACGAAAGCCTGCGCACCCTGATCGTCGAGCACGCCGACGGCACGCCCGAACAGCGGATCCTGCCCCCGGAGGAGGCCGACGTCCCCTTCCGGGTCGCCGACGTCGCAGCGGACGCGACGGACGACGCCCTGCGCGAGGCCGTGCGTACGGGATTCCGCCTGGACGCCGAACCGCCCCTGCGCGTCACCGTCCTGCGCGTCTCCCCCGAGGACCACGTGCTGGTCTTCGTCTTCCACCACATCGCCGCCGACGGCGCGTCGATGGCGCCCTTCCTGCGGGACCTGGTCACCGCGTTCACCGCGCGTCGCCGGCACGCGGCGCCCGACTGGGCGCCGCTCGCGGTGCAGTACAAGGACTACACGCTCTGGCAGCGGCAGATGCTGGGCGAGGCCGACGACCCCACCAGCGTCGTCGCCGAACAACTCGCCTACTGGCACAAGGAACTGGACGGCGTACCCCAGCCGGTGCAGCTGCCGCTGGACCGGCCCCGGCCGACGGCGGCCGACCACCGCGGCGGCCACGTCGACATCGCGCTCGACGCGGACCTGCTCGCCGGGATCAGGAAGGTGGCCGCCGACCGGGGAGCCACGGCCCCGATGGTCGCCCAGGCCGCACTCGCCGTCCTCCTGCACCACCTCGGCGCCGGGAACGACCTGACCATCGGCAGTCCCATCGAGGGGCGTGCCGACGAGCAACTGGAGGACCTGGTCGGGTTCTTCGCCAACACCTGGGTGCTGCGCGCCGACCTGTCGGGCAACCCCGCCTTCGCCGACCTGCTGGACCAGGTACGCGATCGCGCCCTCGCCGCCTACGACCACCAGGACGTCCCCTTCGAGCACCTGGTGGAACTGCTCGACCCGGACCGCACCACCGCCTACCAGCCCCTGTTCCAGGTGATGCTGGCCTGGCAGTTCGCCTGGTCCGGAATCGAGCTGCCGGACCTGCGGGTCACCCCCGTCCCGGTGGGCACGGGCACCGCCAAGTTCGACCTGTTCTTCAACATCGTCCCCGACCCCTCCGGGGGCGCCCGAGGACGCCTGGAGTACGCGACGCACCTGTTCGACCACGCCACCGCCGAGAGCCTCGTCGAGCGCTACGTACGGGTGCTGCGGCAGGTCGTCGGCGATCCCGGGACCCGGCTCGGCGCGACGGACGTGCTCACCGACGCCGAACGGGAACAACTGACCCGCCCGGCAGGGCCGCGGGAGCCGGAGCGGCTCCCGACGCTGCCGGAACTGGTCGCCGCCCAGGCCGCACGGACCCCCGACGCCACCGCGGTGGTCCACGGCCGCACCGCGCTGACCTACCGGGAACTGGAGGCCCGCGCCGGCCGGCTGGCCGCCCTCCTGCGGGACGGCGGGGTCGGCCCGGACGTGCTGGTGGCCGTCGCGCTGCCCCGCACCGCGGACCTGGTGGTCGCCCTCCTCGGCGTGCTCAAGGCGGGCGGCGCCTACCTGCCCGTCGACCCGGACTACCCCGCCGGCCGCGTCACCCTGCTGCTCGACGCCGCCCGGCCCGCACTGGTGCTGACCGACCGCGCCACCGAGGCGACCGTGGCGGGCTGCCTGCCACCGGTTCTGCACCTCGACGACCTGGACCTCGACGAGCCGGACCCCGACGGCGCGGCGCCCGCGGCCCCGGACGTCCGCCTCTCACCCGACCACCTCGCCTACGTGATGTTCACGTCCGGATCGACCGGGACGCCCAAGGGCGTCGGGGTCACGCACGCCTGCGTCGTGCGCGGCGTGGCGGACCTGCGCCGGGTGACCGGGGTCGAGGAGGGCTCCCGGATGCTCGCCGCGACCTCCGTGAACTTCGACGTCTCCGTGTTCGAGACGTTCACGGCGCTCACCACCGGGGCGTGCGTCGACCTCGTCGAGGACGTGCTCGAACTCGGGTCGCGCGACGGCTGGTCGGGCACCACCGTCAGCGCCGTCCCGGCGGTGTTCTCCGCCCTGCTCGACCAGGTCGCCGCCGACGGCGTCACCCTGCGCGCGGACACCGTCGTCTTCGCCGGGGAGGCCCTCTCCGCCGACCTGGCGCACCGTGTGCGCGACGCCCTGCCCGGGGTCCGCGTCGTCAACGCCTACGGCCAGACAGAGAGCTTCTACGCCTCCACCCACACCGTCCCGCCGCGGTCGGCCGCGAGCGGCGCGGTACCGGTCGGCCGCCCCCTCGCCCACATGCGCGCCTACGTCCTGGGCCCGGAACTGACCCCCGTCCCGGCCGGGGTGACCGGCGAACTGTACGTCGCCGGACTGCTCGCCCGCGGCTACCACCGCGCCGGCGCGGCCACCGCCGAGCGGTTCGTCGCCTGCCCCTTCGGACCCGCCGGAGCGCGCATGTACCGCACCGGCGACCTCGCCCGGTGGGACCGCGACGGCAATCTGCACTACGCGGGGCGCGCCGACACCCAGGTCAAGGTGAACGGCATCAGGGTCGAGCCGACCGAGGTCGAGACCGTGCTCGCCCGGCACCCCGCGGTCGCCCGCGCCGTGGTGACGGCCCACGAGGACCCCACCGGCGCGAAACGGCTCGTCGGATACGTGACCCCGGCGGCGGCCGCCACCCGGGACGGCGACGAGCGGACCGGCTCCGCCTTCCCGGTGGCCGACCTGCGCCGGTACGCGGCCCGGCGGCTGCCGGACTACATGGTCCCCGCCCACCTCGTGGTCCTGGACGAACTCCCCCTGACCGCCAACGGCAAGACCGACCGGGCCGCCCTGCCCGAGCCTGAGTTCGGCGGCGGCGAGTACCGGGCCCCGCGCACCGCCACCGAACAGGTCCTGGCAGAGGTCTACGCCGACGTGCTCGGCGTCCGGCGCGTCGGCCTGGACGACGACTTCTTCACCACCGGCGGAGACAGCATCCGCTCCATCCAGGTCGTCGCCCGGGCCCGGGCGCGCGGCGTCACGGTCAGCACCCGGGAGGTCTTCGAGCACCGCACGGTGGCCCGCCTGGCCGAACTGGTCGCAGAACGCGGCGACGAGGACCGGGTGGTCCTGGCCGAACTGCCGGGCGGCGGGGTCGGACCGGCCCCGCTGCCGCCGGCGGCGGCCCACGTGCTGGCCCTCGGCGGCCGCATCGGCCGCTTCTGCATGTCCGCGCTCCTGACCCTGCCCCCGGACATCGACCGCGCCGGACTGCTCGCGACCGTCCGGGCGGTCCTGGACCGCCACGACGTCCTGCGTTCCCGGCTCGACCGGGAGCGGCCCGGCCTGCTGATCGGTCCCGCCGGCAGCGTGGACGCCGACGCTCTGGTACGGGAGGCGCCCTACGACC
Organism: Streptomyces sp. bgisy159; assembly: GCF_965341775.1. Taxonomy (GTDB): domain Bacteria; phylum Actinomycetota; class Actinomycetes; order Streptomycetales; family Streptomycetaceae; genus Streptomyces. Next base: position 5,811 of record NZ_CBDQZH010000082.1, on the reverse strand, counting down.
CGGCCGGGGTGCAGGCCGAGCTGGACGCCACCGCCGACCGGCTGGACCCGGACGCGGGCGTGATGGCGCAGTTCGTGCACCTCACCTCCGCCACCGGCGACGACCGGCTGCTGATCGTCCTGCACCACCTGGTCGTCGACGGCGTCTCGTGGCGGATCCTGCTGCCCGACCTGGTGGCCGCCTGGCAGGCCGTCCGGGACGGCCGTGCCCTGCCGCCGGCCCCGGCGGGAACCTCCCTGCGCCGGTGGACGCACGCCCTGGCACAGGAGGCGGCCGCACCCGCACGGGTGGCCGAACTGCCCCGGTGGCAGGAGATCCTGCGCGCGGACGAACCCGTCCTCGGAGCCCGGGAGCTCGACCCCGCGCTCGATGTCGCCGGCACCGCGGACACGGTCCGCGTCCAGGTCCCGGCGCACGTCACACGGGCCCTGCTCGACACGCTGCCCGCGCTGTTCCGCGGCGGCCCCGACGACGGGCTGCTGACCGCCCTGGCCCTGGCCCTCGCCCACCGCCGGCGGACACGGTCCGGCGGCACGGCCGCACTGGTACGGCTGGAGGGGCACGGCAGGGAGGAACACCTGGTGCCCGGCGCGGACCTGTCCGGCACCGTCGGCTGGTTCACGGCGATGTACCCGGTGCGCCTCGACGTGACCGGCATCGACCTGGCGGACGCCTTCGCCGGCGGCCCGGCCGCCGGGCAGGCCGTCAAGGCCGTCAAGGAGCAGTTGCGCGGAGTGCCGGACAACGGCCTGGGCTACGGACTGCTGCGCCACCTCAACCCGCGCACCGCCGGCGAACTCGCCGGGCTGCGCGCACCGCAGATCGGCTTCAACTACCTGGGCCGGTCCTCCGCAGCGGACCTCCCCGAGGACCTGCGCGGCCTGGGCTGGGCCCCGGACACCACCCACCGGGACCTGATCGCCGCACCGGACCCGGACCTGCCGGTGCTGTCCGCGCTGGAGATCAACGTAGTCGCCACCGGCACCCCCGACGGTGACGAACTCACCGCCTACTTCGGCTTCCCCACGGGCGTGCTCACCCGGGACGAGGTGACCGAACTGGCCGGGCTGTGGGTCGAGGCCCTGTCCGCCCTGGCCCGGCACGTCACCCGACCCGGCGCCGGCGGACTGACCCCGAGCGACGCGCCCCTGGTCACCGTGGACCAGACGGAGATCGACGCCTGGGAGGCCCGCTACGGCCGGCTCACCGCGGTGTGGCCGACGACCCCGGCGCAGTCCGGGATCCTCTTCCAGGCGACCCTGGCCGGCGCCGCGTTCGACCCCTACCACATCCAGCTGGTGTTCCACCTGTCCGGAGAGGTCGACCCCGAGCGGATGCGCCGGGCCGGACAGGCCCTGCTGGACCGCCACCCCGGCCTGCGCGCGGCGTTCGCCGACCGCGCCGACGGCGACGCCGTGCAGGTGGTGCCCGCCGCGGTGACCCTGCCGTGGCGCCACCTCGACCTGACCGGTGCCGACGAGCCGGACCGCACCGAGGAGTTCGAGCGGTTCCTGGAGGAGGACCGCACCCGGTACTTCGACCCGGCCACCCCGCCGCTGCTGCGGCTGGCCCTCGCCGTCCTCGAACCCGGCCGGCCCGAACTCGTCCTGACCGCCCACCACGCGCTCTACGACGGCTGGTCCACCCCCTTGCTCATGCGGGACCTGCTGCTGCTCTACGCCTCCGACGGCGACCCCGGCGCGCTGCCCGCCACCCGCGACCCCGGGCACTTCCTCGGCTGGCTGGCACGGCAGGACCGGGACGCGGCGGCGCGGGCCTGGGCGGCCGAACTCGACGGCGTCGAGGAGCCGACCCTGCTCGCCGCCGACGCGGCCGGCGCCGACGACGGCGGCCGCGGCCAGGTCGACGTCGCCCTCACGGCCGAGGAGGCCCGCGCGCTGACCCGCCGCGCCACCGACCTCGGCGTCACCCTCAACACCCTGGTCCAGGGCGCCTGGGGGCTGCTGCTGGGACAGCTGACCGGCCGCCAGGACGTGGTCTTCGGCACCACCGTCTCCGGCCGGCCGCCCGCGGTGCCGGACGTCGAGTCGATGGTCGGCATGTTCATCAACACCGTCCCCGTACGCGTCACGTACGCGCCCGGGGACACGGTGGCCGCATTGCTCACCCGGCTGCAGCAGCGGCAGGCCGCGCTGGCCGAGCACCACTTCCACGGGCTCGCGGAGATCCAGCGAGCCACCGGCCTGCAGTCCCTGTTCGACACACTGTTCGTCTTCGAGTCGTACCCCGTGGACCGGGAGGGGCTGAGCGCCGCCACCGACGCCGCGGGCGGCATCTCCTACACGGGTCTGCGCCCGTCGGCGGGCAACCACTACCCGCTGTGCCTGCTGGCCGCGGCCGACCCGCACCCGCAGCTCACCTTCCAGTACGCGCCGCGCGTCTTCGACCGCGGCACGGTCGAGGCGTACGCGGCCCGCCTCGCCCGCGTGCTGCGGCAGCTGGCCGCCGACCCGGGGTTGCGGGTCGCGGGGATCGACACCCTGGAACCCGCCGAACGGGAGCGGGTCCTCGGCCCGCTCGCCGCCGAGGCCACCCCGCCTGCCCACGACACGATCACCGCGCGCGTCGAGGCGCAGGTGGCGCGGACCCCCGACGCGGTCGCCGTGCGGGCCGGCGCCGAGGCGCTGACCTACGCCGAACTGGACGCCCGCGCCGAGCGGCTTGCTGCCGGGCTCGCCGGGCGCGGGGTCGGCCCGGAGAGCGTGGTCGCCCTGGTCCTGCCGCGCACGGTGGACGCGGTGGTGGCCCTCCTGGGGGTGCTCAAGGCGGGAGGCGCCTATCTGCCCGTCGACCCCGCCTACGCCACCGCCCGCCTGCGGCACGTCCTGCCCGGAGCCCGCCCGGAGCTGATCCTGGCCGACGGCGCCACCCGCGCGCTCGTCCCGGACACCGACATCCCCGTGGTGCTGCTGGACGACCTCGCCGCCCCGGCCGCGACGCCGGGCACCGCCGCCCCGCGGCCCGCGGCCGGCCCCGACCACCTCGCCTACGTCGTGTACACCTCCGGCTCCACCGGCGTGCCCAAGGGCGTGTGCGTCACCCACAAGACCGTCGTCAACGCCGTGGACACGATGGTCGCGCAGGCCGGAGCCGCACACGGGGCACGGGTCCTGGTCGCCGCCTCGTTCGGCTTCGACGTCGCCACCTTCGAGACGTTCGCCGCGCTCACCACGGGCGGCAGCGCCGAGATCGTCCGCGACGTGCTGGAGCTGGCCGAACGGGACCACTGGGACGTCGACGTCGTCTGCTCGGTGCCGTCCGCCTTCGCCGAACTCGTCGACCAGCTCCCCGGCCGCATCACCCCCACGGCACTGAACATCTCCGGGGAGGTACTGACCCCGGCCCTGGCGGCGCGGGTGCGCTCCCTGTGGCCCGACGCACGCGTCATCAACAGCTACGGCCCCAGCGAGACCTTCTACGCCACCAGTCACCTCCTGGACCCCGGCGAGCGCTACCCCGCCGGGGTGCCCGTCGGCCGCCCCTTCCCCGGCGTGCGCGCCTACGTCCTGAGCCCCGCCCTCGCCCTGCTGCCCCCGGGCACACCGGGCGAGCTGTACCTGGCCGGCGCCGGGCGCGGCTACCACCGCCAGCCCGGCATGACCGCCGACCGCTTCGTCGCCGACCCCTACGGGCCGTCCGGGTCCCGCATGTACCGCACCGGCGACCTCGTCCGCCTCACCGAGGACGGGGAACTGCACCACCTGGGACGCATCGACACCCAGGTCAAGATCCGCGGCTACCGCATCGAACCGGGGGAGGTCGAAGCCGCCCTGACGACCCACCCGGGCGTCGCCCAGGCCGCCGTCGTGCCCCGGCAGGCCGGCGGCACCCGCTACCTGGCCGCCTACGTCGTCCCCGCCCCCGGCGGGAGCGCCCCGGACCACGCCGCACTGCAGCGCCACCTCGCGGAGCGGCTGCCGGACTACATGGTGCCCGCCGCGTACGTGCCGCTGGACCGGCTGCCTCTGTCGCCCAACGGGAAGCTCGACGCGAAGGCCCTGCCCGTCCCCGACCTCACGCCCACCACCGGCTTCCGGGCACCGCGCAGCGCCCGGGAGAAGGCGCTGGCCAGGCTGTTCGCCGAAGTGCTGGGCGTCGGCCGGGTCGGCGTCGACGACAACTTCTTCACGCTCGGCGGGCACTCCCTGCTCGCCACCCGGCTGATCAGCCGGGCGCGCGCCGAACTGGGGACCGAGATACCCATCCGCAAGATCTTCGACCTGCCGACCGTGTCCGCGCTCGCCGCCTGGTCCGAGGAGTCGGCCGTGCCCCTCCGCCCCCATCTCCGCCCGATGACCGTCGAGGAGTGAACCCGTGATTCCGCTGTCGTTCGCACAACGCCGCATGTGGCTGACGCACCAGATCGAGGCAGGGGCGGAGACCTACAACATCTCCCCGGCGTTCCGGCTGACCGGGCCGCTCGACCGGGACGCCCTCGCGGCGGCCGTCCGCGACGTGGTCGGCCGCCACGAGACCCTGCGCACCACCTACGTGACCGACGAGGACGACGAGCCCCACCAGCGGATCCTGGCGGCCGCGGACGCGCCGGTGCCGCTGCCGCTGGTCGACGTGAGCCCCGGGGAACTGCCCGGCGCGATCGACGAGGTCATCGCCCACCGCTTCGACCTGGCCGCCGAGATCCCCTTCCGGGCGCACCTGTTCCGCTGCTCGCCCGAGGAGCACGTCCTGGTGCTGGTCATCCACCACATCGCCTCCGACGGCGTCTCGGGAGGGCCGCTGGCACGTGACCTGACCGCCGCCTACACCGCCCGGCGCGAGGGCCGGCCGCCGCAGTGGGCTCCGCTGCCCGTGCAGTACAAGGACTACGCGCTCTGGCAGCGCGAGCTGCTCGGCGACGTGAACGACCCCGGCAGCCTGGCCGCCGCGCAGATCGACTACTGGCGCGCGGAACTGGCGGGCGTGCCGCAGCCGCTGAACCTGCCCCTGGACCGGCCCCGGCCCGCGGAGCGCAGCTCCCACGGCGAGGCGGTCGACGTGGTGGTGGAACCCGCGGTGGCGGCCGGCCTGCAGAAGCTGGCCGACGAGCGCGGCATGACCATGGCGATGGTGCTCCAGGCCGCGGTGGGAGTGCTGCTCGGCAAGCTCGGCGGCGGGGACGACGTGACGATCGGCGGCCCGATCGCCGGCCGGACCGACGAGGCGCTGGCCGACCTCGTCGGATTCTTCGTCAACACCCAGGTCCTGCGCGTGGACCTCTCCGGCAACCCCACCTTCGCCGATCTTCTCGCCCAGGTCCGGGACAAGGCACTGACCGCCTACGAGCACCAGGACGTGCCGTTCGAGACCCTGGTCGAGCAGATCAACCCCGAACGCTCCCTGGCCTACCAGCCGCTGTTCCAGGTGATGTTCGCCTGGCAGAACTTCGCCCGACAGGACTTCGAACTGCCGGGACTGACGGTCGAGTTCGAGCAGCACCTCACCCAGACCGCGCTGTCCGACCTGTTCTTCAGCATCGCGATGGACGAGACGGGCGGCCTGCGGGGCGACCTCCAGTACGCCACCCAGCTGTTCGACCGGGACACGGCCGAATCGATCGTCGCCCGGTTCGTCCGCGTGCTGGAACAGGTCTCCGCCGACCCGCACCTGCGGGTGGGTGCGGTGGAGGTGTTGTCGGTGGAGGAGCGTGAGTGGTTGGTGCGGGGGGTGAACGACACGGCGGTGGTGGTGGAGGAGGGGACGTTGCCGGGGGTGTTCGAGGAGCGGGTGCGGTGTGATCCGGATCGGGTGGCGGTGATCGCGGAGGGGGAGTCGTTGAGTTATGGGGAGTTC
>NZ_CBDQZH010000081.1:0-9844 GCF_965341775.1 Streptomyces sp. bgisy159 | reverse complement strand
GTCTCCTCTTGTCTTTCCCCCGCTCCACGGCCGGCGGGCCGGCGGAGCCGGCCCGGTGCCCTCTCCGCGGACGGGGACGCGCGGGCCTACGCGCAGTGCGCGCGGCGGACCCCGGTCAGCACTCCCGTACCCCCGGCAGCCAGGCGGCGGGGTGGTCGATGTAGATGTTGCTGACGTAGCCGCCGAGCCTGGGGATGTACGCCCAGGCGTCGTTGCTGTAGCCCTCCGCGTCGACCCGGTCGCCGTGCTTCTGGCACTCGACGTAGACGGGGGTGGGGCCGCTCAGGGTGCGCACCACCGCCGCGTTGAGCCGTGCGTCGGCCCGGACCCGGACGCCGGTGCCCCAGGTGGTGAAGTTGGTTCCCGGCGTTCCGCCGCCGCCCGGCGTGCACGGCAGGCTCACGCCGCGCGCGGCGAGGTAGGGCACCGGGTCCATGCCGCGGGTGCTGGACGTCGAACTGTGCGCCTCGAAGTGGAGGTGGTTGCCGGTGGAGTCGCCCTCGGACCCCATGCGCGCGATCAACTGGCCGCTGCCCACCCGCTGGTTCACGGAGACCAGGCGCTCGTACATGTGGCCGTACTCGGTGACCGTGCCGTCGTCGTGCCGGATGCGGATCCACTGTCCGTAGCCGCCGGCGGGCCCGGACGCGATGACCGTGCCGGGGCCGGTCGAGTAGATCGGCGTACCGCGGTTGTTGGCGATGTCGACGCCGTCGTGACCGGAGTGGTACCACTGGGTGACGGTGCCTGCGGCGGGGCACGACCCGGCGTAGTCGGCGGGCCGGGCGGGCGGGGCCGCGCCGGCCGCGCCGGCGGTGAGCGGGACCAGCGCGGTAGCGGCCACCGCGGCGACGAGTACGCCGGCGGACCTGGTGCGGTTGAGCACACGCATGACGAGATCTCCTCCGTGTCTTCTGTGCGAGCGTCCGCGCGGCGGGAGAGACGAGCGTCTCCCGCCGCGGGAGAGCGGGCGGGCCGGCCCGGCCGGGCGGTGCCCCGGGCCCACGAGCCGACGCCCGGGGGTCAGCAGGCGGGTACGCCGGGCAGCCAGGCCGCCGCGTCGTCGATGTAGATGTTCGAGATCCACGCCCGGTACTTCGGCAGGTAGGACCAGGCGTCGTTGTGGTAGCCCTCGGCGTCGACCGGTTCGCCGTGCGCCTGGCACTGGACGTCCACCGCCGTGGGCCCGGGCAGCCGGGACACGGGCGGTTTGCCCCTGTTGGGGTCCGGGCGCAGGCCCACGCCGGTGCCCCAGGTCATGAAGCGCTTGGTGCCGGCCGGCGGCTCCTCGCCGCCCGTGATGCGCAGGGCGCCCGCGTACTCGGCGTTGAGCCGCACGTCACTGACCATGACCCGCGTCCCGGACTCGCGGGCCTCGACCATCTTGCCGCCGCCGAGGTAGACGGCGATGTGGTGGACGCTGCCCAGGTCGCCCGGGTGGGTCGCCCACAGCAGCAGGTCACCCGGCTGCAGCGGGCCGAGGCCCTGGCCCCGGGCGAACCGGGCGGTGGCCCCGCTGTAGCGTGCCTGGTTCCAGGACCCCTCGGGCAGGGCGATACGCGCTCCCTGCCAGGCGGCGTACTGCACCAGGTGCGAGCAGTCGAAGCCCTTGACCTGGCTGTCGTGGGCGCCGGGGCCGCCGCCGGGGTAGTCCTGGCCGTAGGTCGGCCCGTGGATCGAGCCGCCGCCCCACGAGTAGGGCACGCCGATCTGCGAGCAGGCGGCGTCGACGATCGCCCGCGCCTCGGCGGGCGCGCTCGCCAGAGCGCGGCAGTCGGCGGCCGCCGCGGTCTTCACGGCGGCCGGTGTCACGGTTCCGGCCATCGCCGTACCGGTGCAGGTCAACGTGGTGGCGAGCAGCAGTCCTCCGGCGGCTGCCACGGTGCGGTGCGTGCGACGCATGGGGTTCCCCCTGGGTGGTTCGTGCGCTGTGCGGGTGAGTCGGTGGGCGGATGCGGACGGACGGACCGGCCGTCCGCGCCGGGCCGTCGGCCGGACGGGGCCGGACGGGGCCGGGCGGTCGGCGGGACTGCTCCGGGCGGTCGGTCCTCAAGGTGTGGGACCGGGCCGCGCGGGGCCGTCGGTCTTCACGGAGGAGACGGGAGCGCGGGCCGGTTCGTATGCGTCGAGAGCGGCGCGGATCTTCGCCAGTCCGCGCAGCCGGTTGCGCTGTACGGTGCCGCGGTGGGCGCCGAGCCGCTCTCCCGCCATGTCGTGGGTCAGGTCCTCGAGGTCGACGAGGATCACGGCGGCCGCCTCCTTGGCGGACAACCCGCGCAGCAGCGCGGTCGTCACCGCCTCGGCCTCCCGGCGCGCGAAGCCGCCGTCCCAGCTCGCCTCGGGCAGCCGGTCGGTGCAGCGTTCCTGACGGGAGGGGTGCCGCCACAAGTCGCGCAACAGGTTCAGCGCCGCCGCGCAGGCGTAGGCGTACGGCTGCTGCTGCCGTGCCAGGGTGTGGGCGCGTGCCCGGCGGGACAGCCTGAGGTAGGTCTCCTGCACGAGGTCGTCGGCGTCGTGCGGATTGCCGGTGAGGGCCAGCAGTCGGCGGCGCAGCCTCGGCATCACGGCGGTGAACGCCGCGTCGAACTCGGCGGCGGTCATGTGGTCGCCGGGCACGGGATCGGCGCGGACGGGATCGGCGGGCGCGGGCTCCGCGCGGGCGGACTCGGCGCGGACGGGCTCGGCGGGCGCGGGCTCCGCGCGGGCGGACTCGGCGCGGACGGGATCGGTCGAGGTGCGCTTGGTGGGTGTGCGCTCGGCGAATGCGGGCTCGGTGAACGGGCGTTCGGTGGTCGCGGGCGACTTGGTCAGGGTCGCTGCGCAGGTGCTCTCCATGGTGTTCCCCCGGTTGGGCTGGATCTCAGACTGCGGTCGGGTCCGCGTCCTTCGCCGCGCTGTGGCGCGGAGGGTGCGCGGGGCCGTACCTGGCCGCCGGCGCCGCGGTCAGCAGCGCCCAGTAGCGGTCCCCGTACGACCAGTGCCACCACTCGGTGGGGTAGTTGACGAACCCCGCGGCGGTCATCGCCCGTGCCAGGACCGCCCGGTTGGCCCGGGCCTCGGCGTCGAGACCGGGCGCCGCGGTGCGGCACCGGCCCCCGCTCTTCTCCGGGGTGGCGTTGACCTCGGTGCCGAGGGCGAGTTCCGTTCCGTCCCCCGTGCACAGCGTCAGGTCCACCGCTCCGCCGCTGACGTGCGGTGCCACCTCCGGCGGCGAGATGTACGCGCTGGCCAGCTCGCGGATCCGGTCCGGGCCGGTGTCCGGGTGCGCGGCGCGCAGCGTGGCCGCGTACTCGTCGAAGTAGCGCCGCTGGAGTTCGGGCGGCCGGAACCCCTCCACCATGAGCAGGTGGACGCCGGCAGGCAGGGCGTCCTGCGCCACCAGGAGCCGGCGCAGGACGTCGGCCCGTACGTGTGCGTAGGAGCCGTCCGCGTCGGCCTTGCGCCTGTCGACCCGCAGCGCGGGCAACTCCCTTGCGTCTGACAGGGGTTCGCCGTCGTCGGCGACCGGCGTGCCGGCCACACGGTGGTCCGAGAGCAGGATGATGTCCGTCACACGAACAGCGTGGCGGCCGGCTCTGCAGGAACGCTGCAGATCCTCTGCAGCGCCTTTGCAGCAGATTCCGCGGTCCCTTCTGCAGCCCTGCTCGGAAACGGGTGGCACGGCGGCCCGGGGGACGGCCGCCCGGGGGACGGACGGCTGCGCGGCGCGGGCAGTTCTCCACCGAGAGCGGGTTCACTCATACGGGGACACGCCCGGCCGCGTCCCCCCGGCGGAAGTCGGACAGTCTCCGCCACGAAATGGAGGGAATTCTCACCGGAAACCCAGTGACATCCAGCCATTGTCGATGCCACCGTGCCGCCGCGTGAAAAAGGGCGGCGCGCACTCCGGCGTGCCTGCCCGCGGATGCCGGTATGTTGTCCCCGACTTGCGGGAACGCCACATCGGGGGACGCGGTGGACATTCGCCTTCTGGGCCCGGTCGAAGCGTGGAGCGAGGGCCGGCGGATTCCGCTGAACGGTGCGAAACCGACAGCGATACTCGCCGCCCTCGTGGTGCGTCTCGGCGATGTCCTGTCGGCCGCGAGCCTCGTCGACCTGATCTGGGAGGACGACCCGCCCGCCACCGCCCGCGCCCTCGTCGCCACCCACGTCTCCGGACTGCGCCGCGCGCTGGCCGGCCTCGCCGGCGGCGACGTCATCCTCACCCGTCCTCCGGGCTACGTCGCCGAGTTCCCCGCCTCCGCCGTGGACGCCCGGCGCTTCGAGGAGGCGTTCACCGCCGGCCGGGAAGCGGCCCGCGACGGCCGGGCCGAGGAAGCCGTCGAGATGCTGGAGAGGGCGTTGCGCCTGTGGCGCGGCCAGGACGCCCTCGAAGGCCTCCACCAGAGCTTCGCCCGGGTCGAGGCCATGCGGCTGACCGAACTGCGCCTGGAGGCGCAGGAACTCCGCTTCGCCGCCGAACTGGGTCTCGCCCGCCGTACGGACCTCGTCGCCGAACTCGTCGCGCACGTCGCCGCCCACCCACTCCGCGAACACCCGCGCGGCCAGCTGATGACGGCCCTGTTCCGGGCCGGGCGCGCGGCCGACGCGCTGCGCTGCTACGACGAGGGCCGCCGTCTGCTCCGTACCGAGCTGGGCGTCGATCCGGGGCCGGAACTCCAGTCGCTGCACCGGGCCCTGCTCCGGGCGGACACGTCGGTCCTGGGGGCGCCGGAGCGCCGCGAGCCGGCGACCGCCGGGAGTACGACCGGGTCCGCCGCGAGCGGCGCGAGCCCCCGGTCAGCGGCGCCGACGCCCGCCGGGAAGACCGCGGCCGGGCCGCTCCCCGGCCCGCGGCTGCCGCCCGCCGACGGCCCCCGCCCCCTCATCCCCTCCCAGCTCCCGCCCGACGTCGCGGACTTCATCGGCCGCGCCGAACAGATCGGCTGGGCGACCGCCCTGCTGGAGCAAGCCGGCGACCCACGGCGCACCGCACCGCCCGTCGCCGTGCTCTCCGGCCGGTCCGGCACCGGCAAGACGGCGCTGGCCGTCCATGTGGGCCACCGCACCGCCGCCCTCTTCCCCGACGGACAGCTGTTCCTGGACCTGCGTGCCTCGGACTCCGAGCCGGTGCGGACCGCGGACGCCCTGGCCCGGCTGCTGCGCGCGCTCGGCGTCGACCCCGAGTCCCCGGCCCGCGACGAGGAGGACCTCCTCGGCCTGTACCGCACGCACATCGCCCGCCGCCGGATACTGCTCGTGCTGGACAACGCTGTCAGCGAGGCGCTGCTGCGCCCCCTGCTCCCGCCCGGGGGCGGCTCGGCCGTACTGATCACCTGCCGCCGTCGGCTCGTCGCCCTGGAAGGCGCCGTCCACCTCGACCTGGGGGTGCCCCCGCAGTCCGAGGCGCTGGAACTGCTGGCCCGCGTCGCCGGCTCGGCCCGCCCCCGCCTCGAAGCGGACCGGGCTGCCGAGATCGTCGCGCTGTGCGGCCGGCTGCCGCTCGCCGTCCGGGTGGCCGGCGCCCGGCTGGCCGCCCGCCCGCACTGGACGCCGGCCCGGCTGGCGGCCCGGCTCCGGGACGAACGGCGCCGCCTGGACGAGCTCCAGGCGGGCGATCTGGAGGTGCGCGCGAGCCTCGGACTCGGGTACGCCGACCTCGACCCGCAGGAGCAGCGCGCCCTGCGCCGGCTGGCCCTGATGGATCTGCCCGACTTCGCCGCCTGGGTGGCCGGGCCACTCCTCGACGTGACCGGGAGCGAGGCGGAGGACGCGGTGGAACGCCTCGTGGACTGCCACTTCGTGGAGGTCGTCCGCACCGACGAGACCGGCCGCACCCGCTACCGCATCCACGACCTGGCACGCGAACACGCCCGGGAGCGCTGTCTGGCCGACGAGAACCGGCACGAGCTCGAGACGGCGGTACGGCGGCTGGTCGACCGCTGGCTCGACATGGCGCGCGCCGCGGCGGCCCGCGGTCCGGGCGGCGCGGCGCGGCTTCTGCGGGTCACTGCCGACCGTGCCGGAGGGGACGCGGACCGGCCGCCCCCGGACTCCGCTCCCGCCCCCGCCCCCGCCCCCGCCGATGCGTCCTCCCCCGCGCCGGACGAGGCACCGGACCCGGCGGCGCGCGAGCCGGCGGCGCGGGAGCTGGCGGCGCGGGAGCCGGCGGCGCGGGAGCCGGGCGCGCAGGAGCCGGCCGCGTGGTTCGCGGCCGAGTACCGGTGCCTGCTCGCCGCCGTCACCCACTGCGCCGAACTCGGCATGTTCTCCGCCGCGCGGGAACTCGCCGCCGCCCTGATGGCCGCGTCCGCCGCGCTCTACAACCGGTTCGACGCCTGGTCCCGTTCCCACGAGGTGGCCCTGACGGCGGTCCGCCGGGGCGGGGACCTGGAGGGCGAGGCCTGGCTGCTGAACGGTCTGGGCCATCTGCGGCTGGAACAGGACCGGTTCGACGATGCCCACGCCTTCTTCGCCTCGGCGCTCCGGCTGTTCGAGGAGCGGGACGTGCGGCGCGGACGGGCCGAGGCGCTCGCCGGCATGGGCACCGCCCGCCGCGAGCAGGCCCGCTTCACCGAGGCGCTGACCCTGCTGACGGCCGCGCTCCAGCACTACCGGGAGCCGGAGGACGACGTCCCCCGGGCGCACGCGCTGTACGGCATCGGATGCGTGCACCGCGACGTGGGCCGCCACGAGGACGCGTGGGACGCCCTCTCGGACGCCCGCGACCTGTACGTCGGCGCCGGGGACCGCCACGGCGAAGCGCTCGCGGTGCGCGCTCTGGGCCTGTGCCACCGGGCGCGCGGGGACCTGCCGGGCGCGGAGGCGCTGCTGCGCCGGTCCCTCGCCCTCTTCCAGGAGACCGACGACACCTTCGGCATCATGTACGCGAGCCAGTCCCTGGCCAAGGTGGAGTTCCGGCAGGGCCGGACGGCCGAGGCCCGGCAGCGCCTCGACCGGTGTCTGGAGATCACCCGGGAACGCCAGGACCTGTTCGGTGAGGCGCTCGTCCTGCGGACGATCGGCGAGTGGCATCTCGCCGTGCGTGACGGGAACGGAGCGGTGGAGCCCCTGCGCGAGGCCCTCGGCCTGTGGGAGAAACTGGCACTGCCCTTGTGGCGGGCCCGCACCCTGCGCGACCTCGCCCGCGCCGAGTTCGCCGGGGGATCGGCCGCGACGGGGCATCGGCTGGCACGGGAAGCACAGCGCGTCTTCGTCGAGTTCGGCAGCCGCGAGGCCCGGGAACCGCTGGACCCACCCGCCCCGACGGACTCCTGAGACCCGCTCATACGACCGTCTCCCGTCTCCCGTCCCCCGGACGAGGGCGCGGCACCCGCCCGCCCGCACATCACCCGCCGGGAGAGGACTCCACCATGACGAAGACGCCCGCGCACGCGGACGGCAGCCGGTACCCGGGCGCATTCCGACGCCGCTCGGCCTTCGGAGTGCTGCGCCCCCTCGCCGGGATCTTCCTGGCCGTCGCCTCGATCCTCCTCGTGGTCGCCCAGCCGGCGGCCGCCCACCCGCCGAGCGGTTCGGTCTACGTGTGGGCGAGCGACGTGCGCGTACGCACCTGCCAGAGCACGACGTGCGACCTCGCCACCACCGAACGGCTGACGCGCGTACGGGTCAAGGCGTACTGCCAGTGGGACGCCGGCGAGCGCGGGCGCGTCACCGACGGCCGCTACACCAACACCTACTGGGTGCAGATCATCACGCCGGGCAGGACCCTGGGCTGGATATCCGCGGTCTACGCGAGCGGCGGTTCCAACAACCACCCGGTGCCCGGCGCCCCGGTCGACAGCCCCTCGGATCCCACGATCGACTGCGAGTACGTCTGAGCGCCGGTAGATCACCTGCCCGGCCTGACACGTCCCCTTCGGCCGCAGGCGTGCCACGCACGTCCCACGTCCCACGTCCCACGTCGGCGATCTCGCTGTCCGCGGGGCGTTCGGGCGGCGCGAACGGCAGGCCGGGCCGGGCCGGCAGCGCGAGGGCGCGAAACGGCTGCGCCGGGCGAGTGCTCTGTCCTACTGCCGGCACACCGACACCGGGCGGCACGGATGCAGTCGGCACGACGGCCGTGGCCGCGCCGGTGAGGCGAGGGGGACGCGGTGGAGATCCATGAGTGGTCCCGGCCGCGAGGCTCACTGGTGCGGGCGGGGCGTCGCCGGCGGCGGGCGGCGGCACCCGCCCGGACCGCCCCGCCGCCCCGCCGCCCCGGCCCGGCGTGGGTCCTCCGCGGCGCCCCGCGGGGGGCGCTTTCCGGCGGGCCGGGCGTGGAGTTGTCGGCGGGGATAGGGTGAGGACATCGGGCGACGGTCACGGGGCTGGGGAGGCGGGTGGGCGATGGACTGGCGGGAGTACGCCGAGCAGATGGCCGTTCTCGCGCGTGAGCTGCTGGCCGGCGAATCGGTCCAGGCGACGCTGGACAACATCGTGGCGTCCGCCGTGAAGCTGGTGGCCGGCTGCGACGCGGCCGGTGTCCTGGCGGTGCGCAAGGGCCGGGCGATGACGCTGGCCGCCAGCGGGAAGAACGTCGAGGAGTCCGACCGGGCCCAGGGCGAGCTGGGCGAGGGCCCCTGCTTCGATCTCGCCCGGCAGAACGGCGGCGAGCGCACCTTCCGCATCGCTGACATGACCCAGCCGCAGACCACCTGGCCGCGCTACGCCCAGGCGGCCCGCGCGCTCGGCATCGGCAGCATGACCGGCATCCTGCTGTACACAGAGCGGGAGGACTTCGGGGCGCTCAACCTCTACGCCCGCCGCCCCGGAGCCTTCACCCAGGAGATCGAGACGGCCGGCTGGCTGCTGGCCTCGCATGCCGCGGTGGCGCTGTCCAGCGCCCGCACCATCGACCAGCTCCAGCACGCGATGGAGACGCGGCACGCCATCGGCGAGGCCATGGGCATCCTCATGGAACGCCATCACCTCAGCGAGGACGACGCGTTCGGTGCGCTCCGCCGCTTGTCCCAGCACCACAACGTCAAGCTGCGTGACGTCGCCCAGTACATCCGGTCGAACGGCGCCCCTCCCACCACCTGAACCAGAGTTCGCACGGACAACCGTTCCCCCCTCGTCGCCGGGGCCGGAGCGGCGGCCGCCATGCCGACTCCCCTACCCCATTGACGGAGTGAGTACTCACTCCGTAGCCTTGTGCTCATGACCAACTCTCCCGAGAACCAGCCGACCCGCCGCCGCGCTCCGGGAATGTCGCCGGAGCAGCGACGCAAGATGATCATCCAGACCGCGATCCCGCTGATCGCGGAGTACGGCTCCGCGGTGACCACCGCGAAGATCGCCCGCGCCGCCGGCATCGGCGAGGGCACGATCTTCCGGGTCTTCTCCGACAAGGACGAACTGGTGCAGGCCTGCGTGGCCGAGGCACTCTCCCCCGACCACGCGATCCGCGAGCTCGACGCGATCGACGTGTCCCAGCCGCTGCCCGACCGGCTCACGGAGGCGGCCGAGGCGCTGCAGGCGCATCTGTCCAGGATGGGCGCGGTCGTGGGCTCGCTCGGGCATCGCGGCGGCAAGCACCCCGGCACGGTCCGCGGGGCGGGCCGCCATGAGTCGACGACCCGCCTCCGCACCGCCCTCGCGGAGCTGCTGGAGCCGGACAGGGCGGCCCTGCGCCGGCCTCCGGAGCAGATCGCGGCCCTCTTCTTCGGGCTGCTCTTCACCCAGCCGCGCACGGAGGACGAGCCCGACCTGACCCCACGGGAGCTGGTGGAGGTCTTCCTCCACGGGGCGCTCTCGGGGACCACCGGCTGAGCACGGGCGGCAGGGGGCGCCCGGCTGTCAGGGCCCCGGCCGTCGCGGCCCCGGCCGCCACGGCCCCCGTACGCGGGCGCCCCCAGCCGCT
>NZ_CBDQZH010000080.1:0-11277 GCF_965341775.1 Streptomyces sp. bgisy159 | reverse complement strand
TTACCAGTCATGTCTGCAGGGACTGTTCCCTCCCTGTCACCCGTCACCTCAAAGAGTGAAGCAGGGGTCGTCAAATCGTGAAGATGTTGTAGGATCCACGCACTGCCAGGGGTGGGGACCTCTTCGATGGCGGTGCTGAGGGATGTTCTCTTGGTGGGGGCTTGGCAGTGGCAAGAGGCAAGACATCGCTCCGGGGCGCGTCCACACTGGTCGGCGACAGATGGCAGAGGCTGCCTGAGTGGGCGGCGTGGTTCTCGGAGGTCGGGTATTGGGCGGCAGGCCTGCACAAGGACAGCTCAAACGCGATAGTGGCGCTGTCCGTTCCGACGCGTGACTACCTCGCGGTGCTGCTGACCTATGGGGTTGTGAACCGGGCGTCCCAGGCGGAAGTGGCCCCTGCGGAGTCGGAGCAGAACTTCGAGCAGGCCGAATGCCTGCCTGTCGGCAACTGCGTTCGAGTCATCCCGGTCAAGGGTCCCGGGCAGGGGCGGCGCGTGTACACGGGAGTGTTCGGCGGGGCGATTCAGAACCATCATGGGCGGGTCTACGAACTCGCAGGCAGCAAGAGTCCTGGTCGGCGTCCTGGACCGATTTCGTGGTTTCCGGCAGACGACTACCGGCTCCAACTGCTTCGCTGGCCAGACCTGCCGGAGGACTACAGGGGTAGCAACCGTTTCAGCGAAGAGCTTGCAATACCCGTCGGCGCGGAGAAGCTGTTGGCCGGACAGATGGCCGACTTCTACGGACGCTGCTCGCTGCACAGCGTTGTGGTAGGGGTAAGGAACACGGTCCTGGCTGAGGCCCAGCTCGTCATCGGGGCAGCCGGAGGACCGGCATTGCCCCTGCAGGAGCTCCTGCGTCTGCGCGCAGTCCGCTCGCCTGGATCCCACTATCGCAGTGTGGTGCTGTCGAGCCGGGGTGACCCGGATAAGTACCGCGATGCGGTGCGATCCTGCCAGCCGGCTGTGGCAGTGCTCGATGGCGCGGCAACGGTTCGGCGGTGGCTTGGAGCCGGCCTCGCGGGCGTGACGGTGGCTGTGGTCGAGCGCACCAGCCCGTCAGCACTGGCCGCTGCGGACGGGCTCTACGAAAACCGATGGCGCAGCATGGCCGACGTCGACGTGCCCAGAGACCTCGGCAGCCGTATTCCTCCGGGAGTTGAACTGCTGGCATGGAAGAGCAGGGGGGCGGCACGATGAGTTTGTGGGAGGTAGACAAGGTCTACCAGCATGCGGGCTGCGCTATCGAGGAGCAGCCTGTACACCACTCAGGAGTGCACTCGTTCATGCGGGTGGCTTCCCAGTTTCTGCGTGCAGTAGGGGAGTTGGAAAGCTCTGACCTGTGGAGGCAGGCTTGCGTCGAGATCCGGCGGGTCCGGTGGCTCCTCGGTACCGTGCCGGTGCCCCTCAATAGCTTGCAGCTCAAGCTTCAGGAGACGGCGCACAGTTTGGCGGGAATTAGCGCTCGTCTGCGGCAGGCTGCGGATGCCGACCTGGTGCGCCAGCTGTCTGCCGTCGCGCAGGCCTTGACTCGCCTGGGAGCGGACTCCTCCAATCCCCTAATGGCCGGGGTTATGGCGTTCCTGTCGTCTGGCCGCAAGGGCACGCCGCTTGTAGTGGTGACCAACCGGTTCTACCAGGACGCCGTTGTCCGCGCGTTCGGCGTGATCCACTATCCAGTGGAGATTGGCCTGGTCAGTGACCTGTTGGGGGCTGAGGTGTATGACTCGGCCGCGGTCGTGGGACCGGTCGGCTGGCTTCCGCCGGGTGTGCTGAATGCTCCCCGGGCGGCGAGGCTTGGACTGGTCCACTATGACTTCTACCGTGAGCCGCTGGACGTACAGCCGCTGTTCGACGAGGGACCTGTGCTGCGCGGCACCATGCCAACGCGCGTACGCCGCCGCGACACGAGGACAGTCGGAGCACCGTCCGAGCTCACGGGTGATAGGACGCCTGAGACGGCAGAGTCCCTGCTGACGGATCTCGATGTCGCTTCCCTAGCGCAGGATGCTGTCGCAGGACTGCCCATTGAAGCTCTGCGGGACGGTACTTCAGGCGGTCACGAGGGGGTGGAGGCCCGTGCGGCTCTGCTCGCCGACGGCTCGTATGTCCTGCTGCCCGTGGAATCCAGCGTTCACAAGATCCTGTTGGTTGAGTCGGGTCCCGATGATGAGCCCTCTGTCGAGGCCGTCGACGGGGCCTCGATTTCGGTCGGCGACTACGTCGTACTTCGCGGTAGCTCCTACTATCAGAGCCTGATCGAGCGGGCCGACGTCGTCTTGGGCGACGACGCACCCATGCTGCGGGCGCTACAACAGGGGTGGAAAACGCAGCTGTGCGATCGTATTGCCCATCACCCAGATGGTCGTCGGGGTGTTGCGAAGGACTTGGTGGCGCGCGGCGCGGTGACCACCAACCTGGACTACTGGACGAGCTCTTGGTGCATCAGAACGCGGCGTAGAGATGACTTCGCTGTTGTCATGGCCTACCTGGGCCGCCGGGGGGAGGCACAGGACGTCTGGGCTGCCCTCGGCCGAATCGACCATGCGCACCGCAGTGCCGGGCGGGGTTACGCCGAGGCTGTGCAGCGTGCTGTCTCCGGGGATTTGTGGCAGCGGCTCTGGGTGGACCGCTGGTGCGAGATCCCCTTGGACGATACGGACTCGGGCGCGCGGGTGGCTCTGGTCGACGCCGTTCTCCCCGGACAGCTGTGCGTTCCCCCGCATTATCTCTGTCGGCTCCGCACTTCGGAGGTGTCCTGATGGCGCGCATGATTCCGTCGGCCTTCGATCCGGAAGTCACCCCAAGTCCCGGGGAGAAAGAGGTATTCCAGCGGCTCCGCGATGACCCTGGCACGGAAGGTTGGGTGGTGCTGCATTCGCTGGGGATCGCCAACCACCCGCGGCAGATCCAGGGTGAGGCTGATTTCGTCATTATCGTGCCCGGGAAGGGAATCCTACTCCTGGAGGTGAAGGCCCATCTGCAGGTCAGGCGCCTCCCGAGTGGCGAGTGGCGGCTGGGCAGACAGCCACCAACCCTGAGGAGCCCATTCCAACAGGCCGATGAGGCCATGCATGCGGTCAAGGAAAAGCTCATAGGCCACGGCGGTGGGCTGGGAGCCGTGCCGATGACCTCCGCGGTGTTGTTCACACACAGCCGGTTCGCGGTGTCAGGCCCCATGGAGTGGCACTCATGGCAGGCCATCGACACAGTGGCCCTGCACAGCCGTCCCGTTTCTGCTCTGATCATCGGGGGACTGGACGCCCACCGCGCGCACCTCGCCTCGACTCCCACAGCAGGCTGGTTCAACCCGGCATCCGCCGCTCCCGACGCCGGCCAGACCGACCGGATCCTGGAGGCGCTGCGGCCCTCATTCGAGTTTGCCGAACCTCCCAAGCTGCGGCGGCAGCGGATGGAGCGGGAGACCCAGACCTTCACGAAGCAGCAGTACGAGGTGCTTGACATGATCGCCGCCAACCGGCGGTGCCTGGTCCGCGGCGCCGCAGGAACAGGCAAGACTTTCGTTGCCGTGGAAGCGGCGCGGCGGTTCGCCGGAAGTGGTCTGAGGGTCTTGCTGTGCTGTTTCAACCGGCAGCTGGGCCGCTGGCTCAAAGAAGAGACCGCCGGGGTGGAGGGGATCACGGCTGCTCACCTGCACTCCTACATGGCGGGACTGGTTCCCGCTGCACGCCCTGCGGCAAGCGGAGACGACGGGTTCTTCACCGAGGAGCTTCCCGACCTCGCTCTGGAAGCCCTGTTGGAGCGCGACGGCCCGCCGTTCGATGTGCTGGTCATCGACGAGGCACAGGACCTGATGCGCGAGTCCTACCTCAACGTCCTCGACTCCTCCTTGCGCGGAGGTTTGTCTAGCGGTCAGTGGTTGGCCTTCGGTGACTTCACGCGCCAGGCCCTTTATGACTCCGGCGGTGAAGGAATGGAAGCCCTCCACGGGCGGACAGCGGGCGAGCCAGCGGTATTCATACTGCGTCACAACTGCAGGAGCGTCCCCGACATCACCTTCTACGTGGAAGCGACGTCCGACCTCGACCCGGGCTACGCCGGAACGCTGCGGCCCTCCAACGACCGGACCGCAGAGCACCTGTGGTGGACGGACAGTAAGGAACAGCAGCGGCTACTGGCGGACAGGCTCACCCAGCTCACTCGCGAAGGGTTCCGGCCCGAGGACATCGTCGTCCTGTCACCGCTGCGTAATGACCAGAGCGCGGCCGGCAGCTGCCAGGACCCCCGTTGGCGGAACCGGCTCGTGCCCTTCGGCTCCCCGCGGCCGGGAGCGGTGCGGTACGGGACAGTGCACGCGTTCAAGGGCCTGGATTCCCCAGCGGTCATCCTCACTGATATCGCCTCCTTCGGGTCGGCGCGTGAACAGACGCTCTTCTATGTGGGCGCCTCCCGCGCCAGGGACGAACTCACGGTGCTGATGTCCCAGAACGCACGCCCCGGCTTCCGCCAGCAGGTCTTCAAGGAGAAGGCAGCATGACCATCAGCGACCACCTCGGTCCGCGTGAGGACGTTATCGACGCCCTGAGGGCCGAGCTACTTGGCCCTGCGCCAGCCGGCAAGTCCCTCGACCGGGAACAGTTCGGCAACTGGGAGGAAGCCCGCGGCCCATGGGTGGACCCCGGGTCCGGAGAGGAGATCCTCGACCGGGCCCCGCTGGTGCGGTACGGCGTCGGCGTCCTGTACCCCGCCGAGGGCACTGATCAGCCCGCGGACGAGGATCGCACGGTCGTCGCCGGTCTCGTGGACGGTGAGCTCGACGGAAAAGTCTTCGAGGGCCTGCAGGAAGCTGCGCAGCGCACGGTCGGCGCGCCGCCTGAGGACGACGACTTCGACCTCGCCGGCGCGAACGACCGACGTCCCAGCACCATGGGCCTGTCGTTCATGCTGGCGGGCGGGAGCGGTACGGCTCTCCGCATCGTCTTCACAGGAGGCCGCTACCGGCGCCAGAACGTGCTTGTGGCGGGCGAAGCGCGGCGGTGGTGGGTACGCAGCCCCGTTACGGCGGTCTGGAAGCTGTCTGCGGACGAGATCGCCACGGCCAATCGCGTCCTGCGGAAGCCGCAGCCGGACGCGGACGACTCGCGCGGCATTGACGGGCTGGACCTGGAGCTGATCGTCAACGTGCGCAGCCACGAGGACGGCAGGCTGATCACAGTCGCCCTCGTCAACCGGACGGTCCCCGGAACCCAGCCACTCGATGCTGTGAGCCTGTTCCAGGCCGAGATGACCGTCGAGCCGCAGGGCGGATGGCTCGCCCCCTACCCGGAGGCTGCCGAAGCCGAGAGGCACCCGGACGACGCCTCGTTCAATCTGCTCTACCGGGAAGCACGGACCTTTGCCGTGGGGCATGGCTGTGCTGCGGACTGGGCCGACCCCGCAGGGGGCCGGGCCGCCTGGGCCAAGGCCGACCCTCTGCCTTGGTACGAGGCACCCAGCATCACCCCCGACATCCGGCAGAACGGCAGCCCGCTCACTGTCTCTATGGAGCAGCTCTCTGGGGACAGCCCTGGCGGTCCTGAGCGCCTGGAGCAGGTTGTCGGCGCGTACGCGGAGTGGATTGAGGGACTCGAAGAGAAGGCTGCCGGCCTCGACGAGCGGTTCCGGCCGACCGCCGCGCAGCACATAGAAGGCTGCCGCAAGGCTCTGGGCCGGATGCGAGAAGGGCTCGAACTGGTCCGTGACGCCCGGAGCGACCTGGGCCGTGCCTTCCGGATGGCAAACCGTGCCATGCTGCGCCAGCAGCTACGCTCCGGGGCCGATCTGCGTCCGACGCAGTCCGTCGACGGGCGGTTCCAGGTGGAGGGGCTCCAGCCGGATGAGAACGAGGCCCGCCGCAAGGGCAAGGGGAACTGGCGTGCCTTCCAGATCGCGTTCCTCCTGGCCGCCGTCCCCTCAAGTGCCGATCCCCTCCATGGCGACCGTGAGGTTGTTGACCTCATCTACTTCCCCACCGGCGGTGGCAAGACTGAGGCCTACCTCGGACTGTCTGCCTTCACGATGCTGCTCCGTCGTCTGCGCAATCCCAGTGACACGAGTGTCACCGTCCTCATGCGCTATACGCTGCGTCTGCTGACCGCTCAGCAATTCCTGCGCGCCGCCGCTCTCGTCTGCGCGCTTGAGGAGCTGCGCGCAGACACGCCAGACCTCGGAACGGTCCCCTTCTCGATCGGGATCTGGGTGGGTGGCGAGACCACTCCCAACCGACGCGCGGATGCGAAATCAGCACTTGGCAGGCTCCACCGCGGAGAGCAGGAGAACCCGTTCCTGCTGCTGCGCTGTCCCTGGTGCTCAGCTCAGATGGGCCCCGTCCCCAGCCAGGAGGAAGACACCGCGCCCGCGCAGCGCCGCCGTAGGACCGGTCGGCGCACCGGAGCAGCGGCCCGTACACCCGTAGCCGGGTACACGGAGTACCGCGGAACCGTGCGCTTCATCTGCCCGGACAATGAGTGCCGCTTCTCCACGGAAGATTCGCCACTGCCCGTCTACGTGGTTGACGATGACCTCTACGAGCACCGGCCGACACTCGTGATCGGAACGGTGGACAAGTTCGCCCTTGTTGCCTGGCGGCCCAAAGCACGGGCCTTGTTCGGCTTCGGAGCCGACGGCCTCGGCTCGGACGGCTCCCGGGCCTACTCGCCCCCCTCCCTGATCATCCAGGACGAGCTGCACCTCATCGCCGGCCCGCTCGGCTCCCTCACGGGCCTCTACGAGGGCGTCATCGAAGAACTGTGCACCGACCGGCGAGACGGCACGCGCATTCTCCCCAAGATCGTCGCCTCCACCGCGACGATCCGGCGGCACGAGGAGCAGGTCAAGGCCCTTTACGGCCGTGATCAGGTACACCTTTTCCCGCCGCACGGCATCGACGCCTCCGACTCCTTCTTCGCCGTCTACGACCGGGATCCGGAGACCGGCACACTCAAGCCGGGGCGGCGCTACATCGGCGTGCACGCTCCTGCCCTCGGCTCCATGCAGACCACACAAGTCCGCACGTTCGCCGCCCTGCTCCAGGCCGCCAAGGACCTTCCCGAAGGCCTCCGCGATCCCTGGTGGACGCTGCTCGCCTTCTTCAACAGCCTCCGTGAGCTCGGTAACTCGCTGTCGCTCATGCAGTCCGACATCCCCGACTACCTGAGGACCATCAACAACCGCTCAGAGACGGACCGCACCGGGATGCGCTACCTCAACTGGGTCGAGGAGATGACCAGCCGCCTCCGGCAGGACCAGATCCCCGAAGCCATCCAGAAGCTCGAGCGGCAGCTCACGGACGAACAGCGGGCCGTAGACGCCTGCCTGGCCTCCAGCCTGATTGAGGTCGGCATCGACATCCCCCGTCTCTCACTCATGGCCGTTGTCGGCCAGCCCAAGAGCACCTCTCAGTACATCCAGGTCACCGGTCGCGTAGGACGACGCATTCCCGGACTGGTCGTCACCCTGTACGGGGCCGGTAAACCCCGAGACCGCAGCCACTTCGAGCGCTTCCGCAGCTACCACGAACGCCTGTACGCGCAGGTCGAACCGACCAGCTCCACCCCGTTCGCCCCGCCCGCCCTGGACCGGGCCCTGCGCGCAGTCGCGGTTGCCTACATCCGGCAGACCGGACCGGAGGCGCTTGAGCCTCAGCCGTTCCCCGCCGAGGGCTGGGAAGCTGCCAGAAAGCTTCTCCTCGACCGGGTCGACTTCTGCGACTCCGAAGAAGCCGACCGCACAGCCGACATCCTGGACAGGATGCGCAAGGAGTGGGAGGCGTGGCAGCCCGGGCACTGGGGCGACTTCGGGCCCATGGTCAGCAGCGACCAGCTCCTGCGCCCCCTTGGCCAGTACGCGGACGAGCAGGCCCAGAGTATGACCTGGGCGATCCCCTCCTCCATGCGCGGCGTCGACGCCGAGTGCCAGATCGAAGTCACCTCGGAGTACGCGATCCAGGAAGGACAGTCATGATCCGCGGCAAGGTCCGGCGCTCCCAGATGGTCGCCCCGTTTGGCCCCGGGGCCATGCACGTGCTGTCCGACGGGACGTCAGTCATCACGGCAGGCCTCGACCACTGGTTTCCGCGTGGAGACGACCGCAACCAGGAAGAGTTCCGTATCCACGAGTGGCGCCTGGAACAGCATCTCGGTATCGACGCGCTCTACTCTCCTCCGGACTACCGCACCCGTTCGGAGGATGGGGTCAACACCGGTCTTACCGTCCCGGTCCTCCGATTCCCCACCTGGGGCTTCTGCCCGCGCTGCCGCAAGCTGGCCAAGGACCGGCTCCACCAGGAGAACCGCCCGGCCTGCAAGGAGCATGAGTCCTCCGGCCGCAATCCCTTCTTTGCCCAAGTGCCCTTCGTCGCAATCTGTGAGCGAGGGCACCTCCAGGACTTCCCCTGGTTCGAATGGACGCATAAGTCAGCGACGCCCTCCTGCCGGGGGCACAGCCTCTCACTGCGGTCCTCCGGCGGCGGCACTCTGGCCTCCCAACGGGTGTCCTGTTCCTGCAACGCGACCCGCAGCCTGGAAGGCATCACATCAACAAGGAGTAGTGCCGAGAGCGGCCCTTCCACGTTCCTCTCGGAAGAGCTCGAGCCGGGCGGGCCAGCGTACCTGTGCCGCGGCGGGGCGCCCTGGCTAGGGATCGACCGCGAAGGGGAGCCGTGCGGGAGTCCTCTCCGCGGCAGCCTGCGCGGCGCCGCGAACGTCTACTACTCGCTCCTGAAGAGTTCCATATTCGTGCCAGAGATGGCCGCGTCGACCGCCGATCCAAAGGTGCTCGCTGTCCTCCAGGACGGGGCGATCGTACAGGCCCGGCAGAGGGCAGCAGTCTTCCTTGACAAGGGAGAGGCTTTGCCTGCCCACATGCTCCGGAAAGCGGCCCAGGGGAACGCCTTCCTCCTCGACGACTTCAGCGACGAGGAGATCGCCCGCGCACTGGCCGTGCTGCAACGGTCCGAATCCGGAGCCTCAGAGACAGAGGAGCCCGGCTCCGCGCAGGACCCAGCTCCATTCCGCGCCACCGAGTACCAGACGCTGCGCGGTGCGATCGAGTCTGAGGAACTGGTTGTACGCGAGCCCCGCGGACAGTACGCGCCCAGCATTGCCTCCGCCTTCGCCCGCGTGAGGCTTGTAGAAAAGCTCCGCGAGACTCGGGTGCTATGGGGTTTCAACCGCGTTTTCGCGGAGTCCCCTTATGATGACGCGTCCCGCAAGGCACTGCTGCGCCGCACACCTGCCCGCCCGGGTGGCAACTGGCTTCCCGCATACGCTGTCAGCGGCGAGGGCATATACCTGGAACTCGACACGGCGTCTCTGGGCGCGTGGGAGGAGCGTCGGGGAGTTCTGGCGCAGGCTGAACTACTCACACAACGCTTCTCGGACCTAGCCGAACAGCGCGGCCTGACCAAGCGAGAGTTGTCGCCGCGCTTCATCCTCCTGCACACACTGGCGCACCTGCTCATCAACGAGCTCACCTACGAGTGCGGCTACAGCTCGGCCTCACTCAGGGAGCGCCTCTACGTGAGCCCCGGCCCGGACGGCATGGCCGGCATACTCATCTACACCGCCGCCGGGGACTCCGAGGGCACCTTGGGCGGCCTGGTTCGAATGGGCGAGCCCGGCCGACTGGAGGGAGTGCTGGAGAACGCCCTGGCTCACGCTGCGTGGTGCTCCTCGGACCCGGTGTGCATCGAGAGCAAGGGCCAAGGTCCCGGGTCCTGCAACCTTGCCGCCTGTCACGGCTGCGCGCTGCTTCCTGAGACGGCGTGCGAGGAGTACAATCGCTTCCTTGACCGTGCCTTGGTGGTCGGTGGGCTCGGGAAGAGCGAGCTCGGATTCTTCGCTAGGAACTGAGAGCAGGTCGATGGTGTGCGCGAGCATCCCGCTCACGCACACCACCTCCAGGTCAGTGGGCTGGAGGCTGGTCACGCGGCCGGGATCGCCTAGAGACGCGATTCTGCGGATTCACCTGCGCTGACCTGGAGTTGCTCCGTAGGTTCTGGAGTCGTGTATGTGAAGACGGCGAAGCGGGAGAACAAGTCCGGCACGGTCCGGTACCTGCACCTGGCCCACAACGAGTGGGATCCGGTGAAGGGCCGGGCGGTCCCGAGGGTCCTGTTCACGTTCGGCCGTGAGGACGACCTCGACCGGGACGCGGTGAAGCGCCTGGTCGCGTCTCTATCGCGGCTGCTGGAACCGGGCGAGGCACTGGCGTCGACCGCGGCGGGTGACTTGGAGTTCGTCTCGTCGGTCCCGTTCGGCGGCACCTACGTCCTCGATCATCTCTGGCGGCGGCTGAGGATCGACAGGATCGTCGGGCAGGTCGGGCAGCCCAAACGGGGCCGACGCCGGGACGTGTCGGTGACCGAGCGGGTGCTGTTCTCCATGGTCGCGAACCGGGCCCTGGCCCCGTCGTCGAAGCTGGCCGCCGCGGACTGGGTCACGCACGACGTGCATGTCGACGGCCTGCCGGCCACCGACGACGACGCCTGCTACCGGGCGATGGACTGGCTCCACGAAGTCCAGGACGACCTGGAGAAACGGGTGTTCGACGAGGTCGCGAACCTTCTCAACCTCGAGGTCGACCTGCTGTTCTTCGACACCACCGCGCCTACTTCGAACTGGAGGAGCCTGACGAGCCGGCCGCCCGCGACGACAAGGGCCGCCTACTGACCGCCGCCGACGATGCCCCACCGCCCCGGACGGCAGCGGCGACGCCCCTGACCAGGCCGGATTCAGAACCTTCGGGAAGTCGAAGGACTCCCGCGACGACCTGCCGCAGATCGTGATCGGCATGGCCGTCACCCGGGACGGGATCCCGGTCCGCGTCTGGTCCTGGCCCGGCAACACCGGTGACCAGAAGCTGATCCGGCAGGTCAAGGACGACATACGGGACTGGACCCTGAGCAAGATCGTGCGGGTCACCGACCGGGGATTCTCCAGCGAACGCAACCGCCGCTACCTCCGCCAGGGCGAGAACGCCTACATCGTCGGCGAGAAACTCCGCTCAGGCAGCCCGGAGGTGAAGGCCGCCCTGTCCCGCCAGGGCCGCTACGGCGAGATCGCCCAGAACATGCGGGTCAAGGAGGTGCGGATCTCCGACACTGAACGGTTCGTGATCGACATCCGCGCGGCTCGCGAACACGGCATCGTCGACGCCCTCGCCGAGGCAGACATCCCGTGCTGGGCCGACAAGGGATACCGAGGCGCCGGCGGCACCGTCCGCACCCCGTGCTGGGGACGACGATGGGACACCCTCTCCGCAGGCCAGCAGGCGGTCG
>NZ_CBDQZH010000079.1:0-12919 GCF_965341775.1 Streptomyces sp. bgisy159 | reverse complement strand
CCCCCCCCCCCCCCCCCCCCCCCCCACTGCTGCGTGACTGATTGCGGCGCAATCATTTACCGGCGAGTGAACCCGAGCGCCTGGGTCACCAGGTAGTAGTCATCAGTGGCGGACATCGCCGTTTCAGGGGTGAGCTTCGACGGGTTCTCGGTGCAGGGGTCGTAGAAGCGCAGCGCCTTCTGAGCGGCGTACGCCTCGGGGATGCGGGGGCTCCTGCGCACCGTGGGGAGCACGAGCTCCTCATAGGCTTCCTTTGCCTGCTGCTGACTGTCGTCGTACACGGCGCCCTGGTTGCGGGTTGTCGGGCAGTCCACGATCAGGATGTTGGACAGCTCAGCTGCGGCTCCCATGGCCGAGAAGGTGTCCCGGATTTCGTCGATTTTTGCTTCCATGCGGGTCAGGGCGCGGAGTTCCTTCCAGCCCGGCTTGACGCAGGCTACGACCTCGCTTGCAGCGACGATCGCATTCACGACGATCAAACCGAGGTTGCCGGGGCAGTCAATGAGGATGAGGTCGTAGGTGTCCCGGACCCTTTCGATCTGCGACCGAAGCCAGAACTCTCGGCCTGTCTTCGGCGCGAGCAACTGCTCGGCCTCTTCCAGGGAACTGGACCCCAGCACGACGAAGAGGTTGGGAATCGACTTCGTGCCGTCTTCACCGATCGGGCCGGCCATGGCCTGCACCACAGCGTCCTCGAGCTTGGCTGCCCCGGTGAGAACGTCGTAGAGGTTCGCCTGATTGGGGATGTCATCCGGATTGTCGTAGCCGACGGCTGCTGACGCATCGCACTGCGCGTCGGCATCGATCACCAGTGTGGTGAGACCGAGATCTGCCGCGCAGGCCCCGATATTCACGGCCGAGGTCGTCTTGCCGGCGCCGCCGCTCTGGTTCGTGAGAGCGAGCACGCGGGCGATACGACTGGTGGTTGCCGTTGCAGCGGCGCGGTTTTGGGACGAAGTCATGAGGGAGCCTCCACGAATGATTGCGGCGCAATCAGTCCCGGATGGGGATGGTGCGCGTTATGTCGCGTGATCAACGACTGCAGATGGAAGGGATTGATACCGGGCGGCATGACCTTCTGACAGCGGATCCCGCGTGGTGGTGCTGCTGGCGCCAGTGTTGATTGCGCCGCAATCACAGACCGTTCGAGGCCGGCGCCGTGCTTCGGCGACGGACCCCGAAGACCATGCAACTACCGGGCCGCACGTTACAGGGCCCACCGCCGCAAAAACTAGTCGCCCCACCGGGTTCCACCGGTAGGGCGACTCTGGGCAACTTGTTCAGGAGGAGAGCAGAGCCTTCAGCTCGTCAATCTCATCGGGCTCCAAGAGCTCCATGATGTTGAGCGCCAGATCCTCAACACTGCGCACCACGATCACACCACGCGGCTCGGCATCCGTCGCTACGGGCGTTGCAGCGGCATCTGGCTGCGGAGACTTGCTGTCAGCAGACGTGCTGCCAGTTGGGAGGGATGGTTGGGAAAGGGGGGCTGCAGGCTGCCTACCAGAAGCTTCCGGAGACGGAGTCGTGGCCGACGGCTCACTCGTTCGGGGCTCCGGAAGAGGCGCCACCGCAGGCTCGGCTGCCTCCTCATTGATTGCGCCGCAATCACCGGCTTCCTCGGTTACGGGAATGGCCTGCTGCTCGGCAGGAACCTTGCTGATGACAGCGGCCTGCGCTGAGGTCAGGTCCCCACGTACGAAGGCCTCCTGAAGATCGGGACGCAACCGAGCGAAGACGGTCGCAGCCTCCCGGACGGGAAGGAGGAGCCGCTCCTGTGTGCTGGCGCCGTCCTCGTCGCTGACGTCGAGCAACTGCTGCTCTTTCAGCCAGTGGTCGATGGTCGCCTGCTGGAGAGCGGGCACGAGGCGAAGCAGGGCGACACGATGCGACACGTAGGTCTGAGAGCAGCCGACTCGCTTGGCGAGTTCCCGCTGGGACAGTTGCTTGCCCGCATCGTCCCTCTCGTCGAGGGCCTCCTGGAACTCCAGCGCCTCTTCGATTGGATTGAGGGCCATCCGCTGCAGGTTCTCTTGGATGGCCGCGATACGAAGGCTCGGCACCTCACGACGCACCAGAATGGGCACTTCGGTAAGGCCGGCCCTCAGCGCTGCGGCTAGACGCCGATGCCCGTGGTGGACGACGAACAGCACTCCATCCGCTACGCGAGCCTCCACGACCTCCTTGTGCTGCGGATAGATCTCCACGTAGACATCCGGCGGGATCACCGTCATAGCGGTGTTCATCCCGTCGGTACGGAGCGTGTCAGCCAACTCGTCAATCTTCAGCAGCTTCCTGCGCCCGTTCTCCGGGCTCGGCATCAGCTGATCGGGACGCACGGTCGGCAGCCCCTGCGGTACGAGACGGGCCTGTTGGGTGGCTGCCTTGCGGGCTGCCCTCTCGGCGGCAAGGTCTCGCTTGAGGCCGGGTTTCTGAGGCATGGGCTTCTCCGTGGGGATGCTGAGTTGACGCGGTCGCGAGCTTATCGGCCGCCGACACCCGTACAGCGTTCTCGGGGGTGATTGCGGCGCAATCACCCCCGAGAACCGAGCCCTAACTAGGCCATTTGCGCATCTTCCGGGAACGTAGGACCTGATACATAAGCGCCCTTGGGTCGCGAGGAGACTGGTGGCAGGCCGGAAGGCACGAGAGGTTGAAAAGCCCCTAGATGATCACCATTCGCTTCCGATTGACCGCCCATGCGACGCGAACAGTCCCACCCACGCCTCGTACATGGGAGTGTGAGACCTGAGCACAACGAGCCGAGACATAAGGGAGAGGCAACAACGTGACGGCGGCAGGGAACGGCGTACAACCCGTACTCACCCGGGCGCACCGGATCCTGATTGGCACAGTCGTCACCGGCGCTGTGATCATCGCCGGCATCGGTTTCACAGGGTCCTACGCGGCTGTCCGTGAGCTGGCTATCGCGAAGGGCTTCGGGGACTTCTCCTACGTCTTCCCGATCGGCATCGACGCCGGCATCTGCGTCCTGCTGGCTCTTGACTTGCTGCTGACCTGGATCCGCATCCCCTTCCCGCTGCTGCGGCAGACAGCCTGGCTCCTGACGGCCGCCACCATCGCCTTCAACGGCGCGGCAGCCTGGCCCGACCCGCTGGGCGTGGGCATGCACGCGGTGATCCCGGTCCTGTTCGTCGTCGCGGTTGAGGCCGCCCGGCACGCGATCGGCCGGATCGCCGACATCACCGCCGACAAGCACATGGAGGGCGTCCGCCTCACCCGCTGGCTCCTCTCGCCGATCCCCACGTTCCTGCTTTGGCGCCGCATGAAGCTGTGGGAGCTGCGCTCCTACGAGCAGGTCATCAAGCTCGAACAGGAACGCCTCGTCTACCAGGCCAGCCTCCGCTCCCGTTTCGGCCGCGCCTGGCGCCGCAAGGCCCCGGTGGAGTCGCTTATGCCGCTCCGCCTAGCCCGCTACGGCGTCCCCCTGGCCGAGACGGCCCCGGCCGGCCTTGCTGCTGCGGGCATTGACGAGCTTCCGATTCAGTTCACTGTCGAGCGGACTCCGGTTCCGGCTCAGCGGCAGAGCGCCGAACTCGAGGCCGCCGTCAACCAGGAGAAGGAACTGGCGCCGGTGCGCGGCGTCCAACTCCAGCCGGTGGAGCAACCGCGCACCGCACCCTCGGAGCCATCGCACGGCCTTGCGGACGAAGGGCACGCCCAACACCTCGCCAACGCCTACCAAGACTGGATCGCCGCCTTCGGATTCGAGCCCACCAGCTCGCAGTTCGCTGTGTGGCTCCAAGAACAGTACGGCATCGCCACCGCGGCTGGCGGGCCACTGTCCGACGAACAGCTCGAACCCCTGCTGCAGCTCCTCAAGCAGCGCCACATGCCCGCAGCCGGGGACGGGACCGAACCCCAAGCCCCGAGCGACACGGACGACGGATGGGGTGACTACTTCTACAACGCGTGGCTCGCGTACGCGCAGGAGCACGGGGCGTACCCCGATGCGGACGCCCTCGCCGCGTACGTCTACGAACGGGACCAGATCACCGGCGGCAACGGCCAGCCCATCACAGGCGCAGACCTGGAGTACTTCGTCTCCACCTTCCGGCAGCGCGAGTTCGACGAGACAGAGCCGCCCGCCGACGGGGAAGCCACCGAGCCCGCCGCGCAGGCACCCGTTGGCGAGCCCCTCCCGAACGAGGAGGAGTCTGCGGAGACACCGGCCGGCGTGGGCGCGCACCCTGCCAAGGAGACGCGCAGCCCCCGGGTGAGCGCCCCCATCGACGAGCCGCCGGGCGAGGACGACGCGACCGGGGAGCCCGCCGCGCTCACCACCGTCGACCGCTACTACCTCGCCTGGACCGAGTACCAGACCGAGCACGGCGAGGAACCCAAGGCCGAGCAGCTCTCCGCCTACCTCGCCAGCAAGAAGGGCATGACCGGCCGCGGCGGAAAGCCGGTCAGCCCCTCCACCCTGCGCCGCTACCTCCTGCCGTTCCGCGTCTACAACTTCTGGGCGGAACAGCGGGTGCGCAACGAAACCCCGTCGCTCGACGCCATTGCGCAAGAGTGCGCAGCCCACGGGATCACCGCGCAGCACAACCGGCCCCTCACAGCCGACTACATCGCCGAGCAGGCCGTCGACTTCGAACGGCGCTGGCAGGCACTGACCCGCCACCACGCGCAGCCACAGCAGTAAGAAGCCTCGCCCTGCTCGTCACTGCGCAACAGCAAGCCAGCCAGCGCCAACGGCTGCGCAGTCAAGAAAAAGCGCAGGTCAGCCCAGCATTGCGCAGCCGCGATGCCCATTGCGCAGCCAGGGCGCACAGCGGTCGGCGCACTGCGCACCCGCCACCGAGACAGGAGGAACCATGCGCGCCCTGCGCATTGCCCCCGACACCACCGTCACGGAACTCGACCTGCCCGAGACCGGCGCGCACTCCGCGATCCAAGACCACATCGGAACGACCGACGCGGTTGATCAAGGCGTGTACCACCGACGAGCCATCCTGCACATCCAAGGAGGCGGACGCGCGAACAGGCTCGCGCAGAACATCACCGCATGGGCCCTGGCGAGCGCCTGGCGCGGCATCTCCCTGTACCCGATCCACGGGCCGGTCATCGTCACCGGACGTGCTCAGGACGGGGGAGTGGCTGCCTTGGACGACGACCTGGCCCAGCACGCGCACGCGGTTGCGCAGACCGTACGGGAAACACTGGGGGAGTGGCGCAGCCGGCCGCCCGCGTCCAACGAGGTGGCCCTCAGCGAACTGCTCGCCTACGCGGCCCGAGACGTTGCCCCCAGCCAGTAGCCGCACCGCCCGGCCGTTGCGCACCTGCGGCTACAAGGCCTTGCGTACCGCCGTGCCCGAGCTGTTGAGGAGCTCGTTGATGAGCTGAGAGGTCTCCATCTCCAACGAGCAGTCCAAATCCCGGTTGACCTGTTGCACGCGGGTGATCGCGGTGTGCAGTCCGGAGCGGTTCCCGCGAGCAGCCTCAAGACGCATCCAATCCCTATAGAGGAGCTCCGCCGTAGGGTCGACGTCGAGACCGGTTGCGACGGCCTGGCGGGCGGCGCAGAGGTCGTGGTGGGGGCCTGCGGGGATGCGGTAGGTGGCCACGGTGTGCGCGACGTCGACGATCCGCGTGATCATTTCCTGA
Organism: Streptomyces sp. bgisy159; assembly: GCF_965341775.1. Lineage (GTDB taxonomy): Bacteria > Actinomycetota > Actinomycetes > Streptomycetales > Streptomycetaceae > Streptomyces. Next base: position 7,288 of record NZ_CBDQZH010000079.1, on the reverse strand, counting down.
GCGTGGGGCTCAGCCCAGGGCAGCGGCCGGCCGCCGAACGGCTTGCCCCGCACCAGAGCCAGAGCCTTCTCCAAGTCGCTCAGGCCGGACGGGCCAAGCGGCAGCGCGCGTTCGACGAGCTGGAGGAAACGGCTCCAGTCGCATCGCACACCGGGAGCGAGCCGGTACGGATCCTCGCCGGCTTTGCGGCGCGGCACATATAGGTTGCCGGACGAGTCGCTGCCCAGGGAGCTGCGCAGACCCTGCATCCGCGCGTTGAGGGTGCTTGTCGACCACGGGCTGACGGGATCCATGTCGGCACACAGCATGTCCGCGCTCCGGCCGGGCCGGAAGTACAACAAGGCGGCCAGCTGCGCCATCCTGGGGCCGTGACCGGTGCTGTCCACGCCCGTCACCTCGACCGGCCCCAGCACCCGGATCTCCGGGGCGTGCAGGTCCTGCGTCTCGCACTCTTCCCCCGCCGGCACCGCAGGCTCCTCGACGGCGGCCCCCGGGGCGTCAGACTCCGCAGCGCTTGCCGCGTTGGTGGAGTCCGTAGCGGCGGGGGAGAGGAGCCGGAGCCCGGATGGATCGGTGCTGGCGGCGAGCAGGGCCGGGAAGACCTCGCTGCTCACGTCCGTTGCCGCCGCCGGTGACGGGATCGAGGCTGCAGTGGTTGCGGGCGCGGACTCCTCCGGCGACGCGTGCTCGGGCTGCTGCGCGCTGTCGAGCTCGTCAGGGACGTCTTCCCAGGGCCCCTCGGCCGGGTGGGACGGCTGCCCGGACACCTTCAACGCGGTGGTGATCTGAAGGTAGGCGGCGTGCTCCAGGCGCTGCACCGTGATGTCGGTGCCGGCGTACTCGAGGGTCTGCGGGTCGCTGAGGGAAGCGTTGAGGATCTCCGCCTCGGGGAAACGAGCAGCCGCCGTACTCGCAGGGGCGATCAGCGCGACGGGTACCGCCCCCGCCCGAGAGATCACGTCGGCGAACTGCCAGGCCGTGTCCTCATCCAAGGAGGACGCACACAGCAGCAGATACGACTGATGCTGAGTCTCGGGCATCTGATGTGCTTCCAACAGGCGTTCGCTCAGATCACGCAGCGCGTGCGTGGCCTGACGCATGTGGGCGATCCGCGCGGTGGGCAGCAGCTGCGGCAGGTCCTCACCGAAGCCGACGGTGACGACCTCGACGTCGGCCGCCCACGGACTCATCCCGAGTTCCAGGGCGAGCGAGGTGCACACCTCGGTGATGTGGACCGGATTGCCGTCCAGCAGCAGCGCGGGCAGCTGCGCGAGGTTGAGCAGCAGCAGGTCGCCCGCCTCGGTGCTGCCGATCGTGACCAGCCCCGGATACGGTGCCGGCACGTCGCGGGCGGCCTCCTCGTCCAGGAGGGCGGCCTCAACGGGCAGGACCCACCAGCCGCCCGGCCCGGCAGTGAAAGGTGCCACGGGTTCCTGTACGAGGTCCTCGGGCAGCACCTGAACCGCGCGGGTCCCGATCCGGGCGGCCCGCAGCGGCGGCAGGACCGCGCCGGCCTCCTGCTGCTGGGCGACGTGGTGGGCCAGGGTCCGCAGCGCCACGTCCAGGCGGGCAGCACCGCCGGGCTCGGCGGCCGCCGCCAACTGCGCCTCCGCCGGGGAGATCTCCGCTGCGATGGCAATCTTCTCGCCCGGCTTGCGGCGTCGGCGCTGCAGCGTCCGGCGCAGGGCGAGCGCCCCGGTGATCGCAGCGGCGAGCAGCGCGCCGGCGCCGAGCACGATACGCAAGTTCAGCGGGCTGCTGGCCGGAGCTGTCGCCGGTGCCTCGGGCGCGGGGGAGGAGGCAGCGGAGCCGGACGGCTCGGCCGACGCCGACGGCGTAGCAGCAGAAGCCGAGGCGCTGGGCTCGGGAGTCGCGGACGCCGCCTCGGACAGTGAGGACTGACCCTGCCCGGACTGCTCGGCCGGACGACTGGACGGCGCGCTGGGTGCCGACGACTGCGGTGCAGGAGCCTGGGTCTGGCTGGGTGCGGGCGCTGGCGCATCCCCCGTGCTGCCGCCCGGCTTCTGCGTGTCGTCGGGGTTCTGGGTGGCCGGGGGAGCGGTGTCCTGGCTGCTGGACTCCTCGCCGTGGCCCCGGTCTTGGGACGGCTGATCGGACTGGGTACCGGGCACGGTGACCTGCTGCCCCGCGTAGATGACGTCGGGGTCGGTTATCTCGGGCAGTCCGTGCGGCTGCGGCTTGCCCCGGCTGGCCTCGAACAGCTGCGGCCAGTTGTCGCCGTCGCCGAGCTCCTTCTCTGCGATCTTCGACAGGTAGTCGCCGGAGTGGACCGTGACGACGTGCCCGCCCTTCTCCTCGGCAGCCGGGGCGCTGTCACTCAGCTGGGTACGGACGCCTCCCGCAGCCGTAGCGGTCTCGGGCATCTGAAGCTGCCAGCCGGGCTGCAGAAAGCTGTTCGCGCGGAAGACCGTGCCGTCGGCCATGGTCCGTCCCTCGTTCAGATCGGCGATCTCCCGCCACCGCTCGCCATCCCCCAACTCGTGTTCGGCGATGCCCCACAAGCTCTCCGCCGGCCGCGTCTCGCGCACCGTGTACATACGCGACGCCGACGTGCTCGCGGAGGATGAGGGTGAGGCCTGGTCGGCTTGGGCGGCTTCCTGCGGGGCATGGGACGCCTGACCCGGCAGAAGTCCCGCCGTGGGAGCTGGCGCGGCCTGGGCATCGGAGGCAAGCGCCGAGCTCGTGGGCAGCAGCACCAGGATGCTGCCGATCAGCAGGGCCGCGGCGCGCTGCGAGGCACCCATCCCTCGCGGGGCGTGCCAGGAACGGCCCCGCATCTGTGCGATCAGCTCGCGAACCGCGCAGAAGCTGAACTGCGCCCACCCGATCCAGCCCACCGCGACGAGCACCAGCAGAAACACGCTGCCGGTGTCCTGCCGGTCCAGCACGTGGGTGAGGTCGTCGTGGGTGGCAGCCCAGATGACCGGGGTGGCCCAAGCCAGCAGCAGCGGCAGCCCGGCGACCGCGGCGGCCAGGACGAGCAGGCTCATCACGGCCTTGAAGACCTGGGCCAGAGTGCGGCCCACCGCCGCGGCGGGGGAGCGGGTGGTGGTGCGCATCAGTTTCCTTCGGGAGCAGTGACGCCATGCAGGAGGGTGGCCTTGCCATGGCCGGTCACCGACAGAGAGCCGATCCCGACCACCGACAGGAACTTCGTGTCGTAGGAGCCGGTGACAGTGACGTTGAGGGTCTTGCCGTCGCCGGACACGCTGACCGTGCCGGTGGCGCCGGCGGAGCTCAGGTAGGCCTGCGCCGCGGCGGCCGCCGCTTGGGGATCGACGGTGATCGCGGTGCCGCTGATGGCATTGGCGGGGTCGATGGCCTGCCCGCCGGCCCGGGCGGCCTCGCCGGCGATGTAGTCGGCGCGCTCGGTGGCGCGCATCTTGCTGCCGCCGTCCACGGCGACGCCGATGATGCCGATCAGCGCCAGCACGCACACGGCGACGAACACGGTGACGCCGCCTCGGTCGTCACCGCGGGCCTGCCGAATCCGGTGCAAGATCATCAGTCACCTCGCTGTCTGTACTGGTCCACTACCGAGGTCGCCGTCGACGTGAGCGTCTTGGCTCCCGGCACGCCCGGCAGCAGCAGATCCGACAGATTGACCGTGCAGGTCACGGTCACGGTGACCGTGCCGACCTGCCCTACCGGCACACTCAGGCCGCCGGTGTTGACGCGGACGGATGTCGACGCGCACTTGATGCCCTGGTCGTTGAGGGACTCCGCGGCTGCTGACTGTGCGGCTCCTTGGGCGGCCGCCGCCGTGCGGTGAATGGATGCCTCCCGGGCCGCGTCCTCAGCCGCAGAGTCGATCTTCGCGCCGGAGGTGACGATCCGGCCGCCGGCGATCGCCAGGCACAGGAACATGATCAGCGACGGGAGGATGATGGCCGCCTCGATCGCGGCACTGCCCTCATCGCTGCGAAGCCTGTGAGCCAGGCGGGCCATGTCTCGCACGTGATTCACTCCCCCGGGACAGTCCAGCGCTCCACCGGGCCGGACGCCGACTGCGTGACCCGCAGGCCCGACAGACCCGGGATCATCGACAGGGCCGTGCCGGATACCTGGACCCGCACTCGCTGCCCGTCGCTGCTGGCGGAAACGCTGTAGCCGCTCAGGCTGTCACCCGCAGTGCGCGCCAGCACGGCCCGCGCCTGGGCTGCGCCGTCGGCCGGACTTGACTGGTAGGCACGGGCGGCGGTGGCGCCCTCGCGGGCGGCGGTCAGGGCGATCTGCCGCGCGTAGTACCACATGGACGCCTGGATGATGGCGACCGTGGCGAGCAGCACGAACGGGAAGATGATCGCCATCTGGATGCTGGTGTCACCGCGGTCGTCGCGCCATCTTCGCCCCTGCCACCAGTCCTTCAGCCGCTCGGTCACAGCCCGTTGAGCTTGCCGTTGTACTTGGCGATCACGACGGCGATAGTCCCGGCGATCAGGACGGCACCGGTGACGGCAGCCACCCAGATGATGACGGTCGTGGTGGAGATGTCGCCGCGGTCCGGTCGGCGGGCGGCCTCCTGCAGGCCTTCCTGCACGCGCGTGGTCAGACGGAGGACCGCGCCGTTGGCGCGGGTGCGGGCTGCGGTGTGCTTCATGTTCCTTACCTCTCTGGAGCGTTGAACGAGTCGGAGTGGTCTCAGACGGTCAGCATGCGGATCACTGCGGGGAAAGCCATCAGCAGCATCACCAAAACGGCCAAGAGAGCTCCCGGCGCGGTCATCTTCTCGCTGGCCGCGTTCGCCTCGGCGGCCTGATCAGCCAGCAGTTCCGCATTGAGCGCCGCGGTACGGGCCCGCAGCGCCTTGTAGACGGCGGCGCCGTCGGTGGCGCTGCCGCGCATGATGTCGGCGACGTCGTCCAGGACGGGCAGGTCGTACTCGTGGGCGAGTTCCGTGAGTGCTTGATACGGCGGGATCTTCTCCAGTCGTGCCCGGCGCAGTGCGCCCTGCAGGTACAGGAAGGGCCAGCCCTCGCCGACCTCGGCGGCCTTCTCCAACGCTTCGGCGGGGCCGGCGTCGGCGGCCCGCTTGAGCGCGACCAGGTCGAGGTAGGCGGACAGGGCGTGCGCGAACTCCTCCCTCGCCCGCTTGGCCTGGTCTCGCACGGCGAGGTCCGGGGTGATGAACAGCAGGGCTGCGACGATGAGTCCGACGCCGGCGGGCACGTAGAACGGCAGGCCGACGCCCGCGATGATCCACGGGATTGTCGCAATCACCGGGCAGAGCAGACCCAGCGCGGCGAGTGCGACCTTCTTGAGCATGAACTGGCCCGGTCCCTGCCCGAGCAGGGCCAGGTTCGTGGTGGGCACCCTCACGCCGGGAAGTCGCTCAAGGCGGGCCAGCAGCCACCGGCCCCACACCTCCTCGCGGTCCAGTTCCGGCTCGGGCATCGTCAACGTGGCCGGGGCACTGCGCTTGAGGGCTGGACCCAATGCTGGCTGGGGCTGCAGCAGTTCCCGGATAAGCAGTGCGACGCCGGCGCCGACCGTGCCGCCGGTCAGAACTACGGGGATCAGGTTCACGAGGCGGCCCCTTCCGGCTCGCGGGCGGCGACCGGCTTCTCCGGCTCCGGCGCGGGCGCAGGCAGCCGGACGGTGCTGGCCGGGTCGGTGACCAGGAAGCGGGGGATGCGGCGGAAGTTGCCCAACTGCCGCATCAGGGCGAGCACGCCGACGAATCCGGCCGTCAGGAAGGCGAGCACGAGCTGTCCCAACAGCGTGGAGTACGGCTTCGTGTAGCTGGGCACGAAGAACCCGGCCACTACGACGCCGACCGTGATGATGGTCATCCACCGCACGGTGGTGCGCGGCTTGGCCCGGTCGGCCTCGATGGCGCGCTTGCGGGCGACCTCCTCGCGGACGGTGCCCGACAGGTCCTCCAAGGCCTGAGCCAGGCCCGGGCCGCGGTCGTTGACGGACAGGATGAGCGCCGCGGTCACCTTGTCCGATGTGACATCGTCCAGTTCGTCGGCGAACGCGCGCAGCGCTCTTTCCGGCCGCCAGCCCAGGCGCAGCCGGTCGGAGAGGTTGATGATCTGCGGGGCGAGTTCGTCCGGCGCGCCCTGACGGCTGGTAATCATCGCCTGTTCCAGGCCCATGCCCAGCCGCAGCAGGCCGGCCAGCCGCTGCGTCCACTCGCTGAGTGCCTCCAGCTGGCCGATGCGCTCCTGCGCCATCTGCGCCGGAGTGATCAGCCAGGGCACGCCGATGACGGCTGCGCCCAGCAGTGCACCGGCGACGAAGTTCCCTGATATCAGCCACACGGCTACGAAGACCACGACGGCCGCGACCACGAGGGTTCGCCGCCGCATCCGGGCGTCCTCGCTCCGGTTCTTCCCGCCGCGCAGGGCCTGCCACCGCTGACGCAGCGGGGCCCGCCGCGGCGCCGTGGTGCCCACGACACCGGCCACGACACCGATCAGCCCGCCGATCACGGCCATGCCGCTCAGCAGCCCGAACAGCAGGGTCATCGGCTCACCCCCACCTTCAGCGGCAACGGCGCCGGCCAGGCTCCGTAGGGCTGTTGCAGCAGCGAGGAGTCGAAGCCGACGCGACGCAGGTCGTCGATGCAGCCCGGGTCCATCTTCGGAACCGCCCGCAGCTCTCCCCACTCGCGGCCGGGGGCGAAGATTTCATTGGTGGCGGGGCGGCCGTTCTCGCCGATGCCTGTCAGTTCCAGGACGTGGGAGACGTAGCGGTGGCGGCGGCCGCCGATCTGCGTCTCGTCCGTCATGTCGACGTACACGATGAAGTCGAGGCCGTTGGCGGTCTGCCGGTAGGCGAGCTGCTCGGAGAGGTTTTCCTGGGCGAGCGCGTACAGCTCGGCGATCCGGTCGAAGATGATGTCCGGCCGCCGCGCGTGGATGGTGCACAGGTTGCCGCCGGAGCCGTTTGTCAACGCCTGCATCATAGCGACGACTTCGGGGCCGCGGACCTCGCCGACCACGATCCGCTCCAGCGACATCCGCAGCGCGGGATGCATCAGGTCCAGGAGCGTGACCTCACCGGCGCCGCGCCCGGTGACGTCCTTCTCCCCGTTGGACTCCCGCCCGACCAGGGAGACGACCTGCTTGTGGTAGCCGTTGGCGTGGGCGAACAGCTCGTCCTCGGTCTGGATGGTCGCGAACCGGCACTCGGGGTCGAACTCCTTGAGCATCGCCCGCATCAGCGTGGTCTTACCGGCCTTTTGCTTCCCCGCGATCATGATGTTCTTCTCGGCGCGTACGGCGGCGCCGAGGAACTCGCGCAGGATCGGGTCGATGGT
>NZ_CBDQZH010000078.1:0-13260 GCF_965341775.1 Streptomyces sp. bgisy159 | reverse complement strand
CATGTCCCGATCAGACGATATTGCCCTGTCTCAGCCCCCCGTCACCGCTGACGACCTCGACCTTGCCGTGCAACTCGCCGTGGCAGTCCTTCGCGAGGCGCCTCCAGCCGCGTGGGAAGGCAAGGCCGGTTCGCTGGAATGGGACTGCTGGGAAACCGTCGAGCACCTCAGCGACGACCTCTTCGCCTGCGCTGCGCAACTGGGCCCCAAGACACCGCCCTTGGATGGCGAGGTTCCCTTCGTATGGGAGAGCCGACGTCCCGGCGGCCCAGCGAACGCCATTCACGCGAACCGCAAGGCGGGGCCCGTCGGCCTGCTGCAGGTCCTGGAAGCGAGCGGCGCGCTGCTGATCGCCATGGTGCGCACGACGCCTCCGCAGACCCGCGCTCACCACGTCTTCGGCGTCTCGGACCCCGAGGGCTTTGCCGCGATGGGGATCGTGGAGACCCTGGTGCACACGCACGACCTGGCACAAGGGCTCGGTCTCGCATGGAGCCCGCCTGCCGATCTGTGCTCTCGGGTGCTCGCTCGGCTGTTTCCGGACGCACCGTCGTCCACGGATCCCTGGTCCACCCTCTTGTGGGCCACCGGACGCGCCGAACTACCCGGACACCCCCGTCTCACCACATGGCGCTGGGACGGCACACCCCGGTCATAGGCTCAGGCGTCTCCGCCGCAGAGGAGAGGTTCAGTCGGGGTTGCCTGGTCAGGCTGCTGCTGAGATCGGTCGGCCACCCCAGCGGATGCCCTTCTCGCTTCGGATGCGGGCACGTTCCTTACGCTCGGCGGCGAGGACGTCGCGGTGACGGGCGTTGGCGTTGCGCCAGCGCAGGTAGGCGTGCAAGGCCCGGGTCTGCACGGTGTGGTTGGGGTGGTTGGAGTTGGCGATGGTGAACTGCCTCAGCGGTCCGAAGTGCGCCTCGATGGGGTTTGCCCACGAGGCGTAGGTCGGGGTGAAGCACAACTCGACCTTGTTCTTCCTCGCCCAGCGCCGGATGTCGGCGCCCTTGTGGGCGGACAGGTTGTCCATGATCACGTAGATCGGTGCGCCGTCGGGCCGTGCGGCGCGGATCGACTTCAGCGCGGCCAACGTGTTTCCGGTTCCCTTCTTGCGGCGGTTGACGCCCCACAGGCGGTCGTCGCCGACCGAGTAGCAGCCGTGGAAATACCGGACTCCGTGGGTGCGGTGGTAGGTGGCCGGCACCCGGTCGGGGTGCTTGCGTTCGGCCCAGCCCGAGCCTGCGGTGGGCCGGATTCCGAGCGGTCCGAACTCGTCGAAGGCGAACACCCGGTCGGGGAAGCGGTCAAGGACCTCCTCGATGCGGTCGAGCTTGGCGTCGCGGTCGGGATCAGGGGATTCCTTCCATGTCTTGGTGCGCTGGAAGGTGACACCGCGGCGGGCGAGCAGGCCGCGTAACCCCTCGCGGCCGATACGGATCGCCCGGCCGTGGACTTTCCGCAGGTAGGCGACGAGTTTACGCAGCGACCAGCGGGTGAAGGGCTGGCCGAGCTTGGTGGGGCGGGTGGTGGCCGTCCGGACGACGAAATCCTCGTCGTCACGACTGAGCAGGCGGGGACGGCCTCCCGCCCACCGAGGGTCCAGGCAGGCCAGGCCGATCTCGTTGAACCGATGAATCACATCGCGCACGGTGTCCTCGTCCGCCTGCACCAGCTGGGCGATCACCGGCACCCGGTTCCCGCCGGCCGAGGCCAACAACATCATCGCGCGCCGGTAGCGCACCGAGCTGGTGCTACCGCGGCGCACGATCTGCTGCAGCCGCTGCCCTTCCTGGTCAGTCAGTCTGCGCACACGGACAGGCTCGGCCACCGCGCCTCCAGCGGTCGGATCGGACGTCACCGCACATCCAACCGCCACGACCGCCAACCCGGCGAACCTATGCGGTCAGAGCACTAGCGACCCGGTGCGAGGGCACCGGTGACGTGGCCGAAGCGCTCTCCGGCGTGCGCGAGGGCCGTGCGCCGATCCCGCGGGCGGCCCTGGACGCGGTGTGCCGGTGGCGCGGCGACAGCGCCGCTCAGATCGCCCGGCTCATCACCGACCGCGCGACCTCCGGCCCGAGGGCCGACGACTCCACCCGCCACCACTCAGGCGCCACTGCGTCGCCCCAGGACGAAGGAGCATCCGTCCGATGACATCCCTCACGGCCGACGGCATGGCCGAGCTGTTCTCCGGCGCCGTCACGCTGGCCAAATCCGGCGAGAAGATCAGCCCCCGGGGCATGGCCACCCACGCAGTCCGCGACGTGCACCTGCTGCTCACCCAGCCCCGTGCCCGCCTGCTCTACGCCCCGCCCGCCCGCATCGTGAATCCGGCCTTCGCCGTCGCCGAGACGGTCTGGCACCTGTCCGGATCCGACGCCCCGTGGATCTTCGACTACAACGACCGGCTGCGGCAGTTCGCCGACGACGGCATCCTGCTGGGGGCGTACGGACCGAGGATGCGGAACTGGGCCGGCAGGTCGACCAACTCGCCCGCGTCGTGGAGATCCTTCAGGCCGACCCCGACTCCCGGCGAGCCCTGATCCAGCTCTACGACCCGGCCCAGGACGCCGCCGGGCACAAGGACGTGCCCTGCACCCTCGGGTTCCGGTTCCACCTGCGCGCCGGCCGCCTGCACATGGCGACCATGATGCGCGGCCAGGACGTATGGATCGGCATGCCGTACGACGTGTTCTTCTACACCGTGCTGCACGAGCTGGTCGCCGGATGGCTCGACGCGGAACTCGGCGAGTTCCACCTGCACATCGGCTCGCTGCACATCTACGACGAGCACATCGAGCAGGCCGACGCGCTGACCTCGCTCTCGGCGAGCGAGATCATGCCCGACCTGCGAACGCCCTGGACGGGATTTTCCGGCCTGCTCGACCAGGTCGAGGCCCGCGACGTGACCGGCCACCCAGGCTGGGACGCGATGGCCGAGACGCTGCGCAGCTACCGGCTGTGGAAGGACGGCAAGCACGAGCAGGCATGGCGGGCGGCAGACACGATCGACGGACCCCTCGGCCAGGCCCTCACCGCCTGGTACGGAGAGTTGGAGCGTCGCTCGGCCAAGCGCGCCGCGACGGCCGGGGCAAGGTGACCACCGCTATGAAGCGCACCCCCTCCGTCATCCTCGGCCTGTGCTCGTACACCCACGACTCCTCGGCCGCCCTTCTTGTGGACGGTGAACTCGTCGGCTTCGTCGAGGAGGAACGCCTCTCCGAGCAGAAGCACACCAAGCTCTACCCGGCCCGCGCCGTGGGATGGCTCCTCGACCAGGCCAAGCTGAGCGCCACCGACGTGGACGCCGTCGCCTACAACTTCCAGCCCGTCCACTACCTCGCCGAGTCGCCCGCCGCCCTGCGCATGGCGCTCTCGCCGATGACACGCGACCGGAGCCTGGCCCGTGCCCACGGGTTCGCCAAGGTCGCCCTGCGGACCCGACGGCGGCTGCGCGTCCTCGGTAGCCAGTTCCCCTCTGCCCGCGTCACACCGGTCCTGCACCACCGCGCCCACCAGCTCACGGCCTTCGCCGCCTCCGGCTGGGAGGAAGCCGCCGTACTCGTGGTCGACAGCCTCGGCGAGCGGCAGACCACCACCATCGCCCACGGCCACGGCATTCCGCGCCCCCGCGTCCGGACCCTGGAAGCGATCAACGACCCGGCCTCCCTCGGATACGTGTACGGCGCCGTCACCGAGCACCTGGGCTGGCGGCGGGGCGACGAGGAGGGCACCGTCATGGCGCTGGCCGCCCTCGGTGACCCCGCCCGCTTCCGCCACCTGTTCACCACGGCCGTCCGCACGACAGCCACGGGCTTTCGCATCCACCCCGGCTACTTCCCGACGCGCACCCTCACCTCGGGATACCCGAGGACATCTAGGCGGTTCGTCGCCGAGACCTGCCCCGAGCGGCACCCGAGCGAACCGCTCACCGACGTCCATCGAGACCTGGCGGCTGCCCTCCAGGAGCGGACCGAGCAGGTGACGGTCCACCTCGCCCGCCGCGCCCGTGTGCTCACCGGCTCCCGGCGCCTGTGCGTGGGTGGCGGCGTCGCCACGAACTGCGTGAGCATCGGGAAGATCATCGAGGCTGGCATCTTCGACGAGGTGTTCGTCCCGCCGGCACCGGGTGACGCCGGAACCGCGATCGGGGCCGCCCTCGCCGTGCACGTCGACGCGCGTACGCCTCGCCCGGTCGCTGGCATCGCCCGCCACTGCTACCTCGGCCCCTCCTACGAGGACCAGCCCCTCGACCTGACCCCATGGCCCGGCCTCCACCAGAAGACCCTGGGCATCGAGACCGCCGAGTTCCTCGCCGACCAGCTCGCCCACGGCACGATCGCCGGACTCTTCCAGGGAGGGGTCGAAGCCGGGCCGCGCGCCCTGGGCAACCGCTCGATCCTCGCCTCCCCGCTGGAGCCCGGCGTCGTGGAGCGGCTCAACGCCACCGTGAAGTTCCGCGAACCGTTCCGGCCCTTCGCCCCCATGGTCCCGGCCGAGTGCGCCGCCGAGTTCTTCACCCTCGGCCAGCCGGCGCCGTACATGTCCATGGCCTCCGGGGTGACAGACCTGACGCGCGAGCGGGTGCCGGCCATCGTGCACGCCAACGGCACCTCCCGCCTGCAGACCGTCACCCGGTCGCAGAACCCGTTCATGCACGCGGTGTTGACCGCCTTCGGCCGCCGGACCGGCGTACCCGTGCTGATCAACACCTCCCTCAACGTCAAGGGCAAGCCGATCTGCGGGACACCCGAGATGGCCCTGGACTGCCTGGCCAACTCCGGCCTCGACGCCCTGCTTCTCGAAGGGCGGTGGATCACCAAATGAAGATCGGATACAGCTTCTGGGGCTTCCTCGGCAACGGCGTCACCGACACCCCCGACGGAGGCCGCAGCCACCGCCGCCCCTTTATCGACGCCCTCCTTGCCCGCGGTCACGAGATCGTCTTCCTCCAGCCCGACCGCGACCGCCTCGAAGCCGGTGACGACCTCGGCGGCGCGTACACCTTCGACGACGGCCTGCCGGGCATCCACGCCCTGTTCCTGGAGTGGCGCTGGGCGATCCCCGGCCGCAACACCACCGTGTGCGGAAGCGAGGGGCACACCTGCGACCTCCACCGGCAGGCCCAGCTCATCAACCACTACACGGCCCGGTGCCAGACGCCCACCGTCATCTGGGACAAGGACCGCACCCTGCGCGTCGAGAGCGTGTGGCGCCGTACGGCCCACACCCGCGTCTGCGAGGCCGCGCTCGCGCCGACCCCCGGCGCGCACTCGCTGCTCTTCCCCGTCGCCGAGGACCTCCTTGCCCAGGCCGATCCCCTCACCCTTGCGGCGCGGCCCAGGGATCTCGCGCTCGGCTACGTGGGCAACCAGTACGACCGGGACGAGCCCTTCGACCGCTTCTTCGCCCCGGCCGCTGCCCGCGTCGAGCACCTGGTCGCCGGGAAGTGGACGAAGACTGGCCGCTGGCCGCACGTCCGCTTCGCGGGCCGGATCCCGTTCGAGGCCGCCGCTGGCGTCTACGGCCGGTCCCTGGCCACGGTGCTCATGCTGCCCGAGCGGTACGCCGCCGTCGGGCAGATGACCCAGCGCATCTTCGAGGCCGTGCTCGCCGGCTGCCTGCCGCTGGCCCCGGCGGACATCCGCTTCGCCGACCGGTTCGTCCCGAAGGAGCTGGTCGTGCGCTCCGGCAGCGACGTGCTCGAACGCCTCTCCTACCTGCGCGAGATCACCGGCACCGATCAGCACGCCGCCCTGATCGCCGCGTGTGTGGACCGCCTGCGTCTGTTCGGCCTGAGCAAGCAGGTCAACACCCTGGAGTCCGTCCTGCACGGCCTCCTCCAGGCCACCGCGACCGAGCGGGGAGCTGCCTGATGCAGACCGCTCGATCGACCACGGCGCGCGGATTCTCCGGGCGCGTCCCGGAGGATGGGGCCGCCGGACACCCGAACCTCTCTACGCTGGAGCACCATGAAGAAGGTCGCCATCGTCGGCTGCGGCGGCAGCGGCAAATCCCACGTGGCCCGCGAACTGGGCAGGATCCTCGACGCCCCGGTGACGCACCTGGACGCCGCGTTCTACGACGACGAGTGGAACGCGTTGCCCATGGACAAGTTCACCGACGTGCAGCGCGAGCTGGTCGCGCAGCCGCAGTGGGTGATCGATGGCAACTACAACTCGACGCTGCAGGTACGGCTCGAAGCCTGCGACACGGTGGTCCTGATGGACGTGTCGACCGCGGCGGCGCTGTACGGGATCTTCTCCCGGCAGATTCGGCACGGGGCCGGGCACAAGGGCAACGGGGTGCACAACCGCATCCACTGGGGCGTGATCAAGTACGTCGCCATGTACCGGCGCAAGATGCGGCCCCGCGTGATGGCGAAGATCGAGGAGTTCGGCTCCGGCGCCGATGTGGTGCTGTTGGCCAACCGGCGCCAGACGCGCCGCTGGCTGCGGAAGGTCGCCGCCGAGCAGTCCTGACCGGTCCGCGCCCCCGGTCAGGGGGTGCGGCATGAACGAGCCCAACCCGTTCCTGGACTCCGCCCGGCAGTCGGAGCTGTACGGACACGCTTCGCGGCTGGCCGGGCGCACCAGCGCCCTGATGCGCGCCAAGACCGCCGGACACCCGGTGCCCGAGACGATGGTCAGCCTGGTACAGACCCACCACGCCCGGCCCGACCGGCTCGGCGTGGTGCTCGACATCGGCTGCGGTCGCGGCACGAGCAGCCTCGTCATCGCCGAGCAGCTCCGGCCCCAGCGCGTCGTGGGCCTGGACGCCGCCCCCTCCCTGCTCGCTCAGGCCCGCGAGCGCGCCAAGGACCTGCCCGACAGCACGGTGGACTTCGTCGAAGGCGACTTCCACGGCCTCCCCCTGCCCGACGGGTCGAGCGACATAGTCGTCGCGGCGTTCTGCATCTACCACTCGCCGCACCCCGAGGACGTCGTCGCGCAGATCGCCAGGGTCCTCGCCCCCGGGGGTCTGGCCGTACTCGTCACCAAGGGCCTCGACAGCTACCGGGAGATGGACCAGCTGGTCGTCTCCGCCGGCCTCGATCCGCGTGCCGCCCAGCACGAGAGCCTCTACACCTCAGCCCACAGCGGCAACCTCGCCGACGTGGCCGCCTCCTCGCTCGACGTGATCGCCGTCCTGGACGAGGAGCACGTCTTCACCTTCGACGGCCACGACCACACGGCCCAGTATCTGGCCACCAACCCCAAGTACGACCTGGCGCCTGGCCTGTACGGCAAGCCCGGGGCCCTGGCGGCGACCCTGCACGAGTTCCTTCCCGACCAGCCGCTGACCACCCGGTCCCGCATCACCTTCGTCGTCGCCCAGCCGAAGGAAGGAGGAGCGCCGGCATGAGCCCCGCCCCGTTCACCAAGCACTACGCGGAACCGGAGCGTGCGTCGGGGGCGGTGCGCCACTACCGGTGGCTCACCGCGCACGCCAAGCCTCTGCGGCAGCCGGCCCTCCACACCGCCGGACCGCAGTCCCTGACGTTCGAACGGATCGAGGGCCGCTCCGTACGCCCCGAGGACCTCCCGCGCGTGGCGGAACTGCTGGGCCACGCCCACGGTGCCGCCTGGGCCAGCGACCTGCACTCCGCGTCGCTGGACACCCCGCACCACTTCCAGGACGGCACGCAGTTCGACGACTACCTCGGTCCCCGGAAGGTCGCCATACGGCGACGCCACGAGCAGGGCTACCTGCCGAACAAGACGGCACTGCACGCGATGCTCGGCCTGCTGGAAGCGACCACCGAGGGACCCTGCGCCTTCTACAAGGACAGCAACCCGCGGAACTTCATCATCACCAGCACGCAGGACATCGTCGCCGTCGACACCGACGACCTGTCCCTCGCCCCGATGGGCTACGACCTCGCCAAGCTCGTCGCGACGCTCCACCTGACCTACGGACCGCTCACGGACCAAGCCGTCACCACCGCCCTGCTCGCGTACAACGCGGCAGCCCGACGCCACGACGCCCGGCTGGGCGTGACGGACCGGGGCCAGCTCGACAGCTTCCTGGGCCTGCACGCCGTGCTCACCGCCCCGTACGTCGGCCGCAACGGCTACCGCTACAGCCTGCCCCTCCGTTTCAGCCACCGAGGAGCCTCATGATCACCACCGAACTCGTCTTCGTCCGGCACGGCCAGGCCCAGTGCAACGCCGACGGCCTCGTCGGGGGCCCGCGCACCTGCACCGGCCTGACCAACCTCGGGTACGCCCAGGCCAAACAGGCCGCACGCCGCCTGGCCACCGAGCACCTGAAGAAGCCCTTCGACGTGATCTACGCCGGCCCGCGGATCCGCCTCGTCCAGACCGGCGAGATCATCGCCCAGACGCTCCAGATCCCCGTGCACCACGACGACCGACTCGACGGCCCGGTCCACGGCGACGCCGACGGCCAGCCCTGGGACGCGGTGAAGACGGCCGCCGACGGCGGGCCGCACGCCCACCCCGACACGCCCTGGGCCAACGGCTCCGACACCTGGAACGGGTTCCTGGAGCGCGCCAGCAGGAACCTGAGCCAGCTCATCGAGGAGAACCACGGCAGGCGCGTCGTCTTCGCGGCCCACGGGGAGACGGTGATCACCGCACACACCCTGCTGCTCGGCATCCCGATCGGCTCGCCGGCCGGATTCACCCACAACCACGCCTCCATCACCCGCTGGCAGCACCACCGCAACCGCCTGGGCCAGACCCGCTGGATGCTCGACCGGCACAACGACACCGAGCACCTCAGTCTCCTCACGCCGGAGCCGACCCCGTGATCGCGACCTCGGACGACCCCCGCATACGACTGGCGCACCACCTCCTCGGCGCAGTCGAGATCGCAGCGGACCCCGCGCTCCCGCCTCGCGTCGTACGCCTGGTCGCCGGCGACGGGCGTCGCTTCATCGCGAAACAGCACGCGGAGCGAGACCGGTTCGCCGGAGAACTCCACGCCTACGCGGCGTGGGGCACCCATCTCACTGGCCACGCACCGGAGTTGGTCGGCTGGGACGACGCCACCCGCACCCTGCTGCTCACCGCACTCACAGGCGACCGCGCGGACACCGTCGCTCCGGGCTCGCCCGAGGAGGAACTGGCCCACCACGAGGCCGGGCACGTGCTCGGCAAGCTGCACCGAGCCACCGCCATGCCCCAGGGCGGTGCCGTCGGCGCCTCGCTCGCCGAGCGGTTCCAGCGGTGGATCGACCGGGCCGTCCACGCCGACCTACTCGACGCGGCCGACGAGAACCTACTGAAGCACCACGCGGCGATCCTGGGCGCCAGCCACATGGACAGCGCGATCTGCCACCTCGACTACCAGCCGCGCAACTGGCTGCTCGGCGGCACCCTCGGCATCTACGACTTCGAGCACATGCGACGCGACGCCCGGGTCCGTGACTTCGCCCGGCTCGAATTCCGACGCTGGCAGGCCGCACCCCACCTCCGCACCGCTTTCTTCGACGGCTACGGACGCTCGCCCAATGACACCGAACGACGCCTCCTGGAGTCCTTCGGCGCCATCGAGGCGGCCACAGCCCTGGTCAAGGGCCACCACGAGAATGACGCCGCCCTCAGCGCGCACGGCAGAACCGTCCTGTCCCGGCTCACCTGACCTACCCCTTCGGCGACACCTCTCTGGAGATCCCCGTGCCAAAGCACGAGCAGCCCCCGACCAACGCTGCCCCCCGACGGGCCGTGGTGACCGGCTCCGCCGGATTCATCGGCTCCCACCTCGCCCACGCCCTCGTCCAGGCCGGCACCACCGTGATCGGCGTGGACCGCCGAGACCCGTCCACCGACCCGACGGCCGCCGCCAACCTCGCCGCGCTGCGAGGATGCCCGGGATACCACCACGTCACGGCTGACCTCCTCCACTGCGCGATCGACCCGCTCCTGATCGACGCCGACGCGGTCTTCCACCTCGCCGGCATCCCCGGTGTACGGCCCTCCTGGGGACCGCAGTTCGGCGACTACCTCGCGTCCAACGTGCTGGCCACCCACCGCGTCCTCGAAGCCTCCACCCGGATCGGCGTCCCCCGACTGTCGTCGCCTCCTCCTCCAGCGTCTACGGTCCGACCGACGGCGACGCGAGCCTCGAGACCGACCGTCCCAATCCCGCCTCCCCGTACGCCGTGACCAAGCTGGCCGAGGAGCAGCTTTGCCTCGCCTACGCCGGGCGCCCCGTCGGCCCCAGCGTCGTCGCCCTGAGGTACTTCACCGTCTACGGCCCCCGGCAGCGCGCCGACATGTTCACCCACCGCGCCCTGTACGCCGCCCTGACCGGACAGCCCCTGCGTCTGTACGGAGACGGCCACCAGCGCCGCGACTTCACCTACATCGACGACGTTGTCGCCGCCACGATCGCCGCCGCCGTCGTCCCGACCGCGCACGGCGCCATCAACGTCGGCGGCGGATCGAACGCATCGCTGCTGGACTTGATCAACATAGCCAACAGCCTCACCGGCCGCGAGATCCAGCTCCAGCAGGACCACATGCGCAACGGGGACGTCCTCCTGACCCGTGCCGATCCCGGCCGCGCGGGAGAAGTCCTCGGCTGGCAGCCGCGCGTCGACCTCCACAGCGGACTGCGCGCCCACATGCAGGCCCTGGCCACGCCGGTACCCGACTACAGCCGGGCCGCGTAGCCCTACGCCTCGGAATCCGAGAGGAGTGCTCATGGAAACCCCCGAGCGAGCGCGGCTGGACGCCTTCTTCCGGAGGATCACCGCGCAGTTCCCCGCCGGCCAGGCGATCACGACGCTGGTCATCACGCACCTGCTCCCGGAACGACCCGCGTTCTTGCGCGCCATGACCGCGGTGTCCACGATCGGCGCCGTCCTCCCCAAGCCCCGGTCGATCCACCAGCCGACCCTCGACACCGTTCGCCGCACCCTGCCGGTCCACGACCTGACCCGGGAGCGTTTCAACGACGAGACCCAGGCCCTGCACTACCTGGAGGACACGGCCGGCGGCCAGGACGTCGTCCTGGTCGACATCGGCGGGTACTTCGCGGCCAGCCTCGACACCCTCGTGAACAAGTTCTCCGGCCGCGTCCTCGGCGTCGTCGAGGACACCGAGAACGGACACCAGCGGTACACGGCCCTTGGTTCCCTGCCGTGCCCGGTCGTGTCCGTGGCCCGCTCCCCGCTCAAGGACTGCGAGGACCACCTCGTCGGCCGGTCCATCGTGTTCTCCACCGATGCCCTCGTCCGCGCCCGCGGGGACATCCTCACGAGCCGCAGCGCCTGCGTCATCGGCTTCGGCAAGATCGGCCGCGCCATCGCCCAGACCCTGCGCGCCCAGGACCTGCGCGTCACCGTGTACGACCACGACGCGGTCAAGCGGGTGCAAGCGCACGCCCTCGGCTTCCGCACCAGCGCGTCCACCACCGAAGCCGTCCATGACGCGGAACTCGTCCTGTGCGCCACCGGCAATCTCGCCCTTCGGCACGAGGACTTCGCCGCCCTGCGGAACGGCGCGTACCTCGGATCGGTGACCTCCTCCGAGGACGAACTCGAACTCGACAGCCTCCACGACATGTACGAACGCGAGCCCGTCGGCCCCCAGTTGACCCGATACGAGGTCACCGGCCACTACTTCTACGTTCTTGCCGACGGGGGTGCTGTCAACTTCGTGCACGGCGCCGCCGTCGGCACCTACATCCACCTCGTCCAGGCCGAGATAGTCGCCGCCACCGCCGCCCTCAGCCACGCCCGCTTCCAGCCCGGACTGCACGAGATGCCGGCGGCCGACCGCGACGCCATCGCCAGAACCTGGCTCCGCCACTTCGAAAGGTGACTCCGATGCCTCCCTCCACCGACCACATCCGCGCCGTCACGGAGGCGTACCTCGCCCGCCACCCGGACGAATGCGACTCCCTGGCGCTGCTGTTCGCCGCTCTCGCCGGCGCGGACGCGCCCACCAGCCGCAAGACCTTCCCCGCCCACGTGACCTGCAGCGCCATCCTCATCAACGGTGAAGGGCAGGTGCTGCACATCGCACACAGGGCGTCCGGGAAACTGCTGGCGCCCGGCGGGCACAACGAACCGGCCGACCAGCACCTGCGCGACGCCGCCCTGCGCGACTGCACGAGGAGGCTGGCATCCCGCCCAGCGCGGTCGTCCCCCTCGCCGGCCACGAGGACATCCCCCTCGACATCGACGTGCACGCGATCGACGCGAACCCGTCGAAGAACGAGCCGGCCCACCACCACGTGGACTTCCGCTGGGCATTCCACCTCGGTGCGGAACACGCGGTGACGCTTCAGGAGGAGGAGGTCGACGGCTACCAGTGGCGGCCGTTCGCGACCGCCGCCTCACCCAACGTCCGCGCCAAGCTCGCCCAGCTCACCTGAAGCCCCCACGCTTACCCGTCCACCAGGAGGACGCCGTGGCCGCCACCACAGCCCGACCGACCGGCGTCGAACCGCGCCGGCACATCGCCGTCATACCCTGCCGCTGGGGTGCTTCGCGCTTCCCCGGCAAACCGCTGGCTCTCCTCGGCGACAAGCCGCTCCTCTGGCACGTCCACCAGCGCTGCTTGGAGGCCAAACGTCTCGACGGAGCCATCGTGGCGACGGACGACGAACGTATCGAGGCGGCGTGCAGCCAACTGGGCATCGAATGCATCCGTACCGGAGAGCACCTCACCGGCACCGACCGCGTCGCGGAGGTCGCCGAGCTCCTGCCGGCCGAGGCGTACATCAACGTCCAAGGCGACGAGCCGTTCATCTCGCCGACCGCCATCGACGACGTCTCCGAGGCACTGGAGTACAAGCCACCAGGCACTCTCGCCGTGAACGCGTATGCCGAACTGCACGACCCGGGCGGCGTCCTCGACCACAACGTCGTCAAGGTCGTTGTCTCGGCCCGTAGCGAGGCCCTGATGTTCTCGCGCCAGCCCATTCCCTATCCCAAGGGTGACCGCCCGAAGTACCTACGCCAACTGGGTCTGTACGGCTTCACCGGCCCAGCTCTCCAGCGCTTCCGACAACTTCAGCAGGGGCCCTTGGAACGCGCCGAGGGTGTGGAGATGCTCCGCTTCGTCGAGCACGGCCACGCCGTGCACATGGTTCCTGTCCTGGACGATGGTGTAGCGGTAGACACCTCGGAGGATCTGGCGCGAGCCGAGCGCCTTCTCAATCAGCCGTTTCAACCTGGCCACCGATCGGGTGACGGTGCCGTAGGGCGCCACAGGCCAGAGGCCTGAGCTGGGAGTGGGGTGGCGGTGACCCGGACGACCGTGAGTCACGGTCGTTGCTATA
>NZ_CBDQZH010000077.1:0-13315 GCF_965341775.1 Streptomyces sp. bgisy159 | reverse complement strand
TATGGCCGATCCCGGCGTCGGCACGCTTGCTGGACAAGGCGATGCTGCACAGGTCCTTGAAGTTCTTGCCGCCGAACGGCTTGCCACAATTGGCCACATAGAGGGTGCCATGCTCACCCTCGTCCTCGTCCAGCCGGATCTCGATGCGTCCGTCGGTGGCTCTGGCCGGGTGCGCGTCGTGCGCGTTCTGCAACAACTCGATGAGCACCCGGCCCTCGTACTCGGGCGCGATGATCGTCTCGGCCACGGCCTTGGCCTCGCGGGCCGCGTCACGGCCGTCGTCCCAGTCCCGCAGACAGCCGCGCACCTCGACCAGCGCCTTCTCGTGCACGCGCCTGCGCACGGCGGCCGACCGGCGCTGCCGCACACGCTCCGCCGACGGTCGCCGGCCCCCCGCTGCCATACCGCTGCGCCCCACCCCGTGCGCCTCCCGCCCCACTCTGTCGGTGATCCTACTGAGCGAGGAGGAGCCCTGAAGGGCGTTTGACACCGGCGGCCTGTGGCTGCGTAGCATGCCCGTTTAATCAAAGCGCTCGTACGCTGCAAGCCGGGTAGCGGGCAAGCGGATCCCGACGCGGGCCCATTGGGTAGGGCCTTCCGGACTGATCCCGAGAAGCAGGCCCGAACACCGCTCCGACCTGCCTGATCATAGGCTTCTGCAACACCCTTTAGTCGGGCTCTGAGATGGATGAGCGGACTCGATCGCGGGCAACTGGTCGAGCAGTGGATGGCCGTAGCTCCTGGTCGTTGGACTACCAGACGTCGTGTGGCTCTCCCTCAGCGGTGAGGCCGTACATCTTCAACTGCTCGGCCTTGGTCGGCTGGTCCGGGAACAGGTGCTCACCGAGTTCGCCGTGGGTGACGATGGTGTAGTCGCCGCTGTCGACAGCGGCGAACAGGGCCTCGCGGGCTTCGTACTCCCTCCCCATGCGACTCAGGAGCTGTCCCCACAAGCGGCGTGCGTCTTGGTGATGAGCCGCTGCAGCTTCCATGAGCGCGAACACCTCGTCGGGAATGCTCTCCAGCGGGGGCAGTCCCTCCTCAGTTGTTTCGAGTCGCTCGTACATCCACAAGGCCAGTTCGTACTGTGCCCAGGGTTGCCGGTCTCTCATGGCCAGAATGTGGGCGATGTCTTCAGCGGTGTGGCGTGCACTGGGGATCTTGTGTAGATGCCGGACGACGATCCGCACGGCCCCGTGCCGGCGCTGACGGCGTGCTCTGCTGAGCAGTGCGAGTGCCTCGCGTCGGCGCTCGGGCCACAGTTCCATGAACAGCTCATCGGACCTCATGACCGCCCTGAACGAGTCCCCACCCGAGCGAAGTCTCCTCGCGGTGAAAACGGGCCTGCCAACGTCCACAAGCTGCCGAAGGCCACGAACAGGACAGCCCGGCAGGGCCAAGCAAGAAGGCCGCCGCGAGGAAGCCCGCCCCAAGCTCGCGACGCGAACAGGGCTGTTGTCAGTGCCGCATGCGATCCTCACCCCGGAAGTGGGCACTTCAGAAGGAGGCCGGGTGGCGACGGGACGTCCGCGGAAGGATCCACGCGATCCGGTGCTGATTATGCGGGATGCCGGGCTCGAACCGCTGGAGCCCTATCCAGGAAGTGATAAGCCCTGGCGCTGCCGCCATGAAGCGTGCGGGAGAGAAGTGTCACCGCGGCTGGGCAACATTGCCGCGGGCCGGCAGGGCGGCTGCCGGTACTGCTCAGGCACGGCTCCGATTCCTCCGGAGGAGGCGGTGGCGTTGATGCGCTCGGCCGGCCTGGAACCGCTGGAGCCGTATTCCGGGGCCACATCCACTTGGCGCTGCCGGCACGTGCCGTGCGGTCGGGAGGTCAAGCCGCGCTACTCGTACATCAAACGCGGAGGGGGACCGTGCCGATGGTGCGCGCCGAACGCGCCGGTCGATCCGGACCAGGCCGCCGCGCTCATGAGGTCGGCGGGTCTGGAACCGTTGGAGCCCTATCCCGGGACCGACATGCCCTGGCGGTGCCGCTGCACAACATGCGGCACGATCGGGACACCCACTCATGGGTCGGTCAAGGGCGGACAAGGGGGCTGCGGCCCGTGCGGGCGCAAGAACGCCGGGCAGGGCATCAGCCGGGCATGGTCGCGTCGCCGCGAACTGCCCCGCACGGACGGCGACCGGGCCGCAATTGAGGCGAAGGACTTCGACCTCGAGCCGCTGGAGTCCTACCCGGGACCGAGCGGGCTGTGGCACTGCCGCCACCTGCCGTGCGGCCGAGACGTCGAGATCAGGTTGAGTAACCTCAGGCGCGGCCTTCGGGCATGCCCGTACTGCCCTCCCTCCCTGGGTGGCCGACGCCGCTGGCCCGCGGACGAAGCCGAGGCCCCCATGCGTGCCGCTGACCTGGAACCGCTCGAACCGTACGCCGGGCGTCGTGACAAGGCGTGGCGGTGTCGCTGCAACGGCTGTGGGCGTGAGACGTCACCGAGTCTGGGCGGCATTCTGGCGGGCCAGGGCGGCTGTCGGCACTGTGCCGACGTGAGGGCGGCAGCGGGTAGAAAGACCGACCCGGACATCGCGGTGGCTGCCATGCGCGCGGCTGGGCTGGAGCCGCTGGAGCCGTATGCCACCTCGGTGACTGCGTGGCGGTGCCGTTGCACAGCCTGCGGCAACGAGGTCTCCCCGACGCTCATGAAGATCCGTGCTGGTGGAGGATGCAAGTTCTGTGCCACCCACGGCATCGACCTGTCAGGACAGTCGAAGGTCTACGTGATCACCCACCAAGAGTGGAAAGCCGTCAAGATCGGGATCGGTGCCTGCACCGGCTACACCTCTCGCCTCATCCAACACGAACGTCAGGGTTGGCAACTGCATCAGGCCCGTGAATACACCACCGGCGCAGCCGCCTACGACGTCGAGCAGGCCGTGCTGGGCCGCCTGCGTCAGGCCGGACTCGTTCCTTTCCTCACGAGCGACGTCATGCCGAACGGCTGGACCGAGACCTGCTCCGCAGCCCGCATCACGGCGGCCGAGGTCTGGGCCATGGTCGATGAGGAAACACGGAGCGCAGAAAAACCCTATGCGCCCCGAGTTGGCGGCCGACCACGTGCTGCGGTCCTCATCGACGCGGAGGCCGCAGCCGCTGAGATGCGGGCTTGCGGATACGAGCCACTCGTGCCATATCCCGGCCGCACCAACGCGACTTGGCCCTCGCGCTGCACGACCTGCGGGCACGAGGGGCGTCCTACGTTCAACGCCGTCCGTAACGCGGGCCAGCGCTGTCGCGTTTGCCGGGCAAAGGAGACCCAGGCGAAACGCGCCGCCACGAACGCGCCGAAGGCCCGAGAAACCATGCGCACCGCCGGACTCGAACCGCTGGAACCCTACCCGGGCAGCCAAACGCCGTGGCGGTGCCGCTGCACCACATGCGGTCTCGAAACCAGCCCCACCTACTCCAACGTCAACAGCGGTTCGAAGGGCTGCCGGTTCTGTGCCCTCAACTCGGCAACCGACGAGCGTGCGTCCGCCGAAGTGCGAGCGGCCGGGTTCGAGCCGCTGGAGCCGTACCCCGGCCGTACCACGGACCGTTGGCGCTGCCGCTGTTCCTGCGGAAACGAGGTCATGACGCGCCTGTCATCCGTCCGGTCGGGAACCACCGGCTGCAAGAAGTGCCCCCGATCCGGTGGCCGAACCGATCCCGCGACAGCCGCCGCGGAGGCACGCGCCGCCGGGTTCGAGCCGTTGGAGCCCTATCCGGGGAAGACCACCGACCGGTGGCGCTGCCGCTGCAGGTGCAGCACGGCCATCACCCTCACCCTGACCAGCCTCAGAGGAGGCCGTACCGCGTGCGGAACGTGCTCCCGAGGCGCGACTCGATAACCGTCGGTCACGATGCACCCCGCCGCTGCACCCAGTAGTCGAGCAAGCCCGGGTTCCGTCGTACCAACCTTCTTTAGGAGATCGCTGCCGCCCGACGGCATCCTCGGTATCGGCCCCTTTGAAGATGCGTTCGGCGGATCATGAGCGCCTCGGCGTCCAGCGATGTGGCCGACGTCCTGTCGACGATAGTCGACGTCAGCTGACATGGGCAGGCCGCACAGTCTTCAATGGCGTCATGGCCACGCCGATGCCAACACCCCCGCCCCCTCCCCCGCCCGCCACCCTGGAGACGATCGCGGGTAGCGCCACACTGGGCGAAGTCCTGGAGTGTCTACGCGCGCGGCGGCCGGTGTTCCATTCCGAGGCCGATCTCCAGCACAGTTTCGCCCTCGCCGTGGGCGAGGTCGCGCCGGAGGTCAGGTGCCGTCTCGAGGTCCCGGTGCGCGGGAGCGACGCCTCGGAGTACCTGGACCTACTGTGCCTGGGGCCTGCGGGCCGTACGGCAATCGAATTCAAATACGTGACCCGGGATTGGTCGGGTACCGCCGGGACTCCTCCCGAGGAGTACGCCTTGCGCGGACACAACGCGCCGGACGTCGCGCGTAGGGACTTCCTGCGGGACGTAGGAAGGCTGGAACGCTTCTGCGACCGCGAGGACCAGAACGGGCTGGCCCTGCTCATCACAAACGAGGCCGCCCTGTGGCGCCCCAGGCAACGCAGGATGCCCACCAGGGACGAGGAGTTCCGGATCCACCACGGCCGCGAACTGAGCGGCACCTTGCTGTGGGCCGGCGGTTCCTTCCCGGGCAACACCCGAGTGCTGCGCGGCGCCTACACGCTCGCCTGGCGTCAGTACACCCAACTGGAGGGTTCAAGTGGCGAGTTCCGCTGCCTTGCGGTCTTCATCACCCCGAACGCCGCGCAGCCCCAGTGGCCACACGAGGCGTAACCAGCAGACTGCCTCGCATGTCATTGATCATGGGAATCTGCCCTGACGGGAATCTGCCCTGGGTGAAGGCACTGGCCTCGATTCCGGAGACATCGAAAACCTCCTCCAAGACGCCGAGCAGCACTTGGATCCAAACGTCGTCGAGCAGACCGTCGGGGGCTCATGCCGGTGGCCGGTGGAACGGCATGTGAGTGCCGATCACTTCCCCGACATCGAGACTGTGAAGGCAGTGTGAAAGCACTGGTCATTCGATATGGTGATCCCCTTCACAGCAAGAGGGGCGCCGTGCCGTACACCGCAGAGATCAGCCGAACCAATCCGGGTTGCTTCATCTTCCTCGTGGACCAGTCCGCCTCCATGAGCGATCCCATGGGCGTCGGTGAGGTCACGCAGCAGAGGGCCGAGGTCGTGTCCGACGCGATCAACCGGCTGCTGACCGAACTGTCCGTCAAGTGCGCCAAGGAAGAAGGCGTACGGGACTACTTCCACGTGGCCGTGATCGGGTACGGACACAGTCACGTCGGCTCCGCGTTCCAGGGGGCGCTGGCCGGGCGCGACCTCGTTCCGCTGAGCGAGGTCGCCAACAACCCGGCGCGGGTGGAGAGCCGTACCAAGAAGGTGCCGGACGGCGCCGGCGGCCTGGTCGAGACCTCGGTGCAGTTCCCGGTGTGGATGGACCCGGTGACCAACGGCGGTACGCCCATGACACGCGCCCTCGGCTACGCGGACAGCCTCGTGGCCAACTGGGTCGAGGCTCACCCGAGCGGCTTCCCGCCGATCGTGCTCAACCTCACCGACGGCGAGTCCACCGACGGCGATCCCACCAGCGCCGCGATCGCGCTGGCCTCGCATGCCACCGCCGATGGCGCGGTCCTCCTGTTCAACCTCCACGTGTCCGGAAGCGGCGGCACACCGGTCACCTTCCCGGACAGCGAGGAGGGGCTGCCGGACACGTACGCCCGGCTGCTGTTCCTGATGTCCAGCGTGCTGCCCAGCCACATGCGCTCCTACGCGGCCTCGCAGGGGCATCGTGTCAGCGAGACCACTCGGGGCTTCGTCTACAACGCGGACATCACCTCCATCGTGGAGTTCCTCGACATCGGCACCCGCGCCACCGAACTGCGCTGACCACCGAGACGGAGCTGCGCTGACCATGGAGGACGTTTCGGCCCTGCCGGAATGCCAGCTGCTGCGGGTGCCCAAGGCGGGCAACACGCTCAAGGAGTGCGAGGACGCCGGGCGGTCCTGGGTCGGGGACGCACGGGCCGACGACCAGGGCCGTACCGTCCTCCCGCTGTACGCGGCGGTGTCCGACGGCGCCTCGGAGAGCCTACTCGCGGGCGCCTGGGCGGAGCGTCTCGTCGCGGACGCCGTCGAGTCGATGTCCCTCGGCCGTGACTGGTGGGACGACGTGGACACGTTCGTCCTCGACCTCATGGAGCGGTCCGCGCCTCGCTGGGAGGCGTACCTCGAGTGGTACCGGGCGGAGCGCGACGCCCGTGGCCGGCCCATCACATGGTACGAGCAACCTGGCCTGGAGAAGGGCGCGTTCGCGACCGTCCTAGGGGTGGAGGTCCGAGCCACCGTGTCCGGTGGTGGTAGGGCCGACTGGTCCTGGCACGCCTTCGCCCTGGGCGACAGCTGCCTGTTCCACCTGCGGGACGGTGTCGTCCGGCGGGCCTTCCCCGTCGAGGACGTCGAGGGCTTCGGCATCACCCCCCAGCTCCTCGGCAGCCGTAACCACGACACGGCCCTGGTGGCCGAGCGGCTGCGGCTCGCCCACGGCACCCTGGCGCCGGGCGACGAGGTGCTGCTGGCCAGCGACGCGCTGGCCGCCTGGCTGCTGTCCCCGCACCACGGGCACCGGGCGCCCGGCACCGTGCTTGCCACGCTTGCCGAGGTGGGCGATGAGCCCTTCACGGAGTGGGTGGAGGACCAGCGGGCGCGTGGGCTCATGCGCAACGACGACGTGACCCTGATCCGGATCCGGGTGAGAACGGAGGCGTGATGGCTGTGTCCCGCGGCGGTCGCCCCGCCACCGGAACCGGTGCTGTCCGGAAGTTCCCCACGGGCGCGAACTACGCGGAGGCCCTGCAGCACCCCGAACTCTGCTTCCGCGATCCCGATCTCCGGCACGGAACCGTCCAGCAGAGCCCCGTCCTCGGACCCAAGGCAATCTCTGGCAACTTCGCCAGCGTCTTCTCCGTCACCGCGCGGGACGGGCAGCGCTACGCGCTCAAGTGCTTCACCCGGGACACCTCCGCCATCGGCGTCCGTTACACCGCGATCAGCGCTGCCCTGCGCGCCCTCGACACCGGTGGCCTCTCCCAACCGTGGCCTGTGCGCTTCGAGTTCCTGGAGCAGGGCGTCCTGGCTCTCGGCGACTGGTTCCCGGTGGTGCGGATGGCGTGGGTGCAGGGCACCGACCTCATCTCGTGGATCGACCGCCACCGCCACGACTCGGCTGCCGTCCACGCCCTCGCCGACCGCTTCCTCGCGCTGGCGGGCGACCTGGAGGACCACGGCATCGCCCACGGCGACCTGCAGCACGGCAACATCCTCGTGGCGGACGACAACACTCTCCGGCTCGTCGACTACGACGGCATGTACGTCCCCGCCCTCAAGGGCGAGGCGGCGACGGAGAACGGCCACCGCAACTACCAGTCGCCGCAGCGCGGCGCCGCCGACTTCGGGCCTGCCATGGACCGCTTCTCGGCCTGGCTCATCCACCTCTCCCTGCTCGCCGTGGCCGCCGACCCCGGCCTGTGGACCCAGCTTCACGACGCCCAAGGCGAGTACCTGATCCTTTCCGAGTCCGACTTCAAGGACCCGGCGACCTCCCTGGCTTGGCCACTGCTCCTCGGCCACTTCGACCAACGGCTCCGCGCGGAGGCGGACCGCGTCAGGGGCTTCCTCGGGCGACCCTGCTCTGCGCTGCCCCGCCTGACCGCCGACGCGCTCACGCTGCCCGCCCCGCGCCGCAACGGGAATGGTGGCGCCGCGGCTCCGACGACGACCGGTGGTAGGACGAGCGTGGCCGCCCCGGCCACCGCACCTTCGGGGGCCATCCCAGCCTGGCTGGTGGACCGCGTGGCGCCGGCCGCCGCCAGAGCGGTGCCGACCGGCGCTCCGGCCCCCGCCACGGGCTTCACCGGGCGCCGCCCTCGCGACCTGGCGGCCGCGGCCACCGCCGTACTGAGCACCGCCGCCCCCGGCGTGCTCGCGGTCACTGTCGGACAGCCGGAGGGCTACCTGCCTGCCGCGCAGGGGTCCGCCCTACTCGTCTCGGCCGCCCTGATCGGCGTGGGCCGGCGGCTCAGGCCGGAGTACCACACCGCCCGCCAACGGGTCCGGGGACTACGTCGCCGGGCACGCGAACTCAAGGATCCGGCGGGCGCCCACCGGCGGCTGGAGCAGGAGATCCGGAAGCTGGACGCCGCCACGGCCAAGGACGGCGCGGCCACTGACAAGCGCATCCAGACCCTCCAGACCGACCTGCGCGACGGACTGGCCCGCATCACCATGGAGCTGAACCGCCGCACCGACCAGTCCCGCAAGCGCAAGGCGGAGCTGCCCGCCAGAGAGCAGAGCATGATCGCCGCCGCGCTGGAACCCGCGGTGCGCCAGCACGTCGAGGCGAAGCTGCGCGCCACCTCGATCCAGGAAGCGCGGTCACTGCCGAACATGGGCGCCAAAACGGTCGGGGCTCTGGTGCAGGCCGGTATCCGCACGGCGGCCGACTTCACGGGGGTGTCCTACTCCCAGAGCCAGGGTTCCGGGAGCCGTGTCGCCTACTTCGTCCGCCCAGGCGGCCACCACGTCCGCGTGTCCGGCGTGGGCGAAGCGCGGGCGAGCGCCCTCGACGCATGGCGGCGGTCCCTGGAGCAACGGGCCAGGGCCTCCGCACCCGCCAAGCTGCCCGGGCCCGCCCTGACGAGGATCCGCGCGGAGATCGCCACGCTGCGGGCGCAGTACGACCGGGAGGTGAAGCAGGCGGAGGTCCAGGCCCAGCAGGACCGGGACGCCCTCCAGAAGCAGATCACCGACGAACGGCAGCGGCTCACTGCCGACCGACAGCAGCGCGCTATGGAGACCCAGCGCAAGCGGGCCGAGCTGTTGCAACGCCAGAAGCAGCTGGGCGGCGCCGAGGCGGAACGAGCGAGAGTGAAGGGCGAACTCAGCACTGCACGGACGGAGACCCGACGCAACCTCGGTGTCCGGAAATACGTCACATTCCTGTTGACGGGCCACTGAACCAGGCCCGAGGCGAGTATGCAGCGTGGGCAGGGCTGGGCGAGAGTTGGGTGCGCGCGGGCAAGGTAGATGGCGGCACCAGGTAATCAGGAGCCCCAGAAACCACGGGTGAGATCTTCACGAACGTGCAGGAAGCGGACCTGGTGCCTCGTTCGCCTCACTACGCAAGTCACGGTCGTAGATGGTTCTTCTCACGCCCGCCCTGGTCCATACGCTAGGCACGGCGGAGGTGCTGTGCGGCAATGCTCCGCCGCTCCAGGGCCGACAGCCTACCCGCGCACTGGCGAGACAGCCTTGTTCATTTCGCGCTCGCCGCATATCACAGAGTCTCCATCGAACCGCAGAGAGATGATCCGTGAGTCGCCCACCCATTCCCGGAGGGTGTCGAGCGCAGCGGGGTCGAGCTTCGTGGTAAAGAGAAGGGCCAAGTGCTCTTTTGCCCGCGAACACGCCACGTAGAAGAGGTTCCGCGCCCTGACGAAGGCTTCCCGCTCCTTCCCCTGCAGTCCGTGACGCCGGGAGAAATTCGCCAACATCTCGGGGATCTGGAAGCGAGTGTGCCCCTTGCTGACGACGGCGAGCACCCTGTCGAACTCCTGGCCTTTGACTCCGTGCTGCGTCGCGAAGGGTGTGCCACCGCCCAGGTGGTCATGCAACGCCATTAGCTGCGCGTACGGAACAGCACGCAGGGCTTCGTACTCTTCCGCTCGCGCCTTGGCCTTGTCGTCGCTTTCGGCCTGCGATTCGCTGTTGGCCAGTGGCACCGACTTACGGTGGCGTTCACGGACCTTTCCTAGTCCATCAAACAGCTGCTGGTTCAGGCAGAGGTCGAGGACGTCGCCAACAGTGCCATCCTCACGGGTCCTCTCGAGCTCTTTCAGGAGGGCCGCCCAGGCGTGCTTGTCGGCGGGGGAGGTCAGAAGCGAGCGTTGGCCGAACGCGTCGAACATCGCGCCGTAGCGCTTGTTCCGGTGATGAAGTAGTGCGGGTTCCAGGACGTCCAGGAAGAAGGCCATGACGTGGTCCTCCTTCTTCACATAGGACTCGTTGCGCCGGAAGGCTTGGTGAAGTCGCTGGTAGCCCAGTTCGCCGGCGATCGTCTCGTGCGTGAGCATGAGGATCTTCGTGCTGGGCGCTGCCGCCCGCCCTCCGTCCAAGCCATCGGATACCTCGGTGTTCCACAGGCGTCGGCGGGCGTCTTCCAGGGCCCAGCCGCGGGCCGCGTGCGCGGCATCCCAGCCTATCTGTCCCTTCCGGTGGTGGGTGAGCCTCGTACCGGCCCAGTCGTTGGTGTGGTAGATGGTGATGCTCCCCTCACCTGCTCCCGGGCTCGTGGTCTGCTCCAGTTCAGGGCGCATCGCGTTCAGGAGATCCACCACAGCGCGCTGCGACCGGCGGTTGCGCCTCCTGACGATCGGTTTCACGCGCGGGTCGTCGATGGTCCCGCACACCTTGTCGTAGATCTGCTGCCAGTGGTCACCGAAGAATCCACAGAGGGGACCACGGAGGGGAGTCTCCTCACCCGGCGTGCCCAACATGGCCTCCACCAGACCGGCAGGGGTGTCCTGGTACTCGTCGACGAACACGATGGGGAACCGGTCGGCGGCCAGGGCCCGGAACTTGGGGAGGGCGAAGAACTTGCAAGCCAGGGCAGGGAGGTCGTCGTGCGCCAGTTGAACGTGGAGTGTGTCGTGGTCCACCTTCCGGTAGCCGGTGCTGTAATCGACCGTGTAGCCGTCCAGTGATGTTCGCCCTTCCAGCCTGGACTGCATGGCATCGAGCTCGACGACGTAGCGCAGCAGGTACTTGGGGAAGGGAGAGAGCAGTTGCCACAGGAAGCCGTGGATGGTGTCGGCGAAGACGGACGGGCTGCCGTCGGTGCGACTGATGATCTCGTCGCGGGCCACATTGGTGTAGGTGACGCAGGCGACGCGCTGGTCCCGTCGCGGGAGGTACCGGTCTCGGTCGGCGAGGATGCTCTGAAGTGCCTCAATCAGCGAGCTCGTCTTGCCCGCACCGGCGCCGGCCTCCAACTTGAAGTGGCTGCCCTCCCGCAATGCGGTCAGGATCGTCTCCCGTACCGTCTGCGCTTCCGACTCGGCCACGGTGACGACGCGCTTGCCGTGCACCATCTCTTCGGGACGTGCCGTCATCACTCGCCATCCGTCTTCGTCGCCGTCCCGTCCTGTGCCATGAGCCATTCGAGACCGCGCCTGATGTACTTCGGCACCTCCCAGTCGTGTTCGCCAAGGACGTGCTCGAGGGCAAAGTCGACCTTGCTGCCCTTGCCGTCCACCTTGTCGCGGGCTCTCTTTTCCAGGCTCTCGTTCGTGGACGTGGCTCTACGCCGGGAGAGACCGAAGAGAGTCGGGTTGGCCAGTACGAAGGCGTCCTCGAAGGTACGGCCGCATGGATCTCCGGGCTGCTCGGGCACCTGGTAGGCGAGGCAAAGGTTGGCGGCTACGGGTGCATCTGCCTCGGCGCGTCTGAGTAGTTCGGCCACCTTGGTCTCGCCCGTCTCGTCGAACCATGCCCGGATGGACTGGTTGGATGTGTGTCCTCCTTCGGACACGGTGCATTTGCGGGTCTTGGGACCGCTTGCGTCGATGGGATCGAGATCAGTGATGATCAGGGTTGGGATGCCCAGGATCCTCAGCAGGGGGTAGAACTTGTGGGCGTACGCGCCGCCTACCTCCATCAACGTCACATACTGATGCGAGCGAGCTGTGTCAGGCTTTCGCGCTGCGAGTTTTTCCTCTGCGGCTGGGACGAAGACACGCTCGCTGGCGCCCTCAACGAGAATCGCCTTGTCCGCGAAATAGAGGTCGGCCCGGGTGAGGGTCAGGTACTTCAGCAGGAATTTTTCGTCGCGCGAAACCTGGGAGAGGTCCTTGATGGCCGTACGAGCCGGCCTCGGCTCGTCTCCGGGCTCGGCAGCCTCTTCCTCTTTGCGGAAGTACCGGATGTTCGAGAAGCGCGCCCGATTGGCTACATGCGCCGAGTGGGTAGTCACCACGAACTGGGCGCTCCAGGGCGATCCATTCTCGCTGCCGGAACCGGTCGCCTCCGTCATGCCGACCGGTTGGGGACTGGTCGCGCGCATCTGGGCATCGAGCCGTGGGAAGAGAGAGGGAAATTGAAGGAGTTGCTGGATGAACACCTCCTGCATCTGCGGATGCAGGTGAGCCTCCGGCTCCTCCAGAAAGACGAGATGAATACCCAGTTCATTGGACTGGGCAGTGTGTTCGCGGTAGTAGGCGAAGAGCTTGAGGAGCATCATCACCAGGTTGCGCGTTCCGAGGCCGCTGTACGACTCCGGAAACCGCACGCCAGCCGCTCCCGGATAGTGGATACGTGCGAAGTTCCTGAGAAGCCGCCGAGAATCCAGGCGGGCAGCAGTGACGAACTCCTGATTCCCCAGCCCCGGATATCCGAAGGCCGTCAATGCCGGCGCTACCTGGGTGCGGATCTCCTGCAGACTGATGTCGAGATCGCTGGAGGTGTTCGTGAGCATCACGTCGATACGCGTGGCGAGATCCTCCAGCCACTCAACACGCTTGCTGCCCTTCGCTGAGGTAAAGAGCTTCTCGAAGATTGCTCCGATGGGCTGGGCGGCCTCCCGGTCCTCGTCGTCCAGTCCCCGCTGTGCATCGAGGAAGTCCACCTTTAGGAGCTTCTTGACTTCCGCCACATCGACTGTGCGGACGTTCGCGTCGTCAGTGGGGTCTACCGCCGTCACAGACAGCCCGAAGTGGGCCGGAATGCGTCTGGCGAGCCGCTCAAGAGGCGCAGCGTCCCCACTGCCGACCAGGTCGCTGAGGAACACGTCCAGGGCGCCGTCCTTCAATGCATAGGTGAGCCTGATCACGACCTCGGAGCAGTCGGGATCGAGGTCCACTATGAAGGAGGCCAGAGGGCCGTACTGTCCACAGTTCGCGTCGTATGCGATATAGAGGGTCAGGGTGACCTTCGGGATCCGACCGCGCGCCTGTTCTTTCTCACCCGCAACGTAGAGGCGGTGCGCGTCAAGGAACTCCGCGTAGCATTCCGCAGAGAAGTCCTCGATGCGCAGCACGCTGTCTTTCTTCGTCAGGAAGAGCTTGAATAATTTGGCCAGCGAGGTCTTTCCCGTGTTGTTGCGGCCGACGCACAATGTCACGTCGTCAGCGAAGGACAGCTCGGTCTCACGCAGCAACCTGAAATTCTGGATTACGGCCTTGGTCAGGCGGGGTGGCGTCGGAGTCTTGTGGTTGGGCAACTCGCTTA
>NZ_CBDQZH010000076.1:0-15266 GCF_965341775.1 Streptomyces sp. bgisy159 | reverse complement strand
CAGGGCTTGGGCGAGTTCCGGGGTCGGGGGGTTGGTCGGGCCGTGACCGGTTGGGGTGCATAGCAGAGCAGACACGGGCTTCGTGATCATTGGGGTGTCGAAGCTCAACGATCATGAGGTGGCCCGTGCCTGCCGCTGTATCTTCTCTCATCCCGTCGGTGTTGGTGAGGCTGGGTCCGCTGGACATCGGTCAAGTCGCTGACCTGCGGACGTTCCTGAATCTGGTGCCCGACCCGCGTGCGAGGCGGGGTCGCTGGTACTCGCTGAGCGCGATCCTCCTCGTCTGCGCCTGCGCGGCGGTGTCGGGAGCCAGGAGCGTCGACGAGATCGCCGAGTGGGCGGCGCGGGCCTCGGACACCGTGCTGACGGCCATCGGGGTCCGACGACATCCGCTGCGGTGGCGTCGTACTCCCTCGCGGACCACGATCGGCCGTGTGCTGGCGGCCGTCGACGGTGACGCCCCTGGACCGGGCCGTCGGTGCCTACCTCGCCGGCCGGAACTTTGCGGGACCGACTTCGGAGCAACGGCAGGTGATCGCCGTCGACGGCAAGTCGCTGAGAGGATCGGCCCGCCTGTCCGCCGGCCGCAGGCACCTGCTCTCCGCCGTCACCCACAACCGGGCCCTGACCCTCGCCCAGACGGAGGTCGGAGCCAAGACGAACGAGACCGCGCACTTCCGACCCCTGCTCGAACCGCTGGACCTGGACGGAACGCTGATCACCTTCGACGCCCTGCACTCGGTCCAGGCGAACGTCACCTGGCTGGTCGAGACCAAGAACGCCCACTACATCGCCATGATCAAGCGCAACCAGCCGACCGCCTACCGGCAGCTCGCCACCCTGCCTTGGCCCGACATCGCCGTCCAGCACACCGCCTCCTCCACCGGACACGGCCGCCACGAATCCCGCTCCATCAGGACCTGCGGCATCGCCGACGAACTCGGCGGAATCGCCTTCCCTCACGCCCGCCTCGCCCTCCGCGTCCACCGACGCCGCCGGCAAACCGGCCGTCGCGAAACTCGCGAGACGGTCTACGCCGTCACCAGCCTCGACGCCCACCAGGCCACCCCGGCCGAACTCGCCGCCGCCGTCCGCGGCCACTGGAGCATCGAAGCCCTGCACCACATCAGAGACGTGACCTACGCCGAGGACGCCTCCACCCTCCACACCGGCACCGGACCCCGCGCCATGGCCACCTTCCGCAACCTCGCCATCGGCCTGCTCAAAACCCTTGGAGCCACCAACATCGCCAAAACCACCCGGGCAATCCGCGACCAGCCCGAACGAGCCCTCCCACTCCTGGGCATCACCAACAACCCCGACCCTCACGGAACTTGATCAAGCCCTGGCCGTAGGCGCCGTCGGAGTCGGTGTGGACGGCGCGGATCCGTTCGGCCAGGGCCCGGTCGGCGGCCTGCCGCGCTCTCCGTGCGGCGGCCCCGTCCCGCCACTTGTAGTAGCTGGACCGGTTCACGCCCAGCACCTGGCACAACCGCTTCACCTCGTAGGCGTCCCGGTGGTCGTGGACGAACTGGAAGCGGTTCACCAGTTCGTCTCGCCGGCGAAATACTTGGCCGCCTTGCGCAGGATGTCCCGCTCGGTGGTCAGCTTCCGCTCGCTGGCCTCCAACTCGGCCACCCGGGCCTGAAGCTGCCGGATGCGCTCGTCGGGGTCGGCGGACGGTGCCGGCTGTCCTGCCCGGGCCGGCGCAGCCCCACCCGACCGAGCCGGCGCGGGGGCGACGCCGCGACGTTCCCGGTCCCGCAGCACCCACTCACGCAGCGTCGCCCTGTTGATGCCCAGGTCAGCGGCGATGCTCTTGTAGGTCGCCCCGGGCGTGGACTCGTACAGGGCCACGGCATCGGCCTTGAACTCGTCCGAGTAGTCCTTCATCGTCATCGGCGGTGTTCTCGCTTCCTCCGGATCAAGCAGATCCAGTATCAGCGTGTCCACCACTCAGGGGGAGACCCCGTTCAGGCAGCCGGTGAACCCGAGGGCCTTGATCTCTTCGAAGAGGCGCTGGACGGGCACGGCGGGATCCTCGGCACGGCGTTTGCGCAGGTGCTCGCGGTAGGGGTGGACGAGGCCGGCGCGGTATTTGGGGACGCGGAGCATGCGCTCGGGCCGGTCGGCGCGGGCGCCTTCTCGAGCATGCCGTGGACCTGATGCCAGCGCTCCAGGGTTGTCTGCGCGCGGGGCCCGTCGTAGATGGGCGCGGCGGACGGCCTCGGCGTAGGTCGCTGAGCCGTCACGGCACACGATCTCGATGCCCGGATGTTCGCGTAGCCACGCCTCCAGCGTGTCGGCGGTGCGGTCGGGCAGCACGTCGATCCGCTCGTGGGTCTCGGTATCGACGATCACGGTGGCGTAGCGGTGCCGCCGGCGCAGAGCGAAGTCGTCGACGCCGATCGCACGGGGCGTCCGCCCGTTGGGCAGCGGGATGCGTAGCAGGGTGCGCAGGGCCGTGTGACGTGACAGGCCCACCGCGGGTATCGCCAGCAGACGCGATCCAGCCCGGCCCGCTAACTCTGCGGCCACGGCCTTGACCTGCCTGGTCAGGCGGGTGGTGCGGCGCTGGTATCGGTCCAGGACTCCGGGCATCTGCTCACGGAAGGTCTGTCGGCAGCCTCGTGTGGGGCACACCAGACGCCGCACCCGCACACGGACCACCACCCGGCGGTCGTCTACCGGCACGTCGGCGACTGTCCGCCAGTGGTAGCCGTGCACCCGCCCCGTCGATGCCCCGCACACCGGACACGGCGCCATGTCCTGCGGCGTTCGCGCCCGCACCACGAGCCGCTCACCCTCGTCGGCCACATCCTCGACGACCAGCGGGAACAGACCCGCACAAGCTTGTTGACGTCCTTCACACGAAGTTCAACGACCCTCACAACTCTCCGTCACCACCGAATGTGAGACAGGGCCGTTCGATTGACAGACCCGGGCGGGAGCCTCTTCCGGCCTGGCACGTGCCAGGCCGGAAGAGGCTCCCGTCCTGCCAAGTGCGGTCAGGGCCGGACGATGGTCACGGGGTTGTGGATGTCGCCGACGTTGAAGTTGATCAGTCCGCCGCAGACGAGCACGCACGACCAGGGTGACGGCTCGGGCGGGGCGGGTGCCTGCGCAACTTGCACGACGGTGGTGTTGCTGGAGGCGTCGCAGTTCCCGTTGCCGCTGTAGGCGGCGGTGATCGTGTGGGTGCCGGTCGAGGCGAAAGTGGCGGTGTAGTCGGCTTGTCCGGTCGCGGTGACGGGCACTGTGGTGAGTAGTACGTCGCCGTCGAAGAAAGTCATGCCGAGACCGCCGCTCGGGTCCATCTCGCAGGTGACGGCTGCTTGCAGCTGAACCGGTGTTCCGGGGGTGGTGGATGCCGGGGTCGCGGTGACGGTGGTGGTCGAGGTGGCGGCCGCAGCGGGTGAGGCCAGCCCGAGCACGACTGCCGCCGCGGTGGCGATGACCAGCTTCCCTCTGCTTCGCCCGTGTCCATGTCGCACCGGTTTGACTCCTTGCCTTGTCCGACGGGCCGGCAAGCCCGTATGCGTGGCACGCTTTTGGCTAGGTCGATGTACCCCCGCCCGAAGCGGGTGTCCCAAGGTCAACCCGAGTGGGCCAAATCGTGTGTGCGAACCGGGTGGGTCTGAGCTCCCCCTTGCCGGCACCGGCAGGGTGTTGCGGCCTTCAGAGCCCCGGCGGCGCCAGGCGTGTGTAGGTCAGGCTGTTGCTCGTTCCGCCCGCCGTGGTCACGGTGACCGGTACCGGCCCCGCCGCCCCGGCCGGCACCGTGGCGGTGGCCTGGGTGTCCGAGACGACTGTGAACCCTGCGGCCACACCACTGAACTTCACCGCCGAGGCGGTGGAGAGATGCAGGCCGGTCAGGGTGACCGTCGCGGCGTGGGTGGGCCCATTGTCGGGCACCAGCTCGGTCAAAGAGGGAGCGGCGACGTAGGAGAACGGGACGGGGTTGCTGGTCCCGCCCGGCGTGGTGACCGTGATCTCGCTGGTGCCTGCCCCCGCAGGTGCCGTGGCCGTGATCTTGTTCGCGGAGTCCACGGTGAAGGAAGCCGCGTTCGTGGTGCCGAACCGTACTGCGCCGGCGTTCAGCAGGTCTCTACCGAGCAGTGTCACCACTGTGCCCCCGGATGCCGGGCCCAGTCCGGGATCGCCGGAGGTGAGCACGGGCGGGGCGGCATAGAAGAAGTACCCGTGCGGGGAGAGGGCACTGGTGCCGCCGGGTGTCGTGACCGTCACCGCCGTCGCACCCGGGGCTCCGGCGGGGGTGACGGCGGTGATCTGCGTGGCCGAGTTGACGGTGTAGGAGGCGGCGTTCGTGCCGCCGAAGCGCACGGCGGTCGTGCCGGTGAAGCCGTTGCCGGTGATCGTGACCGACGTGCCGCCCGACGTCGGTCCGTCACTGGGCGACACCGTGCCGACTACCGGGACTGCGGCTGCCACATAGGTGAAGGTCACCGCATTGCTGGTGCCGGTCGGGCTGACCACCGTCACCGGTACGGATCCCGCGCTGCCGGCGGGGGTGACGGCGGTGATCTGCGTGGCCGAGTTGACGGTGTAGGAGGCGGCGTTCGTGCCGCCGAAGCGGACGGCGGTCGCCCCGATCAACCCGCTGCCGATGAGGGTGACGGGGGTACCACCGGTCGTGGGGCCCTGAGAGGGGCTCACCACACTGATGGCTGGAGGCATGGAAACGCTCCTAGACAGGGGAAGGGCCTGGAGGGCACCACCGTGGCCCGATCAAGGTGACGCCGTTCCAGCGGGCGCCGAGTCCGACCGGTGCACCGGTGCCCCGAGGGAAGAACGGGATACCGCGGGCGCCGCCGCCCGCTGTGTCCGGGCGGCGGCTGTTGCCGGCGGTCAGATCCCGGGGCCGGCGACGTAGGTGAAGGCACCGACGGCGGTGTCCGAACCGGCCGGGTTGGTGACGGTGACGTCGACCAGGCCGGCGGCGCCGGGCGGAGTGACCACCGACAGTGTGGTCGTGTTCACCACGGAGAACGGCGCCGGAGCGCCGTCGAAGGTGACCGAGTCGGTGCTGTCGAGGTTCGTCCCGGTGATCGTCACCGCGGTGCCACCGGACGTGGGCCCGGTGGCCGGGGCGAGACTGGTGACGCCCGGGAGGTCGACGTAGGTGTAGGACAGGCCGTTGTTGGTGCCCCCGGCGGTGGTCACACTCACTCCCACCGGGCCGGCCGCTGCCCCCGCCGGCACGGTCACACTGAGCTGAGTGTCGGAGATGACCGTCGGCGTCGCGGTCAACCCACCGAAGGACACACTGGTCGCCGTGGACAGTCCCACCCCGTTCAGGGTGATCGAGTTGCCGCCGACCAGTGGCCCGGACGTGGCCCCCAGGGAGGACTTGAACGGTGCGCCGACGTAGAAGAACGGCACAGGGTTGCTGGTCCCGCCCGGCGTGGTCACGGTCACTCCGACCGTGCCCGTCCCGGACGGTGCCACCGCCGTGACCGTGTTGGCGTCGACGTTGGTGACGCTCGTGGCCGGCTTGGTGCCGAAGGTCACCCCACTGGTGCCTGACAGGTTGGTGCCGGTGATGGTGACGAGCGTGCCGCCACCGGTGGAACCCTGATTCGGAGAGATGGGCATGAGGAAGCTCCTCGCTGATGCAGCAGGGACAGGGACGTACGAGCCGTCGGGCCCTCCGGCCACCAGGGCAGCTCTGCGGAAGGCCGTGCGGTGACATCCGGCGCGACCGTGGGAAGTCCCCCGGAGGAGGAAGGCGACTGGGGTCGTCCTGTGGAGCCCGCGAGGATTCCCTTGGGGACAGGCAAGGAGAAACCGGCAGACGCCGCCATTACCACGATTCCCCGGATACGGGATGGGCGGCCCACCGGTTCGTGCATCTAACTAGACCTGAACGGCCTACATGTGACAAGACATCAACCCGAGCATCACTCGAACGGCTCAGCGCACAACAGCAACGCGCCTCCGAAACACGCTCCCGCGTGCACGACCACTTCAGCCGTGCCCATCCACGCCCTGGCACATCGGCCTCGTTGCGGCGCGTAGTCCGCATGACCAGACGGGTCCCCGAACCGGAGGCCGGGGCCGGGTGGCGACCGGGAGCGGACCGTCCGGGAGGTGAGAGGCGGCCGGACCCGATGCCTCCACCGGATCCGCGTCTCCCCGCCCCGGTGTCCAGCCGGCCGGCGCGGGCACCACCCGCACCTCATGGCTGATTCTCATTTCGAGACCTCGGCTTCGGCCGTGACGCAGCAGTCCTGCCGGGTGCACGTGTGTGCGCAGTCCCCACAAGGCTACGGGCACACCGATGGCAACCAGGGCGGCAGCCGTGCAGAGACCGGCCTGATAGCCCATGAGGAAGGCATGCCCGGATCCGGCGCCCGTGGAGGAGACCGAACGCTGCACGGACGTCACGATCAGACCGACCACGGCGATGCCGAACACGCCCGATGCTTCGTGTGTGGCACTGAACAGTCCTGCCGCGATGCCGGAGAGCCGGTCGGGGGCGGACTCCAGAGCGCGTGTGGTCAGCGGGACCGCCAGGCCCGAGCCGACCCCGATCGCCGCCAGTCCCGGCAGGAGGTCGACCGTCTCGCCTCGCCTGCTCCCCAGCGCCACCAGCAGCAGGCCCAGCGCCACCAGGAACATTCCCGCCGCGGCCACCCTTGCGTCTCCCAGCCGACGCGCCAGTGCCCCGTGACAAAGGGAGCGGTGGCAAGGAGGGCCGCGGCCACCGGCGTGAACATGAGTCCGGCAGAGGTGGGGCTCAGGCGGAGAAAATTCTGCAGAAAGAGAGTGGTGAAGAAATAGACCCCGCTGACGCCGAGCCCCCGCAGGAGCTGCGTGATCAGTCCGCACGCGAAAGCTCGCCTTCCGAAGAGGGTGGAGAGAATCCCTCGGCCATGAGGCGACGATCTCGCTGCGAGTACGATCAGGGAGAGAGCGGAAACGGCAGCGACAACCATGATGCGAGGGTCTACGAAACCGTCCTGAGGGCCCTCGATGAGGCAGTACGCAAGCCCGCCGATGAAAATGCATGCCAGAGCAACCGCGCTCAGGGGTGCGGTGGGTGCGTCACTTTCCTGCGGTGCAGGACGGGGCGTCGGGCAGGGCACAAATGCGGCACAGGACAGGAGGCGGACCACCCCGACGGGGACGTTGATCACGAACAGCCAATTCCATCCCAGGTGCTCGGTGATCACTCCGGAAAGGACGGGGCCGCAGGCCAAGGCGGTGGCCAGTGCGACCGTGAGAGTGGTGGAGCCGGGATTCCTGGAACGGGGCGGAAGGTCGTGGGCAAGAACTGCCAGAGCTGCAGGAAGGACCAGGGCGGCGCCCACCCCTGCAGGCCCCGGCCCGCGATCAACATCGCCGCTTGCGTCGATACACCGCACAGGATCGACGCCAGTGTGAAGATCACGACACCGAGAAGGAGGGTGAGGCGCCGGCCCTTGCTCTCCGCCAGTTGACCGCCGAAAAGAAGAAAACTGGCATGGATAAGCGGGTAGATCGCGGCCACCCATTTCAATCCCGCTTCGTCGAGCGCGAGTTCAGTCTGAATCTGGGGCAGGGCCACGTTGACGACGGTGCCGTCCAAGGCCGTCATGAAGGAAGGATAACGGCCATCAGAATGCCAAGGATTCGCAGACGGCTCATCAACCAGCCCCATGGGTCGGCCCGGTACCAATGACGTGAACCACGTAAGGTGTCAATCCCCTCGCAGCGTGGAGACGATCTATGCGGCCAGTCCCTCGGCGAGGGTGGCTCGGTAGTCACGTTCGTAGTCGATCGGGCTCTTGAACCCGCACATGCTGTGCAGCCGCCTGGCGTTGTAGAAGTCGGTGATCCAGGTGGCGATCCTGATCCGGGCCTCGGCGCGGGTGCGGAAGGCATGCCGGTGGACGTACTCGACCTTCAGCACGCTGTTGAACGCCTCGCTCACGGCGTTGTCGAACCATGACCCGACCCGGCCCATGGACTGGGTCACGCCGAGTTTGCGGCACGCCCGCCGAAAGCGCCGAGACGTGTACTCGCTGCCCCTGTCCGTGTGCATGATCACGCCGCGTACGTCGCCGCCGCGGGTGGCCGCGGCCATGTTCAGGGACGCGACGACCAGGTCGGCGTCGTGACGCTCGGCCATCGCGTAGCCGAGCAGGCGGCGGGAGAACAGGTCGATGACCGTCGCCAAGTACAGCTTGCCCTCGCCGGTTTCGATCTCTGTGAGATCGCCGCACCAGACGAGGTCGGGCTCCTCGGCGGTGAAGTCCCGGCGCACGAAGTCCGCGGCGGCCGGCCGCTTGCCCGGCCTGGTCAGCGACCGGCGCCGCCGGATCTTCCGTCCGGCCAGCCCGAGCTCGGCCATGACCTTGGCGACCGTGTTCACCGACACCCGCCAGCCGCGCCGGACCAGCTCGATGAACACCTTCGGCGAGCCGTAGGTGCCCCCGGACCGCTGGAAGATCTCCTCGATCTCCTCCGCCAGGTGCTGCCGGCGCGCCTCCCGCGCGGTCGGTTCACGATCGCGCCACTTGTAGAACCAGGACTCGGACACGCCCAGTGCCCGGCAGCCGATGCGCTGCGGAATCTTCTGTTCGGCCTTGCAGCTGCTGATCACCCTGACCGCCACGGCCGGGTCCGCCTCAGCTACTTCACCCACAAGGCCACGAATCGCTTGCACACATCACGCTCCATCTCCAGCTCACGGATGCG
Organism: Streptomyces sp. bgisy159; assembly: GCF_965341775.1. Lineage (GTDB taxonomy): Bacteria > Actinomycetota > Actinomycetes > Streptomycetales > Streptomycetaceae > Streptomyces. The sequence continues at coordinate 6,563 of NZ_CBDQZH010000076.1, read as the reverse complement.
CTTGTCCTTCTCCCGGGCCTCGGCCCGCAGCCGCTCCAACTCGGCCCGCTCACCCTCCCGTAAGCGGCCACCCGAGCCTGCCCCCGCCGACGTCTGGACGGGCGTGCCCGACGACGGCGAGCCGTTGCGCTTGGTCCGCGACACCCAGCTGTGCAGCGTCCCCGGATGCACACCGAGCTCCTCGGCCACCTCCGGGATCGGCTTCCCGGTCTCCGTCACGATCCGTACCGCCCCCCTCGCGGAACTCCGCGTTGTAGATGTGCTTCCTGGATCCCACGACCCTCAACTATCCCTCCGGTCACGGTCTCCACGCTACGAGGGGAGGTTCAGTTCGACGTTGTTCCCGCCGCGGGGAGTGCGAGCGTCCTCCTGGCGGATTCCTGGTGCACTTGCACGGGAGTCGCACGGATGTATCGCACGAGAGGGGGCGCGTGCCTGCACACAAAGGTGCGGTGCGGGCCCGGGGGCGCTGGAAGAGCTCTCCGCGCGCCTGCCATTCGAGTGACGTTCGGTCAGTTCCCTTGCCCCCGCTCACCCGTAATGGGTCACTGAAGGCACCGGTAGGCAGCCCATCCCATCCGGGCTGTGTGCATCACCAGATGCGCGCAGACCTCTCTGATGCGTGTTCCGCAGTACATGTGGCTGCCTCGCCACCCGTTCAAAGCCACACGGTCGCCCGACGGCGCATCTCAAGCCGTCGGATGTCGACCACGGATCGTCGGGCTTCTCACCGGCACTGTGGGCGCGCGCTTCCCTCTCCCGGACTGCCCTCTGCCCCGCCGGCTCCTCCGTGCTCCTTCGGGGGCGGAGTCAGCCAGGGCGGCCCCGTGAAGGGGCGTGGCGGATCCGCCTGAGCAACAACCACCCGTTCCAGGAGGACACTCATGTCTCAAACGACCCTGCTCCCCGTCCTGACCCAGCCGACGCTGATCGGCGCGGTTCCCGGCTTCGGGCCGAGCACCGGCGGGAACGTCGTCCTGCTCATCGGCACCAACCTGGGCGGCGCGACCTCGGTGACCTTCGGGGGAACGCCCGCGACCGTCGTCTCCCAGGACCCCTTCGGGTTCCTGATCACCGTGGTCGCGCCGCCGCATGCCGTCGGTGAGGTGCCCGTGGTGGTGACCACCCCGGCGGGCGCCAGTTCGCCGGCGAACTACACCTACTACGGGCCCGTCCCCTCTCCGCCGAGTGTTCTCCTCCTCACTCCGGCGACCGGTCCCACCACCGGAGGCACCCCCTTCACGATCGTCGGTGCCAATCTCAGTGGCGCGAGCGTTACGTTCGGTGGTGTACCCGCCGTCGCCGTGAACGATGTCGGGGGCGTGATCCTCACCGGTGTCACTCCTGCCGGAGCGGCGGGCAACGTGGCGGTCGTCGTGACGACCCCGGCGGGCAGCGCGACCGTGGCAGGCGGCTACACCTACGTCGCGCCCGCTCTTCCCACCGTGGTGTCGATCTCCCCGGTCTCCGGCCCCGTCGCCGGTGGCACGCCGATCGTCATCATCGGCACCAACCTCACCGGGGCGAGCGTGACCATCGGAGGTGCTTCGGTGACCGGTGTGGTGGTCGACCCCACCGGCACGGTGCTGCTTGGCATCGCCCCGCCGGGAACGGCCGGGAACGCGGCCGTCGTCGTGACGACCCCGGCGGGCAGCGCGACCGTGGCAGGCGGCTACACCTACGTCTGACCGATGCGTGTGTGGGCCGGACGGCGGTCGCCGTCCGGCCCGCACACGCATCGGTCAGGCGATCGGCCCGCCAGGCCGCGCGGTTTCAGCGGCGGTTGTGACCTGGCATACCGGGGCCGGCGTGCCGGGCAGCGGTTGCGACTTTGTGACGCCGGACCAGGAGGTGGACGCATGTGAGAGCCGCCACCGGTGGCAGGGCGGTCGTGGTGACGCCGGGCAGTGGGGTGTCTGAGCCGCGATCCGTTTCCGAACGTCATCGTTTAGTTCGGGTGGGTGGGTATGAACTCCGGTCGGCAGTGGGAGAGATGGGCGTGGCTGGTCCGCTCCTCCGGGTCGTGGAGGTGGCTGGTTGTCGGCGTACTCCTGGCTGTACTCCACCGAGTACGGAGATATGCACCGGTAATGAGGCCGTGAGGCCGTCGTCACCCGGGCATGGCGATGGCAGGGCTATGAACCTCCCGGACGACTGCGGTGCCGGCAACGGTTTGGTCCTCGTGCATGGTGATCCGCTGGTCGGGCTGGACGTGCACCCACTGGGAGGGTGTGAGGGGCACGAGTCGAACCGTGGCGCGTCCGCCGGGCTCCAGAGAGGGCATGTCCTCAACCCAGAGAGAGGCGATGCTCACCGCATGTCCACCGGTGGGCGAAAGGTGTCCGATGTCCCACATGGGCCGTAGAACCCCGGCGCCAGAGACTGCCGTCGTGCGTCGCGCCTCGGCGGCAGGACGGAGCGTCAGATCCGCCCGGATCACGCCGTGACGAATCTCGGAACACCGCCGATGGCACCAAGCTGCGCTCCGCTCAAGCCGGAGCTGATCAGCCGCGTCGGCGAGCTTCGCCCAGAATGCGAGAGGGAGTGGGCGAGCGCCCCCGAGTTCCTCCAGCAGATTCAGGGCGATCTCCCACTCGTCGTGGACGAGGTAGTCCCAGATGTCCCGCACCGTGACGTCGTTCTCGGTAGCGGTCTCTTCCGGGACCAGCAGAGAAGCTGATTCGAGCAGCTCAGGGACGACCATGCGCTCATTGTCGAGTACGTCGCTATCAGGCTGCGCTTTCCTGGTCCCGCTCGATGGCGGCGAGCCGGTACTTGAGCCGGCAGCTGGGGCGGTTGATGGAGATCGCGTCGCAGTGGTGGAGGAGCCGGTCGAGGATCGCGGTGGCCGGTACTTCGTCGCCGAAGACCCCACTGGCTGACGGTCTGTTCGAGGTGAGAATGATCGAGCCCCTCTCGAAACGCTTGGAGATCACCTGGAACACCAGGGTGACCTCGTCCCGCTCCAGTGGCTGGTAGCCGACCTCGTCGACGACGAGAACGCCGGGACGCAGGCAGGAGCCGAGTTTGCTGATCAGGCGCCCGGCCGCCTCGGCGGCTTCGAGATTTGCGGACCATGTCGTCGAGGCCGGTGAAGTAGTGCACGCTCCAGGCCGTACTTCGGTGCCTACCGGGCCGCCGGTCGAGCACGCACAGGGCTGCTGTCAGCCGGGGCCTGTAGACCAGCGCCGGCTTTTGGGGGGCGAGTTTCTTCGCCGTGGGGACGGCCGGCGTCCTCAAACGGATCGGAGGTGATCATTCCGCTCAGGACGCTGGGCACGACCAGCAGTGCTGTGCAGGTGACGGCAAAGGCGATGCCGGGGAGCAGTGCCGGCAATCGGGAGGAGCCGAAGGAGGGGTGCGGGTGCGGCGGCGGGCTGACCTTGACGGGCGCGGGTGGGATGTCCACGGGCGGGGTGGGCCGTTGCTGGTCCTCCAGGCCGGTCTGCTGAAGGAGTTGGGCCGCTCGGAGGCGAACTGCCGGCGGGGCATGGCGCCTGGGGACGACCGCGTGTCCGGGACGGGCACGGGCGTGTCGCCCCAGGAGCAGGGCCGGCCGTCGCCGGAGGGGCGGTGCATGTCCGCGTACGGCGCCGGCGGGAGAGGTTTCGGGGCGGGGTAGCTCCCCAGAAGTGCTCGGGGGTGCAGGCGTGTCGTCTCGATGGTCTGGCGAGTATGCACGAGCCGACGCGGTAACGCGGTTTGAGTCTGGGTGTTCGGCGTGGAGTCCGGGTTGGGCGCAGGCCGTCGACCGGCGCACGGGAAGGCCGGGGATCGACGGCGGTGTCATCGCGTCCGGGTGTGCAGGGGACCGTGTCCGGGTGGTGCATTCGCGTCGGTGCGAACGAGCGGGGGCGGGGAAGGAGACGAGGCCGGATGGGTGAGGACAGCGAATCGGTCGTCTCACAGCCGGTCTTGCTGCATTGCAGCTTCACCGATCTCCCTGCTGCGAGGTCTGGGGGCCGCGGCGGTGGAAGCGGTCCGGTGGCAGCCGGCCCTGCCGATCGCGCGGAGGACGGGCGGGAAGGTGCACGGCCCCGGCCCACGGGGTTCGGCGGTGGCGTCACCTGTACGAGCCTGTCCAGGACCTGGCAGGCGCGGGCAGCGCGCGTCCTCGGCCTTGAGCGAACGGCCGATGTGCCGGGCGGCCCGGGCGTGGGCGGTCTTTGTAAACGAGTGCGCGCAAGCGCTGGGCGAGAGCAGGAACGGAGAGGTGGCGGGCGGGCAGCGGCTCAGGGCCCGCGCCCAGGCTGTGCACGCGGCCGGCCCAGTAGGCCTGGTCACCGAAGAACGGACAGACCGGGAACGGCACTGCGGCCCGCAGTGCCGAAGCGGTGGTGCCCGCACCGCCGTGGTGGACGACTGCGGCCATTTTGGAGAACAGCCAGTCGTGAAGTGTGCCACCGGCCACCAGCATGTCCTTCTCACTGGTGGCAGGGTCCCCGGCCAGGACGCCCCGGAGTCCCACTTGCCGTAGTGCCGTTCGTACGAGGTGCTCGGTGGCCCGTGGGTCTTGGGTCCTCATGCTGCCGAACCCGACGTACACGGGTGGGGGACCCTCGTCCAGGAAGGAGAGCAGCCGTCGCGGCGGCTGCCACTGCGGCTGCTCGTGGTGCCAGAAACCGGTCATGTGGACGTTCGGCCCCCAGTCGGTCGGTCGTGGCACGACCGTGGCGCTGAACGCGCACAGGACCGGGGCCCTACGGATTCGGCGAACGGGATCGGTCAGGGGCAGGGCCGGGAGGCCGGGGCTCTTGCTGCGCCAGGGGTTGATGAATCGACGGCACACCAGCCAGGACCCCAGGTCGACGGCGCCGAAGCTGAGCCGGTTGCCGAGGGAGCCCAGGAAGCGAGCAGCCGGAGCAAGCGGGTGCGGAAATTCCCTCGTGGGGTGGCTCGGCTGAAAGCGGATGACCGCGTGCGGGACACGCAGGTACTGGCTCAGGTGAACGCCGATGAAGCTGAAGGCGGGAGCCAGGATTAGATCGGCTCCTTCGGCACCCGCTCGGGCTGCCGCGAGGATCGGGCCGATCCGGGGTTCCAGGACTCTGTTGATGTTGCGGATGACCGCACAGGGATTGGTGGGGCCTGCAAGGAGCTCCTGGCCCTCCGCCGACTGGATGATCTCGAAAGGGTCGGCAGGCAGGGGGGGAACTCCAGCCCGGCGCCCTCGACGAGGTCCTCGTAGCGGGACGGCCGCCCCGCGGGAGGCGGACACAGGGGCGCGGCGATGCGGGGTGGACAGCCAAGGCTGCGGGCCAGGTGAGCGTGTCCGGGTCCCTCAGCGTTCTGGGACTTCGTGGAACGTGTCAGGTTGCGGCGCTGCCGTCGAAGTCGTGTGTCACGGCGTACGCCGGGCACCTGCCGAACCTCGAAGGCGACCGGCGCGAAACCGGTGTCTTCGTCAGTCGGGGGGCGGCAGTCAAGGGCCCCTCTCTCACGCACTCCTGAAGCGGAATCACAATGACCAGTGCATATCGTGACCAATGGTGTGTCTGGGTGCCAGGAGACGCACCGCGGGGCAAGGGGTCGGTGCGTTGCTCCGATGCTGCCGGGGCCGGCCTCGGGCCGGTGCCGGCGGGCACCGCGCGCACGAGTTCCTGCACGGCCGGCCTCGCGAACCCGTGCGGCCACGACGCCGACTCCCCCACATCAAAGTGCTGCCGGGGGCCGGCCTCGGGTTTCCTCCGCGACGTGCGGCGGGCCCGCTTCACCGCCCCCGGGCAGGCCCGGGCGCACGGCGAGGGTGCCGTTTCGGGGCCGCCGGTCCCGTCCGCCCACCGGGCCGCGGGCGGTCGACTCCGCTCCCGCACGTATCCGCGTCCCCGGCCGACAGTCCGTGGCCGTCCTCGAGAACCGGCGTCCGCTGCGGCAGGTGCGGTGCGGCACCACCCGCGTCACCGCACTCCTTCAGGCCGCCGTCCGCCTCCGCATGACCGGCTCAACCGGGGTCGAGAAGACTCAGGATCCGGCAAGGAAGGGAACATCCGCCCCGAAACCCACGTGACCCGGGACTCGAAAGCCACAATGCCGGCCCCAGAAAAAGGACCGCCGTGCAGCACCTCGACCCCGTGATTATGGACCGAAAGCGTGCCGCCCAACCGCCCAGCCGGTGCCATTCGACATGGCACCGGCTGGGGGATCCACTCCCACTTCGGGGGTGCCCATCGCGACATCAGACTGGACACTGTGCTGCCCTGCGCGCAAGGCAGACAGCGGCCATACCGGACATCGCGCCCCCCGAGAGGGATGGGCACCCACCGGTTGGATACGTACAGTGACCCAGGGTGCGGAGTATGCCGCAAGGGGGTCTGTTCATGAGTCACCCGATCGGCGGGGCGCACCAAAGGGGCGCATGCACGGCACGACTCGGGTCGTCTGGCCGAAAACTCTTGCCCAGGCCTCGCCCGGGAAGCAGTGCGAGTGCACCCGGCCGTTCAATTCGCGTCCTGCGTACACACAACCACACGGCAGACGCGGTGATGCAACGATTCCGCAGACCGCTGTTCACGGTGCATGTTCCAGCCACACGGCGACAGCCCGACCGCCCGACCATCTCCACC
>NZ_CBDQZH010000075.1:0-15692 GCF_965341775.1 Streptomyces sp. bgisy159 | reverse complement strand
GTGGGAGGCCACGCGGACCGTTCTGCGTCGGGTGCTGCGGCGGGGGCCGGCGCCACCGTCGCCGTCGCGTGCCGGACCCACGGGCGGCGCGCGGACCCTCGTGTGTCCCGCCGTCCGTGCACCGTCACCCGCCTGCTCCCGTCCGCCTCCGGCGCGCCGACCGTCACCCGGAGCTGCACGCCGCCGTGGCGCGGCAGCACCAGCGGCTCGTCCGCCGCCACCTCCAGTGCCCGGTCGCAGCCGGCGCGGCCCGCCGCGTGCAGCACCAGGTCCAGCAGGGCCGCTCCGGCGAACACCTGCCTGCCGTCGGCGCGCCGCGGCAGCGTCGGGTCGCCACCGGCCGCGGTGACCCGGCCGGTGCACACCAGTTCGTCGCTCCCGGGCAGTTCGACCACCGCCGGCAGCAGGGGATGGGCCGCCTCGTCCAGCCCCAGACCGGCCGCGGCGGAGGAGGGCCCGGGGCCCTGCCCGTGCCGTCGCCACAGCGGTCGGCGCGGCAGCCCCGCCAGCAGGGTCCGGGCGACCTTCCCGGCCGGGTTGCGGGGCACCTCGGTGACCTCGTGGATCTCCTCGGGAAGTTTGAACGCGGACAACCGCCGACGGCAGAAGGACAGCACCGCCTCCACGTCGAGCCCGCCGACCGCCGGGACGACATGGGCGACCGGCACCTCGCCGAGCGTCTCGTGGGGGACGCCCGCGACAGCCGCGTCCGCGACCCCGGGCGCCCGGGCCAGAACCTGCTCCACCTCACCCGGGTGGATGTTCTCCCCGCCCCGGATGATCAGCTCCTTGAGCCGGCCGGTGATCGTCACGTATCCGTCCGCGTCCTGGCGAGCCAGGTCACCGGTGCGGTACCAGCCGCCGGACAGTACCCTCGCGGTCTCCTCCGGCCGCCGGTGATAGCCCAGCATCAGCGCCGGACTCGACACCCACACCTCACCCTCGGCACCCCGCTCCGCCTCCTCGCCGGTACGCGGGTCCACCAGCCGCAGTGTCAGGCCGGGCAGCGGCACACCGCACGAACCGGGTACGTACGGCCCCCGCGGCAGGTTCGTGGTGATCGCGCCGCCCGTCTCCGTCGAGCCGTAGCTGTCCAGCAGCGGAAAGCCGAACGTGGAACGGAACGCCTCGTGCAGGGGTTGCGGGCACGGCGAGCCCACCACCATGCACACCCGCAGCCGCGGCAGCCCGGCCGCCCCGGACCGGGCCGGTTCCATCATCCGGTGGTACATCGTCGGCACGCCCACCAGGAAGGTCGCGTCCTTCTCCGACGCCAGCCGCAGCACCTCGTCGGCGGCCGCACCGTCCGCTATGTGGACCGTGGCACCGACCGCCACCCCGCCGAGCACGCAGACGCTGTGCGCCACGGCGTGGAACAGCGACATCGGCCACACGATCCGGTCCTGCGGCGACAGCCCCAGCAGCGGCGCGGTGCAGGCGGCCGTCGCCCACAACGACGACCGCTGCGTGGACACCACCCCCAGCGGACGCCCGGTCGTCCCGGACGTGTAGAGCAACCAGGCCGGATCGTCCAGGCCGAGGTCGTCGCGGGGCGGATGACGCAGCGACCACGACGACGCCAGCTCCTCCCAGCGCGGCAGCGCCTCGCCGGACGCCCCCGCGCGGGCGGCGGCCTCCGCGAACCCCGGCTCGGAGTCCTGACCGACGAGGATCACCGTGGTTTCCGGCCGGTCCGCGAGCACCCGGCGCACCTGCGGCAGCTGCGCGGCACCGGTGATGACCAGTCGGGCCGCGCAGTCGTCCAGCAGCCGGGCCAGTTCCGCGTCGGCCGACCCCGGGTCGAGCGGTACCGCCACGGCGGCCGCCCGGGCGACGGCGAGGTAACTCTCCACCGCCTCGACCCGGTTCGGCAGGTAGATCACCGCCGACGCGCCGCGCGGCAGCCCCAGCTCCACGAGATGACCCGCCACCCGGGCGGTACGCCGGTCCAGCTCGGCCCAGGTCACCGCACGCCGGGCGTCCTCGAAGGCGGTCCGGCCGGGCTGCCGCGACGCGTGCCCGGCGAGCAGTTCGTGCACCGGGCGGATCAGCTCCGCCCGGAACGTGGCGTCCGCGGTCACGCATCTCTCCTCAGGAGCCGGCCGAAGCGTAGCGGCGCACCGCCAGCGCCCTGCACACCACCGCGATCAGCAGCGACCACGCCACCGACACCAGCGCGGGATGCTCGGCGGGCCAGGCGCCCGTGGCGTTGAGCCCCGGGTTGCCGAACAGCTGCCGTGCCGCCTGCACCGTCGCGCTCAGCGGATTCCACTCCGCGGCCCAGCGCAGCACCGTCGGGAGGGTCGAGGGCGCCACGAACGCGTTCGACAGGAACGTCAGCGGGAACAGCCACAGGAAGTTGCTGGTGGCCGCCGCCTCCGGGGCGCGCACCGACAGGCCGATCAGCACGCCCACCCACGACAGCGCGTACCCCGTGAGCAGCAGCAGCGCGAACCCGGCGAGGGCGCGCGGCACCCCGTGGTGGATACGCCAGCCGACCATCAGTGCGCACAGGACCATCACCCCCACGACGATGACGTTCTGCACGAGGTCCGCGACGGTGCGGCCGGTGAGCAGCGCGCCCCGCGCCATCGGCAGTGACCGGAACCGGTCCACCATGCCGCTCTGCACGTCGTTGGCCATGCTGACGCTGCTGTTGCTGGCGGTGGCGAAGGCGATGGTCTGGGCGAAGAACCCCGGCATCATGTACTCGCGGTAGGCGGCGGCTCCTTCGGCCCCGGGCAGGCTGAAGGACCCGGCGAACAGGTACGCGAAGAGCAGCACGAAGACGACCGGCTGCACCAGACTGAGGACGAGCACCTCGGGAATGCGCACCGACCGGATCACGTTGCGCCGGGTCACGACCAGGACGTCGCGCAGGGACTTGGCGGCCGTGCCCGGCCTTAGTTCGGGTACGGACGGTGCCGCTGCCGACACGTTCATCACTCCTTCTCGCTCGGCGCGCCGGCGCCGACCGCCGCGCGCCCGGTGTCCCGCGGGGTGTCCTCGGTCAGGGCCAGGAAGACCTCGTCCAGCGTGGGCCGGCGCAGTCCGATGTCGGTGAGCGCGATGCCGTCGGCGTCGAGTGCCGCGATGACCTCCGTGAGCAGCCGCACCCCGCCGTTCACCGGCACGGACACCGTGCCGCGCGGCCGGTCCACGTCCGGGGCGCGGGTGCCGAACCGGGCCAACAGGGCCGCGGCGGGGTCGAGTTGCTCGGGCCAGGACACGACGACCTCGATGCGCTGGCCTCCTGCCTGCGCCTTCAGTTCGCGCGGGGTGCCCCGCGCGACGATGCGCCCGTGGTCGACCACGGCGATGTCCCGGGCGAGACGATCGGCCTCCTCCAGGTACTGGGTGGTCAGCAGCAGGGTGGTGCCCTGGGCCACCAGGTCCTCGATGGCGTCCCACAGCATCAGCCGGCTGGTCGGGTCCAGTCCGACCGACGGCTCGTCGAGGAACATCACCGAGGGGCGCACGACGAGCGCCCCGGCCAGGTCGAGCCGCCGCCGCATGCCACCGGAGTAGGTGCTCGACACCCGGTCGCGGGCCGCGGTGAGGCCGAACCGGTCCAGCAGTTCGTCCGCCCGCTGCCGGGCGGCCCGGGACCGCAGCCCGTACAGTTCGCCGATCATGCGGAGGTTCTCCCGGCCGGTCAGCCGGTCGTCGACGGCCGCGAACTGGCCCGAGAGCCCGATCGACAGCCGGACCCGGTCCGGTTCGCGCACCACGTCGTGACCTGCCACGGTGGCGGTGCCGGCGTCGGGCCGGAGCAAAGTGGTGAGCAGCCGGACGATCGTGGTCTTTCCCGCTCCGTTGGGGCCGAGCAGTCCGAGCACGCCGCCTTCCGGCACGTCCAGGTCTACTCCGTCCACGGCTCGGACCTCGCCGAAGGTCTTGACCAGACCCGTGGCGTGAAGGGCGCCCACCATGGGGTTCTCCGTCCTCGTGTTGCTGGGGTGGGGGAGGGCCGTGCCTCGGGAAGAGCCGGGGGCGTGCTCCGGGACCCGAGGCGCGCGAGCCCCGGACACCCCCCGGGCCTCAGGTGGTGGCGATCAGCTTCAGCTCGGGGTGGGCGGTGCCGCCCGCGATGGCGGTCGAGGACACATGCGAGACGATCCGCTCGTCGACGGGGTCGTTCGCCGGGTCGTCGTGCACGACGAGGTGCTCGTACGTCGTCGACCGCTGCGCCGGGACCCGGCCCGCCGCACGGATCAGGGTGAGCAGCTCGACCAGGTTGGAGCGGTGCTTGGCGCCGGCGGAGGAGACGACGTTCTCCTCCAGCATGATCGAGCCGAGGTCGTCCGCCCCGTAGTGCAGGGACAGCTGGCCGATCTCCTTGCCGGTGGTCAGCCACGAGCCCTGGATGTGCGCGACGTTGTCCATGAACAGCCGGGCGATCGCGATCATCCGCAGGTACTCGAAGAGGGTGGCCTGGGTGCGGCCCTTCAGATGGTTGTTCTCCGGCTGGTACGTGTACGGGATGAACGCCCGGAAGCCGCCGGTGCGGTCCTGTACATCCCGGATCATCCGCAGATGCTCGATCCGCTCGGCGTTGGTCTCACCCGTCCCCATCAGCATGGTGGACGTCGACTCCACGCCCAGCTCGTGCGCGATCTCCATGATCTCCAGCCAGCGCTCGCCCGACTCCTTCAGCGGTGCGATGGCCTTGCGCGGCCGCTCGGGCAGCAGCTCGGCGCCCGCCCCGGCGAAGGAGTCCAGCCCCGCCGCGTGGATCCGGCCGATCGCCTCCCGAACGCTCACCTTGCTGATCCGCGCCATGTGCTCGACCTCGCTCGCCCCCAGGGAGTGGATGACCAGCTGCGGGAACTCCTTCTTGATGGCGGCGAAGTGCTCCTCGTAGTACTCCACGCCGTAGTCCGGGTGGTGACCGCCCTGGAACATGATCTGCGTGCCGCCCAGCTCCACCGTCTCGGCACAGCGGCGCAGGATGTCGTCCAGGTCGCGGGTCCAGCCCTTGGCGGTGTCCTTCGGCGCCGCGTAGAAGGCGCAGAACTTGCACGCCGTGACGCACACGTTCGTGTAGTTGATGTTCCGCTCGATGATGTACGTGGCGATGTGCTCGGTGCCGGCGTACCGCCGCCTGCGCACGGCGTCGGCGGCCGCGCCCAGCGCGTGCAGCGGGGCGTCCCGGTAGAGGTCGAGAGCCTCTTCGGGGGTGATCCGCCCACCGGCGGCGGCACGGTCGAGGACGGGCTGAAGCGGATGGTGCGCGGGTCGGGACATGGTGGCCGGGCCTTTCCGGTGGCGTGGGTTCGGATCAGAGGGCGGAGGGGTCGAGCAGCCGGACGGCGACGTCGGGCGGAAACCCCTCGGCGCCACCGCCCACTCGGCGTGCGAACTCGGTGATGCCGGCGAGCTGTGCCGCGCCGAGGGTGAAATCGAGGGCCGTGGTGTAGTAGCGCTCCAGCGTCGAGGCGTCGAACTCCTCCCACCGCGAGGCCTGTTCGCAGATCTTGGCCACCTCCGCCAGCGAGAGGTCACGGGAGGCGAGCAGATCCGAGTGCACGCGGTGCACCAGCTCCGGCTCGCGGGCCAGGAAGTCACGGCGCGCGGCGAACACGGCGAACACGAACGGCAGACCCGTCCAGTCCTTCCACATCCGGCCCAGGTCGTGCACCCGCAGGCCCATCCGGGGCGCCTCGTACAGCGCGGCCCGCAGGGCGGCGTCACCGATGACCACCGCCGCCTTGGCCTCGGACATCATGGTGCGCAGATCGGGCGGACACACGTAGTACTCGGGGCGCACGCCGACGCGTTCGGCCAGCAGCAGCTGTGCCAGGCGTACCGAGGTGCGGCTGGTCGAGCCCAGCGCGACGGGCTTGCCGTCCAGGTCCTCCAGCGGCACCTGGCTGATGAGGAGACAGGACATCACGTCGCCGTCGCTGCCGACGGCGATGTCCGGCAGGGCGATCAGGTCGTCGGCGTGACGCAGGAACTCCACCAGGCTGATCGGCCCGATGTCGAGCTCGCCGGCCGCCAGCGCCTCGTTGAGACCGTCCGGCGTGTCGGCGCGCAGATCCATGTCCAGGAGGGTGCCGGTACGGGCCAGCCCCCAGAACAGGGGCAGGCAGTTGAGGAACTGGATGTGGCCCACCCGGGGGCGGTGCCGGAGCACCTGCGCCGACTGCGCGGACTCGGGGGCGGGTTGCTCGGTCATCGTGCACAACTCCCGGAACGGGTCTGGAGGGCGGTCGGGAGCCGGTCAGCCCTGGCGGGCCGAGGCGGCGAAGTGCTCGTGGAGGACGGCCAGCACCTCGGCGGGCCGCTCCGAGAGGAAGAAGTGGCCGCCGGTAAAGACCCGCACGTCCGCTTCGGACAGGGTGTGCTCGCTCCAGGCCCGCGCGTCCTCCAGTGACGTCCGGGGGTCGGCGTCACCGGTCAGGACGGTCACCGGGCAGCGCACCGCCGCCCCCGGCTTGCAGCGGTAGGTCTCCACCGCCCGGTAGTCGCTGCGGATCGCCGGCAGCACCATGCGCAGCAGCTCCTCGTCCTGGAGGACCTGGGCGTCGGTGCCGGCCAGGGCCCTCAGCTCGGCGATCACACCGTCGTCGTCGAGGGTGTGCACACGCTCGTCCCTGGTGCGGGACGGTGCACGCCGGCCGGAGGCGAACAGCCGGACCGGCCCCGACCCGGCGCCCTCCATGCGGCGCGCCACCTCGAACGCCACCAGCGAGCCCATGCTGTGGCCGAAGAAGGTCAGCGGACGGTCGTCCCACCCGGCCAGGGCCTCGGCGACCCGGTCGGCCAGCTCCGCCACCGAGGCGGGACCCGGCTCGTGCCGCCGGTCCTGACGTCCGGGGTACTGGATCGCGGCGACGTCGACACCGGGGCTGAGCGCGTCGGCGACCGGCACGTAGAAGCTGGCCGAGCCACCGGCGTGCGGAAAGCACACCAGCCGTTCGGCGGCGTCGGGGGACGGCCGGAACCTGCGGATCCACAGGTTGTCGGTGGTGGTGGACGTCATGGGCTGTACGTGTCCTTCCGAAAGTGTCGAGGTGTGCGGGCCCGGCTGCCCCACGCCGGGCGGTACGGCGGGACGTCCGGTGGCCGGGGGAGCGGAGGCCGGATCAGTCGTCGGCCTGGGGGCCGTAGACCTCGACCTGGTCGGCGACCCGGCGCACATGGATGCACTCGCCGGGGCACTCCTTGGCCGAGTCGACCACGTCGGTGAGCAGGTCCAGCGGGATGCGGGTCGTCGAGCCCGGCGCCTGGAGCAGCTCGTCCTCGTCGCTCTTGACGTAGGCGAGCCCGTCGATGTCCAGCTCGAACACCTCGGGCGCGTACTGGGCGCAGATACCGTCACCGGTGCACAGGTCCTGGTCGATCCAGACTTCCAGGTCCTCGTCGTTCGTCGTCTGCGGGGACATAAACACCTGCCTGGCAGTGTCGTTGTGGCGCGCGCACGGTGGTGAGCCGTGCACGCCGGTTCACGAGGGCCCGGCCATGGGGGGCCGACCCGGGTCACACACGCATCGGCTGGGGCGACTCGCGACGCAGCGGGTCCGGTCCGTCGTACTCGCGGATGATCTCGTAGCGGGTGTTGCGCTCCACCGGGCGGAAACCGGCGTCCCGGATGAGGTCGAGGAGGTCCTCGCGGGTGAGCTTGTTCGGGGTGCCGTAGTTGTCCGCGTCGTGCGTGATCTTGTACTCGACGACCGAGCCGTCCATGTCGTCCGCCCCGTGCTGCAGGGCGAGCTGCGCCGTCTGCACACCGTGCATGACCCAGAAGACCTTGACGTGCGGCACGTTGTCGAAGAGCAGCCGGGACACGGCGAACGTCCGCAACGCCTCGGCGCCGGTGGCCATGGTGGTGCGGGCCTGGAGCCGGTTGCGGATCTTGCCGTCCTTCATGTCCACGAAGTCGTGCTGGTAGCGCAGCGGAATGAAGACCTGGAACCCGCCGGTCTCGTCCTGCAGTTCACGCAGCCGCAGCACGTGGTCGACGCGATGGCGCCGCTCCTCGATGTGGCCGTACAGCATGGTGCACGGGGTCTTCAGCCCCTTCTCGTGCGCCAGCCGGTGGATACGCGACCAGTCCTCCCAGTGGGTCCGGTGGTCGACGATGTGCTGCCGCACCTCCCAGTCGAAGATCTCCGCACCGCCGCCCGTGAGCGACTCGAGTCCCGCGTCGATGAGTTCGTCGAGGATCTCGGAGGCGGACAGCCCGGAGATGGTCTCGAAGTGGTGGATCTCGGTGGCCGTGAACGCCTTCAGCCCGACGTTCGGCAGCGCCTTCTTCAACTCCCGCAGCGAGCGCGGATAGTACCGCCACGGCAGGTTCGGGTGCAGACCGTTGACGATGTGCAGCTCCGAGAGATGCTCGTTCTCCATCGTCTTCGCCAGACGGACGGCCTCCTCGATGCGCATCGTGTACGCGTCCTGCTCGCCCGGCTTGCGCTGGAACGAACAGTAGGCGCAGGACGCCGTGCACACATTGGTCATGTTCAGGTGCCGGTTGACGTTGAAGTGCACCACGTCGCCGTTCTTCCGGGTGCGCACCTCGTGTGCCAGACCGCCCAGCCACGCCAGGTCGTCCGACTCGTACAGGGCGATGCCGTCCTCGCGGGACAGCCGCTCACCGGAGAGGACCTTCTCCTCCAGCTCGCGCTTGAGCCCAGCGTCCATGGCCGGGAACCTCCTCGTTCAGTGCCTGGCGGCACGCGTAGTGGGTCTGCGCACGGGGCGCGGGATGCCACGCCGGCGTCCGGGTGACGTCCCGGCGCCCGGCTGACCACGGTCCCGACCCTCGCGCCCGGAGACGGGCGGACGCGAGGCCGGGACCGCACCACACGGACACACCGTCGCACCGGCGGGCCGTCACGGGCCCGCGGGGCCGGCCAACGATCCGGCAAGCCGCGGTCCCCCGGTCCGGCCGGTGGGCACCGACGCCGCGTCAGGTGGGGCTCCCCCATCCTGAGGGAGGGCAGTCTGGGGAAAACCCCATACCCGCAACGGCTTTGCTGAGGACGCCACCGCACCGCAGACCCGACCGGCCGCCCACCCGGCGGACCCGACGAAAGGGACCCCATGCCGGCGCCACTGACCCTCACGCACTCGCCCTGCCCCAACGACACCTTCGTCTTCCATGCCTGGACCGAAGGCCTGCTCCCCGACGCACCCGCGGTACGCCTCACCTTCGCCGACATCGGCATCACCAACGGCCAGGCCCGGCGCGGTGAACTCGACATCCTCAAGGTCTCCTACGGCGTGCTGCCGCACATCCTCGACGACTACGCGCTGCTGCCCTGCGGCGGTGCCCTCGGACACGGCTGCGGACCTCTCCTCCTCACCGCCGAACCCGAAGAGCCCGCCCGCCTCGCCGGCGCCCGCGTCGCCGTCCCGAGCACCACCTCCACGGCCTACCTGCTGTTCCGGCTGTGGGCGGCCGACGCCGTGCCCGGCGGCGTCGGCGAGATCGTCGTCCTGCCGTTCCACGAGATCATGCCCGCCGTCCGCGACGGCCTCGTGGACGCCGGGCTCGTCATCCACGAAGCCCGCTTCACCTACGGCCGCTACGGCCTGCACCGCGCGGCCGACATGGGCGAGGAGTGGGAGAAGCGCACCGGCCTGCCCATCCCGCTCGGCGCCATCGTCGCCCGCCGCTCCCTCGGCGAGCCCGTGCTGCGCACCCTCGCCGACGCCACCCGCGCCTCCCTGCACGCCGCCCGGCGCAACCCCGACGCCTCCCGCGCCTACGTCCTGCGACACGCCCAGGAGATGGAACCCGACGTCGTCGACCAGCACATCGACCTCTACGTCAACGAGTTCACGGCCGACCTCGGCGAAACGGGCCTGCACGCCGTGCACGCCCTGCTCGACCGCTCCGCCCACCTCGGCCTGCTGCCTCGCCTTCCCGACGGCGCCCTGGACACGACCCGCGCCCTGTGAACGCCCGTCCACGGGGATACCGCCTCACGGACGGTCCTCCCGACCCCGGACAACGCTAGAAGTTCTCTTAGAGCACCCGGCCGAGACGCCGAACACCCGCACGACCCTTCCCACAATGGGCCCGAGGGACAGGCCCGGCACCGGGAGCGCCGCGGCCTGTCCCCGCGAGGGCATCGGGTGGCACGCCCGCCCCTCACCGGCCCCGGCGGCCCACCCGACACCCCCGTGCCCACCGGCGAGCCAGCGTGCCCGCTGCCGAAGGGAGACCGACCATGAGCGAGGACAGGCTGCGCGACTTCCTGACCCGCGTCTCCAACGACCTCCAGCGCACCCGGGCCCGGCTGCGCCAGGTCGAAGACAGGGCCACGGAACCGATCGCCGTCGTCTCCATGAGCTGCCGCTACCCGGGCGGGGTCCGCACCCCCGAGGACCTGTGGCACCTGGTCGACACCGGCACCGACGGCATCTCCCGCTTCCCGGACAACCGTGGCTGGGACCTCGACTCCCTCTACGACCCCGACCCCGCGAGCCCCGGCACCTGCTACACCCGCGAGGGCGGATTCCTCCACGACGCCGCCGACTTCGACCCCGCCTTCTTCGGCATGTCACCCCGCGAGGCCCTGGCCACCGACCCCCAGCAGCGCCTTCTGCTCGAAGTCGTCTGGGAGTCCCTGGAACGCGCCGGACTGCGCCCCGCCGACCTGCGCGGCAGCGCCACCGGCGTGTTCGCCGGAGTCATGTACAACGACTACGCCACCCGCTTCCCCGAGCCCCCGCCCGGAGTCGAGGGCCATCTGGGCAACGGCAGCGCCGCGAGCATCGCCTCCGGCCGCATCTCCTACACCTTCGGCTTCGAAGGCCCCGCGGTCACCGTCGACACCGCCTGTTCCTCCTCCCTCGTCGCCCTGCACCTCGCGGCGCAGTCCCTGCGCCAGGGCGAGTGCGACCTCGCCCTCGCGGGCGGCGTCGCCTTCATGTCGACACCGGTCACCTTCCTGGAGTTCAGCCGCCAGCGCGGACTCGCACCCGACGGCCGCTGCAAGTCCTTCGCCGACGCCACCGACGGCACCGGCTGGGGCGAGGGCGCCGGCGTCCTGCTGCTCGAACGCCTCTCCGACGCCCGCCGCAACGGACACCCGGTCCTCGCCGTCGTCCGTGGTTCGGCCGTCAACCAGGACGGCGCCAGCAGCGGCCTGACCGCCCCCAACGGCCCCTCCCAGCAGCGTGTCATCCGGCAGGCCCTGACCTCCGCCGGCCTCTCACCACGGGACGTCGACGCCGTCGAGGCCCACGGCACCGGCACCACCCTCGGCGACCCCATCGAGGCACAGGCCCTCCTCGCCACCTACGGCCGGGACCGCCCCGACGACCACCCGCTGTGGCTGGGCTCCCTGAAGTCGAACATCGGCCACACGCAGGCCGCCGCCGGCGTCGGCGGCGTCATCAAGATGGTCATGGCCCTGCGCCACTCCCGCCTGCCCCGCACCCTGCACGTCGACGCCCCCACGACCGAGGTCGACTGGACCGAGGGCAACGTACGCCTCCTCACCGAGCCCGTCACCTGGCCGCACACCGAACGCCCCCGGCGCGCCGGAGTGTCCGCGTTCGGCGTCTCCGGCACCAACGCCCACGTCATCCTGGAGGAACCCCCGACGAGCGAGCCGGAGTCCGCGGAATCCCCGGAGCACGACGAGAGCCCCGCGAACCCGCTGCCGCCGGTGATCCCCTGGACCCTCTCCGCACGCACCACCGACGCCCTCGGCGCCCAGGCCACCGCCCTGCTCGCCCACCTCGAAACCCACCCCGACACGGACGACCGGGCCGTCGCCCACACGCTGGCCACCCGGCGCTCCCTCTTCGAACAGCGCGCAGTCGTCCTGGGAACCGACCGCGCCACCCTCACCGCCGGCCTCAAGTCCCTGGCCACCGGAGGGACATCACCCGACGTGGTGGTCAGGTCCGCCCGACGGGGTGGCCGCACGGCGTTTCTGTTCTCGGGTCAGGGTGCGCAGCGGTCGGGGATGGGGCGTGAGTTGTATGAGGCGTTCCCGGTGTTCGCGGAGGCGTTCGACGCGGTGTGCGGGCATGTCGGGGGGGAGTTGCGGGAGGTCGTCTTCGGTGCGGATGCCGAGCGGTTGCATCGCACGGAGTGGACGCAGCCGGCGTTGTTCGCGCTTGAGGTGGCGTTGTTCCGTCTGGTGGAGTCGTTCGGGGTTCGTCCGGACTTCCTGATCGGGCATTCGATCGGTGAGATCGCTGCTGCGCATGTGGCGGGGGTGATGTCGCTTGAGGACGCGTGTGCTCTGGTGGTGGCGCGTGGCCGGCTGATGCAGCAGCTGCCCGCTGGTGGGGTGATGGTGGCTGTGGAGGCGGCGGAGGCGGAGGTGGTGCCGCTGCTGGAGGGCCGTGGCGGTGAGGTGTCGCTCGCGGCGGTCAACGGTCCGCGGTCCGTGGTGATCGCCGGGGTCGAGGCGGCGGTGGAGGAGGTGGCTTCGACGCTGAGGGAGCAGGGTCGCCGCACCACCCGTCTGCGCGTCTCGCACGCTTTCCACTCGCCGTTGATGGAGCCGATGCTCGACGCCTTCCGCGAGGTGGCCGAGCGTATCGCTTACGCGCCCCCGGTCATCCCGGTCGTGTCCAACCTGACCGGACAGCTCGCCACCGGCGACGAGTTGGCGTCCGCCGGCTACTGGGTCCGGCATGTCCGTGAAGCGGTGCGCTTCGCCGACGGTGTGGGCGCTCTGGCGGCCGCGGGCGTGACGCGTTTCCTGGAGATCGGCCCCGACGGCACCCTCACCGCCCTCGCCCGGACGGTGCTCGGTGACCGTGCCGGGGACGCGGAGCTCGTCCCCGTGCTGCGCAAGGGTCGGGACGAACCCCGGGCAGCCGTCGCCGCGCTCGCGGCACTGCACGCCTCCGGCCGGACCGTCGACTGGAGCGCTCTGCTGCCCGACGCCTCCGACGCGGTTCCCCTGCCGACCTACCCCTTTCAGCGGCAGCGCTACTGGCTGGACCCCGTCGCGAGCCGTCCGGGGCACCGTGGGGGGCACCCGCTCCTCTCCACCGGTATCGGTCTGGCGAGCTCCGCCGGCGTCGTGGCGTCCGGACACCTCTCCGCACGCGCCCAACCCTGGCTCGGCGAGCTCGCGACCAGCGGTGGTTCCATCGTGCCCGCCTCCGTCCTCACCGACCTGGCACTGCACACGGGCCGCACCCTCGGCGCCCACCACCTCACCGAACTGCACATCGACGAGCCACTGCCACTGCCTGGCACCGGTGAGACGGAGATACAGACCGTCACCGAGGCCGCCACGGGCGAACAGCGCTGGACCTTCTCCCTGTACGCCCGCCCCCACGACCCGGACGCCGACGAGACCCGGGAGTGGACTCGGCACGCCTACGGCACCCTCGCCGCCGTAGCCGACGCCGACGCCGACGCCGACGTCGTGTCCGTGCCCGGCGGCACTTGGCCCCCGCCGGGCGCCACGCCCGTCGACCCGGACGAGCTGTACGACGCGCTCGGTCCTGCCGCGGGCCCGGCAGGTGAAGCACCGCAGGCCCTGAGCGCCGTCTGGCGTCTGGGCGACGAAGTGTTCGCCGAAGCGACCCTCCCGGAGACGAAGGCCGGGGAGGCCGCCCGGTTCGCCGTACACCCGGCGCTGGTGGACAGCGCGCTGGTCGCGCTCGGACAGCCCGCTCCGCACCTCGTGAGCTGGACCGGCCTGACCCTCCATGCGAGCGCAGCCACGAGCGTGCGGTTGCACGTCGGCCGGCCGTCGGCGACGGGGGCCACACTCAGCGTCCTCGACGCCACCGGCGCCCCCGTCCTCACCGCCCAGGACGTCAGCGTCCGGCCCATCGACGCCGACCGGCTCCTCGGCACCGCACGCAACCGCGGCAGCGACCTCTACACCGTGACGTGGAGCCCCCTCGGCCCCGCTCCCGCCCCGCAACCGGCCCCGACCCTGGCCCGTCACACTCCGGACGACCTCCTGGCCGCCCTTTCCGCCCCGTCGGACGCCTCGAACGCCTCATTCGCCGACCTGGTCGTCGTCCCCTGGCAAACCGTCGGGCCGGACTCCGGCACAGACCCGGCGACCGACGTGCACACGGCCACCGCCACGGCCCTCACCCTGCTCCAGCACTGGCTCACCGACCCGCGCGCAGCCCGCTCGCGGCTGCTCCTGCTCACGCGGGGAGCGGTCGCCGCCACCGGGGAGACCGTGACGGACCTGCCCGCGGCGGCGGTCCGAGGGCTGCTGAAAACGGCCGCCTCGGAAAACCCCGGACGGATCCTTCTCCTCGACGCCGACACGACCCCCACCGACGAGCACCTCGTGTCGGCCGTACACCACCACCACGACGAACTCCTGCTCCGTGACGCACGATTGCTGGCCCCCCGGCTCACCCCCGCCCCGGACGACCTGGACCAGACTTCGAACGTCGTCTTTCCGGCCGACCGCACCGTCCTCATCACCGGAGGCACCGGCACCGTCGGCTCCGCCGTGGCCCGCCACCTCGTCACCCGGCACGGTGTCCGCCACCTGCTCCTCGTCTCCCGGCGCGGCCCGCAGACCCCCGGGGCCGCCGAGCTGACGGACGAGCTCGCCGCTCTCGGTGCCCGGACCACCGTCGTCGGCTGCGACGCCGCCGACCGCGACGCCCTTGCCGAGGTGATCCACGGCCTGCCGCCGGAGCATCCGCTCGGAGCCGTCGTGCACGCGGCGGGCACGCTGCACGACGGCGTCATCACTTCTCTCACCCCCGACCGCCTCGCCACCGTCCTGCGTCCCAAGGCCGACGCGGCGGTCAACCTCCATGAACTGACCCGTGACCTGGACCTCTCGGCGTTCGTCCTGTTCTCCTCGGCCGCCGCCACCCTGGCGGGACCCGGACAGGGCAACTACGCGGCCGCCAACGCGTTCCTCGACGCCTATGCCGCCCACCTGCATGCCGAGGGCCACCCGGCCGTCTCCATCGCCTGGGGCCTGTGGGAGGCCGACAGCGAGATGACCCGGGGACTCGCCGACGCCACCCACGACCGTGCCGCCCGCACCGGCATCGGTGCCCTCCCGACCCAGGATGCCCTGGACCTCTTCGACCGCGCCCTGGCACACACCGGAGGCGCGCCCCTGCCGCTCCGGGTCGACCGCGCGGCACTGCGCCGGGCCGCCGACCGGCTCCCCCCGCTGCTGCGCACCCTGACCGGCCGCCCGGCGCTGCGGGAGGCCGCCGCGCGCTCGGTGTCCGCCGGTTCACCGCTCGACCTGCTGCACCTCCCGGAACCGCGGCGCCGGGACGCGGTCAACGACCTCGTACGCACCGCCCTCGCCGACGTACTCGGACACGCCCCGGGCTCTCGGATTCAACTCGACGTGCCCTTCAACCAGTTGGGCCTCGACTCGTTGACCGGCCTCGAACTGCGCAACGCCCTCTCTCGGGTCACCGGCACACCACTGCCGGCCACCCTGGTCTTCGATCACCCCACTCCCGCGGCCGTCACGGACCTGCTCCTCGCCGAACTGGCACCCGCCGACGCACCCGACGGCTCCACGACACGCCCCGGTGACGACGTCCGACTCGCGGACGACCCCATAGCCATCATCGGCATGGGGTGCCGCTTCCCGGGCGGCGTCGAAACCCCCGAACAGTTCTGGGAACTGCTCCTCCAGGGCGAGGACGCCATCGGCGACTTCCCCGCCGACCGGGGCTGGGACAACCTCGACGCCCTCAACGACGCTGACACGGACGGCATGGACCGGTCCGCCTACACCCGACTC
>NZ_CBDQZH010000074.1:0-16613 GCF_965341775.1 Streptomyces sp. bgisy159 | reverse complement strand
TGACGCTCGGAGGGGGGCTTGTTGGTGTACGGGGTGGCGGCTGGCCTGATGTGTTGCTGGTTCGCTGAGAGGCGGGGTGGGTGGCTGCGGTGGGGAGGCCGGGGTGCGTGAGCTGGGGGTATGTGTTCTGTGTGGAGGGCGGTTGAGCTCGTTGTAGGTGTCTCTAGCGTGAAAAGGCTCGGTTGGCGTTTGGGCTGGTCAGGGCTGTTTGGTGCTGGCGGGTGGTGGGGTTAGCGGCCTCGGGTGCGGGGGCGGTGGTGGGTTTCGGCGAGGTGGTCGAGGCGGATGGCTTCGAGTGATTGCTTGGTGATGCGTTCGGTGCCGTCGCAGATGGCGGTGATGGCGGCTTGGCGGATGAGTCGGGTGAGGCTTCCGATGCGGCCGGCGGTGCGCTGGTGTAGGTAGGGGGCGTGGCGGGGGAGGGTGCCGTTTTTGTGGTGGGTGAGGTCGAGGGCGTTTTCGATGTCGGTGATGACGTCGCGGAAGGGTTCGCGTGTTCCGTGGCGGGCGGGGAGGGGGCCGCAGGCGATGAGGGTGGCGCGTCCTGCGAGCTGGGCACCCCGGGTTCCGCTGAAGAGGGGGGTGTCGGGGAGGTTGATGCCGGCGTAGACGAACGTGGCGGGGAGGCGTTCGGTGAGGTCTTTGAGGAGGTCGGCGGCCTGGCTACCGGTGGTGGTGCGGGGGTTGAGGCGGTGGATTTCGTCGATGAGGACGAGTTGGATGCCGGCGGCGGTGTAGGTGTGGCAGACGGCGTCGGTGATCTGGGTCTGGGTCATGCGGGTGGTGGTGGGGATGCCGAGGTAGCGGGCGAATTCGGCTGTGAGGGTTTTCGCGGTGGCGCCGGGTGGGACGAGGACGTACGCCACGGGCACGGCGGGGTGCGCCGTGCCGGGCGGGGTGGGGTTTTTGCGGGTGTGGGCGAGGTGGCAGGCGCGGCCGACGTGGAGGAGGGCGGTGGTTTTGCCGGCTGCGGCGGGTCCGGTGACGATCAGTGAGGGCCGTGCGGTGGTCTGCTGGTGGCGGCCCAGGATCATCAGGGTGCGGACCTGGGTGGCGAGGGTGCTGATGGCGGGGGTGCGGATGGTGACGAACGCGGAGTGGTAGGCGAGGCGTTCCTCGGTGTTGCGGGGCGGGGCGCCGGGGCGGGGCGGGACGGGTGGGGCGGTGGTGGCGAAGCGGTGCCAGCCCTGCCAGGTGGTCAGGGGCCAGGACGGCTCGGCCGTGCCGCCGCCCCCGTCGGCGGTGGTGCTGGCCGGTGCGGTGCTCTGGGGGCGGGGGTTCACCACTTGTCGGCTTCCTCGTATGCGTCGTAGAGCCCGAATCCCGTGTAGGGGGCGGGGAGATCTGTTCCGTCGTCTTCGGTGTCGGGGTGGTCGTCGAGGTCGTCGATGCTGTCGTCTTCGTCCCACTCGGTCGGGTTGTCGGCGCCCGGTGCGCTGTCGTGCTGCGGGTCGCGGGCTGTGGGGAGGGGGACGTGGGTGGTGCGGGCCAGGAGGGCCTGTTCGGTTTTGGTGGCGTGGCCGCTGTGGACGCGGCGCATGAGCTGGTCGAGGGCGTCGGTGAGGTCGGCTTCGTATTGCTCGGCGTCGCCGCTGTTGCCGTGCAGGGCGAGTGTTCTGATGTGCTGCCAGGTGCGGTCGTCGAACGGCTGGTGGACGTGGTCGCGGTGGATCCACGGGATCTCAGTCAGCTCGCCGTCGGGCAGGCGGACCCAGATCTGGCGGACGTCGTGCGGGTTGTGGTGGATTTCCCATTTCCCGCTGCGTGCCGTGATGGGGGAGGGCTGGCCGCGGTAGGGGGCGAGGAGGTCCGCGTCGTAGGTGCGGTGGTGGATGCGGATGCCTGAGGCGGTGATGGCCTGCCAGCGCACGGGCAGCAGTTCGAGGTAGTCGTGGCCGGTCAGTGGGACGGGCACGTGTCCTGCGACGGCGACGAGCGCGGCCCACATCTGGTTCGGGGTGAGGGCTTTGCGGGGCATCAGTGGGTGGCGCAGGCCTTCGTGTGGGCGGTGGTGGTAGTGCACGAGCCATTCGTCGAGGAGGTCCTGCAGCTGGGGGACGCTGTAGCAGGCATCTTTCTCGGTGTCGGGGCCGCGGCGGGTGACGTCGGATCCGGTGTAGCCGGGCATGTGCTGGCAGTACAAGTGGTTGATGGTGCCGAAGGCACGCTCGACGATGCCTTTGGCGGTGGGAGCGAACGGCGGGGCGGGCTGGACGCTGATGCCGAGACTCTCGCAGGCGGCCGTGAAGGCCCGGGAGACGAAAACTTTGCCCCGGTCGACGATGATCGTCTCGGGCAGGACAACGGGCCGGGCCGCCGCCCCGGCCAGGCGCTCGTCCAGCGTGGTCAGCTGCTGGTGGGGGAGCGCGGGGGCGTGGTCCATGCGCAGGATGCTCGGCCAGGTGGGGCGGGCGGGGTGCGGGACGGCCATCTCCGCCAGCAGCAGGGCCGCGTCGACGGCTTTGGTCGCGCTGGGGCACAGGACGGCGGCGAGGATGGCACGGGTGGCGACGTCGATGGCGATGGTGAGTTCGGGGCGGACGAGGGTGCCGTCGTCGAAGAGGGCGAGGACGTCCAGACGGGTGGTGTCGACCTGGACCTGCTCGCCGGGCCGCAGGGCCGTGGTGGGGGTGAAGGCCCGCCCGTCGAAGCTGGCGGGAATGGGCCGGACAGGTCCGGTGGGCAGTTCGCCGGGGCGGGCGAGGGCGGTGACGAGCCGGTACAGCGTGGCCTGGGACGGCGCGGGCACCGTACCGGGCCCGTGCCGGTCTTCAAGGATCTGGTTGATCAGCGGAAACAGGCCGTTGATGGTGCCTTTGGAGCGGCCGCGCCGGCGGCGCAGCGCTTCGCGGACCGCGGCGACGATTCGTTCGTCGGCCCGCCCAGTGGGACTGGGAGCGCGCGTGCTGCGGTGGTCGAGGAGCCCCCACAAACCTTGTTTGCGGTAGGCGAGCCGCATGCGCTGCACCGTCGTGCGCGACACCCGGCCGAATCCGAGCGCGGTCAGTTCCTCGGCCTTGGCCTGCTCGCGCTCGGCCAGCGTGTGCCGCTCGGGGTCGTACTGCGGCCGCACGGTTCCTTCGCTACCGGGCCCGCCGGCAAGCCCGCACTCGACTTCCCGCACGTGCCGCTGCCAGGCCAGTGCCTTCTCGCGCGCCGCGGCGGGGGCGGTCTCGAACAGCCCCCACTGCGGGGCCGCTTGGGGTACGCCGGCCCCGATGACGGTGAAGCCGGGGTCTGCGAACAGGTGCCCGGTGAGCACCACCTGGCCGCCGCCGTCCGGGCCGAGGAGGTGGATGTCGTGCCCGGCCAGGGCGACCACCTGCCACTTCACCCCGCGGAACCGGACGTGAGCTCCGACCTTCACGGCTGGCCGGGCATTGCGCCGCGCGCTCATCCGGCACCTCCCGTCGTTCCGGGGCCGCTGCAGTCCGGCGGGCCGACGAGGATGCGTTCGTGCAGTGGTGTTTCCAGGTTGGTCGTCAGCTGTCTGTGCCACAGGGCGTTAAAGACGGCGGGCAGGACCTCGATCGGGTCGCCAGCCGCTTCGGCGCCTTCCAGCAGCGGCCGCGGCCGCGCGAACGCATCGAGGACTGCCGCCGTCAGCCCGGGGCGGCCGGCGTTGCGGGGGTGGCGGTAGCCGGCCAGCCATTTCAGGTTGGCGGCCAGGACGTCGTCGAGCGGTGGGAGACGCCGGTAGGTCCAGCCGATCTGCGCGCACGCTTCCGTCACGGCTTCGGCGGCCTTCATCGCGCGTTCGCCGCCGGCGTCAGGGTGGCTGGGGCAGTCGGCGAGCAGGGCGGTGCCGTCGGCGTAGCGGGCGAAGATCTGCGGCACCCAGGAACGGTCCTGCCCGCGGGGGGTGTGCCACAGTAGCCGTACCGGCCGCCCCGCCAGGGCGGTCACGTTCGGGTCGCGGTCCAGCTTCATCAGCTGGGTGCGCATCGCGTTCGAACCGGCGGCCACGTGCCGTCCGGTGGTGGCCGACCACCACAGGCCCGGTCCCCACCGCCGCCCCGGGATCACCGGGAACGCGGACACCGGTGCCAGGTCCTCGAATGCCACGGCGAGGGCGGCGTCCGCCCACCGCTGCTGGACCACCTGTCCGACGGGGTCGAGAAAGACCGCCTCGAACCCGGTAGGGCGACCGGCCGCCACCCGCCCTGCCCGGCTTCCTGGCCCGGCCGTATCTGCGTTGATCACCTGCTTCAGCCAAGCCGTATCCGCCTGCAGCGACCTGGTTTTGGGGATTCCTGCCACGAACGGGTACCGCGTGCGCTAACGGTTGACGAGCCCCCTTCTGGCGGCTGCTCCGCGCTTCCCGAAGCGGGTCTTCAGCCGTCGTCTTCCTGGCCGGCCGTCAGCATGTTCATCAAGGCATCGGGAGACATGTCCGCCCACTGGGCGACCTCTTCCAGGGGCATCCCGGCGTTCACCGCGGCCAGGGCGGTCCGCTTCCAGGCGTTCTCGATCAGACCGGCGCTATGGCGGAGGCTGCGCAGAAGCTGCCGGGCGACGTCGGCGGTGGGCCCAGTCTGCGCTCCGCGCAGCTGGAGCAGCTGTTCCTCGGCGCTCTCGATCGCCCGGGTGATCAGCGCCCGCTGCTCGGCGGGCACCGCAGCCCGCCACATCCTGCCCGATCCGGGCGCCTTCTTCTCCTTGCCCAGCACCCTCAGCTGCCCGGCCATGGTCGTGCTCTGGTGCTCCTGGCGCAGCCACCAGGGATCGTTGTCGTATCCGGGGGGTCCGCCCGCGCCGCGGCGCAGGCGGATGACGCTGCCCATCCAGGAGGTCAGCGGGCCGCCGTAGTCGGTAGCCGCCAGCGGCCCCAGCCACGGCCGGCCGACCCGCTCACCGAGCCGGCGGCAGAACATCCCGTCGGCGGGCAGCGCCCGCGGCTGTCCAGCGCCGCTGTCTGCCCACGCCAGCTGGGCCATGGCCGGGTCCAGCAGAGCGTCGGCGACGGTCACCACCTCGGGGAAGACGACCGCGTCCCGCCCCACGATCCGCCACCGCTCTAGATCATCCCCGGCGTTTCCGCCCGCGACCTGGTGCAGGCGCCGCGGCCAGATCGTTTCCTGTTCCCAGTGCAGGGCCTGCTCCCACCATCGGGCCACCACCGCGTGCGCCAGGGCGAACACCCGCTCCGGCTCGGCCCCGGCCCGCGCCGCCCGCCGCGCCACCCCGGCCCACCGCCGCTGCGCCGCCACTACCTCCGGCAGGCCACGCAGGTCGAGGTGCTCCAGTGGCTGGTTGGCGTCCGCGTCCAGCAGCCACCGCCCATGCCGAACACACGCCCGCTCCCACCGCGGCGCGTACCGCACCACCCGCACGGCCGTTCCCGTGCGCCGGGCCGCGCACAGGCGGCAGCCGAAGGCGACCGGCCCGGCGACCGCGCCGCCGGTCCGCCACGCCGCCGCCGGCACCCCGTTCTTTCCGGCCGACAGCTTGGAGTCCTCCTGTCCCCAGGACGGCAACGCCCGGGCCAGGACGTCTTCCTCGACGCCGCACAGGCCTGCCAGGAGCTGCCGTCCGGCTGCGTTCAGCAGCACCTCGGCGTCGGCCCGCGCGCCCCCGCCGTCGTGCCCCGGCGGGTAGTTGCGCCACTGCCAGCACGACCGCAACGCCTTCGCTTCCATCCCATAGCGGCTCGCGGTGCGGCAGATCAGCGACGCCGTCGTCTCCCCGGCGAAGGGTGCTACACGGAAGATCCCAGGAGGGAGACTGCCGCCCTGGACCATCCCGTCGGCGTCAGCCATGTCGGCTGTATTCCCCACTCTCTGCTCCTGGCGGATCCGGCTGTCTGCGGCCACAGCGCCGGTCTGGGCGGGCGCGGAGCCAGGGTGTGTGCCGGAGACCGCGTGGTGGCTGACGCGGATACGGGTGAAGCCGATGCCCCAGCCGACGTGGCGTGGGGATCGGCTTCACCCGGGGCTGGTGCGCCAACACCGGCCCTCCCTGCTGCGGTGGTTGGAGCCAGTAGCAATCAGGGCAGGCAGGCCGTACGGCTGCCTGTGATGAGAAGTCTGCCTCCCTAGGCAGGGAGACTATCGAAGCCAGAAGGCACAAAACTGAATCAATGCAGGTCAATGCTCTGCCGTAGGTTTCCTTCAATCGGGTGAAGGGGCTGACTGAAACGTACCTGTTGCACGGTCCCAGACCACAACCCCACCTGCCCTGACCTGCGTCTTTACTGGCTTTTCGGTGTACTCACGACTGTCAGCCAGCCGTGGTAGGACGGCACGCAACGCTGTGACCTGCACGTTTTTATCTGTCCGGGCCATCCCGGGCCGCTTCGGCAGGCCCGACATCGTCGTGGACGGCACTCCCTTCATGAAGAAGTGCACATTGGCGCGCTGGTGAGGCAATTGCTTGACGGCCTCCCAGGAGTGTCGTAGGGGCTGGGAAACTGTGCCGCAGTAGCAGCCCGTTCGTGCGCTGGGAGCGCCAACTCCCGCTTGACGCACGCCTGGGCCACAGGTTGGAGCCAGATAGCACCGTCCGGCGATCGGCAGGTCGCCGGACGGTAGTCAGGAGAATGTTGATGGGCAGCAAGCCCTCTGCCGCGCCGAATTCCGCGGCCGTCGCGTCGGTGTCGTCCGACCACGTCGTGAGCTGCGGTCGGTTCGGGATGCCGCACGCGTGCGTGATCATCGCGTTCGTCGTCACTGCGGCCTTCCTCGCTCCTCGCCCGCACACCGTCCAGGACGTCCTGCAGTTGCTTGCGGGAGCGGGCGGCATCGGCGCTGCGATCGTCGCCCTGGCCGTCGTGCCGGGCCGCGGCGCGGGCCGTCTCAGCCGTCTCGTGCGCGCCTACTTCAGCGCCGGGAACTGAGGCGAAGACCATGGGACGCCGTGAGAACCCCGTCGACCGCACTGTGCCGGAGAATGCGAAACTCGCCGGCTTCTTGCGCGCACGCCGGCACAACGCCCAGATGACCTACAAGCAGATGGCCGCACGAAGCGCAGTGGTGTCGGCTGCGACATTCGAGCGCGCTGCTTCCGGTGCGGTCGTGCCGTCCTGGGAGACTGTCCAGGAGTTCATTCTTGCGACCGCCGGCGAGGGCGACTTCCACCCCGAGTTCTTCATGGACCGTGCCCGCCAGCTCTGGATCAGAGCCCGACGGGCCACGCGGGCTCCCTTCTACGTCCGCCAGGCACCCGATCCCACGCTGCTGTCCAGTCTGGCAGACCTCGTGCGCGCACTGCGACACCAGCATGTGTGGGCCGGCTACCCAACGCCCGGCGAGATGGAGCGCATGTCCGGGCCCGGCATCCTGCCCCGGCCCACCGCGCGTCGCATCATCGAGGGCGACGCGCTGCCGGTCGACCCGCAGCAGGCCATTGCTTTCCTGAAGGCCTGCTACGTCGTCAGGGCAGCGGAACTTCAGCCGTGGCTTGCCTCGGCGGTCCGCATTCTGCGGGACGTCCCGTCACGCTCGAGGAGCCTGGACAGCTGGGTCCGGGCCCACGAGCAGATGGTCTGGCAGGCTCAGACCGAATCGGCCGCACAGGCCCCACCACCGCCCTCCCAGGACAGACGGGCCGCATAGAGGCCCCCGAAGAGGCAGCGAGGCCGGAGGGAAGACGGAGGGTCTGGGGCAATCCGATCTCGCGTGCTGCAGACCCGGGCCGGTACTGCCGAAGCCCGAGGGCGCCCCTTCCCAGGGGGCAACTGTGCCACCAACCGCCGTTTACGGGATCCGTACGCGTTTGGTACGCGAAACGTGCGCTTCACGCTAGGGTCGGGACTGGAGGTGCTGCATGTCCGAGCTGTTCGACGCGGTCGACGCCCTGGTCGCGTCCCGCTCCCCGTTGCCGCCCCCGGCGGAACGCAAGCGGCTGCGCCAGGCGCACGGGCTGACGCTGGACGAGGTGGCCGCCGCACTGCAGGTGCGGCGCGCGACGGTCAGCGGCTGGGAGGCCGGCAAGACCGAGCCGCGGCCACCGGAGCGCGACGCATACGCCCGCATGCTCAAGCAACTAGCCCAGCTCTACCCCGCAGGCGCGCCGGTGCCCCCTGAGGAGACGGCGATCCCCGAGACGCCTGCCGTTCCAGCCGCTCCTGCGCCATCGGCAGTTGAACCGGTCCAAGCCTGCACCGCACCCACAGGCCCGGCTACGGAGCCCGCGAACACTGCACTTCGCCCCGCTGCCCCTGCCGCTGTACCGCGCCCGGCGGTCACGTCAGGGCCTTCTTCGCGGCGCCCGGCCGCGAAGAAGGCCGCCCCCGCCAGCACCCCGGTGGGCGGTGCCGATCCGCGTTTCGAGAACGGGCCGCTCGCGGTCGTCGACGTCGAGGACGGTCAGGCGTACGCGTACTGCGTCGGCGGCCTGGTCCTGGACGTACCGGCGAAGTCGATCCCGGCCCTGGTGGAGTGGACGCTGCGCGAGGCGAAGCTCGGCCAGCCGAAGTTGTCCGGGCCGGGCAAGGATGCCGACCCGCTGATCGTGCTGACCGAGGCGGCGTGCGAGTACTACGGCCTGCCCGTCACGCTCACCCAACAGGAGCGCCTGGCCGGGCGGCTGCCGGAGGGCCACAAGGTCATCAAGCAGCTGACGCGTGCCCACTGGCAGCTGACCAAGCGCGGCTTCGGGCCGTGGGCGAGGATCTACCGCCCCGCGCAGGGCGCGGAGCGCTCCTGCGTGCAGTTGTGCATCCCGTCGTGGGACGCGCTCGACACCCGGCACTGGGCCGACGCCGGGCAGTTGCCGCCGGCGGACCTGGCCCGGCTGCTGAGCACGTATGCGGCCCGCGTGATGACGCCGCGCGGATCCACCGCCGTGACCGGTCTGGAGCTGATGACCGCCCTGCACCCGCCGACCCGCGCCTCCGAACCGGACGCGACGGGCAAGCGGCACTCCGAGCACAACCCCAACTCGCTGGGTAAGGATCCGGTGGACTGCGCGCCGTGCGAGGCACCCGACGGGCACCCGGTCCTGGCGGACCTGCCGCGCTTCCACCACCGCACCCCGGCCGAGGTCCTGGTGGAGGAGGCGTACGACTGGGCACGCCCGCTCACCGACGCCGAATGCCTTCGCCTCCACCTTGTGGGCATCGACGTGAACATGGCCTTCGCCGCCGGGGCGAACGGCCTCACGGTCGGCCTGGGTGCGCCGACGCACGTCAAGAACCCCGTCTTCGATCCGAAACTGCCCGGCTCCTGGCTGGTCGACCTGAGCCACGTCGACCTGTCCCGTGTGAAGCTCGCCAAGCAGTGGACGGACCTGGACGGCGAGCTGCTGCCCAGTCCGTTCACACCGAAGGGCGAGCGCCCGACGGGTCCGGCCTGGTACGCCACGCCGACCGTGGCGTACGCGGTGGAGCTCGGCTACGACGTCGCGCCGATCGAGGCGTGGGTGCGCTACGACAACGGCCGTTACCTGGACGCCTGGTACCAGCGGCTGCGCGATGCCTACCTCGCCACGATGGCCGACCTTGGCGTGCACGCGGACATGCCGCCGGCCGACTTCCTCGCGGCCATGGACGGCTACCGGCACCGTGACCCCCAGCTGGCGATCGTGGTGTCCGCGATCAAGGCGACCGTGAAGGGCGGCATCGGCAAGCTGCGCGAGCGCCCGCGCGGGGAGGGCTGGAAGCCCGGGCAGCCGTGGCGGGCCCTTGCCCGGCCCACCTGGCGCCCGGACATCCGCGCCGCCGTCATCTCCCGGACCCGGATCAACATGCACCGCAAGATCGTCAAGCACGCTGCCTTCACCGGTCAGTATCCGGTGGCCGTCCTCTCGGACTGTGCCGTCTACGCGTCCGACGGGCCGTCGCCGCTGGACTTCCTGCCCTACCGGGACGGCAAGCCGCTGCCCGGCGGCTTCAAACTCGGAGTGAACCCGGGCCTGGTGAAGTGGGAAGGCACCCAGAGCGTGCTGTGGGGCGAGGGGGTGCGCGAGCGGTTCAACGCCCCGGAGCTCAACCTCGCCCGGTACATCAAGGACGGCACCGTCACCGACCAGGACACCGGAGAGTAGGCGGAGCGCGATGAGCATGTTCGGGGACGGCCTGGACGCCGCGGTGCAGAGGGCGTTCACCCGCCCGGTGCCCAAGAGCGCGCCCGCGCAGATGCGGTACCTGGTCAAGCAGCTCAAGGGCACCAAGGCGGTTGCCCAGATGCTCCGGATCTCCCAGCGCACCGTAGAGCGGTACGTGAAGGACCAGATCAAGAAACCGCGCCCAGACCTCGCCGCCCGGCTGGAGCGCGAGGTGAGGGCCCGCTGGCAGCCGCAGATCCGGGCGAAGGCCCGCGAGAAGGCGGCGACCATTGGCGGAATCGTCATCGACACCCGCGCCCGCCTCGGTTACACCGCGCCGATCGGGTCGACGGACCAGGACCGCATCCGGCACCTGACGGTCGCCCTGCCGCCCCGCTACGCCGCCCGCCTCTTCGACGCCCAAGAGCGGGGCGCCAGCGACCAGCAGTTGCGGGAGATCGCCGCCGAAGCGCTCAAGGAGGTGTACTTCCAGGACGGTGGCCGCCGTGCTGGCAGCCTGGAAGAGGTCCGCTTCACCGATATCGAACACCTCGACTTCGAGCTGTAGCCCCCGAGCAGCGAGCTCCGTCGACCACATGGTGTGACTGAGCACTTCAGTTGGCCAGTGAGTGCTCGAGTTGGCCGGCTGAGCGTTCAGTAGACGTCATGACACATCACGCCGTACGAGCGCCTTGGCAACCGGCGTACCGCTGCGCCGCGCGTATGTCATCCGTTCGCGCACGTCGCGCAGCGTTCGGGGCCGGTATCCGGGTCCGCCGCAGCAGCTCTTGTGGAAGCCCACGCCTGCGTTCAGCAGCACGGTGAGGGCCCGCCATGCCGCGACGTCTCGCCGCCGGGGCGCCGCGAAGGCTGATCCTGCGTGGATCATCGGCTTCGCACAGCGCGGACAGATCCGCTGCCTCGCCCTGTCGTGGGGCTGCTTGTACGAGACCCGGCAGGAGAGGCAGACGTACGAGGTTTTCCCATTGGCCACCTGCTCAGCTTAAAGATCGCTCAGGGAGCTGGCCAGCAGTATTTCGTGCGCTGGAGACCTCGGCTGGGATGGATGAGTCCGTCCCGCTCAACTGGCCAACTGAAGTGCTCAGTCACACATGGATGTGGCTGAGCACTTCAGTTGGCCAGTGAGCAGCCGACTTGGCCGATTGAGCGTCCGGGCTGGCCCTGAGGTGTCAGCCCGGACGCCAGGGCGCAAGCAACTGGTGTCCCCCTCAGCTTCCGTAGGTGACGAGCAGGATGAAGCCAACACCGAAAACCGCGAACAGCAGTAGGCAGCCGAGGAACTGCCGAGCCTGGGCTTCCGATCGCGCGGCTTCGTGCCGGGCGATGCCCCGGGCCACTCCTCGCGCGATCTTCTCCTCGTCGTCCACGTCCGCTCTCCTCATGTCAGGCGGTCACGATCCGTGGCAGCAAACCACAGGTCACCAGTTCCATCGACAATCACCTGGGCGGTGCAAGGTCATCGGTGTGCGGGCAGCTGCACTTCGGACAGCCGCGAGGCGTCGCCACTGATCGGACGTTGTGCTCAACCGGCCAACTGAAGCGCTCAGTCACAATGGACGCGCCGGTCGGACTGTGTGGTGGGGCCCCGGGCCGGCCGGGGGTCCGGTCGGCCCGATGTACCCCTGCCTCACGTCACGGCCGGGACCAGCACGGCCAGCAGCGCGATGAACAGCGTCATGACGCTGAAGAACACGAAGCCGCCGCGACCGATGGCCGTGGAGACCGACGAGCCCCCCTCGCGGGAGACGCTGTAGCCGATCAGACCTGCGACGGCGGAGACGGCCGCGAGGGCGACCAGAGCCAGAAGAAGGATCAGGAGGTTCTGCACGCTCACACCGCACCCCGCTGCTGGTGCCCGCGGGAGACGGCCTTCGTGTGCAGCTCCTCCGGGATCCAGATCCGGCGCTCGCGGGCCGCCTGGTACAGGGCCGTCCTGAATCGCGACCTCCGCTTGCGGACGGTGGCGCTGGTGAGCTTCAGCCGCTCGGCAATCTCGGAGTCCGGGAAACCCATGACCGTCAGGCGCACGACCGCCTGCGTCTCCGGCGCCTGCTCCTCGAGGATGTCCTCGAAGTCCGTGCTGAACACTTCCGACTCGATCTCGTAGCTGGTGGCCCGCAGCAGCCCGCCGATACCGGCATCGTTCGCGGCATCCTCCGTGAGGTCGTACACGGCGTGCAGCCGCGCCCAGCTGACCCGCTGCCTGGCCCACCTCACATACGCGCGCCGGAAGACCCACACGCACTGGCCGATGAAGTACGACATCAGGCTGCAGGCGCCGCGCGGTCCGTTGTAGTCCGCCGTCCAGCCCCGCCCGCTCTGCAGGTCGCGGCGGAACTTGCGCATCGCCTCGGCGAGCACGTCGACCATGATGACGTCCCGCTCCGCACTGCTGCTACGCAGCAGCAGCATGTCGTCCTCGTGGACGAAGAACTTCCAGCCGCGGCTCTTGCACTGCTTCAGGGCGAGCCGGGCCAGCGTGCCCTTGCGGAGCATGCCGAGCAGGATCGGCTCGGCCTCCCGGTACAGCTCGATCTCGAACACCTCGTAGGCCAGCCCCTCGAACCCACCGCAGGCCAGCTCCTCGATTCGCGCGGCGTCCTGCTCGATTCGCGCCGTACCTTCCCCGCCCAGCACCGCGTCGATGGTCTCGACGATCTCTGCATCCACACTCATGGCATAAGCCCCCTCGTCGTGGTCTGCCCCCGATCCCCGACGACTTCTTTAAGTCGCGCGAGTGAGCTGCGGAGCAGATCGCTTGTTGTACGGGCTTATGTGCAGGGGAAGTTGGCGAACGTGACACGCCAGCTGAAATATTTTTTCCGCGAGGCTCAAAAGCAATCTGCGGGTCCGCAAATGCTCCACGGACCCGCAGTCGAAATCTTGCACCCGGCATTGACTGGACGAGCGCAGGCCCTCACCCTGTACCAGGGATCAGGACCGTGCTTTGACGATCAGCCGGCGTGTTCACACCCACTGCATGCCGAGCTCCCGTAGCGCGTTCAGCTGGTCCTGGGTGAGCTTGTCCCGCCTCGACTTGGTGTTCGAGATCCATACGCCCAGCTTGACGCTCACCGGCTCCGTCTCGCCGTCGATCGTGATCTCTTCGCTGTGGCCCCTTGGCACCGGCCGGTGGGCGCCTTCCCGCTCCACCCATTGCGCGAGGGCCGCCAGGCCCCGCTGGAATGCCTGCTGCGCCTTGCCCTGCCCCTTCGTCGCACCCTTGGTGGCCGGGGCGGGAGACGGCGCCTCCACGGGCGTGACGCCCAGCTGGGACAGTCGCTCCTGCTGCTCGGGCAGGAGCCGCGCCCAGGTGGTCGGCTGCTTCTGTTGCTGGAGCCATCGTCCGATGTCGTCGCCGTCCATGAGCACGCCGGGTGCGATGTCGGGCAGGTGGCCGTCGGCGTCGACGAGGTCGGTGAGGACGCGGTAGTGGCGTTGCCAGTCCAGTGGCCACGGGCAGTCCCAGTCCTGGTCGATCTCCGTGAGCTGCGTGGCGCGTACGGCGGCCCGCTCCGGGTCCTTGCCCAGGCCGTTCTTCGCGCCCTTCCGCCGGAGGTTGGCCATGTGCTGCCCGACGGGCACCATCGCCTCGCCCTCGCCCCACAGCGCGTCCTGACGCGGCGCGAGGTGCCCGGTCGCCCGCCGGTACGACCGGAGCGCGGCGAGCTTGGACTCCCACGCTTCCTCGCCCGGCTCCCAGACCATCCCGGCCTCCGGCGCGTCCAGGAGGACCTTGCGCCGGTCCTCCAGCTCCCCTGCCCGCAGTGCCTTGCGCTGCTGGTGCACCCATCGGCCAAGCGGAAACGCCTTCGTCGCCCCGACTTCGACCTCGACGTCGTAGGGCACGGCGTAGACGCCGGTGATCTCGTTCTCCGCGCGCCAGCGGATCAGGGCCTGGTAGCCCTCCAGCCACACCAGGGACTCCGGGCGGTAGACCCGGGTGCGCAGGAAAGCCGCGATGGTCGCCGCGTCGCGCGGGCTGGAGAAGTGAAGCAGGGCCGACTCGGCAGCGGCGTCGGTGTCGTCCTGCTCCTGGTCCTCGCCCTCGCCCTCTGCGCCGGCCCCGACGATCCGCCCGTCCTCATCGCGCTGAAGGTGGACCTTGCGCTTGCCGCTGGTGAGGGCGCGGGAGGCGAGCTGCTCGACCAGGCGCTCATCATGCGAGCGCAGGCCTTGCAAAACGGCTACAAGGGGGCGGAACGAGGCGCTGGCGACCATGTCGGTGGGGTCCTCGCCGGGCTCCAGGAACACCGGCACGATGATCCTGGCCACCTTCGTGCTGCCGTCCTTGTTGAGCCTCAGCGCGCGACCGATGTTCTGCACGATCTCCACCTGGGAGCCGCGGGTGTCCGCGAAGCAGACGGCCTCGACTCCCCGCTCGCCGGTGATGTCCACGCCTTCCCCGAGCACGCGAACGCTGGCGAGGAAGGCGCGGTGCACCCGGCGCCCGGCGGCGTCGATGCCGTTGGCGAACTGCCTGATGACCTCGCGCCGCTCGGTCACGAGGTGGTCGCCGCACAGCCACGCCGACCACACCCGGTCCGGCGGTACGTGGCGGCCGGCCTCGAGCTCGTAGAACTCCGCGTCGATGGAGGACTTCGGCAGCTTGTCGGCGGCGGCCAGGTCGTCGTCGGTGGCGTCGTTGACGTACAGCTCGGCAGCGGTCTGAGGCAGCTTCTCCGCGAACGCCGCGGCCTCCTCCACCTTCTGGTGGAACGTCATGACGGTCTTGAGGTTCCACTTCGCCGCGTGCTCCAGGAGCGCGGTCTGCAACAGCGCCAGGCGTCGGCCGCGCCGTGCTTCCTCGGACTCCCCGAGGACGGGGGAGGGGTCGCGGATCTCCAGGACGTCGATCTCGAACCCGGCGAGGATCTCCCGCTCGATCGCCTCCGAGAGCCCGAGCTCGGCGAGCCACGCGCCGTAGGTCCCGTTCGGGTCGTCGGCCATGGTCGCGATCTCCAGCTCCTGGCCGTCCGCGCCCTTCTGCGGGCGGGCCGCGGCGAGGATGCGCGGGGTCGCGGTCAGGTAGAGCCGGAAGTCCGCCGGGATCCGCTGGTTGTCGTGGATCGCCGCCCACGGACGACCAAGATCACCAGCGGTGCCGTGCGCCTCATCCACGATCGCGAGGTCGAAGCCGTCCATGCGCTGGCCGTAGAGCCGGTCTCCGCCCGCCAGAGCGGCCTCCAGCGGCCCGCGAACCTTCCGCTGGCCCTCGGGTGCGTCGATGTCCTCGCGGTCCACGAGAGAGGCGTACGTGGCGAACACGACGACCGGCCCATGCCCGGCCCACAGGGCCAGTTGGATCGGGTTGGTGGTGGTCCGCACGCCCAGCTCCTTGAGCACCGGGTCGTTCTCCAGCGAGCACACCGCGACCATCGGGGCTCGGTGCCCCACCGCCCGCCACGCCTGGGCGGTCTGCGCGAGCAGGTCCAGGGTGGGCACGGTCACGAGGATCCGGCCGTCCGCGAAGCTCTCCAGCGCGCACGCGGCGGCCGTGATCGTCTTGCCCGAGCCGGTCGCTGACACGATCGTGCCCCGGGCACCCTGCGGGGGCACAGATGACCTTGAAGGGAATCCCACCCACCTGCGAAACGCGGAGCGCTGATCGACCTGGTGTTCCTTGAGCTGAATCGCCGACATTTACTTACCTCCCCGAGCGGTCAATTCCTGTGGTCTTTCAGAGGGCCGCGTGCGGAATGCAGGCCGCGCCCAAGTTGTTCCAGATCGACGCATCCGCCTTGTGCCAGCCGCCCGGCTTTCCGTCCTTGAACGGCGGCTTGTCGTCCGGGTCGTAGTGCCCGGCCTCACGCGTGCAGACCACGACACCCCCGTCCGCGTTCCGCGTCCGGGCCGTGCACAGACCGCCGGCCTCACCCAGCGCCTCCAGCACCTGGCGCCGCGCCGTCGTGTGCGGATGGGTGCCCGGCAGCACGGCCTCCCGGACGAACCTCTCCAGCCGCACCAGGTCGGCCCGCTCACGCTGCCTCACGTCCGCGATGTGTACGGCCAGTTCAGCGGCACCGGACGACCGGCCGCCGCGCCGGGGCCACTCCCGGTCCGCGATGCCCACCAGGGCCTCGCTCACGGCCGTCACGCCGTCATCCCAGCCGTCCGAGAACAGCGGGCCCCGAGAGGCCGGCGCCATGCCGCCCAGCTCCACCACCTGGCACTGCGCCCCAGCGACCGCCCCGGCCTCCAGTGCGGCCACCAGGTCGTCCGCCTCGCTCGCGGGCACTCCCTGTGCCTCCAGGAGCGCGAACACCTTCAACCGGGCGTTCACGCCCGCCGTCTGGTACTGCGTCACCCGGCGCACAGAATCGCTGCTCAGCGCGGGATCGGGTCCGGTAGATTCGTGGTGACCGGTCATCTACGGTCGTTCCTTCGGAATTCTGGGGAGTTCCCGGCTGGTTGGGGGGTGTCTCGTGTTTCCGCCAACGGTACATGCTGCATCAACCTGATGCACGCGGTACACTAGAACCCACACGAACGAGCGACCCCCACTCCCTTGTAGCCAGCCCGGCCCGCGACAGCGGGCTCCAAGGTTCTGGAGGCGCAGCCGGAAGGACCGTCAGGCGGGGGAGCGCCATGCGCTCCCCAACTTCCTT
>NZ_CBDQZH010000073.1:0-18552 GCF_965341775.1 Streptomyces sp. bgisy159 | reverse complement strand
TCCCGTCCTGACCTCCACGTCGGCCAGGCTGCCCGTGGTGGCCGGCCGGTGCACCTACGCAATGGTGGGCGCGACCGCCACCAGCATGCTGCTGTTCGAGGGCTGGGCGGCGGCTGTGGTGGGGTTGACGCTGGCTTCCTCCGCGACCGTCGTCGCCCAGCAATCACCAAAGGTCGCCGCCCAGTCGCAGGCCAAATCACTGCCAGAGTCGAGCTCCTCGGGCTTCCCCAGGATGCCGAATGTGTCGAGGAGTCGTCGCTCGACTCCGAACGGTTCGCCCAGCGCGAGCTCCGGGTACTCACTGATCCACCGTCTGACGATCCGCCCGTGTTCGGCGATCAGCCACGCCTCCCCGTCGTTCTGCTCACTGTGGAAGAAGAGTTGGGCTGCGCCGAACCGCTCGCTCAACGCTCGGCATAGCTCGGAGACATGCGCCGTTTGCTCCGGATAGGGCAGGCCGAAGTACGGTCCGACGACCAGGGTCCACCCCCGCATGGGTGGAACGACGACGACCGCGGAGAACGGCTCCTCCTCGTCGTGTGCCACCTGGTCGATGAGTTCCACCCCGTCGGCCCAGGTGGTCTCCCGTATGTCCGTCAAGCCGAGGGCCTTCGCGACTTCCGCGCGATCTACCGTCGCGACCGCGAGCCAGGAGAGCCAGCAGGCGCGTATGAGTGGTTCGGCATCGGATGTGCCCATGGCCTGCATCGTAGGGGCGTACGAGTAGAGTTCGCGCGCCCTGCCAACTGCTGGCGGCGCACCGAACAGCTTGCCAGTTGCGTGCCAGCTGCGTACCAGATCTGGCGGAGAGCCAAGGGGATTAGCGGGGAACCGCCAGCAGCCACCCTGTTCCCGTTCCGGATCCGCCGCAGGACAGCCCCTTGAAGCCGTCCGGAGAGAACCCGAGCTTCCCCAGCTCAGAGCTTCAGCCAGATGTCTGGTGAGCCGCCGCTTCCCCGTCGTTCAGTGCGTTACTGATCTCTCGAAGGCGATGCTCGGGCAGAGCGAAGGCGTTGCCGGGGTTTCGGTACGAGTGCCCACCGTCGTTGATCCAGACACCGTCTGCGCGCCTCCAGTGAGCGGGAGTCCATTGGCCCTGGTTCTCCAGGAGCATGTCCGCCACTTCGGCAGGCTCTTCGACCAGGGTAAGGGCGGTGAGCGCCGTGGTGAGGGCAACGGCTGCGTCGTCGGGAAGCCGCGCGTCGCCGAGTGTCGGAAAGAGGAGCAAGAGGCGGACGTCGGGGTCGGCAGCGCCTTCCGTGGCCGGCTGTCGGGCAGTGGACAGCAACTCCGGCCAGGCCGTGCCGGGCCCCATGAAATGCCCGTCATCCACAGCGAGGGTCTCCGCTACGGACCACGCCGGGTGATGTATCAGATAGTCCACCCCGCGGTCGTCCTCGATGTTGCGGTAGACGGCATGGACCGTGTGCCCCGAGGACAGAGGCACCCTGAACACCGGCCACTCCCGCTCGGCGGACAACGCATGGTACAGATCCATTGCCGCGTCCCAGTCGGCGCCGAACGCAGCTCGTTGTGCGTCCTCCCCACGCAGGCAGGAGCCGAGGTGCACGGGCCAGAACAACGGATCGTCCAGGTAAGCAGTGCCCTGCACCAGAGGGCCACCTTCGTAGCCGGGGATCTTCAGCACGCAAGGATGATGGCACGAGGGTCAGACATCACCTCGGGGTTCCAAGCTCGGCCGTCCCGTCTCGTGATCAACTTGGGCTGCGGAGACCATCATCGCCAGTGGCATAGCCGTCCTGGGGACGCTGCTCGGTTCGGGGATCACTATGGCGTTCCAGCAGCGCACC
Source organism: Streptomyces sp. bgisy159 (assembly GCF_965341775.1). Lineage (GTDB taxonomy): Bacteria > Actinomycetota > Actinomycetes > Streptomycetales > Streptomycetaceae > Streptomyces. The sequence continues at coordinate 16,741 of NZ_CBDQZH010000073.1, read as the reverse complement.
ACCGACAGGAGCCACCAGCTCACACGCCGCGAGAAGCTGCGGCGGGAGCGTCTCGATGCCTTCTCCGCCTACGCCGGCGCGTTGGTCAACTATCGCCGCTGCCTGGTGCACCTCTGGTTCTGCGAGCACGAACAGCCACCGCCGGAGGCCCCTGACACGGTGCGGATCCGTGCCTACGACCTGCGCTCCAAGGCGCAAGAGGCGCTGTTTCGAGTGCAGATGCTGATCGATGACGAGGCGCTGAGCCGGTCCGCAGAGGACGTGCTTGCCAACATCACGGCACTGTCCAAGACAGACAGCAGAACAGACCTCGACGAGGGCAGGGCCCGGACTCGTGACGGCATCAGCCGACTGGTCAGAGCTGCCAAGCAGCATCTCTGAGGCGCTTGCAGGCGGGCCGGTTCGTAGGGCCCAATACCGATAGCGACCGCACCACAAGCGCACCAGATCGAGCGGGGAACCGCGGGGAATCACGGTGAAGGCAGCCGGGTTCGCAGAGGTCGCGAACCTGCTGTTCGAGCAGGTCAGCGCTCAGGAACGGTTCTCGATGTCCGCAGCTTCCCAAGCTGAGTGCGTTCGACGCAGCCTGTCAGCGGCAGGCACACCCTCACGAGTGGAAGCCGGCCCAGTACTCGTCATGACCACATATGAAGTCGCCCGGACGCTCCACCCTCAGTACCTCGTACCTGGCGGCAAGGACGTCCAGGGCCTCGTGCAGCGAGCAGCCCAGATGATCACGGAGTGCCTTGAGACCCCGGAGGATCTGGCTGCTGAGGATTTCCTCGTCGGCAACGTCGACTGTGGCGCCGTCGGTCATGGCTACGATCGAAGCCGATAGGTGGCTCACCGGGCAACAAGGTTTGCTGCCGCGGGGCACCTAGCGTCAGTGAAAGCGTGACACGGGTCGTGCCTCACGCGGCGGCCCGCCCCAGACGGGGACCCGGCCTTGCGTCAGTTCCTCCGGCGACGCCCCTGCGCATAGGGGCCGCGGCGGTCATGTTCCCGCCATTCCTCGTCACGCGGGTCGCGGTCTTCGCCGTCCGCGTTGTCTCCAAGGGTCGGAATGTGTTCCCCGTTGTTGACCTTGGCCAGCAGCGAGGCGAGGGGATCAGGGGGACCGTCGCTGAAGCGGTCGGTGCCGCGCGCAGACGGCGGCCCCGGCTCTGTCCTGTCGGGTCGTGACCGTGATGTATCGCTCATGAGCAGCCCCCTCTGACTCACTGACATGCACTTGAAATCCTTCCCCGGAAGGTCGCGGGTAACCCGGCTTCTGGTCACACTTCGGACCACAACCGGCCTAAATACCCCGCGGGTTGGCCTCGCCGACGAGGGTGCGAGCGTGCGACGTACGCCGTCATCGACCCGGCGCCGCGACCGCTCGACGTGCCGTGTCCCCAGAGGGGGCACGTGGGCCGTGTCAGTGTCCGGTTCAATTCCTCACCGCCAGTTCCGAGTGGCCCGTTGGGCAGCACGCCGGATCGAGTGGGGAGCAGCGGGCGGGAAGGCACGGCGAAGGCCGGTCGGCGGCGAGGGGGGTGGAGCCGCGCCCAGGCCATTCGTTGAGCGGCGGCCGAGGGCTCGGATACACCATGCGGGGATATACCACGCGGAGCGAGAATGTGTGAAATACACGGAAAAGCCATGACGGCCGTCGGGGCGGTGTCACGGTGAGGTGTGACATCGACACTTTTGCCGTTGTTCGGTGTGGTACTCGGCGGAGGCGTATCGACGTTGGCCCAGTACTCGCTGGGGCGTGCGTCGGAGCGGGCCGAGATGCGACGGAGCGCTCGTGAACGTGCCGAGGCGCGTCGCGACGAACGCGTCACCCATCTCGTCGGCTTCCTGTCGGCGGTGCAGGAAGCCGAACGGGTCGCCGTGGACCGCTACCACCACGGAATGGCTGACGAGCAGTGGCAAGCCCGGGCGAAGCAGTCCATCGACAGGATGTGGGTGGCGCAGAAGACCATCCACATGCTGTGCGCGCCCGAGGTGAACGAGGCGGCACGTCGTCTGGCGTACGACGTCCAGAACGTGATCAGAAACGGCCCCGACGACCCGGGGGATCCGCAGGACGAGAGGGTCTGGGCGTACATACGTCCCAACCGGCGGGCGTTCCTCGACGTCGTGCGCGATCACTTGGAGTAGGAGCGGCCTGGCGTGGGGGGAGGGGGTGGTCAGTAGAGGATGACCCTCCACAGCTCGGCCCACACCACCCGGCCGCTCTTCGTGTCGTGCACCTCGACCCGGTCGTCCGCCACCTGCCGGACGGTGCCGTAGAGGGTGGCGTGGGGGAGGTCGACCCGTACGGTGTCGTGCACGTCGAGGTCGTCCTCGACCGGGCGGGACCACGTGTGGCCGCAGCGGTCGCAGCCGTAGGCGACGACCGTGCCCTCTCCGACGAATTCGGGGAGGCCCGTGCGGACGTGGTCGACGAGGCACCGCGGGCACGGGTCGGCGGTGCGTGCGCCGATCGATGTGGACATCCCCCGATCCTGCGGCGGAGCAGCGAGGCACGGCAACCCCGAACGAGGCGTGGACGACCGCCGCGGGGCGGCATGACCCCTGAGATCTCGGCATGGCCCCCCGAGATCCGGGGCGGCATGACCCCCCGAGATCCGGGGCGGCATGGCCCCCGAGACAGCGGCATGACCCCCGAGGTAATCGACCACCCCGGCCCCGACAGGAAGGATCGGACTCCCGGCAGGACGCCCCGCCGGGAGTCGTGTCAGGAGTCGTGTCGGGAGTCGTGTCGGTGAAGGGAGCGGGTATGTCTGTGGGGACCGAGGCCGGGACCACCCGGGCTGTGGTGGCGGAGTTCCTCGCGGCGAGGCTGGCCGGGGACACCGGGCGGCTGGTCGAGTTGTTCGCCGACGAGGTGGACTGGGTGCTCGCCGAGAATCCCGGGGTGCCGTGGATCCGGCCCCGGTCCACCGCCGCCGAATGCGCGGCTCAGGGAGCCGAACTGGCGGAGCACACCGTGCCGGAGGCGGCTCGGGCGTCCGTCGACGCGGTGGTCGTGGACGGCCCCGACGCCGTGGTGACGGGGTACCTGGCGGGGACCGTACGCGCCACCGGCAAGTCCTTCGAGGGACCGTTCGCGCTGCGGCTCACCGTGGAGAACGGACGGATCGTGCGGCATCACCTGTACGAGAACAGTCTGTCGATCGCGCGGGCCTGCGCCCCGTGAGGGAGCGCAGCGAAGAGGGGCCCGGCGGCATCACGTGGTGTCGCCGGGCCCCTCTTCGTCGTACGCCGGGTGCCGTGCTCAGCCGCACTGGCAGGGCGCCCCCGACTGGCAGCCGCAGCCGCAGCCCGAGCCGCAGCCGCAGGCGGCGATCAGGTTGAGACTGGTGATCGGCGTGGGTTCCTCGGTCGGGCGTTCCTGCGCGGGGTCGGGGTTCGTGCTGGGGGAATCGGCCATGGTCCCTCCTTGAGGCTTCGTGCCTAGAGGCTGCGTGCCTTTGCCCATTGGATGCCCCGATCACTGGGCGCATCAACGGCGCACAGTGGCTTGCACGCGCCCCTGGGCCGGCCGGGGAGCCCCGCGGGGCCCCGTTACGCCCCCTCGGGCTCCGGCATGGTCGGCTGGATCTCCGGCGGGAGGTCCTGCTGGAGGTCGTCCGCGTGCTCACCGGTGACGAGGAAGATGACGCGCTTGGCGACGGCGACCGCGTGGTCGGCGTACCGCTCGTAGTAGCGGCCCAGCAGCGTGACGTCGACCGCCGTCTCGATGCCGTGCTTCCAGCGCTCGTCCATCAGGTGCTGGAACAGGGTCCGGTGCAGCAGGTCCATCTCGTCGTCGTCCTGCTCAAGCTGCAGCGCCAGGTCGACGTCCTTGGTGATGATCACCTCGGCGGCCTTCGCCATCAGGCGCTGCGCCAGCTGGCCCATCTCCAGGATCGTCGCGTGCAGGTCACGCGGAACCGCCCGCTCCGGGAACCGCAGCCGCGCCAGCTTGGCGACGTGCTGGGCGAGGTCGCCGGACCGCTCCAGGTCCGCGGACATCCGCAGCGACGTCACCACGATCCGCAGGTCCGTCGCCACCGGCTGCTGCCGGGCCAGCAGTGCTATCGCCCGGGCCTCCAGGTCGTGCTGCAGCTCGTCGACCTTCTTGTCGCCCTCGATCACACTCTCGGCCAGCTTCAGGTCGGCGTCGAGCATCGCGGTGGTGGCGCGTCCGATCGCCGATCCGACCAGCCGGGCCATCTCCACCAGACCGTCGCCGATCGAGTCCAGTTCCTCGTGGTACGCGTCACGCATCAGGGTTCCCTCTCCTCCGTGTTCCTGGGGCCACGTTCCCACGTTCCGCCCCGTACGCGTCGGTTTCCGTCACCCCAAATGAACCACCCCTGGCTCCAAGGTGAACTCTGGGCGACGAGTGTTCGAGGTCGCACCGCGACAGCTGTGGCCAGGTCCTTCGCCATGCCTAACCTTGACGCATGGACGTGAACGCGGCGGTCGCCGCAGCGGCTGCGATCGCCGGTGTGCTCACCGGTGTCATCGCCATGCTGGCGTTCCGCTGGAGCGAGCGCGACCTCAAACGCCCCACCCGCACCTCGCTGCACACCGACCCCGTGCTGCCCCCGGGCGTCGACACCGTGCTCTCCGTGCTGCGGTCCTCCGCCGTCGTCCTCGACGAGGCCGACGGGGTCGTCAAGGCCAGCTCGGCCGCGTACGCCCTCGGCCTGGTCCGCGGCGGCAAGCTCTCCGTGGAACCCATGCTGCAGATGGCCCGGGACACCCGGCGGGACGGGGAGATACGCCAGGTCGAGCTGGACCTCCCGCGGCGCGGCACCGGCCGCGGCGAGGCGCTCGCCGTCTCCGCGCGGGTCGCCCCCCTCGGCTCCCGGCTGGTGCTCCTCCTCGTCGAGGATCTCACCGAGGCCCGGCGCATCGAGGCGGTACGGCGCGACTTCGTCGCGAACGTCAGCCATGAGCTCAAGACCCCGGTCGGCGCGCTCTCCCTCCTCTCCGAGGCCGTCCTGGACGCCTCGGACGACCCGGAGGCCGTCCAGCGCTTCGCCGGCCGCATGCAGATCGAGGCCACCCGCCTGACCAACCTCGTCCAGGAACTCATCGACCTCTCCCGGGTGCAGAACGACGACCCGCTGGAGGACGCCGAGCCGGTCCGGGTGGACGAGCTGGTCGCCGAGGCCATGGACCGCTGCCGGCACCAGGCGGGCACCAAGCAGATCACCATGGCCGCCGGCGGAACCGCCGACCTGCGCGTGTGGGGGCACCGCGGTCAGCTGGCCGCCGCGCTCGGCAATCTCGTCGAGAACGCCGTGAACTACTCCCCGGCCCGCACCCGCGTCGGCATCGCCGCGCGCCGGGTGACCGCGCCCGGCGGGGACATGATCGAGATCGCCGTCACCGACCAGGGCATCGGCATCTCCGACAAGGACAAGGACCGCATCTTCGAGCGCTTCTACCGCGTCGACCCGGCCCGCTCCCGGGCCACCGGCGGCACGGGCCTCGGGCTGGCGATCGTCAAGCACGTGGTCGCCTCGCACGGCGGGGAGGTCACGGTGTGGAGCGCCGAGGGACAGGGCTCCACCTTCACCCTGCGGCTCCCGGAGGCGGGCACCGGCCGGGACCGCGGCCAGTCCGGCCCCGGCATCGCGAACGCTCCGTACGACGACGAGTCCGGCCCGTACGAGGACGAGTTCGGCCCGTACGACGAGTCCGCGTACGACGGCTCCCGTCCGTACGACGACTCCGCGTACGGCACCCCTCCGGCCTCCGGCCCCGCCGCCGGACCGGCCCCCGGCCCCTCCGCCGACCGCACCCCCGGTCCCTCCGCGAACGCGGACCCGCACCAGGCTTCCCCCCACAGCTCGGCCCGTACCTCGCACGCCTCCTCCCACGTTCCCTCCCACACCCGAACCCACCAACCCCCCGACTCCACCGCGTACGAAACGCTTTCCGCTCCGGAGGTCCATCCGTGACCCGTGTGCTCGTCGTCGAGGACGAGGAGTCCTTCTCCGACGCCCTGTCGTACATGCTCCGCAAGGAGGGCTTCGAGGTCGCCGTCGCGGCGACCGGCCCCGACGGCCTCGACGAGTTCGAGCGCAACGGCGCCGATCTCGTCCTCCTCGACCTGATGCTGCCGGGGCTGCCCGGTACGGAGGTATGCCGTCAGCTGCGCGGCCGCTCCAACGTTCCCGTGATCATGGTGACCGCCAAGGACAGCGAGATCGACAAGGTCGTCGGTCTGGAGATAGGCGCCGACGACTACGTCACCAAGCCGTTCTCGTCGCGGGAGCTGGTGGCCCGCATCCGCGCCGTGCTGCGGCGGCGCGGGGAGCCGGAGGAGGTCGCTCCGGCCGCGCTGGAGGCCGGTCCGGTGCGCATGGACGTCGACCGCCACGTCGTGACGGTCTCCGGTTCCAAGGTCGACCTCCCCCTCAAGGAGTTCGACCTGCTGGAGATGCTGCTGCGCAACGCCGGCCGCGTCCTCACCCGGATGCAGCTCATCGACCGGGTCTGGGGCGCGGACTACGTGGGCGACACCAAGACCCTCGACGTCCACGTCAAGCGCCTGCGCGCCAAGATCGAGCCGGACCCGGGCGCCCCGCGCTACCTGGTCACGGTGCGGGGGCTGGGCTACAAGTTCGAGCCGTAGGCCGCAGTCCGTACCGGCGGACCGACGGACCGGCGGATGACAGGAAGGGCGGCACCCCGCGCGGGTGCCGCCCTTCCCGTGTGGTCCGCGGAGTCCGCGGGCGAGCGGATCAGCTCTCGCCGGCCGACGCCGAGGCAGAGGCCGAAGCCGAGGCGGAGGCCGAACCCGACGGCGACTCCGTACCCCCGGCGGGCTCCTCGCTCTGCGCGCTCTCCGAGGCGGACGGGGTCGCCGACGCGCTCGGGACGTCGCTCGGGCCCCAGGAGGCGTAGTCGCTCACGGCGGGGACGACGAAGGCGCGCAGGCCGACCTCGCCCGTCTCGCTGAGGGTGAAGGTGACCTGCTGGGCGTTGCCGTCCTGCACCGCCTCGCCGGCCGAGGGCAGCAGGGCGGAGGCGTTGCCCTTGCCGCCGAGGATCAGCGAACCGCCGGCCGGGACGACGAGCTTGCTCTGGCCCTCGGCGGGCTTCAGTTCGGCCGCTCCGGCGCCTTCCACGGTGACGGAGTCCAGCGTCTGGTCCGTGGAGCCGCTGTTGAAGAGGGTGGCCGAGACCGTGGCGGGCCCGGAGTCCTCGTGTTCGGGCTCGGTGATGACCAGGGCGTTCTGGACCTTGATGACGCCGACGCTGGTGGCCGCGTTGTCCGGCTTGATCTGCAGCGTGGCCGCGTCGTTGCCGGCGGCGCAGGCGGAGAGCGGGGCGACGGAGAGGACGAGGGCGGTGGCGGCGAGGGCGCCGCGTCGAAGGCTGCTGCTCACGGCGGCGGCAACTCCTTGAACGCAGGGGCGGCCTTCCTGATTAAGCCGCCCTAAGGATCTGTCAGCGGCCTCAGGTTATCGAGCCGTTCCCGCGTCACCGCACCCGACCCGCCTCTAAGGGACAGCCCGGCCGCGCGGCTCCCCCGGAGTGCCCTCGGTCACAGCTGTCCCGCCCTTCGCGACACATGCCCGATCCCCGTCACTCACTCCGGCCACAAGTGACTCGCCAGCCACTCCACAAGTGACTCGCCAGTCACTTCGGTGTCTCGCGGACGCCCGTCATTCACATAAGCGTCACCCGTGCGAGCCGGGGATTTCCTGTGAAGGAATGCGCCCCCGCTCCCGAAATGGATCACGCTCCGTTCGGGGGCGACTTCCGAAGCCGCTTCCGAAGCTCCTTCCGGGTTCCCTTCCGGTGCCCTTCGGAGGTGCTTCAGGGCCCCTTCGGCGGATGGCGTGATCAATTTCCGAAACGTCTCGGAACCACCCGCCGACCACCGAACGGAGTAGCGGAAGTCGCACATCTGGAACCGGACATTTGGGGACGTTCGGCTGCCCGGACGCGGGTCGGGAGGCGTGTGACGCATGTGTTTCACCGCGCGTGAACAGCGGCTCCGACCTGCGAATACCCGCTTCCACAGGCCTCGCGAAGCACGTTCGTGTCGCTGTTGTCAAGCCCCGAGATATGCCCTGACCTGCGAAAACGCCATTCAGGAACCGCCGTTTCCGTGTTACCCTGGATAGCCACGGAAGGGGTACCTGTCACATGACGTTCAAGGTTGGCGACACCGTGGTCTATCCCCATCACGGGGCCGCGCTGATCGAGGCCATCGAAACTCGCCAGATCAAAGGCGTGGACAAGACCTACTTGGTGCTGAAGGTCGCCCAGGGTGACCTGACGGTGCGTGTGCCAGCGGACAATGCGGAGTTCGTCGGCGTGCGTGATGTGGTCGGTCAGGATGGGCTGGACCGGGTCTTCGAGGTGCTGCGCGCACCGTACGCCGAGGAGCCCACGAACTGGTCCCGTCGATACAAGGCAAATCTGGAGAAGCTCGCGTCCGGCGATGTCATCAAGGTCGCGGAAGTCGTGCGTGACCTGTGGCGTCGTGAGCGCGAGCGCGGACTCTCCGCCGGTGAGAAGCGCATGCTCGCCAAGGCCCGCCAGATCCTGGTGAGCGAGCTCGCCCTCGCGGAGAACACCAACGAGGACAAGGCCGAGGCGCTGCTCGACGAGGTCCTCGCGTCCTGACGTCAGGGCCCCGGTCCGGCGCAACACACCCAGCACATCGAAATGCCGCGGTGCCCGATGACGAATCACTGTCGCCGGGCGCTGCGGCATGTTCGTACGCCACTGCCGGTGCCCCGCGCGTGGATACCGACCCTCCCCGCGCGGACCGGGCGAACCGGGAACGCGCGAGGTACGCGGTGTGCCGGGCCCGGGCTGCTGCCTCGACCGGTGCGTCACGGAAGGGTCCGGTCAAGGAGTCGCGCCCGGCACTCCTCCCAGGCCATACCCACGTAGGCTCAAGCCACAAACCTGACAGGAACCGATGTCTGACGATTCGCTTCCCTCCCCGCTGACCGCCCGGCTGACCGCCCGCACGGCGGCGGTCATCCCCGCCGCCGGCCGCGGCGTACGCCTCGGCCCGGGCGCCCCCAAGGCCCTGCGCACCCTGAACGGCACGCCCATCCTCATCCACGCCGTGCGCGCGCTGGCCGCCTCCCGCGCGGTCTCCCTCGTGGTCGTCGTGGCACCGCCGGACGGCGCGGCGGAAGTGAAGTCCCTGCTCGACGCGCACGCCCTGCCCGAGCGCACCGACTTCGCGGTCGTCCCCGGCGGCGACAGCCGGCAGGAATCGGTGCGGCTCGGCCTCGACGCGATCCCGCCGGACTACGACATCGTCCTCGTCCACGACGCGGCCCGGCCCCTGGTGCCGGTCGACACCGTGGACGCGGTGATCGAGGCGGTGCGCGACGGCGCGCCGGCCGTCGTGCCCGCGCTGCCGCTCGCGGACACGGTGAAGGAGGTCGAACCGGCCGCCACGCCCGGCGACCCCGAACCGGTGCTGTCGACGCCGGAGCGGGCCCGGCTGCGCGCGGTGCAGACCCCGCAGGGCTTCGACCGGGCGATCCTCGTCCGGGCGCACGAGACCGTCACGGGTGAGGTCACCGACGACGCCGGCATGGTCGAGCGACTGGGGCAGCGGGTCGTGGCCGTGCCCGGCCACGAGGAGGCCTTCAAGGTCACCCGACCGCTGGACCTGGTGCTCGCGGAGGCGGTCCTGGCCCGGCGGAGGCTGAACGATGGCTTCTGAGCAGCAGCCCCTGCCGCCGCTCCCCAGGGTCGGCATCGGGACCGACATCCACGCCTTCGAGGAGGGCCGCGAGCTGTGGTGCGCGGGCCTGCGGTGGGACGGCGAGGGGCCCGGCCTGGCCGGCCACTCCGACGCCGACGTCGTCGCCCACGCGGCCTGCAACGCCCTGTTCTCGGCGGCGGGCCTCGGCGACCTGGGCCGGCACTTCGGCACCGGTCGGCCCGAGTGGTCCGGCGCCTCCGGGGTGACCCTGCTCACCGAGGCGGCCCGTATCGTCCGCGAGGCGGGCTTCGCCATCGGCAACATCGCGGTCCAGGTGATCGGACCCCGCCCGAAGATCGGCAAGCGGCGCGCGGAGGCCGAGAAGATCCTCTCCGAGGCGGCCGGCGCCCCGGTGACCGTGTCCGGCGCCACGACGGACGGCCTCGGGTTCCCGGGCCGCGAGGAGGGGCTGATGGGGGTGGCGACCGCACTCGTGGTGCGGGTGAGCTGACGGCGTGCGAGGGTACCCACACGACTGCCAGTGACCCCTGGACCTCGGAGGGTGCCCATGTCCGCCGTACTGTCCGACCGCCTGAAGTCGGTGCTCGACGACAAGGTGTTCATCGTCGTCGGCACCGTCCAGCCCGACGGCAGCCCGCAGCTGTCGCCGGTCTGGGTGATGCGGGACGGTGACGAGATCCTCTTCTCCACGACCGTCGACCGCCGCAAGTACCTGAACCTGCGCCGCGACCCGCGCGTCTCGGTCACCGTCCTCAACCCGGCGGAGCCGTACGAGTACGCCGAGATCCGCGGCACCGTCGAGATGACCACCGACGGCGGTCAGGACCTCATCGACCGGCTCAGCGAGAAGTACACCGGAAAGCGGTACGCGGACTTCAACCCGGCCTCCGGCCAGGACGCCGAGCGGGTGGTCGTACGGGTCCGGCCGCGCAAGGTCGTCGGGCGGTTGTGAGGTCCCTTCCCCGGGGCAAGGGGCATGGGGCCGCGCCGCGCCCACTACCCTGGACCCGTGACTATTCGCCTGTACGACACCAGCGCCCGGCAGATCCGTGACTTCACCCCGCTCACGCCGGGCTGCGTCTCGATCTACCTGTGTGGTGCCACCGTGCAGGCGGCCCCGCACATCGGGCACATCCGTTCGGGGCTGAACTTCGACATCATGCGCCGCTGGTTCGCGTACCGCGGCTACGACGTCACGTTCATCCGCAACGTCACCGACATCGACGACAAGATCATCACCAAGTCGGCCGAGCAGGGCCGCCCCTGGTGGTCGATCGGCTACGACAACGAACGGGCCTTCACCGACGGCTACCACGCCCTCGGCTGCCTCCCGCCGACGTACGAGCCGCGCGCCACCGGCCATGTGACCGAGATGGTCGAGATGATGCGCGGCCTGATCGAGCGCGGCCACGCCTACGAGGCGGACGGCAACGTCTACTTCGACGTGAAGTCCTTCCCGGAGTACCTGAGCCTGTCCAACCAGGAGCTGGAGAACCTCCTGCAGCCCTCGGGCGAGGGCGAGACCGGCAAGCGGGACCCGCGGGACTTCGCGATGTGGAAGGCGGCCAAGCCGGGAGAGCCGAGCTGGGAGACGCCGTGGGGCCGCGGCCGCCCCGGCTGGCACCTGGAGTGCTCGGCGATGGCCCACAAATACCTGGGCTCCGCCTTCGACATCCACGGCGGCGGCCTCGACCTGGTCTTCCCGCACCACGAGAACGAGATCGCGCAGGCCAAGGCCTACGGCGACGAGTTCGCCCGGTACTGGGTGCACAACGCCTGGGTCACCATGAGCGGCGAGAAGATGTCGAAGTCGCTCGGCAACAGCGTGCTCGTCTCGGAGATGGTCAAGCAGTGGCGGCCGATCGTGCTCCGCTACTACCTGGGCACCCCGCACTACCGGTCGATGATCGAGTACAGCGAGGAAGCCCTGCGCGAGGCCGACGCCGCCTTCGGCCGGATCGAGGGCTTCGTGCAGCGCGTCGTCGAACTGGCCGGCGGCGCCGTCGAGCCGGCCCCCGAGGTGCCGGCCGCGTTCGCCGAGGCGATGGACGACGACCTGGGCGTCCCGCAGGCCCTCGCCGTCGTGCACAACACCGTCCGGCAGGGCAACAGCGCGCTGGCCGCCGACGACAAGGAGGCCGCCGTGGCCCGCCTCGCCGAGGTGCGGGCGATGCTCGGCGTCCTCGGGCTGGACCCCCTCGACGCCCACTGGGCCGGCGAGGCGGACCGGGGCGAGGACCTGCACGCCGTGGTCGACAGCCTCGTCCACATGGTCCTGGACCAGCGGGAGGCGGCCCGGGCCCGCAAGGACTGGGCCACCGCGGACGCCATCCGCGACCAGCTCGGCCGGTCCGGGCTGGTCATCGAGGACAGCCCCCAGGGCCCGCGCTGGAGCATCGGCCGGCGCTGACCGCGACACCATGGGTGTGCCGCCCGGCCTCGCGGGCGGCACACTTGCACTCACGTACGTCCACACGCTTCACGAAGACGGGTAGGTCATGGCCGGGAACAACCGCCGCATGTCCGGCAAGAAGGGCGCGCAGGTCGGCAGTGGCGGCCAGCGGCGCCGGGGCCTCGAGGGCAAGGGGCCCACGCCCCCCGCCGAGATGCGCAAGGGGCACGCCAAGCAGCGCGCCGCACAGGCGAAGACGCGCCGCGCCCAGGGCCGCACGCCGCAGCGGCGCGGCGGCGGTCGCTCGACGTCCGAACTGGTCGTCGGCCGCAACCCCGTCGTCGAGGCACTCCGCGAGGGCGTGCCGGCGTCGACGCTGTACGTCCAGCAGTTCATCGACAACGACGAGCGGGTCCGCGAGGCGCTGCAGCTGGCCGCCGAGCGCGGTGGGATCAACCTCATGGAGGCCCCCCGCCCCGAACTCGACCGCATGACCAACGGCCTCAACCACCAGGGCCTGGTCCTCCAGGTCCCGCCGTACGAGTACGCCCACCCCGAGGACCTGGCCGCCGCGGCCGCCGACGAGGGCGAGGACCCGCTGATCGTCGCCCTCGACGGGGTGACCGACCCGCGCAACCTCGGTGCGGTCGTGCGGTCCGTGTCCGCCTTCGGTGGCCACGGCGTCGTCGTACCGGAGCGGCGCGCGGCCGGGATGACGGCCGGCGCGTGGAAGACGTCCGCCGGTACGGCCGCCCGGACGCCCGTCGCCCGCGCGACGAACCTGACGCGCGCTCTGGAGGCGTACAAGAAGGCCGGCATCGTGGTCGTCGGTCTCGCCGCCGACGGCGAGGCCGAGCTGGGCGAGCTGGAGGCCCTTCAGGGGCCGGTCGTCATCGTCGTCGGCAGCGAGGGCAAGGGCCTGTCCCGTCTGGTCGGCGAGACCTGCGACTTCCGGGTGCGGATCCCGATGCCGGGCGGCGCCGAGTCGCTGAACGCGGGTGTCGCCGCGGGGATCGTGCTGTACGAGGCGGCCCGCCGCCGGGCCTGAGGGGCCGTAGGGCGGTGCTGGAGGCGGGCGCGGGGCCGGCGCGTGGGAACGCGTGTCCGGCCGGTCGCCCGTGCGGGGCGATCCGGGTGTTCCGGGCAAGCTTGACGGGGTCCGGACAGATCCGGCGGGTCAAAGCAGTGTCCTAACCACACGTCACTCGGTTAGATGAGTGTGGACACCAGAACACCCCGCACACCCACGGGGGGCCGCTCGTCGGGATTCGATTCCGGGTTCGATGACGCTCCCGCGCTGAGCATGGTGAAGGTGCCGAGCGATCCGGCGCAGGTCATCGTCAATCACGCGAGCTTCCGCGTGCAGTTGGGCACGTCGACTCGGCGTGCCCAGTCCCCGCGGATCGGACGGCGCGTGAGCGTCGCCGAGGACACGGCGCGGATCCCCGGCGCCGGCGCTGCGGGCAGAGCCGGCGCCGCCCGGCGGCGGCCCGTCGTGTGGAGCGGCCAGACCGCTCCGGACGACACCGGCGCCCACCGGCTGCTCCAGGCGGTACGGGCCGGCAGCGTCGGCCACGCCGTCGACGAACCGGTGGGCGACGCCGGGGCCACCCAGGTCATCCCGCGCATCGACGTCACCGACGGCCCCGGCTCCGGATACCCCGGCGACGACTACGTATACGACCACGACCTCACCGCGCAGACCCTGCAGACGCCGGTCGTCGGCGCCCAGCGCGGCCCCGGCGACGGGGAACACCGGCTGCTGCCGCCGATGCGCGGGGTCAGCAGCGTCGACGACGAACGCGACCAGGCCGCCCACGGCTACGACGACGCCGGGGACCGGGGCGACACCGGGGCGTCGGCCTCCCGCCGCTCCAAGCCGCAGGCCGACGACCCGGCGCGGCACGCGTACTACCCCGGCCGCCGCATGAACCTCGGCGTGGTTCTGCTGCCGCTGCGCGTGTTCCTCGGTTTCATCTCCATCTACGCCGGCATGGGCAAGCTGTGCGACCCCGTCTACTTCGACGGCGGCGAGCGCGGCTCCATGGTGAAGTGGCTCAACACCCTCCACCCGTGGGAAGTCGCCGAGCCGCTCAGGCAGTTCGCGCTGCAGCACCCGGTCGGCTCCGGGCTCGTCATCGCCTTCCTTCAGGTCGTCGTCGGCGTCCTGACGGTCCTCGGCTGCTGGCAGCGGGTCGCGGCCGTCGTCGGCGCGCTGCTGTCCGCCGCGCTCATCGTCACCGTCAGCTGGAAGACGGTGCCGGTCTACGACGCACCCGACATCATCTACCTCGCCGCCTGGTCCCCGCTGATCATCGCGGGCGCGCCGGTGTACTCCGTCGACGGGCGGCTGGCCGCGAGCGCCTGGCGGCGGCTCGGCCCGCGCGCCGAACTGTGGGAGCTGCGCCGTTTCGTGCTGCGCCGGGGCGCCCTCCTCACCGCCGTCACGGTCGGCCTCACCCTGCTGATCGGCTCGCTGCTCGGCGGCGCGGTCCGGGACGCCGACCGGGTGGTCGTGCCCGGGCCGGGCGAGCCGCCGCGCAACGAGCTGCCGGGGTCGCCGCTGCCGAGTGCCTCCGGCGGCGGCGCGAGCAAGGGCCCAGGCCGGTCGTCGTCCCCGACGCAGGCCGCCACCACCGCCCCCGCCACCGACGGGACGCCCACCGCCCCCGCGCCCACCCGCGACACGGGCAGGGCGGCCACGGGCGGCGCTCCCAGCCAGACGCAGGGCACGGCGGGCCAGGCCCCGCCGCAGCAGTCCCCGCCGCGCGAGCAGGCGCCCAGCACCACCACCTCCGGTCCGACCTCCGGCGGTACCAGCGGCTCCTCGACGACGGGCGGCTCCGACAGCGGCTCGCCCTCGTCGTCCTCGGGAGGCCAGCCGGGCCTGGTGGGCGGCCTGCTGGGGTAGGCCTGCCGCGTCGGACCACCGACCGGACCGGCGCCCGCCGCCGAAGGGGCCCCGCACGTGGTGCGGGGCCCCTTCGGCCTGCTCTGCCGGCGGAGGGCGCGGGCCGACGCGTGGATCGCCGGCGGTGGTGCCCGGTGGTGCGGGTTCGTTCCGGGGACTGTGGCTTTCGCTCCGCGGGTTGCGGGTTGCGGGTTGCGCTGCGGGGTTTTCCGGCTGTGCGCTGCGAGTTGGCGGTGGCGGGGCAGACGAGTCGGCTCTACCGCCCCAGGGCGGCCAGTTCCTTCGCCGCCTCCGTCAGGTCCTTCGCCGTGTCGATGGCCCGCCAGTACGCTCCCTGCGGGATCGGGAACCCGGCCAGCCGCCGTTCCCGCGCCAGCCGCGGGAACGTGGTGCGCTCGTGGTCCCCGCGCTCGGGCAGCAGGCCGGCGAACCCGGCGGAGAAGACGTACACCCCCGCGTTGATCTCGAACGTCGACGGCGGCGCCTCGATGAAGTCGGTGATGTGACCGAACCCGTCGGTCTGCACCGCCCCCCACGGGATACGCGGCCGGGCCAGCGCGAGGGTCGCCACCGCGTCGCGCTCGGTGTGGAAGTCGGCCATGTCGCGCAGCGAGAACCGGGTCCAGATGTCGCCGTTGGTGGCGTACCAGGGGCGGTCCGGGTGCGGGAGGCGGGCGGCGGCGTACTTGAGGCCGCCGCCACGGCCCAGCGGCTCCGTCTCGACGACCGTGGTCACGTTCACCGGCAGGTCGGCCGTCTCCAGCCACTTCTGCAGCACCTCGGCGAGATGGCCGCAGGAGACCACCACGTCGGTGACGCCCTCCTCGGCCAGCCAGGTCAGCTGGTGCCCGATGATCGGCGTACCGGTGCCGGGGATCTCCACCATCGGCTTGGGCCGGTCGTCGGTGTACGGGCGCAGCCGCGACCCCTGGCCACCGGCCAGGATCACGGCTTGCGTGGGTCGGGACACGGCGTGCGGATGCGTCATGACCGGCACTTTACGCTGGCGCCCGGCCGTGCCCGGGGGCGCCTGGGTGGGGGCGGGGTTCTGCCCGTGTGCTAGTGCCGCACGCGGGCGGCCGGTCGCGCGGTTCCCCGCTGCCACGGGGATCGCGCACATCCCCGCGCCCCTGAAGTGCGCGGCGTTCTCGCGTCCTTGCCGGGATCAGTTGTGGGCTGCCAGCACCCCCGACGCGAAGGAGGTGTCGCAGACCGGGCGGGCGTAGGACTGGGCCCGGGTCGGGCCGTAGACGCGGACGGCGGCGCGGCCGAGGGCACGGGCGATGGAAGCGCAGTGCTTGGCCAGTGACGGCTTGCCGTTGACCGCCGCCTGGAGGTGGGTGAGCGCGGCGCCCGGGTCCTTGTCGTAAAGCTCGGCGAGGAGCTGGTCGCGCAGTACGTCGTGGGGCGCGCGCGGGGCGTCCCGGTGCGCGGTGGAGACGTCGGAGGCGGTGAGTACCGAGTCGGAGGCGTCGCCCGACCAGTTGACCCGGGTGACCGCGAGAGTCCCGGAGAGCACCAGGACGACAGGCAGGACGAGGGCGAGGGAACGGCCGATGTGGCGGGCGGGGCCCCGGCCGCGTCGCGTCTTGGGGGTGCTGGAGTACTTCACGGAGTGCTTCACGCGAGTGAGGGTAGCGCCCGGTAATGATTTGGCGACATTTGGTCACCGGTTCGGGGGATGCAGACGCACCGATTCGGGGGTAGGTGGTTGACGGACGCTGCTCGAAAACGCCGT
>NZ_CBDQZH010000072.1:0-20709 GCF_965341775.1 Streptomyces sp. bgisy159 | reverse complement strand
CGAAGTGAGCTGAGGAAGAGGCACGAAAGGCACGGACCGAGAGGGGGCCCGAGCGTGACCATTCTGGAGACCATCCGGGGACCACGCGACCTGAAGGCGCTTGCCGAGGCGGAACTGCGCGAACTGTCCGAGGAGATCAGGGAGTTCCTGGTCCACGCGGTGGCCAGGACCGGCGGTCACCTCGGGCCCAATCTGGGGGTGGTGGAACTGACCATCGCGCTCCACCGGGTCTTCGAGTCGCCGGTCGACCGGATCCTGTGGGACACCGGTCACCAGAGCTATGTGCACAAGCTGCTGACAGGGCGTCAGGATTTCTCCAAGCTGCGCGGCAAGGGCGGTCTGTCCGGCTACCCCTCCCGCGAGGAGTCCGTGCACGACGTCATCGAGAACAGCCACGCCTCCACCGCCCTCGGCTGGGCCGACGGTCTCGCCAAGGCCCGCCGGGTGCAGGGCGAGAAAGGCCACGTCGTCGCGGTCACCGGGGACGGTGCGCTCACCGGCGGCATGGCCTGGGAGGCGCTGAACAACATCGCGGCCGCCAAGGACCGGCCGCTGATCATCGTCGTCAACGACAACGAACGCTCCTACGCGCCCACGATAGGCGGCCTGGCCGACCACCTGGCGACCCTGCGCACCACCGACGGGTACGAGAAGGTCCTCGCCTGGGGAAAAGACGTGCTGCTGCGCACCCCCCTCGTCGGCGGCACGATCTACGAGTCCCTGCACGGAGCGAAGAAGGGCTTCAAGGACGCCTTCGCACCCCAGGGCATGTTCGAGGACCTCGGGCTGAAGTATGTCGGCCCCATCGACGGCCACGACGTCCTGGCCGTGGAGTCCGCGCTGCGCCGCGCCAAGCGATTCCACGGTCCGGTGCTCGTGCACTGCCTCACCGAGAAGGGCCGCGGCTACGAGCCCGCCCTCGCCCACGAGGAGGACCACTTCCACACCGTCGGCGCGATGGACCCGCTGACCTGCGAACCCCTCGCACCCGCCGGCGGACCGTCCTGGACCTCCGTGTTCGGCGAGGAGATGGTCCGGATCGGCGAGGAGCGCGAGGACGTGGTGGCGATCACCGCGGCGATGCTGCACCCGGTCGGCCTGGGCAAGTTCGCCGCGCGCTTCCCGGACCGGGTCTGGGACGTCGGCATTGCCGAGCAGCACGCCGCCGTCAGCGCCGCCGGACTGGCCACCGGCGGGCTCCACCCCGTGGTCGCCGTCTACGCCACCTTCCTCAACCGGGCCTTCGACCAGCTGCTGATGGACGTGGCCCTGCACCGCTGCGGGGTGACGTTCGTCCTGGACCGGGCCGGGGTGACCGGCACCGACGGACCCTCCCACAACGGCATGTGGGACCTGTCCGTGCTGCAGGTCGTGCCGGGCCTGAGGATCGCCGCTCCGCGTGACGCCGACCAGTTGCGGCTGCAGTTGCGGGAGGCGGTCGCCGTCGACGACGCGCCCACGCTGGTGCGCTTCCCCAAGGAGTCGGCGGGCCCGCCCGTGCCGGCCGTCGACCGCCTCGGCGGGATGGACGTCCTGCACCGCGCGGACCGTCCGGAGGTGCTGCTGGTCGCCGTCGGCGTCATGGCACCGGTCTGCCTCCGCGCCGCCGAACTGCTCCGGGTCCGCGGCATCGGCTGCACGGTCGTCGACCCGCGCTGGGTCAAGCCCGTCGACCCGGAGCTGCCCGTCCTCGCCGCCACGCACCGCCTGGTGGCGGTCGTGGAGGACAACAGCCGGGCGGCCGGTGTCGGCTCGGCCGTGGCACTCGCGCTCGGCGACGCGGACGTCGACGTACCGGTGCGCCGGTTCGGGATCCCGGAGCAGTTCCTCGCGCACGCCAAACGGAGCGAGGTGCTGGCCGACATCGGGCTCACGCCGGTGGAGATCGCCGGACGCATCAGCGCGAGCCTCGCGGTGCGGGACGCCGAGGAGGGGATCGGCGGTGCCGCGGAAGACCGCCCGCCGTCCGGGGCGCCGTCGGAGCGCGTCGCGCGGTTCCCCGCCGCACTGAAGGGCGTCGATGCCGACAGTTCTGTCAAGGAGCGGGAATGACCGGCGAGTTCGATCTGGGCGCGTTGCTGGCCGAGCGGAGCGGCGAGCGGTACGAGCTGCACGGCAGGTACCTCAACCACCAACTGCCGCGCATGCTGCACACCATCGGCTTCGACAAGGTGTACGAGCGGGCCGAGGGCGCCTACTTCTGGGACGCCGACGGTGACGACTACCTCGACATGCTCGCCGGGTTCGGGGTGATGGGGCTCGGCCGGCACCATCCGGTGGTGCGCAAGGCGCTGCACGACGTGCTGGACCTGAACCTCGCCGATCTCACCCGCTTCGACTGCCAGCCGCTGCCCGGGCTGCTCGCCGAGAAGCTGCTCGCCCACAGCCCGCACCTGGACCGGGTCTTCTTCGCCAACAGCGGCACGGAGGCGGTGGAGACGGCGCTGAAGTTCGCCCGATATGCCACCGGGAGGCCGAGGATCCTCTACTGCGACCACGCCTTCCACGGCCTGACCACCGGGTCGCTGTCCGTCAACGGCGAATCCGGCTTCCGGGACGGCTTCGCGCCCCTGCTGCCCGACACCGCCGTACCGCTCGGCGATCTCGACGCGCTGGCCGCCGAGGTGCGCAAGGGCGACGTCGCCGCGCTGATCGTGGAGCCGATCCAGGGCAAGGGCGTGCACGAGGCACCGCCCGGCTATCTGCGCGCCGCGCAGGAACTGCTCCACCGGCACAAGGCGCTGCTGATCGCCGACGAGGTGCAGACCGGGCTCGGCCGCACCGGCGACTTCTACGCCCACCAGCACGAGGAAGGGGTGGAGCCGGACCTGGTGTGCGTGGCCAAGGCCCTCTCCGGCGGCTACGTGCCGGTGGGCGCGACCCTCGGCAAGGACTGGATCTTCAAGAAGGTCTACTCGTCCATGGACCGCGTGCTGGTCCACTCGGCGAGCTTCGGCGCCAACGCGCAGGCCATGGCGGCGGGCCTCGCGGTGCTGACGGTGATGGAGGAGGAGCAGATCGTCGCCAAGGTCCGCGCCACCGGCGAGCTGTTGAAGTCCCGGCTCGCGGCCCTGACCGAGAAGTACGAACTGCTCGCCGACGTGCGTGGTCGGGGGCTGATGATCGGCATTGAGTTCGGCAGGCCCCGCTCCCTGAAGCTGCGCAGCCGCTGGGCGATGCTCCAGGCAGCCCGCAAGGGCCTGTTCGCGCAGATGGTCGTCGTACCGCTGCTGCAGCGGCACCGGATCCTCACCCAGGTCTCCGGCGACCATCTGGAGGTCATCAAACTGATTCCGCCGCTGGTCATCGGCGAGGAGGAGGTGGACCGGTTCGTCACCGCCTTCACCGAGGTGATGGACGACGCCCACAGCGGCGGTGGACTGATCTGGGACTTCGGCAGGACACTGATCAAGCAGGCGGTCGCCCAGCGCTGACCCGTCCGGGCCGCGCGCCGACGCCCGGCGGAGCGATGCCGGGGTCCCGCCACTCTTTTGCCTCTGAGGCAAGAAATTTGCCCCGCAGGCAAGGGTCCGGCTGAATGGAGCCATGAGTTCCTCCGAGACGGGGCTCCCGGACACATCCGGGGGCGCCCTGCCCGTCGTGGCGCCGCACCTGCGCGCCTTGCGCCGCCGCGCCGGCCTCACGCTGGAGGCCGCGGCGGGCGCCGCCGGACTGTCGCCCGCGCACCTGTCCCGGCTGGAGACCGGGCGGCGCCAGCCGTCGCTGCCGATGCTGCTGGCCCTGGCCCGCGTCTACGGCACGACCGTCTCGGAACTGCTCGGCGAGACGGTCGCCGACCGGGACGCCGTCGTACGCGCAGGCGACATGGAACCCACCGCCGCCGGAGGGTGGACGTACTGGCAGGCCGGCGCGCCCGGACGCGGCATGCAGGCCCTGCGGGTGCGGGTGCCGCACGGAACGCAGGGCGACATCGTGCGCGTGCACCCCGGCGAGGAGTGGTTGTACGTCCTCACGGGCCGCCTCCTGCTGCGTCTCGGGGACACCGCCCACCGGCTCGCGCCCGGAGACAGCGCGCACTTCGACTCCCTGACCCCGCACCGCATCGCCGCCCAGGACGCGGACGGTGTGGAGCTGCTGTTCGTCCACACCCTGCTGCAGAGTCCGACGGCCGCCCTGTGCCTCGGCCCCACCCATGGAGAGACGCCATGAGCGACCTGGAGGAGAAGTTCCCCCGGACCCTGTGGATCCGGCTGATCATCTACATCGCGGTGGGGCACCTCTTCGCCGCCTTCATCTGGCTGCTCTTCACGGTCGGCGCCGACGGGTGAGCGGGCCGGCGGCTCAGTCCAGCAGCCGCTCGCGCAGGCGCTCGCGCGTCTCGTCGGTGACACCGAGGCCGCGCTCCAGATAGGCGTCGACCCCGCCCCAGGTCTCCTCGATGGTCTCGAAGGCCGCCGTCAGGTACTCGGCGCGGGCGTCGAAGAGGGGCGAGAGCAGCTCCATGACCTCGGGCGAGTAGGCGCCCGCGGCGCTGCCGCTGCGGTGCACCTTGTAGCGGCGGTGCTTGGCGTTGGACTCCAGGTAGTCGGCGAGGATCGCCTCCCGCTCGACGTTCACCGCCAGCAGGGTGACGGCCACCGACAGCCCCGCGCGGTCCTTGCCCGCTGCACAGTGCATCAGCGCCGGGACGCTGTCCTGCGCCAGCGCGTGCAGCACCCGCGCGTGCTCGCCCGTACGCTCCTTGATGATCGTGCGGTACGACACGATCATCCGGTCGGCCGCCTTGCCGTCGCCCAGGATGCCGCGCAGTTGCTCGATGTCCCCGTCGCGGACCATCTTCCAGAACTCCGCGCCGTCGGCCGGGTCCGACAGCGGCAGGTTCACATTGCGCACGCCCGGCAGTTCGACGTCCGGGCCCTCCAGCTTCTGGTCCGCCGCGTTGCGGAAGTCGAAGACGGTGTGCAGACCCAGCTTGCCCAGGAACGCCGCGTCCTCGTCGGTCGCGTGCGCCAGGTGGCCGCTGCGGAACAGTACGCCGTGCCGCACCCGCCGACCGTCCGCGGTCGGCAGCCCGCCCACGTCACGGAAGTTGCGTACGCCTGCCAGTCGGTGCTCGGTCGACGGGATCTGCTGCGTCACGGGGGCTCCCTCCCTGTCGCTCCCGGTCGGCGCGGCTCACGGGTGGGCCGACGGGACGCTCTCGACCTTACGGCATCGCTCGCCTGGGGCAACGGGTTGTCCACAGGCGTGCGGAGGCGTCATGGCGGCGTCAGGAGTTGTCCACAGGCCGGTGCCCGAGCGCTCCGCCAGATCGCGGAAGACGGCCGGACGGCGCTGCTCTCGCGGTCCACGCGTGGTTACGCCCTGCGGCTGACCGGGGACGGTAAGTCGCTTCACTGGCTCCGGTCGCAGCGACACGGCGAACCCGCTCCGGCGGTCCGGCTGTGCGGGCCGCACTCCACGGCGTCGTGCGAATGCCGCGAAATGGGTGAAATGCGCCGAGAGGTGCTGTCGCGTCCCAGTCTGCGGACCGGGCTGCGGGTGACTTCGAAGTGGTGGTTGTCCTGCTGCGTCGCATCTGAGTGCTCTGTCCTAATTAACACTTTATAGCTTCTTTCGCTCCAACTCGTCGTGCAGGAGCGAAAGCTGGAGCCGCGTCACGTGAGCATCGTCATACCGGTGACCGAGTGTTGCGCGTCATGTCCACGTAATGCAGTTCTCTTTCAAGGTGATTCATCGGAATGGCCGTCGCTTTGTTGCACGCAGGGTGACGGGGAATTCCCTCCGGAACGCGAAGGAAAGGCACCGTCGGTGCAACCTCTGCTTGTTTCCGCACGTCGTGGTCGCTTACGTTCACCACCGATCCGGACGGACGCCTAATCCTGCCGCCGCCCGGAGCCCGCACCCACCCACCCGTGTACGGCAGGAGCGGGGGACCCACAGGTTTCACCGCCTGTTCCGGTTCCCGGAACGGCTAGGGGTAAAGCAGCGCCCTCGGCGCGGCCGGGCATCTCCAGCCCGCACCCGACAGCTCACCTCGCAGGCGCCGGAGAGGAATTCGCCATGCCCGCGAAGGGTAAGCACCGCCGTCCGAAGGCCCAGCGCCTCACCCGTTCCCTCGCCGTCGCCGGAACCGGCGGCGCGGCTCTCGCCCTTCCGCTGTTCGGCGCGACCGGCGCCCACGCGGCGACGAACGAGTCGGTCGCCTCGGTCGCCGAGAAGGCCGTCACGGCCGTGCCGGTCGCGCAGAAGGCCGCCGCCCAGCAGACCGCCGCCGAGAAGGGCGCGGAGAAGAAGGCCGCCGCGCGGATCTACACCGTCCGCTCCGGTGACTACCTTTCCAAGATCGCGAACGAGCAGCGGGTCAGCGGCGGCTGGCAGCGGCTCTACCGCGACAACCGCGAGGCCGTCGGCGACGACCCGTCGCTGATCCACCCCGGCCTGAAGCTGTCGATCGGCAAGAAGGCCGCGTCGACGGACGGCGCCGCGAAGAAGCCGGCGAAGACCGCCCCCAAGAAGGCGTCGAAGTCGTCGAAGACCACCGCCTCGAAGTCGTCGAAGAGCACCGCGTCGAAGTCCTCGAAGCCCTCCGAGTCGGCGGCGTCCGCCAAGGCGTCGACCACGACGCAGGCCGCCACGTCCGCCGGCGGGTTCTCCGCACCCGTCTCCGGCGCCACCGTCGGCACCGCGTACCGCACCGCCGGCAGCATGTGGTCCAGCGGCTACCACACCGGTGTCGACTTCGTCGTCCCGACCGGTACCTCCCTCAAGGCCGTCGGCGCGGGCACGGTCGTCTCCGCGGGCTGGGGCGGCGCGTACGGCAACCAGGTCGTCATCCGGCTCGCCGACGGCTATTACGCCCAGTACGCCCACCTCTCCTCGCTGTCCGTCTCGGCCGGGCAGTCGGTGAGCGCCGGCCAGCAGGTCGGCCTGTCGGGCGCGACCGGCAACGTGACCGGCCCGCACCTGCACTTCGAGATCCGCACCACGCCGAACTACGGCTCGGACATCGACCCCGTCGCCTACCTGCGCTCGCACGGCGTCTCCGTCGGCTGACCCCCGCTGCCGAAGGCCGGACCCCGATCCCCTGGGTCCGGCCTTCGGTGTACCCGGGGCCGGGTTCCGGCCTCGGTATTCCCCGCTTGACGAAGTATTGGGACGTGGCTTATCTCACCGTCCGTCAATCCCTGCCTACGGTCGCGTAGGTCACATTCCACGGTGAATCATGAACTGCTGTGGCAGACGATTCGAAGAGTGACAGCAGATCAGTGATCGGGTCGTACGTGGCGGTGGGGGACAGCTTCACCGAGGGCGTCGGCGACCCCGGCCCCGACGGAGCGTTCGTCGGCTGGGCCGACCGGCTCGCGGTGCTCCTCGCCGACCGGCGGCCCGAGGGCGACTTCCGCTACACCAACCTCGCCGTCCGCGGGAAACTGCTCGACCAGATCATGGCGGACCAGCTCCCGCGCGCCGTCGAACTGGCCCCGGACCTGGTGTCGTTCTGCGCGGGTGGAAACGACATCATCCGCCCCGGCACCGACCCCGACGAGGTCGCCGAGCGGTTCGAACGCGCCGTGGCGGCGCTGACCGGGACGGCAGGCAAGGTACTGGTGACCACCGGCTTCGACACCCGCGGCGTCCCGGTGCTCAAGCACCTGCGCGGCAAGATCGCGACCTACAACGGGCATGTGCGCGCCATCGCCGACCGGTACGGCTGTCCGGTGCTCGACCTGTGGTCGCTGAGGTCCGTGCAGGACCGCCGGGCCTGGGACGACGACCGGCTCCATCTGTCCCCCGAGGGCCACACGCGCGTGGCGCTGCGCGCCGGGCAGGCCCTCGGCCTGCGGGTGCCGGCCGACCCGGAGCAGCCCTGGCCCCCGCTGCCGCCGCGCGGCACCCTTGAGGTCCGCAAGGACGACGTCCAGTGGGCCCGCGAGTATCTGGTGCCGTGGATCGGGCGACGACTGCGCGGGGAGTCCTCCGGCGACCACGTGACCGCCAAGGGCGCGCTGTCGCCCGACGACATCAGGATGCGGATCGCCGCCGTCGCCTGACGGCGGCGATCCCGCCCGGGAGCGCCGCCGACCGGTGCCGCTCCCGGGCGCCGTCGGCGGCCGCTCCCGCCCGCGACCGGTCGCTCCCGCCCGCGACCGGTCAGCGCGGCTGTGACGTCCGTCCGCGCCGCCCGTCTCCCCGCGCGGCGCCGTGCACAGTGCGGTCCCCTCGACGCGTCCACGTCCCCTCGTCCCCGCGTGCGGGGACGCCCGCCGCGGTGCGTGAACCCCACGCTCGTCCGCGGTACCGCACCGGCGGTCTCCGGCCAGGGCGGGCGGCGCCCGACCCGCTTGTCGGACGGGCGGACCATAATGGAACGCCCGACGACTCCACCTGGAGGTACAGTGGCCGGTTTCCGTTCCCCGGGCCCCGGGCTCCGTGCGCTGCGGCCCGAGGGCTTCGGCGCGGACCCGAGCGGTGCGCGCATGGCGCGGATCCGCAGATCGCCCCACTTCAAGGACGGGGTCTTCCAGAACCCCGGCGGTCCGACCCGCACCCGCCCCTCCGGCTCGACGGGGGACTTCGCCAGGACGTTCTTCTTCGACAAGGAGGCCCGCGCCCGCCGTACCCCCACCGGCACCGTCCCGGTGCACGCCACCACGCTGGCCGACCTCGCCCGCCCGGCGGTCACCGGGCTTCGCCTGACGTGGATGGGCCACTCCAGCGTGCTCGCGGAGATCGACGGCCGGCGGGTGCTGTTCGACCCGGTCTGGGGGCAGCGCTGCTCCCCGTTCGCCTTCGCCGGGCCCAAGCGGCTGCACCCGGTCCCGCTGCCGCTGGCCGCGCTCGGCCCGGTCGACGTCGTCGTGATCTCCCACGACCACTACGACCACCTGGACCTGCCCACGATCAAGGCGCTGGCCGGCACCGACACCGTCTTCGCCGTTCCGCTCGGCGTCGGCGCCCACCTGGAGCGCTGGGGGGTCTCCGCCGACCGGCTGCGCGAGCTGGACTGGCACGAGGCCACGGAGGTCGCCGGGCTCACCCTCACCGCCACCCCGGCCCGCCACTTCTGCGGCCGCGGCCTGCGCAACACCCAGCACACGCTCTGGGCGTCCTGGGCCGTCGCCGGAGCCGAGCACCGCGTCTACCACAGCGGCGACACGGGCTTCTTCGACGGTTTCCGGGACATCGGCGCGGCCCATGGCCCGTTCGACGCCACGATGATCCAGCTGGGTGCGTACAGCGAGTTCTGGCCCGACATCCACATGACGCCCGAGGAGGCCGTGCGCGCGCATCTCGACCTCCAGGGCGGCCCGGCCGGAGTGCTGCTGCCGATCCACTGGGCCACGTTCAACCTGGCCCCGCACGCGTGGGCGGAGCCGGGGGAGTGGACCAAGGACGCGGCCGAGGCGGTGGGGCAGGCGGTGGCGTTCCCGCGGCCCGGTGAGCCGTTCGAGCCGGCGGGAAGGCTGCCGGTGGAGGCGTGGTGGCGGGCGGTGTCCGGTCCGATCGCCCGTCCGTGGCGCCGTCCCCGACGCGCTGAGGGCGCGGCCGAGACGAGCAGGGGTGATCTCGACCTCGCGGGCGAGCGGTGACGTGGTTGGGGGACGAGCCGGGGGAGACGGCCCGGATGCGGGGGGCGTCTCCCGGCCCCTGACTGCCGGCGACAGCTCGTGTGGCGATCGTGGCGGGCAGTGATCTCGGCTCCGGCTGGACCGGGGGGCCACACGAGCCGCACGGCTTCCTCGCGGTCGAGCGGACCGGCGGACAGCGCAACGAGGAGCGGGAGCCGGGAATCCGCTGTGTCTGACGGCCTTGAGGAAGAGGACGTGCTGCGGACACGGGTCGGGCGGCCGTCGCCGGAGGGCGTCCTCCCCGGCGGAGGGGCTGTCCAGCGAGCGGGGCTGTCCCATAGCCGGTGGTGACGGTGAGGGCCCGCCGGTGGTCATCGCGCGTGCGCGATGCGAACGCGCTGGGCTTCCCGGTACGCACCACGCCCCGGCCTCGCCTTGAACGCCGTCAAGCGCCGGCGGCCGCCGGCTCGGCCGCCCCGGCAACCGCGGAGAGAGCGGCGTCGCGCCCTGCGGGGGCATCAGCCGGGTGACGACGAGCCGCAGATCCGAACGTACGCCTCACGGGTGACAAGCCGTCATACGGCCGGTCCGGTCCCTGCCCCGCTGCCAGACTCTGGCAGAGGAGGCCCGGGCCGTGCATGCGTGAGCGCGGCGGGGAGGTGAGGGGGTGGGCGTGACCGACGACCGTGCGGCCGATTCCGCCGCTCCGGGTGAGACGGGGCCGGGCATGCGGGACCACGTCGTCCCCCGGGAACGCGTGGCGGAGGAGGAGCGGGAGGGCGGCGGCCGTGGGCTCGACGGGGAGCGGCAGGACGGTCGGCCGGTGCGTGCGCTGCCGCGTCATGTGGCCTGTGTGATGGACGGCAACGGCCGCTGGGCGCAGCGACGTTCGCTCCCTCGCACGGACGGGCACCGGGCTGCTGAGACCACCGTCATCGACATCATCGAGGCAGCCCGTGCCGCCGGTGTCCAGTGGCTCAGCCTGTATGCCTTCTCCACCGAGAACTGGAAGCGTCCTGGGCCCGAGGTCGAGTTCCTGATGCGTCTGGTGCGCCGGGTCGTGCGCAAGCACGCGCCGTTGCTGCTGGCCCGTGGCGTCCGCTGCCGCTTCCTCGGGGTCGCCGATCCGCGTATTCCGCGCGCGCTGGCCCGGGACTTCGAGGATCTGACGACGTTGACCGCCGAGAACCGGGGGATGACGCTGACCGTCGCCTTCGACCACGGGGGGCGTCGGGACATCGTCGAGGCCGCGAAGTCGCTGATCCGCGCCGGGACGCCCGCCGACGAGGTGACCGAGCGGCTCTTCGCGGAGCACCTGCCGTTCCCCGACACCCCCGATGTGGACCTGGTCATCCGCACCTCCGGCGAGCAGCGCATCTCCAATTTCATGCTCTGGCACGTCGCCTACGCCGAGTGGGTCTTCCCCGAGGTGCTCTGGCCGGACTTCCGCGCCCCCGACTTCCGAGCCTGCCTGCAGACCTACCGGCGCCGCGACCGCCGCTTCGGCGGCGTGCCGCCCCGGACCCACGGAGACCCCTCATGACGACCGTCACCACGGATGCGGCCGACCGGACTCCCCTGTTCGGCCCGGATTCACAGTTCGGCGCCTTCTTCGACGACCCGCGCTGGGCGCTGGCCCTGATCCGCGCGACGGTGCTGGAAGCCGCTCACCCGCAGATCGGCGCTGCCCTCGTAGACAACTCCACCTTCGTGGCCCATCCCTGGCGCCGGCTGCGCAACACCTTCTTCAGCATGCGCCGCATGTTCGGCACCGACCCGGTGGTGCGCCAACGCGAAGCAGCGCGGCTCAACCGATTGCACGCCCGGATGAGCGGTTCCGATTCCCGCGGCCGCGCCTACGACGCGATGGACCGGGCGACCCGGGCCTGGGTGGTCGCCACCCTCTTCGAGAGCGCGGTCACGATGTGCCGGCTGAGCGGCCAGCCGCTCGACCAGGACACGATGGAGCGGATGTACGCCGAGTACCGCACGTTCCTCGCCGCGCTCGACGGCGACGCCGCCGAGCTTCCCGAGGACCTGAACGACTTCTGGCGGTACTTCGACGGCGTCGTCGAGAACCAGTTGGAGAACACCGAGGCGGCCCGCGTCATCCTCTACCGGCTCTTCGATCACCTGCCCGCTCCGGCGCTGTTCGACGGCGCGCCGACGCTGTGGGCGGCCGGCCGGGCAGTCGTCGGTCCGCTCCTCGGCGCGATCACCGTCGCGTCGCTTCCCGAGCCGTACCGGCGCCGGGCCGGGCTGCCGGAGGTGCCCGGCGCGGCGCTCCTCATGCAGGGCGCCTATCTCACCGCCGGACTGGCCCGCTTCCTGCCACAGGGCTGGCTCAACGCCGAGAGCATCATCGAGACGCTCTCCCTCTCACCCGGCGGCGACGACCCCCGCGCCCGGGCCATGACCGCTCTTGGTTCCCGTATGAAGCGCGCATCGGCTCTCCTCCGGCTGCTCACGCCGCTGAGTGAGGACCTTCCCCCCGACGCGGATGCGGCACCTTCGGCGGACCCGGGAGGCAGTCGGCGTTCGGCTGCGGAGTTCTTCCGCAAGGTGTTGGACCAGACCGGGGACGGCTACCTCGACTGGCCCGACCTCGCCGCCATGGCACGCGAGCTGGCCACCCGACTCGATCTGGACGAACCCGAGGAGACTCGGCTCTACGACGCCTTCGCCGCCTGGTGGCGCGAACTCCAGGCCGCCCTCGACACGGACGGTGACGGTCGCGTCAGCGCCGACGAGTACGGCAGTGCCGTCGCTTCCCTCGCGGGCCCCGCGCTCATCCGCGTCGCCGAGGTCCTCTTCGACGCCACCGACAAGGACGGCAACGGAACCGTCGACGCGGACGAGTACCGGGCGCTCTTCCGTACCGCCTTCCACCGCGACCTGACCACGACCCACGGAACCTACGGCCGCAGCGCCTTCGTGGGCGACTTCCTCTCCTTCATGTCAGGGCGTCGCCCGGGCACCCCGTACGACCCCCTCCTGGCCGACGCCTGACGCATCGGCGCCCGAACCGACGGCAAGACCGGACCTGACGAAGCGTTGTTAGTCCGAGGCCAGGGGATCGCGGTGGTCCGCCTCGTCCCGCTTCCAGTAGCCCTTCGCGTAGGCGCGCCCGCGGTCCAGGCCGAGGGTTTCCGTGAAGTGGCGGCGGATGTCCCTGACGGCGCCGGACTCCCCCGCGGCCCACGCGGCGACGCGCTCGGGCGGCACGGCGGCCTCGAGGACGGCGTCGCGCAGTGCCTCGCCCTTGGCCCGGCCCGCGCCCCGGTGCACCCACACGAGGTCCAGGCCGGCCGGGAGGCTCACCGCGATCTCCGCCTCGGGGCCCGCCACCTCCAGGTAGACGGCGCCCCGCATGCCGGGTGGCAGGTTCTCGGCGATGGTGAGGACCGCGGGCTGGGCGCTCTCGTCGCCCGCCAGGAGGTAGAAGCCGGTGTCGGGAGCGGGGCGGAAGGACCCCTTGGGGCCGCCGAAGGAGACCTCCTCGCCCTTGCGGGCGGTCTCGGCCCAGCGCGCGGCCGGACCGTTGCCGTGCAGCACCACGTCGATGTCGACGCGGGGTCCGGCGGGGGAGTGGTGGCGCACCGTGTAGGCGCGGCCGGCCGTCCGACCGTCGAGGGGATCGGTCACGAACAGCTTCACCCACTGCGTCGGTTCGTCGCAGTGGAAGGCGGACATGCCGGGCCCTCCCAGGGTGATGCGGGCCATGCGCGGGGCGATCAGGGAGACCGCTTCCACTGTGGCGGTGTAGCGGGCGCGACGGGTGCGGAACATGGGGAACAGTCCTTCAGAGGGAGGGGGCGGCCGACGAGACCTCGGGTCGGCGGGCCAGGACGGTGGCGGTCAGGCGCTCGACGAACCGCGGGTCCAGCGGCTGGCCCGTCGTGAAGGCCCGGTGGAAGGCGGGACCGACGAGCAGGTCGAGGAGCTGGTCCGTCTCGTTCCGGCTCACCGCGGCGCGGGGGAGGGAGGCCAGGGCCTGCCGGACGCGGGCACGGTCGTACTGCCGCTGCCGGTCCAGCACCTGGTCGCGCAGGACCTCGGCGGTCGTCGGGTCGTGCAGGGCGTGGCCGATGAGCACGAACAGGACGTGGCCGGTGGGGGACTGGGTGAAGACCCGGCTCAGGTGCGTCGCATGCTGCTCCAGGGCGGCCTGCGCGGAGTCCGGTAGCTCCGGCCAGGACGCCTTGTCGTGCAGGTCCTCCTCCAGGACGTCGAGGAGGATGGCCACCTTCGACCGCCACCACCGGTAGATGGTCTGCTTGGCCACTCCCGCTCGTTCGGCGATCGCGCTCACCGTCATCGCGTGGAAGCCGACGTCCATCAGCAGGTCGTCGGCGGCCCGCAGGACCGCGACCCGGGCGGCCTCGCTGCGCCGCGGACCACTCCTGGGGCGCGCCGCGGGCGCGTCGGCCGACTGCCGGTTGTCGTGTGGGGCGTTGATGGCGAGTCCTCCTCGTCGCGCCGCGGGGCCCGTCCCGGCACGGTCGGCGAGGACCGGCCGGGAAGATCGACGCATTTAGACTAGACGCAACGGTGCGTATGGTCAAAGGGTGGGAATCCGCCTGTGCGGTGAGGACTTGTGCCCCGTCTCCCCCCGGATCGGGGGAGGTCCGAGGGGAAACGGGAGTCGGGGGCAGAGGGAGGGCATGGGCGTGCGGCGCGTCAGCGGTGTGCGCCCGCGACCTCGTGCCGGGTGCCACTGGACTCCGCGCGGCCGAACAGCAGCCGCGTCCGCATCCGGTACACCGGCTCGCCCCGCTGGTTGTCCGCCTCGACGACGAAACGGACCGTGCCCGTGTCCGGGCGCCGGGGATGGGGCGCGGCCTCCTCCACGGTGGCCCGTCCGCGCAGCTCGTCACCGGGGCGCACCGGGCGCAGGAACCGGACCTCGTCCATGCCGTAGGAGCCCTGGCAGGCGGAGTCCACGAGCAGCGCGCGGACGAACTGCCCCATGACCACGGCACCGGTGTGCCAGCCGCTGGCCACCAGGCCGCCGAAGGGGGAGCGGGCCGCAGCCTCGGGATCCAGGTGGAAGGGCATCGGGTCCCAGGCGCGCGCGTAGTCCATGATGTCCTCGCTCGTGAGCCGCGTGGCCCCCAGCTCATGGGTGCCGCCGACGCGGAAGTGCTCGAAGTGCCGCACGGTGAGTGCTCCTTCGTCTCGGGTGTCTCGGATGTCTCAGGGGCTCGGGCGTCTCGGGGCCCGGCAGCGGCCGGGCCGGGGAGTCAGCCGAGGGACGCCGCGTACACCGGCACGCTCGCGGCACGGACGGGGACGGGCTCGGCGCGGGGGCGGCCGAGGCGGCGCTTCTCCGCGCTGAACCACTCGGCGACCCGGAACGCCAGGTCCATCGACTGCCCCCGGTTGAGGCGCGGGTCGCACGCCGTCTCGTACCGCAGGTGCAGATCACCGGAGAGGACCGCGTTGCTCCCTCCCACGCACTCGGTGACGTCCTCGCCGGTGAGCTCCACGTGCACCCCGCCGGGATGCGTGCCCAGCGCCCGGTGCACCTCGAAGAAGCCCGTGATCTCGTCCAGGACGTCCTCGAAACGCCGGCTCTTGTGGCCGCTCGGCGCGGTGAAGGTGTTGCCGTGCATCGGGTCGCACACCCACACCACCCGGGCGCCCTCCGAGCGCACCGCCTCCACCAGCGCAGGCAGCCGGTCGCGCACCCGGCCCCGCCCCATCCGCGCGATGAACGTCAGCCGGCCCGGGGTGCGCCGCGGGTCCAGCCGGTCCACCAGGGACAGCACGTCGTCGACGGCGGCGTCGGGCCCCAGCTTGACGCCGAGGGGATTACTGACGCCGGCGGCGAACGCGACGTGCGCGCCGTCGAGTTGGCGGGTGCGCTCGCCGATCCACAGCAGGTGTCCGGACAGCGCGTACCGCCGCCCCGTGTCGGGATCCGTGCGCACCAGGGTGGACTCGTAGTCGAGGAGCAGCGCCTCGTGGCTGGCGAACACCTCCGTGGTGCGCAGGGTCGAGGTGCTCATGCCGCAGGCCCGGATGAACGCGAGCGCCGCGTCGATCTCGTCCGCCAGCCGCTCGTAGCGGCGTTCCGCGGCGGACAGGGCCACGAAGTCACGGTTCCACTCGTGCACCCGGTGCAGGTCCGCGTGCCCGCCGGCGGTGAAGGCGCGCAGCAGGTTGAGCGTCGCGGCGGACGCGTGGTAGACGCGCTCCAGCCGGGCCGGGTCGGGGGTGCGGGCCTCGGCCGTGAACTCCAGCCCGTTGACGGCGTCGCCCCGGTACGAGGGCAGCGTCACTCCGTCGCGGGTCTCGGTGGGCTGCGAACGGGGCTTGGCGTACTGGCCGGCGATCCGGCCGACCTTCACCACCGGGACACCGGCCGCGTACGTCAGAACGGCGGCCATCTGGAGAAGGACCTCCAGCTTGTTGCGGACCGACTCCGCGCTCACCGAGTCCAGGGTCTCCGCGCAGTCGCCGCCCTGCAGCAGGAACGCCTGGCCCAGGGCCACCTCTCCGAGACGGTCGAGCAGGGTGTCGCACTCCCTGCCGAACACCAGGGGAGGCGCGGTGGACAGGGCCGACAAGGTCGTCCGCAGAGCCGCCGGATCGGGCCAGTCGGGCTGTTGCGCCGCGGGCAGCGCCCGCCACGCTTCGGCAGCGGGCTCGGACAGTGCATTCTCGTCCTTCTCCAGTGATTCCACGCTGAAAACCTCAACGCCTTCTGTTCCGAGGGCACGGCACGGGCTTGCGGTGGGCGCAGCCTGTCACGCGTCCACCGGGCGCCGGCAGTGGGTCGTTGTGGCTAGAAGGGCGGATCTACTACCCGCGTACTAGCCCCAGCGGCCGACTGTCGGGGCCGGTCGCACTCCTGGAGCATTTCGGCAGGCGCACACCGCCGTCGGCACTCGGCGGCGGGCGCGGTCCGCCGCCGCACTTCTCCACGCCACCGGCTCGAAAGGTGATTCCGCATGAGCAGCACCGCCAGCCCGTCCGGGTCCGTGTCCCGCCCGCAGACCGGGGACGAGTACCTCGAGAGCCTCCGGGACGGCCGGGACGTGAGGATCTACGGCGAGAAGGTGCGGGACGTCACGAGCCACGCGGCCTTCCGCAACAACTCCCGCATGGTCGCCCGGCTCTTCGACGCGCTCCACGATCCCGAGCGCAACAGCAGGCTGGTCGTCCCCACCGACACCGGGAACGGCGGTTTCACGCACCCCTACTTCAAGGCCCCGTACACCTCCGGCGACCTGCGCGCCGCCGCACGGGCCATGACGGAGTGGGCGCGCATGACGTACGGCTGGCTGGGCCGCACGCCGGACTTCAAGGCCGCGTTCCTGTCCACCCTTGGGTCGAACAAGGAGCACTACGCGCCGTTCGAGGACAACGCGTCCGCGTGGTACCGCAAGGCGCAGGAGAACGTGCTGTTCATCGGCCACGGCATCGTCAACCCGCCGATCGACCGCAACCGGGGGCTGACCGAGCTCAAGGACGTGATGCTGACGGTGGACCGGGAGACCGACGCCGGCCTCGTGGTGTCCGGCGCCAAGGTGGTCGGCACCGGCGCGGCGCTCACGCAGCACATCTTCATCGGCAGCTACGGAGTCATCCCGAAGGGCGCCAAGGAGTTCTCCGCGTACTTCATCGTGCCGACCGACAGCCCCGGCCTGAAGATCATCTCCCGGCCGTCGTACGAGTTCGCCTCGGCCACCGTCAGCAGCCCCTTCGACCAGCCGCTCAGCAGCCGCCTGGACGAGAACGACGGCATCCTCGTCTTCGACGAGGTGCTGATCCCGTGGGAGAACGTCTTCTGCTACGACGTGGACAAGGCGAACAACTTCTTCTACGGGTCCGGCTTCTTCTACCGCGCCATGTTCCACGCCTGCGTCCGCTTCGCCGTGAAGATGGACTTCCTGACCGGTCTTCTCGCCAAGTGCCTGGAGACCACGGGCACCTCGGAGTTCCGCGGCGTGCAGAGCCGGCTCGGTGAGGTCCTCGCCTACCGCAACATGTTCTGGGCCCTGGTCGACTCCATGGCCGAGAACCCCACCAAGTGGCCCGACGGCACCGTCACCCCCAACGGCGAGACCGCGCTGGCCTTCCGCGTCCTGTCCTCGTCGGTCTTCCCGAAGGTGCGCGAGATCTTCCTGCGGGACCTGGGCAGCGCGCTGATCTACAACAACTCCCACGCCGCCGACTGGTCGAACCCCGAGGTCCGGCCCTACCTGGACAAGTACGTCCGCGGGCTGGGCGTGGAGGCGATCGACCGCGTGAAGCTGATGAAGCTGGCCTGGGACGCGGTCGGCACCGAGTTCGGGGCCCGCTGGGAGCTGTACGAGATGAACTACGCCGGCAACCACGAGCAGATCCGCTTCGAGGCCCTCCACGCCCAGCAGGCCTCCGGCAAGTTCGACGACTACAAGCAGCTCGTCGACCAGTGCCTGTCGGAGTACGACGAGAACGGCTGGAAGGTCCCGGACCTCATCAACCCCGAGGACACCACCGTCGTCGGCGCCGGCACACCCGACACCGGGGCGACCGCCCCCGTCGAGGCCGCGCGGTGACCAGCCGTACCCCCGCCCGGGGCGGACCCGCCGCCCCGCCCGGGGTCCCTGTCCTGCCGGACAAGGCCCATCTCAGGCGCGTTCTCGGACAGTTCGTGACCGGTGTGTGCGCGGTGTCCACCCGCTTCGAGACCCGCTCCGGAGTACGCCACGACGCCATCGCGGTGAACTCGTTCACCTCGGTCTCCCTCGACCCGCCGCTCGTGTCGATGTACCTGCGCGACGACTCGACCTTCCTGCGGCGCGTGCGGACGTCCGGCCAGTGGGCCGTGTCGTTCCTCGGCCACCGGGCGCGCTCCCTGGTCGGCGTCCTCACCACGCCCGCGGCGCAGCGCCCGCCGGTGGAGCAGGCCGCCGACTGGGCCGTCGGGCCGCACACCGGCTGCCTGGTCCTGCCGGACGGGCCCGGAACGCTCGAATGCGCCCTGCACCTCACCCAGACGCTCGGCGACCACGTCCTCGTCGTCGGACGGGTCCTGGGCGCCGTCGGCCGCGACCACGAGCCCCTGGTCTTCCACCGCGGCACCTTCACCGAGGTCGCACCGGCGACGTGAGCACACGCCGGCGACCCCCAGCAGCGAACAGGAGAGGAGACGCCATGGCCGGGAAACGCCCGTACGTGGCCGTGGTGGGCGGCGGTATCGGCGGCCTGGCCGTCGCGCTCGGACTGCGGCGGCAGGGCGTCGAGGTGGTCGTCCACGAACAGGCGCGGCAACTGGCCCACCTGGGAGCGGGGATCGCCATCGGCGCGAACGGACACCGGGCACTGCGGGAACTGGGCGTCGCCGAGCGGCTGGCCGCAGCGGCCGCCCAGCCCGTACGCGCCGACTTCCGGCACTGGCGCACCGGCCGGTCCATGGTGTCGCACCGCTTCACCGGCATGTACGAGGAACGCTTCGGCGCCCCCTTCTGGACCGTGGAACGGGCGGCCGTCCAGCAGGCCCTGCTCGCCGAACTGGGCACGGACCACGTCCGCCTCGGCGCGCGCTGCACCGGTGTGGAGGAGACGGCCGGCGGCGCGGTGATCCGCTTCCAGGACGGCAGCGAGGCGGAGGCCGACGCGGTCGTCGGGGCGGACGGCATCCACTCCGCGGTCCGCCACAGCCTCTTCGGTCCCGACGAGGCGGTGTTCTCGGGGACCAGCGGGTACCGCGCCCTGGTCCCCATGGACCGGCTGCGGCACCTTCCCGAACTCGCCGAGCCGGTCCTGTGGCTGTGGCTCGGACCGGGCCGGCACTTCATCGCCTACCCGGTGGCCGACGGCAGCGCGCTGAACTTCCTGGCGGTCGTGCCCGACCGCACCTGGACCGTCGAGTCCTGGTCCACGGAGGGCGACGCCGCGGAACTGCTGGCCGCCTTCGACGGCTGGCACCCGTTCGTCACCGGGGTCCTCGGAGCCTGCGAACGCCCGGGCCGCTGGGCGCTGTACGACCGGGAACCGCAGCGCGTCTGGAGCTCCGGCCACGCGACGCTGCTGGGCGACGCCGCGCACGCGATGCTGCCGCACCACGGACAGGGAGCCAACCAGGCCCTGGAGGACGCGGTGGTCCTCGCCCACCTCCTGGCGGGGACGGACGCCGGTGGTGTGCCCTCGGCCCTGCGCGCCTACGAGCGCCTTCGCCGACCGCGCACCCGGCTGCTGCAGGCAGGCTCCCGCAAGAACGCCGGCTGCTTCCAACTGCCCGACGGGCCGGAGGCCGAGGCCCGCAACGCCCGCCTGGCCGGCCTGCCCGACGACCTCGCCTGGATCCACGGGCACGACCCCCTCGGCTCCCTGCGCCCGGCCGCGGCACCGGCCCGAAACCCGGCCGCGCCCGCGGCGCCCGCGGCGCCCGCGGCGACCTGACCGGCCCGACGACCATCGACGAACGGTGAGAGACACATGGCAAGGATCTACTCCTTCGAAGGGAACGTCCCCGTCGTGCATCCCACGGCGTTCGTGCACCCCGACGCCGTACTGATCGGATCGGTTGACATCGGACCCGGGTGCTATGTCGGTCCCCTCGCCAGCCTGCGGGGCGACTTCGGGCACATCGCGCTCCGGGCGGGCTCCAACGTCCAGGACGGCTGTGTCCTGCACTGCTTCCCCGGCGCCGACACGGTCGTGGAGGAGGACGGGCACGTCGGCCACGGGAGTGTGCTGCACGGCTGCCGGGTGGGCCGGGACAGCCTGATCGGCATGAAGTCCGTGCTGATGGACGGGGTCGTCGTGGGGGAGCAGGCCTTCGTCGGCGCCGGCAGCTTCGTCAAATCCCGCTTCCAGGTGCCGGAGCGGCACCTGGTCGCCGGCAGCCCGGCCAAGGTGGTGCGCGAGCTGACCGCCGACGAGATCGCCTGGAAGGGCAACGGGACGGCCCAGTACCAGAAGCTGGCCCAGCGCTGCCTCACCGGGCTGCACCCGGCGCAGGCCGTCACCGAACGCGCCGCCGCCCCCGCCCCCGCCCGGCCCGGCGAGCCCGAGCACGTCACCTTGCACGCGTACCGGCGGTCGACCCGCCCCAGCGGTGGCGGGAGTTGAGGCAGGCGCGGCGCGGCTGATGGAGGAAGTCACCACGACGTAGGG
This sequence comes from Streptomyces sp. bgisy159, assembly GCF_965341775.1. GTDB lineage: Bacteria > Actinomycetota > Actinomycetes > Streptomycetales > Streptomycetaceae > Streptomyces. Next base: position 64 of record NZ_CBDQZH010000072.1, on the reverse strand, counting down.
GGGGGGGGGGGGGGGGGGGGGGGAGGAGGGGGGGGGGGGAGGGGGGGGGGGGGGGGGGGGGGGG
>NZ_CBDQZH010000071.1:0-21421 GCF_965341775.1 Streptomyces sp. bgisy159 | reverse complement strand
TACGTGGGTGCCGAGGCGGATGCACTTCGTTCCCTCATCACGGAGGGGTCAACCCAGCTGGGGCACCGGCCCTGTTTGTGGCTGCCGGGAGACACGGTTCCGTTTCGTGGTCGGTGTCTTCGATCTCATGAAGCACGTCAACAGGCTTCCTTCGTCCTGCCTCAGCGGAAGTCGCCACCGAACTGCCTGTGCCATTCACCCTTTGAGTAAGTCGGCCACCTATGAGCGGAGTTCGGAAAAAGTTCCTCCGGCGGTATGCATTCAATCCAGCGACGTGTCCAAGAGTGACGTGGCCGGTCGACATCAGCTCAAGGACTGCGTGCGGCTCGGCCTCGAGGGCCGAGCTGTCTGTCCCGACCGTTGCGGTCGCCGAAAGCGGCGTCGCCAACGCTGAGGCCTGAGCGGGCGAGTGGGCGCCCAAGGCAGCCACAGCTGATCGACGCCTTCCTGCCATCCGTCTATCGAACTCGCCGAGTTCAACCGGCGGGCAGGAAGCTACTCCGTTCGCATCTCTCAGATGGTCTCATGGAGCGTTGTCAGTAGAATCCCTGGCGTCAGATTTTTGGCATCTTCTCCCTGTAGGGTGACTTTAGCGGAATGGACTGTGTCCAATTGTTCGACATCTTTGCCGTACCATTTGATGTTCGTCAGTGTGAGGGGAGCGGAGCCCCTCTTCTCCCCGCCTGATGGCTCAACGACGAACCTCATTCCCAGCCTTGCAGTTCCTTGGAGGCAGCGAACGACACACACCGTCGTCCTCTCGGCGATGTTCGGAAGAACGTCCAAGACGCTTAGCTTTGTACCCTCAGTCACGCCGGTGAGCCTCCTCGACGAATCGTGCGATCTGTTCTGGTGAGAGTTTCGGTACCTCATATTCAAGCAGCGGATCTATATCACCCTTGGTGACGCGCCTCGGGATGTGTATGTCGAATTCTGAAAGTATGTCTCTCGCGATCGTGGCCGGTATCCGTGCTGAAGCTCGGGATGATAGTTCGGATGGGCTGAGCTCAATCGGCCATTCCATTTCGCGCGCAATATACCCTTCATGTACGGGGATGCCGTCCAACGCCCTACGGGGATAGATTTCCACGACCGCTTCTCCGAACGTCTCGACATGCGTTGCGAATACCGCTGCTACGCCGGGATCCGACGACGTGGGCGTGATTCCGTGTCGCTGCACACCCGGGCTGCCAACGAATCCGCGAGTCGTTCCCCGGAAAAGATGTTCGGGGCAGGGGGACAAGCCGAACGGATCGACTGTCTCATGAGGGTTCGGAACGTAAACCGATGGGTTGGGTGCAGGGGCGAGCCCGAGCGGGTCCGGCGTGAGATACCTCGCCGTTTCAGGGTCATAGTGGCGGAAGTAATTGTAATGGAACCCTGTTTCCGGATCGTAGTACTGGCCCGGGAACCGCAGGGGTATGTACGTAGTACTGCTGGCCGTCCAGGCAGTCGTGCCCCACAGCGTCGAGCGACTGCGCCAGGCGATCTCGCCCTGCTCGTCCAGGAGTTCACTGGGAGTTCCTACGAGGTCGGTGACGATGGAGAAGAAACGGGAGTCGATTTCCTGCTGAGATGCATCGGCGGCGGTAATGCGTTCCGTCTGGGTGAGGGGGCGCAGACCTTGGTGGTCCCAAGTCAGGGTGACTGGGTTCGGCAGGTCGTCGGAGACCGTGGTCTGTTCGCACAGCGTCGTGCCGTCCCAGGTGAAGACGACGCGCTCGACGACCGAGTCGCCGCCGTCCGCCGCGGCACGGGTTTTCGCCGTGCGGCGCCCCAAAGGGTCGTAGGTGTAACGCCAGCGCGTGCCGTCCGGAGTCGTCACCGACGTCAGGCGGTCTTCGACGTCCCACTCGTAACGCCAGGTCTCCGGCTTGCGGGACAGGCGGGTCTTCTGGCGCAGGACGATGCGGCCGAGTTCGTCGTGTTCGTAGCGGACACCACCGGCCCGTTTGATGCGGCTCCCTGCGTACGTACGGGTGCCTGTGGCCTCCCTGCCCGGGTGGTCCGCAGGCCAGTCCGCCTGTGTCTGGTTGCCCGCCGCGTCGTAGGCGTACGTCTCCGACCAGTCCGCCGCACGGACCGCCGTGACCCGGCCCGTCGCGTCCAGGTCGAAGCGGCGAGAGCCGCCCAGCTGATCGTCGACGCCGATCAGATTGCCGTCAGCACGGTAACTGTAGGCGCGATGCTGGACTCTGCGGCCCGCTGCACCGATCACGGACTGGTCGGTCATACGGCCCAGTTCGTCGAAGACGTGCTCCAGGGTGACCGTGTCACCGACTCGACGGGTGCGCTCACGCCCCGCCTCGTCGTAGGAGAAGGCGACCGATCGACCCGAGACAACCATTCCAGCGGGACGCCCTGCCGCGTCGTACGACCACGTGGTCGTCGCCCCCGTCGGAGTGGTGCGGCCCGTCTGACGTCCCCACTCGTCGTAGGTGTACGCCAGGGTCCGTCCATCGACTGTCTCCGACCGCAGCCGTCCGAATCGGTCGCGTAGCGACACAAGCGTCGTACCGTCCGGCCCGGTCGCCTGCGCTAGCTGATCGGTCATGTCGTAGGCGTACGTTGTGACCTTGCCGTCGGCGTCCTTGCGGACCGTCTGTCCCAGTTCGTTGCGTTCGAAGGTCACCACCTGACCCAGCGCGTTCGTGCGGGAGGCAAGGTGACCGGAGGCGTCATAGGTGTAGGAGAGCGGGCGGTCGTCGAAGTCCGTTTCTCTGGCGAGGCGTCCTGCCGGGTCGTACTCGTAGCACCATGTCAGTCCTTGCGGATTGGTCACCCGGGTCAGGCGGAGCTCTGTGTCGTGCTCGAATGTGTATCGGACTCCATCCGGACCTGTTCGGGCGCTGAGCAGGTCGAAGTGCGTGTACTCGAAGCGGGTGATGCCGCCCGAGGGGTCTGTGTGCCGGGTGCAGTTGCCCTCTCCGTCGTACGTCCAGGATTCGGTTGTGCCATCGGGGTGCGTACGCCGAGAGAGGCGGCCCTCCACCGTCCACTCGAGACGGGTCATCGAGCCGCTGGGGTCCGTGACGGTGACGGGACGGCCGAAGGCATCGCGTTCATAGCGTGTGACAGCTCCCAGAGGGTCCCTGATCGTCAAGGGAAGGCCCGCACGGTCGCGTACGACGGTTGTGGTGTTGCCCAGAGGGTCGGTGAGTGTGCCGAGGTGCCCCGCCTCGGAGTACGCGAAGTGAGCCGTGTTTCCCGCCGAGTCGGTCACCGAGATCCGGTTGCCCCGGTCGTCGTAGGCCTGGCGCACCACGGTGCCGTCAGTCCTGACCAGCTTTGTCGGAAGACAGTGTTCGTCGTACTCGGCATGCGCCGCGCGCCCGTCCGGGCGCGTCACGGAGAGCAGATTCCCCGACTCGTCATAGCGGAACGATGTGGTGTTGCCGAGGGTGTCCGTCTGTGCCATCAGGCGGTTGTAGCGGTCGCGCTGATACTGGACCGTCTGCCCCAGCGGGTCGGTTTCGGCGATCACCTGGAGACGTTCGTTGACGAGATAGCGGCTCCTGTGGCCGAGGGAATCGGTGACGGTGGTGGTCCCGTGGCCCTGGGCCTGGTCCATGGGCTCGTAGGTGAACATCGACCTCTGGTGCCCGGCAGCGCCGGACTGTTCCGTGCAGCGGTCCTGGTCGTCGTAGACGTAGGTGAAGTGGCTGCCGTTGGTGTCGGTCCACGACACGATGCGTCCGTGTCCGTCGTAGCCGAAACGCAGCGGCCTGCCGGAGGAGTTGACGACCTCCGTGAGATGTCCACCGGAGTAGCTGTATCGCATCAGTTCGATGTCGGAGCCGTCTGAGGCCGCCCCGGCCAGCCGTACGGCGGTGATGCGTCCCTCATCGGTCGTGAACAAGAGCCGGTAGCCGCCGCTGTGCGTGATCGACCGGAGCGCGTCGGTGCCTGCCTCGTAGTCGAAGGCGATCCAGTTCCCATTGCGGTCCTCGATCTCCTCAAGACGGCAAAGCGCGTCTCCCCGATCGGAGAAAACCCGCACCTGGCCCGAAAGAGGGTCGGTGAGGGTGTAGCCGTCTTCTGTACGATCGAGCGGCCATCGAGGGCCATGGGTGGGCAGCGTCGGGACTCCGGGCGCCGGGTGCGGGTAGCTGAGGACCAGACCGTCCTCGCCCACGAAGACGACCCCTTGGGCGTCGATCTCCAGCCGCTGGTCAAGCGTCGAGGACCATGTGGGACCGAACCACCCACCCAGTCGGTACGAGGACTCGAAAGAGCGCTTGACCACAAGGGGCAGGCTTCCGGGCAGAGCCACGTCGGCCTGTGCGAGAACCATGCGGCCTGTCGCCACATCAACGGGATCCTTCACACAGACCTTCGCACCTGGTGGGCGGGAGACGTCATCGGCGCTGTTCTCGACAACATCTCGGCCCCCTCTGCGCAGCCCGCTCTGCACCGCCTCCTCGGCGCTCTTCCGTACGGTTGCCCTGACCCCGCCCCGGGCCAGCCCCGTGCCCTTGCTGCCGATTAGGTCGGGGATCAGTCGGCCGACGCCCTCGGACGGGTCCTTCTTGAAGGTCTCGTACACCTCCTTCACCACGGGGTCCGGGTTCATGGCGGTCGATGTCACACCGGCGAGCGTCATGTTGACGTTCTCGAAGTACTCCGCCGGATGGGCGAGGTTGTACGGGTCGACCATGCTCATGCTGCGGCCGTAATTGAACAGGCCGGCTGTGCCCTTGACCGCGCCGCCCACCAGGTGGGTGACCTCCGTGCCCTGGCCCACCAGGAGGTCGGACCCGTTGATGAAGAGGCGTTCCGTGATCGAGGGCTCGGCCGGGGCGTGCTGAAGGGCGGCGCGTACGGAGGCCGCCGCGGTGCGGCCCGCCTCGTTGCGCTGCCGCCGGGCTTCCTCGAGGACCTCATAGGCCCGCCCGACGTCCGCCTTGCCCGGGTCCTGGAAGGGGCCCGGTTCGGGGCCCGGGTCCTCGCCGGCCATCGCCTTGGCGTTGTAGGAGGTGACCTTCTCGTTGTACGCATCCGCCGCTTCGTCGGACGCCTTCCTGCCTTTCCTGTAGAGGCCGATGGCGTCCTGCGCCTGGCCCTGCGCCCACGCGACGGTGTCTGCGTAGGAGTCGAGTGCCTTGGCCGCCGCCTCGCAGGCGTCCGCGGCGTGCAGCCACTTGGTGGGATGCATGGCGAACTTCTCACGGAAGGTGTCGGCCGCCTCGCCCTTCCACTGGCTGGAATCCAGCTTGCGCATGCCCTCGCCGACCTTGCCGAAAGCGGTGTGGAAGTCCTTGAGGTGCTTGACGCTCTCCCGGATGCGGGCCGGGTTGCCGTGGACCAGCTCGTTCGCTTCCTCGGTGTCGCCCAGTTGTTCCTCGCCCGGGGCCGCGCCGAGGGCGGAGGCGAGGCCGTCGCCGAAGTCCTCCACCTTGTCAGCGAGATCCTCCGCACCGACGTAGTCCAGGACGTCCCCGGCGACGTCCGTGCCCTTGTCGATGCCCTCACCGACGAGCTCCTTGCCGCCTTCGTAGAGCTCTTCACCCTTGCCCAGAACGCCGTCGACAGCGCCCTTCCAGTTCCAGTCACCCATCTGTCGGGGTCTTCCCTTGCCAGGTCCGGGGGTCGAGCGAGTCGCCGGGGTCGAGAGAGGAGGACTTCACATCGTCGGCCGTACTCCGCCAGATCTCCTTGCTGTTGTCCCACGATTCCTCGAAGGACTTGTCGCTCCAGTCCGTGCCGGCGAGCGCGTGATGGGAGGCGATGTCGCTCCAGCTCATCCTGCTCACCTCGCCCTCCGACAGGTGCGGGTTGCCGATCACCGAGTTCACCGCGACCTTGAGCGTCCCTCCGACGTACTGGTCGTATTCGTAGAACGTTCCTGCCGACAGCCCGACGGCCTTTGCGAAGGCGCTGCCCTCGTGTACCAGGTTCCGGACACCGAAGTCCCAGCGCTCGCAGAACGAAGCCAGGGCTGAGGTCAGCTCGCCGTGGCCCAACTCAAGGCCAGTCAGCTCGAGATCGGAGAAGCCGCGGCCCGTTGCCGCGTCACCGGTCGAGCCGATCTCCCTGAGTTCGTCGAGTGCTCCGGTGATGCCTTGGGCGATCAGGCCCAGGCCCAGTGCCTGCAGGTCCATTCCAGTGCCGTCACTCATGTATGCGATCCCCCGTTCCAGTCCGTCTCGTCGGAGACGACATCACTGTCCACCGCCGCCGAGTCCGGCACGATGCCGCTCACCGGCGGGAACAGCAGACCCTCCCCGTCCGTCCCGGCGTCCAGCGCCACCCCGTACGGGACCGGCATCGCGGGGATCACCGCGTCCAGCAGCCGAGCCCCGAGCACCCGGTCGTAGTCCCACTCCCGGGATGCCTCGCCTCTCGATGCGGCGAACCCGGCCAGCATGGCCTCGTTCGAGAAAGCGAGGATCCATCGGACGCCACCGAAGTCGGCCGTCAACGGGGCGCCGTCGGCACTCAGAGGCAACAGGACCGCCGTACGCCGGAACTCGCCCAGGCAGGCAGCGGCTTGACGGCGGCGAAGACGGTAGCTTCCGTCCTCGGACGCGGTATCGGCGTCGGAAGGCGGGTCGGGCATGTCCACCGAAGGCGCTGACGTGGTCTTCTGGCGTGCGGGGCCGGTCACCCAGGTGTACTCGTCCAGAACGGATCTGGGCATCGCCCCCTCCGGACCACCGCCCCCTTGATCAACCATGCCCGGAATCATCACACCAGCACATTGCCGATCGCAACGCGGACCCGCCGGTGAGCGGGTCCGCGGTGCGGGTCGGTCTACGGCAGGGCGTGGACGTGGGGGCCCACCGTGTTGGACCAGGTGTTGCCCGCCGTGGCGTCCCAGTTGGTGGACCAGGTCATGGCGCCGCGGAGGCCGGGATAGGTGCGGGAGGGTTTGAAGGTGCCGCAGTTGGTGGCTCGGGTCAGGCAGTCGAGGGCGTTGTTGACGACGGTGGGGGAGACGTAGCCGCTGCCCGCGCCGCGGGTCGACGCGGGGACGCCCAGGCCCACCTGGGAGGGGGAGAGGCCGCCCTCCAGCTGGATGCAGGCGAGGGCGGTGAGGAAGTCGACCGAGCCCTGGCTGTAGACCTTGCCGTCGCAGCCCAGCATGGAACCGCTGTTGTAGTACTGGGTGTTGACGACCGTGAGGATGTCCTTGATGTTCAGGGCGGTGCGGAAGTACCCGCCCGACGTCGACTGCATGTCGATGGTCTGCGGAGCCATCGTGATGACCAGCGAGGGGCCCGCCTTCTGCGAGAGCGAGCGCAGCGCCTGCGTCATGTAGGTCGCGTCGAGGCCGTTCTCCAGGTCGATGTCCACGCCGTCGAAGCCGTAGGTCTGCATCAGCGCGTGGACGGAGTCCGCGAAGTTCGCCGCGGACGTGGCGTCGTTGACCGACACGGTGCCGCGCTCACCGCCCACCGAGATGATCACCTTCTTGCCGGCAGCCTGCTTGGCGCGGACGTCCGCCTTGAACTGGTCGACGGTGTAGCCGCCGAGCCCGGCGGAGTCCAGGGCGAAGGTCACCGCGCCCGGCGTGGTCGTCGCGTCCGCGAAGGCCACCGCGATGATGTCGTACTGGGACTGCACGTCGGCGAGCCGCTGGACGGTGGCCCCGTTGTCGAAGTTCTGCCAGTAGCCGGTCACCGCGTGCTTGGGCAGCGACCCCCCTCCGCCGCCACCGGTGCCGGCCGTCGTCGCCGTCACCGGCGCAGACTTCGGCGACTCACCGGCCGAGTTCACCGCCGTGACCTGGAAGGAGTACGAGGTGGAGGACGCGAGACCGGTCACCGTCGCCGTGGTGCCGGTCACCGCCGTGACCTTCGTGCCGTCGCGGTAGACGGCGTACCCGGTCGCACCGGAGACGGCGGGCCAGGACAGGGAGACGGACGAGGACGTGGTGCCCGAGACGGCGACCCCGCTGGGCGCGCCGGGGATCGTCGGGGTGGGGTCGCCGCCCCCGCCGCCGTCGGGACCGTAGACCGAGACGTCGTCGGCGAGGTAGGCCGCCTGCCCGTACCAGCCGTGCAGGTACACCGTCACCGAGGTGGTGGACGCGCCGGTGGTGAAGGTCGTCGACAGCTGCTTCCACGTCGTGGTGTCGGGCGTCCAGGTGGACACGTCGGTGGTCCCGGTGCCGGTGGCGCCCAGGTAGGTGTAGCCGCCCTGCACCCAGGCGCTCAGGGTGTACGTGGAGTCGGGCCGGACGGCGACGGTCTGGGTGCAGCGGGCGTTGTCCTGCCCCGCCGGGGTCGCCTTCAGCGCGGCCGTGCCGCCGTGCACCGGGGAGGACACCGTCGTGCCGCTGCCCGCCGAGCAGGTCCAGCCGGTGAGACCTGCCTCGAAGCCGGCGTTCTTCGCGTTGTTGAGGTCCGCGGCGGACGCCTGAGCCGCGCCCGCCAGGGAGAGGGTGAGTGCGGCGGTGACCGCCGCCGACCAGAACCGTGTCGTTCTGCTGGTCCGTGCCGAACCGTTGTGTGGGGACATGACAACAAGTTGGTCCAGACCAATTGAGTTGTCAAGGGGGTGCAACATGCCCTGGTATGTGCACACTTGGGGTGAGGGGGCGCGAAGACAGTTCCTTCCTAGTCACCGAAAGTTGTTCTCCGGCCACAGGGGCGTGGATACAGTGCTGAGGTAGTCACGCAATGAAGTCACCCCGGTGCGCCGGAGTAACACCGGTGGGCCGGACCGCGGGAATCGGGGAGCTGCGCGTGCCAACTGCCATTGCCGTGACCGGCGTCGACATGGCGCTGCCGCCGCAGGACGAGCGGACGCTGCCCGCCGCCGTGCTCGCCGACCTGGACCGCCAGCCGCTGGAACAGTCCGTGGCCGCCGTCCAGACCCTCATCGAACAGTACGGCCACGTCGTGGTCGTCTACTCCCGCGCCGTGCCACCCGCCGTGGAGCAGCGCCTGCACGCCGTGCGGTCCCTGCTGGAGAGCGACCGCGTCGCCCTGTTCCGGCCCGACCTGCCGCCCCTCGGGCTCGCCGTACTGGCCCGCCAGCTGCGCCAGCTCGCCTCCTGCGACCTCGGCCCCGGCGTCCTCGCCTGCGCGGGCCGGCTGCTCACCCACTACATCCACGCCGGCGCGCTCCTCGGCTCCGTCGCCCGCCTCGACCGCCTCCCCGTCAAACTGGCCTCGCACGCCCGCTCCTGGCTCCCGGGCAGCCAGTTCGCCGTACTGGCCCACCCGGAGCCGCAGTTGATCCGGGCCGCACCGGGGGTCCCGTTGCCCGGGCCGGAGTTCGGCACCTGGCTCCTGGTCGGCAAGGGCCAGCTGCCACCCGAGTGGGTCACCGACACCCTCGCCCCGGCCTGGCGCCCCCAGGGGCTCCGGGAGGTCGCCGCGCCCGCCGAGTCCGCCGTCTGGTGGGGCACCGGCAAGCTCGTCGAGTTCTGCGCCTATCTGCCCGACCTCTCCGTCCTCTACCAACTGGTCACCTCGGTCAGACAGACCACCTGTCACTGGTGCGGCCTCGACGTCATCGGCGACCGCTGCGTCTTCTGCTCCGCGACCACGCCGCCCGCCGCCGAGGCATCCGTACGACAACACGCGGGACCTGCGCACGCGACGCCGTACGGGTCGCCGTACGGACCCCGGGTCGGGGTGGCCCGCGGGCAACAGGCCGCGGTGCCTCACGGGCAACAGCCCGCGGTGCCTTACGGGCAACAGGCCGCGACGCCGTACGGTCCGCCGTACGGGCCCCGGGGCGAGGCGCCCTACGGGAGCCAGGGCGGGGCGCCCCACGGGCCCCAGGCAGGACCCGGTGCCGCGCGGGCCGTCCCGCCCGCACGCCCCGTGCGCGCGCTGACGGCGGGCGACTGAGCCCCGCCCCGGCCGCGTCCGCCCCGGCTCCCGCAGACCCGGCCCGGCCGGCCTCGGTCACCCGCACCACCCGCACCACCCGCACCACCCGCACCACCCGCACCACCAGCACCACCCGCTCCAGCTGCTGCACTCGCTCCACCCGCCCGACCCGCACCCCCGCACCGGCCCCGCTCGCCCCGACCCCCAACGAGGTTGCACAGGTCCATGAACTCCCGTCAGCGCCGCGGCGTGATCCTCCTGCTCCTGTCGGTGGTGTGCGCCCTCGGCGCGTTCGCCGGCGTGCTCTCCGTCATAGACGACGTGGAGTCCAAGGTCGGCCCCGAAGTGACCGCGTACCGGCTGAAGACCGAGGTCAAGCCGTACACCGCGCTGAGCAGGGACCAGTTCGAGAAGATCGAGATGCCCGAGCGCTGGCTGTCCGAGAACGCGGTGCGCGACCTCGCCGAGATCCGCGGCAAGATCGCCGTGACCACCCTGCACGAAGGCTCCCTGCTCCAGCGCGACATGGTCGTCGACCAGCCCGCCCTGCGCCCCGGCGAGCAGGAGGTCGCCATCATGATCGACGCGGCCACCGGAGTCGCCGGCAAGATCACCCCCGGCTCCGACGTCAACGTCTACGCCACCTTCGAAGGCGCCCGGGACGGCGACCCCGACGTATCCAAGATCATCGTGACCAACGCCCGCGTCCTCGACGTCGGCAGGATCACCGCGCTGCGCCCCGACGCCGACGACCGGGCCCGCCAGGCCACCGACGCCGTCCCCATCACCTTCGCGCTGTCCACGCTCGACGCCCAGCGCATCACCTACGCCGAGTCGTTCGCCAAGCGCGTCCGCCTCGCGCTCGTGGCGCCGGGCGGCGACACCACGGTCCCGGAGCAGGACCGCACCTACCAGCTCGCCAAGGACAAGTGAGAGGCGGCCGCCATGCCCACGAGGATCCTGCCGGCCGTCGGCGACCCCGACGCGGCCCGCTCGCTCACCACTCTGCTCAGCCAGCTCCCCGAAGCCGAACCCGTCCCCCCGGTCACCGACTCCACCCAGCTCGTCGACACTCTCGCCCGCCTCGCCGCCGAGTCGGTCGACGAACTCCCCGAAGTGGTCGTCGTCCACGAACGCATCGGCCCGGTCCCGGCGCTGGAACTGGTCCGCGACGTCGCCCTGCGCTTCCCGGCCGCCGGTGTCATCCTCCTGACCACGGACGCCTCGCCCGGCCTGTTCTCCGCCGCCATGGACGCCGGCGCCCGCGGCCTGGTCACCCTGCCCCTCGACTACGAGCAACTCGCCAGCCGCGTCCAGGCCGTGACCCAGTGGTCGGCCGGCGTACGCCGCCACCTCGGTCACGGCACGGAGGTGTTCACCGGCGCCGGCGGCACCGTCGTCACCGTCAGCGGCGCCAAGGGCGGCGTCGGCACCACCCTCACCGCCGTCCAACTGGCCCTCGCCGCCCAGGCGTCCGGGCAGGAGACGGCCCTGGTCGACATGGACCTGCAGACCGGGGACATCGCCTCCTACCTCGACGTCCAGTTCCGCCGCTCCGTCGTCGACCTCGCGGCCATCACCGACATCACCCCCCGTGTCCTCGCCGAGGCCGTCTTCCGGCACGACAGCGGCGTCGCCCTCCTCCTCGCCCCCGGCGAGGGCGAACGCGGCGAAGAAGTCACAGACCGGGCCGCCCGGCAGGTCGTGAGCGCCCTGCGCTCCCGCTACGACGTCGTCGTCATCGACTGCGGCGCCCAGCTCGGCGGGGCCGGCGCCGCCGCCGTGGAGATGGCCGACCGGGCCCTGCTGGTCACCACCCCGGACGTGGTCGCCGTACGCGGCGCCAAACGCACCGTCCGCATGTGGGACCGGCTGCAGGTCCGCAAGGCGGAGGAGACCACGGTCGTCGTCAACCGTCACAGCCGCGCCACCGAGATCCAGCCCGCCCTCATCCAGAAGATCACCGGCACCGGCGTCGCCGCGACCACCGTCCCCGCCCACTTCAAGGAACTCGCCGCGGCCGTCGACTCCGGCCGCGTGCACACCCTCGACCCCAAGGGCCAGGTACGGCAGGCGCTCTGGGCGCTCGCCGGGGAGCTGGGGCTGGTCAAGGCGCCCGAGACCGCCCTCGTCCGCAGGGGTGCGACCGGCTTCCGCAGGCGTAAGGAGTGATCGGAATGCGTGTGCGCGGCGACCGGGGCCAGGTCACCGTCGAGTTCCTCGGCATGACCCCGCTGATCATCCTCACACTGGTACTGGTGTGGCAGTTCGTGCTGGTCGGCTACACCTTCACGCTCGCCGGGAACGCCGCCGACGAGGCGGTACGGGCGGGCACGGCCGCCTCCCCCGGCGAACGCCAGGGTGCCTGCGAGACGGCGGGCCTGGCCGCGCTGCCCGACGCCTGGTCCGGCCGGGTCACCTGCTCCGGCGAGGGCTATGTGACCGCCGAGGTCACGCTCCGCGTCCCGGTCCTCTTCCCCGGCTCGATCGGCTTCCCCTTCGAGGTCGAGGGCCACGCGGGGGCCGTGGAGGAGGCGAAGCGCTGAGATGCCGTACAACAGCGGGCACGGACCACTCGCGGGAGGCGGCGGGCGCGGTCGGCCCGGACCACTTGTGGGAGGCGGCGGGCGCGGTCGGCCCGGACCCTATGCCGGGGGCGGGCGACGCCGTCGGCCAGGCGGGTGCCGCGACCGGGGCCAGGCCGCCCTCGAATACCTCGGCTTCCTGCCCGTCCTAATCCTCGTGGCGATGGCCGGCGTCCAGCTCGGCCTGATCGCCTACGCCGCCCAGCAGGCCGGCACCGCCGCACGGGCCGGCGCGCGCGCCGCGTCGCTCGACCGGAGCGCCCAGGAGGGCTGCGAGACCGCGGTCAGCGGCTGGCTCGCCGACGGCGTCAGCTGCGCCGAGTCGTACGGCGGCGACGAGGTCACCGTCACCGCGACCGTCCAGATCCCCTCGGTCGTGCCCGGCTGGGACTTCGACCCCGCCCGCAAGTCCGCCACCATGCCGCTCGACCGCTGAACGAGGAGCCACCGGATGAACGCCCGGACGCACGACCCGATGCACGAGGAGTCACCGGAGCCATGAGCCTGAGGTCACGCATCACCTCCCCCGAGGAGAACGGCAGCCGGGGCGAGGACGGTCACCTGGTCGCCACCTACCGGGCGAAACTGCTGGAGGAGATCGACCTCGCGGAGATGAGCGCGCTGGCGGCGGCCGAGCGCCGGGCACGGCTGGAACGCGTCCTCGGGCACATCATCAGCCGCGAGGGCCCGGTGCTGTCGACCGCGGAGCGCGCCCAGCTGATCCGCCGCGTCGTCGACGAGGCGCTCGGCCTCGGCATCCTGGAACCGCTGCTGGAGGACGCGTCGATCACCGAGATCATGGTGAACGGCCCCGACACGATCTTCGTCGAACGTGCGGGCCGGGTCGAGCAGCTGCCCCTGCGCTTCGCGTCGACGGACCAGCTGATGCAGACCATCGAACGCATCGTGTCGACCGTCAACCGCCGCGTCGACGAGTCCAACCCGATGGTCGACGCACGGCTGCCGTCCGGCGAGCGCGTGAACGTCATCATCCCGCCGCTGTCCCTGACCGGCCCCATCCTCACCATCCGCCGCTTCCCGCGCTCCTTCACCCTCCACGAACTCGTCGGCTTCGGCTCGCTCGACGAGCACATGCTGTTCCTGCTGGCCGGCCTGGTACAGGCCAAGTTCAACGTGATCGTGTCCGGTGCGACGGGCACCGGCAAGACCACCCTGCTGAACGCCCTCTCCGGACTCATCCCGGAGGGCGAACGCATCATCACCATCGAGGACTCCGCCGAACTCCAGCTCCAGCAGCAGCACGTGATCCGGCTGGAGGCCCGCCCCCCGAACGTCGAGGGCAAGGGCCGCATCACCATCCGCGACCTGGTCCGCAACTCCCTGCGGATGCGCCCCGACCGGATCGTGGTCGGCGAGGTCCGCGGGGGCGAGTCCCTCGACATGCTCCAGGCCATGTCCACCGGCCACGACGGCTCCCTCGCCACCGTCCACGCCAACAGCGCCGAGGACGCGCTCACCCGCCTGCAGACCCTCGCCTCCATGTCGGACGTGGAGATCCCGTTCATCGCCCTGCACGACCAGATCAACAGCGCCGTCGACGTCATCATCCAGCTCACCCGCTTCGCGGACGGCGCCCGCCGCGTCACGGAGATTGCGCTCCTCGACAGCCACGGCGGCGACCCGTACCGGCTGGCCACCATCGCCCGCTTCGACGCACAGCCGATGACGGCCGACGGCCGCATCCACGGGGCCTTCCGCTGCTTCCCGCTGCCGCGCCGCACCGCCGAACGCCTCTACATGGCCGGGCAGCCCGTCCCGCAGGCGTTCGGGGTGGCGCGCACGGCGGACGACCTCGCGACGCGGGAGGCACGGTAGTGGACTGCCGCCCCCGCAAGCGCCGGAGTCAGCACCACAGGCACCCCCACACGCCCCGGTGGGCAGGGAGAGAGGCAGCAGACCCATGGACCTGGACCTGATCACGTTCACCACGGGAGTCACCCTCCTGGCCTGCGCCCTGGTGGTCGCGGGCGTCCAGGCGTACGCCTCGGGCCGCGCCCAGCAGGCAGACCTCGTGGCCCGCCTGAACCACACGGGCTGGCTCCCGCCCACCGGTCGCCCGCGCCGCTTCCGCGCCCTGGACCGCCGAATCCGCCGTACGAGAGCCGGGCGGGCCCTGGAGCGCAAGCTGGCGGCGACCGGCCTGGACGTGACGCCGGGCGAGTTCACGGCGTACCTGCTGGCCGGTGTCGCCGGGCTGTGGCTGGTGGGGCAGGCGGCCCTGGCGCCCTTCTTCGGGCCGATCGCCGCACTGCTGGGTGTGTGGACGGCGTGGCAGTTCCTCACCTGGCAGCGCCAGAAACGCATCGAGCGGTTCATCAACCAGCTCCCCGAACTGTCCCGCATCCTCGCCAACGCCACCCACGCCGGCCTCGCCCTCCGCACCGCGATCGGCATGGCGGCGGAGGAGCTGGAGGCCCCGGCCGGCGAGGAACTGTCCAAAGTGGCGGACCAGTTGGCCGTGGGCCGGTCGATGGACGAGGCACTCGGCGAACTGGCGGACCGCCTCCCCTCCCGCGAACTGGTCGTCCTGGTCACGACGCTGGTCCTGTCGAACCGCGCGGGCGGCCAGGTCGTGGCGGCCCTGCGCAACCTGACGGAGACGCTGGAGGAACGCAAGGAGACCCGGCGCGAGATCCGCACTCAGCTCTCCCAGGTGAACATGACCTCGTACGCGGTCCCGGTACTGGGCCTCGGCTCGTTGTTCCTCATGAACGGCGTGAAGGACGGCGCCCTGGAACGCATGACGGGCTCACCGCTCGGCCAGGCCGCGGTGATCGCCGCCTTCGGGCTGTACGCCGTCGGCTTCGTCCTCATCCGCCGCATGTCCCGTATCGACGTCTGAGAGGAGGGACGACCGATGGGCCTGATCCTCGCCCTCCTCATGGGCCTCGGCGTGTGGGGTGTCTTCGCAGGCATCCGCATGTACCGGGCCGACGCCAAACTGCCCCCCGACCTCGCGCTCGCCCTGGAGGTCGGCGCCACCCGCACCGGCGCGGTGGACTCTCTCGTCGACCGGCTCGGCATGCGGTACGCACCCGCCGTACTGCGCCTGATGGGCCCGAAGCAGGTCGCCAGATACCGCAGGAAGATCGACCTCGCCGGCAACCCGGGCGGCCTCACCATCGACCGCTACGCGGCCCGCCGCGCCGTCTACGGCGCCCTCGGCGGCGTCGGCGGCCTGGTGTTCCTGCTACGGGGCCAGTGGTTGGTGGCGCTGCTGATGCTGGCGTTCGGCGCGCTGTGGACGGAGGTCGGCATCTGGTCCGCGATGCGGGTCCGCAAGGACGTCATCGAGCGGACCCTGCCGGACTTCCTCGACGTCCTGGCGGTGGTGGTCAGCGCCGGCCTCGGCTTCCGCCAGGCACTCGACCGTGTCGCCGTCCACTACGAGGGCCCGTGGGCGGACGAACTGCGCATCACCCTGCGCCAGATGGACCTCGGTATGAGCCGCCGCCAGGCCTTCGCCGAGCTGCGGCGCCGCAACGACTCCGAGCAGGTGGCCATGTTCGTCACGGCCCTCCAGCAGGGCGAGGAACTGGGCGCCCCCATCGTCGAGACGCTCGTCGCCCTGGCCAAGGACATGCGCCGCACCGACGCGCAGAACGCCCGCCGCAAGGCCGCGCGGGCCGTCCCCCGGGCCACGCTGGTCATCACCACCTTCATGGTCCCGGCCACCATGCTGCTGCTCGGCGCGGGCCTGCTGCTGGGCTCGGGCACCGACTTCGGCACGATCACGGGCGAGTAGGGGTAAGGCCATGGGACGGACGCCGGGCGCGACCGCGGGGGGCAGAACAGGGGACACGGGGGCAGAACAGGGGACGGGGTGGTGAAGATGCTCGCAATCGCTCGGCGCCTGGGCCGGAACCGCATCCGGCGCTGGGGCCGGGGCCGGGCCCGGGGCCTCGGTGAGGGGTGGAGCCGCAGGGCGGCCGGGCCGCTGCCCGGGACCGGCAGGCGCTGGGGCAGGAGCACGGCCACGCCGCCCGGGACCGGCAGGCAGTGGGGCAGCACCGCATCACAGCCCGACGGGCCCGCGACCGCTCCCGCGGTGGTGCCTGCTCCCGCGCCCGCGGCCGTTACCGCTTCTGAGCCCGCCCTTCTGCCCGACCCTGGGCTCGTCCCCTTTCTCGCTCCCCTTCGCGCTTCACGGCGCGCTCCCCTTCTCGCCTCCCGGCCCGCCCCGCTTCTCGCCTCCCGGCCCGCCCCCCTGTCCCTCCAGGTGAACGCCCTGCAGGCGATGTGCCGGCAGGTCTTCGGCTTCCGGCTGGCGATGATCGCGCTTGCCGCCCCGTCGGCCCTGCTCAACGCAGCGCCCGGACTGGGCGTGCGCCTGGTGGGCGCCGCGGTCGTCGTCACGGTCATGGCCTCGTACGCCCTGTTCCGCGACTGGGAACGCCTCGGCCCCCTCCTCCTGCGCCACCCGTCCCTCCTCGCCGCGGACACCCTCATCGGTTCCCTGCTCCTGATCTCGGCGGGTCCCGACACCACGCTGGCGTACGTCAGCGTCTGCACCCCGCTGCTGGCAGGCATCGTCTACGGCTGGCGGGGCGCCGCCTGCTTCGCCTCGCTCCAGTCGCTGATCCTGCTGCTGGTCCATGCCACCCTGGACCAGACGGCCCACCCGAGCGTGGCGGAACGCCTGCTGCTGCCCGGCTTCTGCGTCATCACCGGGGCGGTCGGCTCCACCCTGCGCGGCTTGATGCTCCGCTTCGGCGAGGCGACGGAGACCCTGACGAAGGTGCGGGCCCGCCTGGCCGCCACCGAGGCCACCCAGGCCGAACGAGCACGCCTGGCCCGTGAGATGCACGACTCGGTGGCCAAGACCCTGCACGGCGTGGCCCTGGCGGCCGAGGCGCTGGCCCACACCGCGAACGCCCCCCACGCCGACCCGGAGCGACTGCGCGAACAGGCGGACCTGGTGGCACGTGCCGCCCGCAGGGCGGCGGCGGAGTCGAGGGACTTGCTGACCGACCTGCGGACGGAGGAGACGACGGCGTCCGTGACCCCTGTACTGCCGCAACTGGCGGCCGCGGTGGCCGCCTTCGAAGCCCGGACGGGCATGACGACGAGCTACCACGCCCCCGGACCGGCAGCGGCGCCGACTCTGCCCCACCCGACGGCCCACGACCTCGTGGCGATCACGGAGGAGGCGCTGGAGAACGCCTACCGCCACGCGGGCGGTACCCGGGTGGACGTGTGGGTGAACCTCCGCAACGACGACACGCTGACCCTGCGCGTGCGTGACGACGGCCGGGGCCTGCCGCAGGACACGACACTCGACGCACTGCGCGAGTGCGGACGCTTCGGCCTGCTGGGCATGACGGAACGGGCGGCGACGATGGGCGCGACGATCGACTTCGGGCCCGCACCCGCCGGCGGCGGCCGAGGCACGGAGGTACGCCTGGACCTGCCCCTGCCACATCGCTCCCGCAACGACGACAGTGACGGTGACCGCCGCGACCGGGCCCGGAACCGGAACCGAAACCGCGAACGGCGCAGAGACCGGGCGGCCCGGGGCCGAAAGACAGGAGCGACGACATGACCTGGCCGCAGCCGCAGCCGCAGCCGTTGCGGGTCGTGATCGCGGACGACAACCCGGTGGTCCGCGCGGGCCTGGCAGCCCTCCTCACCGCGCACGACGACATCGCCGTCGTGGCGGAGGCGGCGACCGGCCGCGAAGCATGCGAGGTGACGGCGGTGCACCGCCCCGACGTGGTCCTCCTGGACGTCCGTATGCCGGAGGTGGACGGCCTGAGCGCCCTTCCGTACCTGGTGGACATGGCGCCGGTCCTGATGCTGACGTACAGCGGGGAGGCCGAAACCGTCCAGGAGGCACTGCGCGCGGGCGCGGGCGGCTACCTGGTGCACGGCGAGTTCACGACGGACCAACTCCTCACGGCGGTACGCGACACCGTACGCGGCCGACCCCACCTGACCCCGACCGCAACCGACGCGCTGCTCACCCACCTAAAAGCACCAGGCGCAAGTGCAACTGCACACAACAGCCATGAACACCCCCAGAAATTAAGGCTAATTACCTTCAACCAGCTTTCGCGATCGCAACTACCTATGGCACAGTCGAAGCCCGGGGGGCCAGGGAGTGCTCCGGATC
The DNA here is from genome assembly GCF_965341775.1 of Streptomyces sp. bgisy159. GTDB lineage: Bacteria > Actinomycetota > Actinomycetes > Streptomycetales > Streptomycetaceae > Streptomyces. The sequence goes on along the minus strand of NZ_CBDQZH010000071.1, from coordinate 2,915 downwards.
CACTGAGGGCCCGACTCAGCGCGAGGGAGGCGGAGATCATGGACCTCATCGCGTCCGGCATGAACAACCACGAGATCGCCGCCGCCTGCTTCATCGCCGAGAAGACGGTCAAGAACCACATCAACCGCATCTTCGCCAAACTCCACAGCGCCAGCCGCGCCGAGGCGACCGCCAAGTGGCTGGAGGCCCGATGACCTCCCACCTGGGCCCAAGCTGGGCCCGACTTTGGGCCCCCGGCCCCTCGCCCACCCACCCCCCGACCGGCTACCTTCCCCCCGCCGGCACCATGACCAGCGGAGGGGACCCCCATGACCAACTGGCTCAGCACCACCCTCACCACACTCCGCACCCGAGCCACCCGGGGGGACCAGGGGCAGACGGCGGTGGAGTATCTCGGGATCATCGCGGTGGTGGTGGCGATCGTGCTGGCCATCACCGGGACCAGCATCGGGCAGTCGATCTACGACGCGATCACCGCGAAGATCTCCGAAGTCACCGGCGGCTGACCCGCACGAGGCTGCGAGGCGACTCAGGGCAGGCTTTCCCCATCTACATCACGGTGGTGGCGGGCCTGCTCTTCCTCGCGTTCGCCTACCTGGCGGTCGGCCAGGCGGCAGCCAACCGGAACGGTGCTCAGACAGCGGCTGACGCCGCGGCGCTCGCCGCAGCCCAGGAGTTCCGGGACCAATTGGCGGACCAGTGGGTGGAAAACGTACTCGACCCGACGAAGTGGCAGGCCATCCTCGACGGCGAGGCACCGGCGCTGACGGATCCGTGCGGGCGCGCGTATGAGCTGGCGGCCCAGAACGACGCGACCGCGGAGTGCCATGAGGACGGACCACGTCGCTACGGCGTCGTGGCCACGACCAACAAGCCGGTCGGGGACAGCATCATCCCGGGCACGGAGAGCATGCGGTCGACGGCCACCGCCACCGCCGTGGTGGAGCCGCTCTGCGGATTCGAACCCCTCGGCGAGGGCGCCGCGGACGACGCACTGCCGCAACTGAGCTGCGAGGGTGGCGACTGGACGCTGGATCCCGACCATCTGACCCAGCTCCCGGAACCGCACGATCTCTTCGACGTCCACTTGGTGGCTGACAACGCATGACACGCGAGAAGGAAGCGCAGGCATGAGCATTCGGTTCACGACGAAGGCCCTCAGGGGCGTGGTCGCACTGACCGCCGTGGTCGGTCTGGCCCTCAGTGTGGCCGGCTGCGGTGGGGGCGAGGGGGGCGAGGACAAAGCGCAGAGCTCCCCGAGTGCGTCTCAGAGCGGCGGTGGTTCCCAGCCGAATGCTCAGGAAGGCCAGCCTCAGACGCCGATGGCGGAACTGAAGGGCTCAGACGGTCTGCTCTTCCAGATCACGTCCGCCGAGCGCGACTCCGGTGGTTTCGTCACGGTCAACGGCACTCTGAAGAACGAGGGAGCCAAGAGCGTCGTGGCACCGGCGGCCTTGAGCGGCAACGAGACGGAGATCGTACGGAACGGTCGTTCTCTGGGCGGCGCGACGCTCGTCGACTCCAAGAGCAAGAAGCGCTACTACGTGTTGCGGGACACGGACGGCAGACCACTCACCACCACCGGCTTCACCACCATCAAGTCCGGCGAAAGTCTGGCCGTCTTCATGCAGTTCCCGGCGCCCCCCTCCGACACGGCCGAGGTCAGCTTCCAACTGCCGACGTTCGCCGCGGCCACCATCCAGATCTCAGGGTGAGGCCACGATGACCCGCACCCGAGCGCTCGCCACAGCCGTGGTGCTCACCTGCCTCCTGACCACGCCCCCCGCCCGTGCCGCAGACGGCCCCAGCGTCCCCCCGGGCACCGAGCCCACCGCCACCGCGCCCGTCGAGGTCGACCCCAACGACCCGGACCTCAAGCTCCCGGAGGGCGCGACGCTGGCTGAGCCGAAGGTCCTGGACATCAAGCAGGTCGTGGAGGAACAGTCGGGAGACGAACGCCGGGAAGACACCAACGCGAACGTGAAGTTCGCCCTCCAGGCCGAAGTCCTCTTCGGCAAGGACAGCGCCCGCCTGAGCCCGGCCTCGCAGGCCCGCATCACGGCGATCGCCAAGGAGATCAAGGCCCAACAGGCCACCCGAGTCCGGGTCTTCGGCTTCACCGACAACCTGGGCTCCTCAGCCCACGGCGACGTCCTCTCCCGCCAACGAGCCAACGCCGTACAAGCCGCCCTCTCCAGCGCCCTGAACGACCCGAACATCACCTTCGAGGTCCGCGGCTACGGCGAGCAGTACCCCATCTCCGACAACTCCACGGAGTCCGGCCGCAAGAAAAACCGCCGAGTGGAGGTCACCTTCCAACGCGACCACAACTGACGTTCCTCAGCCAGCCCCCGCGCCTCTCGAAACCAGCCGGACAAGTATCTCGGCGTACGAACTCACAGATAATCTCCGCGATGAGGGCTCCCCGGTCAACTCCAACCGCTCGGCTGCGTCAAGCAGCTCGTGGATCAGGGCTTCCAGCGCCGCAGAGGCCGTGGACTCCGGAGCCGGCCCGCCCTCCGCTTCCTCACGTAGCAGTCGCGGCGGCATCGCCGTGCGATAAGCTCCCGGCGGCGGTGCCTGAGCACTGGCCGCCAAGGCCTGCTCAACCTGGCCAGTCACGGATGTGCCACACGTATGCATAGCTCGCGGCTGGGCAGTGTCGACACCACAATGGCCCACCGCCATGTCATTCAGGCGGTCGCGCTTCCTGGCCGCTTTCGTACCTGTCGCAGAACAGTTGGGCAGTGCAGGAGCTCTCCAAATGCTGGGGTCGAAATGTCGTATGCCACGCTTCTTGGCGGCGGTAGGGCTGGATCCTGCGGGAAGGCATCGTTTACGGGGAGAGCACCTATGAGCTCGTAACACGATCTTGTTGATCGGCCCTGGTCGGCCGTGACTGGTGTGACGATTCG
>NZ_CBDQZH010000070.1:0-21714 GCF_965341775.1 Streptomyces sp. bgisy159 | reverse complement strand
CCCGAACGACTCCACCAGACGGAACAACGCCACCTCAAGCGCGAACAACGTCGGCTGCGTCCACTCGGTGCGATTCAACCGCTCGGCATCCGCACCGAAGACGACCTCCCGCAACTCCTCCCCGACATGCCCGCACACCGCGTCGAACGCCTCCGCGAACACCGGGAACGCCTCATACAACTCACACCCCATCCCCGACCGCTGCGCACCCTGACCCGAGAACAGAAACGCCGTCCTGCCCTCGCTCGTCGTGCCGACGAGAGTCCGGGTCCCGGTCTCCCCCCGCTCCAACTCGACCAGTTCGGCGAGGAGTGCGGCTCGGTCGTGACCGCGGACGGCCGCCCGGTGCTCGAAGGCGGTGCGTGTGGTGGCGAGGGAGGCGGCCAGGTCGTAGAGGTCCGTGTCCGGGTGGGCGGTCAGGTGGGCGGCCAGGCGGCCGGCCTGGGCGCGCAGGGAGTCCTCGTCCCGGGCGGACAGGAGCCACGGGAGGACCGGCAGCAGGGCGCGCGGGGCGGTTTCGACGGGGTTCTCGTCCGCGGTGGGTTCGGGTGCCTGCTCGATGACGACGTGGGCGTTGGTGCCGGAGAGGCCGAAGGCGGACACGCCGACGCGTCGCGGGTGGTCGGTGTGCGGCCATTCGGTGGGGCCCGTCAGGAGCTTGACGTGTCCTGCGGCCCAGTCGACGTGGGTGGAGGGGCGTTCGGCGTGGAGTGTGGGCGGCAGGACGCCGTGGCGGAGGGCGAGGACGGACTTGATGACGCCGACGACACCGGCGGCGGCCTGCGTGTGGCCGATGTTCGACTTCACGGAGCCGAGCAGCAGCGGGCGGTCGGCGGTGCGGCCCTGGCCGTAGGTGGCGAGGAGGGCCTGCGCCTCGATGGGGTCGCCGAGGGCGGTTCCCGTGCCGTGCGCCTCGACGGCGTCGATCTCGGTCGCGGGCAGGCCGGCGTTGGCGAGTGCGGCGAGGATGACTCGCTGCTGGGAGAGGCCGTTGGGGGCGGTGAGGCCGTTGGAGGCGCCGTCCTGGTTGACCGCGCTGCCGCGCAGCACGGCGAGCACCCGGTGGCCGTTGCGGCGGGCGTCGGAGAGCCGTTCCACGATGAGGGTGCCGGCGCCCTCGGCCCAGCCGGTGCCGTCGGCGTCGTCGGAGAAGGCCTTGCAGCGGCCGTCTCCGGACAGGCCCCCCTGCCGGCCGAACTCGGTGAAGGCACCGGGGCCGGACATGACGGTGACGCCGCCGACGACCGCGAGGGAGCACTCCTTGGAGCGCAGCGACTGGGCGGCGAGGTGCAGGGCGACGAGGGACGAGGAGCAGGCGGTGTCGACGGTGACCGCGGGACCCTCCAGGCCGAGCGCGTAGGCGACGCGGCCGGAGAGGACGGACATGGAGTTGCCGGTGAGCAGGTGGCCGCGGACGTCGTCGGCGACCTCGCGCAGGCCGGAGGCGTAGCCCTGGTCGCTGCATCCGACGAAGACGCCGGAGCGGCTGCCGCGCAGGGTGGTGGGGTCGATGCCGGCCCGTTCGAAGGCCTCCCAGACCACTTCGAGCAGCAGCCTCTGCTGGGGGTCCATGGCGAGCGCTTCTCGCGGGGAGATGTCGAAGAAGGCGGGGTCGAAGCGGTCGGCGTCCGGCACGAAGCCACCGCGCCGGCGGTCTCCGTCGGTACCGTCCGCCGCGTCGGGGGCGGGCCAGCCGCGATCCGTGGGCCAGTCCGTCACCGCGTCCGTCCCCGAGGCCAGGAGGTCCCAGAAGTCGTCCGGTGTGCGTACGTCGCCGGGCAGCCGGCAGCTCATGCCGACGATGGCGACGGGCTCCTGCTCGCGGGCCTCCAGCTGCCGCAGCTTGCGCCGGGTGGCGTGGAGATCGACGGTGACCCGCTTGAGGTAGTCCCGAAGCTGCGCTTCCTTCGTCATGGACTGCCCCCATGCTGTTCGGTTCGGTGACGGAACGGAGTGCGCGCCGGGGCTCCGCGCGTCGGCCCGGGGCGCCCGGTGGGCATGGGTCCGACGGAGTGCTCCGCGTGCGGTGGGGACAGCATGACCCGGGTGACGAGGCTTGTTCGGCGCCCGGCGGGGTTCTCTGGGGAAACGCTTGGAGTTCGGCCGCGCAGCGTCGTTCGCGCAGGCCCAAGCAGTGTCCCGCGGGGCCGTGCACGGCGGGGCGGGTCCCCGAACGACCGCCCTGTAGCGATGAGTTCGCGTTCGAGCGGTCAGCTCGGGCGGTCAGCCGCGAGGGGGTGGGCGCCGTGGGCGAAGACGGGGCCGAGCACGGCGAAGGCGTCGCGGAGAGCGGCGAGAGCGTCGGGAATACGCCAGGCCGCGCGGTCGCGCGGCCCGACCGGGTTGGAGACGGTACGGACTTCCAGCATGGGAATCCCGTGCGCGGCGGCGGCCTCGGCGACGCCGAAGCCCTCCATGGCTTCGGCCGCCGCTGCGTGGTGCTTCCGGAGCGTGCGGGCCCTGTCCTCGGTACCGGTGGCGGTGGAGACGGTGAGTACCGGCGCGTGGACGGCGCCGAGGGCGCGGGCCACGGCGGCTGCCAGGTGCGGCGGGCAGGTGTGCTCGGAGGTGCCGAAGCCGAGGCGGTCGACGGGCAGGAAGCCGTCGGGGGTCTCGCAGCCGAGGTCCGCGGCGATGACCCGGTCGGCGACCACGACGGAGCCCATCGCGGCGACGGGGGCGAACCCGCCGGCGATGCCCGCGCTGATGACGAGGTCGTACGGTGCCTCCCGGGCGGCCGCCAGGGCGAGCGCGGCGCCCGTGGCGGCCGCGGCCGCGGCGGGGCCCACTCCTCCGGCCAGCAGGTCCGCGGTCAGCGGGCGGCGGCGGGAGGCCGACGGCGCCCGGCGGGTGTCCCCGCAGGTCACCGTATCGGAGCAGGTGAGACGGAGCAGTTCGCGGCCCGGCGGGCCGGAAGCGGCGACCGCGACGGCGGGACCGAAGCCGGAGATCACGGCGTCGCGCTCGGCCTCGACCGCAGTGACGATGAGCAGGCGGACGGGTTTCATGAGGAGATCTGGACCTGCCCGTGGTCTCCGATGACGAGGCGGTGGGCGGCGGGCAGCCGCGGTGTCAGCGTGACCTTGACGTTGCGCCCGACCAGTGACGCGGTGACGCGCCTGATGTGCTCGAAGGACGACTCCCGCAGCACGATGGAGTACTCGATCTCGCTGTGTGTGATGCGGCAGTCCTCCGCCACCGATGTCGACGGGCCGATGTAGGAGTCGGTGACCACGCTGCCGGCGCCGATGATGGCGGGGCCGACGATGCGGGAGCGGCGGACCTCGGCGCCCTCCTCGATCCTGACGCGTCCGATGATCTCGCTCTCCTCGTCGACGGATCCGTCGACGCGGGGCTGGAGGCGTTCGAGGAGTGTGCGGTTGACCTCCAGCATGTCGGTGACGTTGCCGGTGTCCTTCCAGTAGCCCGTGATGACGGTGGAGCGTACGGTCATTCCCTGGTCGATCATCCACTGGAGGGCGTCGGTGATCTCGAGTTCGCCGCGGGCCGAGGGCGGGATGGCCCGTACGGCTTCGTGGACGGCCGTGGTGAACAGGTAGACGCCGGCGACGGCGAGGTCGCTGCGCGGCCGGCTCGGCTTCTCCTCCAGCTCGACGACGTTGCCGTGGTCGTCGGTCACCGCGACGCCGAAGGCCGTGGGGTCGCCGACCCGGGTGAGGAGGATGTGCGCGTCGCGGGGGTCCTTGCGGAACTCGTCGACGACGTCACTGATGCCGTCGAGGACGAAGTTGTCGCCGAGGTACATGACGAAGTCGTCGTCGCCGAGGAAGGGCTGGGCGATGAGGACGGCGTGGGCGAGCCCGAGGGGCTCGTTCTGCTGGATGTAGGTGACGTCGAGTCCGAAGGCGGAGCCGTCACCGACGGCTGCCTGCACCTCCGGTGCGGTGCTGCCGACGATGACGCCGACATCGGTGATGCCTGCCTCGGCGATGGCTTCGAGGCCGTAGAAGAGGATCGGTTTGTTGGCGACCGGGACCAGTTGTTTGCTGGAGGTGTGGGTGATCGGTCGCAGCCGCGTACCGGATCCCCCCGCGAGCACGAGAGCCTTCATGTTCCATCCAGATCACGGGTGACGGGTGGGTGAGGGTGGGTGGGGCGGTGGGGTCAGGCCTCGTCGAGGTCGCCCTCGAGGAAGGCGCGCAGTTCGTCGTCGGACACCTCGTCGGTGTCCGGGCCGGCCGGATCGGGCAGGGTGGCGCCGTCCAGCCGGTCCAGGAGGCCGCGCAGCCGGGCACGGAGCTGACCGTGCAGCGCGCCGTCCACTGTGCTCTCGCTCAACTGTGTTTCCAGTGCGCTGAGTTGATCGAGCAGCGGCGGGGTGTCGGCGGACCGGTCCGCGGGTTCGATGCGCTCCAGGAGGTGCGCGGCGAGCCGCCGCGGCGTCGGGTAGTCGAACATCAGAGTGGCGGGCAGTCGTACGCCGGCGAGGGCGCCGACGCGGTTGCGGAGCTCGACTGCGGTCAGGGAGTCGAAGCCGCTGTCCAGGAAGCCCCCTTCGGGGTCGAGGGACTCGGGGCTGTCGTGCCCGATGACCAGGGCCGCCTGGGTGAGTACGACGTCCAGGACGGCGGTGTGCCGGTCGGCGGGGGCGAGCCGGGCCAGCCGTGCGCGCAGTTCGCCGCCCGCCGGTGCCGCCGGAGCGCCGGTCTGCGCCGGGGCGGCCGGGTGCCGGGTGCGGGCCGGGACGAGGTCGCGGACCAGGTCGGGCACGGTGCCGTCGGAGGCCCGCAGGGTGGCCGGGTCGAGGTCGGCGGGCGCGTACCAGGGTTCGGGGGCGCGCAGTGCCGCGTCGAGCAGGGCCAGTGCGTGGCCGGTGTCCATGGGGCGCAGTCCGCTGCGGGCGATACGGCGCAGGTCCGACGTCCCGAGTGTGCCCGTCATGCCTCCGCGTTCGGCCCACAGGCCCCAGGCGAGCGACCGGATCCGGCGTTCCGGGGTGTCGTGGCGTGCGGCGAAGGCGTCGAGGAAGGCGTTGGCGGCCGAGTAGTTGCCCTGTCCGACGCCGCCGAGGGTGCCGGCGAGCGAGGAGCAGAGGACGAGCTGGGCGCCGGTGTCGCGGGTGAGTTCCTCCAGGAGGACGGCGGCGTCGGCCTTGGGGCGCAGCACCGTGTCGAGGCGTTCGGGGGTGAGGGACTGCACGATGCCGTCGTCGAGGACGCCGGCGGTGTGGACGACGGCGGTCAGCGGACGGTCGGCGGGCACCGCGCCGAGCAGCCCGGCCAGGGCGTCGCGGTCGGCGACGTCGCAGGCCGCGACGGTGACGTGGGCGCCGAGTCCGGTGAGTTCCTCGCACAGTGCGGGCATGCCGTCGGAGGCGGCGCCGCGCCGGCCGGCCAGTACCAGGGAGCGCACTCCGTGGGCGGTGACCAGGTGGCGGGCCATCTGTCGGCCCAGTACACCTCCCGCGCCGGTGACCAGCACGGTGCCGTCGCCGACGACGGGGGTGGCGCCGGCGGACGGGGCGGCGGGGCCGGCGGGCGGAGCGGCGGGGCCGGCGGGCGGAGCGGCGGGACCGGTCCTGGTGAGGCGTGGTGTCAGGGCGGTGCCGTCGCGCAGGGCGATCTCGCTCTCCCCGAGGGCCAGTACGGACGGCAGCCGGTCCAGGGAGGCAGGGCTGCCGTCGTGGTCGACGAGGGCGAAGCGTCCCGGGTTCTCGGCGCGGGCCGCGCGGATCAGACCCCAGACGGCGGCCTGGGCGGGGTCGGTGCACGATGCGTCGTCGGGTCCGGCCGTCACGGCGTTCCGGGTGAGCAGCACGAGCCGGGACCCCGCGAGGGAGTCCTGGGTGAGCCACTCGGTGACGAGGCGCAGGGCGTGGCCGGTGGCGGTGCGGGTGGCGGCGCCGAGGTCGGTCGCGGTGTGGGTCTCCGGCACGGCGGCAAGGACGGTTCCGGGTACGGCCGTCGCGGTGGTGGCCCGCACCAGCGCGGCGGGGCCGGCGTGACGGACGGCGTCCGGGAGGGCCGGTGCCGGGTCGCCGAGCAGGTGCACGGTCCCGGCCGGGGCCGTGCCGGGTGCGGCGGGCGTCCAGCGGATCCGGTGCAGCGCCCCGCGGCCGGGGGCGGCCGGGAGGGCAGCGGTGTCCACGGGCCGCAGTGCGAGGGTGTCGATGTCGGCGACCGGCTGCCCGGTGCCGTCGAGAAGGGTCACCCGGTAGGTGTGTCCGGCCAGGGGGGTGAGGCGGACGCGCAGGGCGGTGGGCCCGGCGCGGTGCACGGTGACGTCGGTGAAGGTGAACGGGACGACCGTGCCGCCCGATCCGTCGGCGGTGAGGGCCACCGTGTGCAGGGCGGCGTCCAGGAGCGCGGGGTGGATGCGGAACCGGTCGGTGCCCTGGAGGTGTTCGCCGTCCTCGGGGGCGACCTCGGCGTACACGGTGTCGCCGTCGCGCCATGCGCCGCGCAGCCCGCGGAAGGCCGGCCCGTAGGCGAAGCCTCCGCCGGCGATGCGCTCGTACAGTCCGCTCACCTCCACGGGGCTCGCGCCCTGCGGCGGCCAGGCGGTGGGCAGGGGTGCCGGGGCGGTGGCGGCGGGGGTGCCGCCGAGGGTGCCCTCGGCGTGCCGGGTCCAGGGGCCGGGGGCGGCCTCGTCGCGGGTGACGGGCCGGGAGTGGACGGTCAGCGCGCGGTCGCCGTGGTCGTCGGGTGCGGTGACGGTGACCTGGAGCCGGACCGCGCCGTCCTCGGGGAGGACGAGCGGGGTCTGCAGGGTGAGATCGGCGACGCGGGCGGCGCCGGTGTGGGCGCAGGCCTCCATGGCCAGGTCGAGGAACGCGGTACCGGGGAAGAGGATCCGGCCGTCGAGGGCGTGGTCGGCGAGCCAGGGCCTGCCGTCCACGGACACGGTGCCGGTCAGGACGGTCGCCGAGCCGTCGGCCAGCGGCACGGCCCCCGTCAGCAGGTGGTGGCGTACGGGTTCGAGGTCGGAGCGGTGGACGTCGGGGCCGGTCGCCTCCAGCCAGTAGCTGCGCCGCTGGAACGGGTAGGTGGGCAGGTCGGTGCGGCAGGCGCCGGTCGGGGCGAACCAGGTCTCCCAGTCGACGTGGTGGCCGCGGGTGTGCAGCCGGGCGAGGGCGGAGGTCAGCGAGGCCTCCTCCTCGGTGTCGCGGCGCAGCGCCGGGACGAGGGCGGCGTCGCCGTCGACGCACTCCCCGGCCAGCGCGGTGAGGACGCCACCGGGGCCGATCTCGACGTAGGTGGTGACGCCCTGTTCCTCCAGGGCGCGGACGCCGTCGTGGAAGCGGACGCCGTCGCGGACCTGGCGCACCCAGTAGCCGCCGTCGAACGGTTCGCCGTCGGTGACGGGACGGCCGGTGACGGTGGAGACGACGGTCGTCGCGGGCCGGCCGTGGTCGATCTGGGCGGTGTGGGCGGCGAACGCGTCGAGCATGCCGTCCATGTGGTGCGAGTGGAAGGCGTGGCTGACGTTGAGTCGGCGCGTTTTGCGTCCCCGGGCGGCCAGTTCGGAGGCGACCGCGGTGACGGCCTCCTCGTCGCCGGACAGGACGGTGGCGTGCGGGCTGTTGAGGGCGGCGACGGCGACCCGGTCCCCGTGGGCGGCGAGGAGGGGGGTCACCTCGTCCTCACCGGCCTGGACGGAGACCATGATTCCGCCCGGGGGCAGTGCGCCCATGAGACCGCCGCGTACGGCGACGAGCCGGCAGGCGTCCTCCAGTGTGAGGACGTCCGCGACATGGGCCGCGGCGATCTCACCGACGGAGTGACCGAGCAGCGCGTCGGGCCGTACGCCCAGGCTCTCCAGGAGCCGGTACAGGGCGACCTGCACGGCGAAGAGACCGGCCTGCGTGTAGGCGGTGTGGTCGAGGAGTGCCGCCTCCTCCGTGCCCGGGTCGGCGAACAGCACGTCGCGCAGCGGCGGTTCGGGGCGTGCGCCGAGGCGCGCGTCGGGGTGTGGTTCCAGGTGGGTCTCGAGGTGGGCGCAGACCTCGTCGAGGGCGTCGGCGAAGACCTCGTAGCGCTCGTACAGGACCCGCCCGGTGCCGGCCTGCTGGGCGCCCTGTCCGGAGAAGAGGAACGCCACCTTGCCGCCGCGGGCCCGCTCCACGACCGGCAGCGGGTGGTCACGGCCTTCGGCGAGGGCGGTGAGCGCTTCGGCGAGGGCGTCCGTGCCGGCGGTGACGACGGCCGCCCGGTCGTCGTGGTGGGCGCGGGTGGTGGCCAGGGACAGGGCGAGGTCCGCCGGGGCGCTGTCCGGGTGGTCGGCCAGGTGGTCGAGCAGGCGTCGGGCCTGGGCGCGCAGTGCGGCGGTACCGCGCGCTGACAGCAGCCAGGGCAGGACGCCGGGGGTCCGGCCGGCCGTCCGGGCCGGCTCCGTGGTGTCGGCGGCGTCCGGTTCCTGGAGGATGACGTGCGCGTTGGTGCCGGACACCCCGAAGGAGGAGACGCCCGCGCGGCGCGGGGTGTCGCCGGCGGTCCAGGCCCGCTCCTCGTGCAGCAGGCGGACCGCCCCGGACGACCAGTCGATGTGCGGGGAGGGCTGCTCGGCGTGCAGGGTGCGCGGCAGGACGCCCTGCCGCATCGCCATCACCATTTTGATGACGCCCGCGACACCCGAAGCGGCCTGGGTGTGGCCGATGTTGGATTTCAGGGCACCCAGCCACAGTGGCCGCTCGGCGGGCCGGTCCGGCCCGTAGACCGCGAGCAGGGCCTGCGCCTCGATCGGGTCGCCGAGGGTGGTGCCGGTGCCGTGCGCCTCGACGGCGTCGATGTCCCGCGGGGACAGTCCGGCGGAGGCGAGGGCCTGCCGGATGACGCGCTGCTGTGCGGGTCCGCTGGGCGCGGTGAGCCCGTTGGACGCGCCGTCCTGGTTCACGGCGGACCCGGCCACCGTGGCGAGCACGGGGTGGCCGTTGCGGCGGGCGTCGGAGAGACGCTCCAGCAGCAGCAGTCCGACGCCTTCGGCCCAGCCCGCTCCGTCGGCCTCCGCGCTGAACGCCTTGCAGCGGCCGTCGGGCGACAGGGCGCGCTGCCGGCTGAACTCGACGAAGGTGTCCGGGGTGGAGATCACCGTCACCCCGCCGGCCAGGGCGAGTTCGCACTCGCCGGACCGCAGGGCCTGCACGGCGAGGTGCAGGGCGACGAGGGACGAGGAGCAGGCGGTGTCGACGGTGACCGCCGGGCCCTCCAGACCGAAGGTGTAGGCGATGCGGCCGGAGGCGACGCTGCTCGCGCTGCCGGTGGCGAGGTAGCCCTCCAGTTCCTCGGGGGCCCGTCCGGCGCGGCTGCCGTAGTCGTTGTAGTTCGAGCCGACGAACACGCCCGCGCGTGCGCCCCGCAGCCGGTCCGGGCCGATACCGGCGCGTTCGAACGCCTCCCAGGATGTCTCCAGCAGCAGCCGGTGCTGCGGGTCGATGGCGACGGCCTCCCGGGGCGCGATGCCGAAGAACGCCGGGTCGAACCGGTCGGCGTCGTGCAGGAACCCGCCGTGCCGGGCATAGGAGTGGCCGGTGCGCTCGGGGTCGGGGTCGTAGAGGCTGTCGACGTTCCAGCCGCGGTCGGCGGGGAAGGGGGTGATGGCGTCGGTGCCGTCGGCGACGAGCCGCCACAGTTCCTCCGGCGAGGTGACCCCGCCGGGGAAGCGGCAGCCCATGCCGACGATGACGACCGGGTCGTCGTCCACGGCCGCCGCGGGCAGCTGGGGTCGATCGTCTTCGGCCGGGTCCGCGCCGAACAGTTCACGGTCCAGGTGGGCGGCGAGGGCGCTCGCGGACGGGTGGTCGAAGGCAAGGGTGACCGGCAGGCGCAGCCCGGTGGCCTCGGCGAGTCGGTTGCGCAGTTCGACCGCGGTCAGCGAGTCGAAGCCCAGGTCGCGGAAGGCGCGCCCGTCGGGGACGGCGTCGGCGTCGGCGTGGCCCAGCACCGCGGAGGCCTGCCCGCGGACCTCGGCCAGCAGCGCCGCACGGCGCTCGGCGGGCGGCAGGGCGGCCAGCCGCTTGACCGGCGCCGGCCCGTCGACGGCGTCGCTCTCCTTCTTCTGTACCGCGCCGTCGGCCACGAGTGCCGTGCGGGCCTCGGGAAACTCTCGCAGGGCGGCGAACGCGCGGGCGGTGATGAGCTTCCAGTCGACGTCGGCGACGATCAGGAACTCCTCGTCCTGGTCGAGCGCCTTCTGCAGGGCGGCGATGGCCAGTTCGGGGTCCATCGGGGGAACACCGTCGCGGCGCAGCCGCTCCGCGACCTCCTCGCCGACCATGCCGCCGCCGGACCAGGTGCCCCAGCCGACGGAGGTGGCGGGCAGTCCCTCCGCCCGGCGGCGCACGGCCAGGGCGTCGAGGAAGGCGTTGGCCGCGGCGTAGCTGCCCTGTCCGGGGCCGCCGAGGGTGCCGGCCATGGACGAGAAGAGCACGAACGCGTCGAGATCGAGGTGCCTGGTGGCGGCGTCGAGGGCGAGCGCCGCGTCGGCCTTGGGGCGCATGACGCCGTGTGCCCGCTGCGGGGTCAGGGCGTCGATGAGTCCGTCGTCGATGATGCCGGCGGTGTGCACGACAGCGGTCAGTGTGCCGCCGCCCGGCAGGTCGTCGACGAGCCGCCGCACCGCGTCGGCGTCGGCGACATCGCAGGCGACGGCGGTCGCCGTGGCGCCCAGCTCGGCGAGTTCCGCGACGAGTTCGCCGGCTCCGGGTGCGTCCGGACCGCGCCGGGAGGCGAGCACCAGGTGCTCGGCCCCGCCCTGGGCGAGCCAGCGGGCGACGTGCCGGCCGAGTCCGCCGGTTCCCCCGGTGACCAGGACGGTCCCGGACGGCCGCCAGTCGCCGTCGGGCCGGGGCCCCTCACCGGCGCGCACCAGCCGGCGGGCGAAGAGCCCGGACGGCCGTACCGCCAGATGGTCCTCTTCCAGTGTGCCCGACAGTGCGGCGACCAGACGGCGCGCCGCACGGCCGTCCAGCGTCTCGGGCAGGTCGATGAGACCGCCCCAGCGCTGTGGGTACTCCATGGCCGCGATCCTGCCCAGCCCCCAGCACATCGCCTGGAGCGGGGTGCGCAGTACGTCACCGCGGTGCACGGACACGGCGCCGCGGGTCGCGCACCAGACGGGCCCGTCGACCCGGGCGTCGCCGACCGCCTGGAGCAGCGCGGTGGTCAGTACCAGGCCGGTGGGCAGCACGCCCTCGGCGGACCACGGCGACTCGTCCAGGGCGAGCAGCGAGAGCACGCCGCCGATCTCGACGCCGTCGGTGCGGTGCCGCACGAGGTCGGCCATCCGTTCGCGTTCGGCGGCGTCCGGTCCGGCGACCAGCAGCAGCGCCCCGGCCGACCGCTCGTCGACCGCCTCGCGGACCAGTCGTACCATCGGGTCGCTCTCGTGTCCGGCGGGCACGACGATCAGCCAGTTGCCCGGCAGGCCCTCGACCCGGCCGGACTGCTCGGCGCGCGGCCGCCAAGCGACCCGGTAGCGCCAGCCGTCCAGCGTGGAGCGGTTGATCCGGTCACGTCGCCACGAGGACAGGGCGGGGACGACTTCGGCGAGCGACCGCACGTCCTCGATCCCGAGGCTCTCGGCGAGGGAATCCACGTCGTGGTTCTCGATGTTGGCCCAGAACCCGTCGTCCACCAGGTCGACGGCGCCCGGGCTCCGATCGTCGGCGCCATGGTGCGGGGCGACGGGCTGGAGCCAGTAGTGGCTGCGCTGGAAGGGGTAGGTGGGCAGGTCGACCCGGTGCGGCGACCGGTTCGCGAAGACCGGGGCCCAGTCGACGTCGAGCCCCTTGGTCCAGGCCTCGCCCAGTGAGAGGTGGAAGCGGTCCAGACCGCCCTCACCACGACGCAACGACCCGATGACCGGCGCCTGCGAACCGGCGGCCTCGACGGTCTCGGCGACCGGCACGGTCAGCACCGGGTGCGGACTCATCTCGACGAAGGCTCCGTGACCGGACTCCACCAGTCGCCGCACGACCGGTTCCAGCTGCACCGTCTGACGCAGGTTGCGATACCAGTACCCGGCATCCGTCAGCGCCGAATCGACCCACTGCCCGGTCACCGTCGACAGGAACGGCACCGACGGCTCCAACGCCACCACCGGAGCCAGCACCTCGGCCAACTCGGCCTCGATCGCCTCCACATGTGCCGAATGCGACGCATAGTCCACATCGATGCGCCGCACCCGAACGTTGTCGGCGTCCGCGTGGGCGACCAGCTCGTCCAGAGCGTCGGCGTCACCCGACACCACCGTCGAGGTGGGACCGTTCACCGCCGCCACCGACACCCGACCCGGCCACCCCGCCGCCAACTCCTGCGCACCCCGCGCCGGCAACGCCACCGACACCATCCCCCCACGCCCGGCCAACGCCACAATCGCCCGCGACCGCAACGCCACCACCCGCGCACCATCGACCACACTCAACGCACCCGCCACCACCGCAGCAGCGATCTCACCCTGCGAATGCCCCACCACCGCAGCGGGCCTGACACCGTACGACTCCCACACCGCCGCCAGCGACACCATCACCGCCCACAACACCGGCTGCACCACATCGACGCGGTCGAAGCCGGGGGCACCCTCCACCCCCCGCACCACATCCACCAACGACCAGTCCACGAACTCACCCAACGCCTCACCACACTGAGTGAACCGGGCCGCGAACACCGGACACGTGTCCAGGAGCTCCACCGCCATCCCCACCCACTGCGCCCCCTGCCCCGGGAACACGAACACCGGCTGGACGGACTCGCCGTTGTGCGGCGCCACCCCCCGGACGAGCCTGGTGTCGGCTGTACCGGCGGCGAGGGCACGCAGACCGTCCAGCAGGGCGGAGCGGTCGGCGCCGACCACGACGGCGCGCTCCTCCAGAGCGGCACGGCCGGTGGCCAGCGTGTGGGCGACGTCGAGCGGGTCGGTGTCCGTGCCCTCCAGGCGGGCCACGAGCCGCAGGGCCTGCTCACGCAGCGCCGGCCCCGAACGAGCCGACACCACCCACGGGACGGCTGCCTCGGGCCGGCTGAAGGGGTCCACTTCCGGGGCGGTTTCCGGTTCCGGTTCCGGCTCCGGTTCCTCCAGGATGACGTGCGCGTTCGTCCCGCTGACGCCGAAGGAGGAGACGCCCGCCCGACGGGGTCGGTCGTTCTGCTCCCAGGGGCGTGCCTCGGTGAGGACCCGGACCTGTCCGGCGGACCAGTCGACGAAGGTGGAGAGTTCGTCGGTGTGCAGGGACTTGGGCAGGGTGCCGTTGCGCATCGCCTGGACCATCTTGATGACCCCGGCCATACCCGAGGCTGCCTGCGCATGCCCGATGTTCGACTTCACCGACCCCAGCCACAACGGCCGGTCGCCCTCGCGTTCCTGGCCGTACGTGGCCAGCAAGGCCTGAGCCTCGATCGGATCGCCGAGTTTCGTGCCCGTACCGTGCGCCTCCACCACGTCCACATCCGCGGCGGACAGTCCGGCATCCGCCAACGCCGCACGGATCACGCGCTGCTGGGACAGACCGTTGGGAGCCGTGAGGCCGTTGGACGCGCCGTCCTGATTGATCGCCGAACCCCGCACCACGGCGAGGACCTGATGGCCGTTGGCCCGTGCGTCCGACAGACGCTCCAGGAGCAGGACACCCACGCCCTCGGCCATTCCCATGCCGTCGGCTCCCGCGCCGAACGCCTTGCAGCGCCCGTCGACGGCGAGGCCGCGCTGGCGGCTGAAGCCGATCAGTCCGACCGGCTCGCCCATGACGGCGGCGCCGCCGGTCAGCGCGAGGGAGCATTCACCGGACCTCAGCGACCGCATGGCCTGGTGCATGGCGACGAGTGCGGAGGAGCAGCCGGTGTCCATGGTCACGGCCGGTCCTTCGAGGCCGAGCGTGTACGAGATGCGGCCGGAGGCGATGCTGGTGACCGTGCCGGTGATCAGGTGCCCTTCGAGCCCCTCCGGGACCTCGCCGGATGCTCCGTAGCCCTGGTGGGAGACACCGACGAACACGCCGGTGTCGCTGCCGCGCAGGCTGTCGGGGGCGATGCCGGCCCGCTCCAGGGTCTCCCAGGCGGTCTCCAGCAGCAGTCGCTGCTGCGGGTCCATCGCGGTCGCCTCACGCGGCGAGATGCCGAAGAAGGCCGCGTCGAACTCGGCCGCGTCGTAAAGGAACCCGCCGTCCCGGGCGTAGGTGGTTCCCGCCCGGTCGGGATCGGGGTCGTAGAGGCTCTCCGCGTTCCATCCGCGGTCGACGGGCAGACCGGACACGGCATCGGTCTCGTCGAGGACGAGCTGCCAGAGGTCCTCGGGCGAGTGTGCGCCGCCCGGGAAGCGACAGCCCATGGAGACGATGGCGATCGGCTCGTCCTCGTGCGCCGGGCCGGCCGCGGGCAGGACCGGGAGCGCGGCGGTCTCCTCGGCGGCGCGGTCGTCGGCGAGGTGTCCGCGCAGGTGGCGTACCAGCTCGCGGACGTTGGGGTGGTCGAAGACGATGGTGGCGGGCAGGGCCAGGCCGGTCGCCTCGTTGAGGCGGTTGCGCAGTTCGACCGCGGTGAGGGAGTCGAAGCCGAGTTCGCGGAAGGCGCGGGTGGCGGCGATGTCGTCGCCCTGGGCGTAGCCGAGGACGGCGGCGACGTGGGTACGGACCACGTCGGTGAGGGCCCGGTCGCGTTCGGCGGGGGGCAGGGCGGCGAGTTCGGCGCGCAGCCCGCCGCGCCGGTCGGCGGCGCTGTCGAGCACGGCCTCTTCGGCCTTGATCGCCTCGGCGACTTCGGGGACCTCGTGCAGCAGCGGTCTGGGGTGGGCGGCCGTGAAGACGGGGACGAAGCGTTCCCAGTCGATGTCGGCGATCGCGAGGAAGGTCTCGTCGTGGTCGAGGGCCTGCTGGAGGCCGGTCACGGCGATGTCGGCGTCCATGAACGGGATCCCGCGCCAGCGCAGTTGTTCGCGTACGACGTTGACGGCCATGCCGCCGCCTTCGGGACTCCAGATGCCCCACGCCAGGGACGTCCCGGTCAGACCTCGGGCCCTGCGGTTCTCGGCGAGGGCGTCGACGTAGGCGTTGGAGGCGGAGTAGGCGCCGTGGTCGCCGCTGCCCCAGGTTCCCGCCACGGACGAGTACAGGACGAAGGCGTCCAGCCGGTCGTGGGCGAAGAGTTCGTCGAGGTTCGCCGCCCCGAGGAGTTTGGCGCGGGCGCCCTCGGCGAAGAAGCCCGGCTCGGTGTCGACGAGTGGGGCGAGCATGCCGACACCGGCGGTGTGCACGACGGTGCGGATGGCGGGGCCCTCGGACTCGACCCGCCCGACGAGGCGTCGGAGCGCGTCCCGGTCGGCCACGTCGCAGGCGGCGATCGTCACCCGGCAGCCGAGGTCGGTCAGCTCCCGTTCCAGCTCGGCCGCCCCGGGCGCGTCGGGACCGTGCCGGCTGGTCAGCACCAGGTGTTCGGCACCGTTGCGGGCCAGCAGACGGGCCGCGTGTGCGCCGAGCCCGCCGGTGCCGCCGGTGACGAGCGCGGCGCCGCTGGTGCGCCAGGTGCGCGCCGCAGCACGGCCGGCGAGCGGCGTGCGGATCAGCCGACGGACATACGTTCCCTGTGCGCGCAGGGCGACCTGGTCCTCCTCGCCCCGGGTGGCGAGGAGGGCGACCAGCCGACGTGCGATGTCGTCGTCGACATCCGCGGGCAGGTCGAGCAACCCGCCCCAGTGCCGGGGATGTTCGAGAGCCACCACACGTCCGAGACCCCACAGGGCAGCCTGAACGGGTTGGTCGACGGCGTCGCCCTCGGCACCGGTTGCGACGGCTCCGCTGGTGAGGAACCACGTCCTGGCGTCGATGCCGGCGTCCAGCAGACCCTGGACCAGGAGCAGCGAGGAGACCATGGCCGAGGTGGCACCGGAGTGTTCCGGCGCCGGGCCCTCGTCGAGGGCCAGCAGGGAGACAACACCCTGCGTGGGGGCGCCATCGGTCCGGGCGACGGCGGCGGCGAGCCGTGAGGCGATCTTTCCGCGGTCGAGGTCGTCGGGCCCCATGACGAAGGTGACAACGGTCGCCCCGGCCCGGCCCAGTGCGTCGGCGACACCGCTGACCAGCGGTGATCCAAGATGCTCGGCGGGTACGACGAGGAGCCAGGTGCCGTCGACCGTGTCGCCCTCCGGGAGTCGGTGCGGCCGCCACACGATCCGGTAGCGCCAGCTGTCCAGCCGGGCGCGGCCCTCCCGCTGTCGATGCCAGGCGGAGAGCGCGGGAACGAGGTCGCCGAGACCTTCGGTGCCGTCCAGTCCGAGCGTGCCGGCCAGCGCCTCCAGGTCGCCTTCCTCCACGGTCCGCCAGAACGCCTCCTCGACCGGGTCCGCGGCGACCGCCGGCTTCGGCGCGTCCAGCCAGAAGCGGCTGTGCTGGAACGGGTAGGTGGGCAGGTCGACCATGCGCGGCGACAGCCCCTCGAAGGCCGGGGCCCAGTCCACCGACACCCCCGCGGCCCACGCCTCGCCCAGGGAGAGGTAGAAGCGGCCCAGGCCGCCCTCACCACGACGCAACGACCCGACAACCACAGCCTCCGCACCGACGGCCTCCACCGTCTCGGCGACCGGCACGGTCAGCACCGGGTGCGGACTCATCTCCAGAAACGCCCCGTGCCCTTCGGCGATCAGCGCGGTCACGGCCGGCTCCAGCTGCACCGTCTGACGCAGATTGCGATACCAGTACCCGGCATCCGTCAGCGCCGAATCGACCCACTGCCCGGTCACCGTCGACAAGAACGGCACCGACGGCTCCAACGCCACCACAGGAGCCAGCACCTCCGCCAACTCGGCCTCTACCGCCTCCACATGCGCCGAATGCGACGCATAATCCACATCGATCCGCCGCACCCGAACCCCGCCGGCCTCCGCACGGGCCACCAGCTCGTCCAGAGCACCGGCATCACCCGACACCACCGTCGAAGCAGGACCGTTCACCGCCGCCACCGACACCCGACCCGGCCACCCCGCCGCCAACTCCTGCGCACCCCGCGCCGGCAACGCCACCGACACCATCCCCCCACGCCCGGCCAACGCCACAATCGCCCGCGACCGCAACGCCACCACCCGCGCACCATCGACCACACTCAACGCACCCGCCACCACCGCAGCAGCGATCTCACCCTGCGAATGCCCCACCACCGCAGCCGGCCTGACACCGAACGACTCCCACACCGCCGCCAACGACACCATCACCGCCCACAACACCGGCTGCACCACATCGACGCGGTCGAAGCCGGGTGCACCCTCCACCCCACGCACCACATCCACCAACGACCAGTCCACGAACTCACCCAACGCCTCACCACACTCAACGAACCGAGCCGCGAACACCGGACACGTATCGAGGAGCTCCACCGCCATCCCCACCCACTGCGCCCCCTGCCCCGGAAACACGAACACCGGGTCCACGGTCGCGCCCGGGCTTTCGGTGAGGCCGCGCGTCACACCGGCGGGCCGCTCACCTCGTGCCAGGGCGTGCAGGCCGTTCAGCAGGGCGGAGCGGTCGGCGCCGACCACGACGGCGCGCTCCTCCAGAGCGGCACGACCGGTGGCCAGCGTGTGGGCGACGTCCGCGGCGGACAGGTCGGCGGACTCCACACGGTCGGTCAGTCGCTGTGCCTGCTCCCTCAACGCGGCTTCCGTCCGTGCCGACAGCAGCCAGGGCAGGACGGCGTCGGTCGTGCCCGGTTCTCCGGCCGGAGGCCGAGTGACCGGTGCCTGCTCGAGGACGACGTGGGCGTTGGTGCCGCTGCCGCCGAAGGAGGAGACGCCCGCTCGGCGCGGCCGTCCCGTCTCGGGCCAGTCGACGGCCTCGGTGAGCAGACGCAGGGTCCCGGTGGACCAGTCGACGTGCGGGGTGGGTTCCTCCCCGTGCAGGGACTTGGGCGCGATCCCGCGCCGCAGCGACTCGACCATCTTGATGACGCCCGCGACACCGGAGGCAGCCTGGGTGTGGCCGATGTTGGACTTCAGGGAGCCGATCCAGAGCGGGTGGTCGGCGTCGCGTTCCTGCCCGTAGGTGGCCAGGAGTGCCTGCGCCTCGATCGGGTCGCCGAGTTTCGTGCCCGTACCGTGCGCCTCCACGACGTCCACGTCCGCGGCCGACAGGTCCGCGTCGGACAGCGCCGCGCGGATGACGCGCTGCTGCGAGGGGCCGTTCGGAGCGGTCAGGCCGTTCGAGGCCCCGTCCTGGTTGATCGCCGAGCCACGGATGACGGCGAGGACCTGGTGCCCGTTGGCCTCGGCGTCCGACAGGCGCTCCAGGAGCAATACCCCTACGCCTTCGCCCCAGCCGGTGCCGTCGGCTCCGGCCGCGAAGGGCTTGCAGCGGCCGTCTGCGGCCAGTCCGCGCTGGCGGCTGAACTCGACGAAGTTGCGCATGCTGGCCATGACGGTGGCACCGCCGGCGACGGCCATGGAGCACTCACCGTTGCGCAGTGACCGCACCGCCAGGTGAAGCGCGACCAGCGACGACGAGCACATGGTGTCGAGGCTGACGGCCGGGCCCTCGAAGCCGAAGCTGTAGGCGATGCGGCCCGACAGGACGGCGGCGGACCCACCGGTCAGCAGATGTCCCTCGATGCCCTCGGGGGCGCGGGTTCCGTCGGGGGCGTACGCCTGGTTGCTGGCGCCGACGAAGACGCCGGTGGAGCTGCCCCGCAGGGTGGTGGGGTCGATGCCGGCCAGCTCGAACGCCTCCCACGTGGTCTCCAGCAGCAGCCGCTGCTGGGGGTCCATCGCGGTCGCCTCACGCGGCGAGATCTCGAAGAACCCGGCGTCGAAGTCGGCCGCGTCGTGGAGGAAGGCGCCGTGGCGGACGTAGCTGGTGCCGATGCGCTCCGGGTCGGGGTCGTACAGCCCGTCGATGTCCCAGCCGCGGTCGGTGGGCAGGTCCGAGACGGTGTCGACGCCGTCGGCGACGAGCTGCCACAGCTCCTCGGGGCTGCGCACACCGCCGGGCAGATGACAGGCGGTCGCCACGATGGCGATGGGCTCGTGCGCCCGCGTCTCCAGCTCGTCGAGCCTGCGGCGGGTCTGCCGCAGGTCGGTGGTGACGCGCTTGAGGTAGTCCCGCAGCTTGTCCTCGGTGTTGCCCGTGTTGCCCATGCCAGTCAGCCCTTCGAGAATCGGGAAGTCGTGTCGGGGGACCGCTCAGGAGATCCCGAGTTCCTTGTCGATCAGGTCGAACATGTCCTGGTCGGAGGCGCCGACCAGTTCCTCGTCCACGGCCGCGGAGGCCGGCTCGCCGGTGGGTGCCGACGCCCAGGTGTCGAGCAGGCCGCGCAGCGCGTCCGCGAGTTCCTTCCGGTCGGTGGGGTCGGCGGTGGCGCGGTAGGCCGCCTCGACCTCCCTGAGCCGGGGGTCGAGCCCGGGGGCGCCGTCGTCGGTGGGGAAGAGCTCCGCGTCGAGGTGGTCGGCGAGCGCGTTCGGTGTGGGATGGTCGAACACGAGGGTCGCGGAGAGCTTGGTGCCGAGGGCGGCACCGAGCCGGTTGCGCAGTTCCACGGCGGTCAGCGAGTCGAAGCCCATGTCGCGGAAGGCCTTTCCGGGCCTGACCGCCTTCGCCGATCCGGAGCCGAGGACCGCTTCGGCATGCGTCCGGATCAGCTCCGCCAGCCGGCGCTTGCGCTTGGCCGGCGTGAGCGCGGCCAGCTCACCGCGCAGCCCGCTCGCGGCGCCGGAGACGTCCGCCGCCTGCCGAGCCTCGTCCTCAGCCTGTTGTGCCGCCAGCAGGGCCCGCACTTCCGGGATCTCCTCGATGAGCGGGCGGTTCCCGTGGGCGCAGTACGCCGCTACGAAGCGTTCCCACCGGATGTCCGCCACGACGACGGTGGTGTCGTCCGCCGCCACCGACTCCCGCAGGGCCCGTACGGCGAGCCGCGGCTCCATGGCCGGCACACCCCGTCGCAGCAGCTGGTCCCCGACCTCGGCGTCGACCATTCCGCCGCCCGCCCACGCACCCCACGCGATCGCGGTGGCGGGCAGCCCCGCGGCCCGGCGGGACTCGGCGAGGGCGTCCAGGTGGGCGTTGGCCGCGGCATACGGTGCCTGACCGCCGTTGCCCCATACGCCGGCGCCGGAAGAGAAGAGGACGAAGGCGTCCAACGCGCGTCCAGCGAGCAGGTCGTGCAGGTTCTGGGCACCGACGACCTTGGCATGCATCAGGTCGACCGCCTCGTCGGTGTCGACCCGGGTGAGCGGACGAGCCCGGTCGACGGCGCCCGCGGTGTGCACGACCGCCGTCAGCGGCGGTTCGTCGGGCAGGCCCTTCAGGAGCTCTGCCAGTGCGTCCCGGTCGGCCACGTCGCAGGCGGCGATGGTCACCCGGCAGCCGAGGTCGGTCAACTCCTGCGCCAGTGCGGCCGCTCCGGGTGCATCGGGGCCGCGCCTGCTGGTCAGTACGAGGTGCTCGGCTCCCTCGCGGGCGAGGTCCCGGGCCACGTGGGCGCCGAGGGCGCCCGTACCGCCGGTGACGAGCACCGTGCCGCGCGGTCGCCACACCGGCGCCGGGGCCGAGCCCGTGGCGGGGAGAGGGGAGCGCACCATGCGGCGGACGCGGATGCCGACGGACCCGCTCCGGAGCGCGAACTCGCTCTCCGCGTCGGGGCTTCCGCCCGCGGCCAACAGCGTGGGCAGGTGGGTGAGGACGTCGGTGGAGCCGTCGGCCGGAAGGTCGACCAGGCCGCCGGCCCGCTCGGAGTCGTCCAGCGCGGCCACCCGCAGCAGACCCCACACGGCAGCCTGACCGGCGTTCGGCATCCGGTCGCCGTCGAGCGGGACGGCTCCACGGGTGAGCGTCCAGAGCCCGGCGCGCACCTCCGTGTCGGTGAGCGCTTGGCTCAACGCCATGGCGGCCAACAGGCCCTTGGAGACACCGGGGCTGCGCTTGTCCGGTTCGTCGTGGAGCGTGAGGAGCGAGAGCACACCGGCCGGCGTGGTGCCCAGGTGCAGCACAGCGGCTTCGAGCAGTTCGGCGAGAACGACACGGTCCGCCTGTTCGGGCACGGCAACGGGCACGACACTC
The DNA here is from genome assembly GCF_965341775.1 of Streptomyces sp. bgisy159. Lineage (GTDB taxonomy): Bacteria > Actinomycetota > Actinomycetes > Streptomycetales > Streptomycetaceae > Streptomyces. Next base: position 731 of record NZ_CBDQZH010000070.1, on the reverse strand, counting down.
GCCCCCGACTCCTCCAGCACACGGCGGGTTCGCACCGTGAGGTCGTCGCCGGTTCGGGTCTCGGGTACGACGATCAGCCAGTCCCCCGCGAGGGGGCGCTCGTCGGGAGCTTCGAAGGGCCTCCACACCACGCGGTATCGCCAGTTGTCGAGCAGGGTCCGCTCATGGCGGGTGTGGCGCCAGGCGGCCAGTGCCGGTACGACGGCCTCCAGACCCTCCTCGACACCGAGCGTGCCAGCCAGCGCCTCCAGGTCGCCTTCCTCCACGGTCCGCCAGAACGCCTCCTCGACCGGGTCCACGGCGACCGCCGGCTTCGGCGCGTCCAGCCAGTAACGGCTGTGCTGGAAGGGATAGGTGGGCAGGTCGACCATGCGCGGGAACAAGCCTTCGTAGGCAGGCGTCCAGTCGACGGGCACGCCTGCGGCCCACGCCTCGCCCAGGGAGAGGTAGAAGCGGCCCAGGCCGCCCTCACCACGACGCAACGACCCGACAACCACAGCCTCCGCACCGGCGGCCTCGACGGTCTCGGCGACCGGCACGGTCAGCACCGGGTGCGGACTCATCTCCAGAAACGCCCCGTGCCCTTCGGCGATCAGCGCGGTCACGGCCGGCTCCAGCTGCACCGTCTGACGCAGATTGCGATACCAGTACCCGGCATCCGTCAGCGCCGAATCGACCCACTGCCCGGTCACCGTCGACAAGAACGGCACCGACGGCTCCAACGCCACCAC
>NZ_CBDQZH010000069.1:0-24981 GCF_965341775.1 Streptomyces sp. bgisy159 | reverse complement strand
AAAGGCCAGGGTGAGGTGGTCGCCGGCAACGTCGAGGACGACGACGCGGTCTTCACCGGTGACGAGGTCGGAGCCGTCCTTCCAGGTGGCCAGGCGGGCGATCTCGGGGCCGAAGAAGCGGCGCAGGAGAAGTTCGTCGTTGCCGAGGCCGTCGCCTCCGTCCAGGCCCAGCTCGCGGCGCCGGGTGTCGCTGACCCGCTGCAGCAGCACGCCGAGCCGGCCGAGACGCTGGATGCCGGGGGCGAACTCGGCGTAGTCGAAGCCCTCTTGGCGTAGGCGGGCGGGGGAGGCGGTGGCGACCATGGCCTGGTGCTGGGCGCGGAGGATGTCCTCGGGCACGTGGCGGTCGCCGGTGCGGGTGGCGTTGCGGGCCAGGCACACGTTCAGCGGGGTGGGCACGATCAGGGCGACGGTGGGGACGCCGTAGCGGCGGGCCGTGGCCAGGAGCGTGGCGCGGTCTTCTGGGTTGGTGGAGGTGGCGTCGATGACGGAGGTCAGCCCGCGGCGCAGGCGTGCCTCGAGGACGCGGAGGAGGGCGAAGACGGCGTCGCCGGTGGCGGACTGGTCGCCGGGGGAGTCCGAGACCAGGGCCCTGTAGTGGTCGAGGCTGAGCACCTGGGTGGGCTCCCAGGTGCTGGCCAGGGTGGACTTGCCCGAGCCGGCCGGGCCGATGAGGACGATGACGGCCGGGTCGGGGAAGTCGGTGTCGAGGAACGATGTCACGGTGGGGCTCCCTGCGGGACGGAGGGCTGCGGAGAGGCTCATTTGGAGGCCGCGATGAGAGCGGCGGCGGTCTCCACGGCGTGGTGGAAGGCCTGGTCGAGGGCGTAGGCGCCGCCCAGCGGGCCGCCCAGGGCATAGAAGCGCGCCTTGCCGGTGGCGTCCGCGAGGGCCTTGAGGTGGATGCGCCGGTCGGCCCACCAGTGGGTGCCGGCCGACAGGGCGAGCGCCGCGGCGACCCGGCCGGGCTTCAGGCGCAGGCCGAGCACGCGGGATCCGGCGTACAGGACGGCGGCCTGCGTGGCGGTGTAGGTGGCCACATGCGCGGTACAGGCGATGCGCCCGGCCCGGCTGGACTGGTCCTCGTTCTCGTCGTGCTGGCCCTTGGTGACGGCCTGATGGTCGGACTGGATCCAGTGGTCACCCAGGTCCGCGGCCATACGCAGCAGGGCGTAGGTGGCGGCGAAACGGGTGGCTCGGGTGCTGTTTTCGGTCATGCTGGAGGTGCTCCTCGTCTCGGTTTGGGGCTGCGGGAGTTGCCAGGGGACGGCCGCGGGCGTTCTTGGCCGGATGCGGCGGCCGCCCCCGGGCAGTTACTTCGTGGTGGGGGCGTGCGGATCGGGCACGCTGGCGCAGTCCTCGTCGTGCTGGTGCGCGACCCGGCCGCCGGTGCGGCGCAGGTCGGTAAGGATCTGCAGCAGGTCCTCCTCGCCGTCCATCTGGAAGTCCACGTAGCCGCGGCCGCACGCGCAGGGCGCGATCAGCGTGAGGACGTCGCGGGCGCCGTCGGCCTCGCTGATGGCGAGGGTGTGGTGCAGCCACAGGCCGCCCTCCAGCCAGGCGACCGCGCTCGCCTCCAGCCGGTTGTCGCGCAGGGCGATCTTGCCGTCCCAGTTCTCACCGTCCAGGGCCTGGCCGCTGGTGGCGCCGTAGGCGTTGTAGACGTGGTGGGCGGCGGCGATCTCGGCGTCGTCGCGCTGCTCGTCCTCGGTGTACTCGTCGTCGACCATCGCGAACAGACGGGCCAGCGGGGAGTCGTCGTCGAGCGCGGAGGCGACGGGCGAATCGAGAATGTCGGTCACAGGGTCTCCTTAGTGCGTTTCGGGGATCGGGCGAATTACCCGGTCCTCCGCACCGCCCCAGCCCGCAGGCAGGGTTGGGGCGGCACGGGGGAGAGGCAGTGGCTTGGGCGGTCTACGGGGATGCGCCGTACCGGTCACGGGGTGGGGGTGTGGAGGCCTCGCGTGTGGGGTCCTTCGGGGCAGCACACCTGGTGCCCCCGACCACGCCGGCGTCCATCAGCCCCGACCACGGGTCACGATCCGGCAACACGTCGCCTGGTCGCCCGTGGTTGGGGCTGTGGTCGGGCCGACCACGCTGCGGTGCCGGGGCCGTCAGGCCGGTGAGGTCAGACGCCGGCGAGAGCGGGGGTGTTCGTGTCCAGGCCGGAGCCGCGCAGGATCGCCAGGACCTCCCGCTGGAAGTCGTAGCGGCCCAGCAGGTCGTGGAACATCTCGGCTGCGGCGAGGTACCAGGCGCGGCGGCGGATGTGGGAGACGGCGTCCTGGCCGTCGAGGACGGCGGCTGCGGCCTGCTCGGCCGTGGTGCACGCGAGCTCGCGGGCCTGGCTGATGGCGGCCTCCCGGCGTGCCGAACGCGCCTTCGCGTCGACCCACCACTGGGCGTGCTTCGGCTGCACGCGTCCGGTGATCCAGGCGTCGTAGCGGGCGCGGGTGCCCTCCGGGTCAGCCGCCCACTCGATGGCCCACTGGCCGACCAGCTCGGGGAGCTGCTGCTGGATGAGGCTGAGGACCTTGTCTCCGCGCGGGCCGAAGGCGCGCGAGATGTCGGTCTCCTCCACGACGCGCAGCCGGTGCGTGAGCACCCAGTACGGGTAGTGCCGCCCGCCCCAGTTGCCCCTCTCCCCAAGCGGTTCGACGATCCACAGCCGGACCGGCCACTGGACAGCCCACTCGCTGCTGCGTTCCAGGACCTCGCCGACACCGCGATGGGTGTAGGTGCGGAAGTAGGAGAACGAGCTCTCGTCGTACCACTTGTGCTTGCAGGGGGTGGGGTGGTCGACGACCTGGCCGACGTGCTCGGTTAGGTTGACGGTCTCGTATGAGGTGGTGAAGCCGGCGGTGGGCGGGACGGTGCCGTCGGGCATCGTCACCATGTAGTGGAGCGACGGCTTGCGCAAGATGGCCTCCGAGGGTGTCTTCGGTGCGGGGCCGGACTGTCCGGTCCTCCGCAACGCCCCAGCCCCGGGAGCGGGTTGGGGCGGCACGGGGAGCCGTCAGGGTGCGGCGCGGTCGACGACGGGCCGGTGCATGTCGCGGTGGTGGAGGTCGACTTCGTGGCCGCGGCGGCGCAGGCGCCGGGCCAGCAGGTAGGCCGTTACCCCGGCGCGGTGCCTGCCGCCGGCGCAGCCGACGGCGATGTGCAGCGGTTGCTGGTCGGCGCCGGGGCCGCGGGCGTAGGCCTGGGCCTGCGCGACGGTGGCCGCGAGCAGCTGTTCGATGCCCGGGGTGCGCTTCACGGCCCGGATGACCTTGCGGTCGCGGGCGGTCAGGGGGCGCAGGCTGGTGTCCCAGTGCGGGTCGCGGAAGTGCTGGCGCAGGTCCAGGACGATGTGCACGTCGTCAGGCCGGGGACCGTGGAGGTGCCCGAAGGAGGTGATGCGGATGTCCATGGGGGAGGCCTCCGGGCTCAGAACGGGCTGGTGGTCCACGGGTCGTCGGATGCGCTGCCGGACTGGCGGACGGGGGCGGGGGACGGCTGTTCGACTTCGTTCGCGTCCTCGTCGCTGTAGCCGTCGGCGGCCTCACAGCCCAGGGAGCAGTACGACCCGGCGTGGAAGAAGGGGGCGCCGCACAGAGCGCACTCCTTCTCTTCCGGCTCCTTCGACCAGTCGATGATCACGCTGGGGTCGATGCAGACCTGGCAGCGCCCGTCGGTCTGGTCCAGGACGCCGGAACAGCCGTCGTTGCAGACCTGCCAGTCGATCGCGGTGCAGCCGCACTCCCGGCAGATGATCTTCGGGGCAGGTGGGGGAGCGGCCGGTCCGGTGGCGGCGGCGAGCGTGTCCCACAGCAGGCTGCCGGGGCCGACCTCCCGGTCGGCGAGGGTGATCTGGAGGGGGCGCGGCCGCGTCCACGGCGTGCGGGAGTTTGGGCCACATCGCCTTGATGTCGTCCAGGCCGAGCGCCTGACCGAAGACGACGTCGCGGCCGTCTCCGGTGGTGACGGTGATGCCGTCGCCGGGCCCGTCGTAGAAGGCGTCGTGCCAGTCGCTCAGCGCCATCTCCAGCTCGGCCTTTTCGGCGGTGTCGACCAGGCGGCGGATGAGTTCAGGGTCGGGGCGAAGCCCTGCACCGCGGCCCGCTGCTGCAGTTGCCCGTCGGCGAATCCGGCCTGCGCGGCGACGATGACGAATCCGGCGCGGTTGGCGGTCGCGAGGACGGGAGTGTGGTCGGCGAGGGTGGGGTGCGGGCGGTGGCTCGCACGGTGGCCGGGGAGGCTGCGTACGGTGCCCTCCCACCAGTCGGCGGTGGCCTGCCCGAGGTCGCCCAGGGTGCGGGCGTCCCGCCAGCGGGCGCGGTCAGCGCGCCTCATCCATAAACGCCTCATGTGGTCCTCCAAGCGGCGGTCGGAAATGGGTGTGGTCGTTCAGCGGGAGCCGGTCATGCGGTCTTCGGGCCGGCGGGCGGGTTCACGTACGAGCTGGGGTGGGCGGGGGTGCCCTCGTGGCACTCCAGGCAGATGCCGAGGGAGGTCTTTACTGGCGCAGAGCACTTGTTCTGGTGCGACCGGTTCTCGTGGCGCTCCTGCTGGTCACGGGCGACTGCCTGAGTGGTAGATCGTCCGTCAGCGCGGTCGGCGCCTGAGTCGAAAGGCGGTCGACGGGACCATCTGGTGCAGGGGATCATGCGTAGGTGTCGCCGATCGAAGCCGCAACCGATGACCTGCAAGACCTCGCTGTTCTCTGGAGTATCGGCGAGGCCCATGCTCACGATGTCGTCGAGGCTGCCTGCGCGGCGCTCGTTGCCGGACTAGACAGTCCGGCACTGCGCATTCTGGCCGGATACACACGTGCGGAGGCGGAGTACGACGTTCCCGACCTGCTTCCCGTCGTACTCGACGAGCTGGACCTTGTGTTCTACGCACGCGACAGCGAGCCGGGCAGGACGCTGCCGTGCGGGCGCTTGCGTACCAGATGCTGGCGGGCCGGCTGACGCCGCGAGAGCTTGCCATGCGCATCCACCAGCGGTTCGGCCACCAGCTATCCCTGGCCGAGCGCCTTGCTGAGCTTGATGACGAGTACGACATCGTCGAGTACGGGAGCAGGACGTTGGCCCAGCTCGATGCCGAGGTCACGGCCGAAGCTCAGCGTCTGGCGCATGGACGGCCCGACCAGGACCGACATTCGTAGCGATTCGCCAGGCGCACTCCCCTCACGCGGTCCTGACCGGTGCGGCACAATCACGGTCAACTGGGCAGGCAACGGTGGGGGTGGGAACGTGGGGCGTTTTGGCTCGCGAAGCCGGCGTAAGGGCATACCGAACGAGCCGGCACTACTGGCGGCGGCTGCTGAGAATCCGGGTGGCAGCGTCGCCGAGATCGACCCGACGTATATCGACGACCCAAACGGCTACGTACCGCCCGAGGCAATCCGCGGCGCGTGGGTGGTGGACAGCAGCGGGAAACTGACAGGTGAGTACCAGGAGAATCCCCGTCACGGGGTGCCGCAGGACGACTTCAGCAAGCTCACTGACCCTGATCACTGGCTTGGCTGGCTCGGCGATGATCCCGCGACCGCCGTTCGGAAGGGCATCGAAGAGTCCTTGCGCGCCCAGGTGGCAGATGCAGTGGTCGAGTGGGTCAAGATCCTTGAGACGCCTCGGTTTCTCACGGGTGGGCGCCGACATTCTGAGGATAAACAGGTCATGTTGGTGACCCGCGCGGCACTCGCCGCATCGTTTGCGTTGTCCGTGCGCACCAGGCAGCACGGGCGTTCCATCCTCCTGGGGGTGTTCTCGTGGGCGGCGGTGAACCTCTCACCGCCCGGAGTCCGCAAGGATCGGCATTGGTTTGACCTGGGTGTCGAGCTGGACTGGGCCGGTGAACGGCTTCAAGAGCGGATCTACGAAATTGACGGTGCGGACGGCACCGCCGAGCGGTAGAGCGGGAAGTCACTCAGGACCGGCGGTCAGAGCGGATGCGAGAGGGGGGACTTCAGGATCTACTCGCCTGAGTAGTAAGAAGGTCCGTCAGGCCCCTCGTACGTGGCGCTGGGCCATGCAATTTCGCTGGTCGTCATAGGGGCCGGTACGGGATGCTGCACGCGTGATCGAGCGAGAAGTCGCCGTTCGGGCTGTCGAAGAGCTGCTGGAGCGCGACTATCAGCAGTGGCGGGCTGTGAGCGCGGACGCGGTGAGGATGGCTGTGGTCCGTGTCGAGGAGCACGAGCTGGTGTGGATCGTCTCCTGGCAGTCCGAGGAGTTCGTACGCACCCGGAACTCGAAGTACGCGCTGATTGGTAATGGGCCGTATCTGGTCGACCGCGTCGACGGGGGACTGCATCAGATCGGCGTCGTCTGCCCGGTAACCGGGGAGTGGGAGGCCGACTACCGGGCTCGGATACGTGGGCTGCCGGTGCGCACTGCAGTGGACGATCTACACGATGCGCTCCGCGGAGTCGCCGCTACGCGCGGACGGATGCATGCTGTGCGGACACTGCGCCAGAGGCTGCCTGTGCTCGCGCCCGCGGAAGCCCTCGAATACGTGAGCGCGTTGCTGGAGGGTGATGCGCCCGCCCGCCTCGTGGCCGTCGCCACCAACGAGCTCGTGGAGCCTCTCAACCCGGTAGTTGCGGTGAAGACCATTCTGAGCGGGGCGGCGATCCGAACCGATCAGAGACCCGAGGGGTGACTGGAAAGCCAGTCGGCGTGCCGATTGCGCATCCGGTCGCGTTCTTCGGGTGTGGTGAGGAAGACGTCGGCACCACCGTCGTAGGGGTGGTGGATGCGCTGCATGCGGGTGTCGGTGATGAGGATTCCCCCACCTTGTCGTCGGCGGTATCTCGGAGCAAGTCGTCGATGCAGCCGCGCTGCCAGGGCCGGCGTGCGGCGAAGAGGTGGCAGTACGTGCGGAACTCAGGGTCGGGATCGTCCTCCACCAGCAGGCTCTGCCAATACACCGTTCCGGGTTCGACTGACGGAACCTCAGCTTCGGTCGTCCAGAGCGGAGTGATGACGTACACGTCCGCGCCAGCGAACAGCTCGTGGAGGACGGTGTTGTAACGCTCCAGGACGACGGTGTATTCGCTCTCGCCCTCCGCGTACCGCTTCGATTCCGGCAGGCTGTGAAAACGTACCCAGACATCCCGATACGGGCCCCGGAGCTTGTACCCAACCGGCAGGCAACTGGGCCAACGCTGCTGCCACAGCTCCGTCAGATCCGCCTGCCGGTCTCCAGACACCCGTCGCACTCGTCGTCTCGCGCATGAACCTACCGACGACCATGATGCCGGTGCTCACGAACGAGAGACACCGACTTCTTAGCTGTCGCTTCGCCGGCTGCTGATGTAGCCGGTCCAGTCGCGTTTGACGAAGTTCGTCTCGCGCAGGCCGCTGTGGGCGCGCTTCGCCTTGTCCCGCTCGTCTTGGGCATGGACGAGTCGCTGGGCGAGGGTGGGGCAGGTGCAGGCGTCGGTGTCCGCGTCGTGCAGGCGGGCCACGCAGCCGGGCACCAGTCAGCGGGTTCCGTCGGGCTCCTGGACCCAGTAGCAGGCCAGCGGCGGCCTGGGGCGGGTCGTTGGCGTGCTGCTCAACTGCGTCGTCCTTTCCGGGGGCTGGCCGTTCTCCGCCCGGTCCGCGCGCGGGGCGCGGGCCGGACGGGCAGCGGTCAGGTCAGTTCAGCGACGGCGGCGGCTGCCGGGTGGGGTCGTACGGCTGGTAGGGGGAGGGCTGGGGCGGAATGTGGATCTCGGCGTGCACCTCGGGGGCCGGTGCGTCGACTTGGACGTCGACGAACACGGGCCGGGTGAAGCTGATGCCGCGCAGGGCGAGGACGGACAGGGCCGTCCAGGCCAGGACGGCGATGCCGGCGGCGACCTGGCGGCCCGGCTCGGGGGTGGCGATCCACACCATGGTCACGGTGGCTGCGCCCCATGCGGTCCAGGTGAGGCGGGCTGGGGTGTTGCGGAGGTAGCCGAGGAGGAAGGCGACGACGCCGACGGCCTGCCACGTGCTGTACGCGGTGGTCGCGGTGATCGGCAGCGTCTGGGTGTGGGTGGCGAGGTAGGAGCGGACCGGCTGGTCGATGGTGGCGAGCAGCCCGGTGTGGTCGTCGCTGGTGGGGGTTGACCAGGGAAGGGCACGCGCGATGTCGATAACAGTGGTTCCGACGCCGTACAGCGAGAAGAGTCCGGCGAGGACTGCGGCGATGATGATGACGGTCTTGATCCATCCGGCCATGAGCCGCCAGCCGTAGGTGGGGGCCATCCGGATTTCGTGGAGGCGCAGCCCGAGCCAGCCGTGTTCGCTGCTGAACTGCTTCCACCAGGTGAAGGCCCGCGTGGGGGCGGTGGGCTCCTGCTCGTGGTCGGCGTGGGTGTCGGGGTAAGGGGTGACGCTCATGTCGTGTCGCCTCTCGGATCGGCGGGACGGGCTCGGATGGTTGCTGTGCGGCCGGTCGGCCTGGCCGGTCCCCGGAGTCGCCGCGCAGGGGCGGGACGCCGGGGGCCGGACGGGCGGGCCGAGGTCAGGCGCTGGCCGGGTCGGCTGTGTCGGTGCGGACGTAGCGCTGTTCGTCTGCGTCCCAACGCGCGTGCGTGAGCAGCCGGTTGTAGTCCTCGATGGCGCCCTCGATGCCGGACGGGCAGGGCACAAGGCCGAGGCCGGGCTGTTCGGTGAGCCACCAGCCCCACGCGCGGCATTCGGCGGCGCCGACGAAGGTGCCGCTCCAGCGGCTCTCGCATGCCCCGTCGTGGTCGCACATCAGGCGTTGGCGGCCTGTGTCGGGGCAGTGGGCGGTGTCGCAGCCGTCGCCGTGGAGCTCGCCGGCGGCGACGGCTCAGTCGGGGCAAGGGGGGAGGTGCGCTGTGCGATCATCCACGGGGTGCCTCTCCGGTGGGGAGGGTCGTCACGGCGTCGACCGGCCAGCAGGGACCGGAGCACGGGGTGCGGTCGGGCAGCTGGTGCGGGTGGAGGATCGGGGCGCCGCTGGCGGCGTGCATGCCGCGGTAGCGCCACACGATGCCGGGGCGGCGGCGGGCGTCGTCGGCGGGCACGTAGTCGGCTGCCAGGTCGTAGCTGCGGCCGGTGGACGGGTTGGTCCACGTGCTGAGTTGTTCTGATGCCTGGCTGATCAGGCCACTGCCGGGCTCGGTATACCGGGTGACGATGGTGTCCAGCTGCGCTCTGATGCGTTCGGCGTTGGCGCGGATCCAGTCAACGACCAGGTGCTCCTGGCCTCGGGGCGCGTAGTAGGCGGTGCTGTCGTGGGGGTCGGCTTCGAGCGCCTGGTCCAGGTGGGCCATCGCCGCGACCATCTCGGTGACGACGGGTGCCTCGACTCGGACGACTCTCGCGGCGTGCAGGCAGTAGCGGATCTCGGTCGGGTGGGCGGGGGCGGTGGTCAACGAGCACTCCTTGCGTGCGGTTGGGGGAGGGGCCGGGCGGCCTGTCCGGTCCTCGCCCCGCGCCGGCGTGCGCAGCGGGTGGGGCGAAGGCCGGGCGGGCGGTCCGGATCACCGTGTGTTCGGGGTGGTGCTGACGGCCGGTGTGGTGTGCGCGGGCGGCGTGTTGGTGGCGGCCGGGGCGTTGGTGCTGTGCTGGCCGATCAGGAAGCCGATGATCAGGGCGACGACGGCGAAGGCCTTGTGGCGGTTGGCCTGCCACCAGCTGGGCTTGGCGGGAGTGGCTGGCTGGAGGGTGAAGACGGGGCCGGACTGCTGCTTGGCCATGACGGATCGCTCCTTGGCGAGGAAGAGGGGAAGGGAAATGCGGGCAGGCCGGTCGGCCTGGCCAGCCCTCGGGGCTCGCGGGTGCGGGCAGGCCGAGGACCAGGCAGGTCGGCAGGACGAACCGGGAGGCGCTTACTGCTTGTTGCGGTTGCGGTCGCCCCATTGGATGTTCACGTCGCCGCCTCGGCCGATGAGCCGGTTTCCGCCGGTGTCGATCTGCGGGGCGAAGATGACCGTCTGCCCGTTGTCCGTGCCGGGCCCGGTGTCGCCGCTGGTGTGGGCGGCCGCCTTGGCGAACAGGGAACGGACGACGACCACAGCGCCGAAGAGGATGACGGCGAGGACGAGGGCCACCTTCCAGAGCATGTCGAGCACGTCCACGAGCCCTCCCAGGGCCGGCGCGGCAATGCGGAGGGCGAGCGCGCCTCCGAGGGCGAGAGCGGTGAGGCTTCCGGCAACCATCCCGATCGCCTTGGCCCAGCCCGGCATCGGATCGTGCGGCGGGCCTGCGGGGACCGGGTCCAGGCGGTGTTCCACGGGGCGGCCCCAGGCTATGCGGCCGTCGGGGAGCTGTACCTGGACGGCGCCGGGAACGGGCACCTGGTACAGCGTCAGAGATGGGGCAGCCGGCTGCTGCACGAGCGGGTACTGCTGAGGGGCGGGCTGCCAGATCGCGGTGGGCACGGCGGGGGAGTGAGGGCCGACTTCCTGGTCGACCAGGTACTGCTCGGTGTTCATAGGGCGCTCCAGGGGAGTCGGGCACGGCCGAGGCCGGCCCCTCGGGGGAGAAGGGACCGGCCTCGGTGACGGGGGCAGGTTGCGGCTACCGCTCGCCGCTTTCGACGGCGGCGTTCAGCTCCGCGAGCGTGGCGTACTGGCGGTGGAGCCGGGAGCGGAGCTGGACGCGGACGCCGACGGCGCGGCCGCTGGCCATGAGCTCGGTCAGCAGGTCGCGGGCGGGACTGGCCGGGTCGGCGACGAGCGCGGCGGCCTCGTCCAGAACGACGGTGACCGGCCTGGCCGGGGCGGGCTCGGTGCCGAGACGGGCGGCCCGTCGGCGGGCCAGGTCGGTGGCCGCCTCCAGGAGGGTGACCGGGCTGAGGTCGGTGCTGGGCATGAGGTTTCTCCTCCGTACGGGTCAGGCGGCGGCCATGTAGTCGGCGTGGTCGGTGTGGACCCAGGCGCCGTGACCGAGGTTGATGACGGGCACGTTCGGGTCGTCCTTCATCCGGTTGAGCGCGGTGCGCACCCGGGGGCCGGGCACGCCCAGCGACTTGGAGATGATCGCCGGGGCTGCGGGTTTGCCGTGCTTGTGGAGGAAGGCGACGATCTGCCGGGTGGTGTCGGACATCGTGGGGCCCTCGGGCTCCACGGCATCCGGCACCTTCTCCATGGCCACGGCAGGCACCGGCTTCTTGGCGGGCTTCTTCGCCGGGGACGGAGCCGTGTCGGTGAAGCGGTCCGAGTCGTAGGTGTACTGCTCGCCGGCGTTGCGCAGGCGGAGCATCAGGGCGTGCTCGTCGAGGATGTGCCGGATGATCGGCAGGGCGTCGATGCTGGCCTGCTCGATGCCGGTGGTCTCGCCCTCGTGGGCCAGGCCGAAGGGGTCCTCGACGTATGGGGCGCGCCACATGGCGGCCCGGTTGTCGGGGCCGGCGAGGTAGCCGAGGCCGCCGGTGCCGGTGCCGTCGTTGAACTCTTTCGGGATGGCGCCCGGGTCGACGCCGGCGAGGGCGGTGCCCGCGGCCCGCTTGCCGGTCGCGGACGAACCGGAGCGCAGGACGGCGTTGTTGCCACCCTGCAGCAGGTCGCGGATCAGGGTCTCGCCGCCCAGCTCGCTCGCGTTGGGCGACTGGTTGGCGAGGCGGAACTTGATGCCGACCTTCCGCGCTTCCTTGGCGAGGTCCCCGATGATCTTTACGGCTTCTTCGCCGTACTCGGGGTCGTTGAGCAGGTCGTGCGCCTCGTCGAGGGTGACGGAGACCAGCGGGTCGGGATCGCCCGGCACGAAGAAGGCGCGGCCGACGCGGGTGCGGCCCTTGTCGTCGACCCACTTCATGCGGTTGTAGCGCTGGCCGCGCTCCTTCATCAGGGCGTGGATGGCGCGCAGCACGACGATGCCGAAGGCGTTGCCGGGGGCGAACACGCACACGCCGTCGGGCCAGTCCGGCAGGGACAGGCCGGCCTGGGGGTCGATGACGATCGAGCAGACCAGCGGGCTGCGCCGTTCGATGCCGAGCAGGCCGTCCAGCAGGCGGGACTTGCCGGAGCCGGTGGTGCCGGTGACGAAGGAGTGCACGGCGCCGGAGCCCGGCAGGAAGAACCGGTAGTGCGCCTCTTCGCCGTCGTAGTAGATGCCGATCGGGGCGAGTCCGGTCTCCGGGTCCAGGACGTGCTGGGGGCCGAAGAGGGTGCCCTTCTTCAGCGGGTTCTCGGTGAACACGCTGATGCGGCCGCGGCGGGGGCCGAGCGGCTCCATCGCGATCAGGTCGAGGTCGTCGATGTCGAGTGCGGAGGCGGTCTCCACCAGCCGCATCTCGAACTTCTTGCCGCGGGGGACGAGGACCTCCGCCGACCAGCCGCCCTTGGGCAGGCCGATCGGGGAGACGAGCTTGCTCTTGGGGTACGGGCCGTCCGCGACGGCGGCGTATTCCATCCAGTCCAGCATCTGCTGGGTGAGCTCGGGGGCCTTCGCGGTCGGGCGGCGGCCCCAACGGCGCCAGGTCCAGGCGCCGTAGCCGAGGGACCAGGCCAGGGAGGCGCCCCACCAGGGGTTGTCTCCCCACTCGGGCCCGCCGACGCTCGCCATGATGGTGAGCAGGGTGGAGCCGGTGACCGGCATGGACAGGCCGATGTAGCGGTCGGTGTCGGAGGGCAGGGTGCGGGCGGGCCACCACTGGCCGCGCCACTTGATGAGGCCGGGCACCCAGCCCCACGCGCCGGCGGCCGCAGCCCCGGTGAAGCCGAGAGTGAGGGCCGTCTTCCAGCCGTCGGGCACGGCGGACAGCACTTCGCCGACCGGGCCCATGCTGGCGGCCATGGACGCGAGGGTGAGACGGCCGCGGTTGTCGATCGCCCACTGCTTCGCGGTGCGGGACTGCTTCGTGCCGGTCGCCGCCTTGGCCAGATTCTCGTTGGTCTGCGCGGCGACGAAGGCGGCGAGGTCGACGTACTGGGGGGTGGGGTTCTTCGGGGCGCGCACGGCGGTTTCCCTTCATGCTCGGGGCGTTGGAGAACAGGGGCCGGGGCCCAGTGCTCCCCACCGCCTCCGAACCGCGCGGGTGGTGCGCAGGTCGGGGGCGTCTGGGCAACACAGGGGCCGGGCCCGCCGGTTGGCGGGCCCGGAAGGCCTGGAGTGCTGCGTGCAGGCGGCGCCTATTCGGCGTCGTAGAAGGTGTTCTGCGCCATCGGGACGTCCGCGTCATCGACAGCGTCCTGGATACGGCCGTGGTTGCGGTGCGCGGTGCGCGCGGCGGTCTCGGCCTGGTTGACGGAGGTGTCGGTGGCGTTCTTGTACGCGTCGGCGGCGGTCTTCTGCCCGGCGATCAGGTCGCTGAGCATGTTGATGTTGCCGACGGTGTAGTTGTCGACCTTGAGCGCCTTCAGTTCCTCCGCGATGCCCTTCATCCGCTCGGTCATCTCTCCGGACCAGGCGGCGAGGTTGTCGACGTCCTCCTGGCGCGACTCGACTTCGGCGCGGATGGTGTTCAGCGCGGTGAGCAGGGCGCGGTGGTTGACGACGTCGCCGATTTTCGTGATCGCCATAGGGCGGGTTCCTTCCTGTTCGGGGCTGGGGTCCTGGGTAACGTCCTCGGTGCCGTCGGAGAAGTCCTCGGGGGCGTCGATGTCGTCGTCCGGGTCGATCAGCCCGTAGCCGGGGGGCGTCCGGGGAGCCGAGAGTGACGATGTCGCTGTCCTCCCAGCGGCCCGGTCGCTCTCCCGCTCGTAGTCCGCGTCGAACCACGGCAGTGGGTCGTCGGGGTGGCGGGGGTCGTAGATGACAGTCGTGCCGATCCGCGTGTAGTGGACGTTGACTTGCCGGCGGATGCCGTGCTCGTCCTTGTACTCCCACACGTACGGTTCGACACGCCGGGGGGTCGCTCACCGGGAATCCGTGAGGATGCCCCGGTCTTCAGGCCTGGGAAGAATCGGACTCCTGCGTCGCAGGGCGGGGGTAGCCGGATCGCCGCCAGGACGATCTGGCGTCCACCCCGTGACGGGGTGAGGCAGCCGACCTCCACAAGGATCAAGAGCTCTCAACTGTCAGTCCTCCCAGGTAGGTTCGGAAGCATGACGACAGCAGCGATCACGGAAGAATCCGGGCATGCCCGGTACACCTTCCGTGTGCGCCTGTCAGCGACGGCCCGGCGCGCACTCGAAGCCGAGTGGGACCGGTGCCGGTGGATCTGGAATGAGTGCGTGGCCAAGTCGAAGGCCACCCATCAGCAAGCCAAAGCAGCAGGCGAGAACCTGACCTGTGGTCCGGCTCAGCTCGACAAGATGCTGACCGGGGCCCGGCGCATGACGCCGTGGCTCGCGGAGGGTGCGAGTGTTCCGCAACAGCAGGTGATACGCGACTTCGCCAAGTCGCGGGCGAAGGCGTTGAAGGACATCAAGGACCGGTTGCCGATGCACCGGCGCGCCGGGATGCCGCGCTGGAAGAGGAAGCGGGACGCGCGCCCGAGCCTGAACTACACCCGGCGCGGTTTCCGCTTGAGAGACGGACGCCTGCATCTGGCCGGGGACATCGTGGTGACGGTGGTGTGGTCGCGGGAACTTCCGGCTGATCCGTCGAGCGTGCGGGTATACCAAGACACGCTCGGACACTGGTACGCCTCGTTCGTCGCCCGCGCCCCGGTCGAGCCGCTCGCCCCCACAGGTCGCGTCCTCGGCGTGGACTGGGGCGTGAAAGAGACAGCGACCACCACATCCGACGCCTACGACCTGCCGCACGCCGAGCACGGCAGGCGAACCGCCCAGCGCCTGGCCCACTACCAGCGGATGATGGCCAGGCGCCGACGCCCCAAGGGGCAGGCCCCATCCGCAGGCTACAGAGCTGCGCAGGAACAGGCCGCCAAGCTGCACAAGAAGGTCGCACGCCAGCGTGAGGACACCGCCCGCAAGTGGGCGAAGTCCGTAATACGTGACCACGACGCAGTAGCGGTGGAGGACTTCCGGCCGAAGTTCCTCGCGAAGACCGCCATGGCCCGCAAGGCCGCTGACGCGGCGATAGCGGCGACCAAACGCGCCCTGATCGAGATGGGCCGCAAGCACGGCCGCGCCATTCACCTGGTACACCCCGCGCACACCACAATGGACTGCGCTACGTGCGGAGCGAGAACCAAGCACGCACTGCCTCTCTCGATGAGAACGTATGCCTGCACCGCGTGCGGAGCCGTATCCCCCCGGGATAAGAACTCCGCCCGCGTGATGCTGGTCCGGGCAGGTCTGGCCCCGGACGGTGCTGAGGGCGTAAGACCGCCTGGGCCGCTGGCCCAGACGGCGGCCTGAGCCGTAAATCCCCGATCAGCCCTGGAAGGCAAGGTCCCCTCCTTTCAGGAAAGGGGAGCAGTCAACGGTCGTAGTAGCCGGCCTGAGCGGCCCGCTCGACCGGGGAGGACTGGACGGCCTCGGCGATGCCGCCGTGGGACTTGTAGGCGGCGGCCGCGGTGGCCGCGGCGAAGTCCCCGGCGTCCTTGGCGGCCGCCCCGTACGTCGCGGCGGCCTGGGACTGGGCGTGGATTGAGTCGCGCAGTTCGTTGATCTCTGCGCGGGTCTTGTCGTCAACCTCCAGCTCGGCCAGCTCCGCCTCGATCTGGTCCAGGCGGTCGGACAGGGCCCTGTCGTCGTCGGCGATCGCGATCGCTTCCTCCGCGCGCATCTCACACATTGCCTTTGTGAGGGTGAGCGCGTTCATCAGCCCGTCCAGAGTGCGGATCTCGGGGATGACCGAGGCAGGTGAGGACATGAGATCTCCGTTCTGTGCGGGGTCGGACACCACGCTCAGGTGGCGGCGCCCGGTGGGGGAGTCGTTGGCCGGCTTCTGGTCTCGATCCGGCTGGGCGTTGCCGCCGCCGGGCTGGCTCTGGGCTTCTGACGGGCTGGATTCGGGCTCGTAGGCCTTGGCTTCGGCGGTGCGGGCCCGTTCCTCGGCCGCGGCCTCGCGTTCCTTCGCCTCGCGGGCTTCCTTCTGCGCGGCGAGCACCTTGTCTGTTGCCGCACGGTCACGGGCTGCCTCGGCTTCCTTCCTCGCCTCATCGGGTTCGGCTTCGGCCTTATCGGCCCGCTCCTTCTCGCGTTCGGCGCGTTCACGCTCGAGTTCGGCCTCGGTCTTCGGTGGCGTGACGTCGGCCGGGTCAGTGCCGACCGGTGCGGGGGCGGCTTTCGGGTCCGCCTCGGGCGCTTTCGCGTCCTCTGTCCCGTCCTTCGCGTCCGGGTCGCCCGCCTCCAGCGGGTTGGTGGGCATCGGTGGGAAGGGAGGGGGAGGCCCGGCCTTGGCCATCGCCTCCTCCGCCTTTCTCTTCGCCTCGGCTTCTTCCTTCGTCCGCCGACGCTCCTCCGCCTTCGCCTGCATCTTGCGGCGGTGCTCTTCGCGGATCTCCGGCCACCGCTCGCGGTAGCCCTCACCGACGGCCTTCCACATGGTGGAGCCGGTCTCGGTGATGACCGCGAGCGGGTAGGCCGCCTTGCCGCCGACCGCGGCGCTGCGCGGGGCCCGGGAGCTGAAGGTGCCGCCCGGCTCGGTCGGGGCAGGCGTCTTCTTCGCCACCGTGGTGGAGCCGTCCTTCGAGCCGCTGGCGGCGACCTTCTCGACGGTCTTACGGGACTCGGCGGTGTCGTAGCGGCGGTTTTCGACGCCGGCCAACTTCTCCACGCCGCGTGCTCCGGCGTAGGCGATGGCGACCAGCAGCAACAGTTCGAGCACGACTCAGCTACCTCCCTGTTCAGGCCAAGCCGAAGGCGCCGGCGACCAGGCGGCCGACGGTCGTGACGACCCAGGCCAGGGATGTCTGGATGAACTCGCCGACGGGTCCGGGGATGGTGGAGGCGAGGACCGGCATGACCGCACCGAGGATCCGGGTGCGCATCTCGACCTTCCGCGTGACCAGGTCGTTGACGAAGACCGCGGTCACGAACAGGGCGGGAACGCCGGTGATGATCAGGCCGGTCCACTCGCCCACCCGGGACTCCGCCCAGGTGTTGATGGAGTTGACCATCTCGTTCCACCAGCGGCCCGCCGGGGTGGCGACCATGGCCGTGGACGCGGTGGCGATCAGGATCGCCTGCGCCCGGTCGGTGTGCAGCTTGTTGGTGACCTTGTTCAGGCCGGGCAGCTTCTCCGCGTAGAAGAGGAGAGCGGCGGACCCGGCGCAGGCCCCGCCGGCGGCGGCGCTCACAGCAGCGTCGATCATGGAAAGTCGTCCTTCCGGGACTCAGTTGGGGATTTGACGGGCGATCACGGAGCGTCGTACTCTCGCGCGCGCACGGGCGCGCCTGTGCGCACGGGTGCGCGCGGCCGCACGGGTGGGGTCTGTTCTCGCTGTTACAGCGGCTTGTCACAGGGCTCGTAACAGCTCGCGTCACAGCCGGGCGGTCACTGTGCGTGCGTCTCGCGGATGTTGTCGAGGGCGGCCGCGACGGTCTCGTACGCGCGGTCTCGAGCCTCCTGGGGGAGCTTGTCGAGGACGCTGCGGAGGCGGTCGAAGGTGACCGCGGCGACCGCGTCCGGGCCCTCCTGGCGGGCTTCCTCCAGGCGCCGGCCCCAGTGCTCCGCCTGCCGGGCCTGCTTCTCGGCCCGCTTGCGCCTGAGCGGCTTCTGGCGCTGCGGCGGGTTGTTCCACGGGGCGGTTGCGGTGTCACTCACCTGCGGTTTTGCCTCCTTCCAGGGGCGGGTTCGTGGCAGGGTTGGTGCCGGCGCTTCGGCGCCTTCACCGCGTCCCCGAGGTGTTGACGGCATCTCGGGGGCCGGTGGAACCGTCGAAGCGGGTCGTTTGTGCAGGTCAGGGGCCTCTTGGTGGGTGTCAGAGGTACTGGCCGGTGACCGGCTCTGGCTCGGGCTGTGCGTTCTTCTGCTGCTCGCGCCGTACGACGCGGGCGACGGTCTTCTTGTCGACCGCCAGGCCCAGGGCTTCGGAGATCCGGTCGGTGATGACGCTGGGGTCGGTGACGCCGACCGCGAGTTGCTTGCGGACACCCGCCGCGATGGCCCCGCGGGGGAGCTTCTTGTCCGCGCTGTCGTTGTCCGCCGTGCCGTTGTCCGCCGCGAGCGGGGTGACGTCCGTGCCGTTGTCCGCACCCGCGTTGTCCGTGCCCCGGTTGTCCGGGACCTCGTTGTCCGCGCCGTGCGCACTGCCGTTGTCCGCCTTCATGTCCGGGGCGGACATCTTGGCGGCGAGCCCGGCGGGCAGCGGACGCAGCGGGACGCCGGGACGGACAAGCTCATCCGTGCTGTGCGGCCCGGCCTGCGGGTTCGCGCCCTGTCGGGGCTGTCCGCTGTTGTCCGCGAGGACAGCGTTGGTGCCATCGGCGTCCGGTGCGGACGTCCGGGCGGACGACGCGGACAGTTCCGGGCGCTCCGTGCTCTTGTCCGCGATCGCGGACAACGAAGCGGACAAGCGGGGCGTTTCCTTGTCCGCCGGGGCGGACACCGTGTTGTCCGTTGTCCTCGCGTTGTCCGCGCTGCGGGTGTCGATGTCCGCGAAGAAGACGACCGGGGTAGTGATGCCCGCGGCCTTGAGACCAGCCGGACCGGTCAGGGCGAGCGGAACGCCGTAGCGTGCAAGGCGCAGCGGGGTCATCGCGTCGACCGGGGCCTTGCGCCGCCAGGCCCGGCCGAACCGGGCACGCAGCCGCGCCTGGTAGACGAGGCGGTCCTGCTCCAAGCGGACAACGTGCTCGTAGGAGCGCAGTTCCCACAGCTTCATGCGGCGCCACAGCAGGAAGGTCGGCACCGGGGAGAGCAGCCAGCGGGTGAACCGCACGCCCTCCATGTGCTTGTCCGCCGTGATGTCGGCGATGCGGCCGATCGCGTGCCGGGCAGCCTCGACCGCAACGATGAACAGAAGCGGGATCACCGCGTGCATGCCGACGCCGAGCGGGTCGGGCCAGGCGGACGCGCCGTTGAACGCGATCGTCGCGGCGGTCAGCAGCCAGGCCGTCTGCCGCAGCATCGGGAACGGGATACGGATCCAGGTGAGCAGCAGGTCCAGCGCGAGCAGCACGATGATGCCCGCGTCGATACCGATCGGGAAGTACGGAGCGAAGCCCCCGAAACCTCTGGCTACGGCGAGTTCGCGGACAGCGGCGTACGAGCCGGAGAAGCCGATCGCGGCGATGACCGTCGCGCCGGCGACGACCATGCCGATAAGGGTCCAGTGCAGCCGGGTCAAGTGCGGGCCGGTGCTCTTCTTCGGTTCCTTCCCGGCCTGCTCGGCCGGCGTCGGGGGGCTGGGGCTGGTCACGGTGATCAATTCCTTTCAGAAGACGCGGCTCAGGGGGTGTCGTCGTTGTGCTGGTCGAGTCCCAGCGCGGCTTCGTCCCACCGCTTGCGGCCTTCGACGAGGCGGTCCCAGGCCGTGGTCTGTTTGAGGTTCAGCTCGGTCTGGATGAACCGCAGGTCGACCCGCTCGTAGCCGTGCGTGCGGATCAGTTCGAAGACCTGCTGGATCTCAGCTTCAACCCGCGGCTCACGGCGCCGTGGCCGACTCCTGCGAGTGGATGGCGGGGCATCCTCGGCAAGGGGAGTCGGACGGGCCGGCGGTTTGCCGTGCGTCTTGTGCCCGACGAATCGGACAATCTCGGGGGCGAGTTCGAACCACTCGCTGTCGGCGATGCGCAGCTTGGCGAACTTCGTGTGCAGCGCCCGCTCCAGGCGTGGGCCGCCCTGCAAGAGCAGCAAGGCCGCGTCCTCGCGCAGAGACAGCACCCGGATCCGTGCAGGCAGACAGTTGGTGTGGCCGATCTTCACGCGGCCGCCGTTGGCGAGGAAGTAGACGAGCCGCGGATGCTTCTCCGTCTCGGGCCACGTGGCGAGCGGCGCACTGTCGACCATGTGCGCTTCCGCGCGCGACAACGGCTGCGTGCCGTCCTCCCGCTGCGCCCGGATCCCTCGAAGGGTGCTTTTCAGAAGCTCGGGGACGATCGACAGCGCAACGATGACCTTGTGCTCGTCACACAGCGGGACGGGACGCCGGATACTCGCCGCCTCACCGCACAGCACGCGATCGCCAACAAACGCCACGCACGTGTAGTCGCCGCTCAAGAGTGCTCCTTGTGAAGGAAGACGAAGGCAGGAGATAAGGAGCCCGGGCCCGGCGCGGGGGGAGTGGTCGCGCCGGGCCCGGGTGGAGGCGGGGCAGGGGGAGGCCCCGGCGCTCCCTGTCGTCCCCGCCGGCGGGCGGGGACGACAGGCAACTCGGGGTAGTTCAGGCCTTGTTGCGGGCTGGGTTGAGGTAGGCGTCCTGCAGGCGGCTGAACGTGGTGAACAGCTGCTCCCCGGCTGTGCAGCGGGCTTCGGGGGTGCAGGCCGTGCAGGTGTCGGTGTGTTCGCGGAGCGCCCGGTCGGCGGCCATGTACCGCTGGTACAGGTCGTCAGCCACGACCGCCTCGGGCCCGCTGGTCGGTCCTGGACTGCTGGTTGACCCGGCGGAGCGCGTCCTCCAGGCGCTTCTTGTCGGCGTCGGTCATGCCGGCTCCTCCTACGCCTGCTGGGTACGGCGGCGTGCGGCACGCCGCTTCATCGAGCGCCACTCCGCCTCGCTCAGGCCGCCCCACACGCCGTGGGCCTGGCCGGACTCCAGCGCCCACTGCAGGCACTGCTCGATCACGGGGCAGCGGCGGCAGACGGCCTTGGCTTCCTCGATCTGCAGGAGTGCCGGGCCGGTGTCGCCGATGGGGAAGAACAGCTCGGGGTCCTCTTCGCGGCAGGCCGCGTTGTGGCGCCAGTCCATTACTTCGCGCCTCCGTCCGTGTCGGCCTCACAGACGACCAGGTGGTCCGAGTCCGTCCATACGCTGCCGACCGCGAACGGCTCGCCGTCCGGGCGCAGCACGTCGCGGACGATCACCACCCACTGGGCGCAGCGCCGCTTGAGCAGCTCGCGGGCCCGCTGCGGGTCGCGGATCACCGACAGCACCTCGAAGGCGCCGTCGCTGTTCTGGTAGATCGTTCCCTGGGCGCGGGGGCCGATCTGCTCGTCGACGATCCTGCGCAGGGCTTCGAGGGTCATCGGGTCGCCCGCGGGCGCGGGCACGGGAATCTGGTGTGGCATGCTGAGGGTGAGCAACAGGGCCTCCAGGTAGGTCCGTTCGAAACGCCCCCGGCGGCCACCGGGGGCGTTCGCTTTTTCGGTCGACTGCCGTACGAGCAGCCACGGCCGTCGCCCTCCGTGTCGGGAGGGCGACGGCCGTGGTCGTTCGTCGAAGGGGGAGTTCAGGCGGCCGGCTTCTTCAGCGGGAGACCGGGGCCGCGGTAGTCGGACACCGTGCCCGGCCGACGCCGCCTGGCCTGGTTGTTCTGCTCTTCAACCGCCGTGCCGGATCGCTTGGCGAGCTGCTCGGAGCCGTTGGTGGCCTTCTGCTGTGCCGCCCAGTCGGCGACCCGGCCGCGGGCGGCCCGCTTCTCGTAGCTGCGGTCGAACCGCTCCCGCTCCTGCTCGAAGAACGCCCGCAGCGCACGGCGTTCGGGCTCCTGCCGCAGCAGCCGCAGGTAGGTGCTGGCCAAGCGCAGCCCGTCGCGGCAGGCCAGGATGTTGCCGTCGCGGTCAGTGGCCGTGCCCTGGCAGGCGTTGCACGCGGCTTGGTGGGCGCGGAAGGCCCGGCGAACCATGTCCGCGCTGATCGGCGTCGGCACCACCTGCGTGGTCGCCGGGACCGGCGGCGTCGTCGGCTTGCGCGGCACCGGGGTACGGCGCCGGGAGGCGTTGGCCGTGATGGCCTCGCCGAGGCGGTGCTGCCACTCGCCCAGCGTCAGGTCCAGCCGAACTCGCCGGAGACTTCCCTCGCAGCGCCGCGCATCCGGGGTGCCGGTGCGCTCGGTGTGGTGCGGAACGAGCTTGGGGTGTCGGCTCTGGGCACCAGTGATGGGAACCCAGGTGTCACAGTCCGGGCAGATCAGGCTCTCCGTGCCGGGCATCAAGTCGATGTCGTTGACGTGCAGGGACGAAACCTTGAGAGCAGGCCGGTCGCTGACGCGCCGGGTGCGGGTCCGCTTGACCCGCTTGCGGGTCGTGTGCAGCTCAGACGTGGAAGACATGGGGGAACTCCTTAGGTACGGGAGTGGCATGGGAGTGCGTCGCGGGTGCTCTCTCCGCCCGTCAGGCCGCAACCACGGCGAACCGGCGTCCCAACGGACAGACAGCGCATCTGCGCTGCGACATGCACACAGCAGCCACGGGCCCGGAGGAGTTTGAAGTGCCTCTGAAAGGCGGTGAACCGCCTTCCTCGAACTCCGGGTACCACCGAAGGTGGCGACTGCTGGTCGTGCCAACTGGGATGCCGTCACCGGCTCCCCACCACCAGGACCGCAACCACCCAGGGGGCGGTCCTGATCGAAGGGACGCGGAGTCAGCCAGCGGTGCGCTGCATCTGCTCCAGGAGCGCGGCGTAGCTGGTCTTGCCGCTACGCGTCGTGCCGCCGATGAGCGACTGGAGCGCGCCGGCCTTGAAGTGCTGGGCCAGGTCCTCGGCGGTGCCGAGCTCGACGACCACCTCGCCACCGGCGACGTTGCGGCCGAGAACGAAGCGACCGGAGGCGATGGCCTCGGCGTAGGCCGAGCTCGCGGCCTCCAGCGTGTGCTCGTAGCTCTCGATGTCAGCGCTGGACCAGGTGGTGACGTCACCGTGCGCTGCTCGGAACTCGTCGGGGGTTTGCATAGGTCGTGCTCCTCTCGGAGGGTGAGGCTCGAAAAACGTCCCGAAGCTGACTGAAGAGGGCAAAGCTTCCCCGAGGCTCGATAACCTCGGTACCGAGGTTGCTCCTCTAGTAAGAACCATCCTCGGTACCGATGTCAAGAACCTCAGTACCGATGCGGTATCCTCCGCGGCGGACTCCCGGCGTGTTTAGGCGCCCACGAGGTACCTCGGTAGCCAGCCGGAATAAGATCGGTACTGAGGTTGGGAGACAGATGGCAGACGGGACGGGCGCACAGCCCACTAAGGCCCAGCAGATCGCAGCTGACCTGAAGGCAGCGATCGAGCGCGGGGACTATGGACCTGGCGATCGGCTGCCCGGGGAAAACGCGCTGGCCACGCAGTACGAAGTCGCAAGCCTCACGGCACGCAGGGCGCTGATGATCTTGCGAACCGAAGGCCTCATCGAGACTAAGAAGGGAGCCGGCGCCCGCGTCATCTCGTTCCGCCCCATCCGCCGCCGCGGCATCCAGCGACTGGCCCGTGGCCAGTGGGGAAGCGGGAAAACGGTTTGGTCGGCGGACGACCAACGCGCTCCGGACGTCGACCAGATCACGGTGATGGAAGACGTCGCTCCGCCTGAACATGTCAGCAACGTTCTCGATTTGGCGCCCGGCGAGACTGTGTGCGTACGCAGTCGGCGATACGTCATGGACGGACGCCCGGTCATGGTCGCAGAGTCCTACTTGCCCCAGTCGCTGGTGGCTGGCTCGCCCATCACACAGGCCGACACTGGCCCCGGCGGCATCTACGCGCGCCTCGCCGACCTTGGCCGCGCCCCTGCCCATTTCAGGGAAGAGATCCGTGTGCGCATGCCATCCGCCGAAGAGGCAGCCAGGCTGGCCATCCCCGCCGACAGGACCGTCATCAAGCTGGCGCGTGCAGCATTCGACGCCGATGGGCGAGCAGTGGAGATCAACGAGATGACCATGGACTCGTCCGCGTACGTGTTGGATTACGAGTTCGATGCCTGACCCCACACCAGTGCCAACAAACGCAGCGGCCGCAGTCGCTTCTGCGGCTCGAGCGTCGTACGCCTTGGCCACTACGCCCTCCTGGAGCGGAAGTTGGTGCCGGGTAGAGATCAGTAACTCCAGGTGTAGGCGTGGTGTCCGGTGACTTCTACGGTTGCCGTGTATCCATCCGCCGGATACACGGACTCGGATACATAGAGGGGGCTCGAGATGGGGCAACAGCCGAACGCGTTAACGCCAGATAGGTCGCCCCAGCACCGCCTTGGTTACGTAATTCGCGAGATGCGCGAGGCGCGTGGCCTATCCATGAGGGACCTTGCCGCCAAGACCTTCGTCTCCCACTCCAAGGTGCAGCGATGGGAGAACGGCGAACGCCCCCCGAAGGACCTGGGCGAGGCGGAGCGGATCGATAGAGCGCTCGGTGCTGGCGGTCTTCTGATCGATCTTTGGCGGGAGATCAACCAGGACGTCCCTGGGTCCAGCCATGTATCCGATTCCGCGCCCCATGTATCCGATACATCGTTGGACCTGGCCAGTACCGTCTTTCAGACGGCACCGTCTGACGGCGAAGGGATCTTCGTCCCTCGACGTCTAGACGATGGAACGGTGGTGCTCGTGGCACTCGATCGACGCGCGCTCCTGCGCGCCGGTGCGGGGATCGGTGCAGCGGCGGTGGCTGGCTTTCCCATGGCGGCGTCCGCGGCGATCGCAGAAGATCCATTCGGTTTCGCGCGGAGTGCGACCGAGAGTTGGTCCGGACTTCGGTTGTCTCGACCTGCCCCTGAGTTCGGTGTCGACTGGCACGCGCTTCTCCCGGGAGGCCGTTCCATGCTCGGCTCCCAGCTTTCGCTCCAGATCCATGCCGCGCGTGTAGAGGGGGGCAGGGTGATCGTGAGTGTGCCTGACCAGCGTCGCGCGGAGGAGTTCCTGGCGCGACCGCATCGCGGTCTGCTGGTCGGGGCAGTCGACACAGGGAGCGCCTCGACGTTCTACGTCCTGGACGGCCGCGCGGCTCGCACAAGGCTCACAAGGAATGGCGGCGTGCCCGAAGTCACCGCCCCTACGGCCTACGAACTGGATGACCTCACCTACGGAATTCTGTGGGCCGTCAGCAACTATGACGACGCCCTGCAGGCTGATGACCAGGCTCTTTACGAGACGCGCAGCGATCTCAAGGCGTACGAGCGGCTTGCTGCCTCCGCGGTCAGCCGGGAGGCTGCACCCGGGCTGAACACCGTTGCCCACATGTGGCTGGGCTCCGACTTCTGCGCTCGCCACATCCTGCGGGCGCTACCGGATCTGCCGACGCTGCCAGCGTTCTGGACCCGAGAACAGCGGGGGGAGGAGGCCAGCGCGTGGCTGATCTTCGACCACAAGTACCCGTACCTGCGGGAGACCACCAAGACGCTTG
>NZ_CBDQZH010000068.1:0-25792 GCF_965341775.1 Streptomyces sp. bgisy159 | reverse complement strand
CGACGGGGGAATCGCGTCAGGCACTGCGGGGGGTGGCTGAGATGGTGCGCGGGGCGGGTGGGGGGGCCGCCTCCACGAGCTGATGGTCGCGCTGGTCGAGGTTCACGAAGATCATTCCGTACCGGATGGCACACCGCACGGGCTGCGGCGCCCCCCGAGGCCGCCGCAGACACCGGTACGCCCGTACGTCGTCGTCCTCGTCCCGCGTCACCACGACCGGCTCGCCGAACACGGTCACCATCAGCGAGTCACCGCTGTGGGGGATGGCGGTGACCAGGTCGATGAAGTGCCAGCCGGAGCGGTAGGCGGTGGCCATCTCACGACGGAAGGAGCGATCGTCGGGTGGAGTGGTCACGTCAGCGCTCCGAGTCCATGACGCTCGCCGGCCAGACACTGTCCGCGACCACATGCTCCTTCGGAGCTATCGGCCAGACACTGTCCGCCCGGTTGTCGCCCTTCGAGCCGGAGAGGCCATGCACGGTTCCGACAGCCACTACGGCGGAGAAGGCGGCGACAAGCACCGAGCGAAGCATTCTGTTACGCATAGTCGGCTTCGTCCTCACTTGAAGGTCCCCTCTTCCCCCGTCGAGTACGACGATGGCTCAT
This sequence comes from Streptomyces sp. bgisy159, assembly GCF_965341775.1. Lineage (GTDB taxonomy): Bacteria > Actinomycetota > Actinomycetes > Streptomycetales > Streptomycetaceae > Streptomyces. Next base: position 25,186 of record NZ_CBDQZH010000068.1, on the reverse strand, counting down.
TCGGGCACGTCATGGCCACACAATCGATGCATCATGTTCCTGCACGTTCAGGACCCTGGGGGGTGGAGATTTGGTGACGAGTCGGACTAAGGCCACACATCCCCATGCGGTGACCGAGCTGTGCGAGGAGGGTGGCCGACTTTATGCGAACGCCCTGCGGGCGGGACGCATTGCGCGAACGGACGTGCAGGCGGCTCCGTGCCTGATGGAGTTCGCCCTCCTGCACCCCGACCCGGACGACCCTGACTGGCTGCGCCCCATACCCCCGGCGGTCGCTCTCGCCCAGCGGCTCAATCCCATAGAGCACGAGATTTCCGAGCGCAGACGGTTGTCCATTGAACTGTCCGACGTCTTCGAGCCATTCATGACCATCAGCGCCCAGACCACGACGGGCGGCTCGATCACCGTGCTGGAGGGCAGTACCCGCATCAACGAGGCGCTCAACCTGGCGACCGCCCAGTGCCAGACCGAGATGCTCACGGTCCAGCCGAGCGGCCACCGCCCCGAACAGAGCCTGATACAGGGGCTGGGCCGCGACCGGCCCCTGATCGAGCGGGGGGTCCGCATCAGGACCCTCTATCCGCACACCGCCCGGTACAGCCCGGAGAGGCTGGACTACGTGGCCCGGCTCTCCGACGGCAAGACGGAGCACCGGACCATCGACGGGCTGGTCGAGCGGCTCGTCATCTGCGACGAGGCCGTCGCCTTCATCCCGATCCGCGACGACCAGAAGGTCGCCCTGGAGCTCAGGCATCCGGGGCTGGTCCGGTACCTGATCAAGGTGTTCGAGTTCATGTGGGACCGGGCGGTGCCGCTGACCGCCGGCGCCCCGTACGAGACGGCGCCCGACGGCATCACGGAGATACAGCACTCGATAGCCAAGCTGCTCGTCGAGGGTCACGTCGACGAGGCCATAGCCCGCCGCCTGGGCATGAACGTACGCACCTGCCGGGCCCACATCGCCAAGCTGGCCAACGCGCTGGGCAGCGGCAGCCGGGCCCAACTCGGCTACCTCATAGCGCAGTCGGGGATTCTGAAACAGGAGAACTGACCGCGACCCGCACCGGACGGCAGGAGGTCACACCGGACGGGCCGTGAGCCACACCGGACGGGCCGTGAGTCCCGATCAGACGGCCGGGGACTCGCACCCTACGGCCGGGGGTCTCACCGGACGGCCGGGGGTCTCACCGGACTGTCGGGGGTCTCACCGGACTGTCGGGGAGCGCCGGCCGGGAACGGTCAGCGGGCCGACGGGCGGTCCGTCCAGCCCCACCTGCGCGATCCGCACACCCAACTGCGCACGGCTCGCCGCCCCCAACGTCTCCGACAGCCGCGCGATGTGCGCCCGGCAGGTCCGCACACTGATGCCCAGCCGCTCCGCGATCACCGCGTCCTGGTGGCCCTCCGCGAGCAGCGCGGCGATGGACTGCTCCCGGTGCGAGATGCCCTCGATACCGGTGTCGGGCAGCGGGGCCGACAGCGGGATCGCCAGCCGCCACAGCCGCTCGAACACCGTCACCAGGTAGGAGACGAGCGCCGGGTGACGCAGCTCCAGCGCCATGGTGCGCTCGGGGTTGGCGGGGATGAAGGCGACGGTCCGGTCGAACAGGATCAGCCGGTCGACGACCTCGTCCATGGTGCGCGCCTCGACCGTCCCGCCCATCAGCTCCAGGTAGTTCAGCAGCCCCTGCCCGTGCCGGGCGACGTGGTTGTACAGGTCCCGCATCCGCACGCCCCGCCCGCGCAGCGCCAGCGCCCGGTGCAGCCCCTCCGCGAGCTCGTCCTCGCGGCGGATGCCGCCGGGCTGCACGGTGAGCACCTCGGTGGTGCACGCCTGGGTCGCCTCGTCCATGGCCGCCTGGATGCGCGTCAGGCCGTCCAGGACGCGGATCGCCTGCCCCTCTCCGGGGCCGCCGGCCGACGCCGGGCCGCCCAGCCCGGCGTACCACTCGACGGCCGCCACAGCGGCGCCCACGCGCCGTTGGCTGGCGCTCACCTCGTCGTGCACCCCGCGCAGCAGCCGGGTCATGACCTCCTGCGGGGAGGTCGGCACCAGCCAGTCCATGTCGTCGGGGTCCGGGTGCAGCAGGGCCAGCTCCAGCAGACAGGGCACCGGCTCGGCGTCACGGCGCGGCACCCGCCCCCGTCGGACGGCCCGGGAGTACACCCGGTCCCCGGCCTCGCACAGCCGGTCGGCACCGTGAGGATGCTCCTGCGCCCCGCGCCCGGCCATCGCCCATTCCACCCCCGCTGTACGCCTCTTCCGCAGCGCAACTATGCGCGGCGAGGAGCGGCTCCGCAACACGGCTCCCCAGGGGCCCGGGCCGGAAATCCACCCCTGTGCGGGGGTTCGGCCGGACACCGGCGCCGACGGCCGGGGCGGCCGGTGTCATCGGCCGGGGACGGCCCGCGTCACTTCAGCTTCAGGGCCTGGCAGGCGTTCTTGTACTCGCTGGTGCAGATGTCGGAGACCTTGTAGATGCCGTCCGCGATGACGGTGTCCTTGATGTTGCTCTTGGTCAGCGCGACCACCGTCACCAGCTGCGCCGGGATCTTCTTGTGGGTGGGGCTGTCGACCCGGTCGCGGGTGAGGGCGTCGAACTGGATGTCGCGGCCCTGGACCTTGGCGACGGCCATCTCCGCGGCGGCCTCGGCCTCCTGCGGGTAGGACTTGTAGACGCTCATGTACTGCTCGCCGGCGATGATGCGCTGCACGGCGGCGAGTTCGGCGTCCTGGCCGGTGATCGGCGGCAGCTCGGTGACGCCGGCGTCCTTGAGGGCCTTGATGATGCCGCCGGCCATGGCGTCGTTGGCGGAGTAGACACCGCCGATCTTGCTCTTGCCGATCTTGTCGATCGCCTCGGCCATCTCCTGCTCGGCGAGCTCCGGCTTCCAGCCGTCGGTGTCGTAGCTGGCCGCGATGGTGACCCGGCCGTTGAGCTCGGAGAGCGCGCCCTGCTTGAACTGCCCGGCGTTCGGGTCGGTCGGCGAGCCGTTGATCATGACAATGTTGTCAGTGACCTCGGGAGAGCCCATGCCCTCGATCAGGGAGCGGCCCTGTACCTCCCCGACGAGTTCGTTGTCGAAGGAGACGTAGGCGTCGATCGGGCCCTCGGCGAGCCGGTCGTAGGCGATGACCGGGATACCGGCCTCCTTGGCCTCCTTCACGGTGCCCGCGATGGCCTTGGAGTCGACGGCGTCGAGCAGGATGACGTCCACCTTGTCGGAGATCATCTTCTGCATCTGCTCGATCTGCTTGTCGGAGTTCGCCTCGCCGTTGGCGTACACCGTCTTGCCCTTGTTGCCCGTGAGCGAGGCCACCTTCGCCTTGATGATGGGGTAGTCGAACTCCTCGTAGCGGGTGTTCGTCTTCTCCGGCATCAGGACGCCCACGGTGACGTCGTTGCCCTTGGTCGGACTCGCCTCGGCACCGTCCTCCGCCGCGCTCAGCATCCCGCAGCCGGCGAGCGAGAGGGTCATCGTGGAGGCGACCACAGTGAGGGCTATTCGACGCATTCAGGGGCTCACTTCAGGGGTGCGTGTGGACATGGGTACGACATGACGTCCCAGGTGTCTGAAAAGACAACGCGTCAGCGCATACCGGCGTCAAGCGAAATCACTTAACGAGATGGCAACATCACCCTCCGCTCAGCGGCCGAAGACGCAGGAAAGCAAGCCCAATTCGGTGCAAATCACCTCAAGGCCCCCTCTTCGGCGGGCCAGTTCCGCGACACGTTCACCACTCCTGCGCTCCACCCGTCCGGTCCTCCTCCCGTTCGCCACGGCGGCGCCCGCGCCCGATCCGTTCACAGGTACGAACGAACCCGGCCAGCCGAGCGGGCCGCCCGCAGCACCCCACGACCGCCCGGGGACCAACGCGCAGGGCCCGGGGGACCAACGCGAAGGGCCCGGAGTCGGACGGGACTCCGGGCCCTGCTGTGCGCCGACGCGCGGCCGCCGTAACGGCCCCCGTGACGAGTGGCGTGACGAGTGGCGGCGGCTTCAGTCCTTGGCCTTCTTCGGCCGCCACACCACCAGCGCGCTGGTCTGCTGCACCTCCTGGTACGGCACCAGATCGCGGCGGTACGACGCGTGCACCGCCGCCTCGCGCTGCTGCATGGCCGCCGCCGCGCCGTCCAGCGCCGCCTCCAGCTCGGCGACCCGGGACTGCAGCGCGGCGACCTGGTTCTCCAGTTCGATGATCCGCTTGATGCCGGCCAGGTTGATGCCCTCGTCCTGCGACAGCGCCTGCACCTGGCGGAGCAGTTCGATGTCGCGGGCCGAGTACCGCCGGCCCCGCCCGGGGGTCCGGTCGGGGGAGACCAGGCCCAGGCGGTCGTACTGGCGCAGCGTCTGCGGGTGCAGTCCGGAGAGCTGGGCAGCCACCGAGATGACGTAGACCGGGGTCTCCTCGGTCAGCTCGTACGGGTTACGTCGACGGCCGTCCATCTGCGTCATGCTCCCTTCGCGGCCTCGAACAGCTCCGCCCGCGGGTCCTCGCCCGCGGTCGCCTCGCGATACGCCTCCAGCGCGTCACGAGCCTTCCCCGACAGGTCCTTGGGAACACTCACCTCGACGGTGACCAGCAGGTCCCCGCGCGTGCCGTCCTTGCGGACCGCGCCCTTGCCGCGGGCCCGCATGGTGCGGCCGTTGGGGGTGCCGGGCGGCAGTTTCAGGGTCAGGGACGGGCCGCCGAGCGTGGGGACCTTGATCTCCCCGCCGAGCGCGGCCTCGGTGAACGTCACCGGCACGGTCACCGTGAGGTTGTCGCCCTTGCGGCCGAACACCGGGTGGGCGCCGACGTGCACGACGACGTAGAGGTCGCCGGCCGGACCGCCGCGCTCACCGGGCGCGCCCTTGCCGCGCAGCCGGATCCGCTGCCCGTCGGTCACCCCGGCGGGGATGCGGACCTGCATGGTGCGCGACGACTTGGCGCGTCCGCTGCCCTTGCAGTCGGGGCAGGGGTTCTCCGCGATCAGCCCGCGGCCCTTGCAGTCCGGGCACGGGTCGGTCAGCGAGAAGCCGCCGCCCGAGCCCCGGGCGACCTGCCCGGTGCCGACGCAGGTCGGGCACACGCGCGGCGTGCCGTTCTTGTCGCCGGTCCCGGAACAGGCCTTGCAGGGGGACTGTGAGGACATCCGCAACGGCACCGTGGCGCCCTCGATGGCCTCCGTGAAGCTGAGGGTGACCTCGGACTCGATGTCCTGGCCGCGCCGGGGCTGGGTCCGCGTGCCCGCGGCACCGCCCCGGTTGAACAGGCCACCGAAGACATCGCCGATGCCGCCGCCGAAACCGCCGCCACCCGCGCCGCCCGCGCCACCCTGGGCGCCGCCTCCGAAGAGGTCGCCCAGGTCGAAGTTGAAGGAGCCGCCGCCCCCGCCCGGCCCGGGGCGGAAGCCGCCGTTGCCGAACAGGGCGCGTGCCTCGTCGTACTCCTTGCGCTTCTTGGGGTCGCCGAGGACGTCGTTCGCCTCGGAGATCTCCTTGAAGCGCTCCTCCGCCTTGACGTTGCCCTTGTTGGCGTCCGGGTGGTACTCGCGGGCGAGCTTGCGGTACGCCTTCTTGATCTCGGCCTCGGTGGCGTCCTTGGGCACGCCGAGGACCTTGTAGTAGTCCTTCTCGATGAAGTCCTTGGTGCTCATCCTCGCCGTACCCCCTCTCCGCGGTTCTCCTCGGTCTTCCCGTCAGCCCTCGTCCGGGCCACCGCTCTCCTCGGTGTCGGCCGACTCGCTCTTGTCCGCCGCCTCGTCGGCCGCCTTGACCGTCTGGGCGCCGGGCTGCGGCTCGGCCACCGCCACCCGCGCGGGGCGGATGGTGCGCTCGCCGATCCGGTACCCGGGCTGCAGGATCGCCACGCAGGTCGTCTCGGTGACGTCCGGCGCGTAGCTGTGCATCAGCGCCTCGTGGATCGTCGGGTCGAAGGGCTCGCCCTCCTTGCCGAACTGCTGCAGGCCCATCTTGGCGGCCACGGTCTCCAGCGACTCGGCGACGGACTTGAAGCCGCCGACCAGCTCGCCGTGTTCCCGCGCCCGGCCGATGTCGTCGAGCACGGGCAGGAGTTCGGTCAGGAGGTTCGCGATGGCGATCTCCTTGACCGCGATCCGGTCGCGCTCGACCCGGCGGCGGTAGTTCTGGAACTCCGCCTGGAGGCGCTGCAGATCCGCCGTGCGCTCACCGAGCGCCATGCGAGCCTGGTCCAGCTGGGCCAGCAGGCCCGCGTCTGCTGCTTCGTCCCCGGCCGGGGCCGCTCCCTCGCCGTTCGGCGGGGTCGCGGCCTTCGGCTCGGCGTCGTCAGGGGTCGCGCCGGAGGGGACGTCGGGCTTCTCCTCGAAGCCCGGGGTCTCCTCCGTCACGCGGCACCGTCCTTGCGCTCGTCGTCCACGATCTCGGCGTCCACGACGTCGTCGTCGGCCTTCGGGGCCTCGCCGCCGGCGGCGGCACCGTCGCCCGCGGCCTGGGCCGTCTGGGCGTCGGCGTACATCGCCTGGCCCACCTTCTGCGACACGGCGCCGACCTTCTCGGTGGCGGTGCGGATCGCGGCGGTGTCCTCGCCCTTGAGGGCTTCCTTCAGCTCGGCGACGGCGGCCTCGACCTCGGTCTTGACCTCGCCGGGGACCTTGTCCTCGTTGTCCTTGAGGAACTTCTCGGTCTGGTAGACCAGCTGCTCGCCCTGGTTGCGGGCCTCGGCGGCCTCGCGGCGGCGGTGGTCCTCCTCCGCGTACTGCTCGGCCTCCTGGCGCATGCGGTCGACCTCGTCCTTCGGCAGCGAGGAGCCGCCGGTGACGGTCATCTTCTGCTCCTTGCCCGTGCCCAGGTCCTTCGCGGTCACGTGCATGATGCCGTTGGCGTCGATGTCGAAGGAGACCTCGATCTGCGGGACGCCGCGCGGCGCCGGGGGCAGACCGGTCAGCTCGAACATACCGAGCTTCTTGTTGTAGGCCGCGATCTCACGCTCGCCCTGGTAGACCTGGATCTGCACCGACGGCTGGTTGTCCTCGGCCGTGGTGAAGATCTCCGAGCGCTTGGTCGGGATCGTCGTGTTGCGCTCGATCAGCTTGGTCATGATGCCGCCCTTGGTCTCGATACCGAGGGACAGCGGGGTGACGTCGAGGAGCAGGACGTCCTTGACCTCGCCCTTGAGGACACCGGCCTGGAGCGAGGCGCCGATGGCGACGACCTCGTCCGGGTTCACACCCTTGTTGGCCTCCTTGCCGCCGGTCAGCTCCTTGACGAGCTCGGCGACGGCCGGCATGCGGGTGGAGCCGCCGACGAGGACCACGTGGTCGATCTCGCCGAGCTGGATGCCGGCGTCCTTGATCACATTGTGGAACGGCGTCTTGCAGCGCTCCAGCAGGTCCGCGGTCAGCTGCTGGAACTGGGCGCGGGTGAGCTTCTCGTCCAGGTGCAGCGGGCCCTCGGCGGACGCCGTGATGTACGGCAGGTTGATCGAGGTCTCGGTGGACGAGGACAGCTCGATCTTCGCCTTCTCGGCGGCCTCGCGCAGCCGCTGCAGCGCCATCTTGTCCTTGGACAGGTCGACGCCGTGGCCGGACTGGAACTGCTTGACCAGGTAGTCGACGACGCGCTGGTCCCAGTCGTCACCACCGAGGTGGTTGTCACCGTTGGTGGCCTTCACCTCGACGACACCGTCGCCGATCTCCAGCAGGGACACGTCGAAGGTGCCGCCGCCGAGGTCGAAGACGAGGATCGTCTGGTCGTCCTTGTCGAGGCCGTACGCGAGCGCGGCCGCGGTGGGCTCGTTGACGATGCGCAGGACGTTCAGACCGGCGATCTCACCGGCCTCCTTCGTCGCCTGGCGCTCGGAGTCGTTGAAGTACGCCGGGACGGTGATGACCGCGTCGGTCACCTTCTCGCCCAGGTACGCCTCGGCGTCGCGCTTCAGCTTCTGGAGGATGAACGCGGAGATCTGCTGCGGGTTGAAGGGCTTCCCGTCGAGCTCGATCTTCCAGTCCGTGCCCATGTGGCGCTTCACGGAGCGGATGGTCCGGTCCACGTTGGTGACGGCCTGGCGCTTGGCCACCTCACCTACGAGCACCTCACCGTTCTTCGCGAAGGCGACGACGGACGGCGTGGTCCTGGCACCCTCGGCGTTGGTGATGACGGTGGGCTCGCCGCCCTCCAGAACGCTGACGACGGAGTTAGTCGTGCCCAGGTCGATGCCGACCGCACGTGCCATGGTTGATTCCTCCAGCTGACTTGAGTGGAACAGGCTCAAGTGTGCACGACCCGCCGCCGCCGGTCAACAGACCTGAGCCGACGAGGCTCAACTCTTATCCCCTCCTTACACGCAAGGGGCGGAGAGGGGCGTTCTGAGCTGGGGTTTTACGGGAGGCGGGCGGGAGGGGGCGGGTGAGGGGGTGGTGTGCCCGGGAGTGTCGACGGCTTGACGCGTGGAGGTGGTCGGCGAGGACCGGGGGCTGAACGGCGGGGCGGGGGAGGACGGCCGAGGGGGAAGGGGGCGGCCGGCCGCGGAGGCGGCGGGTTGCCCGTGCCGGGGGCTGTATGCGCGGTGGGCCGAGGAAGGGACGCGGGTCACACGACGGGGCGCGGGAGTACGGGTCCCCTCACGGGCGGGCGGAGGGTGCCGCGGCGAGGTCCGGAGCCCACCCGACGGACGCCCCCCGGCCCGCACGCCCCCCGGCCCGGACGAACGCCAGGCCCGGACGACCCCCCGGCCCGGACGAACGCCAGGCCCGGACGAGGGACCGGACCGCACGAAGGGCCGGACCGGACGAAGGGCCGGACCGGACGAAGGGCCGGACCGGACGAAGGGCCGGACCGGACGAGAACCCGCTCCCGGTCGGCCCCGGCCCGCCCCCGTTCTGAGCCGAACCGTCCCCGCCGAAGCCCCCTCCCCCACCTCCCCGCGCGGCACACACCTCACTCACGACGCCTGGGCGGGCTCCCAGCGGCGACCGGGTCCGCGGCCCTCTCCGGCCTCGCGCGACTCGGCGACCTCATAGGTCCGGTCAGGTGCGGGGGAAGGCACAGGCTCGCAGCCACCCGAGGCCGGGCCGAGCCCCGCGGCAGGCTGCCTCGGGGCGGGCTGCCCAGCGGCGGGCTGCACCGGGGCGGGCCGCACGGGGGCAGGCTGCACGGGGGCAGGCTGCACGGGGGCAGGCTCGCCGCCGAGAAGGGGCTCCGGGGCCAGTACGGCTTCAGGACCCGGGCCGACGCCGACCTCACACCCGAGAACGGCTCCGCGTCCGTAGACGGTTCCACGACCCTGGGCCCCCGCATGATCCGGGCCGGTAGCGCCACCCACCGCACCCCCACCGTCCACGACAGCACCCCTACCGCTCGGCGCGGCTTCCCGGCCCAGGACGCTCCCGGCACCCACGGCCGCCCCACGGCCCGAGCCGCCGCCACGCCCCCAAGCACTGCCACGCGCCCAAGCACCACCCCCCGCCCAGGCACCGCCCCGTGGTGCCCAAGCACCTCCACGCCCGAAGCCAGGACCACGTCCCCACCCGGACCCACGTCCCCACCCGGACCCACGTCCCGAGCCGGACCCACGCTCCCAGCCGGATTCCCGGCCCGCCCCCGCTTCCCCCCGCGGCACGGCTCGGTGCTGCCGACCGGCGCCGGGGCGAGGCACGGGCCGGCGGCGGGCGGACGGGCCGGGCACCCGGAGCATGGCGAGCGTCAGCAGGGCCGCGCCGCCCGCCACCCACAGAGTGCTGCGAGGTCCGAGCCAGCCGCCGTGTGCCAGCACGGCGACGAGTACGGCGGCGAAGGCGGCCACGGTCAGGAGGACGGTGGCACCCGGCGGCGTGAGGCCGAGCCGCCGCAACCGGTGGCCGAGATGGTCCGGGCCGCCGCGCAGGAGCGGCCGCCCGGCGACGCGGCGCGCGACGACGACCACGACGGCGTCGACCACGGCCACCGCGGTGAGGGCGAACAGCACGCCCGCCCCGGCCACCGGATCGTGTCCCACGCGCGCGTGCACGCCCGCACCGGCGACCAGGAACCCCGAGAACAGCGACCCGCAGGCGCCGAGGCCGACCCGCGCCGGCGGCCAGTTGTGCATCAGGAAGCCGGTCAGCACCGCGGCCAGCACGCTCAGCAGTACCGCGAGTCCGTCGAGCACCTCCGCCGCCGCGCAGGCGGCCGCCCCGAACGCGGTGATCACCCCGACGGCCCCGGCCACCCCGTCCGCGTGGTCGAGCGACCGGAAGGCGAGCGCCACGACGGTCACCCATCCCGCCGCGAGGATGCCGCCGAGGACGCCGACATCCCCGTACGGCATGACGCAGGTGGCCGCGACCGCCGTACCGACGATCAGGAAGCGCGTGCGCAGCCGCCACGCGTCGGCGACCAGCCCCAGCCCGGCCACCACGGCGGCGGCCGTCAGCAGGGCACCCACCCCGGGTCCGAGCGGCGCGTATCCGCCGCTGTCCCCGACCCAGGCGACGGCGCAGGTGGCGCCCGCCACGGCGACCCCGCCGGCCAGCGGCACCCGCCGCTGGCGCTGCCGCCGGTCGACGAGTCCCACCCGCAGGGCGGGCACACGCAGCAGCGCGGCGAGGGAGGCGGCCAGGAGCAGGGCGGCGGTGGCGGAGGCGATTCCGTAGAGCACGGATACACGTTAGGGCGAAATGTACCAATTCGGTATGAATAACACGATCGGATCGCAACGGGAGCCGCCCCTCCCCACGCCACCCGGCGCGGGCACCCGGTGCGACGTCCGCCGATCCCCGCCCCACCCCCACCAGTGCGGCATCCTGGGAAGCACCGCCCGCCCGCGCGCCCACACACCCGCCCACCCCCCGCCCCCGGCGCTCAGGTCTGCCTCAGCGACACAGATCACCGCACGGCTGACTACAGTGCGGCGGGGGATGCGGGTAGTCTCGGACGGACTGCATAAGTTACCGCTTAGTAATCTCCCTCGCAGGCCCGAGGAGCCACCCCATGCAACTCGCCGCGATCATCGTGTCGATGGTCCTCATGGCAGTCGGCATCGCCCTGTTCGGCCGAGCCATCCTGCAGATCTTCCGCTTCTTGATGCTCGGCCAGCCCCTGCCGGCGGGCGCCCGGACCAACGACCCCGTCCTGCGCACCCTGACTCTGGCCAGGGAGTTCCTCGGCCACACCAGGATGAACCGCTGGGGCATCGTCGGTTTCGCGCACTGGTTCGTGGCGATCGGCTTCTACACGCTGCTGCTGACCATCGTGAACGCCATCGGCCAGCTCTTCGTCGCCGACTGGGTGCTGCCCGTCATCGGCGACTGGGCGCCGTACAACGTCTTCGTCGAGTTCATCGGCACCATGACGGTGGTCGGCATCCTGATCCTGATCGCCATCCGGCAGCTGTCCCGGCCCGGCAGGCCGGGCCGCAAGTCCCGCTTCGCCGGCTCCAACACCGGTCAGGCCTACTTCGTCGAGGCGGTCATCCTCGTCGTCGGCACCTGCATCTTCATGCTGCACGCCCTGGAGGGCGCGCAGCACCACGTCGACGGCTACGAGGCGTCCTTCTTCATCTCCTACCCGGTCGTCTCGTGGCTGGAGGGCATGGACCTCTCCACGCTGCAGAACCTCACCTACCTGTTCGCCGGTCTGAAGATCGCCGCGTCCTTCATCTGGATGATCACGGTGGCCCTGAAGACCGACATGGGTGTGGCCTGGCACCGCTTCCTCGGCTTCCCGAACATCTGGTTCAAGCGGAACGCCGACGGCGCGACCTCGCTCGGCGCGCTGCTGCCGATGACCTCCGGCGGCAAGCCGATCAACTTCGAGGACCCGGGCGACGACGACGTCTTCGGCGTCTCGCAGGTCGAGCAGTTCTCCTGGAAGGGCCTGCTGGACTTCTCCACCTGCACCGAGTGCGGCCGCTGCCAGTCGCAGTGCCCCGCCTGGAACACGGGCAAGCCGCTCTCCCCCAAGCTGCTGATCATGTCGCTGCGGGACCACGCCCACGCCAAGGCCCCGTACCTGCTGGCCGGCGGCGGCAAGACCATGGAGGGCGAGGAGAAGGCGTCCGAGGAGCAGCTGGCCGGCGTGCCCGCCGCGGCTCTGGCGGAGGCCGAGCGCCCCCTCATCGGCACCGCCGAGGAGAACGGCGTCATCGACCCGGACGTCCTGTGGTCCTGCACCACCTGCGGCGCCTGCGTCGAGCAGTGCCCCGTCGACATCGAGCACATCGACCACATCGTCGACATGCGCCGCTACCAGGTGATGATCGAGAGCGCGTTCCCGTCCGAGGCGGGCACCATGCTCAAGAACCTGGAGAAGAAGGGCAACCCCTGGGGCCTGGCCAAGAAGCAGCGCCTGGAGTGGACCAAGGAGGTCGACTTCGAGGTCCCGGTCGTCGGCAAGGACATCGAGGACCTGTCCGAGGTCGAGTACCTGTACTGGGTCGGCTGCGCGGGCGCGCTGGAGGACCGGGCAAAGAAGACCACCAAGGCCTTCGCCGAGCTGCTCCACATCGCGGGCGTGAAGTTCGCGATCATGGGCGGCGACGAGAAGTGCACCGGTGACTCCGCCCGCCGCCTCGGCAACGAGCCCCTGTTCCAGGAGCTCGGCATGGAGAACGTGATGGCCCTGAACACGGCGTTCGGCGAGGAGCTGGACGACGAGGGCAAGGTCGTCGCCGAGTCCGCCAAGCCGAAGTCGGCGAAGAAGATCGTCGCCACCTGCCCGCACTGCCTCAACACCCTCGGCAACGAGTACCCGCAGCTCGGCGGCGACTACGAGGTCATCCACCACACCCAGCTGCTCCAGCACCTGGTGGACGAGGGCCGGCTGATCCCGGTGACCCCGGTCGAGGGCATCATCACCTACCACGACCCGTGCTACCTGGGCCGCCACAACAAGATCTACACGCCCCCGCGCGAGATCATCGGCAAGGTCCCGGGCCTGCGCAACGAGGAGATGCACCGCCACAAGGAGCGGGGCTTCTGCTGCGGCGCCGGCGGCGCGCGGATGTGGATGGAGGAGCGGATCGGCAAGCGCATCAACAACGAGCGCGTCGACGAGGCCCTGTCCCTCAACCCGGACATCGTCTCCACGGCCTGCCCGTTCTGCCTCGTCATGCTGACCGACTCGGTCAACGGCAAGAAGAACGACGGCAAGGCCAAGGAGTCCATCCAGGTCGTCGACGTCGCCCAACTGCTCCTGGACTCCGTCAAGACGCCGGTCGACCCGGCGGGCGACGCGGAGGAGGAGAACGAGCCGGAGCCGGAGCCGGTGAAGTAACCGCCCTCCGAAGGCCGTTGATGCCCCCTGCCGACGACGGCGGGGGGCATCGCCGTTCCCCGGCTCCCGCTGGGCGAAATCGCTCCGGGTATTCCCCGGGGCGCTCACCAGGGGCTCCTCAGGCGCCCCTCAGGTGCTCCTCAGGTTGCCCCTTAGGGGATGTCACAGGTCGGCAGCAAAGGGCCCCCGTATGCCGGGCTCCCGCGCCTCCTCCCCGGCGACCAGGTACGTTCGATGACGTGGCTGGATTCAGGATCGGACGCGGCGGCCGGGACGACCGCGCCCCGCAAGCGCGACCGCAACACCCCCCGCACGGGCAGCAGGCGCCCCAGGCCCCGTCGTACGGCTATCCGCCGACGCCGCAGGCCCCGCAGCCGGCGTACCCCCAGTACCGGGGCGGCGGGCAGCCGCCGTACGGCGGTGGCTACGGCGGCAGTTACGGCGGACCTGGCGGACCTGGCGGACAGGGACCCACGGGCGGCCAGGGTGCGCACGGCGCACCCGGCGGACACGGCGGACACAGCGGACACGGCGCTCCCGGTGCGGACGAGCCGGAGTACTTCGGCGGCGACAACGCCCACGCCCCGCACGCCCCGCAGGACCGCTACGCCGCGAACAACCCGGGCCACACCCAGGCGTTCTCGATCGACGACCAGGCCCCCTACGGCCGGGGCGGCGGCCCCGGCGCGCCCGGCTTCCCCCAGGGCTACGAGGGCGGCCGGCAGGGCTACACCCAGGGCGAGACGTACCAGACCGGCGCGGCGGGCCCGGCCGCCCCGATCGGCCCCCGGCTGCGCTGGAAGGAACTGCTGAGGGGCATCGTCCTCTCCCCCGCGCAGACGTTCCTCCAGATGCGCGACTACACGATGTGGGGCCCGGCCCTCATCGTGACCTTCCTGTACGGCCTGCTGGCGGTCTTCGGCTTCGACGGAGCCCGCGAGGAGGCGATCGACGCGACGCTCTCCAGCCTGGTGCCGATCGTCCTGATGACGGCCGTGGCGATGGTGCTGAGCTCCTTCGTCCTGGGCGTGGTCACGCACACCCTGGCCCGCCAGCTCGGCGGCAACGGCGCATGGCAGCCCACCGTCGGCCTCTCCATGCTGATCATGTCCCTCACCGACGCACCGCGGCTGCTCTTCGCCATGTTCCTCGGCGGTGACGCGACCTTCGTCCAGGGCGTGGGCTGGGTCACCTGGGCGGCCGCCGGCACCCTCCTGACGATGATGGTGAGCCGCTCGCACGACCTCCCGTGGCCCAAGGCCCTCGGCGCGTCGGCGATCCAGCTGATCGCCCTGGTGTCGATCGTGAAGCTGGGCACGTTCTAGCGTTCCGGCGGCGTCCGGCGGCATTACGGCGGCGGGGCCCAGCGGCATTACGGCGGCGGCGCCCAGCGGCTTGGCGGCCGGGGTTCCGTCGGCGTTCCGTCGGCGTTCCGTCGGCACGGCGGGTAGGGGCCCGGCCCGACCTGACCACCCGACCCGGCCTGCCCCGGGGCCCCTCACTGCTCCCCTGCACTCGCGGCCCGGCTCAAGCGCCGTGGCGTCCGTGGGCGTAGAACTCGTCGTCCTCCTCGGACGGCTCCAGAGGGGCGTACTGCCGCAGCTCGCCGCCGCGGATCATCCAGAGCCGGAAGAACGACTCCTCCTGGTCCTGGACCAGGAGCTGCACGGCGTTCGGCTGCCGCCAGGGCGTCTCGGCAAACCGGCGCCTGAGCGCGTCGAGGTCGGCGTGGTCGAGGGCGCCGGCCCAGACCTCGCACTCGGGGTACTTCCCCCCCGCCCCCAGTCGGAGTCCTCGCCGGAGATCAGGCGCAGGCACCCGACACCGAGCACGTCGGGCTGCTCCCGCCGGGGCGCTTCGTCCCGCAGCCAGTCACTCAGAGCCTCGGCGTTCGGGGCGCCCTCGGGGCCGACGGCGACCATCACGTTGGCCACCCAGCTCATGGGCGCTCCCTTCCTCTCCGCCGACGCGCGAAGCGAACCTTCAGAGGGCTTCCCTGTTCTCCTTGGGCGCCTCACCCGACCTGTGCACGGGAGGCAGGACACTCCACGGGAAGTTGATCCAGTCGTCGGTGCGCTTCCACACGTACTCGCATTTCACGAGCGACTGGGACTTCTCGTAGATGACGGCGCTGCGCACTTCGGCGACGGTGTCGAGACAGAAGTCACGGACCAGCTTGAGCGTCTTTCCGGTGTCGGCGACGTCGTCGGTGATCAGGACCTTCTTGTCCGAGAAATCAATGACATTGGGGACGGGCGCGAGCATAACGGGCATTTCAAGGGTGGTGCCGACGCCCGTGTAGAACTCCACATTCACCAGATGGATGTTCTTGCAGTCGAGCGCGTAGGCGAGTCCACCGGCGACGAAAACGCCACCGCGCGCGATGCTCAGCACGATGTCCGGCTGATAGCCGTCGTCGGCGATGACCTGGGCCAGCTCACGGACGGCAGCCCCGAACCGCTCGTAGGTCAGATTCTCCCGCGCGCCGTTCATGTCGTTCACGCCGTGACCCTCAGACCCGGGTGCGGTGGAAATTACGGAAGGACCGGGAGGCGGTGGGTCCGCGCTGCCCCTGGTACCGGGAGCCGTACCGCTCGCTGCCGTACGGGTGCTCGGCCGGCGAACTGAGCCGGAACATGCACAGCTGCCCGATCTTCATGCCGGGCCAGAGCTTGATCGGCAGGGTGGCGAGATTGGACAGCTCAAGGGTCACATGGCCGCTGAATCCGGGGTCGATGAAGCCCGCGGTGGAATGGGTGACCAGGCCGAGCCGCCCCAGCGAACTCTTGCCCTCCAGCCGCGACGCGAGATCATCGGGCAGGCTGATGACCTCGTAGGTGCTGGCGAGGACGAACTCCCCGGGATGCAGAATGAACGGCTCATCACCCTCGGGCTCGACGAGCCGGGTGAGATCCGCCTGCTCGACGGAAGGGTCGATGTGCGGGTACCGGTGATTCTCGAACACCCGGAAGAACCGGTCGAGGCGCACGTCGATACTGCTGGGCTGCACCATGGATTCGTCGAAGGGATCGATCCGCACCCGCCCGGCGTCGATCTCGGCCCGGATGTCCTTGTCTGAGAGAAGCACGCCCTGAGGATACGCAAGACGCGCGGAGTCGCCCCCATCGGACGACTCCGCGCGCCAACCCGGTAACCGTTCGTTACCTCAGGCGATAACCCCTTCCACCGTCTCTCCCGGTGTCACCGCTTCTGCAGACTCACCGGCACGGCACTGCGCAGGCGGGCACACCGAGGACATCGGACGAGCCGCCCGGGGCCGAGCCGCTCGGCCTGCTGCATCGGGAACGAAGTGGTGCTGAACACGTGCCCATCGGCACAGCGGACGAGGGTGCGTTCCATCAAGTCCTAGAGTCCCTTCCCCAAGAGCCGCGTCACGACTGGCTGGGATGCCGTGACGACGAACGCCACATTACGGGATGAAAGGGACGGCCCTCCAGGCGGCACTCCGACCCCGCCGAGCCCCTCTCCAACCCCGCCACCGTACGCCCCAACTCCCGCACCCCGCAGCCCGATCCCACCCCCGCAACACCCCTGAAACGCACTCAGACCCCGCGGTGCCAGCACCGGGGGTCTGCCATGAGGTAGAGTGACCAAGCAGTCGGACCCCGACTCCGGTCGGTGTCTTACGCGGGTGTAGTTTAATGGTAGAACATCAGCTTCCCAAGCTGAGAGCGCGAGTTCGATTCTCGTCACCCGCTCCATGATTAAGGCCCAGGTCAGAGACCCGGGCCTTTTTGTTGTGCTCTGCGATCACTCGCCGCGTGCCAGATTCGTGCCAGAAGGCTTGTCGGGCCCCTTCTCGGCTGCGGCGACCCGCGCCTTGCGTACGGTCGCGTCGAGGCCGGCGGCGACCTCTTCCTGTCGTTCGTCGTCGGAGTGCTGGTAGATCAACGCCGCCTTCTCGGAGGACCGCCCGGCGAGGACCATGGTGTCCTTGAGGATGGCCCCGGACCGGGTCGAGACTCCCGGCGGAGGAACGCGGAAGGAAGCACAGTCCGGGCGCTGGCGTCGCTCTTGGTTGACCTGTCAAGCGCCATTGCTGCTACGTCGTCAGGCGACAACTGCGCCTGAAGCGCACGATGGAAGCAGCAACACGGAGAGGGGCAGCCCATGAACAGGCAGCATCGTGCCCGGGACCCGAAGACGCCGCCGCAACCGGGATGGGGACCCAGGTCTCACCAACCGCCGCCGCCCCAGCAGTCGACCGCATGGCCGAATGCCGCCCAAAGCGCTTCTTCCCCCGGACAGCCGCCAGGACAGGCCCCAACCGCACCCCCACCGAGGAAACGGCGGCGCGTCTTCTTCTGGGTCTTCCTGGCGGTACAGATCCTCTTCCTCATCTGGGTGATCACAGGCGCGGCAAGCGGCAGCGGCACACCGGAAGACTGCAAGGGGCTGACTGGCGACCAGTTGGAGTTGTGCAACGACGCGAGCGACGTCGGGACCACGATCGGAGTGGGTCTCATCATCGGGCTCTGGGTGGCCGCTGACTTCATCCTGGGGCTCACGTACCTGGTCTACCGACTGGCTACTCGGCAGCCGCGCGCGTAGAGCTGCGTCAGTTCACACGGTAGGTGTCGTCCAGCACCCGCCGGTCAGCGGGAAGCAGCACGTCAGAGACTTGCAGGGGCTTGGCCGGAAGCAACAAAGGCCACGGGTGGGACATCCCCGGCGGAGCGCATTCCCGTCATGACGTCCAGGCATCATCGACCATGAAGGAGACCACTGTCCCGCCGAAGCGGCTGGGCCCGGAGTGCCACGAGTCGGCGATGGAGTCGACCAGGAGCAGCCCGCGTCCGTGTGCGTCGTTGGCATCGGGCCGGCGCCGCCGCACGTTCGCCGGGAAGCCAGGGTTGTGCACCTCGACCCGGAGCGAGTCCCCCTCGCGGAACCACTCGACCCGCACAAGCCACGGATCCTCCGACCGCCCGAAGACGATGGCGTTGGTCACCAACTCCGAGATCATCAGAACGCAGTCGTCGACCGAGCAGACCGGGTCGTACGGGGCGATGAACTTCCGGAACCAGCGCCGCGCCCGGGGGATGGACTCCGCGACGGGGTGCAAGGTCATCGCCCCGAGCCGAGGTGAGTCCTCAGAGGGACAGCGGTCGATCATGTAGGCCATCCGCGCTCACTCCTTGCCGCTGCCGTCGCAGTCGAGGCAGCGCCGTTTCGATGTGGCACGCGTGCGGTCGGCGGCGGTGGCCAGTGCCAGGGTCGTACGCGAACCGACACGCTTCCATCCGCGCCCCCGGCACCCTCGGCACGCTGGGCGCGTGCCCCGATCCGGCCGCTGACTCGTCACGCCATGCCCCCTTCCGATCAAGTGGCCTTAGCCACTTACTGGATAGTGGCATTGTCCACTTGGGCTGTGCAAGCGGTTCGCCACGATTGGCGAGTCGTCAGGAGAGCGGGTAGCCCTGCTCGAACGCCCAGCGGTGCGGCGGGTAGGTGGCTTCGGCGAACTCCAGCGGCCGGTCCTGGAGGTCGAAGACGACGTGATGCACGATCAGGACCGGCGAGTTGGGCTCCAGATGCAGGTCGGTGGCTTCCTCGTTCGTTGCCGTACGGGCGCACATCCGGTCTTCTGCGTAACTGCCCTGGCGACCGGTCATGTTCTCGACGTACAGGAGGGTCCCTTCCTGGATCCGCCTCGGATCCGTCAGCTTGGGCGCCCGCCGGCCCACATCTGCCGCGAACCACGAGGTGGACAGAGTGATGGGCCCGTCCTGGTTGTTGGTGACCCGTCGCCGGTGCACGGCTCGACGGTCCTTGACCAGGCCGAGCGCCTCAGCGACGTGATCCGGGGCGTCGAGCCAGCCCGCCGAGGTGATGACGGCGTACTCGCCGGAGGTGTAGATCTTCCCGGTCTGCCGGGCACGCCCGTACAACTCGCGGGCCCGCCGGTTCACTTCGAGGCTGCGTACGTAGGTGCCGGACCCCTGCCGCTTCTCGACAAGCCCCTGATGACTCAGCGCCTCCAAGGCCCGCGCGGCCGTCGGCCGGGACACCTTCCAGTCGGCCGCGAGTTGCCGTTCCGAGGGAACCTCGTCTCCCGGTCGCAGGTCACCCCGAAGAATCTGATCGCGGATGAAGTGCGCGATCTGGAGATACTTCGGCTGAGCCTCCTCGATCTGGGGCATGTGCCCTCCTCGTCCCGTGCCGCATGGTCGGCAAGTGGCTATGGCCTCTAGCCACTATAGGGTGAGTGGTCAACACCGGAACCCGTACTCTTGGGCCCATGACGCGGTTGATCGTCGCAGCAGGAGGAGGGGGCGACGCAGTCGCCGCCGCCATGCTCCACGCCGCCCTGTACAGCAACGACAGCGATCCGGCGGTGATCCTCACGTACGCGTGGGACCGCTTGCTGATCGACCCGGTACCGGGCCCGCGAGGAGCCGACGACTTCACAGGCCTGGAGCCGATCACCCCGGCCGTCTGGAAGGTGCCGGCGCAGGCCCGCCCCATCGCACCGGCGGGATCCACTCTCCCCCGACTCGCGGCAGAACTCCCGCACACGTTCGCACTGCTCGACCCGAAGCAGGGTGCCGAGGGCGTGACCCGCCAGCTCGAAGAGTTGGTGACCCACCTGGCGCCCGAGTCGATCGACCTCCTGGACGTCGGCGGCGATGTGCTGGCCCGGGGCGATGAACCGACACTCAAGAGCCCACTCGCGGACGCCCTCACACTGGCAGCGTGCTGCCAGACGAACGCACCGATCCGGCTGCTGATCGCCGGTCCGGGCCTGGACGGCGAACTGCCCCTCGACGACCTGCTCGGCTTGCTCGGTCCAATCGTCCACACCTTCACCGCGAAGGACGTGAGGCCCATCAGCCCGGTCCTGGAGTGGCACCCTTCCGAGGCCACCGGCATGCTCGCGGCAACCGCCCGAGGAGTGCGCGGCACGTGCGAAGTCCGGGACGCCGGGCTCCCTATCCCTCTCACCGACGAAGGGCCGGCCGTCCACGCAGTCGACCTGGACGAGGCACTGAGCCGCAACGAGTTGGCCCGCGTGGTCCTGGCGACGACCACCTTGGACGAGGTGGAGGCCCTGTGCCGTGAAGTCTGCGGCTTCTCGGAGATCGACTACGAGCGCAACAAGGCCCTCTGGCTCAAGGACCAGCAGGCGGCGAAGCTCGACCCCCAAGCGGTACTGGCCGGCGTCGAGCAGTTCGAGGCGGAGGCCCGAAGCCGCGGAGTCACCCACACGACGTTCCGCCACCTCACCGAGGCCCTGAACATCAACGGCTCGCAGCGGGACGCCCTCCGCACCCTGCTCATCAACAGCCGACCGGAGCAGTACACGGCCCCACTGTGGCAGATCACATGACAAACGACCACGAGTCCCCGTTCGCCACCGATCTACCCGACCCACAGAGCACACTCACCCGTACCGACTGGGCAGAGTTGCAGCATGCTTACGGGCGAGCCACAGACGCGCCCAGGACACTGGTGGCGCTGCTGGATCCAGAGCAGGATGTGAGAACGAGAGCGCTCGAAGACCTTCACAACGTCCTGCACCACCAGAACACGCTGTACGAAGCGACACCACCCACGGCGCTCTACGTGGCCGCCATCCTGCCGGACACGAGGACGCTGCGCTCAGTCGACAAGGACCACCGAGCCTTCCCAGGCTGCGTGCGAGCCGAACTACTGCTCTGGATCGCATCGGTAGCGAACGAAGTGACCGACGCAGCCGATGCGATAGGCCAACAGCACGGGTTTCCGCTCGACGACTATCCGCCGGCGGTCGCCATACGCGAGATCCGACCGTTGTTGTTCTCAGCAGCTTCCGCATACGCCAACGATGCCGACCGTGCCGTGAGCGAAGCAGCGCTCTCAGCCTGCATACCGCTCTTGGACGATCACAGGCTGCTGCACCATAGGGCGGCATTGGTGTTCGTAATCCGACAGGTCCTCGGAACCAGCGAGCTGTGGCAGCACCGCGAGCGAGCTATCGATGCACTCAACGCATGGGGCGAGGACTCCTCAGGATTGGAAGGTCAGCGGAATCCCTTCCTGTTCTGCGACACCGACCTATCGCCCCACAGTTCGCCGTGGGGCGCTGATCAAAGCACCACCCAAGGTCGCGTGGACGATCCGCCGTTCTGACGAACCATTCCAAGATCATCAACGCGCTCAGCCGTTGAGTAACAACCTTCTCTACGGGTTCAAGGCGGCTCGCTCCGCTCCCCGCGCGCGGCCCGGCCCCCTGCCGGGCCTGCGCTCCTGTCTCCGCCCCGCTCCAGCCCGGCCGGCGCCCGTGCCGCGCTCAAAGCAAGCGGCCGCGTAATGCTAGAGAAGGGATATGAGGGTGGGTTGAGGCGCCCAAAAGCCCCGTCCTCCTATTGAGACGGCATAACAACCTTCACTCCCTTTCCCAGGGATGACGCGGGAGCAGCAAGTTGAACCGGCTCAGTAAAACGGATCTGCACATCGCGCATCCCAGTGAAAGGCGAGAGATCCACGGCGCGATTGGCCCGCCCTCGACGCACTAGTACACTAAGCGATTTCACGTCTTTAATAGCCGCAAGCATGGGGAGGTTCTTCTGTCTTACAGAAAACGCGCCCACACGCAGGTTGGTCATTCCACTCAGAGCCCCAACATTTTTGAAATTTTGGACATGCATTAGCTGAAGCATCATTAGACTGTCAGCACCTTCGAATTGAGCGAAATCGACTTCTGTACAAAACGTAAACGTCACCCACTCCAGGCTCGCGAATTGATCATTCTGTGCGAATCCAGTCACCGGACCAGCAGATCCGATTTGGAGACGCCTCAGATTCTCGAGGGCAGGGAATCTGTTGAAGTCAAATGGCGCAGAGTCTTTGATGTGCAGCGTCAGGGTGACGAGGTTCTGCAACTGGCCGAGACTCTGAAAGTTCCCCTCTTCCGGATCAAAGCTTCCCAGAGCGAGGCCCCGCAGGTTGGGAAGTTGAGCAATGCGATCCATGGCTGGTTCGGAGTTATTCCAGAGCGCAAGATGCCTGACTGAGTGACAGCTTTCGAGCCAATCATAGTTCTTTATAGGGCAGCCACATTGAAGGGTTTCCAATTCGGGAAAGTGGCGTAGAGCAGGCAGCAATTGCTCGTGATCGATCACGAGTTCCCTGCGCGCGATAGGCGATTTACTCATGACACGTTTGGCGTACTCATCTACGTCAAATTGAGTCCAAGCGCGAGATAGTTCCGCGTAGACGGCTTTACGACCATCGGAACCATAACCGCCCAAAATATCCAGGGCCCCTTCGCCACCAACCAAGCTCGCTGTCCGAACGGTAGATGCCGCTTGCTGAGCAAGCAGCCGACGCCCGGAGCGAGGCAACAGGGGAAGCACTGACTCACCTACTGCTGCCAGTTCCTTCGCCTCAGAAACCTTAGAAGAGGGTATCAATTTCTCGGCATGTTGCCTGACGAGATCATAGGTTCCTCGATCAAGTTGGTCGGCATTTTCCAAACAAGCAGCGGCAAGCAAGTGCAGCCTAGCCATGTTTGCCGGCTCATTCTCCCCTCGTTCAATCAACTGATTGAGAATTTTGCTGCATTCTTCTGGTCGAGCATGCCCTACTGCCATGGCGACGACTTCCTGCCATTGGTCCAGGTGTGCATTCCTTACCAGTGAACCAATATCGTTGAGTGACACAATCGTCGCAGCCGCGAGGTACTCCAGGAAAGTGCGGTGAATGAAATCAACCCGCCCTTCCACAGGCCGTCGCAATAGGCCGCTGCGAACCATCAAGTATTTGTATACTTCGGGACCGCTAGAGTGAACCGACGGCATCGACTCCAAGGCCAACCGCACCTGATCAATTGCTTGATCTTCTGTGGTGTCGGTCAATTGGTTGCGTAGAAGCCAGTATGCGAAGTGGCCCAGAATTCTTTGCTTCTGATTAAGTGTCAGATTTGGCGCATCGGAATGGTTAATACGCCTCTCAACATCACGACGTACCAGGAGCATCTCAAGGGCTGCCGAGTAAAGCTCCATGCGGCCCTGCGGAAGCTGCATACGCCGATCCCGGCTGAGCGTGCACAGAAGAGCGCATAGGAGTGGGTTGGATGCCAACTTACGAAGCTGGCGCTGCCCGCGAATTGCCTTTGCAAGCTCACCTTCGTACCGGGCAAGTTCGTCAATCTCTTCATCAGTCGATTCGGCCGGCAAGCACGAACGAGCAGCATCGTGCCAGTGGCTTACAAAGTTCGCGATGTCCAAGCTACTCATCGGCAGCATGTCAACTGATGTAAAATTCTGCCGACTCAGCCATCGTTCTTCCGCAGCGGCAGGACGCGAAGTGACGATATACCGAGCTGTTGGGTAGGTATCGAGTAGCTCATCAAGCCATTCCTTGGCTTCTTCTCGCCGATTCTCGGGCAGCTCATCCACGCCGTCGATCAGAATAAATGCACGTCCACTCCGAAGAACGCGATTTACCCACCCGCTGGGCATCTCTCCAGCGAGGTGCTTGCCAATTTCGTTCAGAAAGTCGTGTGCAGCTGGAAGGTCGCGATCGGCAAATCGACGCAACGGTAGCAGAAATGGAATATAGCCATTGAAATTGCGAAGCTCACCATCAAGCGAGCGGCGCGAAGAATGCACCGACAACCAGCGAAGTAGCGTACTTTTCCCCGACCCTGCGTCTCCGCGAAGCAAGATGCGCTGGAAAGTAGCGATAGCACTCTCGGAACGAAGCCCGCCGCTTACTTCGCCTCCAACATCAGCGACACCCGCATGCCAGGAAGTTGCACCCTCAACTCCGAGGCTCACCAGATCCTTTTCAAATTCGCTTTTCCCAGGATTAGATTTATCGGATTCTGCAACGGAAAGACTGATGTAAGCAGTACTTAGTGGATAGGCTCGCTGGTCTGGTTGGGAGAGTGTCACACCGAAAAGCTCTAGCTGGTCGAGCTTTGCGACAACTACCTCTGAGTACTTTTCCTCGAATCTAACCTCAGCGGCGTTCGCGTCATCAATAACCGATTGGCGAACGTTGCGCAGCTCTTTCGCGACCTGGGTCATACGCTTGAGTTGCTCGACATTTGCTCTGGCTAGAAACGACGGCCAGGTCGTCACAAAGTTGAGAACTTGAGCAGAAACTTCTGTCACTAGGCGAGCGTAAAGGTTGTATCCAGCCTCGCTAAGCCCGATCCTCGAGACCTTCTCTTGAGTCTCCGCCAAAACCTGCTCAGCATGCAAACGCGGGTCGAAGTCGGTATCAAAAACATCAATTGAAACGGAGGCGAAAGAATCAATGACCGCTTGAAATGAAGCGTTGACTTCCGATTCAGGCAAACCTGAATATTCATTTCGCATGAGCGTTTCCATGATCGAGGAAACATGCTTCGCGAATTCCTTGATATCCCGATCCGTAATTTCCACTGCCGGGATCAACTTATTTCTGAACCTGCCGGTGGATCCTCCAGTTACGATCAGTGCGCCCGACTTCGGCGCTAGCGCAGACCTTACAGCGGCAGAAGCAGCGGAACGGAGTGCACCAGTGGCGACCTTGTATGCGAGCTGTTCCCACCCAACCATGTTTTTGCCCCCACTCGCTTGCACAAGCTGTCAGCACATCATCTTAGTGGAGTGCTGCTCGAATAGCTGGGATTCTTCACTACTGAACTGATGCACCAGTTGTACCACCGCACGGCACGCGGTCACTCACTCGATCGCAGGTCACCGCCGAAGACGACCCTGAGTCGTACAGATGAGAGGCTCAAGTCTGATGCACCTACCTACCTGCCGTCATGGGCTCAGGCTCAGTACCCAGTCCACCAAAGCGGCAGCCGTACACAGCGTACGTAGCACTCCGACTCACCAGGGCCAGTGTGGTGGACAAGCGATTGGCTATCCGGACGCCCCCCGGGGGGGCCGATGGCAGAATGCCAACAACGTGGCTGCGGCTGGTGGGGGTACAGCGAGACACACGCGCGCCTGATGGCTCGGCGCACCCG
>NZ_CBDQZH010000067.1:0-26461 GCF_965341775.1 Streptomyces sp. bgisy159 | reverse complement strand
TAAGGATGCGCTGGTAGTCCACCGACAACACCGACCAGGCCAGCCCCTCACGCCACATCGGAACCTGCGACTTCGTCTTCACTGCCTCCGGCACCTGCGGCGTCTTTCCGGTCTGCTCCTCGGCGGCCGACGCGGCCCCCTCGGCCCGGGCGGGGTCCTGCCCGCTCTCGTCCACGGGGGCCAGCACCTCGCCGACCCGCGAGCAGGCGATGGCCCACTCCTTCCATTCCCGTTCGGCCACGGCCAACTCGGCCTGGACACGGTCGGCTTCCTCCCGCAGCTCGTCCACACGACGGCGAGCACCCAGCTCACGCTGTTCCAACAGCCCAACCACCGACGGCATCCACGACCTCCCGGACAGCTACAGCACGACAGGCCACAACTCCCACGGGATCGCCGATCCTATGCCCGACCAGCGGAAACGCAGTCCTCAAGTCCGGAAAGACAACAGCTTCTGAGACGCTGAGGCCCCGCTACATGGTTGTCAGGCACATCAAACACCGGCGCTTTGGCTGACTTCGATCGTGCCGGAGGCCATACAGCGTCGCGACTGTGCACTCGACGCCCCTGATTCCGAACCGGTGCACCGCCGGAAGGAGCGGGACAACCTGCTTTGCGGCGATTCACCGTCCTCGTTGGAATGCGGCTTTTCCTGCGACAAGCGAATGGTCCGTCTCCCAGCTGTAATTCAAGGAAGACGGACCATTCTCGTAGATTCCTGCTGGCGCTAAGACGGGGTATCCAGGTAAATCGAGTGACTGCGCGACGTTGCGACTCCGGGCAGGTCATGCCCGGAGCCGGAGGTCAACACTCGCACTAGATAGGTACTCCGTTCCTTTGCAAGGGCGGCCCGGTTCTTAGCGACCCGAGCTGGCGTCGTGCGTCATGCTCATTCGTCGCTCAACTCGTCGCTTGCCTCGTCGTCGTCAACGTCCCAGCCGGAAAGCATGCGCTTCCTGATCAGGTCGACCTGCACTGTCAGAGCGCCGAGCAGCTCGTAGGGGTCGATCGGCTCCGTCGTCCTGAAAGACCAGGTGAAGTCGCCGTCCTCATCCTTGCACTTGATGAGGATGAAGGCCGAGACGGCCTCCCAGTCCTCCGGCAGGGGGTGTGCCCCCATGCCGGGGAGGACTTCCCCGAGGGGGACTCTTTCGCTTTCGCTCACTTCACTTCCTTCTCGATAACTATCTGACTGGCTACTTCTTGCGCTTGTTCGGGTTTCCCCGTCGCCTCCGGTCTCCCTTTTCCCCTCCCTGGTCGCGGCCGTTACGCTTTTCCCCTCTCTCATGGCGCCCCTTCCCGGATTTACCAGTGCTCTGCTTCTTGCGCCTGTGAGCCCGCAGCCCTCTTACCTTGTTGTAGAGCCCTCGCGCTTTGTTGTAGGCCCAGCGATGGGGGCGGAACACCTGTCGGTAGTACCAGCGAACTCCCCCCACGAACTTCCTCTTGAACTTGCTCCAGCTCCACTTGCCGTCGAGGTCGTAGCGGTTGAGCGGGTCGGCGTGGGCATACTCGTAGGCGTTGAGGTTGCCACCGTAGACGGGGTCGGTGGACAGGAATCGGCCAGTGGCGGGGTTGTACAGGCGGACGCCCATCAGGGTGAGGCCAGTCAGCGTCTCACTGGACCTCTGCTCGGCGCCGAGCCAGCCGTAGCGCACCGCGGACTGGCCGGTCCTCGGGTTGCCATACTCATCCGAGTCCAAGGCGACAGGGGCCTTGCTGCTGTCCAGGGGTAGCTGGAGAGCAACGTCGCTGTGGATATTGGTCAGTTGGAGCACGGTGTCGCCAGTCTTGCTCGTGGTGGCGGCGAGGTCGCCGGAGGCAGAGTCGACGTTCCGGGTGAGAGCGCCGGTGGCGATGTCTTCCACGATCCAGCGTGGGTTGTCGCCGTCGCTGTCGTAGTGGTTGAGCTTCGACGCGGTCTGCGTCCAAGTGGTGCCGCTGCCGGTTTCGACCGTCCAGGAGCGGAAGCGCATGGCGGCATCGAGCTGCCAGGTCTGGCGCTTGCCATTCACCGTCTGCTGGTGGGCCAGATCGTTGGCGTAGTAGCCGATCGTGGCGCTGGGCAGCGCCGTAGTACGGCCGAAGGCGTCGTAAGTGTAGCCGGCGTCGACGATGCGGTCGGCGCTGTCGTACGTGGAGTTGGTTGTGGTTCCGCCCGTGGTGGGGCAGTCAGCGCCGGGGGTGCCGGTTGCGGTGGTCAGGGATGTGCGGTTCGTGCGCGCATCGAAGCCGTACGTCCGTCGTGTGCAGATCGTGTCGGACGTGTCCTCGACGGTCGTCAGGCGGCCTGTGGCGTCGTAGCCGTAGGTCTGGCCGGACCAGCCGGCGTGACGAACGACCTGGCCGTGGATGGACTCGGCCGTGGTGTCGGAATAGACGAGCGTGCCGTCACTGTCACGCGTGTAGGTACGGGCGATTGCGGATCCAGTGGTGTCCTCGTCCTGGGTGAGGGTGTAGCCGCCGGGGAGTTTCTCCGTCCTGACCGAGCCGTCAGCGTCGTACGTGGCCTGGAATGTGCCGGCGACCGAGTCGGTGGTGGAGGTGGTCAGGCCGCGCGGTTCGACTGTGTGGTCGTAGGTGTAAGTGACTGTCGACGGGGCGGTATCGGTGACCTTGACCAGGCGGTTCAGCAGGTCGTACTCGGTCGTGGTCGTGCCGCCGTCGGCGTCGGCGTAGGAGATCTGGCGGCCGAGCTTGTCATATGCCTCGGTGATCGTGCCGCCGGTCGGAGAGACCGACTTGACGGGCCTGCCCGTGGCGGGGTCGTACTCGGTGGTCGTCTCAGGGACCGCCTGGCCCACGCCGCCGCTGACGCTGACCTTGACGGGACGGCCCGCGTTGTCGTGCGTCGTGGTGGTCGTGCGCGTCACGCCATTCGCGACATCGGTGACCTTTGCCTCGTTGCCCCACCAGTCGTACTCGATGGTGGTCGTAGGCAGCGCGGTTGGGTTGGAGCCGCCGCCGGTGATCGCGCCACCCGCGGTTGTTGAGCAGACCAGGTCAGCCCACTCAGGGCGGCCGGCACAGGCGCCGGTGCCGAATGCGGACCAGTACGTGGTCACACGGGTTGCCGCGTCGGTACCGGTGGCGCCGGGCAGCAGCTGCTTGGTCACGCGGCCCTGGGCGTCGTACTCAGTCGTCTCCGTGATCGCCAGGCCGCCGGGATCCTTGATCGTCTTGGTCGGCAAGCCCTTCGCCCAGTCGTACACGGTCTGGACGGCTCGGGCTTCGCCCTGAATGGACGGGTGCTCGCGTACCTGGGCGCCGGTGGTGGTCTTGGTGATCTGGTCCTTGATCTTGGCGGTACCGTCGGTCGGTCGGTCGGCGTCGTACTCGTTGACTGTCCAGGTGCGGGCGGTGACGGAAGTGCCGGAGGGCACGAGAGTGGTGGTGCCTTGCTTCAGATCGGCCGTCAGATCGATACGGCGCAGCGGACCGTACTCCTCCAGCTCGCGCGTGCCGGTCTCGTTGTAGACCGACTTGGTCGCAAGCACGTCGGCGCGCTCCGCGTTGGTGAGCTGGGCGATGCCGAGGCCGGCTTGGGTTGCCTTGTCGGCTGTGGCCACGCCGAGGGCTACCTCCCGGTTGGCTGCCGTCAGTTCGCGGACCGTGTTGCCGAAGCGGTCGTACTCGGTCGTAGTGATGTGCCCGCCGGGCGTGGCGGTGTTGACTTCACGGCCCGAGACGCCGAGGTAGTGGACTTCAGCCCTCTTGTACTCGGCAGACGT
Organism: Streptomyces sp. bgisy159; assembly: GCF_965341775.1. Taxonomy (GTDB): domain Bacteria; phylum Actinomycetota; class Actinomycetes; order Streptomycetales; family Streptomycetaceae; genus Streptomyces. Next base: position 22,730 of record NZ_CBDQZH010000067.1, on the reverse strand, counting down.
CAGCGAGCCGCCCGCGTTCGACGAGGGCACGGAGTCCGCCGGGAAGACGGCTGTGGCGTCAATGGGGGCGTCGAGCTGGCCCCACATCTTCACATCCGTCGAGCCCATAGCGTACGGGGCGGTGGTGCCGGTCAGCGGGACGTCATAGACCACGCTGGTCGCAGCGGTGCCTTCCTCCACATCGGCGGTGCCCTGCTTCAAGCCGGAGCGCGATGCCTTGAGCAGCATGCCGTCACCGGCGGTGGCGGCGTTGCCCGCCTTGCCGTAAGTGAAGGTCCAGGGCAGCTCGCCGGGCGGGGTGAGCTTGGTGACGCGGCCCGCGCTGTCATAGTCGTACTCTGTTTTCAAAGCTGGGCTGATCTGCGGGTTCCATGCCTGGCGCAGACGGCCGCTGCCGTCGTACTGGTACATCTGGACCGACTTTGCGGTCGCCGAGGCCGCGCCCGGATCGGTAGACCACAGGCGGATCTCCTTCACCTGGCCGCTCACGTCGCCGAAGGTGCTGTCGGTGGCGGTAGTTGAGGCCGCGTAAACGTACTCCAGCACACGGCAGCCCTTGGTGGACGGATCCGTCGTGCACGCTGAGGCCGTCGCCGCCGAGGTCGGGGCGATGACCTGCTTCGGGCGAGCGAGCTTCTTGCTGTCCACCGTGATGGTCTCGGAGACCACGGTCGTCGTGGAGTTGGCTAGGCCATCCAGCAGCGTGCTGGAGACCTGCCAGGTGGTCGCGGCGGCATCGGGCTTGGTGAACTCGGTGAGGGTGCCCTCGGTGTCGGTGAGCGTGAAGCTGCCGCTCACACTGCCCTTCAGGGTCAGGTCCTCCGCGCCCGGCTCCGGGATCCATGCGGTTTTGGCCGTGTTGGCAGTGAAGTGCGTCTCCTCACCCTCCGCGCCGACGACGGCGACCGCGGTGTCGGAGATCCGGCGCAGGTGACTGTATTCGGACTCGGCAAGCTCCGCAGCGGTGCCGGAGACCCACTCCTTGCCGAAGATCGCGGCCTGGCCCTCCTGCTTGGCACCCTTGTCCGGGACGCGCGAGGACGCCGTACGGGACACCGACAAGTCGAAGCCCGAAGCGTCGGTTGCGGAGAGGGCGAAGTCACCGGTAAGCAAGTTCACACTGCCCGGTCCGACCTCGGAGGCGGCGGCACCGTCCGCGTTTCGGTCAACGACGACCGTCAGCGGCTCCGTGCTACCCGAGGCACTGTTGGGGCCGGTGAAGTCGGCTTTGATCTGGACCGATCCGTCGGGGTTGACGGTGTCCGTGGTGTTCCACACCAGCTGCGCGTTCTTGCCGTTCGTCAGTGGAACCGGCCAGGCCGTGAGCGCACTGCCGCCGGAGGTGACGGCACCGGCTGGGATCGGAGTCCAGCTGTCGGCCTCGGAGCGGCGCCAGGAGAAGGACACGCTGTCGTACGTGCCTGCGTCGGCCTCGGCTACCAACGGCAGGCGGCGTGCGGTGCGTTCGCCCGCGTCAGGCTGGACGAAGCCGCCAGGGCCGGCGTGGAAGGTGTATGCGATGGCGTCGGACTTATTGTCCGCCTTGTCCACGGACCGCACCTGGAGCGTGTGGGTGCCGTTCTTCGGCGGGGTGATGCTGATCGCCTTGTCGGCGCTGGCGCCGCCGGTGCCGACCTTGGTCCAGGTCACGCCGTCCAGCGTCCACTCCAGCCAGTTGTGGTCGGTGCCGGAGGGCGGCGTGACGGTGAACGTTCCCGCCTGGCCCGCGCCCTTGACCCAGGAGGCCGAGGGGTAGTCCGTGGAGACGATCTTCGTCGGGGCGGAGGGGGCGGTGGTGTCGACCGTGAAGGTCTTCCACGCCGACCAGCCGGTGTTGTAGTGCGTTCCGTCATAGGGCGAGGTGCGGAACTTGTACGTCTTGCCGTTGGTCAGCACCCCGGCGGGTACGGTCACCGAGGCGACTTGGCCCGAGGGCACGTACTTCGACACCAGCACATTGCCGACCTGGGTGTTGGTGGCGGAGTCGAAGATCTGGAAGGTGCCGTCGACCTTGTCGCCGTCGGCATCGACGAACGTGTCCCGCAGCGTCGGCGTGGTGGTGTTCACCATGTAGGCGCCGCCGTAGGAGAAGTACGGCGGGCCGGCCTCCTGCTTCGTGCCCGTGCGCGGACGGTAGTTGTAGTTCACCACCAGCTTCGGCGGGTTGGATGCCGCGTTCGCGGAGTTGACGCGCTTCCATTGCGCCACGACCGTCTCGTCCGAGGCACGGATGCCCATGTGGCCGCGCGTGGCCTTCGCGGAGGCCCACTCCTGCACCAGGGTGGTGACGTCGGCGTTGATCCAGCCGTCGGGCTGTGTGGAGCAGCCGGGGTTGCCGGCGGTCTCGGTGGAGGTGGCCTTCTTCGTCGTCATCGTCGGACGGTTCGTCCACCGGCTGGAGGTGGATGCCGCGCCGGAGGACCACACCTCCCACGGGTGGAACTTGCAGTCGGTGTTAGCCGAGTGGAAGTTCCACAGCGATAGCTTCGCGTCCAGGACGAGCGCGTCTTGCACGGGTGTGGTGTTCCACGAGACGAACGACTGGGCCGTGCGGGGGGTGCCGTCCGCGTTCGTCGTGCCCGGGTTGCCGAAGTCCAGCTCGGTGTCGGCGGACCAGTCGACAGTTTCCCCCTGCTGCACATAGGTGTCGAAGACGTTCGACAGGGAGGAGGTGGACGGGTCCACGGTGACCGGGTACTGGGTGTCCGGGTCGGCGAGGAACTCGGCGTCCGGGGTCACCACCAGGGCGATGGAGTTGCCCTTCTGCACCACCTTCAGGCCCACCTTGGCCCGCCGGGTGTGCTCACCGGAGCGCTCGTCGACAGTGGCGTCCCACATGACTGGCGCGGGCATGACAGCCCGTTTGTTGTTCTTGCCGTCGGTGAACAGCACACTGCCATCGGCCTGCTGGGTCGCCTTGAGCCCCTTGGCCTTCAGCGGCAGCGTGTAGGAGTAGCTGCCCTCGGCGCCCGCCACGGGGCGCTGCTTGATCTCCACGTACTGCTCGAAGCCGGTCCTGGTGGCCTCCACCACCACATCTGCACCGGGCACGGCGTTGACGTAATTCGCCCGCGTGCCCTCCAGCTTCGGCTGCGGCAGCCCGCCCTTCCACTGCAGGGTGATCTGCTCATCGCCCTCCCCGAGCGTGACCAGATCGGTTGCTGTGGCTTCACGCGCTGCCTGAAGCGACTTCGCCGGAGTGCCGGTCCGGCCTGCCAGTCGCAGCCCCTCCGGGTGCGCCTTCGGCTCGACTCCGCCATCCACCTCCCGCAGCTCAACATCGATATCGCGCCATACGTCAGTGGCCTCGTCCTTGAACCGGACGGGGCCTGCGTTGAGTTCCGTGGTAAGTGAACCATCCGGGTTCACCCACGTCGTGGAGGTCTCAGTGCGCTCGGACAGTGCCTCCACCCGCTTGCCGGATAACCGGGCAGCGACCTTCGCTGACGGGATGTCCGCCGCCTCGGCCACAGTCTTCGCTTTCGGCTGCGGGGCCGCGTCCCGCGGCCCTGTGGGGACCGCAGTTGCGACGCCCTCCAATAACGTCACTGACATCAGCGCCGCAAGCCCGGCCGCTATCCAGCGCAGGCTGCGGCTCCCCTCACGCCAGATCCACCCTCTCTCCTCGGGAGAGGGCATTTCTTCCATAGATCTCACGAATCTCATCCCTGTCGGCTCGCTGTAGAGAAGCAGTGATCGATTCGCAAGGCTAGTACGGGGTGCAACGGGACCAAGTTCAATAAGCAGGGGTAAAAGCTCACTGCATCCTCAGCTCTCATACGTAACTTTGATCACATGGCGTAGTGTCATCAATACGGAGAGAGGTATTCCGGTAGCCGCTGCATCCTGAGAGGTCCCGCTCGTGGGAGCGGCGGCGCTATCAGCCCTTGGTTGTCTCGTGCACCGTCGGCGTAGGCCAGGCGGCGAACGCGAACCGGGCCGGGCTTGCGTCGTGCTTGCCCATGCGGCAGTCGTCGCCGGACTTCCCGAGGGCGTTGTTCATGCGGGTGACGAAACGGTCGTACTGCTCGTGCCAGACGATCATCGACCCGCCGTCGTTGCAGGCGTCGAGCCGGACGAACGCGAACGCCGCGATCTCGTACGGAAGGTGATCGTGCTCCTTCCAGCACGGTGGGATGACGTGCTGCGGCTGCCAGGCGTACGTCTGGTTCAGCCAGCGGCACACCTCGTCGAGCCAGTCGTGCAGCCGCGCGAGCAACTCGGCGGACAGGGCGCCGATGTCCCACGGCGGTGGGCCGTCCAACTCCTCCGCGCTCTGAGCCGCGATGTAGTTCGTGATCAGGCCCAGCGGCTCAGGGAACGGGGCCATTCGAGCGAAGACGTTCGTGCTGGTCACGCTGCCGCCCGCTGGCTCGCCCACGCTGCGGCGTGCGCTTCGGACTGGTATCTCTTGGCCGTCAGTTGCCGAAGCCTCTCGGCTTCGTTCGCCTGGCGCAGCTCGCGCACGTGGCCCTGGATCGTGTCCCAGGAGCCCCAGGTCCACATGCCGTCGGGTCGCGTAATGACCGGGGGCAGGTTGTCCGCCAGGACAAGCGCCTGGCCTTCAGGCAGGCCCTTGATCTCGTCACTGCGCAGGACCGCCTCAAGAGCAACCTGCGTTGCCGTTGATTCGCCTCCGCGGTCGCCGCTGGTGGTGGTGCGCGTCGTGCGTACGCGCTCGACCTGCCCGCAGAGTTCGGACATGTCCTTGAGGAAGGCCGGGTCCTTGACCCCTCCGAAGACGATGACGTGGTTGGTGAAACTGGCCAGCTCGTTGGCAGTCTCGGTGTGAGAGGGCGGTATGTGACGTAGTGCCGTGTTTGTTGTCGCTGGAACGTGTGGCACAGGCGTATCGGGGCTGATCGGGGAGTCCTGCCGTGCTGGAGTGTTCCTCGTGAGCGACCGCCAGCCCTACAAGAGTGACTTGTCCGACGAGCTGCTGAGTCTCACTTCGATGTCCGGTGAAATTCTCACCTTGATGTCCTGTGCCCCTCTTCTGCTGTAGCCCTTGTCACGTGCTGATTTGTAGGAGTCTCGTCAGAATCAAGGACGACGGTCGGTGAGAAACTGAGGTGACGTCACATGCGAAAGTGCAGGACACTGAAGTGAGAATTCCGATAGCGAGTACCGTCTGACCTGCAGGTTCTTCTGGGTTGGGGGTGCGTGGGACTGGGGCCCATCGTTGGCAGTCGTCCCTGCGTGTGCAGGGCAGGAGTGGAAGTTCGACTCTCCCGACGTGGACACGAACGAGTAATAGTCCCTGCGTTCCTTGCCGCCTCTCGATATGTCCGGCAGTGGCACAGCCTTGTAGGGGGTACAGTTCACGCGCCTTCGAAGCCGCTGAAGTCCCTCACCCCCCGGGCCATTCGATCCAGGGAAAGTTCGGCACGGGCGGCTGTCTCTCCGGCCCTGTCCCCGAGCTGGTGGAAAAGGTCAGCAGCTGCCCTGAAAGAGTCCAGCATGCCTGCCCGATCTTCTCCGTTCTTCTGGGCCAGGCCCTGCAGGCTCAGTGTCGTCGCCTGGCCGGCCTGGTCCCCCAGGTCCACGAAGACGGTCAGTGCCGAGGCATGGGCCTGTAGTGCTTCCTGTGTCTGTCTCTGGGTCAAGAGGGCCGACCCCAGACCGTTCAGCGCGTTTGCAGTGCCGCGTGCGTCGCCCACGTTGCTGTAGCCGTCGAGGGCGCGTTCCAGCGCCAGCTGTGCCTCCTCCGGCCGCCCGCTGGTGTTGAGGGCGAGACCCGCGTTGAGCCAGGCACCCGCCTCAGCGTGGACGTCTCCGAGTTCGCCGTAGAGTGCGGCTGCGGCCCGATGCGCGGTGACCGCCTTCGCCGGCTCCCGCATCTCCCGATGGCACGAACCCACATTGTTGAGTACTTGGGCGAAGCGGACCACGCCTCGCTCGGGGTTGTGCAGGTCGGCCCAGGCTTTGAGGGCGAACGGCAGGACTTCGTGGGCGAGTTGGGCGTGCCCAGCGGGTGTGTCCAGGCCACGCAGGCGCGGCACGTGGTGGCGGGCCAGGGTGCGGTCGGCCGAGTAGCAGTAGTGGGTCACGGTACGCAGCGCGGCGTGAGAGAGCGCTCGGGGGCTGATCTCGTGATCACCGATGCGGACCGGTCGGGTGATGCCGAGTGCCTGGCCTGCCTTCCAGGCCGGCTGACGGGGGCTGTTGAGCCGGTTTGTGTACCGGTGACCGAGGGCGGCGTAGGCCGTGGCGTGGGCGGTCTTGCACAGCATCGTGCGCGGGAAGCGGGTAGCGGCATCCCGCGCGATGTCCTTGTTGAAGGCGAGGTAGCGGCCGCGGCGGCGGGTGCTGGCAGCGAGCAGGCCGAGCGTGCTGGTCTTCCCCGTCCCGGCGCCTGCCTGCAGGACGAGATGGTGACCGGCCCGGAAGGCATCGACAGCGTGGGCCTGTTCGTCGGTGGGCATGTGCAACAAGGGCTCCGCGAAAGAGAAAAGAAGGACCGAAGAAGGAACGGGCGCTTGCGACCGCCCGCGTCGGGGAGTTGCGCGGAAGACACGCCGTTACGGGTTGCCGGTGTGTGGTGGTGCTGACGGCTGCGCGCACAGTTGGCCACGCCGACCAGGACTTCCTCGGGCGTGTGGTCGGCGAGCAGGCCCTCGAGCCGGTCCTCCAGACGGCGGGCCCGTTTCTGCTTCTCCCGGGCGAGCGCCGCGATGATGCGCTGGCAGAGTACGTGCTGGGGACGCCCTCCCAGGACCCGCTGCGTCCCGGCGCAGGGCCCTGTCGACGGTGCGGCCGGGCGCGACGCTGAGCAGGACCCGGCCGTGCCGGCTGGGGTTGTGAGTGGTCAGGACGTCGATCGGCAAGCGCGCCCAGCCGGCGCCGCAGCACGTGCAGAACTCCGCCCGGGCTGTTCGCGCGCTGCGCCGCCATCGGCCGGCTTCGGTCAGCGCTCGCGGCCAGCCAGATGGTGCGCCAGGCGTGCCGGAGCTCGCCCTGGGTGGCGGGCCTGGGCCGGGTGATCTCGACGTCATGGAAGGGCGTCATGGGCGGACTGGCTCGTGTGCCCTGCCGGTGGAGCCTGGGCGTCGGGTGCGGGTGGGCAGGCGGTTGTGGATGTGCTCGTGGTGGGTCAGGGGGTCGAAGGGCTCCCAGTCGGCCACTGCCAGGTCGGCGGCCGTGGGGATGGCGGCGTGCCGCGGGCAGCGCTGGGCGCGCCAGCGCAGCTGCTCGCCGTCGCGTCATGCCCAGGAGTGACGGACGTCCTTCTGGCCGCCTCCGGTGCGCCACACTGGAAGGAGGCGGCCGACGCCGTCGCCCAACCCTCCCTGACCGCCGCCAAGTTGCGGGAGATCACTGGTGTACTCGCCTCCCCCTGACCCGGACACCGAGCGCCGCATGCGCGCCCACCATGCCCGAGCCGCCAAGGCCCTGGACGTACGAGTCGAGCCGGGCGGGGAGTTCTGGGGTTGGGCCGGACGCACCCTGGGTGCCCCGGCCCGCACCGCCTCCGGGCAATCAGCGTGGCTGCGGCTGGTGTCGGCTCCGGAGGACAAGGCGTCGGGGAAGCTGTGGGACGGCGCCCTAGACGCGCAGCACGCCTTCGGCGACCTCGACGGGCACCGGCCTGCACTGCTGGCCGTGCACGACGCCATCGAGGACGGCATCGCCTACCGGGCGGAGCTGTCGGCCCGCGTCGATGAGCCGGTCCTGTCCGGCGACCCGATCCTGCGCCAGGACCTGGACCTGCCCGACTCCTGGTGGGAAGCGCTCGCCGGGACGCTGGAGAAGCTCTCGGCTGCCAGCACCGACCGCGTCGCCGTGCGCGAGCAGTACATGAACCGCGCCATCCCCGAGTTCGTGGGCATCCCGGCTCCGGCCGTGACCTGCTGGACCACAGCTCACGCCGACCTGCACTGGGCGAACCTCACCGCCTCACCCCTGCGGCTGCTCGACTGGGAAGGATGGGGCCAAGCCCCCCAGGGCTTCGACTGCGCCACTCTCTACGCCTACACACTCCTCCAGCCGAACGTCGCCGCTCGCGTCCGCGCCGCCTTCCCTATCCTGGGCAGCCCGGTCGGCCTCGCCGCCGAAGCGACCGTGTGCGCCCAGCTGCTCCAGACCGTGTCCCGGGGCGACAATCTGGTCCTCGAGGACCGGCTCCGGGACTGGTCCGAGGAACTCCGCCGGCGCTGACTGGTGCGACCCGTGCAGGCACTGCAGCCGGTCTGGCGAGCAGCCGGGGAGGGCGGGCCTCGCACGTTACCGGAAGCCCGTTCACGCGCACGCGAGGTTGTCGGGGATGTTGGTCATGCCGCGTTGGGTGATCACGTAGATTCCTGGTGCGGTTTGGACGGAGTCGAGCTTGAGCAGTTCGATCTCAGTCTCGGGGTAGTTCATGGCGGGCCCCTTCCTGGCGTGGTTCTTCCTGCTCTGTGTGGGGACGAGACCTTCCAGTGCGGTGGAAGGTCAAGGGCTGGCCTGGAGGTATGCGCATTGGTGTCCTCGCCGCCGTCAGCGGGGTGACGGCGAAGACCCCTCCGGTTCTACGAGCAGGCCGGGCTGCTGCCCGCCCCGCCCCGTACCGCGGGCGGCTATCGCGACTATCCGCAGGAGACGGTGCAGCGGCTGGCGTTCGTCCGTGACGCCCGGGGCGCGGGGCTGAGCCTGGCCGAGATCCGCTCCGTGCTCGCTCTGCGTGATGCCGGCGCCTCTCCCTGCGCCCATGTCACGGCGCTCGTCGAGGCGCATCTTCAGGACATCGACCGGCGTCTGGCCGAGCTGCGCGCCACCAGGGCGGTGCTGCGGGGGCTGGCGGAGCGGGCCGCCGCGACCGATCCGGCCGACTGCACCGACGTCGAGGTGTGCCGGATCCTCGCCAGGGCGGGCGGCGCGGTTGGTGAGCGTCCTCACTGAACCGTCGGGCAGGGCCCGCCTAGCGTGAGGGCTCCCGGGACGTACCGGTCCCCGTTCAGGTAGAGGAGCAAGGTCATGCTGCGTGCGGTGTGGAACGGAACGGTGATCGCGGAGGCTCCGCGCACGGTGATCGTCGAGGGCAACCACTACTTCCCGCCCGAGTCGCTGCACCGGCAGTACCTCACGCCGAGCAGGACCAGGTCGCTGTGCTTCTGGAAAGGAGTGGCCCGCTACTACAGCCTTGAGGTCGACGGGCTGACGAATCCGAATGCCGCCTGGTACTACCCCAAGCCCAGCCCCCTGGCCCGGAAGATCAAGGACCATGTCGCGTTCTGGCAGGGCGTACGAGTCGAGGGCACGCCGGAGGCGTCGGCAGACGGCGGGCAGTGACCGAGGCGGGTCAGCGGCGGGCCAGGTGCCGGAGGGCGATGACGGCCTGCAGGGCGGCGGCCGGGCGCAGCAGGACGGGTCGGGGTCGCTCGGGCATGGTGCCGCGGCGCAGGGCGAGGCCGGTGACGGTGACGACGGGCAGCGCCCAGGCGGCGATGGCCGCCGTCCGTACGGCGGGGTTGGGTTCGTGGCGCAGGGTGAGCCACGTCCAGAACGCGGCGTCGGCGAAGGTGTCGGCGTAGTCGCCGAAGGGGGAGGTCGTGCCCTGATGACGGGCCAGGCGCCCGTCGGCGATATCAAGGCCGACCGCCAGGACGCCCGAGGCGCGGCCGGTTCCGCCGGGCAGGGCGGGAAGGTTGGCGCGCAGCAGCGTCAGGACGTCTGCCGCGGTCAGGCGGGTGCGGTGCTCCAGCAGCCCCAGGTGCGAGGCGGCGAGGACCCAGCTGGCGGCCACCCAGCGCCGCCCGGGCCGCCTGCCCCGCGCCAGCCGGTACAGGACGCCGTGCAGGGCGGTGAGCTCGGCCAATGCTCGGGGGCGGCGGACGGCCTGGAGCAGCGACCGGTGTGCGGCCTGGCCGAGGAAGCGCACGACGGCTTGCGGGACGAGGCGGTCTTCTCGCAGCTCGGCCAGCAGCGCGTTCGTCGCGGCGCGGCTGTCGGCCATCGCGGATACGGGCTCCATGCTTCTGGGTCCTCCACCACTCGGGGGTGGCGCTCAGGGTAGGGGCCGACGCGCCGGGAGGAAGGTGAGCGCGCTCACTGATCGGCGGACATGCCCGGCCTAGCGTCGTACGTGAGACAGGGACGGACGCGTGGAGAGGTCGGGCCAATGGCATGGATCGGTGCCCTGGGGGCGGTGACCGTGGCCGGCGTGGGCGCGGCGGCCGGGTATGTGGGGCTGGTGACCGGGGCACTGCCGCTGGATGTGGGGGTCGGGCGGCGCACGCGGCCGTTGGGGCCGCAGACCGTTGACATCGCGGCGCTGCGTGAGGTGGTGTTCGACGTCATCGCCCAGCCGTATCTGGGGCGGGCCACCCGAGCGATGCGCGAGAAGGTCACGGTGCTGGAACAGGGCAGCGACATGGTGCTCGCCGCCCATCGCACCCCGGTCGCGGGCGGGCGGCTGACGGCGACGACGGTGGAGACGGTGCGGTTCACCCGGCCGGAGCGGGTCGACTTCCGCCTGGTGCGCGGGCCCGTCCCGGCGGTCACCGAATCGTTCACCCTCACCGAGCACGAGTCCGGTACGCGGCTGGTCTATGAGGGCGAGCTCGCCACGGATCTGTGGCGAGCCGGGCAGTGGTGGGGCGGCCTGGTCGCCCCCCGGTGGGAAGCGACCGTCGCGGCCTCCCTGGCCGCGGCCCGGCAAGAGGCGGAGCGGCGCTCTGGTCTGAGGTGAGCGGCTCGCCGGTACCCCACGGCGGCCCGACGGACGCGGTGGAGTGCGGGCGGAGTGTCTGTTCGCACGGAGAGGGAAGGGCGGCGATGAGACATGGTGGCGCGGCCGAGCGGACTCGCCCGGCGGGCCGGGAGACAGCAGGAGCTGAGGCCGGCGCCTGAGGCGCCGGCCGCCTCCCGCGGCGCCCGGGGCCCGGTGCGGGTGCGTGATCGAGTGGGCGACTGGCTGACCAGGGCACTCACGCGGGCGGTGTTCTGCTGGCTGCCTCCTCCTCACCGTTGACCGGCCGGGTGCGGGGTCGGCCGCCCCGCTGTGGTGCGTCCGTGCCCCCGGGCGGTCAGTCGCCATGGCCGAGGTCGGCGAGGGCGTCTTCCACGGCGCGGTGGAAGGTGGGGTAGGCGAACATCATGTGCCGCAGCCGGTCGACCGGGATCTCCATCTGGATGGCCACGGCCAGGCCGTAGAGGACCTCACCCCCTGCCGGGCCGGCGGAGGTTGCCCCGATCAGGACGCCGCGGTCGGCGTCCTCGACAAGTTTGATCAGACCGTCGTTGCCGGCCTTGTGGATCCAGCCCCGTGCGGACGAGGGCACGCGCGCGGTGCCAGTGTGTACTCGCAGGCCCTGCTCGCGGGCGGCGTGTTCGGTCAGCCCGACGGAGCCGACTTCGGGGTCGGTGAAGGTGACCCTGGGCAGCGCCCGGTAGTCCGCGTCCGGTCCGGGCCGGCCGAGGATGTCGCGTACGGCGATCTCGGCCTGGTACATCGCGACATGCGTGAACAGGCCCCGTCCGGTGATGTCACCGACGCCCCAGACCCCTGGTGCGGCCCGCATCTGCCCGTCCACGGCCAGAGCGCGGGCCTGGGGGTCGAGCCCGACGCTCTCCAAGCCGAGCCCGGCCAGATGCGGCCGGCGCCCGGTGGCCACCAGCAGGTGCTGCCCGGTGATCTCCTGCCCGCCCTCCAGGGTGAGCCGGAAGGCGTCGTCCGCGTGCTGGACGCCGGTGGCGCGGGCTGCGGTGCGTACGGTGATGCCCTCCTCTTCCAGCACGTCGGCCAGCAGGGCACCGACGGCGGGTTCTTCTCCGGGGAGCAGCCGCTCCATGGCTTCGACGATGGTGACCGCGGCACCGAAGCGGGAGAACGCCTGCGCCAGCTCCACGCCGACGGCGCCGCCGCCGAGCACGAGCAGCGAGGCCGGGCGCTCCTTGACCGAGACCGCCTGCCGGTTGGTCCAGTACGGCGTGGCCTCCAGGCCGGGGACGGGTGGGACCTGCGGACGGCTGCCGGTGGCCAGCACCACCGCGCGCCGGACATGAAATGTCTGTCCGTCAGCCTCCACGCGGCCGGGGCCGGCCAGGCGGGCCTGGCTGCGGACGAAGTGGCCGCCCTTGTGGGTGAACCGGTCGACGGCCACCTGGTCGTTCCAGTCGTCGGTGGCCTCCTCGCGGATCCGCTCCGCGACCGGCGCGAAGCTGGCGGCTACCTGGACGTCTCCGGCCATGCCGGGCACGCGCCGGGCCTCGGCGAGCAGGTTGCCGGCGCGGATCATCATCTTGCTCGGGATGCACGCCCAGTACGGGCACTCCCCGCCGACCAGCTCTGCTTCCACCCCGACTACGTCCAGCCCTTCCTTGGCCAGACGCTCGGCGGCGTGCTCACCGCCGACCCCCATTCCGATCACCACGGCATCGACTTCGTGCGGTACGTGCGCCATGGGGGACCTCCTTGAACAACCGTGCCCGACGGTCACGGTCCTTGCGTATCGGGGACAGCGGGGGGTGTGGGCGCCGCCACGTCGCCGGTGCGCCTCGCGCGCGCGGTGCGGGCGGCCTGGGAGGTGCCCCAGACCAGCGTGGCGGCCAGCATCAACAGGGTGAGCGGGTAGAACATCGAGCGCAGGGGGATGAGGACCGGCAGGAGGGCGGCGGCGGTACTCGCACCGAGCACCAGCACGAAGGCCGGTACGCAGCAGGCGAAGCCGAGCAGGAACGCCGGAAGCACGGCGAGGAGCCGGGCGTAGCGGGTGCGACGGCAGGAGGCGGCCTGCCGGGCGGCGTGGGCGGTGACGGCGATGTTGCATCCCACCAGGGCGGCCACAACCGCGCCGAGCAGCAGGTTGACCGGGCTGATGAAGACCGCGAGGTGGCTGGTGGGGTGCCAGGCGAGGACCGGCTCGAACAGGTACGGCGCTCGCGCCGTGAACAGCTGATCCGGCGCGGCCCGCACGAGTGGGGCTCCGGTGAACCGGCCCGAGCCCGATACGGCGAGGTCGCCGATGGAGAACAGGTAGACCACCAGGGTGAGGGTCGCGGCGATCAGTGCGGCCCTGCGGTAGCGGCGAATGGCGAGGGCGGCACGCACCCGCCGGGGCGTGGCAGCCATCGCGGCAACGGCGGTGTCCCAGGCACCGCCCGCTGCGGCGAGTGCGATCAGCAGCCTGCTCATGTCCGCACCTGGGCATTGGGGTAGAAGGAGTACCAGGCGAACCACATGGCGTCGAGGAAGTCCGCCGGCACCCACCGGTCCCCGTCGCGCTGCAGGACGCGGGCCGTGCCCAGCTTCTCGTCCCAGCGGGCCTCCACCTGCGTGCCGCCGACGTCCGCGCGCACGATGCGGTTCGCCCTCACAAGGTCCTTGTCGATGGCCAGGCGCCCGCCACCGACCCGTACGCCGATGACCACGTGCTTGTCGTCGAAGCGGTCACTCGTGGCGAGAACGGGGAAGAGCAGGCCGCCCTTGACGTAGTAGCCACTACGACCCGGGTAGGAGCCGTAGGGGTCGCTGCCGTAGCTGCGCAGCGCGCCGGTGTCGGTGGACAGCACCTCGGTGTCGGGGTGGGCGGTGCGCCACTGTTTCCACGTGGTCCACACCAGCGGGACGGTGTCCAGCTTCGTGCCCTTGAGCGGTCCGCTGACCGCGGTGCCGAGCAGCTGGGGCCACTCGGACCCGGTCTGCCGGTCGTACATCAGCAGGTTGGAGTTGACCAGGCGACCGGTGGTGCCGAACGTCAGGCCCTGGACGCCGGGCGGGGCGGAGAATCCGATGACCGTGCCGGTCAGTGGGCAGTAGGTGACCGCGAGCGGCTCGCCGGCCACGGTGTCGTTGACGATCTCGTGCCACACCAGGACCAGCTGCGGGTACGCCCTCACCTCGCCGCGATACTCAAGACCGAAGACCGGATCGTCGTCGTCGAGGAAGCCGGCCCTGTTCGCCGGGACGAAGCGGGGCTTGTCGATAGAGGGGATGCCGTCCTTGCCCGGCCCGCCGGACACGGCGGCATCGGCGAGCGCCTCCAGCGACAGGTCCTGGCCCGGCTGCACGGCCGTCACCGGGTCCGGGCGGTCGGCGAGGGTCTGCCAGCCGATCACGCCCCCGCCCACGAGCAGGACGACGACTCCCCCGATCACGCCCGCGCCCTTGAGTACCTGCCGGCGCGGTGGGCGGGGGGACTGCTGACCGTTCACCTGGCACCTCCCGATCCCCCGGGATGCGGGCCCGCGCGGCGGCGAACACCGCCTTCGTCCTTCGATCGTGCCGGGAGCGGGAGTGGTGGTTCGGTGAGCGCGCTTACAGTTCTCGCCGCGGCTGGGAGCCTACGGTCGGATCATGGTGCTGAGGATCGTGCTCGGAACGGTGTACACGGCGATGGGCGTCGCCCAGCTCGCCTCCTTCGGGCACATGCCGCGGATTCTGTCCGCGTACGGGCTGGTGACCGGCGGCGCCACGACCGTACTGGCCGTGGCGCTGATCGCCGGGGAGCTGGTGTGCGGGATCTGGTTCCTGGCCCGCCCCCGCTCCAAGGCCCTGGCACCGGTGTGGGTGTACACGGCCGTCTCGGTGGTGTGGACGGTGCTGGCCGTGCAGGCGTACGCGCGGGGCCTGACGGTGGCCAACTGCGGCTGCTTCGGGATCTACCTCACGCAGCGGCTGAGCTGGTTCGTCCTGCTCCAGGACGCCCTGACCCTCTTCTATGCCGCCCTGCTGTTCCGCTCCGCCCGCACCACGCCCGCCCCCTCGCCAGCAGACCGATTGGAGGGGAGGGACCGTGCCGGCATCCCGTGAACATGCGGGTCTCGGTGTGGCGGCCGTGGGCGCCGCACTGCTGATGGTGGTGTGCTGCGCGGGCCCCCTGCTCCTGGCCGGCGGAGCACTCGGCGCGGTCGGCGGGATTCTGGCCAACGGGTGGCTGATCACCGTCGGCGCGGTCGTCCTCCTGGCCGGCACGGGCTACGCGCTGCGGTGCCGGATCCGTCGCCGCCGGGCGCCGGGCCGGATGACTGCTGCCCGACCGTCCCGGCCCCACCCGAGCCGCAGGCGGGCGAGACACCTGATCGTGACGACACCCGGTAAGTGAAGTCAGGCCCATTCATGGAGGAGTTCCGCGTGACCCAGGCACCCGCGCCCCGGCGCAAGACCGACCGCGACGAGGTGTTCGTGGAGTTCACCAAGTCCATCTGCCCCCTGTGCAAGACACCCGTCGACGCGCAGGTCAACATCCGCAACGACAAGGTCTATCTGCGCAAACGCTGCGGTGAGCACGGCGAGTTCGAGGCCCTGGTCTACGGGGACGCCGAGGAGTACCTGTCCTCGGCCCGGTTCAACAAGCCCGGCACGATTCCACTCGTCTTCCAGACCGAGGTGAAGGACGGCTGCCCCTCCGACTGCGGGCTGTGCCCGGAGCACAAGCAGCACGCCTGTCTGGGCATCATCGAGGTCAACACCGGCTGCAACCTGGACTGCCCGATCTGCTTCGCCGACTCCGGCCACCAGCCGGATGGCTACTCCATCACCCACGAGCAGTGCGAGCGGATGCTCGACGCCTTCGTGGCCTCGGAGGGGGAGGCGGAGGTGGTGATGTTCTCCGGTGGCGAGCCCACCATCCACAAGCACATCCTCGACTTCATCGACCTCGCCCAGACCCGCCCGATCAGGAACGTCAACCTCAACACCAACGGCATCCGCCTGGCCACCGACAAGAACTTCGTCGCCGAACTCGGCAAACGCAACCAGGTGCCGGGCAGGTCGGTGAACATCTACCTGCAGTTCGACGGCTTCGACGAGCGCACGCACCTGGAGATCCGGGGCCGTGACCTGCGCACGTTCAAACAGCGGGCACTCGACAACTGCGCCGAGGAAGGGCTGACCGTCACCCTCGTCGCGGCCATCGAGCGCGGGCTGAACGAGCACGAGCTCGGGGCGATCATCGAGTACGGCATCGACCACCCCGCGGTCCGCTCGGTGGCGTTCCAGCCGGTCACCCACTCGGGCCGGCACGTGGAGTTCGACCCGCTGAACCGGCTCACCAACCCCGA
The DNA here is from genome assembly GCF_965341775.1 of Streptomyces sp. bgisy159. Lineage (GTDB taxonomy): Bacteria > Actinomycetota > Actinomycetes > Streptomycetales > Streptomycetaceae > Streptomyces. The sequence goes on along the minus strand of NZ_CBDQZH010000067.1, from coordinate 6,752 downwards.
CGTCATCCGCCTCATCAACGAACAACGCCCGGAATGGTTCACCAAGGGCGACTTCTTCCCCGTCCCGTGCTGCTTCCCCACCTGCCGTTCCATCACCTACCTGCTGGTGGACGGCGAACCGGGCAACCGCACCGTCGTCCCCATCCCGCGGCTGCTGAACGTCGAGGACTACCTGGACTACGTCACCAACCGGGTCATGCCCGACGCCGGGATCCGCGAGGCCCTGGAGAAACTGTGGTCGGCCTCCGCGTTCATGGGCACCGCCACGACCGAGGAGAAGCTGCGGGCTACCGCCGAGGCACTGGACTGCGCGGATGCCTGCGGTATCGACCTGCCGGAAGCGGTGAAGGACCTGAATGACAAGGCGTTCATGGTTGTCGTGCAGGACTTCCAGGACCCGTACACCCTCAACGTCAAGCAGCTGATGAAGTGCTGCGTCGAGGAGATCACCCCCGACGGGCGCCTCATCCCGTTCTGCGCGTACAACTCCGTCGGCTACCGCGAACAGGTCCGCGCGCAGATGTCCGGTGTCCCCGTCGCCCCGGTCGCGCCCAACGCGCTGCCGCTCGCCGGCCGTCTGACGGCGACACCGTACGGCTCGAAGACCGCCAGCAGCTCGGACGAGGAAGGGAAGCTCTCGTCATGAACCAGCCCAGCGGCGAGGAGCTGAAGGCGTGCTGCGCCGCGGCCTACTCCTCCGACATCGTCGCCCTGCTCCTCGGCGAGTCCTACCACCCTGGCGGCACCGCCCTGACCCGCCGCCTCGCCGACGGCCTCGGCCTGACCCCGGGTGCGCGGGTCCTCGACGTCGCCTCGGGGCGCGGCACCACCGCCCTGCTGCTGGCCGACGCGTACGGCATTGAGGTCGACGGGGTGGACTACGCACCGGCGAACACCGCCCTGGCCCAGGGTGCCGCCCAGGCCGCCGGCCTCGCAGATCGGGTGCGGTTCACCACCGGAGACGCCGAACACCTGCCGTATCCGGAGGGTGTCTTCGACGCCGTGGTGTGCGAGTGCGCCCTGTGCACCTTCCCGGACAAGGCGCGCGCGGCGGCCGAGTTCGCCCGTGTCCTTCGCCCGGGCGGGCGCCTCGGCATCACCGACGTCACCATCGATCCCACCCGGCTGCCGGCCGAGCTCACCGGCCTCGGCGCCCGGATCGCCTGCATCGCCGATGCCCGGCCGCTCCAGGACTACACCGAGATCCTGGCTGGCGCGGGCCTGCGCACGCTGCGTACCGAGCGCCACGACCAGGCGATGCTGCGGATGATCGACCAGATTGAGGCGAGGCTGAACCTGCTGCGCATGACCGCCCCGGCCCGCCTCACCGATGCCGGCGTCGACCTCGACGCCGCCCCCGCCGTCCTGGAAGCCGCCCGGGCCGCGGTCACCGACGGCGTCCTCGGCTACGCGCTGCTCATCGCCGAACGCACGCCCCAGTAGGGGGCCGGGAGGGGAGGGGCCTGCCGCCGACGGGGGTCACTTGGGCGGCAGGCTCGCCGCGAAGGCGTGCCCCTGGTCGATCCAGTCGGCCAGGGCCTGGTCCTCGGACACGGCGGAGGAGGCCACGACGACCCAGCCGCGCATCGGGCGCCCGGTGAAGTCGAAAGGCCGCGTCCCGGGCCGTGCCAGGGCCGCCTCGGTGGCGTCGGGGCCGACCCGGACCATGAGCTCGTCCCCGATCACGCCCACGGCCATGTTGCCCTCGTACAGGAACGCCAGCCCGCCGAACATCCGCTTCTGCGTGATGCCCGGATCCGCACCAAGCCGGGCCCGGATGCGTTCCGCCAGTCCTTCGTCGAACGCCATGACCGTCCTCACCCTCCCCTGCGGCTGCTCACCTGGCGCTCCAGATCCTGGAGGTCCTTGACCAGCGACGAGCGCACCTTGCGCCCCATCATCGGCCCGGCCAGCCGGTAGAGGCCGGAGGCGTCGCCGCGCACCCGGATCCGCGCGAGCGTGCCGCCGTCCGGGAGCACCTCGAAGGTGTAGGTGACGTGCATCGGCAGCGGGCCGGCGACCGAGACCATGTCCAGCAATCGCGGCGGCTCATGGGCGGCGACCTGCAGGACGTAGTCGATCCGCTTGCCGAGGAAGTACGCGGTCCGCGTCACCTCGGCCCCGACCCCGAAGCCGCCCGCATCCGCCTGCCGCGTCAGCTGCGCCGTGCGGATGCCCTGGGTCCACTCGGCGTCGTGGCGCCAGTCCATCGCGTACGCCGCCACCTGCTCACACGGCAGCGGGATCACCCGCTCCACGCTCTCGTCGATAGCCATCCGCTGCTCTCTTCCCCGGCGTCAGTTCCATGGACCCACCCGAGGCGGCCAGTGGCAAGCGGACGCCGCACGGGACTACCGGCGCGTAGGTAAGGGCGGTCACATACCTGCCCCCACCAGCCGATCTAGCGTCAGCGACGAAAGCAGGAGAACCACCCGACGAATGGGACGATCACCATGACCACAGCAGCACACCTCTCCTCCAAGACCGCTGCGATCCCGGTGCACGCCGTTTGGGGCGCTGCGGCCGGCGTCATCGGCGGCGTCGGCATGGGCATCTGGATGTCGGTCTCCCGGCCCGTCATGGACACCGCGATGATCACGATGGTGGCCGGGCTGCTGGGCTCCACCAACGCCTTCGCCGGCTGGCTGATCCACCTTTCCATCGCGCTCTTCGCCGGTACCACCTTCGGCATCGTGCTCGGCCCCCTCGCGCAGCGCCTCGCACCCGCCCTCGTCCTCGGCCTGGCCTACGGCGCGGTGTGGTGGACCATCGGCGCGCTGTGGATCATGCCCGCCAACATGGGCATGCCGGTCTTCGAATGGAACGACGTCACCTCCTCCAGCCTCGGCGCCCACCTCGTCTTCGGCCTGCTCGCCGGCGCCACGTTCGCGGGCATCGCCCAGGCAATGGGCAAGCGCACCGGCCCGGCCCGATGAGCAGCGAGGTTCCCGCGTCAAGCCCCGGCCCCGCGCTTCCTCCGCCGGGCACGGCGCTGCGCCGCATAGGCCCGGTGGACGGCGCGGTGCCCTACTGTCTGGCCAGCAGCGCCGAGGCGCTGGCCAGCCCGGCGTGGGGTGCCGCACCACCACCGTGGGCCCCTGGACGACGCGAGGAGACGCACACCATGACCGACGCCGCAGCAGGCCACGAGGAAGCGGAGCGGACCTGGTGCCTGGCCGAGGTCGATATCTTCTGCGACCTGTCCGAGCAGGAGATGGAGGCCATCGCCGCCGCGGCGCCGATGAAGACCTACCACGGCGGTGAGATCCTCTACTCGCCCACCCAGCCCTCGGAGGTGCTGTTCATCCTCAAGAAGGGCCGGGTCCGGGTCTTCAGGGTCTCCGCCGACGGCCGCGCGCTGACCACCGCGATCATTTCCCCGGGCACCATCTTCGGCGAGATGGTCCTGCTCGGACAGCACATGTACGACAACTACGCCGAAGCCCTCGACGACACCGTCGTGTGCGTGATGAGCCGTACGGACGTGAACCGGCTGCTGCTGGCCGACGCGCGGATCGCCGCCCGGATCACCGCGATCCTCGGCCGTCGCCTGGCCGACCTCGAACAGCGCCTGTCCGACAGCGTGTTCAAAACCGTCGCCCAACGTGTCGCCACCACGCTGACCACCCTGACCAGCGCCCAGCCCCCGGCAGGCCCCCTGCGCCCCGTCGGACGCCACCCGCAGATCGCCCTCACCCACGAACAGCTCGCCGCCCTCGCCGGCACTTCCCGCGAAACCTGCACCAAGGTCCTGCGCGACTACGCCGACCACGGCCTGCTCCGCCTGGCCCGCGGACGCATCACCGTCCTCGACCCCGCACGGCTCAAGGACGCCGCCGGCTGACGTCACCCATCCGTAAGGCTCCCACCCACTGCCCGCTCGAGCCGCCACGAACTACGCTCGCCAGCAGTCTCGACCCTTCAGGAGTTCTCCTTGCGTGCCCGTATCCTCCTCCCGGCCGCCGTCGCTGCCGCCCTTCTCGCTTTGACCGCATGCGGCTCGGGCGACGGCTCCGCGTCCGCCGGCGACGCGGGCGCCTCCCCCTCGAAGGCGTCTTCCCCCGCGCAGTCGCCCGTCGGCTCCCCCGACAGCGGCAGCGGGTCACAGGGTGTGAAGGTCCCCGAGGCGCTGAACTTCTCCGCCACTACCGTGGACGGCAAGCCGTTCGACGCGAAGACTCTCGCGGGCAAGCCCACCGTGCTGTGGTTCTGGGCGCCCTGGTGCCCGACGTGCAAGGGACAGGCCGCCGAGACGGCCAAGGTCGCCGCCGCCTACGAGGGCAGGGCGAACGTCGTGGGCGTCGCGGGCCTGGACACGAACGGCGCCATGCGCGCTTTCGTCTCCGACACCGGCACCGGCTCCTTCCCCCATCTGTCCGACGAGAAGGGCGAGGTGTGGAAGCGGTTCGAGATCACCCAGCAGAGCTTCTACGTGATCCTCGACCAGACCGGAAAGACCGTCTACGAGGGCGTGCTCCCCGGCGGCAAGGGGCTGGCGGACAAGGTCGCCGCCCTCACCGGCTGAACGCGCCATGAGTGATCTGCCTCTCGCTCTCGCGCTCGGCGCCGGGATGCTCGCCGCCGTCAACCCGTGCGGTTTCGCCCTGCTGCCCGCCTACCTCTCGCTGCTCGTCCTGGGCGACGACAGCCCCAGCCGCACCGTCGCCGTCGGCCGGGCGCTCGCCGCCACCGCCGCGATGACCGTCGGCTTCGCCGCCTTCTTCGGCGTCTTCGGACTCGTCATCCAGCCCGTCGCCGGCCAGGTCCAGCAGCACCTGCCCTGGTTCACCATCGCCTTCGGCCTGCTCATCACCGCCGCCGGAGCATGGCTGCTCGCCGGCCGCCAACTGCCCGCCCTGGCCCCGAAACTCCGCCGCGCCCCCGCCGTCACGCGCTCCGTGCCCTCGATGGCGCTGTTCGGCATGGCGTATGCCACCGCCTCCCTCGGCTGCACCATCGCCCCGTTCCTCGCCATCGTGGTCTCCGCCTTCCGCAGCGGCTCCACCACTGAAGGCATCGCCCTGTTCACGGCCTACGCCGCCGGGATGGGCCTGATCGTCGGCGCCGCCTCCCTGACCGTCGCCCTCACCCGCACCACCGCCGTCACCCGGCTACGCCGCCTCGGTGCGATCGCCCCGCGGCTCGGCGGCGGTCTGCTCCTCCTGGTCGGCGCCTACGTCGCCTACTACGGCTGGTACGAAATCCGCGCCCTGCGCAACCCCACCACCACCGACCCCGTCATCGACACTGCGACCGGCATCCAGCGAGCCGTTGCCGACACCCTGGACACCGCCGGTCCAGCCGTGATCGCCGTACTCTTCGCGCTCCTTCTGCTCACCACACTTGTCTTCCGGCGCCGCAGGCGCACGAGCCGGCACACCGGCTTCCAGCCGTGATCAAGGGCTCCCGGACACGAAGGAGGATCGCCTCCGGCCTCCGGCAGCGCCCACCTCGCACCGGGGCGCTCGGGCGACTGCGCCGGTGGATGCGCCAGCGGTGACAGGTGAGATCTTCAGTTGTTGCAGACCCTGCGCTGGCGCGATGAGATCCGGGATCCGGGAGACCTCGCCCACCTGGTCCCCGCTGACCCGCTCAGCGACCGGGAGCGACGGCTGGCGGGAGTGCTGGTGCAGGAAATGATCGGCGTCGACGACAGCGTGGATGACGACCGGTATGCCCACCGAGGGCAAGCACGGCGATCCGAGGTGGCCGGCCTTCGCCCGCCGCTAGGGCTTCGACCCCCGCCGCCCGGTGCAGTGGGAGGTGGAGGCGCTGGAGCCGGCCGAACTCCGGCGCCTGGTCCTCGCCGCCGTCGACCCGTACATCGACCGTGACGTCCTCGCCCGGCAGGTCGCCCGCGAGGAAGAACAACGCCGCGCCCTGGCCGCCTTCCTGGACGGCTGGGACGCGGCGGGCGGGGGAGCACCCTCGTAGTGCTGTTCCGGCGCGGGGGCGCTCAGACGGTCGGCCGGGGCCACCGCGCCTCGCCACCGTCAGCCCGGCGGCGGAGGCCGGGACAGAAGTCGCCGGCGCCTCGGTGAGGTTCTCCCGGCCACCGAGCCCATCAGGGGAAGTGGGGTGGGTAACTTTGTCGCTGAGCGTCAAGCATATTGCCACACTCTGTTACTCGGTGGTGTACTTGGCCGCCTTGGATGATCTAGGGGGTGTGGGTGCGAGCCACATGGTCGTCAGCCAGTTGTGTGTCGCCTTACGGGTGCCTGACTCATCGGGGCGCCGATGTCTGCAGCGCCGGCTGACGGCGGACGCCGAAGTCGGCGCGGCTTCGCCTATCAAGACGCGGTGACGCTTCTGGACTGCCTGGACATGCATGAGGGCATGTGGACTCAGGTCTCTTGGGAGGACCTGGAAGACATCGTCTGTAGAAACGGTGACGCGCCCGCATACCGCCAGGTGAAGACCATCGAGGAAGCCGGTAAGCGGCACAGTGTCGCCAAAGTGTGTACACCGGACATTCCGAAGAAGCCAGAGACGAGCTACCTGGGAAAGCTGTTCCTCGGGAAACCCCTCCCAGTCGGGACTCGGTTCACCTTCATCGTCAACGAGAGTCCGCAGGCCGACTTCCATGCGTTCGTCGTCGATCGCGGACAGCAGCGTGGTCCTGTCCCGTCGCAGATTCGTGATGACATCATTGTTCGGCTCAAAGGCGTGGATCTTCCCGAAGGCCGCGACATCGGCTGGTGCGTCGACCGTCTAGTACTGCAGCCGCAGTTGCTGTGACGGTCGGTCTGGCT
>NZ_CBDQZH010000066.1:0-29044 GCF_965341775.1 Streptomyces sp. bgisy159 | reverse complement strand
CCCCCCCCCCCCCCCCCCCCCCCCCCCCCCCCCCCCCCCCCCCCCCCCCCGGGACAGCGCCTACTGCACGATCGTGATCCGGTTCGGCACCGGGGGCGCGATCGGGTCGGTGGCCGAGGAGTTGGCCAGCAGGTACTGCTCCAGGGCGGCCAGGTCGTCGGTGCCGACCAGGTCGTCGGTGCCCAGGCCCAGCGTCGGGAAGTTGTCGCCGCCTCCCGCGAGGAAGCTGTTCGTCGCGACGCGGTAGGTGGCCGACGGGTCGATCGCCGCGCCGTTCAGCCGGACGGAGTCCGTGACGACCCGGTCGGCGCCGGTCTTCGTCAGGTCCAGGGTGTAGGTCAGGCCGGAGGACGGCTGCAGAATCCTCGGCGCGGCCTCGTTCTTGCCGCTCACCTGCTCCTTCAGCACCTGGACGAGCTGCTCACCGGTGAAGTTCTGCAGGTTCACCGTGTTGGCGAACGGCTGCACGGTGAAGCCCTCGGCGTACGTCACCACACCGTCGCCCTCGCTGCCCTTGGCCGCGTAGGTGAGGCCGGCGCGCACCCCGCCCGGGTTCATCAGTGCCAGGTCGGTGTCCGGGTCGAGCTGCTTGCCGTAGGCCAGTTGGGCGTCCGCGATGAGGTCGCCCATGGGGGACTCGGTGCCCTGGTTGGTGATGTCGGCGGAGATGTGGCCGATCGGGCGGTTGCCGATCGGGGCGGCCAGCGTGTCCCACCGGTCGATCAGCTCGGTCATGTCGGGCGCCTTGGGGACGTCCCGGGTGACCACGTGGTTCGCCGACTTCACCGCCGTCCGGGCGATGTCACCGGTGAACCGGTCGTAGGTCAGCGTGGTGTCGGTGTAGAGGCGGCCGAAGGACGAGGCGGAGGTGACCATCCGGGGCCGGCCCGCCGGGTCGGGGATGGTGCACGTGTACGCCTGGTGGGTGTGCCCGGTGACCAGCGCGTCGACCGCGGGGGTGATGTTCTTCGCGATGTCGACGATCGGGCCGGAGATGCCGTCGCCCGCACCCGGCGAGTCACAGTCGTAGTTGTAGGCCGAGGAGGCCGGGAAGCCGCCCTCGTGGATCAGGGCGACGATCGACTTGACGCCCCTGGCCTGCAGCACCCTGGCGTACTTGTTGATGGTGTCGACCTCGTCCTTGAAGGTGAGGCCCTTGACGCCGTCGGCGGAGACGATGCCCGGGGTGTTCTCCAGGGTCACCCCGATGAAGCCGATCTTGACGTCCCGCTTCTTCCAGATCCAGTACGGCTTGAGGATCGGCCGACCGGTCTTCTCGTCCTGGACGTTCGCGGCCAGGTACGGGAAGTCGGCGCCGCCGAAGCCCTCGTCGGTGTAGCAGCCGTCGGTGGGGTGGCAGCCGCCGTTCTGCAGGCGGGACAGCTCCCTGGCGCCTTCGTCGAACTCGTGGTTGCCGACGCTCGTCACGTCCAGGTCGAGCTTGTTCAGCGCCTCGATGGTGGGCTCGTCGTGGAAGAGGCCCGAGAGCAGCGGGGAGGCGCCGACCATGTCGCCGCCGGCCGCCGTGATGGAGTACTTGTGGCCCGCGCGGGCCTGGCGCAGATGGGTCGCCAGGTACTCGACGCCACCCGCGTCGACGGTCTGCGTGGTGCCGTCCTCGTGGGCCTCGGTGACCCGGCCGGAGGAGCCGGACGGCGGCTCCAGGTTGCCGTGCAGGTCGTTGAACGACAGCAACTGGACGTCCTGGTAGCGGCCGGGCCACGGGTGGTGGTGGCCCCGGCCCCGGCCGTCGCTGGCGTCCGCCGGCAGCGCCGCGGCCAGGGCGCCGACGGTGGCGAGCACGGCGGCACCCGCGAGCGTGCGGTAGGTCCGGCGTCTGCGGCTCGGGTACGACTGGGAAGTGGCTGGCATGCGCCCCCCTGTGGTTGCGTCCCCCGGGCCGGGCCGGCCCGGTGAGGCGGGTGTGGATCTACGCCCCCGTCCGGCCGCAGCCTAGAGTCAACGCGCGTAGCGCGACAGGGGTTTCGCGGTTACATCCTGGTTTACCTTTTCCGACGTCTGCGCTTTCGGGCCCGCGCGCCGCCCTCCCCTTACCCTCGTATGCATGACCAGCGACGACCCCGCACGGCTCCCGCTCCCCGTCTCCCGAACCATCGAGACCTTCTCCGCGCTCACCCCGGACCGGATCGAGGCGGTCCTCGACCTGCTCGCGGAGGCCGCCCGTACCGACGGTCAGCAGGCGGTGTCCGAGCAGGGTCGGCTACAGCTGCGCGGCGGCGAGCGTGAGGGCGTGTCCCATCTGCTGCTGTCCGAGAACGGCCAACTCGTCGGGTACGCCCAGCTGGAGGACACCGACCCCATCGAGGCGCCGGCCGCCGAACTCGTCGTCCACCCCGCGCGCCGCGGTCACGGCCACGGCCGGGCGCTCGGCTCCGCCCTGCTCGCCGCCTCCGGCAAGCGGCTGCGGATCTGGGCCCACGGCGGCCACGCCGCCGCCCGCCACCTGGCGCAGGTCCTCGGTCTCACCCTGTTCCGCGAACTGCGTCAGATGCGGCGTCCGCTGACGGGGCTCGACCTGCCCGAGCCGGTCCTCCCGGAGGGGGTGACGGTCCGTACGTTCGTCCCGGGCGCCGACGACGCCGCCTGGCTCGCCGTCAACGCCGAGGCGTTCGCGCACCATCCCGAACAGGGCTCCCTCACGCAGCGCGACCTGGACGCCCGCAAGGCCGAGCCCTGGTTCGACCCCGCCGGCTTCTTCCTCGCGTTCCGCGGCGACCGGCTCCTCGGCTTCCACTGGACCAAGGTGCACGCGGAGGAACAGCTCGGCGAGGTCTACGTCCTCGGCGTCTCGCCGGACGCGCAGGGCGGCGGCCTCGGCAAGTCCCTCACCACCATCGGCCTGCGCCACCTCGCGAGCCAGGGCCTGCCCACCGCGATGCTCTACGTCGACGCCGACAACAAGGCCGCGGTGTCCGTCTACGAACGGCTCGGGTTCGTCACCCACGAGGCGGACCTGATGTACCGCACGGAGACCTGACCGAGGCGGGTCCCGGGTCGGGCGGCCGGCCACGCGACGGGGGCGCGGGCCGGCGGCGGCGGTCCGTCCACGGGTGGGGGCCGGTACGCGGTCTGTCACGAGCGGGGGCCGGGAGAGCGCTCCCGCCCGCCCCGCCGATCGGCGCCGGCCCCTCCCCCGGCGTGGGCCGGCGGGCGCGCCCGCCGCACGGCACCGCCGTACCGCCCGAGGCCGGCCGGTGGCCGACACGTCCCCCGCGCCTCGGCAGCCGCCTACCCGGCGCCGGCGGCGCAGGGCCCGGCTCCGCGGCCGCGTCCGACGCCTGTGATCCGCCCCGGGCTATCCCACACGTCATGTCTCCGTAACCAGCGATTCAGACAGGCTTGCGACCCTCGGCCAATGACCGCCGCCGTGCCCGAGCCTTCACCGCCCCCGGAGGGGACACCCAGGGGCAGGAACGTCGCCGCGCTCCCTCCCGCGCGTTCCGACGCGCCCGTGACGCCGGTGGCGCGGAAGAATGGGTCCATGAGCCAGTCGAACACCCGGTCCGAGACACCGCACGCGCAGCCCTCCGTGGGCTCCATAGCCGCGCACCGCCCGCACACCGTCGCCGCCGTGGTCTCCGATCTGGAGCCCGACCTCGACGCCGACCTCGACGACTACGAGGAGTCACAGCTCGACGGCGCGACCGGCGTCCAGCTCCCGCAGGGCCGCTTCCTCGACCGGGAGCGCAGCTGGCTCGCGTTCAACGAGCGCGTCCTCGAACTCGCCGAGGACCCCGGCACCCCGCTCCTGGAACGGGCGAACTTCCTCGCGATCTTCGCCAGCAACCTGGACGAGTTCTTCATGGTCCGGGTGGCCGGCCTGAAGCGCCGCATCGCCACCGGGGTCGCCACCCGCTCCGCCTCCGGGCTGCAGCCCCGCGAGGTGCTGGAGATGATCTGGGCCCGCTCCCGCGAGCTGATGGCCCGGCACGCGGCCTGCTACCACGAGGACGTCGCCCCGGCGCTCGCCGAGGAGGGCATCCACCTGGTCCGCTGGCACGAGCTGACGGAGAAGGAGCAGGCCCGCCTCTTCACGCTCTTCCGCCACCAGATCTTCCCCGTGCTCACCCCGCTGGCCGTCGACCCCGCGCACCCCTTCCCGTACATCTCCGGGCTCTCCCTGAACCTGGCCGTGCGGGTGCGCAACCCCGTCACCGGCACCCCCCACTTCGCCCGGGTGAAGGTGCCGCCGCTGCTCTCCCGCTTCCTGGAGTGCTCCCCGGGCCGGTACGTCCCCCTGGAGGACGTCATAGCGGCCCACCTGGAGGAGCTGTTCCCGGGCATGGAGGTGCTGGAGCACCACACCTTCCGGGTCACCCGCAACGAGGACCTGGAGGTCGAGGAGGACGACGCCGAGAACCTGCTCCAGGCCCTGGAGAAGGAACTCATGCGGCGCCGCTTCGGGCCGCCGGTTCGCCTGGAGGTCGAGGAGAACATCGACCGGGAGATCCTCGACCTGCTGGTGCGCGAGCTGAAGGTCTCCGAGGCCGAGGTGTACCCGCTGCCCGGTCCGCTCGACCTGACCGGCCTGTTCCGCATCCACAGCCTGGACCGGCCGGAGCTGAAGTACCCCAAGTTCGTCGCCGGCACCCACCGCGACCTGGCCGAGGTGGAGTCGGCGTCCGCGCCGGACATCTTCGCCGCGCTGCGCAAGCGGGACGTGCTGCTGCACCACCCGTACGACAGCTTCTCGACGTCCGTGCAGGCCTTCCTGGAGCAGGCCGCGGCCGACCCGGACGTCCTGGCGATCAAGCAGACCCTGTACCGGACCTCGGGCGACTCGCCGATAGTCGACGCGCTCATCGACGCCGCCGAGTCCGGCAAGCAGGTCCTCGTCCTGGTCGAGATCAAGGCCCGTTTCGACGAGCACGCCAACATCAAGTGGGCGCGCAAGCTGGAGGAGGCCGGCTGCCACGTCGTCTACGGCCTGGTCGGCCTGAAGACGCACTGCAAGCTGTCGCTCGTCGTCCGCCAGGAAGGCGAGACGCTGCGCCGCTACAGCCACGTCGGCACCGGCAACTACCACCCCAAGACGGCCCGCCTCTACGAGGACCTCGGCCTGCTGACCGCCGACCCGCAGGTCGGCGCGGACCTGTCCGACCTGTTCAACCGGCTGTCCGGCTACTCGCGCCGGGAGACGTACCGGCGCCTGCTGGTGGCCCCCAAGTCGCTGCGCGACGGCCTGGTCCAGCGGATCAACAAGGAGGCCCAGCACCACCGTGCCGGCCGGCCCGCCTACGTCCGCATCAAGGTCAACTCGATGGTCGACGAGGCCGTGATCGACGCCTGCTACCGGGCGTCCCAGGCCGGCGTGCCGGTCGACATCTGGGTGCGGGGCATCTGCGCGCTGCGCCCGGGCGTGGCCGGCCTGTCGGAGAACATCCGGGTCCGCTCCGTCCTCGGCCGGTTCCTGGAGCACTCCCGGGTCTTCGCCTTCGGCAACGGGGGCGAGCCCGAGGTGTGGATCGGCAGCGCCGACATGATGCACCGCAACCTCGACCGCCGTATCGAGGCCCTGGTCCGGGTCGTCGACCCGGCGCACCGCGCCGCCCTCAACCGGCTGCTGGAGACCGGCATGGCGGACACCACCGCCTCCTGGCACCTCGGCCCGGACGGCGAGTGGACCCGGCACGCGGCCGACTCGGACGGTCAACCACTGCGCAACGTCCAGGAGATGCTCATAGACGCCCGGAGGCGCCGGCGTGGCACAGCGACACCATGACCTGACGGACCCCGCGGCCGGCCGCGCCCGCACCGGGGACGCCCTCGCCGGCTACCTCCGGGCCCAGGCCACGGAGTTCCTGCGGGCGCTGCGCCAGCACCGGGAGACCGGCGGCGGCGCCGCGGGCGGCGGGGACGGGTCGGCCGACGCGGCACGCGCCCTGCGCCGCTCGGCCCGCCGCATCAGCGGCAGCCTGCACACCTTCCGCCCGCTGCTGGACGCCGACTGGTCCGAGGAGATCCGCCCCGAGCTGGCCTGGATCTCCGGCACCCTCGCCCTGGAACACGCCTACGAGTCGCGGCTGGAGCGCCTCCTGCTGGCCCTGCACCGGCTGTCCGGCTCGGCCGCGCCGATGGTCCCCGCGCAGGGCGGCACGGGCGAGCACGCCGAGGAGGTGGCCGCGGGCGGCCGCCCCGCCCGGGCCTCGCGGGCGGGTACGACGGCCCTGGACCACGCCGGTTCCCCGGCCCCCCTGGACCGCGGTCACCTCACCGTGGGCGCCGCGAAGGCCGGCGCCCTGCTCGACCGCCAGCTCACCCTCGCCCGCACCCGCGCCCACTCCACCGCCCTGCAGGCCCTCGGCTCGTCCCGGTTCCACGCCGTCGCCGACAAGGTGGCGCTCCTCGCCAGCGACGTCCCGCTGGCCCCGGCCGCGGCCACCGCCGACCTGCGTCCGCCGGCCGCCGCCGCCGAGGAGCGCCTGGCCGACGCGGTCGCCGCCCTGCCCCTGATCACCGCCGGCCTCCCCTACAACGCGGAGGCCCTGGTCCACGGGCTGTCCCCGGAGCCGGCCCCGCACCCGCAGGACGCCCCCTGGCACCAGGTCCGCCTGCTGCTGCGCCTGCACCGCTACGCGCTGGACGTCCTGCACGGCGACGACCGCGCCCCCGACGTACGGCTGCTGGCGGCCGGCGAGGCCCTCGACCGGCACCGTGACGCGGCGGAGGCCGCCGCGGCGGCGGCGCAGGCCGCCCGCACCCCCCGGATCGCCCCGGCGACCGCCTACGCGCTCGGTGTCCTGCACGCCGACCAGCGGCATGAGGTGGAGGCGGCGCGGTACGCGTTCCAGCACACCTGGCGGCGGCAGGCCGTCGGCACGCCCTGACCCCACCCGGCCCAGGAGGCGGTGGCCCATGAGTTCTCCTCCGGACAGCCCCGTGGTGGAGGCGGCCGGCTGCGTCCTGTGGCGCCGTTCCCCGGCCGACGGTTCCCTGCTGTTGTGCCTCGTGCACCGTCCGAAGTACGACGACTGGTCGCACCCCAAGGGCAAGCTCAAGCCGGACGAGGACGCGCTGCGCGGCGCCCTGCGCGAGGTGGCTGAGGAGACCGGTCACACCGCCGCGCCCGGCGCCGAGCTGCCCACGCAGCACTACCTGGCGAACGGCCGGCCCAAGCGGGTGCGCTACTGGGCGGCCGAGGCCACGGGGGGCGAATTCCGGCCGAACACCGAGGTGGACCGCGTCCTGTGGCTGCCGCCCGCCGCGGCGAAGGCCCGGCTGACCCAGGCGAGGGACCGCGACCTGGTCGACGCCCTGCCGGCGACCCTGCGTCCGGCCCGGTGACGGACGGCCACCGCAGCCTCTCCGTGTCCTCGGCGTGAGCGTTCCGTGACCTAACCGCACCGACCTCAGGGGTTCACCCGCCGTTCATTTACGCCCGTAGGTGGCTTCACCTGTTCTGCCTAATTTCGGCCTTACCCGGTGCGGACCGCGACCTGCGGGACGTGTCGGTACAACGCAGACCCTCATGACGCAGACCCTCGCACGCCGCCGAATTCAGGACGGCGGCTCCCGGAAGGATCTCAAGTGAAGCTTCAGCGCAAGAACCGGCGGGCTCTCGCTCTCGGCGCGATCGCCGTCTCCGGCGCCCTGGCCCTCACGGCGTGCGGCTCCGACGACACCGGCTCCAGCGGCAGCGGCTCCGACTCGACCGCGACCGCCGCGGCCGGCAACGTCGACTGCAAGGACGCCAAGGGCCAGCTCCAGGCGTCCGGCTCGTCCGCGCAGAAGAACGCCATCGACGCCTGGGTCAAGGCCTACACGGCCGCCTGCAAGGACGTCCAGATCAACTACAACCCGACCGGTTCGGGCGCCGGCATCACCGCCTTCCTGCAGGGTCAGACCGCGTTCGCCGGCTCCGACTCCGCGCTGAAGCCGGAAGAGGTCGAGGAGTCCAAGAAGGTCTGCTCCGGCGGTCAGGCCATCGACCTGCCGATGGTCGGCGGTCCGGTCGCCATCGGCTTCAACGTTCCCGGCGTCGACAAGCTCGTCCTGGACGCCGCCACCGTGGCGAAGATCTTCGACAGCCAGATCACCAACTGGAACGACGAGGCCATCGCCAAGCTCAACCCCGGCGCCAAGCTTCCCGACCTGAAGATCCAGGCGTTCCACCGCTCGGACGAGTCCGGCACCACCGACAACTTCACCAAGTACCTGGCCGCCGCCGCGCCGAACGACTGGAAGTACGAGCCCGGCAAGGCGTGGAAGGCCAAGGGCGGCCAGGCCGCGCAGGGCTCCTCCGGCCTGGCGCAGCAGGTGAAGCAGACCTCCGGCGCGATCTCCTACTTCGAGCTGTCCTACGCCAAGGACGGCATGAAGACGGTCGCCCTGAACACCGGCGCCGGCGCCCCGGTCGAGGCCACCCTGGAGAACGCGACCAAGGCCATCGCCGCCGCCAAGACCGTCGGCACCGGCTCCGACCTCGCCCTGAAGCTGGACTACGCCACCAAGGCCGAGGGTGCCTACCCGATCACCCTGGTGACGTACGAGATCGTCTGCGACAAGGGCAACAAGTCCGACTCCCTGGCCACCACGAAGTCGTTCCTGAACTTCATGGCCTCCAAGGACGGCCAGGCCCTGCTGACCGGCGTCGACTACGCGCCGATGCCCGAGGAGATCATCACCAAGGTCCGGTCGAACATCTCGGCCCTGAGCTGACCCCAGTGTGCGGTCCGGCCCCCCGGGGCCGGACCGCACCGTCCGGTGCACCGCCGCCAGGAGCCCGACGCGAAGGCTCCGCCCCGAGCCGCCCCGCACGACGGCTCCGCAGACCGGAGAACCCGATGGACACCACCACACAGAACACCACAGCTCCCCCAGCTCCCGGGCCCGTCCCGGCCGAGCAGAAGCGCGCCGCGCACGGTGCCACCCGCCCCGGAGACCGGATCTTCCTCGGTCTGTCCCGCGGGTCCGGCATCCTGGTCCTGGTGATCATGGCCGCCATCGCGGCCTTCCTCACCTACCGGGCCGTCCTCGCCATCAACAAGGACGAGGCCAACTTCTTCACCACCTTCGAGTGGAACCCCAGCGCCAACCCGCCGGCCTTCGGCATCGCCGTGCTGGCCTTCGGCACCGTCGTGTCGTCGGTCATCGCCATGGCCATCGCCGTCCCGATCGCCGTCGGCATCGCGCTGTTCATCACCCACTACGCGCCGCGCCGCCTCTCCGGCCCCATCGCGTACGTGATCGACCTGCTGGCCGCGGTGCCGTCCATCGTCTACGGCCTGTGGGGCGCCCTCGTCCTCGTTCCGCACATGGACGGCCTGTACGGCTGGCTGGACGAGTACCTCGGCTGGACCGGGATCTTCGAGTGGAACGGCGGCGCCCCGCGCTCCCTGCTCACCGTCGGCATCCTCCTCGCGATCATGATCCTGCCGATCATCACGAACGTGAGCCGCGAGGTCTTCCGCCAGGTCCCGCGGATGCACGAGGAGGCGGCGCTGGCGCTCGGCGCCACCCGCTGGGAGGTCATCCGCATGTCGGTGCTGCCCTTCGGCCGCTCCGGCGTGATCTCCGCCTCCATGCTCGGCCTCGGCCGCGCCCTCGGTGAGACGATGGCCGTGGCCATGGTGCTCTCGCCGACCTTCGACATCAACGCCAGCCTGCTGGACCCGGGCGGCGGCACCTTCGCCCAGAACATCGCCAGCAAGTTCAACGAGGCCACCGAGATCGGCCGGGACGCCCTGATCGCCTCCGGCCTGGTGCTCTTCGTCATCACCCTGCTGGTCAACGGCGCGGCCCGGCTGATCATCGCCCGCCGCAAGGAGTACTCGGGGGCCAACGCATGAGCCACGCATCCGTCTCCGCCAAGCGCCGCAGCACCCTGCGCGGTGCCCACCTGCCGGCCTGGTTCCCGTGGGCGGTCGCCGCCGGCTCGGTCGCCGCCGGCCTGGGCATCAGCGCCGCGGCCGGCCTGGACAGCAACGTCCAGTGGGGTCTGATCGCCGCGCTGCTGTTCGTCCTCGGCACCTTCGGCATCGCCGCCCGGGTCGAGGGCCGGCGCCAGGCCAAGGACCGCGTCGCGACCAGCATGGTGTGGGTGGCGTTCATCCTGGCCGTGATACCGCTCGCCTCCCTCATCTGGGAGACCGTCAAGCGCGGTGCGAAGGTCTTCGACGTCTTCTTCCTCACCCACTCGATGGGCGTGGTCTCCGACACCGAGCCCGGCGGCGGCATCTACCACGCCATCCTCGGCACCCTGGAGCAGGTCGGCCTCGCCGCGCTGATCTCCGTGCCGGTCGGCGTGCTCACCGCGATCTACCTGGTCGAGTACGGCCGGGGCCGGCTCGCCCAGGCCGTCACCTTCTTCGTCGACGTGATGACGGGCATCCCGTCGATCGTCGCGGGTCTGTTCGTCCTCAGTCTCTGGATCCTGATGCTCGACATGGGGCCGTCCGGTTTCGCCGGCTCGCTGGCCCTGTGCATCCTGATGATTCCGGTCGTCGTCCGTTCCACCGAGGAGATGCTCAAGCTCGTCCCGAACGAGCTGCGCGAGGCCTCGCTGGCGCTGGGCGTCCCGAAGTGGCGCACCATTCTCAAGGTGGTCCTGCCGACCTCCATCGGCGGTATCACCACCGGCGTGATGCTGGCCGTCGCGCGCATCACCGGCGAGACGGCCCCCGTCCTGCTGCTGGTGTGGGGCACGAACTTCATCAACGCCAACCCCTTCGAGGACCCACAGGCGTCGCTGCCGATGTACATCTACCTGCAGTACGCCAACAGCGGCGGCTCCGGTGCGGCGTACGACCGCGCCTGGGCGGCGGCCCTGGCCCTCATCGGCTTCATCATGATCCTCAACCTGGTGGCCCGCGGCATCGCCCGCTGGAAGGCCCCCAAGACCGGTCGCTGACGCGGCCATCCAGCGACCGACTGATCCGGAAGTGAAGTAGCAATCATGGCCAAGCGAATCGATGTCAGCGGACTGACCGCGTACTACGGCTCCCACAAGGCGATCGAAGACATCTCGATGACCGTCGAGCCGCGCTCGGTGACGGCGTTCATCGGCCCGTCCGGCTGCGGCAAGTCGACCTTCCTGCGCACCCTGAACCGTATGCACGAGGTGACGCCGGGCGGCCGTGTCGAGGGCAAGGTCCTCCTCGACGACGAGGACCTGTACGGCGCCGGCATCGACCCGGTGTCCGTGCGCCGCGAGGTCGGCATGGTGTTCCAGCGCCCGAACCCCTTCCCCACCATGTCGATCTTCGACAACGTGGCGGCCGGGCTGCGCCTGAACGGCAACTACAAGAAGAGCGAGCTCGCGGAGGTCGTCGAGAGGTCCCTCAAGGGCGCGAACCTCTGGAACGAGGTCAAGGACCGCCTGAACAAGCCGGGCTCCGGTCTGTCGGGCGGCCAGCAGCAGCGCCTGTGCATCGCGCGGGCCATCGCGGTCGAGCCCAAGGTGCTGCTCATGGACGAGCCCTGCTCGGCCCTGGACCCCATCTCCACCCTCGCCATCGAGGACCTGATCGGCGAGCTGAAGGAACGCTTCACGATCGTCATCGTGACGCACAACATGCAGCAGGCCGCCCGTGTCTCGGACCGCACGGCCTTCTTCAACCTGGCCGCCGTCGGCCAGCCCGGCCGCCTCATCGAGATCGACGACACGGAGCGCATCTTCTCCAACCCGTCGGTCCAGGCCACCGAGGACTACATCTCCGGCCGCTTCGGCTGAGCCGGCCCTGACTCCTCGCGGTGCTGCATGGCGGTGCCACCGCGAGGCCGAGAAGGCCCGCCCCCTGGCTCCCGGGGGGCGGGCCTCATCGTTTGCCTGCCGGCACCTGCGCACCGCCCACCGAAAGCGGGCGACGGGCGGCCGGGCACCAAGGGAGGGCCCGGCACTACAGGATGGTCAGGTCGATCAGTCCGAAGGCCGCCGCCGCGACCAGCGCCGCGGCCGGCATGGTGATGAACCACCCGAGCACGATGTTCTTGGCGACACCCCACCGCACCGCGTTGATCCGCTTGGTCGCGCCCACGCCCATGATCGCCGAGGTGATCACGTGGGTCGTGGAGATCGGCGCCTTGAACAGGAACGCCGTGGTGAACATGATCGACGCCCCGGTCGCCTCGGCCGCGAACCCCTGCGGCGGGTCCAGCTCGATGATCTTCCGTCCCAGCGTGCGCATGATCCGCCACCCGCCGGCGTAGGTACCCAGCGAGAGCATCACGGCGGAGGCGACCTTGACCCACACCGGAATGGGATCGCCGTAGTCCTCGACATCGGCGATGACCAGGGCCATCACCACGATGCCCATCGTCTTCTGGGCGTCCTGCAGACCGTGCCCCAACGCCATCGCGGCGGCCGAGACGGTCTGCGCGATCCGGAAGCCCCGCTTCGCCTTGTGCGGGTTCGCCCGCCGGAAGAGCCACAGGATGCCCGTCATCACCAGATAGCCGACCAGCAGACCCACGATCGGCGACACGAACATCGGCAGGACGATCTTCTCGAAGACCCCGCTCCAGTAGACGCTGGTGCCACCCGCCAGCGCCGCCCCCACCATGCCCCCGAACAGGGCGTGCGAGGACGACGAGGGCAGGCCGAAGTACCAGGTGATCAGGTTCCAGGTGATGGCGCCGACGAGGGCGGCGAAGAGGATCCCCATCCCCTTCGACCCCTCGGGCGTCTGGATGATCCCCTCACTGACGGTCTTGGCGACCCCGGAACCGAGGAAGGCACCGCCAAGGTTCATCACGGCCGCCATCAGCAGCGCCGCCCGCGGTGTCAGCGCCCGGGTGGACACCGAGGTGGCGATGGCGTTCGCCGAGTCGTGGAAGCCGTTGGTGTACGTGAAGAAGAGCGCGACCAGGATGGTCACGACCAGTGCGAAGGTGTCCATGGCCGGGCCTCAGGACTCCTTGACGGCGATGGTCTCCACCGTGTTCGCCACATGCTCGAAGGCGTCGGCCGCCTCCTCCAGCACATCCACGATCTGCTTGAGCTTGAGCACCTCGATCGCGTCGTACTTGCCGTTGAACAGATGCGCGAGCAGCTTGCGGTGGATCTGGTCCGCCTGGTTCTCCAGCCGGTTGACCTCGATCCAGTACTCGGTCAGGTTCGACATCGTCCGCAGGTTGGGCATCGCCTCGGCCGTCAGCTCGGCGGCCCGCGCCAGCACCTCGATCTGCTGCTCCACACCGCGTGGCAGTTCCTCGACGTTGTAGAGGACGACCAGGTCGACGGCCTCCTCCATGAAGTCCATGATGTCGTCGAGGGAGGAGGCGAGGGAGTAGATGTCCTCGCGGTCGAAGGGCGTGATGAAGGAGGAGTTCAGCTGGTGGAAGATCGCGTGCGTGGCGTCGTCACCCGCGTGCTCCGCCGCCCGCATGCGCTCCGCGATCTCAGCCCGGGCGGAAGCGTCCGCCCCGAGCAGTTCCATCAGGAGTTTCGAGCCCGTGACGATGTTGTCCGCGGAGGCGGCGAACATGTCGTAGAAGCTCGTCTCCCTGGGGGTCAGACGAAAGCGCACTTGGGGTCCTCGGGGTGCATCGGTTTCGGTCAGGCTGATGCTAGGCGCATCATCCGGCCACGGCTAAGGGGCCGTCCCCCAGTGTCGCCCATCGGGCACAGTGGTCAGCACGGGGGCGGACCAAGAGGTCCATACCCAGCAAAGTCGGCTACCATATACCCACCAGGGGTATATGCCCGTCACTTCAGGAGGACGCGATGACGACGACCGAGGCCGGCGCGACCACGGCGCCCTCCGACGCGACCGCACCCGCCGAGGTGGTCACCGACCACGACCGGGGCGTGCACGGCTACCACCAGCAGAAGGCCGAACACCTCAAGCGCCTGCGCCGCATCGAGGGCCAGATCCGCGGCCTGCAGCGCATGGTCGACGAGGACGTCTACTGCATCGACATACTCACCCAGGTCTCCGCCTCCACCAAGGCCCTGCAGTCCTTCGCCCTGCAACTCATGGAGGAGCACCTCCGGCACTGCGTCGCCGACGCGGCCCTCAAGGGCGGCGACGAGATCGACGCGAAGGTGGAGGAGGCCACGAAGGCGATCGGCCGCCTCCTGCGTACCTGAGCACCGGTCAGCCGGCCCCGGTCCCCGAGGAGCCCTCGCGCTCCTCGGCCACCCGCAGCACCGCGTCGATGCTCTCCAGGCTGAGCCGGTCCTCCGCCGCCGAGGCCGCGATGATCAGCTCCCCGCACAGCTCGATCTCGGCGAGGGCCACGTGGTCCTGAACTGCCGTACCGCCGACCGGAGCCACGCGCATCACCTCGTCTCTGCCGTCACCGGCTTCCTAGAGTAGGGAGCGGCGCACACACCGCGCATGGCACGGAAGGGCTAGTTCTCGGCGATCCGCCCCGCGTAGATGTCACCGGCCGGCGGCAGCCGTACGTCGACCGGCGCGCCGAAGTCGTACAGCAGGGTCGTCGAGGCGACCGCGACCACGCCCTCCCGCCGCCCGTTGACGAAGCTGAACCGGTGCCGGACCTTGCGGATCCGCCCGGCGTCGTCGAGGTACACGTCGAACGGCACCCGCGCCGTGGCGAACCCTTTCGCCGCCGCCGCCAGCGCCTCCCGGTGGCCGGCGGTGGCGCCGCGCGCGGCCTCCCCCAGATCGGCGGTCCCGCGGTAGTGCCGCACCGCCGTCCCCGCCAGCTCGGTCCGGCCCAGGTACGTCGCCGTCCGCGTCCCGCGCAGCACCTCCGCGGCGGCCAGCGGATCGGTCGCCCCGCCGGTGACCAGGTTCCCGTCGGACAGCGTCGCCGTACGCACCCGCACCCACTTGTCGGCCGGCACGCCCGCGCCCCGGTTCTTCATGAACAGCGCTCCGGGCGTGAGGAGTTCGGTGATCGGCCGGTGCTCACTGGTCCCCGCCGGGTCCTGCGGCAGCACGACCTTCAGCCGCCCCATCCGCCTGCGGTAGTCGTACACCCCCTCGCCCCGGATGGTCACCCGGGTGCCGCCGGTCGCCATCTCCATCGACGTGGTGGCCTTCGAACTGCCGGCGTCGCGCAGGGTGTCGGCGGCCCGGTGCAGGACCTGCACGGGATCGGCCGGCCGTCCCTCGTCCGCCGCGGCCCCACCGCCCCCGCAACCGGTCGCGCCCGCGCACGCGCCGGCCACCAGTCCCGCGACGACCGCCGCGCCCTTGAGCCCGTGCTGCCGCTCCGCCATCGCCACAACCCCCAGCCGGTATGTCCGTTCTCGGGCCCGCTGTCGACCGGTTAACGACGGGTAGGTGCCCCCGTCACGCATGGCCGAAGTCGTACCCCCGGACACACATCCGCCGCCCCGCCCGTGGGTAACGTTCTCCAAGTGACGCACGCCGACGGCCACACCGCTCCCCAGACGGACGGAGAGCATCTGACCAGCACCGTCGAACAGGGCCGCTTCTGCTTCGCCCGCTGCACCTGCGGCTGGCGCGGCCCGGCCCGCAGAGCCAGGAGCCTGGCCCGCACGGACGCACGGACGCACACCGCGGCAGGCCGGAACCCATGACCCGCCGGACCCGTCTCGCTGCGTGAAGCCGACGGACGGCGCGAGGACGGACACCATGGAACGGCGCAAGTTCATCGCGGGCGGAACGGCCGCCCTCGCGGCCACCGCGACGGCGGCCTGCCGCGGCACCACCGACGGGACCGGCCCCACCGCTCCCGCCACCACCCCGCCCCCGGCCACCGGCACCGCCGACTGGGCCGCCCTCGCCGGCGACCTGGACGGGCAGCTGATCCGCCCCGGCGACGCCGCCTGGCCGACCGCCCACCAGCTCTACAACACCCGCTTCGACACCCTGAAGCCGGCCGCGGTCGCCTACGTGGCGCACACCGACGACATCCGCACCGCCCTGTCTTACGCCCGCGCCCACGCCACCAAGGTCGCCATCCGCAACGGCGGCCACTCGTACGCCGGCTGGTCCTCGGGCGACGGCCGGCTGATCCTCGACGTGTCACGGCTGAGCCGGGTCCGGGTCAGCGGCGACCAGGCGGTCGTCGGGGCCGGCGCGAAACTCATCGACGTCTACCGCGCCCTGGCCGCCAAGGGCGTCACCGTCCCGGCGGGCTCCTGCCCGACCGTCGGCGTGTCCGGTCTGGCCCTCGGCGGCGGACACGGCGTCGTCTCCCGGGCGTACGGCCTGACCTGTGACAGCCTCACCCAGGCGACCCTCGTCACGGCCGACGGCCGCGAGCTGGTCGCCGACGCCACCCACAACGAGGACCTCTTCTGGGCGCTGCGCGGGGCGGGCAACGGCACCTTCGGCGTCGTCACCGAGCTGCGGCTGCGCACCCACCCGGCGCCCCAGGCGGTCACCGGCCGACTCACCTGGCCCTGGTCCAGCGCGGCGGCGGTGGTCCGCGCCTGGCAGGAGTGGGGCCCCGGCCAGCCGGACGAGATCTGGTCCGCGCTGCACCTTGAACGGGCGCCCGGCGGTGCTCCCACCGTCTCGGTGTCGGCGTTCTGCATCGGCACCCACGGGCAGCTGCAGAACGCCGTGGACCGCCTCGCCGACCGGGTGGGGGCCCCGGCGTCGACGGTCTCCCTGCACCGCCACTCCTACAAGCAGGCCATGGACATCTACGCCGGCTGTTCCTCCTTCGCGACGGACGCCCAGTGCCATCTGCCCGGCACCACACCCGGCCGCTCCCCGCAGGGCGCCCTGCGCCGGGAGACCTACGCCGCCCGCTCCGACTTCTTCGACCGCTCCCTGTCCGCGGCCGGCATCCATGCCCTGCTGACCCAGGTCGAGCACGTGCGCGGCGGCCCCGGCAGCATCGCCCTCACCGCGCTCGGCGGCGCCGTCAACCGGGTCTCCCCCACCGCCACGGCCTTCGTCCACCGCCGCTCCCGGATGCTCGCCCAGTACATCGCCTCCTGGCCGGCCGGCGCGTCCGGCACGGCCTCCCGGTCCTGGCTGACCGAGGCCCACGCGGCGATGCGGCCCCACGCGTCGGGGGCGGCGTACCAGAACTACACGGACCCCACCCTGCGCGACTGGCGGAAGGCGTACTACGGCGACGCGGCTCCCCGCCTGACCCAGCTGAAGCGCCAGTACGACCCCGACCGCTTCTTCACCTACCCGCAGGCGCTCTGAGCGCCGCACTCCGCATCGCCGAGCCCCGCACCGCTGGGCCACCGCTGGGCCACCTGTTCCGGCCGGCCCGCGAGTGCCGCCGCGCCGTCGCGCCTCGCCGCGCCGAGCCGTCGCCCCTCGCCGAGCCGCCGGACTCCGTCAGGCCGCGAGGTCCCGCTCGGCCGTCGACTCCGTGCGCGTGCCGGACGCCACCGCCCGCCCCTCATCGGCCTCCCGGGCGGCCCGGCTGCGGACCACCCACCCGGCCCGCCGGGACCGGTCCACGGCCCGCAGCAGCGGTGTCAGCAGCGCGGCGGCCAGCGGCGACAGCAGCAGCGCCACAGCCGTGCCCAGCGCGAACCCGCCCACGACGTCCGTCGGGTAGTGCACTCCCATGTACACCCGGCAGAACCCCTCGACCAGCGCGAGCCCGATGCCCACCAGCCCGAACCTCCGGTTGGCGACGAACAGCGCGACCCCCATGGCCATGGTCAGGGTCGCGTGGTCGCTCACGAACGAGAAGTCGTCCTTCCCGGAGACGAGCACCTCCAGCCCCTGATGGTCCCGGAAGGGCCGCGGCCGCTCGACGAACCCCCGGATGGGCACGTTGACGAGCACCGCGACGGCGGCCGAGAGCGGTACCCACACCAGCGCGGCGACGGACGAAGCCGCCTCCTCGGCCCCGCCGACCCGCTTGCGCGTCCCCCACCAACACCACACCACCAGCAGCACCATGGCGAGCAACAGCCCGTACTCACCCACGAACTCGACGATCCGGTCGAACCAGTGCGGCGCGTCCTTCGCCAGACCGTTGATGTCGTAGAGCAGGTCGACGTCGGGGTTCGACCCGGATTCGGCGAGTCCAGCCATGGTGCCAAGGCCCCTTCGTCACGTAGTGCCCGGCGCACTGACACGTGTTCAGGCGTGCGCCGCATCTGCCACCCCCGTGGTCGATGTACGTCAACAGGAACGCACGGCCCCGGTCAATACGTTCCACCCTCCACTGAATGATCACGCAGACGTTATCGAAGAGAGACACGTCCTCGCAGCTCAGGGCCGGGCTTCACACTCGGTTCACACCCTCGTGGGGAGCGCTTTCGCGCCATCCTCCGTCACCCGTGTGGCCCCGAAGTAGTCGGGCGTGTCGATCGGGTCGAACCGGATCACCGCGCCCGTCCGCGGCGCGTCGATCATGTACCCACCGCCGACGTAGATGCCGACGTGCCGAATGGCCCGGGAGTTGGTCAGATCGTCGGAGAAGAACACCAGGTCACCGGGGAGCAACTGATCCCGCGTCGGATGCGGCCCCGCGTTGTACTGATCGTTGGCCACCCGCGGCAGCGTGATCCCCACACTCTCGTAGGCCGCCTTGGTCAGCCCCGAACAGTCGAACCGCCCCCCGTCCTCGGGCGTCCCGTCCCCACCCCACAGATACAGCGTCCCCAACTTCTTCTGAGCGAAGGCGATGGCCCCGGCGGCCTGCTCCGAAGGGCTGAGGCGGCCGACCGGCGCGGCGAAGGACTCCTGCAGGGCCGTGATGATCCGTACGTAGTTCTGGGTCTCCTTGTACGGCGGCACCCCGCCGTACCTGATGACCGCGTCGGCACCCGCGTTGTACGACGCGAGCATGTTCTTGGTCGGGTCCCCTGGCACGCTCCTGACATAGGAGGCGAGTTCGCAGTCGTACGATGCGGCCGACGGGATCGCGTCATGCGGGTCCCACACGTCGCGGTCGCCGTCCCCGTCGCCGTCGATCCCGTGCGTCGCCCAGGTCCCCGGGATGAACTGCGCGATCCCCTCCGCCTTGGCCGGGCTCTTGGCGTTCGGGTTGAACCCGCTCTCCTGGTACAACTGGGCGGCCAGCAGCGCGGGGTTGATGGCGGGGCAGAGATTGCCCCACCTCTGCACGAGCGCCTCGTACGCGGCCGGCACCGCCCCTCTGGCCAGCCCGACGCTACGGCCCGCCGCGCTGTTGACGAGGCTCCCCGCGACGACGTACACACCGACCACGAGCAGCATCACGAAGCTGACGCCCGCCGCGGTGGCGGCACCAGCCACGACCCATGCCTTACGCACCGTCAACCGCCCCTCGTCAGCCAGCAGTCCGCTCGCGCCAGTTTATGAGCTTCCCACCCGGAACCCGGTGCAACCGATGCTCTCGTAGTCGCTCGGCCCGCCCTTGACGTGGTACAGGACCGCGGTCCAGTCCCCCGGGTCGTTCGCCACGGGAATCGCCGGGACGACGTCGCCCCCCGCGTAATGGCTCTCGAAGTCGTCGGGATAGGTCAGCTCGACGTACCCGCCGTCCTTCCAGTGCGTGTAGATGTCCACCGGCTTGCTCGAGTAGCCGATGTTCTTGCTCTCCATCATCACCTCGAAGGGCTTGCCCGTGTCGGCGTCGATCTCATGCGGCGGCTTCACCGCCACCGCGACGTAGTACGGCGTCGGGGGCTTCTCCTTGAGCTCCGCGTACTTGAACCGGAAGATGATCCTGGCTCGCTCGGCGACCGTCGGGGACTCCGGATCACCGGCGTCGTCGACGCCGTACTGGAGTTCTTCCGGGGGACTCACCGCACCGATCTGTCGGCACTGACCGATGCCGTGCGACGCGAGATCCGAATCGGTCGACAGCGTCCAGTAGTCCCGGGAGATCCGGTCGTTCAGGATGTACTCCGGCGGTTTCGAGGACACCGCACTCGCGGACGGGGACGACGGAATGGGCCCCTGGTCCTTCCCCTGGGACCCGTCGTCCCCCAGGGTCCTCAGCGCCACGGCAGTTCCCGTCCCCACCACGACCGCGACCGCCATGGCCACCACCCACGCGGTACGCCGCGGCCGACGCGCCTCGGGCACGGCTGTCGGCGCCGACGGTGCGAGGGTCGGCACATAGCCCGGCCCGGCCGTGGGTAGCTGGGCCGACGGCACAGCCCCACGCCCCGGCGGTATCAGCCCCGCCGCGACGGCGGCGTGCAGGTCCTGCGGCACGGCCTCCACGTCGCCGACGAGACGCACGTAGAACGGGTCCTCGGCAAGTCCGGAGGAAACCGCACAGCGTGCGATGACCGCGTCCAGACCGGGCCGTTCGGCCGGGTCCTTGGCCACGCACTCCCGGATGAGCCGGGCGAGCTCCGGCTCGACACCCGCCACGTCGATGTCCTCGTGCACCACCCGGTACGACACCCCGTACGTCGGTCCGTGCCCGAACGGCGGTCGGCCCGTCACGGCGTAGGACAGCGTCGCACCCAGCGCGAAGACATCAGCGGCCGGTCCGGCCTGGTCACTGATCAGGACCTCGGGCGCGGTGTAGCCGGGCGTACCCGGGGTGAACCCGGTCTGGGTGAGGGCCGTGTCCGTGACACCGCGGGCGATACCGAAGTCGATGAGCAGCGGCCCCTGCGGAGAAAGGATCACGTTCTGCGGCTTGAGGTCCCGGTGCGTCACACCATGGCCGTGCACACTGGCCAGGGCCTCGGCGAGAGCCGCGAACAGCCGCCGGGCGCTCTCGGCGGGCACCGCCCCCCGCTCCCCCACCGCCGCCGCCAAGGTCGGTCCGGCGACGTACTCCGTCGCCAGCCAGTACGGCGCCGCCTCCAGCGACGCGTCGATCAGGTTCGCCGTGTAGGCGCTGCGCACCGCCCGCGCCGTCGCCACCTCGCGCCGGAAGCGGGCCAGCGCCTCGGGATGGTCGACGATCTCGTCCCGGATCACCTTGATCGCCACGAGGCGCCCGCCGGGCGAGCGGCCGAGATACACCTGTCCCATCCCGCCGGCACCGAGCCGGGCGAGCAGCGTGTGCCCGCCTATCCGGGCCGGGTCCTGTTCCTTCAGTGCGTCCACGGTCCCATGAGAACATCGTGACGGCCCCTCACCCGACCGGCCGTCAGAAACGCGTGTGACCCTGAGAGGGGTCAACGACGGAACCACACCACAGGTTCCGCCGAGACTTCGTTGCCCGGCGTGACCTGCCGTGATACACAGAGTAACCGTACGGTGGTATTCGTACGAATCCCGCCCATCAATGACGCCAAGTCGACATACGACGGCGCCGTTGTCGGCGAGAATGAGGCGTGACCTCTGCACTCCGCAGAGGATGGCGGAACTACCCACCAGGGGCGGTGACTTACATGCTCTTTGCGGCCGACAAGGGAGACATCAACACCATCATCGGCGGGATCGCTCCGGACTGGGGCCCCTTCGGCAGCCTGGGCAACGAGGCCAAGGTGATGATCGAGGTGGTGATGGCGGTGGCCATCCTGCTCTGCCTCGGCATCGCGGTCTGGGGCGCGGCCAAGCAGCGCATCGGCGCCACCGCCCTGCGCGACACCTTCAGCGCCGAGCAGGGCAAAGGCCTGATCATCGCCGGCCTCACGGGCGTCTTCATCATCGGATCACTCGGCACACTGTTCACGATCGTGTACGGCATGGCCGTCTAGCCCGCCCTTCGCCGCGGCCACCGCGCCCCGTCCGGGACACCGCGGGTCCGCTCTCCCGTCCGCTCTCCCGTCCGTCGTCCGTCCCCGCCGGGCACGCCCGGTCCCTCCACCCCACCCGCCCGTCGGGCCCCACCGGCTGAGGTTGCGTCTCCCTGATGTCGAGTCATCACTCCGCGTCCGCGCGGGAACCAGCACGGCTACCGTCGTACTCCTACGCGTACCGGTACGGCAGCGAGGGGGCGTACACGGCATGAGCGACGAGCAGGACTACGGCGCGGACCGGGGATACGGCGCGGACCGGGGATACGTCCACGGCGGCGGCGGCCGGACCAGACTGCGGCTGCCCGACAACGACCCCTACGGCGGCGCCCGCCGCAGCGGCCGCTCCTCCTCGCGCAGCCTGGTGACGGTGGTCGGCGTCGTCGTCCTCCTCATCGCCGCGATCGCCTTCGCGAACCGTGGAGGAGACGATTCCGCAGCCTCGGCACAAGGCGGCGGCAAGCCCGCCGGGAAGGCGGAGGCCGCCTCGACCGCGGCCACCGGCACCGAGCCCGTGACGACGAAGAGCGCCGCCGGCATCCCGTCCGGCTTCGCCCGCACCCGGCAGGGCGCCCAGTCGGCCGCGGCCAACTACGCGGTGGTACTCGGCTCCACCGGCATGTTCCACCAGGGCAGCCGGCGCACCATCGTCACCACCGTCTACACCGCCGACGCCGCCACCGGGCTGCAGAGCGCCCTCGACCAGGCGTACTCGGCCGACTTCCTCGCCAAGATGGGCCTCGACGCGGACGGCAACGCCCCCAAGGGCAGTACCTTCGTCTCCCGCGTCGTACCGGTCGGCACCACGGTCCAGCAGTACACCGACACCGCCGCCAAGGTCGCCGTCTGGTACGTCGGCCTGATCGGCATGTCCGGCGAACGTTCCACCGACCCCGTCACCACGTCGTGGAAGACGTGGACGTTCGACCTGCGGTGGGCCGACGGGGACTGGAAGGTGGGCGCGAGCAAGCAGACGGACGGCCCGGCGCCGGTACCCGGGGACGACAAGGCGTCCACCTCCGACGAGATCAGCAAGGCCATCGAGGAGTACGGAGGGTTCACGTATGCCCGGTAACACCCGCCGCGTGCTCACACTCACCGGCACCCTGACGGCCGTACAGACGACGGCGGTACTGCTGGCCTCGCGCGCCTTCGCGGCCCCCTCCCCCACCCCTACCCCGAGCGGCGGGGCGTCGCCCTCACCGTCCCCCAGCAGGAGCGTCGACTGCTCCCTCCTGCCCGGCGAGGCGCAGACCTATTGCGAGCAGGACAACAACCCGTCCGGCGCCCGGCCCTCACCGAACGTCTCCGACACCGTCGACCCCCTCTCCTCCCTCGCCAAAGGCTGCGCCGACGCCGCCTCCTGGACCGTCGACAAGCTCAGCGAGGCCGTGAAGGACACCGCGAACGTCGACTTCACCAACCCCAAGTTCCTCCAGCAGTACGCCGTCGTCTTCGCGGCGTCCACCATCCTCACCCTGCTCCTGTGGCTGCTCGCGGTGGCCAAGCGCGCGGTACGAGGCGTCCCCCTCACCACCGCGCTGTCCGAGGCGATCGGCTTCCTCTGGCTGACCGTCCTCGCCTCCGCCTTCACCCCGCTGATCCTCTACACCGTCGTCTCCGCCACCGACGGCGTCTCCGACGTCCTCGCCAAGACCACCGGCGACCAGAGCGACACCTTCTTCGGCAACTTCTCCGCCGCCCTCGCCAAGGGCGAGAACATCGGCGGCGGCCCGATCATGCTGATCGTCGTCTCCCTGGTCAGCATCCTCGCCGCCGGTGTCCTCTGGCTGGAGATGGTCATCCGCGCCGCCCTGCTCTACGTCGGCGCCCTGCTCGGCACCGTCGTCTACGCCGGGCTGGTCGACAAGAACCTGTGGGGCCACGTCCGCCGCTGGGCCGGCATCATGATCGCCGTGATCCTGGTCAAGCCGGTGATCGTGATCGTCCTCGGCCTGGCCGGCGC
Organism: Streptomyces sp. bgisy159; assembly: GCF_965341775.1. Taxonomy (GTDB): domain Bacteria; phylum Actinomycetota; class Actinomycetes; order Streptomycetales; family Streptomycetaceae; genus Streptomyces. The sequence continues at coordinate 5,561 of NZ_CBDQZH010000066.1, read as the reverse complement.
GCTCTCCGCCGACGACGGCCCCGGCGCGTTCTCCGCCGTCGTCTCCGGCCTCGCCATCATCCTGCTGGCCATCTTCGCCAGCGCGATGATCTACCGCTTCGTCCCCGGCTTCGGCGACGAGATCGCCGGCGCCCGCAACAACCGCATCATGCAGGGCGCCGAGGGCAAGGCCGCCGCCGTGATCTCCTCCCCGGCGTCCCTGGTCGCCCAGGGCATCAAGACCCACAGCACCCGCGCCGACAACAACGCCGGCGGCCAGCAGGGCTCGAGCACCCCCCGGCCCGCCAACGCCGCCTCCGGCGGCATGGCCGCCCACAGCTCACGCCCCGCGACCGGCGGTGGCGGCGGATCTGTCCCCTCCGCCGCACCCGCGCCGCGCACCGGCAGCCCGGTCAACACACCGCACGCAAGCAACGCCCGCAACAGCAGTACCAACCGCACGGGAGGTGAAGGGCGTTGACGGCTGATTCCCACACGGCCCATGTGTCCCACTCGGTCGCGCCCCGCCGTTCATATCTGATCGGCCGCGCCCGGCCGAACGCGATCGTCGGCCGCAACCGCGAGACCGGCGAGATCGCGCTCATCGTCATCGGCGCGTTCCTCGGCATGATGTGCGGGCTCCTCGTCCCGGTCCTCTCCCTGCGCATCATGCTGCTGGCCGGCTTCCCGGTGCTCGCGCTCGCCGCGGTCTACATGCCGTACAAGCAGCGCACCTTCTACAAGTGGTTCGAGATCAACCGCAGCTACAAGCGCACCCTGCGCCGCGGCACGCTCTACCGCTCCGGCGCCATGGAGGCCGGCACCCGCCTCGACGGCCAGGAGATCGAGATCGCCCCGCCGCCCGGCATCGGCCGCATCACCTGGCTGGCCGCCCCCTTCGGCCCCGACGAGATCGCCGTGCTGCTGCACGCCGACCGCAGAACCGTCACCGCGGCCATCGAGATCGAGGGTCCCGGCGTCGGCCTGCGCGACAGCGAGGACCAGGAGGCCCTCGTCGACCGCTTCGGCACCCTGCTCAAGCACGTGGCCAACGGCGACGGCTTCGTCACCCGCCTGCAGATGCTCGCCCGCACCCTCCCCGCCGACCCCGACGCCCACGCCAAGGACATCGCCCAGCGCGGCGACGAGCGGTCCCCCGCCTGGCTGCGGCAGTCGTACGAGCAGCTCCAGTCCATGGTGTCCACCAGCAGCGAGCAGCACCGCGCCTACCTCGTCGCCTGCATGCACTACACGCGCGACCTGGCCGCCGAGGCCCACGCCGTCGCCCGCGCCGCGCACCCCCGGTCGGGCCGCAAGCTGGACCGGGACGCCGGCCTCGCCGTCGTCATGGCCCGCGAGCTGACCGACATCTGCTCCCGCCTCCAGGAGGCGGACATCCGGGTCCGCCAGCCGCTCGGCCAGGGCCGGCTCGCCTCCCTCATCCACTCCATGTACGACCCGGACCACCCCATCGACCACATCCAGGCGATGAGCCGGCGCAACGCCTGGCCGGCCGAACTGGACGCCATGGAGCCCACGTTCCTGCAGGCCAAGACCCGCGAGTCCAGCACCCGCGCCCCGTGGTGCCACGCCACCGCCTGGATCAAGGAGTGGCCGATGACCCCGGTCGGAGTGAACTTCCTGGCCCCCCTGCTCGTCCACACCCCCGACGTCATCCGCACGGTCGCCGTCACCATGGACCTCGAACCCACCGAGGTCGCCATCGAGCGCATGCTGACCGAGAAGACCAACGACGAGGCCGAGGCCAGCCGCGCCGCCAAGATGAACCGCACCGTCGACCCCCGCGACGTGGCCGCCCACTCCCGCCTCGACCAGCGCGGCGAGGACCTCGCCAGCGGCGCCGCGGGCGTCAACCTGGTCGGCTACATCACCGTCTCCTCCCGCTCCCCCGAGGCACTCGCCCGCGACAAGCGGACGATAAGGGCGTCGGCGGGCAAGTCGTATCTCAAACTGGAGTGGTGCGACCGCGAGCACCACCGCGCGTTCGTCAACACGCTCCCGTTCGCCACCGGAATCCGAAGGTAGGGGCTGATGCGCTGATGCGGGACCCGCTGTCCGTCCTCACCGACGCCTTCACCTCCTTCCTCTTCGGCAAGGTCGAGACGACCCGCCTCCCGGTCCGCACCTCCACGGGCCAGGCCCAGGCCGTCTACCTCCCGACGGCCGCCCCCGGCCTCGGCGACTCCGGCGTCATCATCGGCCGCGAGGTCTACTCCGGCAAGGGCTACATCTACGACCCGTTCCAGCTCTACGGCCAGCAGCTCCCGGCCCCGCACTGGCTGGTCCTCGGCGAGTCAGGCAACGGCAAGTCGGCGCTGGAGAAGACCTACGTCCTGCGCCAGCTCCGCTTCCGCGACCGCCAGGTCGTCGTCCTGGACGCCCAGGGCGAGGACGGCGTCGGCGAATGGAACCTCATCGCCCAGGAGCTGGGGATAACTCCCATCCGCCTGGACCCGACGGCCGCCCTCGACCACGGCATCCGCCTCAACCCCCTCGACCCGGCGATCACCACGACCGGCCAGCTCGCGCTGCTCCGCACGATCATCGAGGTCGCGATGGGCCACGGCCTCGACGAGCGGGCCGGCTTCGCCCTGAAGGTCGCCCACTCGTACGTCAACGAGACGATCACCGACCGTCAGCCGGTCCTCTCCGACATCGTCGAGCAGCTGCGGCACCCCGAGCCGGAGTCCGCCGAGGCGATGAACGTCGCCATAGACGACGTACGGGCCTGGGGCCTGGACGTGGCCCTGGTCCTGGACCGCCTCGTCGACGGTGACCTGCGCGGCATGTTCGACGGCCCGACGACCGTCGGCATCGACCTCGACGCGCCCCTCATCGTCTTCGACCTGTCCCACATCGACCGCAACTCCATCGCCATGCCCATCCTCATGGCGATCGTCGGCGTCTGGCTGGAGCACACATGGATCCGCCCCGACCGGAAGAAGCGCATCTTCCTGGTCGAGGAGGCCTGGCACATCATCAACAGCCCCTTTGTCGCCCAGCTGTTCCAGCGCCTGCTGAAGTTCGGCCGCCGCCTCGGTCTGTCCTTCGTCGCCGTCGTCCACCACCTGTCGGACGTCGTCGACGGAGCCGCCGCCAAGGAGGCCGCCGCCATCCTCAAGATGGCCTCCACCCGCACCATCTACGCCCAGAAAGCCGACGAGGCCAGGGCGACCGGCAGGGTACTGGGTCTGCCCCGCTGGGCGGTGGAGATCATCCCCACCCTCACGCCCGGCATCGGCGTCTGGGACGTCAACGGCAACGTCCAGGTCGTCAAACACCTGGTCACCGAGACCGAACGCCCTCTGGTGTTCACCGACCGCGCGATGACCGAGTCGTCCTTCGACCGCGATCACGACGACGCGCTGCACGCCGCCGAACTGGAGGCGGAGCAGCGCGCGGCGGCCTTCGTGGAACAGCACCTGGGCGACTCCGAATCGACGGTCGCTTAGGGGGCGCCAGGTGAGACCCGACGACCACCGACACCACGGCAGCGACGGTCACCGGGGCGCCCGGGGCGGCGTCCCGGACGGCCTGCTGATCGGCATACTGGCGTTCCTGCTCGGCATGACACTGCTGGTCTGGACGGCCACCGGCCTGGCCGCCCTGTTCTCGCACGGGTCCTGGCCGAGCGAGGTCACCTTCACCCGCACCCCTCTGGCCATGCGCCACCTCATCGGACAGCCCCACGACATCACCGGCGCCTGGCCGGACACCCCGGCCGGCCGGCTCTCCGGCTACGGGCTGTTCTGGGGCCTGTTCATCGGGCAGTTGATGGTCCTGCTCGTCCTGACCGTGTTCGTCATGGGAACGGTGGCGCGGTGGCGTGCGGTCCGGGCGGAACGCGGGGCGGCGGCGCAGCCGGAGTTCCCCACGCCCCCCGTCCATGTGCACGAGGTCCCGACCCCGCGGGCACCCCAGAAGCAGACGCCGGTCCCCGAGGCTCCGCCGCCCGCCCCGGCCGAGCCGCTGCCCGCGGCCGACTGGGACCGCGTCCTGCTCGCCCCCAGGGAAGCCCGGGAGCACACCGCGGCCACCGCCGTACGCGACGCCGAGGGCCCCGCCCTCGTCCTCACCTCCAACCCCGCCCTCTGGCAGGCCACCAAGGACGCCCGCGCCAAACTCGGCCCCGTCCTCCTCTACGATCCGACCCACCGCTGCGACACCCCGGCCCGCCTGCACTGGTCCCCCGCCACCCACTGCGAGGACCGGGACACCGCCGCCCGGACCGCCGCCGCCCTGCTCACCCCGACCCGCCCCACCTCACGGCTGGACCAGGCGGTCAACGACACGGCGGAGACCCTGCTGCGCTGCTACCTGCACGCCGCAGCCGTGGACGGCCGCACCGTCCGCCATGTCCACCGCTGGGCGCAGGGCACCCAGGTCCAGGAAGCGGTCCGCATCCTGCGCACCAACCCGAAAGCGTCGTCCGGTACGGCCGGCGAACTCGAAGCGGCCCTCACCGCCCACCCCGAACGCCGTGACATGGCCCAGGAGCTGACCACCCGCGCCCTGTCCGCGCTCTCCACGGTCAACGTCCGCGAGGCCTGCACACCCAACCGAACCGACACCCTCGCCTTGGATTCCTTCGTCCACGAGGGGGGAACGCTTTATGTAGTGGGCGAGTCCATCGAGGATCCCCGGACGACCCCCGGCGCGATGCCGCTGCTGACGGCTCTCGTCGCAAGCGTGGTCGAGCGCGGCCGGCGCATGGCCGAACGGTCACCCGCCGGTCGGCTCGACCCACCACTGACCCTGGTCCTCGACGACGTCGCGGCGGTCGCTCCGATCCCCCAGCTCCCGCACCTCCTGGCCACGGGGGCAGACCGGGGTCTGCCGACCCTCGCCCTGCTCCGCTCCCGCGAACAGGCCAGGACCCGCTGGCCCCACGACGAGCTGTCGATGTAGGGTCCCCGGCCGCGAGGAGCTCAGGCAGCCCGTTCCCGGGCCAGCTCCAGCTCCGCGTCCGTCTCCTCGCCTTCCACCAGCGACATGGTCACCCCGGTCGGCAGGAAGCCGAGCCTGCCGTACGCGGCCCGCGCCCGCTGGTTGTCACGGTGCACCAGCAGCCGTACCCGTTCCAGCCCCCGCTGCCAACTCCACTCCGACACGGCCTCGAACAGCGCGTCGATCACCCCGCTGCCCCGGCACTCGGGACGCACGTACACCGCCACGGCGTGTCCCTGCCGCCGCTCGACGGGCAGCCCGGCCCAGTCCGTCGCCCCGGCCTCCTCGACCAGCACGGTCACCGTGCCCACCCAGCGCCCGTCGTGCGTCTCGGCCACGAACTGCCGTACCCCGTGCACCCCTGCCGCGGCCCGCTCCACGCGCTCCTGCCAGAACGAGTCGGGCCGGCTCACCGCGTCCTGGTACGTCTCCATGAACGCGAGGTGGGCCACGGGATCGCGCAGCGCGTCCAGCCGCAACTCCCGCGCGTTCTTCCACTCGTCCGCGCGCACCGCACGGACCACACCGTTCTCCCAGCTCAAGGCGGTCATGCCGGCCACCCTAGCGTCGGGCCACCGCGCCTCTCATCCGAAATACTGACGCACTGCGCACCC
>NZ_CBDQZH010000065.1:0-31599 GCF_965341775.1 Streptomyces sp. bgisy159 | reverse complement strand
TTGATTCTTTTGGGGGCGCGGGCGGGGACCCCCCACCCCAGTTCGGTGATGACGACGCGCTGGTCGGCGCGCAGCCGCTCCTGTTCGGCGCGCTGCATGACGTACAGGTCGGCGACCGCCTTGAGGACGGCGCACTCCAGCCGGGTCTCGCGCGGCACGACCAGTTCGGCGGTGTACCGGGTGAGGCGTCCGCCGGCCCCCTGCGTGCCCGCACGGCCCGGGCGGTGCCCCCAGCGCTGTCGGGTGGCGCCCTCGGCGGCGAGGCAGAACCGGCCGATGAGCTGGCTGGTGGCGTCCTTCAGGCGGGCCTGGGCGACCGCCGTGCCGTCGTAGCCGTGCGGCCACCACTGCTGGTCCTGGAGGCGGTCCAGGGCGGCGGCGAGTTCGGCGGGGTCGGTGCCGGCGGGGGCGTAGCGGGCGACGGCGACCGCGAAGATCTCCCGGCGCTCCGGCTCGGCGTGCAGGCAGTTGGGGTCGATGTGGCCGGCGTGCAGGCCGTCCTCCACGTCGTGCACGGAGTAGGCCACGTCGTCGGCCCAGTCCATGACCTGGGCCTCGAAGCAGGTGCGGGTGCCGGGGGCCTCTTTGCGCACCCAGTCGAAGACCGGGCGGTCGTCCTCGTAGACGCCGAACTTGGGGGACGCCGGGGCGGTGGGGTGGGCGCCGCGCGGCCAGGGGTACTTGGTGGCGGCGTCGAGGGTGGCACGGGTGAGGTTGAGGCCGACGGAGCCCTCTTCGGTGAAGCGCTTGGGTTCGATGCGGGTGAGCAGGCGCAGCGACTGGGCGTTGCCCTCGAAGCCGCCGCAGTCCTCGGCGAAGTCGTTGAGCGCCTGTTCGCCGTTGTGGCCGAACGGGGGGTGGCCGAGGTCGTGTGAGAGGCAGGCGGCCTCCACCAGGTCGGGGTCGCAGCCTAGGGCCGCACCGAGTTCCCGGCCGACCTGGGCGCACTCCAAGGAGTGGGTGAGGCGGGTGCGGGGGCTGGCGTCCCACGCCCGGCCGAGCTGGCCCGGCGTGACGACCTGGGTCTTGCCGGCGAGTCTCCTCAGGGCGGAGGAGTGCAGGACTCGGGCGCGGTCGCGCTGGAAGGCGGTGCGGCCGGGGCGTTTGTCGGGTTCCGGGGCGTAGCGTTCGGTGGCCGTCTCGTCATAGGGGGTGCCTGCCATGACTCGACAGTACGGGGCGGCGCTGACAAACGCGCCCAGTCGTCCGCCGGGTGCGGTGCTCTCGCGGGGTGCCGGCGTTCGTGGTGCCCGCGCCGGCACGTGGGTCGGGGCTGGGGTCAGGCGGCGTGGCAGTCCGCCCCCGCCGGCAGGGCCTGGTCGTACCGGTGCAGGACCAGGTCGGCCAGCTGCCCGTCGGCTCCCAGGGGGGCCGAGGCCAGCCAGGGGGCGCGGTCCGCGCACTGGGTGGCGAAGCGGCCGGGGGCCGTGAAGTACGACGCGACGGCGACTCGGTGGCGGCCCCGTGCGGCCAGGAGGCCGAGGGCCTCGGAAACGGTCGGGGTGGCGGCGGAGGCGTAGGCCGGCAGGACCGGGACGCCCAGGCGGTCGGCGAGGAGCTGGGCGGTGCGGTGGGTGTCGGCGGCGTTGTCGGGGTCGCGGGAGCCTGCCGCGGCGAGGATCACCGCGGTTTCGCGGCGCTCGGCGTCGCTCGCCGGTGGGCGCCAGCCGGCCTCCGTCAGACGGGTGCACAGGGTGTCGACCAGGAGGGGGTGCGGGCCGAGCGGGGCCGCCACGCGCGTGCGGACCCGGGCCGTGGCCGCCATCTCCGGGATGTCCCGCTTGACGTGGTAGCCCCGGCCCAGCAGCAGCGGCACCAGGACCGCGTCCGGGGTGCCGGCGGCGTCCAGGGCGGCGAGGGTGTCGGTCAGCAGCGGCTCGTTGAGCTCGATGTGCCCGAGGTGGACCGGCAGTCCGGGGCGCCGGGCGCGTACCCGGTCCAGCAGCGCGCGGACGGTGCGCAGGGCCCTCGGGTCGCGGCTGCCGTGGCCGACGAGGACGAGCGCGGGCGGAGCCGGGCGGCGGCGGCCGTCGAGGGCGACGAGGCCGAGCTGACGGGTGAGCTGGTGGGTGATCCGGTTCATGAGGTGCGCCGTACTGTCGAGGTGGTCGTCGGCCGGGCGGGCGCCGGGGCGGGGGCGGGACTCGTCGCGGGAAGGGTTCGACGCCGTCATGGAACGATCCTCGCCGACCGAGGTTGCGCCCCGGTTGCCTCACCGTGACGGGTGTTTTCCACGGCTTCACGGACCGGTGCCGGGCGGTGTGAGGCCGGGTGAGCCGCGCCATGGGCCGAACCGGATGATCGCCCGGGGCGTCCTCTCCGTGCGGAACCCGTCACGAGGAGGACGCGCGCGATGCCCCGACCCAGGCTGAGCAGACCGCGGCTGCCGCGTACCCGCGCGGGCCGTCGGCGGCTGGTGCGGGCGGTGATGGCCGGGTGTGCGCTGGGGCTGCTGCCGGCGACCTGGCTGCGCCTGACGACCGCCGACCGGCTGGTGCCGACGCGGACCGCGCCGCGCACGGACGTCGCCGTGGTGTTCGGCGCGGGACTGTGGAACGGCGAGCCGTCGCCGTATCTCGCGCACCGGCTGGACGCGGCGGCGACGCTGTACCGGGAGGGACGGGTCCGGGTGGTGCTCGTCACCGGGGACAACAGCCGGGAGGACTACGACGAACCCGACGCCATGCGCGCCTACCTGACCCGGCACGGCGTGCCGGACGGGCGGATCGTCAGCGACTACGCCGGCTTCGACACCTGGGACTCGTGCGTCAGGGCGAAGAAGATCTTCGGGGTGGACGAGGCGGTGCTGATCAGCCAGGGCTTCCACATCCGGCGGGCGGTGGCGCTGTGCCGGGCGGCCGGGATCACCGCGTACGGCGTCGGGGTCGACGAGAGGCACGACGCCACCTGGTACTACGGCGGCACCCGGGAACTGTTCGCGGCGGGCAAGGCGGCGCTGGACGCGGTCTTCGAACCGGACCCCCGTTTCCTCGGCCCCCGGGAACCGGGGGTGCGCCGGGCGCTGTCCTCGGCCGGGTGACCGCCCGGCGGGCGCGCCGGCGGGTGGGGGCCGGCCGTGCCTCACGGCGGTGCCGGGGCGCCGGGGAGGTCACCACCACACCGACGTAACAGGACACCGCACGCCGTGTAACACGGCCGACGCACGCTGGACCGCATGCAGAGCACCTCGACGCCCACCCACTGCCCGTACTGCGCCCTGCAGTGCGGAATGAATCTCACGCCCGCGCAGCAGGGGGGCGTCGAGGTGCGCGACCGCACCGACTTCCCGGTGAACCGGGGCGCGCTGTGCGGCAAGGGCCGTACGGCACCGCAGGTGCTCTCGTCCCGGGTGCGGCTGACCTCCCCGCTGGTGCGTGCCGGCGACGGCACGCTGGCGCCGGCCACCTGGGACGAGGCGCTGGACCGGATCACCGGGGAGCTGACGCGGATCCGCGCGGAGCACGGGGCGGACGCGCTGGGGGTGTTCGGCGGGGGCGGCCTGACCAACGAGAAGGCGTACGCGCTCGGCAAGTTCGCCCGGGTCGTGCTCGGCACCTCGCAGATCGACTACAACGGCCGCTTCTGCATGTCGTCCGCGGCTGCCGCCGGCATCAAGGCGTTCGGGCTGGACCGCGGGCTGCCCTTCCCGCTGGAGGACATCCCCCGGACCGGCTGTGTGATCCTCGTCGGCTCCAACCCGGCCGAGACCATGCCGCCCGCGCTGCGCTACTTCACCGAACTGCGGGCGAACGGCGGCACGCTCATCGTCGTCGATCCGCGCCGCACCCGCACCGCCGAGCAGGCCGACCTGCACCTGGCCCCGCGCCCGGGCACCGATCTGGCGCTCGCCCTGGGCCTGCTGCACCTGGTGGTCGCGGAGGGCCGGACGGACGAGGAGTACATCCAGCGGCGCACCAGCGGCTGGGAGGAGGCGCGAGCCGCCGCGATGGCGCACTGGCCGGAGTACGTGGAGCGGATCACCGGCGTACCGGTGCCGCGACTGCGCGAGGCGGTACGGCTGTTCTGCGAGCCGGAGCACGCGATGGTGCTCACCGCGCGCGGGCCCGAGCAGCAGTCCAAGGGCACCGACACGGTCGGCGCGTGGATCAACCTGTGCCTGGCGACCGGCCGGGCGGGCCGCCCGCTGTCCGGGTACGGCTGCCTGACCGGGCAGGGCAACGGGCAGGGCGGCCGGGAACACGGGCAGAAGGCCGACCAGTTGCCCGGATACCGCAAGCTGGACGACCCGGCGGCGCGGGCGCACGTCGCCGGGGTGTGGGGTGTCGACCCGGACTCGCTGCCCGGGCCCGGGCGCAGCGCGTACGAGCTGCTGGACGCGTTGGGGGGCGACATCCGTTCGCTGCTGCTGATGGGGTCCAACCCGGTGGTGTCGGCGCCGCGCGCCGCGCACGTCGAGGAGCGGCTGAGGTCGCTGGAGTTCCTCGCGGTGTGCGATGTGGTGCTGTCGGAGACGGCGGCGCTCGCGGACGTCGTGCTGCCGGTCACCCAGTGGGCCGAGGAGACCGGCACCACCACCAACCTGGAGGGCAGGGTGCTGCTGCGCCGCCGGGCGCTCACCCCGCCCGACGGCGTCCGCAGCGATCTGGAGGTCATGCACGGGATCGCCGCCCGGCTGGGCGTGGAGAAGGGGTTCCCGACCGACCCGGAGGAGGTCTTCGAGGAGCTGCGCCGGGCCAGCGCGGGCGGCCCCGCCGACTACTCGGGCATCACCTACCGGCGGCTGGCCGAGGAGAACGGGGTGTTCTGGCCGTGCCCGGGCGGCGCCGAGCCGGGCGAGGGCGGCGCGCTCGACGCGCCCGGGGCCGGCCGGGAGGAGGGGGGCTCGCCGGACGCCGGCGCCGGTCTCGGTGAGGACGCCTCACTGGACGCCCCCGGCGCCGACGACCCCGCGCGGGACGGCGACGGCGGCGCCGGGGCGCATCCGCATCCGGGGACGCCCCGGCTGTTCCTCGACGGGTTCGCCACGCCGGACGGCCGGGCCCGGTTCGTGCCGGTGACGCACCGGGCGGCCGCCGAGGAGCCGGACGACGAGTACCCGGTGCTGCTGACCACCGGGCGGGTGGTCGCCCAGTACCAGTCCGGCGCGCAGACCCGCCGCGTCGACGAGCTCAACGCGGCGGCGCCGAACTCCTTCGTGGAGCTGCACCCGCGCCTCGCGGCGCGGCTCGGCACGGCCGAGGGCGACCCGGTCGCGGTGGTCTCCCGCCGGGGCCGCGCGGTCGCCCCCGCCCGCATCACCCCGCACATCCGCCCGGACACGGTCTTCATGCCCTTCCACTGGCCCGGCGCCGGCCGCGCCAACACCCTCACCAACCCGGCCCTGGACCCGACGTCCCGGATGCCGGAGTTCAAGGTGTGCGCCGTGCGTCTGGAACGGGCGTAGGGCGCCGGACTCCCGGTACGGGCCCGGCTCGGAGCCGGGGCCCCGGCGGGCCCGGCCGCGGGCACGCGCGGCGCGAACCCGGCCGTGCGGCGGCGTAGTCGGAGCCGAGCGGATCACCTCGCGCGGGCCTCCCTACACTGTGGGCTCCTGACGGCCGGGAGAGAGAGTCGACCACGTGATACCGAAGTCCAGGCTGCGGAAGGCGCTGTTGGCCGCGCTGACCGCCACCTTGGCGGCGTTCGGCGGGCAGGTCCCCGCGCAGGCCGCCGTGAACTCGCCCAGTCTCAGCGACCACCGGCTGCGGCCCGCCGACAATACGGTCGAACTGTCGGCCCGGGTGCGGCGGCTGGGCGCCGAACTGCCCACGCTCGACGTGCGGAACATCCTGGACACGGCCAACCGCACGGCGGTGCGGAACGCGGACGGCGTGGCCTGCGACGCCGAAGCGGCCGGCAACCTCCCGTTGCACGGGACCAGTTACTGCTTCGACGGGCCGGACAGCGGCACCGTCGGCGGGGTGGTCGAGTGGATGCCGCAGGGCGTGACCACCGTGGCCGACGCGCAGGCCGACCAGTTGTGGGGGACCAAGCGGGCCGTCCTCGTCAGCTGGTACGACAAAGCGCCCTCCGAGGGCGGCCAGTCCGGCGGCGACGCCGACGAGACCAAGGGCTGCCGGGTCACCTTCCTCGACCCGGACACCCTGCGGTACCGGCATGTGCTGCTCGCCTACCCGTACGTCAACAGCTACGGCAACCCGACCTACATGAGCCTGCGGACCACGCAGTACTCCGACCGGCCCTCGCTGCACTGCGGCGGGATGGCCTGGTACGGCAACTACCTCTACGTCGCGGACACCGACCGGGGGCTGCGGGTCTTCGACCTGCGGTACATCTTCGACCTGGGCGAGGCCGCGAACGGGGACACCGGCGACAAGTACCGGATCGGCCGGCACAGCGGCGTCTACTACGGGCACGGGTACCGCTTCGTGATGCCGCAGGTCGGTGCCTGGATCAGTACGGTGGGCCGGACCAAGTGCGTCGACGGTGGCGGGCCCAGCTTCTCCTACGTGGGCCTCGACCGCAGCGGCCTGGACCATCTGACGACCGGGGAGTACTGCTCCGGCGCGGACGCCGACCCCGACGGCGACGGGGTCAAGGACCCCGACCGCATGGGACGGGTGGCACGCTGGCCGCTGGACGGTGCCACCGGCGCGCCCCGGCTGACCGCCGACGGCGACTGGCAGGCCGACGCCGTGTACCGGCTGCCGCAGAGCAACGTGCAGGGCGCCGTGTCCTACGACGGCAGGTGGTACCTGAGCCGCAGCCGGGGCGACCGGAGCAACGGCGTCCTGTACGTGACGAAGCCGACGACCGCCCCCACCGGGGTGCTGGAGATCGAGAGCGTCCACCGGGCTGCGGTGGGCGTGGAGGACCTCTCGCACTGGCCCGGCCCCGAGCAGGGCCCGGGAGAGCTGTGGACGGTGACCGAGCACCCGGGCAAGCGGATGATCTACGCCTGTCCCCTCCCCCGGCTCACCGACCCGGCGCGGGAGGGCGAGATCTGCGGCCCCTGGCCGGACGCGCCCGCCTGAGTTCCCTCCGCCCGCACGGCCGCCCCGGCGGATTCTGTCGCCGGGGCGGCCGCGTCGGGCCGGGGCCCGGCCGCTCAGCGCACGTTCACCGCGCTCCAGGCCGCGGCCACCGCGTCGTACTCGGTGCTGCCCGCGCCGTAGAGGTCGCGCGCCGCGTTCAGGGTCGCCGTCCGGGCGCCCGCGTACTTGGTCGACGACGTCATGTAGACGGTCAGCGCCCGGTACCAGATCGCGCCGAGTTTGTCCCGGCCGATGCCCGTGACCGTGGAGCCGTCGTAGGTCGGGGAGTCGTAGGTGACGCCGCCCACGACCTTGCGGCCGCTGCCCTCCGCCAGGAGGTAGGCGAAGTGGTTGGCGACCCCGGAGGAGTAGTGGACGTCGAGGTTGCCGACCGAACTGCTCCAGTAGTCGGCAGAGTTGCCGTCCTTGCTGGGCTTGTCCATGTAGCGCAGGGCGTCCCGGCCGAAGCCCGGCCGGACGATCTCCTCGCCGATGAGGTAGTCACCGGTGTCGGAGGCGTTGGCGGCGTGGAACTCCACCAGCGTGCCGAAGATGTCCGACGTGGCCTCGTTGAGGCCGCCGGACTCGCCGGAGTAGGTCAGCGCGGCCGTCTTGGACGTCACGCCGTGGCTCATCTCGTGGCCGGCCACGTCCAGCGACACCAGCGGGCCGAAGGTGCTGCCGTCGCCGTCGCCGTACGTCATGCAGAAGCAGCTGTCGTCCCAGAAGGCGTTGTTGTACGCGTTGCCGTAGTGGACGCGGTTGTACGAGCCCTTGCCGTCCCCGCCGATGCCGGTGCGGCCGTGGACGCTCTTGTAGTAGTCCCAGGTCGCGTTGGTGCCGTACTGGGCGTCGACGGCGGCCGTGGAGCGGTCGGCGGTGGTCCCGGAGCCCCAGTGGTTGTCGGTGTCGGAGAAGACCGTCGAGGGCGCGCGCACGAAGCAGATGCCGAAGATGCACAGGTCGGTCTTGTTGGCCGCGTCGCCGGTGTAGGTGTTGCCGCGGGTCGGGTCCGTCAGCTGGTACGCCGAGCCGGACTGGCTGGTCTGCAGCGGGACCGTGCCGCTGTAGAGGGACCGTCCGTCGCCGCCGGCCGTGTGGATGCTGTCCCAGGCGTCGATCCGGGCGCCGGTGCGCGCGTCGGTGAGGACGGTGCGGGCGACCGGGTTGCCGAGGGAGTCCAGGCCGACGGCGTCGGTGCGCCAGGCCAGCCTGGGGGTGCCGTGCAGGGCGTCGACGACCAGCCGGGGTCTGGCCTCGGCCTGCCGCAGCGGCTGGTCGCGGTGGGCGGTGCGCAGGGCGTCGACGGCGAGGCCGGCGGCTCTGGACGCGGGCACCTTCGGGGTGACGGTGGGCAGCGCGAGGGTGGCGCGGGTGGCCCGGTCGGCGCCCCGGTAGTCGCCGTCGGGGGCCAGGTGGACGACGAAGTCGCCGCCGAGGACGGGCAGTTCGCGGTAGGTGCGGTCGTAGCGGACGTGCTGGGTGCCGTCCTCGTCGACGATGACGTCCCGGACGGCGGTGCCCTGGGCCGTGGTCAGTCCCAGGCCCGCCGCGTGGTCGGCGACGGCCGACGCGGCGTGGGCGAGCGCGTCGGCCCTGGTGGGCCGGGGGGTGGCGGCGGCGGTGGGCGAGAGGGCGGCGGCCAGCAGGGTCGCCGCGGTGGCGGCGATGCCGGCGGTGGCGAGACGGGAACCTCGGACGTGCTGCCGTATCCGCTTCTTCTGGCTCATCGGACTCCTCGGGGAGGCGCCATGGGCGCGTGGGGGTGGATGGCGCGGATGTCCTCGAAGATTTAAGGAGACATGACATGTCATGTCCATAGCGCATCGGTGAGGGATTCCACGGGAGTGTGAGGACGCGCCGACCGGAGAGAATCGTTTCCGTGAACGCCCGGCCCCTGCCCTTCTTCGTCTACGGCACCCTGCGCCCCGGCGAGGCCAACCACGACCGCTTCCTGCGCGGCCGCATCCTCCGCGAGGAACCCGCGCTGCTCGGCGGGGCGGTCCTGCACCACGGCCCCGGCTACCCGTACGCCGTGCCGGAGCCCGGCGGCCGGGTGACCGGCGAACTGGTCACCGCGCGGCCGGAGGCGTACGCGGGGCTGCTCGCCGAGCTGGACCGGCTGGAGGAGTTCCGGCCGGGCGACCCGCACAACCTCTACGAGCGGGTCGCGCGGGACGTGGTCCGCGCGACCGACGGCGCCCCCGTGCACGCCTGGGTGTACCTGGCCGCCCCCGCCGTGACCGCGCGGCTGCGGGCGGGCGGCAGGCTCGTCGAGGGCGGGGACTGGCGGGCGCGGCGGCCCTGAGGTCACCCGTTCACCCGCCCCCGCTCCGGCTTTCCACGACACCAGCCCGCGGCGGACCTGACCTGCCGAAACACCGTTCGGTACGGCGGCGGGCCACCACCCGTTCATCCCCTTTCTGACTGCCCCTCAGGAAGCGCGCCCGGCATGCTGCCTCTTACCTCGTGAAGAGCAGGGACCACCGATGAGCTCACGAGGAGCACCGATGCGACGTACCGTCCGGCTGTTGACCGGCACCGCGTTCGCCGTCACCGCGCTGAGCGGTGCCGTCGCGCCCGCGCACGCCGGGGACCCGGGCGGGCTGGAGGTGTACCCGTCCATGGCCGTACCGGGCGGCCAGGTCACGGTGAACACCGATGCCTGCGGCGAGGGCGGTACGGCGGCGGGTGAGGCCGGCGCGGTCGGCGCGGGCCGGTTCTCACTGGCGCCGACCACCCACGAGGACGACGCGATCGGGCAGTTCACGGTGCCGCCGGGCGCCCAGCCGGGGACCTACGAGATCGTCGCGACCTGCGCCGCGAGCGGGCGGCGGGTCACCGGCGACCTCATCGTGACCCTGGTTCCGTCGCGCCGGCAGGTGCATCCCAGGGGGAGTGTGAAGACGGGGGTCGGCGGCGCTCTGGGTCCCGACCCCGTGCAGACCGCGGCCGGTGTGGCGGCGCTCGCCGTCGCCGCCGCGGGCGGTACCTGGCTCCTGCATCGCCGGGCGAGAGGCGACGGGATCTGACGGGCACCCTCCGCTGCCCGTCCGCCGGTACCGCATGTCCCCTCCCCCTCCGGGTCCGACGCCCCTCGCGGCCCGGAGGGGGAACCGGGCCCTCAGGAGGCTGGTATGCGCAGGCTCGGCAACACCGTCGCCGCCACCGTCACGCTCACCGCCCTGTGCGCGGGCGGCTGGCTCCTGCACAACGGCACCGCCACCCACGCCCCGCCCCAGCCGACGGCGGCGGAGGCCGGCACCGGGCCGGGCGGACCGTCCGGGCCGGGCGGACCGGGCGGACCCCGGTCCGCGTCCGCGCGCGGGCTCGCGCCCTCCGTGCCCGAACGGATCCGCATCGCCTCGATCCGGGTCGACGCCCCGCTGACCGGGCTGGGGCTGACGCCAACCGGCACGCTGGAGGTACCCCCGGCGCGGAAGAAGAACCTCGCCGGCTGGTACGAGGCGGGCACCAGCCCCGGGGAGACCGGCACCGCCATCGTCGCGGGGCACGTCGACAACGCCGACGGACCGGCGGTGTTCTTCTCCCTGGGCGCGCTGAAGAAGGGCGCCGCGATCGAGGTCGACCGGCGGGACGGGACCACGGCCGTGTTCACGGTCGACGCGGTCGAGGTCTACCGGGCGTCCGCCTTCCCCGACGAGACGGTGTACGGCGCGGCCCCCCGGCCCGAACTGCGCGTGATCACCTGCGGCGGGACCTACTCGCGCGCCACCGGCTACCAGAGCAACGTGGTCGTCTTCGCCCACCTCACCGGCGTCCGGTGAGGCGGCTCGGCCCCACCGTACGAGGAGCACCCGGACGTCCTCGCCGTGGTGGCGGGATCCGCCGGCCCCGCCACCACCTCACATGCCGCCCCCACCCCCGCTGAGGGCAGCGTTCCTCCGGGGAAACAGTGGTGATGCCACCGGGTAACGTCGGCACCGCACGCTCGACGGCATGACCTCGAAAACGCGTGTGGTGGTGATCGGCGCCGGCCTCGCGGGCGTACGGCTCGCCCGCCGACTCGGCGAGCTGGGCACGCCCGCGCTGCTCGTCGGCGAGGAGGAGCACCGCCCCTACAACCGGGTGCTGCTCGCCGAGGTGCTGGCCGGCCGGTACGCGCCCGACGTGATCGCCCTGCCCGCGCCGGACGGGCTGGTGCGGGCACGGGTCACCGGCATCGACCGCGCCCGCCGCACCGTGGCCTGCGCGGACGGCACGGAGATCGCATACGAAGCGCTGGTGCTGGCCACCGGCTCCAACCCGGTGCTCCCGCCGCTGCGCGGTCTGTTCACCCCCGACCACGAACTCCCGGAGGGCGTGCACGCGTTCCGGACCATGGACGACTGCCTCGGCCTGTCCAAGGCGGTCCGGCCGGGGGTGCGCGCGGTCGTCATCGGCGGCGGCCTGCTCGGGGTGTCCGCCGCCCGCGCGCTCGCCCTGCGCGGCGCCCAGGTCGTCCTCGCCCAGCAGTCCGAGCGGCTGATGGAACGCCAGCTCGACCCGAACGCCTCGCGCCTCGTCCTGCGCCATCTCAAGGACCTCGGCGTGGAGGTGCACACCGAGTGCCGGGTCCGTGACGTGCGCTGCGTCGGCGGCGCCGTCCGCTCCGTGGAGATGGCCGACGGCTACGCCCTCGACGCCGACCTGGTGGTGCTGGCCTGCGGGGTCCACCCGCGCGTCGGCCTCGCCAAGGACGCGGGCCTCGCCGTCGGCAAGGGCGTCCTGGTCGACGACCGGCTGCGCACGTCCGACCCGCACGTCTTCGCCATCGGCGACTGCGCCCAGCACGACGGCGAGGTCTACGGGCTCGCCGCCCCCGCCCTGGAACAGGCCGACGCGCTCGCCGGGCTGCTCACGGGCGACTCCGGCGCCCGCTACCGCGGCACCCGCGCCCTGACCCGGCTGACCCTCACCGGGCAGGACTCCCCCTTCGACCTCGCCGCGTTCGGCGAGACCGTACCCCGGCCCGGCGACGACGTCGTGCAGCTCACCGACGCCACCCGCGGCACCTACCGCAAGGTCGTCGTCCGCGACGACCGCCTGGTCGGCGGAGTACTCGTCGGCGAACTCGGCACCGTCGGCGCGCTCGCCCGCGCCTGGGAGGGAGCAGAGCCGCTCCCCGACGACGGCCCCCTGCTCCACCTGCTCACCAACGATGGAGGCTCCTGAATGACCGCCACCCTGGGGGCCACCCCCACGATCGTGCTCGTCGGCCACGGCATGGTCGGCCAGCGCTTCCTGGAGGCGCTCGCCGAGCGCGGCCTGACCGCCACGCACCGCGTGGTCGTGCTGTGCGAGGAGCCGCGTCCGGCGTACGACCGGGTCCAGCTCACCTCGTACTTCTCGGGGAAGACCCCCGAGGACCTCTCCGTCACCGACATGGAGTTCATCGCCGACCACGGCATCGAGCTGCACGTCGGCGACCCGGCCGTCACCGTCGACCGCGAGGCGCGGAAGGTCACCGCCCGCTCCGGGCTGGTCGTCGGCTACGACGTCCTGGTGCTGGCCACCGGCTCCTACCCGTTCGTGCCGCCGGTCCCCGGCAAGGACGCCACCGGCTGCTTCGTGTACCGCACCATCGAGGACCTGCTGGCGATCGAGGAGTACGCGAAGGGCACCGCCCGGGTGGGCGCGGTCGTCGGCGGCGGGCTGCTCGGCCTGGAGGCGGCCGGCGCGCTCAAGGGTCTCGGCGTCGAGACGCACATCGTGGAGTTCGCGCCCCGGCTGATGCCGGTGCAGGTCGACGACGGCGGTGGCGCGGCGCTGCTGCGCACCATCCAGGACATGGGCCTGAGCGTCCACACCGGGACCGGCACCCAGGAGATCGTCGCCGACGCCTCCGGCGCCGTCACCGGCATGAAGCTCTCCGACGGCTCCGAGATCGCCACCGACATGGTGATCTTCTCCGCCGGTGTCCGCCCCCGCGACCAGCTGGCCCGCGACTGCGGCCTCACCGTCGGCGAGCGCGGCGGCATCAACGTCGACGAGCAGTGCCGCACGGTCGCCGACCCGCACGTCTTCGCCATCGGCGAGTGCGCGCTGGCCGCCGACGGCCGGGTGTACGGCCTGGTCGCGCCGGGCTACGAGCAGGCGGAGACGGCGGCCGCCACCATCGCGGCCGACGAGGCGGCCTTCACCGGCGCCGACCTGTCCACCAAGCTGAAGCTGCTCGGCGTGGACGTGGCGTCCTTCGGCGACGCGCACGGCACCACCGGGGACTGCCTGGACGTCGTCTACTCCGACTCCCGCGCCGGCCTGTACAAGAAGCTGGTCATCGGCCGCGACGGCACGCTGCTCGGCGGCATCCTCGTCGGTGACGCGGAGGCCTACGGCACGCTGCGCGCGCTGACCGGTTCGGTACCGCCGGTCGCTCCCGAGTCGCTGGTGCTGCCGGAGGGCGCGGCGGGCGGCGGCGCCCAGCTCGGCCCGTCGGCGCTGCCCGACGACGCGGTGATCTGCTCCTGCCACAACGTCACCAAGGGCACCATCCGGTCGGCGGTGACGGAGCACTCCTGCACCAGCGTGCCCGAGGTGAAGAAGTGCACCAAGGCCGGTACCGGATGCGGCAGTTGCGTCAAGGTGCTGGGCCAGCTGGTCACCGCGGAGCTGGAGGCCGGCGGCATCGAGGTCGACAAGGGCCTGTGCGGCTGCTTCTCGCAGACCCGCGAGGAGCTGTACGAGATCGTCCTCGCCCTGCGCGTCAACACCTACCAGGACCTGCTGGACCGCTACGGCCGCGACGGCGCCCGCGGCGGCGACGGCTGCGAGGTCTGCAAGCCGGCGGTGGGCTCGATCATCGCCTCCCTCGCCCCCTCGATCGGCGCGAGCGGCTACGTCCTGGACGGCGAGCAGGCCGCCCTGCAGGACAGCAACGACCACTTCCTGGCCAACATCCAGAAGAACGGCTCGTACTCCGTCGTCCCCCGTATCCCGGGTGGGGAGATCACCCCCGAGAAGCTGATCGTGATCGGTGAGATCGCCCGCGACTTCGGCCTCTACACCAAGATCACCGGCGGTCAGCGGATCGACATGTTCGGTGCGCGCGTCGAGCAACTGCCGATCATCTGGGCCAGGTTGGTGGACGCCGGCTTCGAGTCGGGGCACGCCTACGGCAAGGCCCTGCGCACCGTGAAGTCCTGCGTCGGCCAGACCTGGTGCCGCTACGGCGTCCAGGACTCCGTCCGCATGGCGATCGACCTGGAGCTGCGCTACCGGGGCCTGCGCTCCCCCCACAAGCTGAAGTCGGCGGTGTCCGGCTGCGCCCGCGAGTGCGCGGAGGCCCAGTCGAAGGACTTCGGCGTCATCGCCACCTCCAACGGCTGGAACCTGTACGTCGGCGGCAACGGCGGCGCGACCCCGCGCCACGCGGACCTGCTCGCGCAGGATCTGAGTGACGCCGAGCTGATCCGGCTCATCGACCGCTTCCTGATGTTCTACATCCGCACCGCCGACCGCCTGGAGCGCACGTCGACCTGGCTGGAGCGGATCCCCGGGGGCCTGGACCACGTACGGGACGTCGTGGTGGAGGACTCCCTCGGCATCTGCGAGGAGCTGGAGTCGCTGATGGCGGCGCACGTCTCGGCCTACCGCGACGAGTGGGCGGAGACCATCAACGACCCGCAGAAGCTGGCCCGGTTCGTGTCCTTCGTCAACGCCCCCGACACCCCCGACCCGGTCGTGGCCTTCGTGCCCGAGCGGGACCAGATGAAGCCCGACCTGCCCCTGCTGTCCATCGGCATCCGCCCCGCCGAAGACATCCTGGAAGGAAGCGCCACGCGATGACCCTGGCACCCGAGACGACCGACCTGAAGGTCCAGCTCAAGCTCGACGACGACTGGCTGACGGTCTGCGACCTGCACCGGCTGCTGCCCGGCCGGGGCGTGGCCGCCCTGCTGCCCGACGGCCGCCAGGCGGCGCTCTTCCGCGACCGCGCGGGCGAGCTGTACGCCATCGACAACCGGGACCCGTTCGTCGGCGCGGCCGTCCTGTCCCGCGGCCTCACCGGCACCCACCAGGGCCGGCCGTTCGTCGCCTCCCCCCTGCTCAAGCAGCGCTTCGACCTCGTCGACGGGCGGTGCCTGGACGACGAGTCGGTGCGGGTGGCGACTTACGAGGTGCGCAGCGCCTGATGCGGGGGGTGCGCGGCGCCTGATGTGGGGGGGGGTGCGCGGCGCTTGACGTGGGGGTGCGGCCCCTGAGTCCCCGGCCGGGGACTCAGGGGATCCGCTTCAGCGTCTCGTAGGTGACACCGGTCAGCCGCTCGGAGATCTCCCAGAGCCGCTGGCCCGCCTCGTCCCCGACCGTCCAGGGCGCCCGCCATGACCGCGCGGGCGCCCCGCGCCACATCGCGAGGGCCGGCCCGGTGAAGGAGTCGGGCCGTACGCCGGGGGCCGTGGCCGCGTGGAGCGTGGGCAGGGCGCCCGACTCGGCCGACTGGGCGATGACGCGGTCGGACAGCTCCAGCAGCCGCCGGGTGGGCGTGCCGCCCACACCGTCGGTGAGCCCGGTGGCGGCGTACCCGGGGTGGGCGGCGGCCGCGACGACGTCTGAGCCGGAGGCGGCGAGACGCCGGGCGAACTCGTGGGTGAAGAGCAGGTTGGCGCTCTTGGACCGGGCGTAGGCCGTCCACCGGCGGTAGCTGCGCAGGCTGTTGGGGTCGCGCAGGTCCACGCCTGCCAGGGCGTGCATCATGCTGGACACGGTGACGACGCGGGCGCGGGGCGCGGCGAGGATCCGGGGCAGCAGCAGGCCGGTGAGGGCGAAGTGCCCGAGGTGGTTGACCCCGAACTGCGTCTCGAAGCCGTCGACGGTGGTGCCGTGGGGCACGGCCATGACCCCGGCGTTGTTGACCAGCAGATCGACCCGCTCGTGGGGGAACCCGGCGGCGAACTCCCGTACGGAGCGCAGGTCACCGAGGTCCAGGGCCGCGAACTCGATGTCCGCGTGCGCCACTTCCCCCCGCATCCGCCCTTCGGCGGCCCTCCCCCGCTCCTCACTCCGGCAGGCGAGCACGACCCGCGCCCCCTTGCGGGCCAGTTCCCGGGCGGTGATGTACCCGAGCCCGCTGTTGGCCCCGGTGACCACGGCGATCCGGCCGCGCAGATCCGGCATGTCCCGCGTGCTCCAGCCACCCATGGCCGTCACTCCCTCCGCTGCTGCCACCTCAGCGTAGGGGTGGGGGTGTCGGGTGGGTGTATGCGGATGCGCGACGGCCCGGGACGTGGTCCCCTGGTGTCGCCCGTTGTCACCTGCGCAGCATCCGGCGGCCACGGCGACGACACAGCGATGCCACGCGCCGCCCCTAGGGTCCTGCACCGCACGATCCCGCCGCCGACCGGCGGCGGGCGGTCACGACACCCTCTGGGAGTGAGCGTGGAACGTCGTAGCCTCCTGCGTGCGGCCGTGCTCGGCGGTTCGTCCGCCGTCCTCGGCGGAACCCTCTGGCGGGGCGCCGCGTACGCGGCCCCCGCGCAGCCCGGGGCGGGCCCCTACGGGGCGCCGGGCTCACCCGACGCGAACGGCGTCTGCCTGCCGGCGGGCTTCACCAGCCGGGTGATCGCACGGTCCGGGCGCACGGTCCCGGGGACGTCGTACAAGTGGCACAACGCCCCCGACGGCGGCGCCTGCTACGCCGACGACGGGGGCGGCTGGATCTACGTCTCCAACTCGGAGATCAACCCGTCGGGCGGCGCGAGCGCGGTGCGGTTCTCGTCGACGGGCGCCGTCACGGCGGCGTACCGGGTGCTGTCGGGCACCCGCCAGAACTGCGCGGGCGGCAGGACGCCGTGGAACACCTGGCTGTCGTGCGAGGAGGTGGATCGCGGCTACGTCTACGAGACGGACCCGTGGGGCGTGCGGCCGGCGGTGCGCCGCGACGCCATGGGCCGCTTCAAGCACGAGGCCGCGGCAGCGGACCCCGTCCGCCAGGTCGTCTACCTGACGGAGGACGTGCCCGACGGCTGCTTCTACCGCTTCCGCCCGACCACCTGGGGCGATCTCTCCTCCGGTGTCCTGGAGGTCATGGTCGCCGGCGGGGGCACCTCCGGCCCGGTCAGCTGGGCTCAGGTCCCCGATCCGTCGGGTGCGACCGCCACCCGCGGCCAGGTCCCCGGCGCCAAGCGTTTCAACGGCGGCGAGGGCTGCCACTACGCCGACGGCACCTGCTGGTTCACGACCAAGGGCGACAACCGGGTCTGGCGGTACGACGCGGCCGCCCAGACCATCGACCTGGCCTACGACGACTCCCTGGTGACCTCGGGCACGGCCCCCCTCACCGGCGTCGACAACGTCACCGGGTCCACCTCCGGCGACCTGTACGTCGCGGAGGACGGCGGCAACATGGAGATCTGCCTGATCACCCCGGACGAGGTGGTCACCCCCTTCCTCCGGGTGACCGGCCAGTCCGGCTCGGAGATCACCGGCCCCGCGTTCTCCCCCGACGGCACCCGCCTGTACTTCTCCAGCCAACGCGGCACGACGGGCAGGTCCTCGGGCGGCATCACGTACGAGGTGACGGGTCCGTTCCGCTCGTAGCCCGGCAAGGGCCGACCACCTCACCCACCGCGGCAGCGCCACCGGGCGTGCTCGGCGCCGACGCGGCGCGTCCGCTCGCACGGAAGGGCGGCACCCCGCACAAGGTGCCGCCCTCCTCTTGCGTGCCGGAGCCGTCGCCCATCGGTTGAGGGTCGGGGACGGACGACGGCTCCGGGGTCCGGCCGGGCTCGGTGGGAGCCCGGTGGGGGCCGGGGTCAGCGGTGGTCGCTGCCCTCCGACTGGGTTGCCGCGCGGCCGGCTTCGAGGCGGGCCACGGGGATGCGGAAGGGGGAGCAGGAGACGTAGTCCAGGCCCACCTCGTGGAAGAAGTGGACGGACTCGGGGTCGCCGCCGTGCTCGCCGCAGACGCCGAGCTTGATGTCGGGGCGGGTCTCGCGGCCCGCCTTCGCCGCGGCCCTGACCAGGGAGCCGACGCCGTCCTTGTCGATCGTCTCGAAGGGGCTGACGCCGAAGATGCCCTTCTCCAGGTACGCCGTGAAGAAGGAGGCCTCCACGTCGTCCCGGCTGAAGCCCCACACCGTCTGGGTCAGGTCGTTGGTGCCGAAGGAGAAGAACTCGGCGGCCTCGGCGATCTGACCGGCGGTCACCGCGGCGCGCGGCAGCTCGATCATCGTGCCGATGGACAGCTTGAGCGACGTACCGGTCGCGGCCTCGACCTCGGCGATGACCTGGTCGGCCTCCTCGCGGACGATCTCCAGCTCCTGGACCGTGCCGACGAGCGGGATCATGATCTCGGCGCGCGGGTCGCCCTTGGCGTTCTTGCGCTCGGCGGCAGCCTCGGCGATCGCGCGGACCTGCATCGTGAACAGGCCGGGGATGACCAGGCCCAGGCGGACGCCGCGCAGGCCCAGCATCGGGTTCTGCTCGTGCAGGCGGTGGACCGCCTGGAGGAGGCGGAGTTCGTTCTCGTGGGGTTCCTGGCGGGACTCGGCCAGCGCCACGCGGACCGACAGCTCGGTGATGTCCGGCAGGAACTCGTGCAGCGGCGGGTCGAGGAGGCGGACGGTGACGGGCAGGCCGTCCATCGCGGAGAACAGCTCCACGAAGTCCTTCTTCTGCAGCGGCAGGAGCTGCTGCAGGGCTTCCTCGCGCTCGTTCTCGGTGTCCGCGAGGATGAGGCGTTCGACCAGCTCACGGCGGTCGCCGAGGAACATGTGCTCGGTGCGGCACAGGCCGATGCCCTGGGCGCCGAACCGGCGGGCGCGCATCGCGTCCTCGGCGTTGTCGGCGTTGGCGCGCACCCGCAGGTGGCGCTTGCGGTCGGCGAACGCCATGATCCGGTGCACGGCCTCGACCAGCTCGTCGGCGTCCTGGGCCCCGGCGTGCATCCGGCCCTCGAAGTACTCCACGACCGGGGAGGGGACCACCGGCACCTCACCGAGGTAGACCTTGCCGTTGGAGCCGTCGATGGAGATCAGGTCGCCTTCCTCGACGACGTGCCCGCCGGGGACGGTCATCCGGCGGCGCTTGGTGTCGACCTCCAGCTCCTCCGCGCCGCAGACGCAGGTCTTGCCCATGCCGCGGGCGACGACGGCCGCGTGGGAGGTCTTGCCGCCGCGGGAGGTCAGGATGCCCTCGGCGGCGATCATGCCGTCCAGGTCGTCGGGGTTGGTCTCCCGGCGGACCAGGATGACCTTCTCGCCGGAGCGGGACCACTTCACGGCCGTGTACGAGTCGAAGACCGCCTTGCCCACCGCCGCGCCCGGGGAGGCCGCGATGCCGCGCCCGACCTGCTCGACCTTCGCCTGCTCGTCGAACCGGGGGAACATCAGCTGGGCGAGCTGGGCGCCGGTCACCCGCTGAAGTGCCTCGGTCTCGTCGATCAGGCCCTGGTCGACGAGCTGGGTGGCGATGCGGAACGCGGCGCCCGCCGTGCGCTTGCCGACGCGCGTCTGGAGCATCCACAGCCGGCCGCGCTCGATCGTGAACTCGATGTCGCACAGGTCCTTGTAGTGGTTCTCCAGCGTCTCCATGATCTGCATGAGCTGGTCGTACGACTTCTTGTCGATCGACTCCAGCTCCGCCAGCGGGACGGTGTTGCGGATGCCGGCGACGACGTCCTCGCCCTGGGCGTTCTGCAGGTAGTCGCCGTAGACGCCCTGGTGGCCGGAGGCGGGGTCGCGGGTGAAGGCGACGCCGGTGCCGGAGTCGGGGCCGAGGTTGCCGAAGACCATCGAGCAGACGTTGACCGCGGTGCCCAGGTCGTGCGGGATGCGTTCCTGGCGGCGGTAGAGCTTGGCCCGGTCGCCGTTCCAGGAGTCGAAGACCGCCTTGATGGCGAGGTCCATCTGCTCGCGCGGGTCCTGGGGGAAGTCCCGGCCGGTCTCCTTCTTGACGATCTTCTTGAAGGTGGTGACCAGCTTCTTGAGGTCCGCGGCCTCCAGGTCGGTGTCGACCGTGACCTTCTTGGCCTCCTTGGCCCTGTCGAGCGCGTCCTCGAAGAGGTCGCCGTCGACGCCGAGGACGGTCTTGCCGAACATCTGGATGAGGCGGCGGTAGGAGTCCCAGGCGAAGCGGTCGTCACCGGCCTGCTTGGCGAGTCCCTGGACCGACTTGTCGGACAGCCCGATGTTCAGGACGGTGTCCATCATGCCGGGCATGGAGAACTTGGCGCCGGAGCGGACGGAGACGAGGAGCGGGTCGTCGGCCTGGCCGAGCTTCTTGCCCATGCGCCGCTCCAGCGCGTCGAGGTGCGCACTCACCTCGTCGCGCAGCGCCGCCGGCTCCTCCCCGCTGTCCAGGTAGACCTTGCAGGCCTCCGTGGTGATCGTGAAGCCGGGAGGCACCGGAAGACCGAGGTTGGTCATCTCGGCGAGGTTGGCGCCCTTGCCGCCGAGGAGGTCCTTGAGGTCCTTGTTGCCCTCGGTGAAGTCGTAGACGAACTTCACGGCCTCAACGCTCGCGCCCGGTACGGCTCCCCGGGATTCTTTGTTTTCCGACACGGATCTCGACTCCTCATGGAGGCGGTGGCTGCCCTGACGGCGAGGAACATACCCAGATCGAAGGCGTCTGGGTACGTCCACTCGTGCGTCATGCGCCTGTAACCAGCCGTCCGCCAGGGGATCGAAAGTCAAAGCTTGGCAAGGTAATGGCCGATCATGTGTTCACTTATTGAACGGAAGACCCTCGCACGGCGGCCCCTTAGCGCTCAGATGAGCGAGTTTCCACACGTCTGAGTTTCGCCGATGAACGATCAAAGGGTGGCACCCAGTGCCACCCTTTTCAGAAGTGCAGTCGCCCGTGATCCGCTCATCTGAGCGCAACCCTTATCAGGGGTGGCGAGAATCACGCCGCCGGAGGCGCTCCGGTTTCACCATGCGGACGGGTGTCCGGGAGGGGAAACATCCATGTCACACCCCTCGTCAGACCCCCAGCGCCCGCAGCCGCTCCTCCACCCGCTCCGGCGCGTACAGATGCTCCACCACCAGCGCCCCGGCCCCCACCAGCCCCGCCCGCTCCCCCAGCCGCGAGGTCACCACGTCCAGATGAGCCGTCGAACGCGGCAGCGCCCGCTGGTAGAGCAGCTCGCGCACGCCCGTCACGAACGGTGTGCCCGCGAGGTCACCTGCGATCATCAGCACGCCGGGGTTGAGCAGCGTCACCACGGTCGCCAGCACGTCGCCGACCCGCCGGCCGGCCTCCCGTGCCAGCGCCGTGGCCTCGGGGTGCCCGGCGGTCAGCAGGTCCCGCACGTCCGAGCCGGAGGCCGCCGGCACCCCGGCCGCCGCCAGCCGCCGGGCCACCGCACCGCCGCTGGCGAGGGCGGCCAGACAGCCGTGGGAGCCGCAGCGGCACATCGCGTCCGCGCCGTCCGGCACCCGGATGTGCCCGATGTCCCCGGCGCCGCCGTCGACCCCCCGGAAGACGGAGCCGTCGACCACCACCCCGGCGCCGATGCCGGTGGACACCTTGACCAGCACGAACGCCGAGCAGTCCGGGTAGGAGGTGCGCTGCTCGCCGTACGCCATGAGGTTGGCGTCGTTGTCCACCAGGACCGGGACCGCGGGGGCGCCAGTGTGCTCGGTGAAGGCCCTGGCCAGACGGCCCCTTATGTCGTAGCCGTCCCAGCCCGGCATGATCGGCGGCTGCACCACGCGCCCGGTCTCGCTGTCCACCGGCCCCGGCACGGCCAGGCCGATGCCGCACACCTCGTCGGCCCGGTGCCCCGCCTTCTCCAGCAGCTCGGCGAACCAGTGGCCCAGCTCGCCCAGCACCACGTCCGGGCCGTCCTCGACGACGAGGGTGCCGGAGTGCTCGGCGAGCAGTTCGCCGGTCAGGGTGAGAACGGCCGCGCGCGCGTGGCGGGTGTCCAGGTCGGCGGCGAGCACCACCGCGTGGGCGTCGTCGAACTCCAGGGTGATGGAGGGGCGCCCGCCCAGCGGCGAGTCCACCGGGCCGCCGGCGCCCTCCCGCAGCCACCCCGCGCGGAACAGCCGGTCCAGGCGCTGGCCGACGGTGGCCCGGGAGAGCCCGGTGGCCTGCTGCAACGCGCCGCGCGTGGTGGCACGGCCGCTGCGGACCAGCTCCAGCAGTTCACCGGCGCTGGCCTGACCACGGCCCGCGGCCGGGCCCCGGCCCGCCGCCGGCGTCCGGCCGCCTGTCCGCTCCCGAGTCGTCATGCGCACCCCCTTGTGTTTCTCAAGCTTGCCTTACATATTGAGTTTTGCGTGTTAAATAGACGTAACCCCGCGGCAGTCACTGCCGAACCGGGTTCCATTGTGGTGTCTTCAACGTTCTTCGGGGAGCCCCGAGTGGATCGCACTGCCCAGGTCATCGCCCGCCCCGCCGGCCATGCCGTCGTATACGGTCCGGGCCCCGCGGCCGATGCGCTGCACCTCAGGGCGGTGGCGGTGCTGGACGCCAACTGGACCGGGTCGTCCACGGTGCCCTCGCGCGGGCTGTACCCGCACCAGTGGTCGTGGGACTCGGCGTTCATCGCCATCGGCCTGAGGCACGTCTCGCCGCTGCGGGCGCAGACCGAGCTGGAGACGCTGCTGGCGGCACAGTGGGGCGACGGCCGGGTGCCGCACATCGTCTTCAACCCCTCCGTCCCGCTGGACGCCTACTTCCCGAGCCCCGACTTCTGGCGCTCCTCGGCCGCGGGGCGCGAGGCGGGCGCCCCGCGCACCGTACAGACCTCCGGCATCGTGCAGCCACCGGTGCACGCGCTGGCCGCCTGGCTGGTGCACCGCGCCGACCCCGGGCTGTCCCGGTCGCGCGGTTTCCTCGCGCGGGTCTACCCGCGGCTGGCCGCCTGGCACCGCTATCTGCTGCACCGCCGCGACCTGGGCGGCGGCGGGCTGGTCTGTGTCGTCCACCCCTGGGAGCAGGGTATGGACAACAGCCCCGCCTGGGACGCCCCGCTGGCCCGGGTGGCCCCCGCGCCGGCCCGCTCCTTCCGCCGCGCCGACCTCGACCACGGCGCCGCCGAGGACCGGCCGACCGATCTGGACTACGGACGCTACGTCCGGCTGGCCGCCGACTACCGGGACCGCGGGTACGCCGACAAGGCGGGGGAGTTCGCCGTCGAGGACCCCGCCTTCAACGCCCTGCTCGTCGCCTCCGAGCACGCGCTCGCCCGCATCGCGCACGAGCTCGGAGCGACGGGCACGGCCCGCCACGCCCGCGCGGACCGGCTGACGGCGGCCCTGGTGGACCGGCTCTGGGACCCGGCGCGCGGCATGTTCCTGTGCCGGGACCTGCGCGGCGGGCGGCCGGTCGCCGAGCGCGCGGTCTCCGGGCTGATCCCGCTGCTGCTGCCCGGCCTGCCGCGCGAGGTGACCACCGCACTCGTGGGCACCCTCACCGGCCCGCACTTCGCGCTGGGCACCGCCACCCGCCTCGTCCCGAGCTACGACCTGCTCGGCGAGGCCTTCGACCCGCACCGCTACTGGCGCGGCCCGGCCTGGTTCAACACCGGCTGGCTGCTGGAGCGGGGCCTCAGACTGCACGGCGAGACGGCCCGCGCGGACGCCCTGCGCGCGGCCCTGCTGGACCTCGCGAGCGCCTCGGACTTCGCGGAGTACGTCGACCCGTACACCGGCGAGGCCTGCGGCACCACCGGCTTCGGCTGGACGGCCGCGCTCGCGCTGGACCTGCTGCACACCGCACCCGAGACGGACCACCGAACGCCCGGCCGGGACCGCTGACGCCCAGCGGCCCACCGGGCGCTCGACGCGCCACCTGGCACTCAACGGCTTCAGGGGAGGGGACCGGAGATGACGGACCGGCATCATCTGCTCGTCCACGGCGGGACGTTCGCCGCCGTGGACGACCGTGGGGACATCAGCGGGGTACGGAGCACCGGCTCCTTCCCGCAGGGGCTGTTCGTCCGGGACGCCCGGCACCTCAGCCGCTGGCAGCTCACCGTGGACGGGGCGGTCCCGGAGCCGCTGACGCCGGTCGCGGACGGCGACACCACGCGCTGTGTCCTCGTACCGCGCGGCGGCCGCACCGAACCGCCGTCCTGCACCCTCTTTCGCGAACAGGCCGTCGGCGACGGCTCGTTCGTGGAGTCGCTGCGCATCACCAGCAACCGGGCGGTGCGCACCGCGGTCCGGGTCGCGCTCACCGCGGACGCCGACTTCACCGACCAGTTCGAACTCCGCTCCGACCACCGCACCTACGCCAAGGCCGGTGCGGTACGCCGTCGCGAAGTCCTGGAGCACGGGCTGGAGTTCACCTACCGCCGCGGCGAGTGGCTGTCCCGGACGACGGTGACCTCCGAGCCCGCGCCGGACGCCGTGGAGGAGACCGGTACCGGAGCCCGGCGCCTGGTGTGGCGGCTGGACCTCGAACCGCACGGCACCACCGAGCTGACGGTCCGTGTGATGGCCCGCCCGCACGGCGAGAAGCGGGCCCTGCGGGTGCCCCGCTCCCCGGCCGCGCTCGGCGAGCAACTCCTCGCCGCGGAGGAGCGGTTCCTGGAGGGCGTGGCCTTCCCGACGGGCTGGCCCGAGCTGGCGGCGGCCTGCGCGCGCGGCCTCGCGGACCTCGCGACGCTGCAGATCCCGGCGACCGGCCCGGACGGCGAGGAAGTGCGGGTCCCGGCGGCCGGCGCCCCCTGGTTCCTCACCCTGCTCGGCCGGGACGCACTGCTCACCTCCCTGTTCGTGCTGCCGTACCGCCCGCAGCCGGCGGCCGCTACGCTGCTGGCGCTGGCCGCCGCGCAGGCCACCGAGACCGGCCCGCGGGCGGTGGCCCAGCCCGGCAAGATCGTCCACGAGGTGCGGTACGGCGAGCTGGCCCACTTCGAGCAGGTGCCCTACGGCCGGTACTACGGCTCGGTGGACGCGACCCCGCTCTTCCTGGTCCTGCTCGGCGCGTACGTCGAACGGACCGGGGACACCGGCCTGGCCCGCCGGCTGGAGCCGCACGCCCGCGCGGCCGTCGGCTGGATGCTGGACCACGGCGGGCTCACCTCGCGCGGCTACCTCGTCTACCGCGCCGACCAGGGTGGGCTGGCCAACCAGAACTGGAAGGACTCCCCCGGCGCCATCTGCTCGGCGGACGGCACCCGCGCGGCCGGCCCGGTCATGGCGGCGGGCGCCCAGGGGTACGCGTACGACGCGCTGCGCCGCACGGCGTGGCTGGCCCGCACGGTCTGGGCCGACGGGACGTACGCGGCACTGCTGGAGCAGGCGGCGGCGGATCTGCGCGACCGCTTCCAGCAGGACTTCTGGATGCCCCGGCGGTCCTTCCCGGCGCTGGCCCTGGACGGCACGGGCCGCCAGGTGGACGCGCTGGCCTCGGACGCCGGGCACCTGCTCTGGTCGGGGCTGCTGGACAAGGAGTACGGCGAGATGGTGGGCCGCAGGCTCCTCGAACCGGACTTCTTCTCGGGGTGGGGGGTGCGCACGCTGGCGGCCGGGCAGCCGGCGTACCACCCGCTGTCGTACCACCGGGGCTCGGTCTGGCCGCACGACAACGCGCTGATCACGCTGGGCCTGGCGCGGTACGGGCTGCACGACGAGGCGCGCGCGGTGGCGCACGCGCTGGTCGACGCGGCGACGGCCACCGGGCACCGGCTGCCGGAGGTGCTGGCCGGGTACGGGCGGGACGGTCATCCCGAGCCGGTGCCGTATCCGCACGCGTGCGTGCGGGAGTCACGGTCGGCCGCGGCACCGCTCGCGCTGCTCACGGCGGTGGGGGGCGCCTGAGGTCCGGCCCCGCGTCGGCTGAACGCCGGGCGGGACGCGTACGTACGTGACGGTGGCGGATCCGATCCCCCCACGTCGGATCCGCCGCTCCGCCGGCTCGTCTGTACGGAAGGACCTTCGGGTGTCTGTCTCCACGCGTTCGCCAGAGGCCGCCGACAGCGTGGCGGAGGAGCCTTCGGCGGCCGGCGGACCTCTCGCGTCCCGCTGGGCGAGGCTGCGTTCCTGGCGGGAGCGGTGGCCCCGCCTGGCCCGTGGACTGTGGTGGAGCACGACGGTGCTCTCCGTCGCTCTCGTGCTCGGGGCCATGCTGATGCCGAGGACGGTGAAGGCGGTGCAGCCGGGCACGTTCCTGGCGGTGCCGGCGGAGGCGATCGTGACGGCGGCCGTGCTGATCGCGCTGCCGCGCCGGCCGCGCGTCGTGGTGGCGGTGCTGAGCGGTGTGGTGCTGGCCGCGCTGACGGTGCTGAACCTGCTGGAGATGGGCTTCGCGCAGTACCTCGGCCGGGGGTTCAACGCGGTGCTGGACTGGGAGTTGCTGGACGACGCGCAGTCCTATGTCGCGGACTCGATGGGGCGGGCGACCGCGGTCGGGGCGACGATCGGGCTGGCCGCGCTGGTCGTGGCGCTGTTCGCCGCGATGGCGGGGGCGATGGTCCGTATCGGGACGCTCCTCGCCCGCGACACGCGGGCCGCGACCCGGGCCACGCTCGTCGCCGGCACGGTGTGGGTCACCAGCTCGATCCTGACCGTCCAGGTCGCCGGGCATCCGCTGACCGCCCACCGGGCCGCGGACGTCCTGGTCGCCCACACCGAGCGGGTGCGGGACACCCTGCGCGACGAGGCGGCGTTCGCGAAGGAGGCCCGCGCCGACGCGTTCGGCGCCACCCCGCCCGGTCAGCTGCTGCCCGATCTGCGCGGCAAGGACGTCGTCTTCACGTTCATCGAGAGCTACGGCCGCAGCGCCGTCGAGGACCCGATCATGGCGCCGGGCGTGGACCGGACGCTCGCCGCGTCCACCGAGGCGCTGGCGAAGGCCGGTTTCAAGGCCAAGAGCGGCTGGCTGACCTCCGCGACCTACGGCGGCGGCAGCTGGCTGGGCCACTCCACCACCCTGTCCGGACTGTGGATCGACAACCAGCAGCGCTACCGCACGGTGATGGCGAGCGACCACCTCTCGCTCACCAAGGCGTTCCGGAAGACCGGCGCGTGGGACACCGTGGGTGTCATGCCGGGCGTGCAGAAGGCGTGGCCGGAGCAGGAGTACTACGGCCTCGACAAGGTCTACGACGCCTTCCACCTCGGCTACAAGGGGCCGAAGTTCAGCTGGTCGACGATGCCGGACCAGTACGCGCTGGAGGCCTTCCAGCGGCTGGAGCACGGCAGGAAGCGCGACAAGCCGCTGATGGCGGAGGTCATCCTCACCTCCAGCCACCAGCCCTGGGCGCCGATCCCGAAGATGGTCGGCTGGGACGAGCTGGGCGACGGCTCCCTCTTCGGCCCGATCCAGGAGGCCGGGAAGGAGGCGCAGGACATCATCTCCGACAGCACCGCGTCGCGGGAGGAGTACGGCAAGTCGATCCAGTACTCGGTGACCGCGCTCACCCAGTGGCTGGAGCGCTACGGCCGCGACGACACCGTCCTGGTGTTCCTCGGCGACCACCAGCCCATCGCCCGGGTCAGCGGCGACGACGCCAGCCGGGACGTGCCGGTCTCGATCGTCGCCAAGGACCCGAAGGTGCTGGAGAAGATCGCCGGCTGGGGCTGGACGGACGGGCTGCGCCCCGCGCACGACGCCCCGGTGTGGAAGATGAGCGCCTTCCGCGACCGGTTCCTGACGGCGTACGGCTCCACGCCGCACCCCACGAAGTAGCCGCGGGCCGGGGGCGGGTCAGCCGCCGGAGGTGTCCAGCTCCGCGTCCTCGCCGATGCCCGCGCAGTCGTAGGGGTCCTTGAGCCAGCCGTCCGGCAGCACCACGCGGTTGTTGCCGGACGTACGGCCGCGGGGGCCGTCGGCGCCGGCCGGCCACGGCTGGTCGAGGTCCAACTCCTCGAGCCCGGCGCGCAGTTCGGCGAGCGTGGAGGTGACCGCGAGCCGCTTGCGCATGTCGGAGCCGACCGCGAAGCCCTTGAGGTACCAGGCGACGTGCTTGCGGAAGTCGATGACGCCCCGGGCTTCGTCGCCGATCCACTCGCCGAGCAGGGTGGCGTGCCGGACCATGACGTCGGCGACCTCGCGCAGGGTGGGCCGTACGTAGGCGCCGGTGCGGCCCTCGAAGGCGGCCACCAGGTCCGCGAACAGCCAGGGCCGGCCGAGGCAGCCGCGTCCGACGACCACGCCGTCGCAGCCGGTCTCGCGCACCATCCGCAGGGCGTCCTCGGCCGACCAGATGTCGCCGTTGCCGAGGACGGGGATCTCCGGGACGTGTTCCTTGAGCCGGGCGATGGCCTCCCAGTCGGCGGTGCCGCCGTAGTGCTGGGCGGTGGTGCGGCCGTGCAGCGCGATGGCGGTGACGCCCTCCTCGACGGCGATGCGGCCGGCGTCGAGGTAGGTGAGGTGGTCGTCGTCGATGCCCTTGCGCATCTTCATCGTCACCGGCAGGTCCCCGGCGCCGCTGACGGCCTCGCGCAGGATGGCGCGCAGCAGGTTGCGCTTGTACGGCAGCGCGGAGCCGCCGCCCCTGCGGGTGACCTTCGGGACGGGGCAGCCGAAGTTGAGGTCGATGTGGTCGGCGAGGTCCTCCTCCGCGATCATGCGGACGGCCTTGCCGACGGTCACCGGGTCGACGCCGTACAGCTGGATCGAGCGCGGGTTCTCGCTCGCGTCGAAGTGGATCAGCTGCATCGTCTTCTCGTTGCGCTCCACCAGCGCCCGCGTGGTGATCATCTCGCTGACGAACAGCCCCTTGCCGCCGCTCCACTCACGGCACAGGGTGCGGAAGGGCGCGTTGGTGATCCCGGCCATGGGGGCCAGGACGACGGGGGGCTGGACGGGGTGCGGGCCGATCTGGAGCATCCGCCCATTGTCACGCATGCGGGCGGGGAGCGGCGAGATCGATTAGTTAGGCGTACTAGCGAACGTGAGGGGCGGACGGGTCACGGGGCGGGGGCGACTCCCAGGACGTCGAGCATGGCGCGCGTCGCGGGGCTCGGGTTGAAGCGGCTCCAGGCCAGGTATTCGGTGCGGTGCGGTCCGTCGGTCAGCGGGACCAGGGTGAGGTCATCGGTGACCCGGGGGCGGATGTACGCCGAGGGCAGGAGCGCGACGGCCAGGCCCCGCGTCACCAGGCGGGTGATCAGTTCCACCACACCGGCCTCGTAGGCGACGTCACGGGTCAGCCCCGCGGCGGCGAACGCCTGGTCGGACTGGGCCCGGGCGGGGGTCCCGTCGACGAAGTCGACGAACGTCTCGTCGGCGATGTCCGCGAGACGGACCTGGGAGGCGTCCGCCAGGCGATGGCCTGCCGGGACGACGAGGACGTGCTCGTCGTGGGCGAGCGCCAGGGTCTCGACGCCGGCGGGGCGCTCGCCGGCCGGGAGGCCGAGGAACGCGATGTCCAGTTCCCCGGCGCGGATCTGGGCCGCGAGCTGGTCGCTGCGGCCGGAGCGCAGGACCACCCGGACGTCGGGGTGGCGGGCGCGGTAGCGGTGCAGCAGGTCGGGGACGTCGACGGCGGCCGTGGTCACGATCACCCCCACGGCGAGCCGGCCGCGTACGACACCGGTGGCGGCGGCCGCGTCGGCCACCGCGAGGTCGGCGGCGGCCAGGCACTCGCGCGCCCGGGCGAGGAACGCGGTGCCGGCGCTGGTGAGTTCGACGCGGCGGCTGGAACGGGCGAACAGCCTGACCCCCAACTCGCGTTCCAGGGCGCCGATCCGGTGGCTCAGGGAGGACTGCACGACGTAGCAGCGTTCCGCGGCGCGGGTGAAGTTGCGGGTCTCGGCGACGGCGACGACGTAGCGGAGTTGCTGGAGGTCCATGACGTCATGATCCAGCAGTCATGGCCTGGGTTCATAGGTGCTATGCGATACATGTGTTGGACTCATTGATCCTCCGAGGCCAAGACTTCGGGCATGCCTAGTGATGAAGCGCCCGGGCGGGCGGGGGTCGTGCTGCTGACGGCGCTGGCTCCCGCGGCCTGGGGGACGACGTACGCCGTGACGACCGAGCTGTTACCGGCCGGGCATCCGCTGTTCGCCGCGCTGATGCGGGCCCTGCCGGCCGGGCTGGTCGCACTGGCCGTCGCACGGGTGCTGCCGCGGGGCGCATGGTGGTGGAAGGCCGCCGTGCTGGGAGTGCTGAACATCGGCGCCCTGTTCCCGCTGCTGTTCATCGCCGCCGAGCGGCTGCCCGGCGGCGTGGCGGCCACCCTCAGCGCCACCCAGCCGCTGCTGGTCGCGGGGCTGGCCATGCTGGTGCTGCGGGACCGGCCGACGGCGTGGCGGTGGGCCTGGGGGGTGACCGGGGTCGCCGGTGTCGGGCTGGTGGTGCTCGGGCCGCAGGCCCGCATGGACGGCGTGGGGGTGCTCGCCGGGCTGGGCGGAACGGCCGCCATGGCGGGCGGGGTGGTGCTCACCAAGCGGTGGGGGCGGCCGGCGGGGGTCGGCCCGCTGACGCTGGCGGCCTGGCAGCTCACGGCCGGCGGGCTGGTGCTGCTCCCGCTCACCGTGCTGGTCGAGGGCGCGCCGCCCGGCGTCGACGCCGGGGCCGCCGGGGGCTATCTGTGGCTCGGCAGCATGGGCGGGCTGATCGCCTACACGGTGTGGTTCCGCGGGATCGGACGGCTGCCGGTGGGGGCGTCCGCGCCGCTGGTGCTGCTGTCGCCGCTGGTCGCGACGGTCGTGGGGGTGGGGCTCGGCGAGACGCTGAACGCGGCGCAGGCCGTCGGCTTCGTGCTGGCGTCGGCCGCGCTGGTCGCCGCGCAGTTCGATCCGCCGAAGCGGCTCGGTATCCCACGGACACGGATCGGACAAGGACGGACACGGATCGAGGGAGGACGGACACGATGACGACGCCGAGGCCGGCACCCATACCGACGACCACGAGAGCACCGACGCCGATGCCGAGACCGAGACCGATAGCGACGACCACGGGGACGACGACGCCGAGGACGAGACCGACGACCACGGGGACGGCGACGCCGAGGACGAAGCCGTTGACGCTCGCGGTGATCGGCTCGACCGGGATGGTCGGCAGCCGGGTGGCCGTCGAGGCCGGGGCGCGTGGCCACCGGGTGTACGGCCTGGCGCGGAAGCCGGCGCACGACGACGGGACGCGTGCGCTCCCGGTGGACGTGCGGGACGACCGGGCCGTGCGGGAGGCGCTGCGGGGCTGCGGCGCCGAGGCGCTGGTCCTGGCCGTGCGGACCGAGCCGGCCGACCCGGAGTTCCTGGTCGGGGCCACCCGTACAGTGCTGGCGGCCGGGGCGGAACTCGGGGCACGGGTGCTGGTGGTGGGCGGCGCGGGCGCGCTGCGCAGCCCCGGTGCGGCGGACCTGCTGGTCGCCGACGACCCGGCGTACGTGCCGGCCGCGGTACGGGCCGTCGCCGCCGCCGGGGTCGCCCAGCTGCGGGCCTGCCGCGAGCACGCCGGCGCCGACTGGGCGTACCTCAGCCCGCCCGCCCTGCTGGAGCCCGGCGAGCGCACCGGCCGCTACCGGCGCGGCACCGACACCCTCCTCACCGACGCCGGCGGCCGCTCCTGGATCAGCGCGGAGGACCTGGCGGTCGCGGTGGTGGACGAGGTGGAGGGGCCGGGGGGTGAGCGGCACGTCACCGTGGTCCACCGTCCCCCGGCGGCCGGGGCCGTGGGCGCGCCGTAGCGTCCAGGGAACGGCCGCGGGGGGGGGGGGGGGGGGGGGGGGGGGGGGGGGGGGGGGGGGGGGGGG
>NZ_CBDQZH010000064.1:0-34031 GCF_965341775.1 Streptomyces sp. bgisy159 | reverse complement strand
GATTGGGTGTGTCTCTTCTTGGTGTTCTCGTGAGCGCTCACGAGAACACCGACAGCCCCGATGTGGCAGTGCCAGCGCTCTTCGAAGCAAGTTCCGAGCACGCACGTAAGCTCAGGGGGGTCCTCGTCAGGCGAGAGATGCTTTGCGCTCGCTTTCCGTCAGGGGTGGGCCCTGCAGGTGCGGCCTCTTCGGGCCGAAGAGCATGGGAACGATCATGGCTGGGGAGAAGAGGCGGGTTGGCGGCTTCTCCATGCTCATCACGTCCAGAAGGGCACCGAGGGCGCGGGGGTTTCTGGCGCCTGTTGCAACGCACCGGTCGACGTAGCGGGCGAGGATGCGTTCGATGGCGGTGGGTGGTGTGTCGGTCGCGCCGGGGTAGCGTGCGTCCTGTCCGACGGCGAGGTCCCAGGCCACGGCGGCGGGGCGTGCCA
The DNA here is from genome assembly GCF_965341775.1 of Streptomyces sp. bgisy159. Classification (GTDB taxonomy): domain Bacteria; phylum Actinomycetota; class Actinomycetes; order Streptomycetales; family Streptomycetaceae; genus Streptomyces. The sequence continues at coordinate 33,600 of NZ_CBDQZH010000064.1, read as the reverse complement.
CGGCTCGCTGGATGCGGCGTGCGGTGCCGGGTTCGGTGATGTTGGTTTTGTTCAGGGTTTCACGCAGGGCGAGGGCGCCTTGGGCGGCGACGGTCAGTCCGTGGCCGTAGACGGGGTTGTATCCGGCGATGGCGTCGCCGAGCACGGCGAAGCCGTCGGGCCAGCGGGGCATCTTCTCGTAGTAGCGGCGGTGGTTGGCTGTGCTGCGGGTGGTGGCCACCTCGCTGATCGGTTCGGCGTTCTTCAGGAGTTCTCCGATGATCGGGTCGCCGAGGTTGAGCGCGAAGTCGAGGAAGGCGTCTGGGTCTTTGGGGGGTTCGCCGCCGCGGGTTCCGGAGAGGGTGACGATCCATCTGCCGTTTTCGATGGGCAGGATGATGCCGCCTTGGCCGGGCGCTTTTGCGGGGTTGGCCTGGACGTTGATGAGGGGGTAGTTGGTGTCGCCTGTGGTGCCGGGGGCCTTGAAGAGTTGGGTGGCGTAGGCGACGCCGGCGTCGACCTCGCGTTCGGTGACGCGTGGGAGTCCGAGGTCCTCCAGCCACTGGGGGGTGTGGGAGCCGCGGCCGGATGCGTCGATGACCAGGTCTGCTGTGAGGGCGTGTTCTTCGTCGCCGGTGCGTGTGTGGACGCCGGTTACGCGGGTTGCGTCGCCGTCCAGGCGTAGGACGGTGGTGTTCTGGTGGACGGTGATTCGTTTGTCGGCGAGGATTCGGGCGCGCAGTGCGGCGTCGAGGAGGGGGCGGGAGCAGACGAGGTTGCGGTGGGGGGTGCCTGTGAAGCGCCGGAACCAGATTTCGTTGGGGGCGCGGGAGACCATGTCGCCCATGATGTGGGCGAGGCGGGCTCCTTTGGCGACTGTCTCGTCGACGAGGCCGGGAAGCAGTTGATTGAGGGCTGAGACGCCGCCGCTCCACACGAGGTGGGCGTGGCGGGACTGAGGAACTCCGCGGCGGTGTTCGGGGCCTTCGGGCAGGGTGTCGCGGTCGAGGAGGGTGACGTCGCTGACGTCGGTCAGTGCGGCTGCGGCGAGGAGGCCTGCGGCGCTGGCGCCTATGACGACGGTTCGGGGTCGGCGGGTGGGGCTGTCAGGCATGTGTGGTTGCTCTTTCTGTGTGGGTCACCCGCTGGCGGAGGCTGTCGACGAGGCGGGGGCGGTGCATGGCTCGGGAGATGTCGTTGATGTGCTCGGTGATGTCAGGGCTGAGCTGGGCGGGTTGTTGGTTGGTGTCGCGGGGGGTTTCCTGCCGGTAGGACTGGACTGCGGCGCTGATGGTGACCGCGCCGGCCAGGCCGCGGGCTTTGGCGGTGCTGTATCGGTTGGATGCGGTGCTGTGGGCGGCGTGGTAGAGGGTGTAGTCGATGTGGGGGGCGAGGCGCAGGAGGGCGTCGTGGATGTGTGTCTGGCGTTGTACGAGTCGCAGGTCGAGTGGGGCCAGGCGGCCGACGCGGGCTCTGGCCGAGGAGGGTGCGACGTGGCGGACGGTTCTCGCCAGGGGGCGCAGGATCCAGTAGGTGGCCTGTTCTCGGGGCCATTTCTGCAGGAACGGGCCCAGGACGGGGAGGATGAAGCCGATGCCGACCAGGGTCGCGTCGAGGATGGCGAAGGGTGGGGCGACCTTGGTGCTCAGGTCGTCCCAGTTGGTGCCGGTCCAGCGGGCGCTGATGGCCGTGAGTTTGGCGACGTCGAAGACGAGTCCGAAGGCGTAGCCGGCTTGGAGGAAGACGAGGCCGGCTTTGAGCCAGCTGGCCCGGACTTTGGAGATCCATTTCCAGATCATGTAGGCGGCGACGAGGGCGGAGACCATGTGCGCGAACAGGTACAGGAGGATGTGTTCGCGCATCCAGGGTTCGCTGGCGTAGTAGGTGTCCAGGTCGTAGATCCGCTCACTGGGCACGTCGGCCAGGGCGAAGGTGCACCACAGGCCGAGGATGATGCCGGTGTAGATGGTCCAGACGCGGCGAATCCTGCGGCTGCGCCGGGGGGAGGGTTCCTCGCGCCAGGTGATGACCATGGTCAGGCATGAGCCGCAGAAGGCGGTCAGTAGCGAGTACGTCCACGGTGCGGCGATGTTCGGTACGCCTGTGGTGGTGTTGAGTTTGTGGATGCTGGCGGGGGCGACGGATAAGAAGACGGCGGCTGCCAGCAGCAGCAGCAGGGTGGTCGCCCGGACGTCGGGATCGCGCCATGCGCGGACGAAGGTCGGCAGCTTCAGGCTGAGCGCGATCACGAGCAGGACGGTGGGCAGGGCGTAGGGGATGTGGAGGCTGGTGAGATTCATCCGAGTATCTGTCCGCTTCGGTTGCTGAGGGACAAGTCGATGCGGCCCTCCACGGTGCTGGGGGTGACCGGGCCCTTCGCGTAGCGGCCGGTGATCCAGGTGCGTATCTCGCGGCCGAAGAGGAGTCCGAAGGTTTCTGCGTCGGCTTCGTGGTCGTCATGGGAGTCGGCGCGGGCTGCGACGGCCAGGAGGGCGTCCCGTGGGACGTCCTGGGCGCTTAGGATCTGTTTGGCAGCCTTCTGGAGTGCCTCGGCGCTGTTGTCGGAGAGGGCGCGGGCTGCTGTGGGCACGCCGGTGACATGGGGGTTGCAGTCGCCTTGTTCTTCGTGCCACAGCTCGTGTCCGAGGATGACGAGTTGCGATTCGGGTACCGCGCGGTCTTCCACCACGATGAGGGACTGATCGCCGCAGTCCAGGCGCATACCTGAGACGGGGAGGTCGTCGGGGAAGGCTCTGAACGCGAGTTGTACGGGGCGGTTCTGTCGGATGCTCATGGCGCGGCAGAACTCCTGCATGACGGTCTTGGGTTCGGCGGGCCGCTCCAGTGACCGGGATGCCTCCTTGCCCAGGGAGGCGAGTAGCGCTTTCATCGCCTTGGTGCTCATTGGCCGGTCTCCCCTGCTGCGGGATACACCGACTGGATGACTCCGGCGAGGAGCCTTTCCAGGGCTTCCGGTGACATGGTTCCGTGTCGGCGCAGGTCCATGTCGCGGACGCCGTACTTCTCCATCAGCGCCTTGACGGGGTCGTTCTGAGGATTTTCCAGTCGGTGCAGGATGGGCAGTAGGGCGCGGTTGAGTGCCTGGTCGGCTGGTGCGGTGAAGTACGCTTCGCCTCCGTTGACCTGGAAGAAGTCGGCGATGCCGTGCAGGTCTTCGACGTTGGGCATCTTCGTGCCGTCGCAGATGCGGCGGGCCCACATCTCGGATCGGCCCAGGAGTTGGGCGACTTCGGCGGCGAGGGCGGCCATCTTGCGGCCGGTTCGCTGCAGGTTGGCTTCGGCCAGCGTTCGGATGCGGGTTCGGACGCGGTCGTTGACCGTGTCCGTGGGCAGGCTGCCGCCCTGCAGAAGTGTGCGGACAGCGGCTTCCGGCAGTGCTGTGGCGGATGCCAGGTGCGTGACGCTGAGCAGTTTCGAGCGGTCCAGTCCCTGCTCTGCGATGATCACGTCAAGGCGCTGCAGTGTTTCTTGCAGCGGGGTGGATGGCTCCACGTGTGCACTCCGCGGGGATCTGAGGTTCCGTCATTTTGAGGGCGCAGACTGAACTTTACGCACCCGACGCCATCGAATCAACGATCGTTTATTTTCCGAAAACGATCGTTGACATCTGGCGTTTGCACGTAAGAAGATCCCAGAACAGCGGAGGCGACCCGCCCCGCTACGCATGGTGATCGCTTCTGTGTGGCGTCCGCCCCCGCATCCACCTTGAGGAGAATCGCGCATGTACGCGCTCAGTGCACGGCCCTCCGCCGGCGTTTCGCCTCCTGCCGCTTCGCGCGTCGCGCCGGGGTGAGCCCGCACACAGAACTCCCGGCCAGAGGCAGCCGAACTGGCTGGCCGGGACGGCCGAGGACGCTGCACGCGCGCCGGGTGCCCCCGCTCGCCTCGCGTCGGCTCCTCGGTCCGGCCGGGTGCCGCCGGTGGGGGGCGGCACCCGGTTCGGCCGTCCTCTGTTCGCCTCTGGTCCGCCGGCCTGCTACGGAGATAGACACATGCCCCAGCCCTTAGTACTCCTCGGCCTCGGAGGAATAGCCGCCTCCGCTGAGTTCGCCCTGGCCCAGATCGCGGCTGCGCATCCCGTCGTCCTGGCCGACGTCTTTGCACCCGCCTGGGCGCGCCCGCACCTGGCGCGGCACCTCCGTGTCGATCCAGCCGACGAGACAGCAGTGTCCACTGCGGTGAGGGCTCTGCGTGGCGCGCACGATCTGGGCGGCGTTCTGACTTATACGAGCGAACATCTCGTCACCGCCTCACGTGTCGCGCGCCAGCTGGAGCTGCCGGGCCCCGCGACGGAGGCGATGGCGGCCTGTACCGATCGCACAGAGCTGCGCGCGCGCCTGGCGCGGCACCGGGTGCCGCTTCCGTTCTGGGCGGGGGCCCACGACGCCGAGACGGCGGCGGCCCACGCGGACGCCATCGGATACCCCGCCGTCATCCGGGCCCGAACCGGCAGGGTCGCTGTGGGCCAGGCCGGGGACCGCAGTGAAGTGGCAGACGTCTGCGCCCGCGTGGGCAGCCACTCCGGGCCTCGACACCCTGGTCTACTGGTCGAGCGCCACCTCGACGGGCCGCAGATCGCGGCGGAGGCAGTCGTCCTGGGCAGCGGTGACGTCCAGATCGTCGCCATCACCAGAACCTGTCTCGGGCCGCCTCCGGCCAGGCAGGCCGTACGGCACAGCGTGTACGCCCACGACAGCCTGCTGCACAACCGCCTGATCCGGCAGACGGTCGCCCGCGCTGTCGAAGCCCTCGGCATCACACTCGGGGTGCTCCACATCGAGATGACACTGACCTGCCGCGGCCCGCACGTCACCGAGGTCACCGCCCACCTTGCCGATGACCTGATCCCATTGCTCGTGAAACGGGCCACGGGCCTCAACCTGCCCCAGATTGCAGCCGACCTGGCTGTCGGTCGGGTACCGAAGCTCGTCCCGACCCGTCAGCGCGCCGCAGCCGTCCACTTCGCCTATCCCACGGTCAGCGGCCTTCTTCAACACGTGTCTGTGGCCACACCCGACTGTCATCCTCTGGTGGACCGCACTGCTCTCACATGCCAACCCGGCACCCGGGTGGCGGCTGCAGCACAGGCCACCGCAGTGGACCGCCTCGCATACTGGGTGGCGTTGGGGGCCACAGCAGCTGACTGCCACACCCACCTCGATCAGGTGAGCCGGGACCTGGAAGTCGACATCGCCCCTCTGGCCGCCGCGCACGCAGCCTGACCTCGAAGCCGGGCCCTGCCACGAGGTTCCCGCTGTCACGCCGGTCGTGCCCGGACGGCCCCGGGGCGGTGCTCCCCTCGCTGACTGTGCCGCTTCTCACCGACAGGCCGAAGACTCAAGTAGCGCCACACCAGACCAGCCTCGCGAGTGGAACATCTTCACCGATCAAGGGCCGCTTCGGGACGGGTCAGTGGTCGCGAAGCACCGCGAGAACGGGACAGCGGTAATTCGAGCCGATCACAGGGGAAGCGTTATGCCGAGCTCCTGCATGGCCGTGGACGGCGGCCCGCCTTCGGACCGTTCCGTCTTGTATCCCTTCACTCGTGGTTCGAGGGTGCGGGGATCGACGGCTTCGGCCGGAGCGCTCTTGGCATACAAGCCGTCGGGTTTGCTGTCGCGGTCGTGGGGCTGGAGCCAGAAGACGCGACGGCGGAAGGTACCCGAGGCACGGGACGCTTTGGCGTGGGGGTCGAGGGTGGCGTATCCGACAAGGCGGCCGGGGCGGTGGTAAGCGGGCTTGCCCTTCCTGGTGGGCAGCCGGTCCAGGCTCTGACGGACGTAGTCGAGGTGCTCGATGTCCTCCAGCCACACGAGTTCGGCTTCATGGCTGATCTCGTCAGCGCTGATCAGGGAACTCATGCGCCAGTGTCCCTTTCCTCGTCCGTGAGCAGGCCGATGCCCGGGTAGTACTTGCGGCTGTTGGACAGGATCATCTCCTTGGGCGAGGCCAAGCCGACCAGTTCCCGGGTCCGGGAGGCGAACGCCCGTGAGGACATGACCGGTGCGCCTTCATTGTTGCACCAGTCCTTGTAAGCGGCGTAGAGCGCCGCCTGCTCGGCGCGCAGGTCGGGGCCGAGGCTGCAGCGTTCTTGATAAAAGCGGCCGGTGTGGTCCTCGGTCTCGGCGTATTTGGTCGTTGCGATCCGCACGCGGCCCGGGCCGGTGAGATCGCGGTCGCCGGCAAGGTAGCGGCGGGCGCCGTCGATGAGCCAGGCGAGGATGCCAGGGCCTTCCTCGACGACGAGGAGGTCGGCGAGATTGTCGATCTTACGGTCGTCGGGGACAACACGTTCAAAGGGGATCAGGCGCATGCGGCGCCAGAAAGCGAAACCACCGGTGCCGACCTCAGGCTTGTGGTTGCCCAGCAACCAGAGCTTGTGGGTGGGTTCGAAGCTGAAGGGGTCCTGTCGCATACGGCGGGCCTTGATCCGGTCACCGCCGGTCAGCAGCTTGACCCGGGCTTCGTCGAACTTGTCGTCCGGCTTGATCTCCGAACAGACGTAGATCCGCCGACCGTGAAGTTCGGCGAGGTCAGTGGGGTGGCCTTCGAACGGCTTGGCCATCAGGAAACCGGGCGGGGCAGCGTCCGCGTAGTCGCCCAGCAGCTTCATCATGACGTCCAGCAGGACCGACTTGCCGTTCTTGCCCGTGCCCCACAGGAAGGGCAGAATCTGCGCGCCGACGTCGCCCGTGATCGAGTATCCGAGCAGCAAATGCAGGTAACCGATCATTTCCTGCCCTTCAGCGTCGTCGCCGAAGGTGTCGTGGAGGAAGCGCAGCCAGCGCGGAACGGGCATCTGCTGCGGGCCGACGGTGGTGGAGCGTGAGTGGAAATCCTTGTTCGGGTCGGGAGCAGCCAGCGTTCCGGTACGCAGGTCGACGATGCCGTGCGGGGTGCACAAGGCGTAGGGATCGGCGTCCAGGCGGTCAGGTCTGAGCACCATGCCGGGAGCGGATTTGGCCTGCGAGAGCATGGCGTTCATTCCGGCGGTCGACATGGCCCGGGTGCGGTGCTTGTGCAGGGCAGTGGTGGTGAACAGGCCACGTGGGTCGTGGGCGGCGATGTGTTCGGCAAGGTCACCGGCGGCCCACACGACGCTGTCGTCCTCATCGAGCTGCCAGCGGGTGGTGTCCCACCTGTACCAGCCGATCTTGGGTACGTGCCGGTAATCATTGGCGTAGAGCTGGACGAAGAGCTTGGCGTTGCCTCGGTCGGTGAGGGTGTCCGGGAGTAGGCCCTGAGCAGTGGCCTCGCCGACGGGCCGCTCCGCGGTCTGCGCGGGCAGCAAGATTGCCGAGGGTTGGTCGCGGATCTGTGCGGCAACGGCTTCGGGGTCGAACTCGAAGAGCGTGTCTCGGCCCGAGGAGGTCACGGACGCCTCCCTGTGGTGTGCAGCGGACGCTTGAGGCCTGCGGTCAGGCCGCTTCGGATGATGTGCCCGATACGCTGCTCCTGGCCAGGCCGGGCGGCGGCCGCGGTCTTCCACAGGGCCTGCTCTGCTTCCTCCTGAACGAGTCGGCCGGCCGCGATGAGGCCGCCAAGCGTGTAGGCGGCACGGTTGAGGGTGTCGGAGAAGCCTGCTCCTTCGGCGAGTTGGCCGCAGGCCTCCACGGGCGCCAACACGGCGGCGAGCGCGCGCTCGGGTGTGCCTCCGCCTGCGGCAGAGACAGCCTGCCGGGCACGCGGCGGGACTGGGCGGGGCGCGGGAACGTGCGGCGCGGGCAGGTGCCCGGTGCGATCGAGTTCCTGGGCGAGCCACAACGGCAGGGGTGCCGGCTCGCGGGTCTCACCGACAGCCTCGTAGTGGCCGTGGTGGGTGGTGGTGCCGGGGGCGACGATGTAGCTGCCGTGGGCACGGATGTCGACCTGCCAGGCCAGCGCCCGGCTGGGGCTAGAGCCGACGGAGGACAGCCAGCGGCGCGTGTCGGCCCGGTACCAGATGTGGAGTCCGCCGGAAGGGGTGCGGACACGTAGCGTTGTGCTGTCGTCAGCGGGGCTTTGCTGGCCGCGGAGAGCCGCGAGGACCGCGAGCGTGTGAAAGCCGGTAGCCAGGCCCTCGAGGTTCACGTGTTCCCCGATGGGGATACCAGGCAGGATCCGGTCCCGGGCTGGGGGCTGGGCGCTGTGTGCGTCAACGTCGATGACAACCAGGCCGGCCGGCCCACAGGAGACACCGATACCGAAGTCCGGGTTGATGCCCCACCACCGCTTAATGCGGTCCTGGTTGAGGGTGGCCGCATGGAAGCCATGGCACCAGCGGCCAGCGGGCAAGCAGGAGCAGTCGGTGAACGTGTGGGTCCTTCGGCGGCACTCTGAGCAGTTAGCGGCCGGAGTCTTGCGGCCGGGCGCGAGCGGGTGCACGGGCCACCCCCGGCGCGCACACCACTGCGCGGCAGCGAGCGGAAGGTCAGCGACTGAAGCCACGGGTGCTGGCATAGGTGAGTCACTCCCAAGAAGATGCAGCTCAGAGGGCACCCGCACCCCCTCTCAGCGACCGAAGCGACTCAACGACGCACACAGACTAGCGAACCGGGTCGGTGTGACTGTGGAGCACATGCGAAACGGCCAGGATGCGGTGTCCTCAAAGCGCCTGCCACAACGCTCAGCCAGCGACCGGGACAGCCCGGCAGCGACTGAGACAACTTCAGTCGCTGCGCCGCTACGACTAGGAAAAGCGCAGCTCAGAAGGGGGAACAACCCCAATCAGCGACTGAAGCGACTCAAGTCGTCTATCTATATCGCACACGAGCATGCTCTAGAGGAGCTGGATATACCCGACCGTCGGTCGCTTCAGTCGCTCCTGTACTCGTTTCGGCCATTTGACCTGCACGTTTTCCGATTCTGGAGCGAGCGACTGAAGCCTTGGCGAGTAGCTGACTGCTAGTCGCGGGGCACTGAGCGTGCAGTGACCGAAGCAACTGAAGCGCTGGTTGCGTCCTGGGAAGTGGTGTACGGGTTCCCACCTGATCCGGGCGTTTGTCCTGGCGTCGGAGTGAGGGCCCGGATATGAGAACGGCCACCGGCTGATCTTCGAGATGTCGAAGCTCGAAGGAGATCAGCACGATGACCGCACCCGACAGTCTGCCCCTGCACGCCCTCGCCGAGGAGAACCTCGCCGCGGCGAGTCCCGATCTGCTGCGCGCGATGATCAAGACGTTCGCCGACGCCCTCATGTCCGCCGAGGCCGACGCCCTCTGCAACGCAGAGTACGGGCAGGTCAGCGACGAGAGGGTCAAACCATCGCAACGGCTACCGCCCGCGCGAGTGGGACACCCGCGCCGGGACCGTCGAGCTCGCCGTTCCCAAGCTGAGGCAGGGCAGCTACTTCCCACACTGACTCCTCGAACGCCGCCGCCGGGCCGAGTGGGCCCTGATCTCGGTGGTCGCCACCCTTACCACGAGATCCTCGGTCTGGACGTCGCCACCGCCGAGGACGACGCCGACTGGCTCGCCTTCCTACGTTCGCTGATCGCCCGCGGTCCGTCCGGCGTCCAGTTCGTCATCTCCGACGCCTACGCTGGCCTGGTGGACGCGATCGGCGCAGTGGCCGCCTGGTGCGTTGTGGCAGCGCTGTCGCACCCACTGAAGAGGGCGTCGGGCTGGTGATCAGCGGCTCCGTCCGGTCGCGCTTGCCGATGGGCGTCCGTCCCTCGCGTCGGCGGGCGCTCGGCGGTTTGTGAGGAGTGGGGCGCGGGGACGGTGAACGTCAGCGCTCGCGACGCAGGGAGACGCGCAGGGTCCCATTGTCGTCCCGGCTCAGGAAGAGTCCCGCGCCCTTTACGCTGGTTACGAGTGGCACGATGGTGCCGCGGCCAAGGACCTTCGCAGTATCCGGGCCCTTGTTGAGATCTATCTGCACGGCGGCGGGTTTAGTGCCTTCGGCTGTCGAGTGCTGCTGGACCGCCCCGTACGCGGTTCCATCGTCGCGGATCGAGACGATCATGATGGCTTTCCGGTCGCCGCTCTTGGCCAGACAGATGCCCTTCTTGCGCTGCAGGTCGAAGACGACGGGCCCGGCGGCGAGATACCGGCCATTGGGTGATGCGACCACGCCGTACTCACGATTCGATCCGTAGTTGCCCGCGTTGATATTGTTGTTCAGGTCGTAGCCGCAGGTCATGGATGCCTGAAGACGTCCTGTCCCCAGATCGTGCACGGACCACATCGGATTGGCGGCAGTGCTGTCCTCCTTGTCCCGGGTCTGCCAGCCGGCGAGCACGTGGCCGTCGATGACGCCATAGGCCAGCCCGTTGAAGGGAGCGAGGTCACCGGTCCGCTCGGTCCCGCTCGGGCGTACGGAGTCACTGAACCAGTGGCCCACCAGGCCAAACCCTCCGTTGTCCACACCAACCAACGGGCCTTCCGGGGTGGCTGCGATGACACGGCCCCCCGCGCAGTCAGCCTGGGCGCACGGGGACAGCAGATCATGGGGATGGTCGTAGGCGGTGCTCTGGCCCGTCACCACATTCACCACAAACGAACGTGCCGGGTATAGGCCCGAGTCGACTATATTACCCAGGCCGACCAGCACCTGGCCACCGTATGCGGAGACCCGAACCATGGGCTTTCCCTCTACCGGCAGGTCGATCTGCCGTAGCGGCTTCACTGACGTGCCCTGTCCGTCAGCCGCGTAGACCGCCAGACTGACGACCGCGGTGCCGTCGTGCAGTGCGTCCTTCCCCCGCACGCCTTGGGCGTAGGTGACGATGTACTCGCGGCCCTCCTGATCAACAACCGTCACACCTGGCGTCTGCAACGACTCGGCATCACTGGGCGTGGGTATGTCCCATGGCGCTGAAGACCACTTGATCCGCCCCGTGTCAGCGGCCCGCACAAGGGTGGTGTAGCCGTGGGCAGCCCCCTGAATGCTGGCAACCTCACCGGCGCCCGGCACCGCCACCACGGGTACGTTGGCCGCCCGCTTCGGAACGCCGCCGATTGCCGTGTCCCATCCCTCGCCCGCATCATAGGCAGCAGGCACGCTCAGTTTGGAGAGTGGCTTCGCCTGGTTAAAGGGATTCCGAGGGCTGCCGTTGCTGTCCTTCTGGCCGCCGTTTGCCTGGTCGCTGCAGCCCGTCAGCGATACCGCCGCCAGTACCAACGCTCCCGCCACTGCCCGAACGCGCATGCCGTGTACGTCCCCTTTTCCCCCGTGACGGATCCGTCGGACCGTCGGTGACCATCTGATCGCCGACGGTATCAAGAGACCGGACGGCTCCCAACGCAGGCGCTAACGTCGAAGGCCAGCTCATCGCGGCGGCTAACCTCGCGTTTTCGCGAAGCGGCGTCCAGCAGGTGACCAAGTAAGCACCAAGGTCCACATCGTCCGCGGCGGCTGACGTCCGTTCCGAGTCCTGCATGATCCACCATGTAGAGTGGCATCACCGACGCGGGGTGGAGCAGCTCGGTAGCTCGCTGGGCTCATAACCCAGAGGTCGCAGGTTCAAATCCTGTCCCCGCTACCAGAGGAAGGGGCCCCCAAGGCGCGGGCCCCTTCTGTGTTGGCCTAGCTGTTGGTCGAGGGCGGTTCCGGTTTTGGCGGGCTCAGTCGCCGAGGGGTTCTCGGCTGTCTGGGCCGCTGAAGATGAGTTGGGTGACGACGGGGCCGTAGTCGGCTTTGGCCGTGATGCGGTACAGGCCCGGTTCGGGCACGTCTACCTCGGCGCCGAGTTTGTCGTCGTCGACGGCCTCGAAACGGACGATCGTCTCCCCGTCTCCGTCCACGGCGGTGATCGTGCAGTCGACCTGCGCGGGGTCGTCGGTTCCGCCGATGAAGCAGTCCCATACCGCGCCAGGGGTGACGTAGTCAGGCACGGTCAGGCCGATCCCGTCTTCGGCTTGGTCGGGGCCGAGGTGATCGTCCTCGAGGAGGAAGTGGGCGACGGTGCGGCGGGCGTCACGGCCGTTGGCGATGGCCCCGTGCTGGGCGAAGACGGGCAGGGTGCGGCGGGTGGGGGAGGCGGATTCGGTGCGGAAGCAGTATTCGGACGCGTAGACGACCCCGTTGATGAGTTTCATCGGCTGGACGGTGTTCTGACGGATGCCGACGACGGGGCGGTGGCGGGGCAGGGGCTCGTTGGAGAGAGTGGTGAAGAAGTCATGGGCTGCTTTGGACAGGTCTTTGTCTCCCCCCGATGTCGGCGACGTCTGACGGTGTGAGGTGGCGGACCTGGAGGCCGTCCTCAAGGCAGAGGAAGCGGGGCAGGAGTTCGTGGACGGCGGGCATCATGGCGGCCGCAGCGGCGAGACGGCTGTGGGGCAGCGGCAGGGGTCCGCCCTGGACGGTGTTGAGGATGTTCGCGGCGACCACCGAGCCTTGGAAGGGAGTGCCGAGCGTCATGACGCCGCGGGTGTCGGCGGGCAGGTCGCTGTCGTCGCCGAGTGTGAGGGCGGCGTAGGTGACGAGGCCGCCCATGGGGTGAGCGAGGAAGACCAGTTGGGCCGGGCGTTCGTCGACGGCTTGCTGCCGGGCGCCGGCGTATGCGGGGTGTTCGAGCCAGCGCTGCAGGTGCTCGCGGGCCTTTTGGGCGAGCCTGCGGCCGCTGACGGCCACGGGCAGGCGCCAGTCGTAGGCGAAGGTCATGACGGCGTCGGGGTGGGCCACGGTTTCCTCGACGGTGCGGATGAGATCGTGGTAGGGCTCGATGCCGCGCAGAAACGGGCTCCAGGGCCGGGCAGTGTCCCGGAACGCGCGGGTGTCCGCTCGGGGCGTGCATCCGCTGGCGGTGCATGCTTCCTGAACAAGGACAGACCACAGCGCTTTGGCAGGAACAGCGTTCGACGCCGTCGGAGAGAGGCTGACCAGGGGCCTGGCTGATTTCGTCCGTGCGTGACGACGGGAAGCTCATGTACGTGAGGTCAATGAGCACCGATCCCAGCATCGGTGCTCATTGACCTCACGTACATGAGTTCCGGTTCTTGAAGCCGTTCAGGTTGCGCGACGCAGAGGGACGACGACGTCCTCGCCGGTGCTCTTCTCGCTGAGCCGGTAGTAGCTGATGTGTGCCAGCCGCTCGGTTTCCTCGAGCCATCCGGCTTCCACGACCTGGCGTCGGGTGCGGGAGAACACGGTCGGGGACATACCGACGAGCTTGGCGAGGTTGGCGCCGGTTTCGACGACTGCGCCGGCGCGGTCGGTGGGGTGCATCGCGTAGAGCATGACCACCAGCCGCTGGTTGGCGGTCATGCCAGCAGTGCGGTGGAGGACGTCCAGGAGCTTTCGCTTGTCGTCGTTGTTCACTGGGCCTCCCACCACGAAGGGGACGTGTTGTCGAAGCCGGGGATGTCCGGCGGGTTGCACGACTTGATCGCTTCCCGTTGCTCGATCCCGGTCCCGTGAAAGGCGATGTACGGGCTGATCCGGTAGAGCCTGTAGTTGCCGATCCGGCCGCGCTCGATCAGGATGCGCCGCTTGAGCAGTTTCCGGTTGATCTTGCCGACGGCATCGGCGGTCATCCCGACCTTCTTGGCGATGTCCGCGCCGGTCGCCCTCAACGGTGCCATGCCCTGGGGAGAGACTCCGATCCACCACAGCACCAGGTACTTCTGGCTCGGGGTGAATTCCTTGCTCTCGGTGATTGCTGCGACTCTCGCCTTGTCGACCTGGATGTGCTCGCCGGAGAAGGCATAGGGCGCGTAGGGGATGGCCTCGCCCGTGTCCGCATCGACGAGTCTGCGTACTGCTCCCAACGGGCCCTCCATGGCTGGGCATTGCCTCGACGTACATGAGCCTCGGCTCTCAGGCCGACTAGATGAACTTAACGTACATGAGCACACAGTTCATGAACTCTGCTTCCAGGGCGTGTCGCTCAACCTGATGCCGATTCACCCCTCCGGTCTTCCTGCCCGGACGCGGCGCATGCTGATGAACCTGACGTCAATCTGGTCAGGTTCTGGAACCGTGCTCACGGTCCTCACAGCATGGGCACCAGGGTCCCAGGAGCGGTCTGCCCTGTTCTCAGGAACCAGGTGCACGATGTAGCGAACTGGGTGCCAGATCGTCAGGTCTGGGTGGAAGAGGACCTTTTTGCAGGTCAAGGCGCTTTCCGTGCCCGTGCCCTCTTTAGCAGTGGGACAGGCTGTCACCTGCGGCGTTCCCCCGTACACACCGCGCCTTGCAAAGCAGTCGCGCATGGCATCCCTTAGTGCCTCCCTGCGAGGCGTCCACATCCGTACCCCCTCCCACAGTTCGGCAAAAATGCTTCGCTTCCCTCCCCCGTCCTCAGCCCACGAAAGCACGCCACGATGCGGCTGGAGCCGACGAAGTACCCGCCACGTGTGCCTCCATCAGGCCCCACCGGCCCCAGCCACGCTGTCCCACAACACCGCCCAGCGAGCCGCAGCCGCCGGATCACCTGCAGGCCCCGTCGGTGCATCGGAGGCCCTCAGGGGCCGAGGATGGACCGACCCGTAGGCGCGGAGAGCCGCCCCCCGTCTGCTGCGCTGCATCGGCGGAGCACGGGATGACTGGAAATGACGGCTCCTTGCCCCGCTCTGTCCCCGTCCTCGCACGCGACGGCGAGAACAGTGGGCAGGAAGAGGGGACACCGTGCCATGGGGCTCAGGATTCATCTCACGGACGACGACATGTAGCGGGTGACCCTGGCTCAGCGTCCCGCTCCGCTCTGGGAAACGGAGCCTGCGCGCGCCGTCGCTACCCGGCCGGGACGGCCCGCCGACTGGCTGGCAGCGCTGACCGAGCGAGCCTGCGCCCACCCCCATCCACCGGCAATACCCGCAGCTTCCCCGATCACAAAACGGTTCAGCACGACTTGCGCCGAGACCGTCCGCGCACGGCGACCGCCTCGCACAGGCCAGCCTTCGGACCAGGAAGAAGCGGCGGATCATGTTGCGTTTTTGGGACGGGCAAGCGAGGACGTCTCCGCTCAGCGCCCGTGACAGCGCGTTCTGGGCCAGGACCTCGCCGCAGTCGGTCGCCACCATCGCCGGGGTGTCGTGCAGTCCGACGCGGTGCCCCACCTGCAGGCGACGCCCGTCGCGTACGACGTGCTCTACAACGTCTTCGGCACCGTGGACTTCACCGACCCGCGCGAGCTGGTGCCGGCGGCCGCGCGCACGCCGGGCGGGCGGCTGGTGTTCGTGACCCTCACCCACTACCTGAGCGGGGCACCTGCCCAGCTCGACGCGATGGCTGCCGACAACCCGGCGAAGACACCGGACGGCGGCTCCGCCACTAATGGTGGAGCCGGGTATTGGGCTTGCCTGAATGCCTCGGCTGGGCTGCGGGGTTACTGAGGGAGCTGTAGCTCCTGTGGCGTCTGGTCTGCGGCTGGGTGGAGCCCGGAGCAGAGGAGGTTGAATGCCTGGGCTGCTGCTGTGGCGACGCTGTCGCGGGTGTCCGTGGGTGGTTCGCCGGACAGGATTCGTCGTTGCAGTTCGCGCAGGGCGGCCCGGTGTATGCCAACGATGGCGCCTGCGAGGAGTGTGAGCGCCGGGTGATTGGCGTGGTTCGGTCCGGTGGCGGTGTTCGGCGGGTGTTCGGTCAGGGCGGTCGCCAGCGCGGCCTCGGCGTGTTCGCTGATCTCGCGTTCGCGTGCGCGCAGTGTGACGCTGCCGTCGATGACCTGCCAGAACCGGGGCGCGTCCGGGTGGAGCCCGAGCGTGGGGTCGTCGTGCCGCAGGGCGGTCAGCAGGTCGTCTCGAATGGTCTCCACCGGGCAGGTACTGGGTGCACGGTCGCGTACCAGTGCGGCGAGATGGCCCTCTACCTCTGCCTGGCGATCCAAGAAGAGGTCTTCCTTGGTGGGGAAGTAGTTGAACACAGTGTTGGTGGAGACGCCTGCATGCCGCGCCACCTCGGCGACCGTGACCTGGTCGAAGCCGCGCTCCAGGAACAGGGGCAGGGCCGCGTCGGCGATCGCCGTGCGGGTCTGCTGCTTCTTGATCTCTCTAAGGCCCATGCCCAGATGATAGTGTCACCACAAATTTGGAGTGACACCAAGATTTTCTGGGGTGGGGTAAGCATGACCTTGCACTTCGGCATCTATCCCGGTGGGATCCTGGGCGACGACCAGGGCATCGTTCGCCCGGTTCGCCCGGACCTGCCGGACCGCATCACCGAGGCGCTTGACGCGCTCCAAGGTGACACGACCACGCTCTCGGTGCGCGCCTACCGCTCGTTCGCCGCCACCGTGACGCCGCTGGAACCGCCCACGCCCGCCGATCCCGAGACGTATCTCCAGCGGGGCCGCAAGCTGGACCTCGTGCTGCAGTTCCGTGAGCCGTCCGGCAAGTTGGAGGGGTGGCTGGAGTTCGTCCGCGAAGCCGTCCGCACCGGTGGGCCGCACCTGGCATCCGTCCAGATCTGCGAAGAGCCCAATGCCGACCTGCCCGTGGTCGACGGCAGCAGCCCCAACGTTCTGAACGCGCTCGTTGAGGGAGTTGTCGCGGCAAAGCAAGAGGCCCGGGCCCTGGGGCACAGCCTTTCGGTCGGCTTCAACGCCGTGCCGACCTTCAATCCGGCGGACACCTTCTGGTCCGAGCTCGGCGCCCTGGCCGACGCCCGCTTCCGGCGGAACCTGGACTACGTCGGTCTGGACTTCTTCCCGGACGTGTTCCGTCCCATCGACGCCGAGCAGTTGGCGGAAGCGGTCACCGCGGTCCTCACCGCGTTCCGGCGCACCGACCTGCCAAAGGCCGGCATCCCCGAGAGCGTCGCGATCCGTATCTGCGAGAACGGCTGGCCCACCGGCCCCGGCCGCAGCGAGCGGCGACAGGCCGCGGTCCTCGAAACCGTCGTGCGGACCGTGGACGCCCTCGCCGCCGGTCTGAACGTCGACGGATACTCGTTCTTCGCCCTGCGAGACGCCGACAGTACTGCCGAGGGGATCTTCCACCGCTTCGGTCTTCTGCGCGACGACTACACCCCCAAGCCGGCCTTCGAAACATACCGGCGCCTCATCGACGAACTGGGCAATCCAATCCACCGGTGATGCCAGCCCGGTGGCGCCACGCGAACGGAACTGCCGTTTCTCGTGCCGCACCGATCGCCGGAGGCCACGTACGCTCTTGCCCTGCTGGTGCGACCGGGCGGGTGTTTGGTGACCGGGATCAAGACCTGAGGAGACCGCCCGCTCCCCTGCTCTGCGCGCGCCGAAGCGGGTAGCTCGGCAGCGGCCATCCGCCGCATCCCTCGGAGGCCGCTGACAGTCCTCCGCCTGCTGGCAGCGTCCTGGAGAACCGCGCGGACGCGAAGGCCGCGCCCCCGGCCGCCCTCAAGGCGTCCCGTGGCGACGGCGACACGGTTCCGGATCGGAGCCTGGCCCGCTGCGGCCCCCACCGGCACCGCTCCGGTCAGCTCCCCGGCGGGTCCGTGCGCCTGCTCGCCGCCCTCTTCCTTCGACGGGGACTGGGACACCCCCACCCCGGTAACAAGTGTTACCATGCTGGTATGGCGAAGACACAGCTGGGCGCGCGCGTGGACGAGGACGTAGCCGAACTCGCCAAGAAGCGCGCCGCCGACCTGGGATTGAGTATCGGCGACTACCTCGCCCGGCTGGTGCAGGACGACGCCAGCGGCCTGCGCGCCCGAGCGGTGGAGGCCGCTGCCCGCTTCCTGGCCGAACACCAGAGCGTCTTCGACGAGGCTGAACGGGCTCAGCAGAAGCCGCAGGGAGCGCGTGCGGCCTGATGCACCTGCACATCGACGTTCCCTGGATCCTGCAGGTGGCCGAGGCCGCCGGAGCGAACGATCCGGCCCCCGAGGACTACGGCGTCCCCGTCTGCGCGGTCGCCCGCCACCGGGCAGAACTGTTCGAGCAGCCCGTCTACGACGGCCCCTACGCCAGAGCCGCCGCACTGGTGCACACGCTGGGCCGGTGCCGCTGGCTGGAGCGCTCCAACATGGCTGTGGCCGCCGCGTCCGGCGTCATGTACCTCGAAGCTGCCGGGATCACAGTCAAGCCCGGCCATGAGGACGCCGTCGCCCTCAGGGACCTGCTCCTTGACCCTGCCTGCACGGCCGGGAAGATCGCTGCTCTGCTGCGGACCTGGCCCACCGCCACCTGACCGCCTTCACCGACCCCAACCACCTCATCAGCACGCTCCGGCACGGTCTCCGGCTCGGTGCAGTACCAGCGGCGCTTGCGCCAGACCAGCTCCAGCCCCCGCTCGCCGTAGGGCAGATCGCGCGGGCGGGTGTGCATGAAGCCCTTGACGCGTAGGGCGAACACCCCGCAGGAGGGGCAGGCCCGCGCGGCCTCGTCCGCGGTGGTCAGGTGCACCCGCCGGGTGCCGTCCGCGAGCTGCTCGACCTTCTGAACGGCCAGGCCGTCCAGGTCGAGCAGCAACGTCGTATTGTTGTCCAAGCCCGTGTGTCCAGGTGATCAAGCTGCGTAGAGAACAGTCATGATCACCCACGACCACGGGCTTCCTGCATCCAGGGCCCAACTCGTCTCTCGCTGACCGTCAGTGACGGTGCGGCAGGCTGCCTGAAGTCACACCCCGCTCAACTTCGAAGACCCGGAAAAGGGTCAGAAGTTTGCATGCGTTTGCCCGTTCTTGAACACGGTGTAGTAGTCGGAGGAGCCGAGGTCCAGTTTGAACGCCATGCCGTACCGTTTTCGGATACCGGCAACTGTTTCCGACTCCGGTTCGTTCACGCAGCGTGTGACGGGTGGGTCGTCGCGCAGGCACTCATCCGGTTCTTGAATCTGCAGACCTGGGTTGTGGTCGTGTATCGGGTCCCAGGACAGGGTCTGGGACGGGTCGGTCATATGTGTCGGCTCCGGTGCCGCCGGCCCCAAGGGGTTCGGCCCGTGCTGGCGGTAGTAGTCGACAAGGTTGCTGCGGTAGTCGTCGTGGCCGAACGGGATGTGGGAGGCGGGACGGTCGCCCGCGTCCAGGATGCCGTCGAGAACGTCTCCCATGCTCTGGGGGGCGGCACTGTAGTAGGCGGTGACGTACAGCGAGCATTTGATCTTGTACTGGTCGTCGCCCCCCGGATCGAGCCATTCCTTCGCCGTTCCTCCGCGGCATATATCGCGCACGGTTACCAGGCGGAGATCGAGCGGGGTGTGATCAGCATAGGCGTGTATCACGTCTCGAAGGTTCTGCTCCGTCTTCTGCCGGGCCTCCGCTGCCTGGATGCTGCCCGCAAGCTTACGTACGGTCTTCGGGCTCGTGGCGCGGTTTTGGGGCGAGCAGGCGGATATCGCCAGCAACGTGACGGTGAAGAGGGACCCCATCACGCTCTTGGCCCGTCGAAGACGCCTCACCACTGCTCCCTCCCTGATGTCTCTTGTCACTGTCCACCGAGCCGGCCAGAAGGTGCATGAGTATGCGTACTCAGAAAGTTCTGGGGCAGCCCAGACCAGAACTGCCCCAGAACCACTCCCCGCTCAGAGGCCCATGTTTGCCATGGTGCGCTCAAGGGAGTTCGCGTACAGGCGCGCTCCGCCTACCTTCGGGTGGAACGACTGGGCGGACAGGCCATAGCTTCTGAGGACCGGCCAGTCCCTTACCGGATTATCGGAGTCGACAAGGGTCTTCACGATGCCGTGGACCTGTTCAGGGTCACCGCACACAGCTTTGCCCGCGAAGTCGTTCTTGGGGTTCGAGAACCATGCGAGAACACCCTGCTCGTTTGCGTCTTCGACGGCACCCTCCATCGCCGTGGCGAGCGTCCCGGCGATGTCGTTGAGCCAGTTGGCGGAATCTGCGGACAGTCCGAGTTGCGCGGCTCCGACGCCGACCCGCAGGCAGGATCCATTATCAGAGATCAAGGGCGGGTAGCCCATGAGGGTGATCTTCGCGTACGGCGCCTCGCTGTGGATCGCCATCAGAGTCTTCACGATGTCCGGGCGGACGATCTCATCGATGATGCCCGGGACAGCCGTTCGCAGTTCCTGCCCGACGAACTTCTCGTCCCGCCCGCCGACGTGACTGTCCGGCTTGTCGAACGTCTTGTCGTTGCAGTTGCCGACTCCGAAGGAGAGCAGGCACTTTTGTACAATGTGGGAGAACCGGGCGTCGTTTCCTCCGATGGATACGGTGACAAGCGTGGTGTTCTGATCCAGATATCCCTGCTTGATCTGCGGTATCTCCCCGCCGTTGTCCTGCATATCAGTCAGGACGTTGTATGTGCGGGCTCCGGAGCAGGCGATGAGATGGTAATCCATCCGTGCACTCCATGAGTCGTCCAGATCAGAGACCGGGAGGGCTTCACCGGGAATCTTCGCCTGCCGGGACCACGCGTAACGGGAACGGTGGCAGGCGTCGCGGGTGGCGTCATTGCGTTTGTCGCGGTAATTGGTTTCCGGGTAGTAGTCCCGGTTTCCTTCCGACGCCCCTTCGCCGGACGAGTAGGAGTCGCCCATGGCGACGACCATGTGGTTCGGTTTTCGCGGCAGCGGCTGGAAGGCCACCGCGTCCCAGGCGACATCTTCGTCTCCTGTCCCATCGGCGGTGGCGTTCGTGAGTGTCACCTGCGGGGTGCCAGTGAAGCGGAACGCACCGAGGCTAACCCAGCGGTTGGCCCGCTGCTCCACAATCCTCACACTGCTTGTGGTGTCTGCGCCGCTGATCTTGTAGGCGGCTTGCCTCGTGTGGGCGCCTGTGTCGGGCAGATGTACAAGGACTCGAGCCCAGGAGGTGCTCTTCTCCAACGTCCAGGTGCCTGTCACGGTCATCAGCCCGCTGTCGCCGCCGAGGTGGGCTGCGTTGCGGGTGTGGGCAAACCAGAAGTGGCCGCCGCGGCCGCCGCCGACCTGGTGCAGATCACCCTTCGCCGGATAGGGGCCAAGACCAGGGCCGTTGGCGGAGGGATCCTTGTTGAAGGTGAACTCGAAGTGCCCGGCATCGGCGCCGCTCGCGGCGCAGCTATAGGTGTTGGTGTGGTCGGGCACCGATTCGACGATCAGAGCGTTGGAGGGCAGGTCCTCGTCTTCGCACTTCGGAGTCCCGTTCTTGAGCCGGGTGCCCCGTCCAGGTTCTTCACGCAGGGTGACGTACTTGATGTTCTCGTGGCCGCAGTCGGTGTCGCAATGCGCCTTCCAGGTCACGTTGGACCCGCGCCACCAGTACTGCTGGTAGCACTCCTCGTCCGGGCAGTTCGGCGGGCTGTCGGAGTTGCAGTTGTTGGTGGCGTTGCAGAAGGCGTCCAGCGGCGGCTTCACCAGGTCGCGCTGTGCGGGGTTGATCCACCAGGCGGGGCGGAACCCGGCAGTGGAGTAGCCGGATTCACCGGGCCAGTCCTGGCGTCCGTCGGTGGAGTAGGAGTAGCCGGTGTCGATGGACCAAGCGGACCAGCCCATCACCTTTTCCTGGTATGGCCAGTTCTGGGGCTTTGCGGCGTCGCGCGGGTCGCTCATGAACGGGTGCCGCGATGGCGGGTAGAAGGGGTTGGCCGGGTTGTTGTACCAGCCCAGGCCCCACGGCTTGCCGCCACCTTTGTTCTCGTTGAAGCCGAGGTTGTAGTTCCACAGCGCGGCGAACCAGTTCTCCGGTTTGGACGCATCGTCGTCGTTCACGGTGATGGTCTGCCCGTCGGTGTGCACCTGGTTCCACTTGTCCGCGAGGATGTACATGGAGGCTGCGATGTTGACTGCGTAGTCCAGGGCGACGGCTTTCTGTTTCGCCGGTGGCAGGGGCGTCTCGTCGGGCTTCTCGTGGCCTGCCAGGCGCATGCCGTCGGTTACCTGCCCGACGCCGTAGCCGCAGTCGGAATTCTGCCAGTGGATCTTCCAGTACTCCTCGGACGATGTCCCCTTGTGACCGTAGAACCCGGCGATCGCTGCGAGCGGGTTGCCCATCTGTCCGGGTATGGAGCCGGGTTCGGCCTGCCACAGGTTGGACTCCTGGGCGAGCACGCCGAGCAGTACCTGGGCAGGGATCCGCCCGCCGCCGCGCAGAGTGGGGGGCGGGAACAGGCCTTGTGGGTCGATGGTTCCCAGGCCGGCCTGGGAACGCCAGCCTCCCTGTTTGATCCACTTGCCGCGTAGTTCGCCGCGGATTGCCATGTCAACGGCCCATTCGACTTGATTCTGGGTTGGCTGCAGGGCGAGCATGTGGACGTCATTGCGGGGAATGGAGCACCAACGGTCCGTGTCGACCGGATTGTGCTCTCGCTCGTCATCGGCTGGGGACCGTCTGGGCTTGCCGGGCGGCCGCTCGCCGCTGGCGCGCAAGGCAGGTGAGACGGACTCCTTCCCCCTGGCACTGGTTGTGTCCGACACCGCCTGGTTGATCTTCTCGCCCGTCTGGGTCACGGTGCTCGTAACGGTCAGCGTGGTGGCACCCTCGTCCGTGGGATTCGAGGGGGCGGAGGGGCTGGTTTCCGGCGGTGCGGGTTCGACCTTGTCGAGGCCTTTACCCGCGTTCTTGATTCGGTTCAGGCCTGCTCTCACGCCCGGGGTGAGGACTGGGTCGACTGCCAATCGACCGTGGCTGGATATCTCGGTGTCCGCCGAGACCTCCAGCCGGGTTACGTCGCTGTCGGCTAGGTGGATGTTGTGGGCGTGCCCGGTGAGAAACACCCGGCCGCTGGTGCCTTGTTTGAGAGCGACGTCGCCGAGCTTGCCGGATGCCAGCATCGACGGCTTCCCACGCCCGGTCCACAGTTGGGCAGTCGCTGTGTCGCTTGTGCGGTCCATGAACGCCACACCGACGCGCGTGGGGTGGATCTGGAAGGGCACGCTGTCCGTGGTAGCCACGTTCTTGACGCTTCCGAGACGGTCTGCATGTACAAGGTGCGTGCCGCGTGCCGCGATGACGCCGTCATTGACAGGAACTGCAGAGGTGACTTGTCCCACGGCGGTGACGTCGGCCATGGCCTTTCCGCTCGAGGTGACGGTGATCAGACGCGTCTTGTTGTCACGGAACGCAGTGAAGGCTGCTGTATGCGTGTCTGGATTGCAGGACGGGTCGAAGTAGGCGAGCGAGGCCGTGAATGGGAGTTTGGTGACCCGCCCGGTCTTCACGTCGACCACCGCGGTGAACGCACCGCCTTGCATGAGGTCCGGCTTGTTGGCGAACGTGCGCGGCGCGTAGACGGCGGCCACGTGCTCCCGGTCCAGCACGCACATGTTGCCGACCCACGTGTCCGCCGGCATGCTCGGCTCGGCCAGCGTGGCGATCGTCCGCCACTCGTAGGCGTCCTTGCTGTCCGCGACGAGGATCTTCAGTCCGCCGGCACCAGCTGTAGTGGTTACAGCCCGGTCGGGGGATGCCTTCCAGTCCTTGCCGAGTAACCGGAGCCGCTGGTTGGCAGGCACTGCGGACGGTATCGGCGGCTCTGGTTCCGCGGCTGCTGGCTTGGGGCCGGGGTTGGGCGTGTCCACCGCAGCGGCGGTGGTCTGGAGGAGGCCGGACAGGACTGCGGTGGCTGCAAGACCCGCGATCCCCCTCTGGACATAGCTGTGCCCTCTCAACTGCACCCTCCTGGAATGCGGTCCTTGTGCGCAGACAGGAAACCGCCGCAGATCACGTACGGGGAGCGGATCTGCGGCGGTTGGATGAAGGGATGTGCTGCTGGCCTACGTGAACTGGAAGGAGGCGTTGTTGTTGTACACGTGCGGGAACCGGTCGATGTGCTGGTATGGGGCCATCGCGTCCTGGGCGCCCTTGTAGCCGCTCCTGAAGTAGACGCGGGCTGTGTACTTGTAGTGGAAGTTCTCTCCGGAAGCGGCGTTGTTCTTCACTCGCTGAAGCGACCCAGGCCAGGGCCTGCTGGCGCCAAAGAGGCAGAACTTCAGCGGGTGTGTGTGCCAGTCGCCCGGTCTGAGCTCGTCGAAGTTGTAGACCGGGTAACGCACGTTCCGCCACGAGCCACCCTGGCCTGAGTTGTACCAGAGTGTGAACTTGAAGTCCGACTTCCCCGGTAGCTCGCACGCCTCCATGCTGTAGAGGTTCAAGTCGTCACCACCCGGGTTGGTGGCCTGCGCAGCCGGTGCCCCGACAAGGCCAAGAGCGACGGCCGCAGAGGAAGCGGCACCGAGCAAGGCTGTCCTTCGCATACTTGCCTCTCCCCTTCGCTCAGTTGACCGAGCGGGCCTTGGCGACGGCTGACCTGATGCCCGCCTTTTCCCGGTTGAGTTCGTCCATGTGCTCAGCGATCGCCTCGGCCTGGATCGCCGCCTCGGCGTCGAACCACACCTTCTCCACGTGGTACTTGTCCCGGCACGTGACGTCGGCCACGGCGGTGTCCTTCTCCGTCTGGCTGATCTCGTCCGGTCCAGTGGAGAAGCGCGGATCATCACCGGCGTCCATGGGCATGGCGTAGGTGTAACCGCTGTCCTGCATGCACGCCGCCCACTTCGCGAACACTTCCTTGACCTCAGGGGTGTCCATGGCCTTCTGATAGGCGTCCCCGCTGATCTGATTCACAAGAGCGGAGCCCTGAAGGCTCGGAGCCGTACTGCCGGCCTGCGACGCACAGCCTTGGAGAACGTCCTGGTCGGCCTCGGCGGACTGGTCGGCTGCCAGCGCCGCATCGTACGCGTCCTGCTGTTCTGGGTCCGGGTGGTAGCCGAACTGCTGGGCCTGCTCCAGGTCGTGGATGCCGTATCGCCAGTCGGTCAGCGTGGTCCCGCCCACGGTGGGCAGGTCGGGTGCAGGCGTCCAGTCCGGGAATCCGGCGTTTCTCATGCACTCTTTGATCTCGAGGTCGCGGGCCGAGGAGACAAGCCGCTTCTCCCTTTTCGTGGGCTCGTATGCCTCAATGGGCAGCTTCCATGTTGCCGGATCCTCGGGATCCCCCACCTGCGCCGTCGCGACGGGCTCTTGAGCAGCCGTGGCCGGACGCGCATCAGAGGTGTGACGCTCGGAGTGGTGTGTGGCGGGCCAGACAGCCAGCATGACCCCAGTCACAGCAAGCACTGCACATGCGGGCGCCGCGGCCTTCCTCACAGGTTTCACGTTCCCCCCTCTTTTGCAGAACGAGGGCAGAGCACATCTTGCGATGCCCCCTCGCCGTCAGAAGCTCAGCGAGCGAAGTGGTCAGCTTCTCCCTGCCGCGCGCCAACCACTGTAGAGAGGGGACGGCTGCTAGATACAGCTTGCGTGAGGGACATGGCATGAAGTCGATCCCGCGGCCAGTGCATGCGGAATCGCTGAGGCGTCATGGCTTGAACTGTGAGGTTTCTGTGAAGCGGAATGACTTGAGAGCAGGAATTGCAGTCAGAGGTTGACTGATTCGATGCCTCGCGCAGGCGCTGCAAGAAGCAGGCCAGTGGTGGGCAGGCAAGGTGGCCTTCGAGCCGGCTGTGCGGGCGGCCACATCGCGCGTGAATGAGGCCGCCCGCGAGCCGGGCTCGCCGGTCAGTCGACTCGTGTGGCAGCTTGCTCCACAAGGGTGCGTGCGAGTTCTCCGAGCCGCGCCGGGTCCCTGTCCAGTGCCTTGCTGCTCAGCAGTTGCAGGAGTTTGAAGAAGGCGTCGTCGGTCGCCACCCTCCGGTCGAGCAGCAGGACGAGTTCGCCGGGGTTGTCGAAGGGCACCGGGCGGGGCTGCCGCCCCGCGCCGACGTCTGAGTCCTTCTCCGCGGAGAGGCCGGTACGAGGTTCGGGAATCGCTTCCGCAGGCGTCCTGCTGCTCTTGACCGAGGCGCCACCAAGACTCGCGGCCTCCGGGTGGCTGTTGCCGGTGGACGGACTATCGCTCCGGGCGTCGGTGATTACGCCGTAATCACCTTCCTGCTTGCTCTCGGTGCCGTCTCCGGCTGCCTCCGCTGTCGGCGGCGTCGTCTGGCGCTTGGTGGGTTGCGCCTGTTCCTTGCTCACGCGCTGCGCTTTGAGCTCTTCCAAGGCAGCTTCCTGGCGTTCCGGCGGCTTGTTGCCGACCGCGCGCAGCAGGTCGATGGGTTCCTTGCCGATTCGGGCTTGGAGTTCGGGGGTGAGGTTGAGCAGGGCGAGGCGTTGGGAGACCCAGCCTTGGGAGCGGTGGAGGCGTTTGGCGAGGGCTCGCTGGCTGCCGTGGATCTCCAGCAGGCGCTGCAGAGCGCGGGCTTCGTCGAGTTCTTCGAGGTCCTGGCGGTGGATGTTGGCGACGAGTGCGGATTCGAGGAGTTCGAGGGGGTTGGATCCCTGGTCGTCGCTGACCATGACCTTGAGTGTGGTGAGGCCGGCTTCCCGGGCGGCGGCGAGGCGGCTGCTGCCGTCCACGACGACGTGGGTGGTGTCCGGCTCGAGGTCGGCTTCGCGTTGGGGGTTGGCTTTGACGTAGGCGTCGCGGTTCATGACCGTGATGGCCTGCTTCTGGCCGTGGGTTTTCAGGCTGCCCGCGAGGTCGGTGAGGTCCCCGAGAGTTGAGCGGGGGTTGTCCGGGTTGAGGCTGATGCGGTGGACGGGGAGTTCTGTGGGCGGGGCGACGCCCTCGGTGGGGGTGCCGGTTGCGGCAGCGACGGCTTGGCGGCGTGCACTGACTGGGCGCACTCCCCCGCCGAAGCGTCCGGCTCCGAGCTGGTCCGCCTTGCTCACAAGACCTCCCTTGCGAGTGCGCGCATGCCCACGGCCTGCTGCGATTTGGGGGCGTAGGACAGCAGGGGTTTCTTCACCCGCACTGCTTCCTTCTGTTCCTTGAGGTCGCTGATGAGCCCGATGACTCTCGGATCCTTTATGTCAACCCAGCCCTGCAGTGAGGAGGTTGCGATGTATCCGCGGCGGGAGTCGTAGAGGTTGACGGCGATGCCTAGGTAGTCGATGTCGATCTGGAGGTCGTTGCGGAGGTCGTCGATCTGGGTGGTGAGGAGGTCGTAGGCGTCGGCGGAGCTGTCTTCGGCTTGGACGACGATGAGGGCTCCGGACTGGCCGGGGGCTTCGCCGTCGCGGCGGCGGCCGTAGTAGGCGGCGGCGTCCATGCTGAGGCCCAGGCTGGGCGGGCAGTCGACGATGATTACGTCGTAATCGGCTTCGAGTGGGGCCAGTGCTCGTTCGAGTGCGGCTTCGCGGGCTCGTACTGCTGATAGGCGTACGTCGAGGAGGAAGGCGTCGTTGCAGGCGGGTAGGAGGTGCAGGCGGCCGCTGAAGGTGTCGTCGTCGACGGAGACGATGAGGTCGCGCAAGTCGCCCTTGGGGTCGCCCGCCATGTGGTTGGTGAGGCTGTCACCGTTCATCGGCAGCGGGCTGCCGCCGAGTTGGTTGGTGAGGTGGCATTGCGGGTCGAAGTCGACGAGGAGGACCTGCAGGCCGGGTCCAGGCAGGTTCTCGATGTCGAGAGGGTTGTCTGCTGCTTCGCTGTCGTCGTGCGTCTCACTGGCGCGGAGGGCCTTGGTGAGCGCTTTGGCGACGCGCACGGGGTGCAGGGTGTTGGGGTCTTCGGCGAGTGCTTCACCGAGGCCGGCGGTGATGGCTGTCTTGCCGACGCCGCCCTTCTGGTTGCAGACGATGATGCGGCGGGTGATCGAGGGCCGCTTGATGTTCGGGGCGGGGTTGGCGTCGAGCCAGAGCTGGACGGACTGGGCCAGACCCTGGATGAGGGAGACACGCCGGTCGGCGGCGGTCTGCCGGAAGGTCTCCCATTGCCCGGTGGGCAGGAAGGTGGCGAAGGAATCAGCGCCGGCGGTGTCGATGGTGGCTGGGGTGGAGGCGAGGCTGCACCAGTCGTTGATGCCCTGCTCGACCGCTGCCTGGATCTCGATGCCGTGTTGGGCGGCTCTGATTTTGAGGTTCTGCCGGAGCCATCCCGGCAGTTTGGAGACGACCTTCTCGCGGTCGCTGGAGGTGGCTGGCGAACTCATGCGAGACACCATACTAACGTCCGTGATCGTTTACACCATCGACACGTTAGCTAGGGCAGCTTTAGGCGGCTGAGTCCCCTCCGAGTTGATTACGCCGTAATCAACTCAACTGACCCAGGCGACGCGCCGGGGTGATTACGGCGTAATCACCCCCGACTCCTCGGGGAAGGATGCACGAGACGACGAGACGGGCAGGGTCTCCCAGTCCAGCCCTACCGTGCGAAATCCCCATGAAAAGACCGCAGTGTAGGCAGAGTTGGTCCCAGTCCTGCGGGACAGCCGGCTTGAGCGTGGCGCGCGAGGAGGCTTCATCGAGGCCAGGCCCGCGGGCTCTATGACGACGGCCGCGACGAGTGGCATCCATTTGACGGGCTGTCAGGCGAGCGCTGGCAGCGGGGGCCGGCGGATGGGGACGCCACCTGCTGCTTCATCTTGATCGCTGCTACACCACATGGCGGGACATGACCAGGCGGGCGGCGCCCCGGCGGTTGAGGGCCGGGGCCGGTGCTGCATCTGCAGGCGGTCCACCGATTCGCATACTCCGCTGTGTACAGCAGTCCCGTCGAATTCTGTGTTTCGCTGGTGCCCGGCCCATGGCAAGGCGCCCGCTCAACTCCTCATCAACGCGTCCCCGACGGGATCACCGTGCGCCTCGTCTGAGTCTGCGACGTCTTCCAACTGATCGACCAGCCACTTGTCGCCTTGCCGGACTAGACGGAGCACGTGCTTCGAGACCCCTGACTCGTCGGGCCAGGTGTAGGTGTACTCGACCATCACGCCCGTTCCAGCAGGGTGATCACCGAAGGCCGGAACGGCTTTCGCACGAGTTGCTTCGACCGGACCAAGCTGGGCACGGTCAGGTCCGCTTTGGGTGGGCTTCTGTACAGGCGGGACGGTCGAACCGTCGGCTCGTACGAGTGGCGGTGGAGCAGACGTCTCGGCCTCCGAGGGTGTTGGCTCGGAGGGCTCGTCGTGGTCGGCAACACATTGCTTGACCGTGCCGTGGCGGTACCGCTCTGTCCTCATTCGGCAAACGTGTGGCCAGTCATTGTCGTTGACCGCTTCCTGATACGACTTGGCGAAGTTCAGCGCGGAGGCTGTTCGATCTGTATCACCTCCGCCGTTCACGCGCGTCTCCTTCGGGTCGGCGTTGGACGAGCATCCAACGATCACGAGCGTGAACGCTGCGGCTACCGCCACCCTGATGACGCCTCTCATCTCATCCCCCCGATTCATGCTGAGAAGCCAATGCACACCTGCTTGATCCTATTCACGACGCTCCGGGAGGTCATGGGCGAAGTCACGTCCCTCAAGGCAGGCCGACATCGGCTACGGCAACAAGCTGACCCAGTACCTTCGCACACACGGCAAACTCCACGACTTCGAGCTGGCGCTCGACGCCATCACAGACGAGCTCCACGAAGGGCCCCTGATCGACTACCAGCAACGCCGCGAAGCCTTGAACGGCTGGGCCCTCAAACCAGACGTGCTGGCAGCGCATGGTCGCCCAGCTGCCGATCCTCCTGGGACATCGGGCATCCATCAGCGATGATCGCAAACGCCTTGCCGTCAGCGTTTACATCTGGACCCGCGTCATCGAAGGAGAACTCGAGTTCGCGTCCTGCCCACCGCACACGACCCGGCGCTCCGCGGCGTCTGGAGCCGACAGCGGCACGACGTCTGCCACTGGCTCAGAACAGCAGACCAGCACCCCTACTACCGCGCGCTCAAACCGCTACTCGACACCCACGCCGAGTAACTGGCCAGGGCGATCGACCGCAACCTGCCGAGAGAGGTGTCAGCTGATCTTGGCGGTTGACACCATCCCGAGACACGCCCAAGTCATACCAGATTTCTGTTATGCCCGTTCCCGCGGCTCGCACGACGCTAGCGTCGAGTCTCGTGATCGTATGGCTCAACGGCACCCACGGCGCAGGCAAGACGACGACCAGTGCACTCGTGCAGCAGCTGGTCCCGGATTCACGAGTGCTCGACGCCGAGAAGGTCGGCGAGACACTCATGGACATCACGCCAGGGCTGCCCAGGACGGACAACTTCCAGCACTGGCCGCCGTGGCGACCGCTCGTAGTGGAGACCGCCCGACGCGTCCTCGAATACACGGGTGGCAGCCTGGTGATGCCCATGACTGTCCTGGTCGAGCAGTACTGGCGCGAGATCAGCACGGGCCTCGCCGAACATTCGATTCCAGTCCGGCACTTCGTCCTCCATGCCGATCAGGGCACCCTCCGCGAGCGCATCGCGGGCGACACCGTTCTTGGCCCCAACTCCCCGTTCCGGCTCCAATACCTTGAGCCCTACGCCGAGGCGGCCCGCACGTGGCTGCACGCCGAGGCCGAGGTCGTCGACACCACGCACCTCACACCCGCCCAGGCCGCCCAGCAGATCGCAGAGGCCGTCAAGAGTTGTCCTGTCGCAGAGGTGGGGGTGTGTCCAGTAGATGGCTGATCCAGGGAAAGAGTGGCGTATGTCTCCTATGGCGAGGAACAGTTGCAACGTGAGTGCCGTAGAAACCGCCCCGATCTACGCCAAGCTTGTCCGGAAACAGGGTGACGTGCCCGGCGACGTGCGCCGGCATGCCGAGCGGACTATCGAGGAACTGCACGACGCGCTGGACTTCGGGCGTACGCCGTCGGCGGCGGTCCCGGGAGTTCTGGAGCGCACCGTGCGCGCGGCCCGAGGGGCAGCATCTCGGCGCGGCCTCGCGCTGAGCTGTGTCCCCCGGGAGGCTTTCCGAGCGGGCGGGTGCAGGTCTGCAGTGCGTACGGTCGTGGTGCCGCTTGTGACAGGACGGCGGTCGGCGGCCCCCGCGTTCGTCCCCTCGCGGGGTGCGCAGGGCCGCCAGACCCGCAACGGCGTGATGGCCCCGGGGGTGACGGCCCGGTCGGGCAGCGCCCGGTGCCGGCCGTGGCGAAGTCGCCGCCCTCAGCGTCGTGCGACTCTACGATGGCGGCGCGGAGGCCCCCTTTCAGCGGGGCGGGTGGGTTGCCGCGGGCGCGGGGGAGGCGCTGATGCGGGTGCCAGGGACCCATCTGGTGGACCGGGCCGGCGTTACCGCGGTCGCCTATGCGGCGGGCACACAGCTGGGCTGGCGTTGCAACACCAGCAGCTGATGCCGCAACGCAATGATCTCGAGGTCTTTGTCCCGATCGCTCATCGGCAGCAGGCGCAGCAGCGTGACGGCGGTGGTCGCGGTGACGTAGGCCGGGCGCGGCAGCATGACAGATCATCATGCCGTCCCAGCCCTCTACATGCGCGGAGAGCCGGGCAAGGGACTGGCACGAATCAAGATCAGCGATCAAGCCCGCCACCTGGGCGGATGATTTATCGGCACGCGCAGGGTGAGGATCGTCGTTTCCGGCGCTGCCGGGCGCCTCTCGGCGTTAGCCTGCCCGGATGAACAGCGGTACGCCCCTGAGCCTTCCCCTCGAACCGTTCCTTGCCTGGGCGGAACACCGCGGCACCCCGCTCGATCCACATGCGGCCGATGCCGTGACCGGGCTGCTCGCGCTGAGCACCGGGCACCGTAGGACCGGCCTGCCCGAGCCGACCGAGCCCCTCGCCGAGGAGCTGTTGCACATCCTGCTGCCGCTGTACGCGGGTGCCGCACCGGCCGAGCTGCCGGGCTATGTGGACGTGCTGCTCGCGCTCGTCGACCACACCCGCGAGAAGGGCCGGCTGAACGCCAAGCGGCAGGCCCGCCTGGCGGCCCGGGTGCGGGAGCTGGCCGACGGCTTCACTGAGGCGATGACCGCTCCCGGACGCACCACGTGGCCACGGCTGTACGCCGGGCTGATGCGTGCCGAGGGCGTGGACACCGGGGACGCGGACGCCGTATGCGGATGGCTGGAATCGTTCGCCGCCCGTCCGTCGGCCGAACGCGCGGCGGCACTCGGTTTCTCGGTCCGCGCGACGGCGGGTGGCCCGGCGGCCTCGGGGGCCTGGAAACAGGCACTGGCGGGAGAGCGCACCCGCCGGGCCCGCTCCGAGCTCGCCGCCCGGCTGCACCTCGTGGCCCTGGACGAGCGTGGCCGGTCCCACCCCGGCCAGGGCCCGCTGCTCCCGGGCGCCCCGCTGGGGGCGCCGGACGGGACGGACCGGGAGGAGGACTGGTACGAGACGCAGGCGGCGGTGGTCTCGGACCGGTGGACAGCTGCCGGGCTCGACGCCCTGATGCGCGGACCGTTCGCCCATCTGGCCCCGGGCGGCCGGCACACCGCGCCGCTGCTCGGCGTGGCCGCCTCCCTCGCCCAGGAGCACCTGGAGTGCTTCGGGGAGGATCCCGACCCGCTGGCCCCGGTTCCGCTGCCGGAGTCCCTCGACGCGCTGGCCAGCGCGCTGCGCGCGGCACCGCTCGTACAGTCGCTCACGGCAGCCCTGGACCGCCCGGAAGCAGCCGACGAACCGCTCGTCCGGCTCGCGCTGGCCGTCGGCCTGCTGCTGGAGTCCCCCGACACGCCGGACGGCGCGCTCATCGAGGGACCGGCCGCCGTCGTCCTGCGCGAAGGGGCCCCGGGAGAACTGGCCGGACTCGGCCTTGATCTCCTCGGCTCCCTCCTGGCCCAGCTGGCCGAGGACGAGGAGACCGCCGAGGAGTACCGCGGCGAGCATCTATCCAAGCTCTACTTCCTCTATCAGGAGGCGGGGACCGCGCAGTCGGTGGCCCGCCAGGCCGCGCTGCAGGACGCGTGGATCGTCCCGCCGTCGTACGCCCCCGCCACCGCTGTCCGTACCCCGGCCTCGGGCCCGTACGAACTCCCGGACCCCGAGACCCTCTCCGCGCTCACCGGGCTGCCTGGCCTGACCGAGGACGACCGCGCCGAACTGAGGCCCGTCGCCGCCGTCCTGGCCCGCGTCATCGACCGGCTGGCCGGCCTCGGCGTCACCGAGCGCACCGGCGACTCCTTCACCCTCACCCCGCTCGGCCACGCCCTGCTCCGCGAGGGCCTGCTCCTCGGCACCGCGAACCTGCCGGACGTCGACCCCGACACCTTCCCGACCGAGGAAGCGGTACGGGCCTGGGACGGGGGCCGGCTGGTGGCCGCCGCCCAGTGGTGGCCGTCAGGTGCGGCCCGCAAGACGCTCGGCGACTGGCTGTCCGGTCGCGGCGCCGACGGCTGGTCCGAGCTCCTCGCCGCGCTCGCCGACACCCCCGCCGGGCCGGACGCGGCCCGTCGGCGTGCCCTGCTCGGCCTGCTCGACGCGGCGGCCGCCCCGGTGCCGGCCTGGGAGACTCTGCTCGACGACCCCGCACTGGGAGAACACGCCGCGCACACCCTGCGCGCTCTCGGCCACCGGGCCGACTCCACCCGGGTACCCGAGGCCGCCCGCGCGACGTACCTGGCCGACCGGTTCGAGGAGATCCGCCTGGCCGCCGCCCTCACCCATCGCATGGCCGTCCGCCTCGACGCGGCGGATGACGGTGACGGCGAGGGAGCGCAGTCGCCGGAACGAAACGCCGCGCTGTGCGCCGCTTTCGACGAGGCCGCGGCCGGGTGGCCCGGAGGCGGCCAGGCCCTGGTCGCGGCTCTGGCCGTCGCCGATCCGTACGCCACACCGCCAGTCCTCGAGGAGCTTTCCGGTCATCACGACGCGACAGTGGCCGAGGAGGCGCGGCGTGCTCTGCGTGCCCTCCGGGCCGAGGCGCACGCCAGGCCCACCGGCCGGGCGAAGGGCGCGAAGACAGCCTCGCGAGGCAGGCCGCAGGCCGGGAAACGGTCGAAGAAGAAGCGCAAGAGGAACTGATTCAGCACGTTCGGTGTCGGTGGACGCGTCCGCAGGAGCCGGACCGGCGTCGGCTCTGATCCGTACCGCGTATATCACCCGCACACGCGTGGGGTGGTGTTACCACGCCTCGGACCGCGTCGACGAGCCCGGAACACGGAAGCCG
>NZ_CBDQZH010000063.1:0-35944 GCF_965341775.1 Streptomyces sp. bgisy159 | reverse complement strand
TGGGGGGGGGGGGCGGTCGCGGAATGACCGGCCGCCGGGTGGGTCCGGTCGCGGTGGGTCAGCCGAAGCGTTCGACGCGGATGCGGTCCACCGGCTGTCCGGCGGCGACCAGCAGCCGGGAGGCGTGCTCGGCGAACGCGTTCGAGCCGCACACGTACGCCTCCCAGCCGCCGGGCGGCACCTTGGCGAACAGCGGGGCCAGGTGCGCGGCGGCCAGCCGCCCGACCGCGGCGCCCGCGGGCGCCCGCCGGGTGAACACCGGGGTCGTCTCCGCGCCGTACTCCCGGGCGTAGATCAGGTCCTCGGGGCCGCGCGCGGACACCAGCAGCCGCAGTGGCACGGTCAGGCCGCGCGCCCGGTGGTGGCGGACCATCGACATCAGCGGTACGACCCCGGAGCCCGCCCCGATCAGCAGCGCGGGCCGGTCCCCGGGCCAGGCGAAGAAGCCGCTCACCGGGCCGCGCACCGCCAGTCGGTCCCCGGGCCGGGCGACGGTGTGGAACCAGCCGGAGACCTCGCCGCCCTCGACGTGGTCCAGCGTCAGGTCGATCCGGTCCGAACCGTCGGGGGCGGAGGCGATCGAGTAGTGGCGCTGGGCGGTGTAGCCGTCCTCGGCGGTCAGCCGCAGCATCAGGTGCTGGCCGGGCAGATGCCCCGGCCAGCCGGGCACCGCGAGCCGGAAGGTGGACGTGCGCGGCGTCTCCCGGCGGATCCGGACCAGCGTGGCGGTCCGCCACACGCCCGCTTCCCCGGCCCCCACGGCGATCCGGCCGGGCACCGCGAACCGGGTCGGACAGGCGGAGGTCTCAGTCACCGGCGTACCTCTGTTCCTTCCACGGGTTGCCCCGCTCGTGGTAGCCGTTGGCCTCCCAGAACCCCGGCTCGTCGT
The DNA here is from genome assembly GCF_965341775.1 of Streptomyces sp. bgisy159. Lineage (GTDB taxonomy): Bacteria > Actinomycetota > Actinomycetes > Streptomycetales > Streptomycetaceae > Streptomyces. The sequence continues at coordinate 35,055 of NZ_CBDQZH010000063.1, read as the reverse complement.
GGTCGAGGAGCCGTATCCCGGCGATCCACTTGGCGCTCTTCCAGAAGTACAGGTGGGGCACCAGCAGCCGCGCCGGGCCGCCGTGCTCGGGCGGCAGCGGGCGGCCCTCGTAGTCGAAGGCGAGCCACGCCCGGCCGCCGGTCAGGTCCGCCAGCGGCAGGTTCGTCGTGTAGCCGGTGTGCGCGTAGGCCACGGCGTGCGTCGCCGACGACGCCGGGCGCGCCTCGGCCCAGAACGCGTCCAGGGAGACGCCCCCGAACCGGACTCCGAACTTCGACCAGCCGGTCACACAGTGGATGTCGCCCTCGTACGCCGACCCGGGCAGCGCCCGCGCCTCGTCCCAGGTCCAGGTGCGGGGCCGGGCCACCAGGCCGTCGATGCGGAAGGTCCAGTCGGCGGGCGCGAGGTCCGGGGTGACCTCGGCGGACAGCACGGGCCAGTCGTCGCGCGCGTCGTACTGACCGGGCGGCAGGCCGGGCCGGTGGACGCGCGGCCGCCCGGTGAAGCCTCGGGTGACGTGGTCGGGTGGTGCCATGCGGGGTGCTGCCTGTCTGTCTGCGACACGGAGGAAACGGTTGCGCGGTCAACGGTACGTGTCCGGCGGCGGCCGCCGGCCCCCGGGACCGGCGCTCCCGCGCGCCGCTACCGCTCCCGCGCGCCGGTCGCCGTCCTCGGGCCGAAGTCCCCGGGCGGCCACGCGTTGTACCGGACCAGGTACCGCCCGAACCGCGCCAGGTCGCGTGCCGGCCGGTCCGCCGACCGCTGCCGGAACGCCGTCCGGCGGCTCTCGGCGACCTGGGCGAGGGTCTCCCGGCCCGCGTCGGTCAGGGGCAGCACCTGGACCCGGTTGTCCCCGGGAACTTCGACAGCGAGGGCGTGGGCCGCCCCGTCGGGACGCTGCTCGGCCGCCTGCCGGCGGTCGGCAGCCGGCGGGGCTCGCGGCCGTGGCCGTCGCCGCCCGCCGCGAACGCTCGCACCCGGCGCTCGCCGGTCCCGGGCGGTGGCGCGCCGAGGAGGCCGGGGCGTCCGAGGAGGAGGCCGAGGCGTCTGAGAGGGAGGCCGAAGAGACCGTCGGCGTCCGACCGTTGGGGCTCCTCGGCGCTGGGGTAGGGTGACCGCCCGTGTCCCCGATCGAGCCCGCCGGTCCCGGCCCCGGCGCTTCTGCGTCCCACGCTCCCGCGGTGTCCGTCCCCTCGCGGGAAGCCGTCGCCGCGCGGCTGCGCGCCGCGGGGTGCGTCTTCGCCGAGGAGGAGGCGGACCTGATCCTCGCCACCGCCGGCACGGCCGCGGAGGCGGCGGACCTGGTGGAGCGCCGCGCCGGCGGGCTGCCGCTGGAGCAGGTCGTGGGCTGGGCGGAGTTCCATGGGCGGCGGGTCGTCGTGGAGCCGGGGGTCTTCGTGCCGCGTCGCCGGACCGAGTTCCTCGTCGACCAAGCCCTCGCCGCCGCACCCCACGCCCGTGTGGTGGTGGATCTGTGCTGCGGCTCGGGTGCGGTCGGCGCGGCCCTCGCCGCGGCGCTGGCCCCCCTCGAACTCCACGCGGCGGACGTCGACCCGGCCGCCGTGCGCTGCGCCCGCCGCAACCTCGCCGAATGGGGCGCGCAGGTGCACCGGGGCGACCTGTTCGCGGCGCTTCCGCAGCGGCTGCGCGGCCGGATCGACCTCCTCGCCGCGAACGTGCCGTACGTCCCCACCGGCGAGATCGCCCTGCTGCCGCCGGAGGCCCGCGACCACGAGCCGCGCACCGCACTCGACGGTGGCGGCGACGGCCTGGACGTGCTGCGCCGGGTGGCCGCCGGGGCACCACGGTGGCTGGCGCCCGGCGGCCGCCTCCTGGTCGAGACCGGCGAGCGTCAGGCCCCGCACGCGGTCGAGGCGTTCACCCGGAGCGGCCTGACGGCTCGGGTGCACGCCGACGAGGAGTCGGCCGCATGGGTGGTGACCGGCACCCGCGACCGGGCGGACACGGAGACCTGACCCGGCCTCCCGGCGTCGCCGCGTCGGCGGTTCCCGGGTTCCGGGTCCGCAGATCTCGGGGCTGTCGGGGGCCGGGGCCCTCGGGGCCCCATCCACCAGGGCTGACTCTCACGGAACCCCGAAGACCTCGGCGTTCCAGGGCCTCGGGACCTCAGGTGGCCTCGCCGGAGGCCTCGGGGCCGTCGTCGCCCCAGCGGTGCCCGTTCCCCCAGCGGTGCCCCGGGCCGCCGTGTCCGTCGCCGTCCCTCGGCGTGTCGCCGAAGGGGCCGGACACCACGCGCTCCGCGGTCCGCGTGTCCCCGGTCCGGGTGCCCGCCACCCTGACCGACTCGTCCTTCTCCAGCGCACCGGCCCCGGTGCTCTTGCCGCCGTCGCGCAGGACGGGGGTGCCGGACCCCACCGTCCAGGTCCACGAGGCGCCGTCCTCGCTCCGGACGGTGACCCGGTCGCCGTCGACCTTCTCCACCGTGCCGCGCTGCCAGACCCGTACGATCCATTCGCCCGAGTCGCGGTCCTTGACCGTCGCCTCGCCGTGCACGGCGCCACCGAGGCCGAAGGCGGGGCCGTGTCCATGGCCTCGCCCGTGCCCGGGGGAGGACGCCGTCGGCGCCGGCGAACCGCCGCCGGAGCGCTCCGCCCCGGACGTCGCCGCGTAGGCGACGGTGCCGCCCAGCGCCAGCACGGCCACCGTGGTCCCCGCGACCACCGCGCGGCCGCGGACGGAGCGCCCGCCCCTCGCGGTCCGCCGGTCCTTCCCCGTGTGCTCGTCCTTGTCGGTGCGTTCGCGATCCGGTTCCTGCGTCACGGCTCACCTCCTGCGTCCCGGCGGCACGGGCGCACGCCTTGCTGTCGATTGTGGGAGAACGACGGTAAGAAGCCGGTAACGAGTTCCTGTGAACCGTGTCGGCGGGGCCCAGGTCAGTCCCGGGCCCGGGCCACCAGCAGTGCCACGTCGTCGTGGTTGTCGGGGTGGTGCAGGGTGCGCAGCAGGAAGTCGCACAGCTCCTCCAGTTCCCGGGCGGGCCCGTCCAGGAGGGAGAGCAGGGTGTCCAGCCGTTCGTCCAGCGAGTGGCGGCGGGTCTCGACCAGCCCGTCGGTGTAGAGCACCAGCCGGTCCCCGGGGGCGAAGTCCACGGTGGTCGTCGAGAACGGCACCCCGCCCACGCCCAGCGGCGCCCCGGTGGGCAGGTCGAGCAGCTCGGGCCGGTGCCCGGCGCTCAGCCGCACCGGCGGCAGATGTCCGGCGTTGGCGATCCGGCACCGGCCCGCGTCCGGGTCGTGGACGACGTAGAGGCAGGTGGCGATGGAGTGGTCGAGGCCGTCGGTGATCCGGTCCAGGTGCTCCAGCAGTACGGCGGGGTCCAGGCCGAGCGAGGCCAGGGTGGTCGTCGCGGTGCGCAGCCGACCCATGGTGGCGGCCGCGTCGATGCCGCTGCCCATCACGTCGCCCACGACCAGCGCGGTCCGCCGGCCCTCCAGCGGGATCACGTCGAACCAGTCGCCGCCCACCTCCGTGGTCGCGCCCGCCGGCTGATAGCGGGAGGCCACCTCCAGGGCGCCGGTCACCGGCGGATGGCTGGGCAGCAGACTGCGCTGCAGGGTGAGCGCGGTGGTACGGGCGTTCTGGTACCAGCGGGCGTTGTCGATCTGGACGGCCGCGCGTGCCGCCAGCTCCCGCGCCAGCAGCAGGTCGTCCCGGCCGAACGACAGCGGGTTGCGGGTCCGCTTCAGGTCGAGTGCGCCGAGCACCTCGCCGCGCGCGATGAGCGGGACCGCGAGATACGAGTGCACGCCCGCGCGTGCCAGCAGCTCGGCCGCCTCGGGGGAGCGGGCGATGCGGGCCAGGTCGTCGTCCTTGACCTCCGGCACCATGATGGGCCGGCCCGCGCGTACGCATTCCGTGACCAGCCGGTCGGGGCCGTAGCGGGCGACCTGCCCCGGTGGATCGGCCGCCGCCAGCGCCTCCGGCGCGGCGTAGGCACGCACCGCCAGCGCCCGGATCACGGCCGACTCGGTGGGCCTGAGGCTCGCCGGCCGACCGGCCACCACGGCGTCCAGCAGATCCACCGCGGCGATGTCGGCCAGCTCCGGGACCGCCACGTCGGCCAGCTCGCGCGCGGTGCGCTCCAGGTCGAGGGTGGTGCCGATCCGGGTGGAGGCGTCGGCGATCAACGCCAGCCGGCGGCGGGCCGTCTCCGCCTCCACGCCAGCCCGGTACTCGTCGGTGACGTCCACCACCGACACCGCCACGCCCAGCACGGTGCCCCGGGAGTCCTCCAGCCGGTACAGCGACACGTCCCAGGCGTGGTCCTCGTCCGGGTCCGCCGGTGTGCGCCCGACCGTGGACCGGTCGACCAGCGGCACCCCCGTGCGCAGCACCCGGCGTGCCGCCTTCTCCAGCGCCTCCGCGTCCAGCAGCGGCACCACCTCGCGCAGTGTGCGCCCCAGGTGCTCGCCGGCCGGCACACCGTCGATCCGCTCCAGCGCGGGGTTGACCGACACGTACCGCAGCTCGTTGTCGAGGACGGCGAGGCCCACCGGCGACTGCGAGACCAGCCGGGTGGACAGCGCCAGGTCCTGCTCCACCTGGCGCAGGGTGGGCCGGTCCGCGGCGAGCCCCAGGGCGTAGACGTCGCCCCGGACGTCCGTCAGGCGCATGTTGCGGAACTCCACCAGCCGGGTGGTCCCGTCCTTGCGGCGGATCGGGAAGGCCCCCGCCCAGCTGCGGCCGGTCTCCATGACGTCCGCGAAGAGTCTGACCACCAGGTCGATGTGGCGTTCGTGCACCATGACGCGGGCCGCGTACCGGCCCAGCGCCTCCCCGGCCGAGTAGCCGAACAGCTCCTCGGCCTGCGGGCTCCACAGCACGATGCGTCCCTCGGCGTCCAGGACCACGGAGGCCACGTTCAGGACGTCGAGCAGGCCACCGGGCCGTATCGGGCCGCCGCTCTCGGGCGTCACCGGATCGGCTGGACTCATGCTCAGCATCGCCTCCGCACCTAGGTTCTGCCGCGGCACGACGCCCCTCGTGCCGACTCCCCCAGTTCTACCGCGCCCAACCCTCTTCTCCCATGCCTGGCGCGGCCTCGCATGCGCTGCGCGGGCAGGCGTGACCGGCCGGGCGCGGGGAGGTGCCACGGGGCCGGCGCGGGGAGGTGTCGCGGGCGGGGAGGGCAGGTCTCACGGGGTGGGTGCGGGCAGGTGCCATGGGTCCGGCGCGGGAGGTGTCGTGTCACGGGTCCGGCGCGGGGAGGTGTTCGCCGATCGGTTCCCGCCCGGCCATCGGTTGGTCTGTACATGACTACCGAAGCGGTCCAGACTGTGCGCCGAGCGCCTTCCCATCCCCGGTCGAGGAGCCCCGCCATGCCCTTGCGCCCCACCCGCCGCCGTCACCCGGTCACGCTCCGTGCCGCCCTCGTCGCGCTGGCCACCGTCGCGGTCGCCGCCCTGGCCGCGGCGCCGCCCGCCGCGGCAGCCGGGGCCGGCGCGACCACCGAGGTGTGGACCGAGGTGGGCTCCGACCGCGCCGACCCGCTCACCGAGAGCCAGGGGCTGGCCTCGGTCGAGGTCCCGGCGGGCAGCCCCAACCGCTACACCGGCATCGGCACCATCCCGTTCGGCGTCTCGCTGCGCGGCTGGAACCATGTCGGCGACCCCGACGCCGCCTACGACGGCCACTACGTCGAGCCCTACCAGTCCGACTCGAACGGCGCCAAGATGTTCCGGGTGCGCACGCCCGCCGGCTCCTGGTCCGAGTACGTCCACACGCTCGCCCCCGACGAGGCGCTGAACAACTCCTGGGTGGCGATATCCCCGGACGGCCAGTGGATGCTGGCGGGGGAGTGGGGCACCATGACCCGGTTCCTCGTCTTCCCGACCCCCGGGGTCAACCCCGCCACCTCGCCGTCCGCCGACCTGCCCCGGGTCGCCACCGTCCGGCTCGACCACGCCGTACGCGACGTCCAGGGCTGCGACTTCTCCGGCCCGACCACCCTCCTGTGCTCCTCCGACGACCCGGACGGCACCCTCTTCGGCCTCACCAAGCCACTGCTGCGGGTCGACCTGTCCGCCCCTCCGGAGGGCGCCTCGGACGTCGCCGGGCATGTCACCGCCCTGCGCGGACTGCCGCTGCGCAGCGGGTGCTCGGGCACCTTCGAGGCGGAAGGGGTCGACTACGACCGCCGTACCGGCACCCTGCGCGTGATCGTGCTCTCGCCGGGCTTCTGCGTGCTGACCGACAGCAAGACCTACCGCTTCACCCGCGGCAGGCCGGGTGCCGGCCGCCGCGCTGGTGCCCGTCGGGCGAAGTGGTGCTTTTCTGGGGAGGTGGCGCGAATCCGGGGATGCGACGCGGCCCGCTGGGCACCGCGACCAGTGCGGCGCGCAATGTGGGCGCCGCCGCGCCACCGCCACGAGAGGAGCGAACACGATGGACCGCGAGCGACAGCACGAGGAGTCCGTCTCCGTCGAGATCAGCGGATGCAACAAGGAGGACGCGCGGATCGTCTTCGAGGCGCTGGGCACCTGCTTCGAGTCCGACCGTTCCGCCGGGGATGTCCCGCAACAGCTGCACGAGACCCGTCCTATGGTCTGGCTCGGCACCTTCGAGGTCACCGAGACCCACAGCTGCCCACCGCCCGCGCGGCTGTCGTCCACCGTCGAGGCCGACGCGCAGGGCGGCTACTGGGCGATCGACCGGCTGCGCGACGCCCTCGACTCCCTCTTCTCGGTGCGCGACCTGACCGCCGCCTCCGGCGATCAGGAGCGTGAGTTGCACGTCCTGCTCGAAAGCCGCTGACGGCTCCCGCCCGGGCCCGGCCCGGCGGGCCCGGGCGGGGCGACGCCCGCGCCCCGGCCGCCCGGTGGGGTGAAAGGGCGCCCGCGCCGGTCGGGCCGCCGTCGTGCCGCGGCCGCCGCCGGACAGGATGGCCCTCGGAGGTGGCCTGATGGCGAACGGCGGTGTGCCGGGGACGGCCCGGGAGGCGGACGGGCTGCGTACGGCGGCGAAGGGCTGGCACGGGTTGCAGCTCGCCGTACTGGGGTTCGTCGGCCTGTGCGGAGTGCTCAAGGGCTCCGGGCCCGACCAGGTGCCCCGGGGTGTCCAGATCCTCGCCGGCGTGCTGGCGCTGGCCGCGCTGGCGGTCGCCTGTCTCGCGGTGCTGCTGGTGGGCCTGGTCGCCTGGCCGCTCTACGGCGGCGCCCGCACGGCCCCAGCCGCCCGTGCGGGCCGCGTGCTGCGGCTCGGCATCGTTCTCACCTTCGTCGCGGTCGTCCTGCTGGCGCTGTCCACCGCCGCCTCCTGGTGGCCGGTACCGAGGCGGGGCGCCACGGAGGGCCTGGTCCAGGTCTCCACCGGTGCCGTCACCGTGTGCGGGGCGCTGCGCGGCGGCGGTGACGGTTTCCTCGTCCTGCGCGCGGACGGTCGTACCGCCGCCGTGCCGCTGGACCGGATCACCGCGCTGCGACCGGTGTCCGACTGCGGCTGACCTGGGCGGCCGTGCCGCCGGTGACTGTTCCCGCCGTGTGACCGACGTCAAGCCCCAAGCTTTGTGCAACTAGTTGCACAAAGGGGCGCGGTGCCTCTACAACAGAGGGACCACACCGCGCACGGAGGGCCCGATGAGCCGTTACCCCCACCTGCTGAGCCCGCTCGACCTGGGCTTCACCACGCTGCCCAACCGCGTCCTGATGGGCTCGATGCACGTCGGACTGGAGGAGGCCGAGCGCGGCTTCGAGCGGATGGCGGCCTTCTACGCCGAGCGGGCCCGTGGCGGGGTCGGCCTCATCGTCACCGGCGGCATCGCCCCCAACGACGAGGGCCGGCCCTACGAGGGCGGCGCCAAGCTCACCACCGAGGAGGAGGCCGACCGGCACCGCCCGGTCACCGAGGCCGTGCACCGCGAGGGCGGCCGGATCGCCCTGCAGATCCTGCACTTCGGCCGCTACGCCTACCACCGCGACCTGGTCGCCCCGAGCCCCCTCCAGGCGCCCATCAGCCCCTTCCCGCCCCGTGAACTCACCGACGCCGACGTCGAACGCACCATCGAGGACTACGCCCGCACCGCCCGCCTCGCCCGGCAGGCCGGCTACGACGGCGTGGAGATCATGGGCTCCGAGGGCTACCTCATCAACGAGTTCATCGCCGCACCGACCAACCACCGCACCGACCGCTGGGGCGGCTCCTACGAGAACCGCATGCGCTTCCCCGTGGAGATCGTGCGGCGGGTGCGCGAGGCGGTCGGCGACGACTTCATCGTCGTCTACCGGCTGTCGATGCTCGACCTGGTCCCCGGCGGCTCCACCCTCGACGAGGTGATCACCCTCGCCCGGGCCGTCGAGGAGGCCGGCGCCACGATCATCAACACCGGCATCGGCTGGCACGAGGCGCGCATCCCCACCATCGCCACCTCCGTGCCGCGCGGCGCGTACACCTTCGTCACCAAGAAGCTCATGGGCGCGGTGTCCGTCCCGCTCGTCACCACCAACCGCATCAACACCCCCGAGGTCGCCGAGCAGCTGCTCGCCGACGGCTGCGCGGACATGGTGTCGATGGCCCGCCCGATGCTCGCCGACCCCGACTTCGTCGCCAAGGCCGCCGCCGGCACCCCGGAGGCCATCAACACCTGCATCGGGTGCAACCAGGCCTGCCTCGACCACACCTTCAGCGGCAGGATCACCTCCTGCCTGGTCAACCCGCGCGCCTGCCACGAGACGGAACTCGTCCTCGCCCCGACCCGGCTGAAGAAGCGCGTGGCCGTCGTCGGCGCCGGACCGGCCGGCCTCGCCTGCGCGGTCAGCGCCGCCGAACGCGGCCACCACGTCACCCTCTTCGACGCCGCGAGCGAGATCGGCGGCCAGCTCAACGTGGCCCGCAAGGTCCCCGGCAAGCAGGAGTTCGACGAGACACTGCGGTACTTCCGCCACCAGCTCGACACCCACGGCGTCGACGTACGCCTCGCCACCCCCGTCGAGGCGGGCGACCTGGCGGACTACGACGAGGTCGTCGTCGCCACCGGCGTCACCCCGCGCACGCCCGACATCCCGGGTATCGACCACCCCCGCGTCCTCGGCTACCTCGACGTGCTGCGCGACGGCGCCCCCGTGGGTGACCGCGTCGCGATCCTCGGCGCCGGCGGCATCGGCTTCGACGTCGCCGAGTACCTCACCGACGGCGGCGACAAGGCGAGCGAGGACCCGGCGACGTACTTCCGCCACTGGGGCGTCGACATGGACTACACGGCGCCCGGCGGCCTCACCGCCCCCGAGCGGCCGGCCCCGCCGCGCACCGTCCACCTGCTCCAGCGCAAGACCACCAAGGTCGGCGCCGGACTCGGCAAGACCACCGGCTGGATCCACCGCACCGAGCTCAAGCACCGCGGCGTCACCATGGTCCCCGGCGTGCGCTACGACCGGATCGACGACGCAGGTCTGCACCTCACCGTCGGCGAGGAGAGCACGGTCCTGGAGGTCGACACCATCGTGCTGTGCACCGGCCAGGAACCGCGCCGCGACCTGTACGACGCGCTGGCCGCCGCCGGACGCAGCGTCCACCTCATCGGCGGCGCCGACGTGGCGGCGGAGCTGGACGCGAAGCGGGCCATCAAGCAGGGCACCGAGCTGGCGGCGACCCTCTAGGTACTGACAGCGCCCCGCACGGCGTCCCTAGGATGACCCCATGTCACTCCCGCACGCGATCCTCACCGCCCTGCTGGAAAAGCCGTCCTCCGGGCTGGAGCTGACCCGCCGGTTCGACCGGTCGATCGGCTACTTCTGGTCGGCGACGCATCAGCAGATCTATCGCGAGCTGGGAAAACTGGAGGCCGACGGCCACATCCGGGCGCTCCCCGGCGAGCAGCCGGCCCGCGGGCAGCGGAAGAGCTACGAGGTCCTGCCCGCGGGCCGCGCCGAACTGGAGCGCTGGACCGCCGCCGGGCAGGACCCCAGGCCGCACCGCGACCCGCTGCTGCTGCGGCTGCGCGCCGCGGCCGTGGTCGGCACCGCGGGCCTGGAGGCCGACCTGCGCCGCCACCTCGACCTGCACCGGCGTCAGCTGGCCGAGTACCAGGAGATCGAACGGCGCGACTTCCCGCCCGGCCGGGACAGTCCCGAGGACCGGCTGCGCCACCTGGTGCTGCGGGCCGGGATCGACCTGGAGACCTTCTGGACCGGGTGGCTCGGCCACGCCCTGGCGGAGTTCGCGGAACTCCCCGACGGCGACTGAACCGGGGGCACCGGCCGGCCGGTGCCGCGACCGCGTCGGCGGCCCGCCGATCGCGCAGGTGGTGTGCCTCTCCTACCGGCGGCACACGCGTTTCGCAGCGCCTGTACGCCTCTCGCTCCGGCGCGTCGGCGTTCCCGCCCCCGCGCGTCGGCGTTCCCGCCCCGGCGCGACGGTACCGGTCAGAACCGGTACGGCTTGGAGCGGCGGCGCAGGAACCAGGCCGCCGCGATCACTCCGACGCCGACCAGCGCACCGCCCGCCGCCAGGGTGATCGTGCCGTAGTCCTTGATCCCGCCGCCCTGGCCGCCCATCACACCCCGCGAGGGCGACGCCGTGGCGGTGACGGTCGGGGAGGCGGAAGCGGAGACGATCACGGTCTGGCTGCCGGCCGTACTCGCGTTGGAGCACATGACGACGACCGTGTAGGTCCCCGGGTTGACGTTCGACCACGCGGCCGACTGGCTGACCGTGGTCCCCGACAGCGCCACCTGGCGCCCCTCGGAGAAGTTGGCCTGGCTGCTGGTCAGCAGCGCCGCGGTGCCCCAGCTGCCGTTGATCCGGGTACAGGCGCTGGTCACCACCGACACCGTGGAGTCGCTGGTGCTCACCGAGATCCCCGATCCCTGGGCGGCGGCCGGGCCGGCGGCCAGGGCGAGGGGGAGCGCGGCGGCGGCTGCCGCGGTGAGTGCAGGTCGCAGGGACAGAGGGGGCAGAGGAATTCGCGAGTCGCGCATGGGAGGGCCTCCGGCGGCACGGTTGGCGGTACATCCCTTGCGCCGCCGAGGGGTCGGGTACGCCCGTGCTGCCTCACGCCGCAGCCAACGCCCCCCGGACGGGCCCCGCATCCCCGGAGCCCCCGGGCAGGTGACGGATTCCGTCGGACGGCCCACGGACCGCCGGTCAGCGCCCGCCGCCGGTGATCACCGTACGCTCCTGCGACAGCGCCCCCCACGTGCCGTCCGGCAGCCGGGCCCGCAACCGCACCCGGTGGGCGACCCCCGCCTCCCGCCCCGCGTAGAAGCTGTGGGAGGCACGCCCGCTCGGCGGGCTCCCGCCCCAGACCAGCGAGGTGGCCGGCCGCCCGTCGAGCAGGATCTCGTACTCGGTGACCACCCCGTCCACCCGCGGCGGCACCCACGACAGGTCGATGTGGTACGCCCCGTCGGCCAGGTGCGTGCCGGCGCGGAAACCGGTGGGCGCGGTGTCCCGCGTCGCGCCGGTGCCCGCCGGGGTGGCGAGCCGGAGCGTGGTGGAGACCGGCGAGAGGTTGTCGGCGGCGTCCCGGGCCCGCACGGTGAAGGAGTAGCGCGTCCCCGGCCGCAGCCCCGTCACCACGGTGGCGGTCTGCCCGCCGCCCACGGTGTGGATCCGCGCCCCGCCCTGCAGCACGTCGTACGACAGCACGCCCCGGTCGTCGTCGGCGGCCGACCACGACAGCTGTACGGCCGTGGTGCCCACCACGCGGCCGGTGAGCGGCCCGGGCCGGGTCGGCGCCGACCGGTCGCCGGCCACGGCCGCCGGCGTGGTGGCCCGCACACCGGCGCTGCGCGGGCCCAGGCGCCCGTCGGCGTCACGGGCGCGCACGGTGAAGACGTACGTCGTGGCCGGCGCGAGGCGGACCACGTCCACCATGTGCGCCGAGCCGGGCACGTCCCGCACCTTCGCGCCGTCCAGCAGGACCTCGTAGGCGGCGACGGGGGAGCCGGCGCGGACGGCGTTCCACATGACGTGCACACTGGTCGCGCTGCCCGCGGCGGCGGTGACACCGGTCGGCGCGCCCGGCGCCCGGCCCTCGTCCCCGTCGGCCGCCGGCGCGCAGCCGCAGCACACGGCCAGGACGGTCGCGCAGCCCAGCGAACGGCGTCGGCGCATGGTCTCCCCTCCCGGCCGAAACGGCGACGGAATTGGTCCGGACCAATATGGCGCGCGGGGGCCTGCCCGGCAAGGGGCCGGACCAACGGGCCGACGTGTTGGTGGGCGTGCCGGAGCGTTACGTATGCTGAAGCTCATCGAGATCGAACTCCCCGGCAGGGCCGGTGAGTTCGCGTCACGGGCGCGGACCGCTGTCGTCGCTGAACCCGCGCCCGCCGGAGGGCCGGACGCCCGGTGCGGCGAGCGCATCGGGCGTCCGGCGCTGCCGCGCCGTCAGAAGCCCTCCCACGTACGGCCCCCTCGAAGTGGCCGAACGGGCCGACCGCCCCCACATTGGGCTGAGTGTCCGTCAGCCCTCCCCCGAGAGGTTCCCTTATCGTGCGTGCCCCGTCGCTGACGCTGGCCGCGGCCGGCCTGGTCCTGCTGGCCCCGACCGCCCCGCCCGGCGCCGTCCCGCAGCGGGTCGCCGCGCGAGAGGTCGCCTCGCAGTGGCCCGCCGCACAGGGTGTGCGGCCCGCGCCCGGTCCGGCGCCGGGACGGCAGGGCCCGGTCGCCGCCGCCGAACTGCTGGCCAAGGTCCGTGACTGCGAACCCGTCTCCCGCGGCCGCTACCGCACCGACGCCGGCGCCCCGCCCACCGTCCCGGTCTGCGGCACCCGGAACGCCGTGTTCTGGAAGGCCGACCTGGACGTGGACTGCGACGGCCGCCCCACCGCGCGCTGCAACCGGCGCACCGACCCGCTCTTCTCCGCGAGCACGGCGTTCCGGCAGTCCGACGGGCGGTACCTGAGCGCCGAGCGGCTGCCGTACATCGTCGTCCCGGCGGTCGGCCGCCTCTGGGACCACCGTGAGCACGGCGTGCGCGGCGGCTCGGTCGCGGCGGTGGTCTACCGGGACCGGGTCCGGTACGCGGTGGTCGGCGACGTAGGCCCGCGCGACATCATCGGCGAGGCCTCCTACGCCACCGCCGAGGCCCTCGGCATCCGCCCCGACCCCCGCGGCGGCGGCATCGCCTCCGGCGTCACCTACATCGTCTTCCGGGATTCCCTGGTCGAGCCCATCGAGGACCACGCGGCGGCGGTGGCCACGGGGGAGCGGCTGGCCCGCCTGTTCGCACGGGGCGAGGGGGAGAGCGGGAGCCGACCCGACGGCGCGGCGCCGGCACCCGCCGACGACGGTCCCGACGCGGACGCCCACCCGGCCGTTCCGGACGAACGGCACGCCCGGACGGGCACGTCGGGACGGCCGGACGCCCGCGGCACGCGGGTCCGCATGACGGAGTGGGCGAAGACGTGGCAGCGACGCATGGAGGACGGCGCCGCGCGGTCCGCGGGGGGACAGGACCCGTCGGGGGACGGCACGGGTACCGGTGGGCTCGCGCATCCGACTGCCGACGATTCTCCGCGGTGATCGACCTGTCTCCGCGGTGATCGACCTGATCGACCGCGTCCGCACCGGGCAGCGCAGCGGCGGCTTGATCAGGTCGGTGTCGGACCCGCGGTCGGACGCGGGCCGCCGAAGCCGTGGGCCGAGAGGTCGAACCAGTTGCCCTCCGGATCGATCGCCCGGTACTCGGCGTAGGGACGGCTGGTGCTGCGTTCCGCCGGCTCCGGGGTGCCGGCCGCGACCAGGGCGGCGGACACGTCGTCCGTGTTCTCGACGTGGAAACCGAAGTGGTTCATCCCCATCGGGGTCTCGCCGTCGAGCCGGTGCTTGATCAGGGCCAGTGTCAGGTACCCGTCGGAGAGGAAGCAACTGCCGTCCGGCTCGCGGTGGAAGAGTTCCATCGCGAAGACGGAGGCGTAGAACTCGGCGAGTTCCTCGGGTGCGCGGGCCACGATGGCCAGATGACGCAGCTTCGGCCGGGGGGTGGGCTCGGTCACCGTGAACTCCTCTGGTCTAGGCGCCTGTTGCGCGCCGGGGGGTAGGGGGATCATGTTGTGGAACGCTCTGATCAGCCATGGGCGTGTCGCCGTCCGCTCCACGACCGCCAGAGCATGAGTGCGGGCCAGGACCACACCACCGGTGGTGCTCACGGTCGACTCCGCGTCGACCGTGGCGAGGTCGGGGCGGAGGAAGCGGATGGCCCTGACGTCGGTTTCCAGTGCGGTTCCCGCGTAGGGCCCGCGGAAGAGGGCCGCGTGTCCGCTCTCGATACCGGGCCGGCCTGCCGGCCTACCGCCTCGTACAGTCGTGAAGTCGCAGTCCTGCGCGAAGCTCGCGGCGAACCGTGCTGCGTCCCCTGCCGCCCAGCCTCGGGCCATCGCGTCCCACAGGGCGCGGATCGCCCGGATGCCCTCCTGGGCTCCGGTACCGGTCGGCGTGTCGGGCTCGTGCACGTCCGTCACACCCCCCGAGGTGTGTGGGTGCGGACGCGCAGGTCGAGTTCCGCACATCCGCCACCCCCGGGCGCGCGGGAGGGGGTGGGGGTCCAGGCCGCGAGCGCGTAGTAGAAGTCGCCGTCCCGGCGTTCCAGATAGCAGATCAGGTTGAGGGGCCAGCCCGAGTGTCCGAAGAGGTGGCGATCCATGGGGGTGGGGCGCTCGCTGAGCACGTGAGCGCGTGCTGACGGCGGGCCTATGCGGTGCCAGTCCGGGTGCATGTGGATCGAGCCGAGCAGGTCCAGGCCGACCTCCTCGGCCTGCCGGGCCGCCTTGAGGAGGTCGGTGGAGTCCATCCACCAGCCGCGGTGCTCGTTCTCGTAGGCAGGCCCGAACCGCGGCACGATGGTCTCGGAGAACTCCTGCCGCGCCGCCGGGTCGCTGGTGCGGGCGTTGCGGCCGAAGACGAGGCTCCGCACGTGGAACGTCGACGCCTCCGCCCGGCCGAGCAAGAGCGCGAAGCAGGGCAGGGGGGCCTCGGCGGTGATGAGGTGGTACGCGCCGACCGCCGCGCTCAGGAATTCTTCGAGCGCCTGGTCGTCGATCAGTACGGTGGCGGTGGCGGTGGTCGGGGCGGCGCATCGGGCCTGCGCCGGGGGTGGCCCGCAGGCCGTCGTGGTCGAGGTCATGGAGGTGCTCTCCGTGGAGTCGCGGGCGGGATCCGGAGCCGTTCGGCGCTCCGGGCCGGCGGCGGAACGAGGGCGGCGGCGGAACGAGGGCGGGGCAACGAGGCCGAGGGCCTGTGGCGGCCCGCACCGCACCGGGCGACACCCGGGAACGGGCACTTGTCCGGTGCGGGCGGGCAGGCTTCAGGAGGCGCAGCCCGTGCGCTCCTCCGGCGTCATGGGGCGGGAACGGGCGATGAGCAGGTCGTTCTTGCCGGTGGGCGCGCTGAAGGTGCTGTTGTTGATGACGACGTGCCGGTATCTCTTCTTGGTGCCGCTCCTGATCTTGGTGTCCGACGCGAAGTCGAGCCGCAGGTCCCCGGTGGCGGTGCCCATCTCCGCGGCCCTGCCGAACCAGCCGGCGTTGCAGGCCGGGACCGGCAGGCTGTCCGTCTGCGAGACGGTGCTCGACCGCGTCCAGGTCTTGGTGTACTTGGCGGTCACCGCGACCTCCGCCGCGCCCCAGATGGCGGACTTCACCGAGGTGCTCACCTCGAAGCTGTCCGAACTCGTGACCGTGTCCGACCAGGCCAGCGAGTGGGTGACCGTCGTGGACGCGTAGTTGAGGACGCGGTCGCCCACCGGGTGTTCCGGCCCGTGCGCGGTCCGGTACCCGGTCGGGGCGTAGCTGATCTTGCAGTCGATGTTCTCGAAGGGGACCGCCGGGCCGAGTTCGTGCACGTCGTAACAGATCTGCAGGGCCTTCGCCGCCAGCGGGTCACCGGCGTCCAGCGTCAGGGTGCGGTTCTTGGCCGCCGCGGCCGGTGACGCGGCCAGCGCCAGCGCCCCCACCGCGACTCCGGCCAGGACCGATGCTCGTCGAATTGATCGCATGCTGCGTGTTTCCCTTCAGGGTCGGACAGTCGAAGAGGGAGAGCCGGGTGTCCTGGGCGCTCACGATGAGGGCGAGGCGCCGGCTCGACGATCAGGCTGGGCCCGTCCACCGCCGATCGGGAACGGCGGGACACGCGGACGACGCGGCTTCACAGACCGCGAGCGGCCGCGGCGTAGGCGTCAGCGAGCGCCTTGCGGGCATTGGCCTCCAGGCCGGCCGCCGCGGCCCAGTTGTTCCTCAGGTACTGCACGGTCAGGATCTTCTGGAGGTCGGTCAGCTCGGGGTCGCCCCAGACCTGCGACAGGGCGTCGTCGAGGTCGACCACAGGCCCGGCGGCCCCCAGGGACGGGTTCGGCGGGTCCGACGCCTCCTCGGCGGTGGTGGTTCCGGCCTCGCAGGGCACGATCTGCCCGGGTGAGGTCCCTCCGCTCCAGGGGGCGGCGCCGTCCGCCGCCGACCAGACGCACAGTGTCCCGCCGGTCGCTGCCGCTGCCGGCTGTGCGGTGAGCAGCGGGGCAGCCACCGCACCGGGCAGGGCGAGCAGGAGCGCGGTCAGCCGCACTCGCCGTCGTCGCCCTGAGGGCTTGGCCGTCCTTCTCCGTGCAGCGGCCGTAGGCGGACCCGTCGTGATCCTTGCCGCGGCGGACTCGTCCTGAAGTTGATGCATGGACAGTTTCCTTTCGAGGGAGGTGACGCCGGAGGGGCGGCAGGCCTGACACCCGCAGAAGTGCGGGGAGAGCCCGTGTGCCGAGAGCTCATCCTTCACCGCCGTCGAAAGCAGGTGTGAGTGGTAGAAGTGGCGTATGCCGCAAGAATCCTTCCAACGTCACGCGGAGCTCCGCCCGCACCGCGTGACGGTCCTCGTGGACGAGAACACCAACCCGTTCGAACTGGGCTGCGCCACCGAACTCTTCGGTCTCCCGCGGCCCGAACTCGGCCGGAAACTGTATGAGTTCGCGCTCTGCACGCCGGGCGACCGCACGGTCATGCGCGACCGCTTCTTCACTCTCACCGAAACCGCCGGACTCGAAGCCGCCGAGGCCACCGACACCCTGATCATCCCGAGCAGACCGGACGTCGCCCACCCTCGACACCCCGCCGTACTGGACGTCATACGCCGCGTCCACGCGCGGGGCGCCCGGTTGGTCTCCTTCTGTACCGGCGCGTTCGCCCTGGCCGAAGCCGGTGTGCTCGACGGCCGCCGGGCCACCACACACTGGCAGTGCACGGACCTGCTCCGCTCCCGCTACCCCGCTGTCCGCGTCGAGCCCGACGTGCTCTTCGTCGAGGACCGCGGCATCCTCACGTCCGCGGGCAGCGCCGCCGCACTCGACCTCGGCCTGCACATCATCCGCCGCGACCACGGCGCGGAAACCGCCAACACCATCAGCCGCCGCCTCGTGTTCCCCGCCCACCGCGACGGCGGACAGAAGCAGTTCATCGAACGACCCCTGCCCGACCTGCCCGACGAGTCCCTGGCCCCCCTGCTGGCCTGGGCGCAGCAGCGACTCGACACCCCCCTCACCGTCGCCGACCTCGCGGCCGAGGCCGCCGTGAGCGCCACCACCCTGCACAGGCGCTTCCGCACCCAGCTGGGCACCACCCCGAACGCGTGGCTGACCGCGCAGCGCGTCACCCTCGCCCGCCGCCTCCTCGAACGCGGCGACACCCGCATCGACGCCGTCGCCCGCAACAGCGGACTGGGTACCCCGGCCAACCTCCGCATCCTGCTGCGCCGGGAGACGGGACTCACGCCCTCGGCCTACCGGCAGCGTTTCGGCCCGGAAACCGTCACGAGCGGCCTCTCCCCGGTCACCACCCCGGCGGAGACCGCGAGATGAAGCCGGACAAGGGCATCGCCGTCCCCGCGATCGCCGAGGAGCCGACCGAGCCGCGGCTGCCCGGCACGCCTCACCGCTTCCGGTAGTCGTACGCCTCCGTGGCCGCCGCCTCCACCGCGTCGAGGTCGGCCCCGGCCGCGGCCGTGACCACCGCGGCCACGGCGCCCTCCACGAACGGGGCGTCCACGAGACGCGTCCCCTCCGGAAGTTCGTCACCCTCGGCCAGCAGCGCCTTGACGGTGAGGACGGCGCTGCCCAGATCGGTCAGCACGGCGACCCCCGCACCCCGGTCCACGGACGCGGCCGCGGCAGCGATGAGCTCGGAGCTGGTACCGAGCCCCCCGCCCGCCGCGCCCCCCGCCGGGGCGACCGGCACCGCCGTGCCGCCGCCAGCCAGGGCGCGCGCCAACTCCGCCACCGAAGCGGCCACTTCGGCACTGTGCGAGACCAGTACGATCCCGACCGGCGTCCCGCCCGTGTCGTCATTCATCGGCTGCTCGCCCCCTGTCGTCCCCCCACGCCCCTCCACTCCCGCTCACGCCCCGTCCGCCTCGGCGAGAGCGGCGATCAGCAGCGCCGACGAGGTGGCGCCGGGATCCTGGTGCCCGATGCTGCGTTCGCCGAGATAGCTGGCCCGGCCTTTGCGGGCCTGCAAGGGGATCGTCGCCTCGGCGCCCCGCTCGGCGGCGGCCCGGGCGGCACCGAACCCCTCGTCCAGCGCCTCCACGGCCGGGACCAGCGCGTCGATCATCGTCTTGTCGCCGGGTGCGGCCCCGCCCAGCCGCATCACCGCCTCCACCCCCGCGCGCAGCGCCTCGGCCAGCTGCTCGGCGCTCACCTCGGCGGCGTCCCCGAGCGCCTTGCCGGTACGCCGCAGCAGCGTGCCGTAGAGCGGTCCCGAGGCGCCGCCGACGGTGGAGATGAGCTGCCGGCCGGCCAGCGTCAGGACCGAGCCCGGGGCCGCGGGAGCCTCCTTGTCCAGCACGGCGGTCACCGCGGCGAAGCCGCGCTGCAGGTTGCTGCCGTGGTCGGCGTCGCCGATGGGGGAGTCGAGGGCGGTGAGCCGGTCCGCCTCACGGTCCACGGAGGCGGCCGTCGCCGCCATCCAGCGGCGGAAGAAATCGGCGTCGAGCACGTGATCTCCTTGCGTGGTGGGTGGGTCGAGCGTCTGGTCCCGCTTCTCACATGCCCCAGCGCAGCGCCGGCGTACGCACCGGCGCGTCCCACAGCCGCAGCAGTTCCTCGTCGACCTCGCAGAGGGTGACCGAGGCACCGGCCATGTCGAGGGAGGTGACGTAGTTGCCGACGAGCGTGCGGGCGACGGCCACGCCGCGCTCGGTGAGCACCCGCTGCACCTCGGCGTTGAAGCCGTACAGCTCCAGCAGCGGGGTCGCGCCCATGCCGTTGACCAGCGCCAGCACCGGACCGCGCGGCGACCGGTCGGTCAGGATCGCGTCGAGGGCGACATCGGCGATCTCCCCGGAGGTCATCATCGGCCGCCGCTCGCGCCCCGGCTCCCCGTGGATGCCGATGCCGAGCTCCAGCTCGCCGTCCGGCAGCTCGAAGGTGGGGCTGCCCTTGGCCGGGGTGGTGCAGGCGCTGAGGGCCACCCCGAAGCTGCGGGAGCGTTCGTTCACCTGCCGGGCGACGGCCTCCACCCGCTCCAGCGGCTGCCCCTCGTCGGCCGCGGCACCCGCGATCTTCTCGACGAACAGGGTGGCACCGGTACCGCGCCGGCCGGCGGTGTACAGGCTGTCGGTCACCGCGACGTCGTCGTCGACCAGCACCCTGGCCACCTGGACACCCTCGTCCTCGGCGAGTTCGGCCGCCATGTCGAAGTTCAGCACGTCACCGGTGTAGTTCTTCACGACGAACAGCACCCCGGCCCCGCTGTCCACGGCCGCCGCCGCGCGCACCATCTGGTCGGGCACCGGCGAGGTGAACACTTCCCCCGGGCACGCCGCCGACAGCATCCCCGGCCCCACGAACCCGCCGTGCAGCGGCTCGTGCCCCGAGCCGCCCCCGGACACCAGCGCCACCTTCCCCGCGACCGGCGCGTCCCGCCGTACGATCACCCGGTTCTCCACGTCGACGACCAGCTCGGGGTGCGCCGCCGCGATTCCTCGCAAAGCGTCGGCGACCACGGTTTCGGGGACATTGATGAGCATCCTCATGGGTACCTCCATCAGATCTCAGCGGGTACGTCATTGACCTGCGTCACCGCAGGTCGGACATGGTGTGGGCGGTTGTTGATCCCGGTGTTCCGCGGACTTCTGTGATGTCACGTCAAGTGTGCCCGATGTCTCCGTTCGGGCTCGGGTCATGTCCCCATGCCGGAAGTATTGACCTTGTGGTCGTGAAGGGCACGTGCGCCGGCTTCGCTTCCTGTGCGGGTGCGGGTGCGGGTGCGGGTGCGGGTGCGGCCCGCCCGGCCTGAGCCTGTCGGCCGGTGCCGGTTCACCGGTGCGTCATATTCCGTTCCCGTGGGCCGCCAATGCGTGGACAAGGATCGGGGGAATTCATGGCGGGGGTGTCGAGGGTCGTCGACCGGGTGAGTGTTCGATACCTTTTTCCCCGCTGCACGGAAATGCGCCGAGAAACGAAAGGCGGCCTTCGCGTCCGCGTTTGTCCCTTGTCCACCGCGACCCCGATCACGGACTTCGGACGGTCTGGCCCTCACCGCGAAGGCCTTCGGTGCGGCCATCCGCTGATCACCGCCGCCCGCACCGACGCGAAACGGCCCCGGAGGGTTCCCCCTCCGGGGCCGTTCGCCGGTCCGGTGCGCCGGTCAGCGCATCCAGTCCGGTGAGTCGATGCCGGCGAACCTGTTCCAGGCCAGGCAGTGGGCCCGCGACTCGGGGCCCATGTACACCCAGACAGCCTGGAGGGCGAACCCTTCGTCCCAGGCGTTGAGCAGTGCCTCGAAGAAGCCCGTGGCCACGGCCGTGCGGTCGTACTCGCCGCCCGACCGCTGGACCTCCTCCAGGATCCGGAACATCTCCGCGGTCCGCTCGGGCGTCAGCTCGGCGGACCGTTCGGCGAAGGCCGTCGCCAGCGCCGCCAGGCGCAGGGAGAGCGGCGGCACGTCGTCCTCGTCGGCGGTGTCGTCCGCGCCGCCCCGCCAGCTCGTGATCTCGGCGCGGTCGCGGTCCGCCAGCACGTCGCTGACGGCGAGCAGATGACGGAACCAGTCGGGGGTCGGCATCACTTTCCGTTCAGTGCGTTGGTCATGTCGCGGATCAGCTGCTCCGCCACCGACCGGTCGCTCGCGCTGGCGGTCGGGTTGTTCGTGAGCCATTTTTGCAGGTAGGCGATGGAGTCGCGGGCCTTCTGCGAGTGACTGGCCCCGCCCACCCGGCCACCGGTGGACAGTTCGAAACGGACCGCCGCCGCCGTGCTGCCGTTGCCGATCTTGGCGTTCGCCCGGAACAGGTAGTCGACGTGCCGGGCCAGATCCGAGTTGCTGACCGACGGCTTGGCCATGTCCTTGAGCAGGATGTCCTTGTACTGCTCGAACAGCGCCCGGTTGTGCGCCAGGCCGTTCATCGGCGGCTTGACCTTGATGCCGAGCTTCTTGCCGAACCTCTTGAACAGCTTGGCGAGGCCGGAGCCGACGCCGCCCTCCAGGTAGTACGGCGCCACCATGCTGCCGTAGGCGGGCTCCAGCAGCTTCAGCAGTTCCGGGCCGCACTTGCCCTTGTTGCTGTGGCCGATGAAGGGCCGGGTGTCCTCGTAGTTGCAGTACGCGGCCAGCAGGATCGCGCCCGCGTCGTCGCGGTTCTTGAGCTGGTCCCAGAAGATGTTCCCGGCCCAGTCCCCGATCCAGTCGTCGAAGTCCGCGGCGAGCTGCTTGCAGGAGCCGATGCCCGGGGTGTCCGGGAGCGCGACGCCGTTGAGGTAGCAGGTGCCGTCGAAGTCCAGCAGGAAGACGCCGTTCTCGTACTCCTCCAGCGCGTCCACGGTTCCGGCGCCCTCGCCGCCCGGCGGGGCGTCGGCCTCACGGCGGGCCAGGTCGTCCTCCATCTGCTTCCGCGCGGAGATCGCCAGCGCCTCGGCGGCGGCCAGGGCGGCCTCGGCAGCGTCCTTGGCGGCCGCGATGGCGGCGGCGCGGGCCCGCTCGGCGGAGGCGTACGCCAGGGACGCGTAGGTGCGGGCCTGCGCGGCCGACGCGGCGGCCCGGTGGGCGGACTTCGTCGCGGACGTGGCGGCGGTGTTCGCCTGGTCGGCCGCGTTCCTGGCCAGACGAGCCGACTCGGCGGCCTTGGCGGCGGACGCGTCGGCCTCCCGCGCGGACTGAGCGGCGTCGTCCGCGTACCCCTGGGCCTTCTTGGCGGAGTCGGAGGCCTGCTGTGCGTAACCGGCGGCCTCCTCCGCCGCGTTGCGGGCCTTGGCCGAGGCCTCGGCCGCCAGGGCGGCGTTCTGCTGGGCGAGGGCGGCCGTGCGGGCGGCGCCCGCGATCAGCTTCTGGACGCCCGCCACATGGGCCGCGGCGTCGTTGTCGAGCTTGGCGGAGCGGTACTGCACCCCGGCGACGAAGTCGTGCAGCATCCAGGTCGGGCCGGCGAGCGCGACCTCGGCGGTGGCCTTGACCTGCGGGCCGCCGGTCTCCAGCAGATTCAGGGTGGCGAGGCGGTCGTCCTCCTCGCGGGCGGAGTACTGCCCGGTCGCCAGGAACTCGCGCAGCGCCTCGGTGGTCCCGGCGTTGATGGCCTCGTCGGCGGCCCGCTTGACGGCGGTGCCTCCGGCGTCGGCGATCTCCAGGACCTTCACCCGGTAGTCGTCGGCCTGGACGGTGTGCTGGCCGACGTCGAGGAACCGCACGACGTCGGCGTGCGTGCCGGCCAGCGCGGCCTCGGCGGGGTCCTTCATCCCGGTGATGCCGCTGTCGGCGAGCCCGGCGACGCGGGCCCGGTCGTCCTGCTCCTCGGCGACGGCACGGCCGGAGGCCAGCCAGGTGCGCACGTCGTCGTCGCTGCCGGACAGCGCGTCCTCGGCCGCGCGGACCGTCCAGGGCCCGCCGGAGGTCAGCAGCCGCAGCGCGGCCTTGCGGCCCTTGACCGCCGCCACGGCGGGGTCCACCCCGTCGGCGGTCGCCTCGGCCAGCAGGGTGCGGGTCTCCGCGTCCCGCTGCTGCGCCTCGACCTCCTCCCAGTGCAGCCGGGCCTGCTCCGCGTCCTCCTCGCGCTTGGTCTCCTCCGCGGAGAGGATGCCCTCCTCCTTCTCGTTCTGGAGCCGGGCGGTCTCGGTGGCGCGGGCGGCGTCGAAGATGGCGCGCGCCTTGTCCACGGCGGTCGAGGCCACGGTGGCGGCGGCCTGCGCGGCGGTGGCGTGCGCGGTCGACTTGTTGGCGTAGTCGATGGCCTCGCCCGCGTGCGCGGCGGCTTCCTCGGCCGCCGCCGCGGCGGCGTCGGCGTGCTCGGCCGCGTCGTTGGCCGCCGTGTGCGCCGCGCGGGCGGCAGTGGCGGCCTTCGCGGCGAGCCCCTCGGCGGTGGCGGCGGCCCGGTCGGCGGTGGCCGCGGCCGCACGGGCCTGGGCCGCCGCGGTCGCGGCGCGGCGCGACTCGGCGGCGGAGACGTTCGAGTACTGGCCGGCCTCGGCGGCGGCGGTCGCGGCGGCGGCGGCGTGCGCGCCCGCACTCGCGGCGGCCCGGGCCGAGGTCACGGCCTCCGCGACGGCCTCGGCGGCCTTCAGCGCGGCGGCGGCTCCGGTGCGGGCCCGGGAGGCCGCGTCCCGGGCGGCCTGCGCGGCGGCCTTCGCCGCGGCGGCCTGTCCGGCGTCCTTGGAGGCGGCGGTCGCCTGGTTGTAGGCACGGGCCGCCGCCGCGCCCGCCGCGGCGGCCGCGGAAGCCGCGGCGGAGGCCGCGTTGGCCGCCGTACGGGCCGCCGCGGTCGCCGTGTTGGCGGCCTGGATCGCGGTACGGGCCGCGCTCGCGGCGGCGGTGGCGGCGTCGGCCGCACGGCCCGCCGCCTGGGTGGCCTTCTCGGCGGAGTCCCGCGCGGCGGCGGTCTCCTGAGCGGCGCGCTGCGCGGCCTCCTTGGCGAGCTTGGCGGCCTGGACGGCGCGCTCCGACGCCTCCTTGGCGGCCTCGGTCTCCTTCTTCGCCCGGTCGCCGGCGCTCTTGGCGACCTGCGCGAGCTCGGCGACGGAGCTCATCTCCTCGTCGCGGGCGCGCGCGGTGTACTGGCCGGTCTCCAGGAAGTCGTGCACGTCGGCGGCGGTGCCGCCCAGCGCCTCCTGCGCGGCCTGCTGCACCCGTGCGCCGCCGACCTGCATGATGGCCAGCAGCTCGACCCGTTCGTCCTCGGCGGTCGCCCGCGGCAGGCCGGTGGCGAGGAACTTCTCCAGGGCTTCAGGGGTGCCGGCGTCCAGGGCGGCCTGCCCGGCGGTCCGCACCGCCCTGCCGCCGGTGCTCATCTCCCGCAGTACGGCCACGCGCAGGTCGTCCCCGTACGGGGCCTGCCAGCCGGTCGTGAGGAAGCCGTGCACGTCGGCGGCGGTGCCGGCCAGCGCCTGCTGCGCGGCCTGCCGGACGCCGGGTCCCTGGGAGTTCAGCAGCCGCAGGACCTGGAAGCGCTCGTCCTCCTCGGTCGCGATGCGCAGCCCGGTCTCCAGGAACGCGTGCACCTCCGCGTCCGAGCCGACGAGCGCCGCCTCGGCCGCCGTGCGGGTGGCCCGGCCGCCGGTGCGCCAGGCCGCGACGGCCTGCCCGCGCTCGCTGACGGTCACCGTCTCCTCCGCGCCGGTCTCGGCGTGCGCGGTGGCGGTGACGGCCGTCGAGCCGAGCATGGTCAGCGCCACGGTGAGCGCCGTGCTGCCGAGAAGCCCGAACGGCGTTCTCCGGCGTGACTTCCGTTGCGTTCTCTTCATTCCCCCTCCTCCGAATGGTCGGTTCGGGGGGCACTCCTTTCAGCCCCCCCCTGTGATCATCACACAGGCTTGGCCGAGTTCTGGCCGGTGAGGCGCCCGCCGACAGCAATCCACGTGCCGGACAAGTGAATTGAGACCCGGTCGAGATGCATTTCAGCACGGTAAAGACCTGAAAAAGCGGACGGAAAGCAAGGATGGGGGAGAAAGGTATGCGCGGGCTGTCGGCCCGGAGAGCCGGACGGCCGGCCCTCGGGACCTGTCCGTGGCCGGCCGGACGGCCGAAGCGGCCCGCCGACGCATCCGACGCGTCGTCACGAGGGAGGGAGGCTAGGCGGTCGCACAGGGTGGGTCGTAGGGCAGTTGGGGAACGTATCGGCTCCATTGCTGCCGGGTGAGGGCGCCCCGGCTCCCGGCGCAGATACGGCCGATGGCGGACTCGACGTTCAGGTCCCAGAGCGTGGCCACGCCGTCGTCGGTGGTGGCGGCCAGTGTGTGACCGTCCGGGCTGAACGCCAGCACGGCGACGATCCCGGTCTGCACGGTCAGCGGCCGGCCGATGGGTGTGGGGTGGTCGGGGTCGGTGACGTTCCACAGGCTGATGGTGCCGTCGTCGGTGTGGCCGGCCGCCGCGAGGGTGCGCCCGTCCGGGCTGAACGCCACCGACCACAGGCTGCCGCCGGGAACGGTCAGGGGACTGCCCCTGCGCGTGAGGTGGTGGGGGTCGGTGGCGTTCCACAGGGTGATGGTGCCGCGGCTGTTCCCGGTGGCGAGCGTGCGTCCGTCCGGGCTGAACGCCACCCAGGTGCTGGTGGCGGTCGGTATCGGTTCACCGATGCGGACCCCGGGGTCCGTCGTGCTCCACAGTCCGACGGTGCCGTTGCTGCCGTCGCCGCCCGCCGCCAGCATCGTGCTGTCGGGGCTGAACGCCAGGGAGAAGACGGACGACGTGTGGGAATTGGAGATGTCGGGCCGGGAGCCGGGCTGTGCCGGGTCGCTGACGTCCCACAGGGCGATGCGGCCGAACTCGTCGTCGCCGGCCGCGGCCAGGGTGCGCCCGTCGGGGCTGAACGCCAGGGAGAAAATGGGCCCGCCCGCTCCGGTGAGGGACTCACGGAGGCGAACGGGACGGCTGGGGTCGGCGGTGTTCCACAACGTGACGGTGCCGCCGCCGTCGCCCGCGGCCAGGGTGCGCCCGTCCGGACTGAACGCCACGGCGTCGACCGGCTTCTCGGGTCCGGTGAGCGGAGCGCCGCGGGGAGCGGGGTGGCCGGGGTCGGCGGTGTTCCACAGGGAGACGGTGGTGTTCTGGTTCCCGGCGGCCAGGGTGCGCCCGTCGGGGCTGAACGCCACGGATGCCACGTTGCCGCCGCCGCCGACGACGCGTGTCGGCGGCAGACTCCACAGGTCGACGTTGCCGTCGGTGTTCCCGGCGGCGAGGGTGCGGCTGTCCGGGCTGAACACCACGTCGGTCACCGCGTCGCCGGGACCGGTCAGCGGCCGGCCCAGGAGGCCGATGGTCCGGGCGTGGGTGACGTTCCACAGATGGATGGTGCGGTCGGCGCTGCCGGCGGCCAGGGTGTGACCGTCCGGGCTGAACGCCACCG
Source organism: Streptomyces sp. bgisy159 (assembly GCF_965341775.1). GTDB lineage: Bacteria > Actinomycetota > Actinomycetes > Streptomycetales > Streptomycetaceae > Streptomyces. The sequence goes on along the minus strand of NZ_CBDQZH010000063.1, from coordinate 8,793 downwards.
ACATGACGGGCTGGGTGGGACCCTTCAGGGGCTTGCCCAGAGGGGTGGGGCGGTCCGCGTCCGCGATCTTCCACAGGTGGACCGTGCTGTCTCCGGACCCGGCGGCCAGGGTGTGGCTGTCGGGGCTGAACGCCAGGCAGTGGACGCGGCTCCCGGTCTTCAGGGAGCGGCCGCGGCCGGGGTGGTCCGGGTCGGTGGTGTCCCACAGGCGGATGGTGCCGGCGTCGTCGTCACAGGCGGCGGCCAGGGTGTGCCCGACGGGGCTGAACGCGATGCGACGGGAGAAGACGTCGGGGCAGCCGAGGTTCAGCGGCGCTCCTACGGGGTGGACGTCGTCGGGGTCTGTGACGTTCCACAGGCTGACGATTCCGGCGCGCCATCCGGCGGCCAGGGTACGGCCGTCGGGACCGAACGCCAGCGATTCGACGGCGGTCGCGGCGTCCCAGCCCTGAACGGCGGGGCTCTTCGGCCGGCCGAGCAGGACCGGGTGGCTGGGGCTGGTCAGGCTCCACAGGTCGACGAAGCCGCCGGAGCCGCCGTCACCGTTGTTGCTGGTGTGGCCGCCGACGGCCAGCACCCGGCCGTCCGGGCTGAACGCGAGCGACCGGACCGAGTTGACGGAACGGTCCACCGGCACGGGCCGGCCCAGCGCCACCGGACGGCCGGGATCGGAGACGTCCCACAGCCGGACGAGGTTCCGGTCGACGCTCCCGGCCGCCAGCATGTGCCCGTCGGGGCTGTAGGCAACGGTGAACACCGCGCCCCGCGGGCCGGGAAGCCGGGTGGCCAGCGGGGTGTTCTCGGTCGAGATCAGCCGGGACGCCGCCTCCGGGGTCGGGTCCATGCGGTAAGCCGTCAGCGCGAGTTGAGCGGCCAGCGAGGGATCGGTCCGCGCCAGTTGCACGGAGGCGGAGGTGACGGCGGCGTTGATGGCCTGGTCGCGGGCCTGCAGGGCCTCGGCGGCGGCGGACCGGGCACGGGATTCCTGCCGGAAGGCGAACACCGCGGCCAGCGAGGCGACCACGGCCAGGGCGGTGATGGTGGCGACGGCGGCACGCCGGAGCCGTTGCCCGCGCCGCTGGTGTCGGCGTGCGGCCGCCAGGAACGCCCCGGCCGAGGCACTGAGTTCCGGCCCGTGCGTGTCGGCCCAGGCGAGGGCGGCCTCCAGGCGGTTGCCGCGGTACAGCGCGCCCGCCTCCCGGCCGGCCTCTTCCCAGAGCGCGGCCGCCTCCTCCAGGTCCTGTCGTACGAGGTTGCCGCTGCGGTCGTGCTCGATCCAGTCCCGGAGCCTGGGCCACGCGCGGATGAGCACCTCGTGTGTCATCACCACCGTGTCCTGGTCCCGGGTCAGCAGCCGGCCACGGGTGAAGTCGTCCAGGACCCTGACGGCCGCTTCCCGGTCCGGCGCGTGACGCAGCAGTTCGTCGTACCGGACACGCCGACGGCTGTCGTCGGCGTCGCGTCCCACGATGACGAGCCGCAGGAACACCCACCGCGCGGCCTCGTGACAGGGCGGCGGCAGGGTGTCGTAGAGCCTGTTCGCCGTGGTGGCGATGGCGCCCTGGATACCGCCGGTGACGCGGTATCCGTCCACGGTGAGCGTGTGGCCGTGGCGCTGCTGCCAGGTGGCCCGCAGTGCGTGCGCGAGCAGCGGCAGCCGGCCCGCGGCGCCCGTACCGACCGGTCCCCCGACCGCGCCCAGATCCGCCAGCAGCAGCTCGACCAGGCCGTCTTCGACGTCGAGTCCCACGCTGCCGGCCGGCCGGCGGATGGCGTCCTTGAGTTCGTCCTCCGTCATCGGCTCCAGCAGGACCGGTCCGGCCCGCAGCGCCGCCCGCAGCTGCGGATGGGCCGTGCACGCGGCGTAGAAGTCCGCGCGCACTCCCAGCACCACGACCGCGCCGCCCGTGGGCCGGGCCAGACGGTCGAGCACGTCGATGAGCCACTGCCGTTCGGTCTCGTCGCCGCAGGCCGTGAAGACCTCCTCGAACTGGTCGACCACGACGACCAGGCCCGCGGAGGGGGACTCCCCGTTGGGCAACGGATCGCCGGCTCCGGTGATCTCGCGCAGCTCGGCGAGGCAGTGTGCGGGATCGGCCCGCCACGCCGGTGCCGTGCGCCGGGCGGTCTCGGCGTCGAGCCCGGCGGCGGCCGCCAGTGCCAGGACCGGGGACGCCGTCGGGGTCAGCAGCAGCCGCGGCCAGGTACTCGAACCGGCCACCGGGAGCCGGCCGTCGTCCAGGGCCGGCAGGACCCCGGCCGCGAGCAGGGACGACTTCCCTGCTCCCGAGGGGCCGATCAGCACCAGCGGGCCGCCCTCGCGCATCCGGGCGTCCATGCGCTCGCACACGAGGTGAACCATGCGTTCACGGCCGTGGAACCACTGCTTGTGCCGCGTGCCGAACGGGGCCAAGCCCGGGTACGGGCAGAGCACTGTGTCGGCGCCGGGGCCGGGCAGCGTTCGGCGCCCCTGGTCGCCGAGGCGAACGTGCAGGTCACGGCCGGCCTGGAAGACGCTGCCGCCGCCGGTCGCGCTCGCCTCCTGCCGCTTCGGCTGCCAGAGGGGCGGGCCGTCGGGGGGCGGGGCACCGGTGCCGCGTTCCGTCACGCCTGTCCGCCTCTGGTGACGGTCATGTCCCGGCCGGCCAGGAACGCGTCGCCGCCGCGGACGTGCGCCTCCAGCGTCGTCGAGCCCGTGATCTGCTGTTCCGTGGTTCCGGCAGGGCGCGGTTCCTCGCCGAACAGCGCGCGCAGCTCCTCGACGGCGTCCGGCCGGGTGGCCATCAGCCGGACGATGCGGGCCTGCCACTCGGCGACCAGCAGCCCTTGGAGCTCCTGGCCGTCGCCCGTCTGCTGTGCCTGGAGCAACTCGCCGCGCGCATCGGCGAGTTCCTCCTCCACGCGTTCCGGGTGCGCGGACCGCCACAGCGACAGGACCGAGGACTTGACCGCGGCCCAGCCGTCCGTCGCCAGCAGGTCGATCAGGCGTGCCGCGGCCGCCGATGCCAGGCCGGCGAGTTCCACACTCGTCTCCATGTCTTCTCCTTGTCCCTTACCGCCCGTGAGCCGCGATCGCGGTCAGTGTCAGGTGGGAGGCGATGAACACACGGTCGCCGCCCACCGTCCAAAGGAACCCCACGTCCGGCTGCCCGGGGTCGCCGTACCTCCACCGGGCCCTGCCGGTTGTCGCGTCGATGGCCCACAGCGTCTTGGCGGCGTCGGTGACGAAGACGGTGTCGGCCGAACACTGCGCGCTCTTGCCGGAGATCCTGAGGGAGGCGTTGAACATGTTGGAACCGCCCATGTCGCCGGCCCCGTCGAGCCGCGCCACCCACTGGGGAGTGCCGTCGGCCGCGGCCAGTGCGGCCAGGTCGCTGCCGACCGGTACGTATACGGCAGTGCCGTCCAGGCTGGAGAACGGGGCGCCGATCTGGACCTGGTCCCCGCTCTTCGCCTCGAAGCGCTGATGCCACTTCTCGCTGCCCGTGGCGGCGTCGACGGCGAACAGCGTGTCGCCGTTGCCGCCGGCGAACAGGAACAGCCCGGCGGCGTAGCACGTCAGCGGCCAGCCCGGGTTGAAGTAGAACGCGGCGTGCGGGACGGAGACGTTCCAGCCGCGGGCGCCTTTCCTGCCGGCATCGATCATCTGGACCCGGCCGGGTTTCCTGTCCGGAACGGAGGAGGTGGCCAGCAGATGAGAACCGGCGGGCGGCACGAGCACGTTGTTGATGTCCGTGCCCTTGACCCGCCACAGTCCCTTGCCGGTCGCCGCGTCGAACGCACGGATGTAGCCGGTGCTCGCCGACTTGGTCGAGAACTCCCCGTCCAACTCGCGCACCTGCCCGCACACGTACACCGTGGCGCCCGAGACCGCCACGTAGTTGCTCAGGTACATCGCCGTACGCGTGCCGCCGGCATCGACGTCGGCCATCTTCGTCGCCCACTTGGCCTTCCCGCTGGTGGCGTCGAACGCCGCAAGCAGGCCTGACCGACTCGGTGTGTCGCAGAGGAGGTAGAACACTCCGTCCGCGTACGCCGTCGGGTACTTGAGGCTGGTCGTTCCGAAGTCGTTGGTCGTGTTCAGCTGGGGGAACACGGACTTCCCGGTGGAGGCGTCCAGGAAGGACGTGGCGGTGTCCGTGACCACCATGACCACCCTGTCGGACGCCTCCAGGCAGGTGGGCGGATGTTTCCCGGTGCCCGACCATGCCTTGGTGGCGTCGGGCCCGGCCAGGACGACCGGTTCCGGACCGTCCGCGGCAGACGGCGGCGCGGACGAGGCGGACCTGGACCGCGTGCCTGACGGAGAGGCCGGCCGCGCGGTGGCCTCGGAACCGCCGGCCCGGTCGGGTGCCGGTGTCGAGTCACCGGACAAGGCGAGTGCCGCCGCCGCTCCACCGAGTACGGCAGTGCACCCGGCCAGACCGATGATCAGCTTCCGGCGGCTGAGTCCCGTGCCGGCGGTGGGCGCCGGCGAGGGAGGAAACGGGCCCCGGCCGACGCTCCCGGCGGCCGCCGACCCCACCGCCGCAGTCGCGGCGGCCAGGTCGGCGGTCACCGCCGGCGGCAGCCAACTGCCGTCCGGGGCCGGCAGGTCCTGGCGCCTCAGGTAGTCGACGAGCTGCTCCGCGGTGGGACGGTCCGGTGGTTCCGGGTACAGGCAGCCGCGGATCACCTCGCGCAGCGACACGGGGAGAGCGTCGGTGTCCGGCTCGTCTCCGGAAGCTGCGAACAGCACGGTCGACCCGAGGTCGAACATGTCGTCCGCCGGTGTGGGGGCCGGACTGACGGCAACCCCCACGATTCCCAGGACGGTGATGCGGGGGCCGTCCATGGTCAGCAGCACCGAGTCCGGGCTCACCTCGCCGTGGACCGTCCCGGCCCCGTGGAGTGCGGCCAGAGCCCGGGCGAGGCCGTCGGCGAGCACCCGCAGAGCCGGTTCGGACAGCGGGCCGTGCCGGTCGACCGCCTGCCGCAGCGGCAGTCCGGCGGTGAACTCGGTCGCCAGCCACGGAACCGGCCCGTCGGCGTCGGCATCCACCACCGGTACGAGGAAGGCGTCGGACAGCGTCCGTGCCGCCTCGACGGCGTCGCGGAACCGGTCCCGGAACTCCGGGGCCGCCGCGAGTTCGGGTCTTACGACCGTGACCGAGACGAGCGGTCCGTCGTCCGCGCGCGCCGCGGAGACCTCGCCCCCGCCGACCGTGCGCTGCCGTCCGAGCAGCGTGTACGGCCCGATCCGACGAGTACCGTCTGTTCCGGGATGATCCATCGTCCGCCCCTCACACCAGCCTGATCGTCTGGTCACGGGCCGCCTGATAGGCGCTGCCACCGCCGGACACATGGGCCGTCATGGTCGTCGACGGCTCCGAACCGGTGGCCGGCGCCGAGCCGTGCCCGGGTGCGTCAGCGGGGTCGCCGTGGGCGCCGACGTCGGACAGCAGAGCGGTCACCGCGTCGCCCAACTGCGCCAGCCCTTCCGCCAGATGGGTCTCCGGAACGCGGAGGAACTGCAGGCGTGCCAGTTTCGCGATCTCCGCCGGCAGCGCCGAGGCGTCGGGGAGCATCGTCGCGTCACCCAGAAGTACCGGGACGACGCGGTTTCCCGCCCGCAGGGCTGTCGCGATCTCGACGCGGACCCAGTCGTGAGCGCGGTCCAGGAGCCGCACACCGTCCTCGCCCCGCGCGTCGAGCCATCCGGGGCCGATCAGTACGCACATGAGTTCGCACTCGGCGGCCTGCCGCCGCAGGATCTCGGCGAAATCGGCCCCCGGCGGAATCGACCGGCCCGACTTGAAGATTTGGTCGGCGCCTAAGCGGTCGGCCAGCGCGCGGTGGACGCGGTCTCGCATCCACCGGGAGTCCGGTTTGCGGAAACTGAGGAAGATACGCGGCACAATTGCCCCCTCTCGTGCAGGTCTTGACGGTAGGGATCGTGCTCACACTAGGGGCGCTTCACAACGCCCGGTGGCTATTCGCCGAGGATTGAAAAGCGTCCGCAGCGCTCCGTACGCTGGCCGGTATGGACCCGGCGGACAGAGCGGCCCACGCGGCCTCGGCAGGGGAAACGACCGGCTCGCGCCTGCCGCCGGGCGACTTCGGCGTCGTCCTGGCCGCACTTCGGGCACGTCGGGGCTGGAGTGTGCGCGAGTTCGCCCGGCGCGCGAACGTGTCGGAAGGGCAGATCTGCAATCTGGAGAACGGGCTGCGCAACCCGACGCCCGCTGTGGCGGCGGCATGCGACGCGGCCCTGGGCACGGGCGGGGAACTCGCCGAGCTGGCCGGAGCCGGCCGCCGCGCCGCCCGGCCCGAGTGCGTCGTCGACGCCGGCCCGGTGGTCGCCGGATACGAGCGGGTTCTGCGGGAGCTGAAGGACATCGGCAGATCCACCGGACCGAGGTTCGTCACGGCCTCCATGAAGTCGATCACGCGGGTTCTGACGGACACGGGTCCGCGGGCCGTCGGCGAGCAGCGGGCCCAGATCTGGCTGCTGGCCTCCCGGTTCGCCGAATACACCGGGTGGATGGCGCAAGAGGCGGGGAATCCCGCCGAGGCGTTGCGCTGGACGAGTCTCGCCGTCCGCTGGGGCACCCAGGGCGGGGACGCGACGGTGGCCGCCTACGCCCTGGTCCGCAGGGCGTTCATCGCCCAGCATCGCGGTGACACCTTCGCGGCGATCGAATTCGCCGACCAGGCGTCCCGGCACCCTGCGGCCACCCCGGCGATCCGCGCGCACGCCGCGCGACGCGCGGCCCAGGGGCATGCGCGCCGTGGTGACGCCGGGGCCTGCCGGGAGGCACTGGAGCGGTTCAGGAGCCACGCCGCCGAGGCCGTCGGAGATCCGGCGCCTGACTGGGGTCCGCGCATCGAGAACGGCAACCCCCGGCTCCTCGAGGCCTCCTGCATGCTCAGCCTCCGTCGCTACGAGTCGGCCGCCGACCTGTTCGCCGCCGAGCGCCGGCGCCGGCCGGCCGTCCCGGGGGACAGCAACTCCCAGGCCCGCTTCGCGGTGCGGGAGGCGATTGCCCTGGCCGGTGCCGGGCGCCTCGACGACGCCTGCCAGATCGTCGGGGCCACGCTGCCCGTGATCAAGCGCATCGACTCGGCCACCGTCCGCGCGGACCTGGGCCGTTTCGTCGAACAGGCCCGGACCCGGAGGGCCCGCCCGGGCCAACTCGCCCTCATCGACGCGTCGGCAGCGCTCGCAATCGGCTGACAGGGCGGATTTCGGACAACGGGCCGGGAAGGTCGAATTCGTTGACTTTCGAAAGGGGGGCCTCGGGGGAGCGCCGATGAACCGGCATCTACCTCCCGAATCGCATGGTTCCGGCGGTGGTATTTCGATGGTGTTTCGAGCCTTCACCGGTCTCGTTCGAGGGCCCCCACCCGAACGGCGCTTCGGAACCGCCCGCAACGTGACCGTAAGGCGTCACCTCCGGTGATTGACACCTCATCAGCCCCAACCTACTCTCCGTTCAAGTTCGCGAACGTTGAACGAAATGCCGAACAATTGTCAGATCGGCCGGCGGGACGGTCCGAGAGACGGTTGCTCGCTCTTTGCTTCGGTGTCAGTCACGAGCCGTCCCCAGCACCGCCGAAGATCCGGGCCATGGCCGCCCGTCGCCCGTCGCTCGAGAGTGCGGCGTCGCTCGTCGTCGCGCCCGCATGACCCTCGCCACCTGCCACCTGCCACCTGCCACAAGTCACCTGCCACCTGCCACAAGTCACCTGCTACCTGTACGTGCCACTTCCGCTCTCTGACAGCACGTAGCCCCCGGAGCGGACGCTCAGCCATCCCCCATCCCCCCATCCACCCGCACCCTCCGACAGGGAGAACAACATGGCCATCGACAGGCGCGTCTTCCTGGGATTCGGCGTGGCCGGAGCCGTCGCCGCGGTCCACGCGTACGGCGCCCCCGCGGCGACCGCATCCCCGTCATCCCCGTCGTCCCCGTCGTCCCTGGCAGCCGCGCCGACCCGGCGCTTCGCCATCGGGGTGAGGGAGTACGCGTGGAGCCGCGGCAACCGCCGGTTGACCACCCGGATCTTCTACCCAGCCTCCGGCGCCCCCGGCGGCAGTCCTGTCGTCAACGCCCCCATCGCCGACGGCGTCTTCCCCGTCTGCGAGTTCAGCCACGGCCTCGGCGGCAACCCCGAGAGCTACGCACCGCTGATCCGCCCCCTGGCCGAGGCCGGATTCGTCGTCCCCGCCCCCGTCTTCCCCACTACCTCCAGCGGCACTTCGGGCAATATCCAGGACGTCTACAACGGCAACCAGTCCATGGACGTCTCCCAGGTCATCACCAACACCCTCGCCCTCGCCACCACGGCCGGCGACCCCTTCGCCGGGCACCTCGACACCACCGTCGGAGTCGGTGTCGCGGGCCACTCGCTGGGCGGCATGACCACCCACGGGCTGCTGACCGCGTGGCCGGACAGCCGGATAGCCGCCGCCGTCCCCTTCGCCTGCGTCGACATGGGCAACCCCAGCAGCGCGGTCAAGGCCAAGGTGCTGTTCGTCCACGGCGACCAGGACCCGATCTGCCAGTACTCCTCCGCGCGCCAGGCCTACGGCGAGCTGCCCGCACCCAAGGCATTCCTCACCCACCGTGGCACCGGGCACGACCAGTACATCTGGAGCGGCTACAACTACACGCAGACGGTGGCCACTTACGTGGACTGGATGCGCTGGAGTCTGTACGCCGACACCGTCGCCCGCGACCGCCTCGCCGCCGACGCGACCTCCAACACCTCCACCACGGCCTGGGAATCCGACCTCACTTCCGCTCCCAC
>NZ_CBDQZH010000062.1:0-36686 GCF_965341775.1 Streptomyces sp. bgisy159 | reverse complement strand
CGGACGAGCCGTCCTCGCATGTGGACTGGTCGTCGGGAGCGGTGCGGTTGCTGACCGAGCAACGGGCGTGGCCGGACGCGGATCGTCCGCGCAGGGCGGGTGTGTCGTCGTTCGGTCTGAGCGGGACCAACGCCCACGTCATCCTCGAACAGGTTCCGGACGACGCAAGGCATCTTGATCCCGTCGCTGGTGAAGAAGGGGTACTGCTGCCTTGGATCCTGAGCGGCCGTAGCGAGGCGGCCCTCCGCGCGCAGGCCGGCCGACTGCTTGCGGCCCTCAAGGAGCGAAGCGACGGTGCGTCCGTCCGGATGGCCCACGCTCTGGCCACAACCCGGGGTCCCTTCGAGCAGCGTGCCGTCGTCCTCGCTTCCACCCACCAGGAGCTTGCCGGGGAACTGCAGAACCTCCAGTTGGGTGAGGCGGGGCTTCGCACCGTCGTTGGTGAGGTACGAGGCGGTGGCCGCACGGCGTTTCTGTTCTCGGGTCAGGGTGCGCAGCGGCCGGGGATGGGGCGTGAGTTGTATGAGGCTTTCCCGGTGTTCGCGGAGGCGTTCGACGCGGTGTGCGGGCATGTCGGGGAGGAGTTGCGGGAGGTCGTCTTCGGCGCGGACGCTGAGCGGCTGCACCGCACCGAGTGGACGCAGCCGGCGCTGTTCGCGCTCGAAGTCGCGCTGTTCCGTCTGGTGGAGTCGTTCGGGGTGCGTCCGGACTTCCTGATCGGGCATTCGATCGGTGAGATCGCTGCTGCGCATGTGGCGGGGGTGATGTCGCTTGAGGACGCGTGTGCTCTGGTGGTGGCGCGTGGCCGGCTGATGCAGCAGCTGCCCGCTGGTGGGGTGATGGTGGCTGTGGAGGCGGCGGAGGCGGAGGTGGTGCCGCTGCTGGAGGGTCGTGGCGGTGAGGTGTCGCTCGCGGCGGTCAACGGTCCGCGGTCCGTGGTGATCGCCGGTGTCGAGGCGGCGGTGGAGGAGGTGGCTTCGACGCTGAGGGAGCAGGGCCGCCGCACCACCCGTCTGCGGGTCTCGCACGCTTTCCACTCGCCGTTGATGGAGCCGATGCTCGACGCCTTCCGCGAGGTGGCCGAGCGTATTGCTTACGTGCCCCCGGTCATTCCGGTCGTGTCCAATCTGAGCGGACAGCTCGCCACCGGCGAGGAGTTGGCGTCGTCCGGCTACTGGGTCCGTCACGTCCGTGACACCGTCCGCTTCGCCGACGGCATCACCGCACTGAACGCCCACGGCGTGACGCGTTTCCTGGAGATCGGCCCCGACGGCACCCTCACCGCCCTCACCCGGAACTGCACCCCGGACGACAGCCCCGCCCTCCTCACACCCACCCTCCGCAAGGACTCCCCGGAACACCCGGCCGTACTCCGTGCGATGGCCCTGCTCCACGTGAACGGAGCAGTGGTCGACTGGGCCACCGCCCTGCCGCCCGCCGCTGCGGACGCCCCGCCGGTGGACCTGCCCACCTACGCCTTCCAGCGCACGCGCTTCTGGCCCACGGTCGCCGCGCGCACGGTGGCACCGGCCGCAGGATCCGCCGCCGAGGGCGACGCGTCGTTCTGGTCGATGCTGGAGCGGCGGGGAGCGGAGGAGGTGGCGGAGACACTCGGGGTGGATGAGGACGCGCTCGGTTCGGTTCTCCCCGCCCTGTCGGACCTGCGCCGCGACCATGTGGACCGCGCCGCAGTGAACGGCTGGCGCTACCGTGTCGAGTGGGAGCCGTTGGAGCTGCCGCTCCAACGTGCCCTCCCGGGCCGCTGGCTGTTGCTTCAAGGGCCCGGTGCCGCTGCCCCTGTGCCGGGGCTCGAGCGGTTCGTCCCGGGGCTGGAGCGGCTCACCTGCGATGTTCTGGGCAGGGAGGCGCTCGCCCGCGCGCTGGAGCAGGCCTTCGACGGGGGCGCGCCGGCCGGTGTGATCTCCTGTCTGAACCTGCCCGCGTCCCACACGGGAGAGGCAGCGTCCGTGGCCGAGCCGCATTCCGGAGTGATCGGCACGATGACACTCGTCCAGGCACTCGGCGACATCGGAGCGTCGGCACCGGTGTGGGTCTTCACCCAGGCCGGTTTCGGACCCGACCGCGTACCCGGCGATCCGGCGCAGGCCGCCGTCTGGGGATTCGGCCGAGTGGCGGCCTTGGAGCACCCGGAACGCTGGGGCGGTCTCGTCGACCTGAGTCCCCAGCCGGGGCACGACGAACTGGCCGCGGTCGTCGCGTTGTTGGCGCACGGTGACGAGGACCAGGTGGCGGTGGCCGGCGCTGCGGTCCATGCCCGTCGGTTGCGTCCCGCATCGCTGCCCGCATCGACGACGGCGCCGCCCCTGGGCGGCGACGACAGCAGTGTTCCTCGGCGTCTCCTGGTCACCGGTGGCACCGGTGCTCTCGGGGTGCGGGTCGCAGAATGGTTCGCCGGGCGGGGGACCAGGGAGGTAGTGCTCGCCAGCCGAGGCGGTGCGGACGTCGATGGGGCGGCCGGCACGGTCGCCCGGGTGGAGGCGGCGGGCGCGGAACGCGTCGAGGTGGTCTCGTGCGACGTTGCCGACCGCGCCCAGGTCGCCGCATTGCTCGACGCCCACCAGGTCGACGGCATCGCCCACGTGGCGGGTGTGCTGGACGTCGAGCCGATCGACACGACGACGCCCGCTCAGGTCGAGTGGGCCATGGCCGCGAAGGCCCAAGGCACCCTTCACCTGGAGGAGCTGACGCGGAACCGGGACCTCAGCGTCTTCGTCGTTTTCTCGTCGATCGCCGGTGTATGGGGGAGCGGCGGGCAAGCCGCGTACGCGGCCGCGAACGCGGTGGCCGACGCGGTCGTGGAGGCGCGCCGTGCTCGCGGGGCGGTGGGCGTTTCGGTGGCCTGGGGGCCCTGGGCGGGCGGCGGGATGGTCTCGGACGTGGGCGCGGAGGAACTGGAGCGCCGTGGTCTGCGCACAATGGAACCCAGGCGTGCCCTCCTGGGGCTGGAATCGGCGCTGGCCGGGAGCGACGGCACGGTGGTCATGGCCGATGTGGAGTGGGATCGCTTCGTACCGGCGTTCACCAGTCGCCGTCCCGCTCCCTTCCTGACCGGTCTTCCGGGGGCTGCGCGGGTGTCGGACGGGACCGACACCGTGGGGGCGGAACCCGGTTCCGCGGCGGGGCGGCCCGCTCTGGTCGAGCAGGTGGCCACGCTGTCGCCGCAGGGGCGTGCGGAAGCCCTTCTCGGCCATGTCCGGAGGGCCGCCGCCAGGGCCCTCGGACATGCCGACATCGGTGGCGTAGGCGCCGACCGGGCCTTCCGCGACATGGGGTTCGACTCGCTCACCGCAGTGGAACTGCGCAACACTCTGATCAAGGACACCGGTCTGCCGCTGCCGACGACCCTGGTCTTCGACCACCCCAGTCCGGCTGCCCTGGCGCAGCACCTGGACGCCGAACTCTCCGGCGGGGGCGGGACCGTGACGACCATGCTGGCCGACCTGGAGAGCAGCGTCGTCCGCATCATGCGGGCCGGCCTCGACCAGGACGTCCGCACGCTGCTCGGCGCCAGGCTCAAGGCGCTCCTGGGTGAGATCGAGGAGGACGGCGGCGACGGCGACGAGGACGGCACTGGAGCGGCGGACGGCGGCCCGTCGCTCGGCGACCGGCTGGAAGGGGCCAGTGACGAGGAGCTGTTCGACCTCATCAGCCGCGAACTGGAGCAGTAGCGGCGCCGACCGGCCCGCGCGCGGCCGCCACTCGGCCGGCGGAGACCGGTCTTGTACCGGGGCGGATGCCCCGTACATGGCCGGGCGGCCGTACCGACAGGTTCGGTACGGCCGCCGGGCCCTCGCGGGGCGGTTGCGGCGTCGGCCGCGAGGAGCCGTGCTGCCCCGTCCGGGTGGGTAGCCCGCCGGGGTTGGGACGCTGCTACTTGATGAAATCCGGCAGCACCCGTGGTGGCCACTGGCCGACCGACAGCATGCCCATGGAGTGGGCACGCGCCACAAGAGCCGCCCGGTTCGGGGCCTTGAGCTTTCGCAGCATGAGACCGACGTGGTACTCGACGCCCTGTCGGCTCAGGTAGAGCCGACTGGCGAGCTGCACCGTGGAGGCACCGCTGGCTACACCTTCCAGGACCTGCGCGTCGAGCTTGCTCAGCAGCCGGTCCTTGGGGTTGACGACGCCCTCGTCGGCGTCCGCTCCGGTCACCGCGTCGTCCGGCCGCACCTGCACCACGATGCCGGACACAAGCCCGGTGGTGTTCTGGACGGCGATGCCCGTCAGCTCTCCCGAGAAGGCCCGGCCCTCGTCCCCCAGGCCGACCATGCGTGAGGCGAAGCGAGTGCAGCGCCCCTGCGAAAGCCGGTTGAAGTGTCGTTTGAGTACCGAGGGGGAGCTGGGGTGGAGAAGCTCATAGAGATTCCGTCCGCAGACGTCGGCGGAGGTGCGGCCGAACGGCACGGAGAAATCGGGCTCCGCCGCGACAATGTGCATGTCGGTGTCGATGTGCGCCGTGTACAGGCGGCGATTGGCCTCGATGTGTGGCCGGCCATCATGCTGTGTCCGTTGAGGGGCCGAGGAAGTGTGCGGAGCCGCCCCCCTGTCTCTGTTGTGCCAGGGGCCTGCTATTCGCGTGGTCACTGCGACGCACCGTCTTTCTGGATTCAACTGTGGGGGATTGCCACCCGTGGGCGGTTCTCTTGGCCGGCTGGTCGGGCCTGCCTGTCCGGGGTCGTGGTCGATGCCCCCTCATGAGCGCCTTGGGTACCTGCGGGTGAGCCTAGGAATGCGTCCGCAGACGGGTCAAGCAAACTTTTGCGTGGCTCCAAAACACTGTGGTTCGGTGGTTCGGTGGTTCGGCGGGGGAGAACGGAGAGGGATCTCTCGGACGGTCGGTGTCCCGTCCGAGAGAGCCCACTCGCTCCGGCTGCAGCCGGTTCCGGCCGGGTATCGGTTTTCGATGCCCGGCAGGCGCCCGGTTCAGGCCAACTGTCCTCCGTCGAGCCTCTTCAACGCTGTGCCCAGTTCGGGGCGTCCGGAAATGCCGAGTTTCCGGTACGCGTTGGTGAGGTGCTTCTCCACCATGCGGGAGGACGTGCCCAGTTGGCCGGATATTTCCGAGTTGCTGAGTCCGGTCGCGGCGAGCCGGGCGACTTTGCGCTCCGACGGCGTGAGCCGCTTGCCGGACGTTCCCGTTTTCCCCGTTTCTTTCCCTGATATCCCGCGTACCTTTTCGGCCAGCTCGGGCATGTCGTGTTCCTCGAGCAGCTGCCGGGCCCGTTCGAGGGCGGAGGTTCTCCTGCCCGGTCTGACTTCCCGACGCACGGCCAGAGCGTACAGGGCTCGGCACAGATCGTAGTTGTTGCTGCCCTTCTCCAGCAGCGTGACAGCTTCCTCGAGCACCTCGGTACCCCGCTGCCCGGGGGTGACCCTGCCCAACACGATCAGGGAGCGGCCCAGTCTGGTGTCGGAGCCCCAGGCGCGGTACCTGCCGACCTCCAGCTCCGCGGCGGCCACGGCCTCCTGGTGTTCGCCGAGACGGTGGTGCATCAGGGCTACGCACGAGGACCACGGCAGGACGACCGGGTTGAGCCAGCCGATCCCCTCCGTGTGCCGGCCCGCCGTCCGGTAGTGATCGAGGGCGGCCCGCGGCTCGTCGCGCCGGGCCGCGAGCGAGCCGCGCGCGACGTGCAGCAGCGCCGCCAGGTGCTGGTTCTCGGCGTGCAGCCGGTGCTGGACGAGTATCTGTTCCGCCAGCTCCGGTCGGCCGGTGTTCATGGCGACGATCGCGAGGACGGCCGCACACACGGTCGGCAGTCCGCTGGTCTCCGGGCCCGCGAGGGCGTCGGCCTGGATGACCTTTGCCTGGGCGTAGGCCCGGTGCCCGTCGGCGAGCGCCACCAAGGCCTGCTCACAGCGGATGACGGCCTGCTCCACGTCACCGCCCCGGCGCTGGGCGAGCCTGTTGGCCTCGCGGAGCCAGTTCGCCGCACCCTCCACCTGCCCGGCACCGGAGAGGATGTTCACGGCCAGTGGCACAGTGGTGTGGACGTGTTCGGGAGTGGGAGGCTCCTGCTCCAGGAGCCGGGTGCACAGCCCCGTCAGCTGGTCCGCCGGGACGGCGTTGGCGACGAAGGCGATGTGCATCAGGGAAGTGACCAGTTCCCGTTCTCCCGTGGTGGCCAGCCGGGGGGAGGGTCCCAGATCGCGGAAGCGGCGCAGCGCACGCCGGATGTGCTCGGGGTCCTGCGCCGACAGGATGTGCTCGCGGGCCTCCAGCCTCAGCGCCAGCTCCCGTTCCACCCAGTCCCCGCTGCCCGACCGGCCCAGCTCCTCGGCGACGGCGGCCCGGATGGTGTCGATGCGGAAGGCGGGCGGGTCCATCTGCAGAGGCCCCAGCCGCGCGACCACGTCCGCCCGCTCCCGCACGGAGTCGAAGAGCGGAACGGCTTCGACGACGTGCCGCAGTGAGGCGGCGGTGGCGAAGCTGCGCTCGGCGGTGGCGAGGTCGATCAGCAGCACGGCCCGGTCGCGTCCGGACAGGGAGGAGTCCAGCAGCGCCCGCCGCAGGTAGCGTGCCGCGTCCCGGGGGGAACCGCGGCGCAGGGCGCTGTCCGCGGCGGTCCGCAGGATGCCCACCGCCTCCGGTCCGTGCAGACTGATCGCGCCCATCAACTGCTCCGCGGCGAGTTCCGCCGGGTGCCCGGTACGGTGGAGCAGCTCGGCCGCGACCCCGCGCATGGCGGTACGCTCCTCGGCGGGCATGTGCTCTTCGAGCAGGTCACACAGCACCGTCCCCGACGTGAGCCGGCAGTCCCTCGGGCCGACGAGACCGGCACGGCGCAGCACCTCGATCGCCTCCGTCAGCCCCACGGCGTCGAGTTCGGCGAGGTGCGCCACGAACGGGGCTTCCGCGGCCGTGCCGAGTACGGTCAGGGCGTAGGCGGCGCGGCGCACATGGTCCGGCTGCGACCGGAAGAACGCGTCGAGACGCTGCCGCGCACGCTCGGGCCGCAGCGTCGCGGCGACGGCCGCGTGCGCCGCCGTGGGGCGCAGCCGCAGGTAGTGTGCCTCGTCCAGCACCGTCCGCAGCAGCAGGGGATTGCCGCCGGAACGCGCCGACACGGTCTCCACGAACACCGCCTCCGACGGCTCCCGTAAAGCCTGCTCCACCAATAGGCGGACGCTGTCGATGCCCAGCGCGGACAGCTCCAGCGTCCGGTGGTGAGGGTGATCGGCGCACGCGCACGGACCCGGGTCGGTGAACGGTCCCGCCGTGCAGGTGGACGGCGCGAGAAGATCCCGTACGTGCTGCCGGTTGCCGTGCACGTCACCGGGGAGCACGGAGAACACGAAGAGGATCGGCCGCCGTGCGCACTGCGCGAGAGGCAGCGCGAGCGCCTGCAGTGACTCGGTGTCGGCCCACTGGAGGTCGTCCACCATGAGGACCACCGGCCGGTCCTCGGTGATGGAGCCGAGGAGCGCCGCCAGCCAGCGGGGCGCCTGCTCCCAGGTGAGCGCGGACCACGGGGGGCGCCCGGCGTCCGGGTCGTCCGGCGGGAGCGCGGTCGACGTGCCGTCGGGAAGCAGTGCGGTGGCCTTGTGCAGCCAGCGCGCGAAGTCCTCACGCGGAGCGATCGCCCGCAGCGAGTCAACCAACTGCCGTACGACTCCCAGCCGGAAGCACTCCTCGGCCGCCGACGCCTGGGCCTTGAGCAGCAGCAGTCCCCGCTCGCGTGTCAGGTCGGACACGGAGCCGAGGAAAGCGGAGCGGCCCACGCCCATCGGGCCCTGGACGACCAGCGACGAACCCTGTCCTTCCTCGGCGCGGCGCAGCGCGGCGGCGGCCTGCGCCAGTGCCGACTCGCGTTCCAATAACACGATGGTGGTTCTCCCCCCTGGAGTCACTCATGCCTGATGAACTCCCGTAGGCACAAACAAAGTTCCTTGAAAGCCTGAGTGCTCAGCAGGCCACAGCCAAGGGCGGAAAAGCAAGGGAAGAGGAAAACGGGCAGAGAAACCACATCGAGGGTGTGCACCGGGAATTCGCGGGTCACGGGTCTGGTGTGAGTGACGGCTCAGTCACTCACACCGGCCGGTGGCCCCGGTGTAGATCATCGGGCGGGTCGGGTTCCCAAGGGATGCCGGTTCCGCCGCGCTCTCGGCCCGGCCTCGCCTGCGAGATCGCCGGTATCGTGCCGATGGCACTGCGCTGTGACCAGCGGCCCGGCAGGCGGCAACGGGACGCATCGCACCACCGCCGCCCTGCTGGACGGCTCCCTAGATACGCACCCGGCGCCTACGGGGCACGGCGAACCGGAAGAACTCCTCCGGCAGCCGCACGTGCCACCGCCTGCTCCTGGTCTCCTTCGCCGACGACGAGGGACGGCTGATCTGGGTCTGCGCCACACGTCCCGGACGCACCTCGGAGGTCACCGCCTCCGGTCACGGCACGCTCACCAGCCTCTCCTGAGCAAGGTGCGCACCGCCCCGAAAGGGGTGACCATGCTGGTCAGAGCCCTGCTGGTCCTGACGAACCGCGAAGCCGCCCGCCGGCCGACGACCGTGACCGAAGTCATCCGCCCGTGACCAGCGCGAGCCTCCTGAGTCTCACGCACACCAAACCATGGCCTGCAACCCCACGTTCCACAGTGCTCGTTGTGTGCCGCCGCTCCGGTGGCACGGCTCTGTGCAGTGGCACGGCGTGCCAGATGAGGCGGAGTCCCGGAGGAAGTGTGCTTCATTCCTGTGAAGGGCTTGTCACGGGAATGGGTCGTGAGCCGCCCGGGACCGGTCCTCCATTGTTCACTGAATTGTGAGAACGGTTTCATTCCGCGCCTCATTGGCGCGGACGTTTTTTGACTTGAGGTCAGTTTTCCGGCGGTCGTCATTGCCGGGGAATGGACGGATCTCCGACACCCAACAACGGCATGCGCGGGGAACGGCGTCCCGGACGGTCACGTCCCCTGTGCCGCCGTGCCGGTGTCCGACGCCGCCAGGGCGTCCCGCAGCTCCCGCCGCCCCGACAGCCCCAGCTTGCGGTACACCGAGGTCAGGTGGACCTCCACCGTCCGCTGAGTGACGAAGAGCCGCTCGGCGATCCACGCGTTGGTCCTGCCGTCCGCTGCCAGGCGGGCCACCTGGGTCTCGCTGTGCGTAAGGGCCGGCAAGCCGCGGGAGACCGGACGGCGCGGGCGTGCGCCCGTGGCGAGCAGGGCCCGGTGGGCCGCCTTGTGCAGCGACCGGGAGCCGACGGCGTACGCCTCCTCCCAGCCCTGACGCAGAACCTCACGGGCCGCCTTGTTGTATCCGAGCCGGTGCAGCAACTTCCCCCGAGCGACCCGCACCCGTGCCCGTATCAGCGCCGCCTCTGTGCCTGCCAGCACCTGCTCGGCCTCCTCCAGCAGCGGCGGCCGCTCGTCGTCACCGACCGCCTCCGCCCACAGCTCAAGACCCGTCCCCAGGGCGCACGGCAGGTGTGCGGCACGGGCGCGGCCGACGGCCTCCTCCGCCAGCGCGAGGGCCGCACGTCGGTCGCCGAGCGCGAGACGGGTGAGCCCGGCCCAGTACCACCACGGCGAGACGGCCGGACTGATGCGCCGCCACTGCGCCTCCCTGCGTCCGCACTCCTCGAGGTGGGCCAGGGCGCGTTCGGGGTCGTTCTTCGCCAGGTGCAGTCGGCCACGCGCGCAGAGCACCTCGTTCCACTGCCACGCGTCGTCCTGAGCGTCGGGTATCTCCGCCTCCAGACGTGAGGCTTCCGCCAGGTCACCCCGGTCGAGCAGGGTGTGCAGCCGCACCGCGAGCGGCTGTGCCTGGTGCGCGGCGGCCCGTGAGACGGCGACGTTCCGCAGAGCGGCGGCGGTGGCCCGCAGTGCCACGTCGAGGGCTCCGAGTCTGTGGTGCGCCTCCGCGCTGAGCGCGAGCAGACTCGGACGGCTCTCGTCGGTCAGCGGGTCGGAGTCCTCCAGTAACTGCCGGTAGACGCGTTCCGCTTCGTGCGGCAGGTCGGCGTACAGGAACGTCAGTCCGGCGGCGCACGGGAAGGGAACGGCATCGGTGGTCGACGAGCCGCGGGCGGTGGCGGTGCGGGCGGCGGCGACGGCCTCGGCGACACGGTCCAGGCGGGTTACGCAGCTCACGGCGCGGGCCGCGAGCAGGGCGCGCTCCCCGACGCTCTCGCCGGACAGCGAGAGGTCGAACGTCACCGTCTCGAGCAGTTCGGCGTAAGCGGCCCGGTTCGCCGAGGCCGCGATCAGCATCTGCGCCTCCATCAGCTGCGCACTCCCCACGCCGGCCGCTGTCGCGTCCGAGCGGTACCGGGACAGCAGCGCCATCGCGCGGGCCACCTGCCCCTGACGGGTGAGCGCCTCGGTGAGGGCACCGAGCGCCGCCGACCGAAGTGCGGGCAGCGAGGCCCGCTCCAGCGCCGACGTCAGGTGGCGGATGCTGGCCCTGGGGTCGACCCGCGTCTCCGCCACGCCCAGCTCGACGAGAAGGGCCGGGTCGCACGCGTCTTCGCTGCCCTCGGGCACACACGGGCGCAGCAGTTCCACCGCCCGGTCCGGCGCGGCACGCAACATCGCCTCGCGGGCCGCCTCCCGCAGCACCGCCCGTGCCCAGGGCTCCGGCACGGTGGCGGCGCGGCACAGGTGCTCCGCCACGTCCGCGGCGCTCGACCCGCTGTCGTGCAGCAGCCGGGCCGCCCGGCCGTGAGCGGAGGTCAGTTCCTCCTCGGACATGTCACCGAGCACGGCGTTGCGCAGCAGAGCGTGGACGAAGGACCACGTCCCGTCGTCGTTCGAGGTCACGAACCCGAGGGAGGTCAGGACCAGCACCGAGCCGACGAAGGCGGTGCTGTCCAGATGGGCCAGCCGCGCGCATGTCTCCGGTGCCGCGCCGTCGCCGAGCACGGCCAGCGAGCGGGCCGCCTGCACGGTGGCCTCCGGCTGCCGGTGCAGCAGGCGCAGCGCACGCGGACGGAAAGCGGGCACGTCGTCCTCGTCCAGGGACGCGAAGTGGGCTGCGGTGAGGGGGAGTTCCTCCTCGCGCAGCCCCGTGAGCAGCCGGGTCACCATCATCGGGTTGCCGTTGGTGGCGGCCAGACAGGACTCCTGGAAGGCGGAGTCCGTCTCCGTCCCGACGAGCCGCCGGGTCAGCAGGCCGATGCCGGATCCGGTGAGCGGCCGGGGCCGCAGTACCTGGCACTGGGGAAGGGCCGCCACCTCGTTCAGGGCCGCGACATGGGCGCCGCTGCACCGCGCGAGCGCGAGGAGCACGGGCAGACCCGTCATCCGGCGTGCGGTGTGGGCGAGGAACCGCAGGGACGCGGCGTCGGCCTCCTCCACGTCGTCGACGGCGATCACCAGCGGGCCGGCCATCGCGGCGGAGCGGACGACCTCGTGCAGTTCGACCAGCACGGCGAAGGAGACACTCAGCGGCAGCCCGGCCGAACCGTCCGCGCTCAGACCGGCCAGCAGGGCGTGTGCGGTGCTCAGCGGGAGGCGGTGTCCCATCTGCCCGGCCCGTGTGTGGACCACGCGCAGGCGCAGGTCATGGGCCTGGTCCAGCAGGGCGTTCAGCAGGGACGTCTTGCCGATGCCGACAGGACCTTCGAACACCACCAGGGCGGGATCGCCCGCCGCAGTGCTCCGGACCAGCCGGGAGATGACGGCGAGTTCGCGTTCGCGCTCCACCAGCTCCGGGTCCGGTCCGCCGGGCAGCCGCTCCCGGGGACTGCTCCCGTGCGCACCGGTCATCGCCCTGTCCTCCCTCCCGGAGCACCGGTGGTGGTCCCGGGACGTGTGTTGCGCGGCCCCAGTGGAGGTTCCGTGATGACCGGTGACCCGTCCCTGCACCTCTTCTGCACGCGTCATCCTGGCTCACCCGAAGCCGACTGGGAAGTCCGCGATCACTGTTGTCCCATAGCGGCGACTTCGTCCCGGGCGTTCCCGACCGGGCCGGTTGCGCGGCGGCGGACGCACGGCGCCCACCCCACCGCTTCCGGTCACGGCCCGATGGGTGATCCGCTGTACACGTGCAGCCGCTCCCGCCACGGTCGAGTGCCGGCCAGGGCGGCGTCGGACTCGGGCAGACACAGGTAGACGTCCCGGCCCCCGTCCCCGTCCGGCGTGGGCGCGATGTGCACCGTCGGCACCGGAAGGTCGGGAAACTCGTACCAGAACGGCCGCCCGGCCCCCAGGTCGATCCGGTACAGCGGGAACTGCGACCAGTTGTTGACCGACACGGACGTCGTCGACACGTCGGGCGCCCGCACGGACATCACATGACGGGAGACCCCCTTGCGCCGGTAGGAGTCGAGGAAGGCGATCTCGTCGCGGATCTTGTCCTCGGTGTTGCTCTCCAGGCAGCGCCGCACATCCCCCGCGACGGAGCCGAGCGGCGACTCGCGCAGCCGGCCCGCCGTGAGCGAGGTCCAGCTGTTGCTCACACAGTTGCCCCAGTACGACGCCGGCAACGCGTCGCCCAGCCGCTGCCGCACGCCGACGATCAGCCCCAGCCACTCGGTCTCCCCGGCCGGGCGCGCTCTCAGCTCACCGAGCACCTGCCACAGATGAGCGGTCAGCGCGTCGTTGGTCGACACCCACGCACCGGGCTCCGCCGGAGTCCGCTGCGCCTCGGCCTTCATCGCGGCGAGCTCCGCCGCGTCGAAGCGCGTCGTGACCGTGGCGAGCTTGTTGATCCCCGCCTTCAGCGTGGTCGCGAGATGCCGGATCCGGCCCGTCCCGACGAACGCCCGGGCTTCCCGCGTCACAGGATCTGCGGACGGCCGGCCCAGGCGGTCCAGTACGTCGCGGTCGTGGTCGGGGCCGTCCCACGGCAGCCCGAGGTGCTCGCGGGACCAGCTCTCCAGGAAGGCGACGGTGCTGCCGCCATCCGCGAGCGTGTGGTTGATGAGCACACCGAGGACCGACCCGCCGCCGGACATCCGCGTCAGCCGGATCTTCAGCAGCGGGGTGTCACGGCCCACCACGCCGAAGGCGCTCACCTCGCGCAGCAGGTTCCCGACGACCGGCTGGGCGCGCAGCCCGTGGCCGTACTCACGCATCCGGTCGGGACAGGACGCCTCGGTGAACCGGACGCCCGCGTCGGCGCACACCACGCTCAGCCCGCCGTCCGCGTCCCGTTCCAGCCGCCCGGACAGCAGCGGGTAGCGGCGCAGCGTGCGCGCCAGGGAGTCGCGCAGCGCCGCGCCGTCGAGCGTGCCGCGGTAGAAGAACGTCAGCGGCGTGTACCACGGGCCGGTGAGCAGGTCGTAGCCGGTGAGCCGCACACGGCGGCCGTCGGCCCGCCCGGCGCGAACGGTGTGCACCCGCTCCACACGGCTGTCGACGACCGTGCGGAAGGCGGGCAGGCCCTTCCTCCCCGCCCGTGCGGCGGTGTTCCTCCGTGCCATGGCGGCCTCAGTCCCAGGCCACGAGCAGTCGGTCGACGCCGTAGTGCACGGCCCGGTCGCGCAGCGGGACCTCCTCGGCCGGTGTCGCCAGCCGCAGCGCCGGGAACCGGTCGAACAGGCGGCGCAGGCCGATCCGCATGCTCGCCCGCGCCAGGTGCTGACCCAGGCACTGGTGCGCCCCGAAGCCCAGCGCGAGATGCTTGCGCGGCACGCGGGTCACATCCAGCCGGTCGGGTTCGTCGAAGACCTCGGGGTCGCGGTTGGCGGCGGGCAGCGACAGGACGACCGTCTGGCCCGCCCTGACGGTGGTGCCGCCCACCTCGACGTCCTCCAGCGCACACCGGCTCGAACCCATCTGCGAGATCGTCAGATACCGCAGCAGTTCGTCCACCGCGCCGGCCTCGTACAGCTCCGGGCGGGCGCGCAGCAGGGCCAGCTGGTCCCGGTGCTCCAGCAGTGCGAAGGTGCTCAGGGCCAGCATGTTCGGGGTGGTGTCGAGGGAACCGCCGAGGGTGAGGACCGCCAGGTTGACCAGCTCGTCCTCGGTCAGTTCGCCGGTCGACGCGAGCCGTCCGAAGAAGTCCGCGCCGCGCTGCGCCATCCGCTCCCGCACCATCGGCCGGATGAGCGCGTCCATCGACTCCACGTGGTGGATGAACTCCTCCAGCGTGTACGTGAGGGTCATCAGCGCGCCGAAGTGCTCCTGGATGCCGTCCATCAGCTCGGGGGAGACGTCCATCAGCGAACACACCGAGCGCAGGCTGACCTTCTCCGCGAAGTCCGTCACCAGGTCGGCGGGGGAGCCCTGGGCGGCCATCTCCTCCAGCGCCCCGTCGACGATCCGCGTCAGCTGCGGCTCGTAGGCCTGGATGCGGCGCAGCGTGAAGTGCCCCGCCAGCAGCCGCCGGTACTTGGTGTGCTCGGGGGCGTCCATCTTCGCGAACGACCCGGGCGGGGATGGCTGCGGCGCGTACTCGGTCATCGGGAACGGCGGGGCGACCACGTGCGCCAGCAGCTCGTTGCGGTGGCTGAAACGCTCGTCGGCGAGAACCTGCCGGACCAGGTCGTGGCGCGTCACCAGCCAGCCCGAGGTGTCCTTGGGCGCCACCTGGAAGGTCACGGGACTGACCGGCTCCTCGGCGCGCAGCCGCGCGTACTCCGCGGGCGGGTCGAACGGGCACCTGCCGCGTTCCGAGGGGATCACGGGCGGACCGGGCCTGGGCTTCATGAAGTCACTCCGTCGGCGAAGGGGAGGGGCGATGTGTGTGCGGAGCACCCGGCTTCAGGCGCGGCGCACCCGCAGCGGCAGGTGACGTGCGCCGAAGACGTTGGTGCCGTGCCAGCTCAGCGGCACCGTGTGGTCGACGCCGATGCGGTCGTACCGGTCGAGCAGAGCCTCCAGCGCGATCCGGCCCTCCAGCCGGGCCAGCGGGGCCCCGATGCAGTAGTGGATGCCGTGCCCGAACGCGGCCTGACGGGAGTTGGGGCGGTCCGGCCGGAACGCGTCGGCGTCCTCGAAGACCCGCTCGTCGCGATTGGCCGACAGCAGCCACAGGTGGACCAGCGTGTCGGGGCCGACCGCCGTTCCCGCCACGGTCGTGTCGGCGGTGGTGACGCGCTCGATCCGGGTGAAGGGCGGACGCAACCGCAGCGTCTCCTCGATCACCGCCGGGATCAGCGAGCGGTCCGAGCGGACCTTCGCCGACAGCTCCGGGTCACGGTCCAGGCAGAGCAGCGCGTTGCCCACGAGCACCGACGTGGTGATGTGCCCGGCGAGCAGCAGCAGGGTCGCGAAGCTCGCGATGTCCTCGTCCTCCAGCCGCTCCCCGTCGACCTCGGCGCCGACCAGCGTGCTCAGCAGGTCGCCGCGCGGTTCCGCGCGCCGGGCCTCGATGAAACCCTGGAGATAGGCGGAGATGGTGACCGCCGTCTCCTCCATCCGGCGCACGCTCTCCGGGTCCTCCGGGTCGGTGGACAGCAACTGGTCCGCCCACCCCTGGAAGCGGTCGCGGTCCTCGGCCGGGACGCCCAGCATGCGGGCGATGACCGTCACCGGCAGCGGATTGGCCAGCGTGTCCACCAGGTCGAAGGCGTCGCCGGGAGCGGCGTCCAGCAGCTGCCCCGTCAGTTCGGTGATCCACGGCTCCAGGCCGGCGATCAGACCCGGCGTGAACGCCTTGCTCACCAGACGGCGCATCTTGCCGTGCAGCGGCGGGTCCAGGAGCAGCAGCGTGCCGCGCGGAGCCTGCTTCTCGCCGCCCGACAGGCGGCCCACCGTGTCCGAGGAGAACGTCGCGGGATCGGCGAGGATCCGCTGCACGTCCGCATGACGGAAGACGTGCACATGGCCGGTGCCGTCGCGCCACACCGGCTGGTCGTCGCGCATCCGGGCCGCCCACGCCAGCAGCGTGGCCCCGCCGTCCGGCTCCACGCCCGGCGGGCGTCGTGGCGAGGAGTCGGACCCGGGCGCCGGGTCGAGCGTGTCCGGGCTGCTGTGCTGCGCCACCCAGGTTCCCCTTTCGCAGATGTCGAACGTTTCGGCTTGGGCACGCGGCGTTCCCGCCGGCCCGGTCACTCCAGCACGGGGGCGCCGGGCCGGGCCAGCGAGGGCCGCGCAGTCTAGGGATTCACCGCGTACTGGCCGTGCCGGCCCCGCCCGGGGCCCCACGCCCCGGCACGGCGTGCGAAGTTCTGGAGGAAACCCCAGTCAGCGGTCGCCGCACGGCCCGACCCCGTCCCGCGCACCGCAAGATGGCCTCGCTCCACCCGCCCCACCCGACCGTCCCACCCGAGCGACGAGCGCACAGGAAACCGCATGGACATCGCGATCGACCACGACAGGTGCATCGGCGCCGGCCAGTGCGCCCTCATCGCCCCCGAGGTCTTCGACCAGGACGACGACGGAATGGCCGTGCTGCTGGTCGACCGGCCCGGCGTCGCGCAGTCCCCCGCCGTGCGGGAGGCCGCCGAGTCCTGCCCGCTGAGCGCCATTTCCGTGGCGGAGGACCGCCCCGGGGCGGCCTGAGCGCCGCCCAGCCCCCACGGACCCGACCAGGAGAGGAACCCATGCGCGTCCTGTTCGCCGGCCTGCCGGAGAAGTCGCACGTCTACACGATGGTGCCGCTGGCCTGGGCCCTGACGGCCGCCGGGCACGAGGTGCTGATGGCCAACGCGCCGTCCCTGAACGGCGCCGTCACCGGCGCGGGACTCGTCGCCGCCCCGGTCGGCACCGACCACGACCTGCACCGCGACATGGCCGTGGCCAGGGACTCCCAGGACGCCGACGTCGCCAACTGGAGCCGCCTCGGGTACGGCGACGTCGACCACGCGAGCCTTGTCGAGCGGTACTCGATCAGCGTCCCGTACGGGTTCGCCCGCTACAACGACCCGATGCTCGACGACCTCGTCGCCCTCGCCCGGGACTGGCGTCCCGACCTCGTCGTCCGCGACCCCATCGCCTACGCGGGCGGCATCGCCGCCCGCGCCTGCGGCGCCGCCCACGCGCGCCTGCTGTGGTGCGCCGACGTCTACGGGCAGGCCCGCCGCACCTTCGTCGAACTCGCCCGGGACATGCCCGAGGACGAGCGGGCCGACCCGCTCGCCGACTGGATCGACGACCGCGGCAGCGCCTACGGAGTGCGCTGCGACGAAGAACTGCTCAACGGCATGTTCACCCTCGACACCCTGCCCGAGAGCCTGCGCCCGGCGAGCGACCTGCGGCAGCTCTCCATGCGGTACGTGCCCTACAACGGCACCGCCCTGCAGGAGGACTGGCTGCGCGAACAGCCCAAGCGGCCCCGGATCTGCGTCACCTTGGGCCGCACCAACACCGAGGCCTACGGCGGCGACTACGTGGACGTCGCCGGCCTGCTGCACGCCCTGTCCCGGCTCGACGCCGACGTCGTCGCCGCGCTCATGCCCGAACAGGCCGGGCAGCTCCACGCCCTGCCCGCCAACGTCCGGGCCGTCAGCGGAGTGGCACTGAGCACCCTGCTGCCCACCTGCTCCGCCGTGGTCCACCACGGCGGCTGGGGCACCTTCTCCACCGCCCTGGTCAACGCCGTGCCACAACTCGCCCTGTCCACCCTCGTCGCCGACCAGGAACTGCGTGGCCGGAGCCTGGAGGACAGCGGCGCGGGGCTCTTCCTGCACCACACCGACGCCGACCCGGACCGAGTGACGCACCTCACTCGGCGTCTTCTGGAGGACCCGTCCTTCACCACCGCCGCACGCCGGCTGCGCGACGAGTCGGCGGCCATGCCCACCCCGCACGCCGTCGTCCCGGAACTCGAACGTCTCACCGCGGCCCGCTGAACCGGCGCACCGCAACCGCACGCCCTGAGGAAGGAGGACGGCGCCGCTCGGTACGCCCGGTGACGCGCCGCACCCCGATGAGTAAGACGCGCATCCTGGTGACCGGCGGGGCCGGCTTCATCGGCTCCCACTACGTCCGCACCCTGCTCGGACCCCTCGGCCCCGACGACGTCACCGTCACGGTCCTCGACGCCTTCACCTACGCGGCCAATGCGGCCAACCTCGATCCGGTCGCCGGATCCGGCCGTTTCCGCCTCGTCGTCGGCGACATCTGCGACCGCGATCACGTCGACCGGCTGATGGCCGAACACGACCAGGTCGTCCACTTCGCCGCCGAGTCGCACGTCGACCGCTCCCTCACCGCCGCCGCCGAGTTCGTCCGCTCCAACGTCCTGGGGACCCAGACCCTCCTGGACGCGGCGCTGCACCACGGCATCGACCGGTTCGTACACATCTCCACCGACGAGGTCTACGGCTCCATCCCCGAGGGCTCCTGCTCCGAGGAGCAGCCCCTGAGTCCCAACTCGCCGTACGCCGCCTCCAAGGCGGCCAGCGACCTCGTCGCCCTGGCCTATCACCGCTCCCACGGCCTGGACGTACGCGTCACCCGCTGCTCGAACAACTACGGGCACCACCAGTTCCCCGAGAAGATCATCCCGCTGTTCGTCACCCGGCTCCTCGCGGGCCGCAAGGTCCCCCTCTACGGTGACGGGCTGAACGTGCGCGACTGGCTCCACGTCGACGACCACATCCGCGCCGTCGAGCTGGTCCGCACCGGCGGCCGGGCCGGCGAGGTCTACAACATCGGCGGCGGCACCGAACTCGACAACCGCGGCCTGACCGGGCTGCTCGTCGAGGCGTGCGGCGCCGACTGGGACAGCGTGGAGTACGTCGCCGACCGCAAGGGGCACGACCGCCGCTACTCCGTGGACTGGCGCAAGGCCCACGTCGAACTCGGCTACAAGCCGCAGAAGGACTTCACCGAGGGACTCGCCGAGACGGTCGCCTGGTACCGGGACAACCCCCACGTCTGGGGCCAGGCGCTCGACCCGGACCGGACGCCCGGGGCCGCGCCGTGCTGACCTGGCGCACCCTCGGCCCGCTACGGGTGTCGGACGGCGGCCGCGACGTCACCCCCACGGCGCCGAAGGTGCGACAGGTGCTGGCCGTCCTCCTCGCCCGCCGCAACCACGTCGTCCCACTGAGCGCGCTGACCACCGAACTCTGGTCCGGGCATCCGCCGCGCAGCGCCACCCCCACCGTCCAGACCTACGCGTACCAGCTGCGCAAGGCACTGCACGGCGGCGAGGACCCCGGGCCCGGCGAGAGCGGCCCACTCGTCACCCGCGCGCACGGATATCTGCTGCGGGTGGCGCCGGGGGAGTGCGACGCGGAGGAGTTCGCCCTGCTCACCGGCCGGGCCCGGTCGGCACTCGCCGACGACGATCCGGCCGGTGCCCTCGCGCTCCTCGACCGGGCCCTGCCGCTCTGGCACGGGCCGCCCTTCACGGACGTCGCGCACGGCCCCGCGCTGCGCGGACACGCCCAGCGGCTGGAGGAACTGCACCTGCGGGCCGAGGAACTGCGCATCACCGCCGGCTTCCGTCTCGGCCGGCATCGCGAACTCGTGGGCGAACTGAAGGAACTCACCTGCACACACCCGCTGCACGAGTGGTTCCAGGGCACCCTCATCATCG
This sequence comes from Streptomyces sp. bgisy159, assembly GCF_965341775.1. Taxonomy (GTDB): domain Bacteria; phylum Actinomycetota; class Actinomycetes; order Streptomycetales; family Streptomycetaceae; genus Streptomyces. The sequence continues at coordinate 17,294 of NZ_CBDQZH010000062.1, read as the reverse complement.
CCCTGGAACGGTGCGGCAGGCGCAGCGAGGCACTGGAGGTCTACCAGCGGCTGAGCGCACGGCTGCGGGAGGAGCTGGGCCTGGATCCCTCGCCCGGGCTCCAGCGGCTGCGCCAGCACGTGCTGACCGACCGGGTCAGCACGGCCGACCTCGACCTCCTGCCCGGCTGACCCCTCCGGTCCGCCGCCGCGCCTCACCCACCGGCGGCCGGCCCTTCGTGCCCGGCCGCGGCCCGCCACAGGTCCTCCACCATGTCGCGGGGGGTGCGTCGCGGCTCCCAGCCGAGGACCGTGCGCGCGGCCGAAACGTCCACGGCCATCCAGTCGGCGTCCGGCAGCGAACGCGCGGCCGCCCCCGGCCGCTCCACGAGCCGGGCGGGGCGGCCGCTGATCGAGATGAGCAGGTCCACCATGTCCCGGACCGGCTGCGAGGAGCCGCTCGCGACGTTCACCACCCGCCCGCGGGCCTCCGCGACGCCCACCGCCGCCAGGACGGCGCCCGCCACGTCCTGTGCGTCCACGAAGTCCCGGCTGCTGCGCAGCGGCGACACCCGCACCTCCGCGGCCCGTCCCCGCACCGGACGGTCGAGGAGCTGCGCGGCCACCTGGCCCAGCAGGCTCCCCCGCGGGGTGCCGGCGCCGATCACGTTCGACAGCCGCAGCACCACCGCGTCCGCGGCACCCGTCTCCGCGGCCCGCAGCACCGCCCGGGTGCCGTGGAGCTTGGTGCGCCCGTAGTCCGTGGCCGGTTCCTCCGGAGAGGACTCCGTCAGCCACACCCCGCGGGGCTGCGGCGCGTACTCGTGCACGGACCCCAGCTGCACCAGCCGCGGCCGGTGGCCGGCCGCGGCGAGTGCCGAGAGCAGGCGGTCCACCAGCAGCCGGTTGTTGCGGTGCATCCCTTCGGCGGTACGGGACCACACCTCGCCCGCCGCGTTCACGACGGCCACGGGGCGTTCCGCGTCGATGAGTCCGGCCAGCGCCCCGGGCCCGGCGTCGGCCAGGTCCATCGGGTGGAAGCGCCAGGACGCCGGCGTCTTGCGCGGATGACGGGCCACGGCGTGGATCTCGTGACCGGCCCGCTCCAGGGCGGCGCCCACGTGGCGGCCGACGAACCCGGTCGCCCCGAGAACCACCACGCGGCCGGACCCCCGGTCCGCGGTGTCGGGCAGTCCCAGCGCACCGACCTCCACCATTGCGACTCTCCTCCCGGGCCCGCGCGCGTGCGCCCGTACACCGTGTGCTGCCCCGCGGACACGCGAGTGTGACCCCTCCACTGAAGCAGCCGCCGATCGAGGACCGATCAAGGCACCGTCGAGTGGAGCCGGTCACCGGCCGTCCTCGATCGGTCCTCGATCCCGACGACCTACGGTGGGGCCACCATGAAGGTTCGAGAGATGGCTGTGCCGGACGCCTACCACATCACCCCGCACCAACTCCGTGACGAGCGCGGCAGCTTCTACGAGTCGTTCCGGCACGGCAGGCTGGCCGAGGAGCTCGGCCGTCCCGTGCCCGTGGCGCAGGTGAACTACTCGGTGTCGCGCCGCAGCACCCTGCGCGGCCTGCACGGCACACTGCTGCCGCCGGGACAGGCGAAGGTGGTGTGCGTGGTGCGCGGCGCGGTCCTCGACATCGTCGTGGACCTGAGGGTCGGCTCACCGACCTGGGGCGTGCACGAGGCGAACTGGCTGTCCGCCGAGTCCGGGGACACGCTGTTCGTCGCCGAGGGCCTGGTGCACGGCTTCCTCGCCCTCACCGACGACACCTGCGTGTCGTATCTGTGCTCCACCGAGTTCGTGCCCGGCACCCAGGTGGACATCGACCCCTTCGACCCGGAACTCGACCTGCCCTGGCGCCTGTCGGAGGCACCCCGGATGTCGCGGAAGGACGCGTCGGCGATGTCCGTCGCCGAGGCCCGGGACACCGGCGTGCTGGCCCGCTACGAGGACTGCCTGGCGCACTACGAGGCACTGCGCCGCACCACCCGCTGACCCCTCGGCCGCCCGGCACACCGGGCCGGCCGAACACCCATCGGAGAGCCATGCCGCCCGGCACCCCCACCCCCGCCCGCCACTACGCCCTGCTGCTCTTCGCGGACTTCGGCCACATCGCCCCCACTCTGGCAGTGACCCGCGAACTCATCGCCCGCGGCCACCGCGTCACCTACGTCGTCGACGAGCGGTTCGCTCCACTCGTCGAGGACTGCGGGGCCCGCGCCGTCACCTACACCTCCGCGCGCGGCGAGTTCTACCGCAGCGCCGACCCGAGCCCCGACCGGCTCGCCCGCGACGGCTACGACCTCCTGGTCGACACCGTCCGCACCGTCTTCCCCACGGCACGCGACGCCCTCGCCGCCGACCCGCCCGACGTGCTGCTCTACGACTTCGAGACCGTCGCCGCCGGCAGGGTCGCCGCGCGCGTCCTGGACGCCGTGCCGGTGCAGGTCTGCCCGAGCCACGCGGCCAACGAGAAGTTCTCCCTGCGCGCCCAGCTGTGGGACCCCGGGCACCCGCTGATGGCGGAGGGCGCCAGAGTGCTCGTGGACTTCATGGGCGGACACGGCATCGGCCCGCAGGAGATGGGCCGCTACGGCACCGAGTGGGACGAGCGCAACCTGGTCTTCCTGCCCCGCGCCTTCCAGATCGAGGGGGACGGCTTCGACGAGCGGTTCGCCTTCGTGGGCCCCGCCTTCACCGAGCCCGGCCCCGGTCTGTGGTCGCCGCCCAGCGACGGGCGGCGGATCGCCCTCGTCTCGCTGGGCACGGAGTCGGGGGACCGCGGCGGGCTCTTCCGGCTGTGCGCCGAGGCGTTCCCCGCCGACGCGTGGCACGTCGTGATGACCCTCGGCCGGGACACCGATCCCGCGCTCCTGGGGCCGCTGCCGGCCCATGTCGAGGCCCACTCCTGGCTGCCGCACCCCGCCGTACTGCCGCATGCCGACGTGTTCGTGTGCCACGCCGGCATGGGCAGCCTGATGGAGTCCCTGGCTTACGGAACGCCCGTGGTCGCCCTGCCTCACGCACACGAACTGGTACTGAGCGCACAGCGGTTGGAGGAGTGCGGGGTGGGCCGCTCGCTGCCCCGGGCCGGTCTGACCGCCCGGAGCCTGACGGACACGGTGGCCGGGCTCCTCGGCGACCCGGCGGCGCCGGCCGCCCTGGCCCGCATGCGGGAGGCGGTACGGCAGGCGGGTGGCGCGCCCCGCGCCGCGGACCTGCTGGAGGCCTGGGCCGCGCGGTCCCCCGCGGCGGGCTGAGCGGCGGGCACCCGCCCACGGCGACGGGGCGGGCCCGGTACCGGAAGGTGCCGGGCCCATCCGCGGGCGTTCACGGCGTCAGTGCGGCAGCGTCACGTACTCCATCACGGTGTTGATGCTGTGGTCGATCATCTCGTCGGTCAGGCCCGGGTACACGCCGATCCAGAACGTCCGCTCGGTGGTGATGTCGCTGTTGGTGAGCGGCCCGCTGACCCGGAACTCCCGCCCCTCGTACGCCGGGTGGCGGGTCAGATTGCCCGCGAAGAAGCGACGCGTGGCGACCTTGCTGGACTCCAGGTGGTCGATGAGGGCGCCCGGCGCGAACGGGGCGTGCGGTTCCACGGTGATGGCGAAGCCGAACCAGCTCGGGTCGCTGCCCGGCGTCGCCTCCGGGAGCAGCAGGTGCGGCAGCCCGTCCAGGCCCTTCCGCAGCCGCTCCCAGTTGTGACGGCGGGCCCTGCCGAACTCGTCGATCCGGGTCAGCTGCGAGAGCCCGAGCGCCGCCGACACGTCGGTCGACTTCAGGTTGTAACCCACGTGGGAGAAGATGTACTTGTGGTCGTAGCCCTCGGGCAGCGACCCCATCTGCTGCTCGAACCGCTTGAAACAGCGGTTGTCCTCGCCCGGTTCGCACCAGCAGTCGCGGCCCCAGTCCCGCATCGACTCCACGATCCGCGCCAGGACCATGTTGTCCGTGAGAACACAGCCGCCCTCACCCGTCGTGATGTGATGGGCGGGATAGAAGCTCTCCGTCGCGAGGTCACCGAAGGTGCCGGTCAGCTGCCCCTCATAGGTGCTGCCCAGCGCGTCGCAGTTGTCCTCGATGAGGAACAGGTCGCGGTCCCGGGCCAGTTGGGCGATCTCCTTCACCTGGAAGGGGTTGCCCAGGGCGTGCGCCATCATGATGGCGCGGGTGCGGGGGCCGATCGCCTGCTCCACGCGCTCCAGCGAGGCGTTGTAGGTGCCCAGTTCGATGTCGGTGAAGACCGGCGTCAGACCGTTCTGCAGGATCGGGTTGACCGTGGTGGGGAAGCCGGCGGCGACCGTGATCACCTCGTCACCCGGCTTCAGCCGGTCCTCGCCCAGCTGCGGTGAGGTGAGACTGGCCAGCGCCAGCAGGTTGGCCGACGAACCGGAATTGGTCAGATGCGCCTTGCGCAGCCCGAAGTACCTCGCCAGCGCACGCTCCAGCCGACGCGAGCTGACACCGGCGGCGATGCGCATGTCGAGCGCCGCCTCCACCAGGGCCACCCGGTCGTCCTCGCTGAGCACCGCACCCGAGGCCTGCACCGGGGTGACACCCGGAACGAATCCCGACGAGACGGTGGAACGGTGGTAATCGCGGACCAGGTCGAGGATCTCGGTCTTGTCGTTCCCCACGGCTGATGGCCTCCTGTGTGTGCCGGTGGGGACGAGACGTACGGCCGGCTCGCAGTCGAAGCGGGTCCCCACGCCCGTATCGTTCGATCGGGGGAACCCCAGACCAGCACGCGGCCGTGCCCCCGGGCCAGGAACACCGGCCGAATCTAGGGATCCACCAAACATTGACCACCGCCGGGACCCGTCGTGAGGGCGGCCGTGTGCACCGCCGCAAGTTCTAGGGGATTCACGGGTCCCGTCCCGGCAGGCTGAGGTGCCGGGCCCGGCGCGGGCCCCCCGCCCGTCCCTGGAGACTCCCATGAAGATCGGCCGCCCGCCGGTGGGCAACCCCGGGCGCACCGTCGTCCTGCGCGCAGGAGCGCCGTACGGCGTGCGTGTCCGGCTCGGCGTGCACGACCTGATGAACGGCACGTTCGCCACGCCGCGCACCTTCTTCTACCGGCGGACGCTGGACGACGACGCCGTCGAGGACTCCCTGCGCCGCACGCTCGCCCACTATCCGCTGCTCACCGGACGCCTCGTACGCGATCCGGACGGCGGACTCGCCGTGGCGTGCGACGACGCCGGCGCCGTCCTCTCCGTCGCCCACTCGGACCGGGCCATGCCCGACTACGGGCCGGACCGGCCGGCGCGGCAGGACCTGCGCCGCTACATCCACCCCGTCAACGCCTTCCGCGTCGTCGGCCACGACACGCCCCTGCTCTCCGTCAAGGTCACGCATATGCGCGGCGGCGGGTCCGTGCTCGGCGTCTCCATCAACCACGCCGTGGTCGACGGCACCGGCTACCTGGACTTCCTGCAACACTGGTCCCGCACGCACGCCGACGAGGAGACCCGGGCCGCGCCGTACGACCGTGCCCTGCTCGGCCGACTCGCCGACGGCGTACGTCCGGCACCGGACGACCCCCAGTACACCGTGGTCACCGCACGGCAGAAGGCCGGGTTCCTCTGGAAGGTCAACGCCGGAGCGCGGAAGATGCGCACGCTCACCGTCCGGTTCACCGCCGGCGAGGTCCTCGCCCTGCGCGAGACGGCGCGGGCGGGCCAGGACGCCGACCGGCCGCCGGCGTCCAGCGGCGACGCACTCGGGGCGCACCTGTGGCGCGTCCTCGGTGCGCTGCGCGACCGGGAACCCGGCGCGGAGGAACGCCTGGGGATCGTGGTCGGGCTGCGCACCGCGCTCAAGGGCAGCCTCCCGGACGGCTACTGGGGCAACGCGGTCTCCAACACCACGGCCGTGCTCCCGGCCCGGGAGTTGCGGGAGGAACCCCTGGCGCACACGGTCGCGGCCGCACGGGCCGCCCTGGACCGCGTCACCCCCGACCGGATCCGCCAGGAGGCCGCCTTCCTGGAGGCCCAGCGCTCGGCCGGCCGCTCCGGCCGCGTGTTCAGCCGCATGGCCCTGGACGCGTTCGAGGGCACGGTCGCCCTGAACAACTCCAGCCGGATCCCTGTCTACGCCGTCGAGTTCGGCGCCGGGCGGCCGTTCTGGTTCGAGTTCCCGGCGAATCCCATCCCGTGGACGGTCCTCATCACCCCGACCCCGGACGACGACCACAGCCGCGACGTCCACCTGAGCATCCCCCGTGACGCGGCCGACGCGCTGCAAACCCCCGCGTGGGCCGGACGCCTGCGCCACACCTCAGTGCGTTGACCGTCCCTGACCGCATGCCGCGCCGCGCGTCGAGGACGGTGTCGCTGATCTGGTCAGCGCTCTTGTAGAGGTCCCCCCGGTCGTGGACTCCGAAGGGAACATACGACGGGACACGATGCCCCTGACGACGGCCCGGAAGGCGGCGCACGGCGGACTGGAGCGATCACGATGTGACCAGTCGTGAAGGATCACTCACATCTCTGGTGTGAGCCCCCTCACGGGTGGCATAGTCGAAGACTCATGTCTGCTCACACCGCCGCCGTGTTCTTCTCTTTGGACTGCGTCCTGGTCCGGGGAGGCAGCCTCTCCCGCCTGCTCGAGGAGCGCCTCGGCCTGAGCGGCCCGTCGAGCCTGCATGAAACCGGGGAGACCGACGCGGCGCGCTGGGCGGGGATCGCCGAGGGGGCCCTGCACACGCAGCTCACGGGCCTGCCCCTGCTCCCGGGCGTCCCCGAGACGACCCGTTGGTGCTGGGGCAACGGTCTGGTGCCGGTCATCTCCAGCCTCACCTGGGCCCCGGTCGGCGCACACCTCGCCGACCGGTTCGGTGCCCACTCCTATTTCGGATGCCCCCTGGAGGCGTCGCAGGGCCGCTTCACGGGCAAGACCGGCGACATGACCGTCCTCACGGACGAGAGCGAGTTCGCCCGTCGGCGGGCGGGCGAACTCGGCGTCACCCCTGAGGACTGCGCGGCGGTGGGCGCCTGCGCCGCCGACGGCCCCCTCTTCGACTCCGTCGGCCTCGGCATCGCCTTCAACGCCCCGTCCGCCACCGGCGCCCGTGCGACCACGTCGGTCCAGGGCGACGACCTGCGCGCGGTGATCCCCGCGCTGAAGACCCTGACCCGCATCGGGGGATGACGCCGCCGCCCGCCGGGTTCACGGCCTGCCTCCGCCGCCTCGCCGGGCGGCAACGATCGTTTTGAACGCCCGCACCCCGCCCGGGACAGCGGCGCGAACGTCACCCCGAATCTGCGGACCGGTGTCAGACGGGGCCATGCGGCCATCGTGCCGACTGACGTGGGAAGCGTCAGGGGAGTGTCCGGTTGTCGCCCATCCGCGGTAAATGCCTGGACCGGTGCCGTCCTCCCGCGGGAGACTTCCGGATTCCGACCCCCAGGAGTGTGATGGCGACCCCAGACGTACACAGGCCGACGCCGGGCAGGAGCGCGGTCGTTCTCGCGCTGCGCCGCTACGGCCAGGAGCTGTTCCGACTACGGCGGCTCGCCCTGCCCGCGCTGTTTCTGCCGGCCGTGGGCAACATCGGCATCCGCTACGTGGCCCCTCTGCTGATCGCCAGACTGGCGGGGCAGGCCGCCGACGACGGTGGCCTCACCCTGACCTCCGCACTGCCGTACGTGCTGGGCTTCGGCGCGGCGCTGCTGCTCGCCGAAGCCGTGTGGCGGATCGGGCAGCACTGCCTGAACCGGGTGGACGCCCTCGGCATGGAGCACCTGTACGTGAGCGGCATGGACGAACTCCTCGCCAAGGACGCCGCGTTCTTCCACGACAACTTCGCCGGCTCGCTGACCAAACGGGTGCTGAGCTTCGGCAAGCGCTTCGAGGACTTCGTCGACACGCTGACGTACCGGATCGTGGGCAGCCTCGTGCCCCTGGTGTTCGGCGCCGTGGTCCTGTGGAGCTACGCACCGATGCTCGTCGTCGGCCTCCTGCTGATGATCGCCGTGACCGCGGTGGCCGCGGCGCCTCTCGTCCTGCGCCGTCAGGCGCTCGTCAACGAACGCGAGGCGGCGATCGCACGGGTCTCCGGCCATGTCGCCGACAGCCTCACGAACATGGAGACCATCCGGGCGTTCGCCGCCGAGCGGCGGGAGGCCGAGGAGCACCGTAGCCGCGTCGCGGACTCCCGGCGCCTGACGCTGAAGTCGTGGGACTACGGCAATCTGCGCGTCGACACCCTCATCGCCCCCATGTCCGTACTGACCAACGTGCTGGGCCTGCTCGTCGCCATCGCCTTCGGAGGGCAGGGCCGGGGGGTGGAGGAGATCGTGGTGGCGTTCACCTACTACTCCAACGCCACCCAGATCATGTTCGAGTTCAACCAGATCTACCGGCGGCTGGAGAGCTCGATGACGGAGGCCGCCCAGTTCACCGAACTGCTGCTTGACCCGCCGACCGTGCTCGATCCACCGGATCCCGAAGCGCTGTCCCCACGGGACACCGGCATCCGCTTCGAGGCCGTGACGTTCGCCCACGCCGGTGCGGAGCCGATCTTCGAAGGCCTCGACCTGGACGTGCCCGCAGGAGCGCGGATCGGCCTGGTCGGCAGGTCCGGCGGAGGCAAGACCACCCTCACCCGGCTCCTGCTGCGGATGTCGGACATCGACGCCGGACGCGTCCTGATCGGCGGTCAGGACATCAGCCGGCTGCGCCAGGCCGACCTGCGCTCACTGATCGCCTACGTCCCGCAGGAACCCGCCATGTTCCACCGCAGTCTGCGGGACAACATCGCCTTCGCCCGGCCCGGCGCCACCGACGCGGAGATCCGTGCGGCGGCCGCGGCCGCCCACGTCACGGAGTTCGCCGGCCGGTTCCCCGACGGCTTCGCCACCCTGGTGGGGGAGCGGGGAGTGAAGCTTTCCGGCGGCCAGCGCCAGCGTGTCGCTCTCGCCAGGGCCATCCTGCGCGACGCCCCGATCCTGCTGCTCGACGAGGCGACCAGCGCGCTGGACTCGGAGAGCGAGCTCCTCGTGCAGGACGCCCTGTGGCGGCTGATGGACTCACGCACGGCCCTGGTGGTCGCCCACCGCCTGAGTACCGTCGCCGGCATGGACCGCCTCGTCGTCCTCGACCGGGGACGCGTCGTCGAACAGGGCACGCACGGGGAACTGCTCGCCGCGGACGGTGCCTACGCCAAGTTGTGGCAGCACCAGTCGGGCGGCTTCCTCGGTGAGAGCGCCGAACCGGCCGCCGGCGACACCCCGCCGCCGACCGGTCCCACCGGCCTGCCGGAACCGGCCGGGAACCGCGAGGCTTCGACCGGCGTGAGCACCTGACCCGGCACCGCGCTCGGCAACACGGTCGCCACGGCAGGAGGGGAGGAGCGTTCACGACGTCATCCGGTCCCGTATCGCCGTCCGCCACGCCGGAGCCGGTGCGCTGGGCTGCTCCTTGGGGCGGTGGCCGCCGCGGGCGAAGAAGTCGGCGAGGGGCAGGATGGCCGCGCCGACGGTGACCGCCTCGGGGCCGAGCCTGCCCAGGTCGATGCGGGTGCGCGCGGCGGGGTGGCGCAGCGCGTACGCCATGGCGTGGGTCTTGACCGCGTCGAGGAAGCGGCTGCCGAGCTGGAGTCCGGCCCAGCCGCCGACGAGGATGCGCTCGGGTCGGAAGAGGTTGATGAGGTCGGCGAGGCCGGCGCCCAGGTATTCGGCGGTCTCCTCCAGTACGGCGAGGGCGGTCCGGTCGGGCTCCGCCCGCGTGCTGTCCGGGTAGGCGGCGGCGAGCATCGCGGTGAGCGCCGTCTCCTCGTGGGTGCCCTCGGGCGGGGTGCCGCCGGCCTCCCGCCACCGGTCGAGCAGCGCCTCCGCGCCCGCGTACGCCTCCAGGCAGCCGAGGGTGCCGCAGCGGCAGCGGCGGCCCCGGACCCGTACGGTCAGATGGCCCCATTCGACGGCCCGGCCGGGTCCCATGTCCTCGGAGAACAGGCTGGCGCCGACGCCGGAGCCGAAGAGGACGAAGACCGCGTTGCGCGCGCCGCGCCCGGCGCCGAACCACATCTCGGCCTGACCGAGGGTCTTGGCGCCGTTGTCGATGCGATACGGCACGTTCGACGGCAGGCTGCCGCTCTCGCGCAGCAGGCGCTCCAGCGGGACGCCGTCCCAGCCGATGGTCTGGCCGTGCACCACGGCGCCGTCCTGCGGGGTGCGTTCGACGATGCCGGGTACGCCGATGCCGACGCCGAGCAGCCGCTCGGCCGGGACACCGGCCCGGCGCAGCACTTCGGCGACGCCGTCCTGGACGTGCCGGACGACGACGGCGACGTCGTAGCGGGCGTGCCGGTCGGTCCCGGTGGTGGACAGGGCCCGCTCGGTGCGGGCGAGTTCGGTGAGCGTCAGGTCGAACAGCTCGATCCTGACGCGGGTCTCGCCGATGTCGACGCCGATCATGCAGCCGCCCGCAGGGCTGACCCGCAGCAGGGTGCGCGGCCGGCCCCCGGCGGAGTCGACGCTGCCGGCCTCCTCGACCAGTTTGTCGGCGACGAGTTCGGCGACCACGTTGCTGACCGAGCCGGAGCTGAGCCCGATGGCGGGGCCGAGGGCGAGGCGGCTGAGCGGCCCGTCGAAATACAACCGTTGCAGAACCGCGGCTCGGTTCTCGCGCCGCAGGTCACGCACCGTGCGGCCACTCCTCGCTGGCACTTCGCCCCCTGTCCTCCGGCTCCCCGCCCTCAACATACCCGTGGCGGGGGCCTTGACCCACCCTTCTCATAGCTATTAACTCACGACCTAAATTAAGCCGTACGGAGAGCCTGTCGGGTGCTCGCCGTGCCGGTTCCCACGCCCTCCCCTGAAAGGGTCCGGAGCAGCCATGCGCAGAATCAGAGCCGCAGTCACCGGCGCCGTCACCTTGTCCCTCGCACTCACCGCGGCCGCCTGCGGAGGCGGTTCCTCGACGGGCGGGGGGTCGAACGACTCGCCCAAGACCCTGACCTACTGGGCCTCCAACCAGGGCGCGAGCATCGAGGTCGACAAGAAGGTCCTCCAGCCCGAGCTCGACAAGTTCGAGCAGGCCACCGGCATCGAGGTGAAGCTGGAGGTCGTGCCCTGGTCGGACCTGCTGAACCGGATCCTGACCGCCACCACCTCCGGGCAGGGCCCGGACGTCCTCAACATCGGCAACACCTGGTCCGCCTCGCTCCAGGCGACCGGCGCGCTGCTCCCCTGGGACGAGAAGAACCTCGACAAGATCGGCGGCAAGGACCGCTTCGTGGAGTCCGCGCTCGGCTCGACCGGCGTCCAGGGCCAGGACCCGGCCGCCGTGCCGCTGTACTCGATGGCGTACGCCCTCTACTACAACAAGAAGCTCTTCGCGCAGGCCGGCATCGAGAAGCCGCCCGCCACCTGGGACGAGGTGATCGCCGCCGGCAAGAAGCTCACCGCCGAGGGCAAGAACGGCATCGGCGTCGAGGGCTCCAACCTCTCCAACAACATCCACCAGGTCTTCGTGCTCGGCAAACAGCACGGCGCGGACTTCTTCACCCCCGACGGCAAGCCGGACTTCACCTCCGACGGCGCGGTCGCCGCGGTCAAGCAGTACGTCGACCTCATGGCCAAGCACAAGATCGTCGCCCCGGGCAACGCCGAGTACGCCCAGAACCAGTCCCTGAGCGACTTCTCCAACGACAAGACCGGCATGGTGCTCTGGCAGACCGCCTCCGCCACCTTCAAGGCCCAGGGCATGAAGGACGAGGACTGGGGCGTGGCGCCCGCGCCCGTCCAGTCCGGCCGGCCCGGCACCGGTGAGGCCACCAACTCCATGGTCGCCGGCATCAACTTGTCGGTGTTCAAGAACACCGACAACCTCGACGGCGCACTGGAGTTCGTGAAGTTCATGACCAGCGATGAGGAGCAGAAGATCCTCAACAAGGCCTACGGCTCCATCCCGCCGGTCAAGAGCGCCCAGCAGGACGCCGCCTTCGCCGCCCCCGCCGTCGCCGTGCTGCGTGACACCCTCGCCACCAGCGCCGCCGCCCTGCCGCAGGTCCCCGAGGAGTCCCAGTTCGAGACCGTCGTCGGCACCGCCGTCAAGGACCTCTTCGCCGACGCCGCCGCCGGCCGCCCCGTCACCACGGAGTCGGTGCGCGCGAAGCTCGAGAAGGCCCAGCAGCAGATGCCGAAGAAGTAGGCGCGATCCTCCCATGACCACGACCGTCGCATCCCGCCACGACCGGACCGGACCGGGCACGACGGGCAAGCACGACCGTCCAGGAGCGCAACGGAACCCCCGCCGCTCCGGGCGGCGGCTGCGCCACGTCTCACTGCCCTACCTGCTGCTCCTGCCCGCCCTGGTCCTCGAACTCCTCGTCCACCTCGTGCCGATGCTCATGGGCATCGTCATGAGCTTCAAGGAACTGACCCAGTTCTACATCTCCAACTGGTCCGACGCCCCCTGGGCCGGCCTCGACAACTTCCGGATGGCGGTCGACTTCGACGCCCCGGTGGGCGAGGCACTGCTGAAGTCGTTCCTGACCACCTGCCTGTTCACCGTCTGCTCGGTGGGCCTGTGCTGGCTGATCGGCACCACCGCCGCGGTCTTCCTCCAGGAGAAGTTCCGCGGCCGGGGCCTGCTGCGCACCCTCTTCCTCGTCCCGTACGCGCTGCCCGTCTACGCCGCCGTCATCACCTGGGTGTTCATGTTCCAGCGCGACAACGGCCTGGTGAACCACGTGCTGCACGACCAGCTCGGCATCGGCGACGACCCGGCCTTCTGGCTCGTCGGCGACAACGCGTTCTGGGCGCTGCTGACCGTGTCGGTGTGGAAGGGCTGGCCGTTCGCCTTCCTGACCCTGATGGCCGGCCTGCAGAACATCCCCAAGGACATGTACGAGGCGGCCGCCCTGGACGGGGCGGGTGTCTGGAAGCAGATCCGGCACATCACCCTGCCGTCGCTGCGCCCCGTCAACCAGGTGCTGGTGCTGGTGCTGTTCCTGTGGACGTTCAACGACTTCAACACACCGTTCGTGCTGTTCGGCAAGGCGGCCCCGGAGTCCGCCGACCTGATCTCCCTGCACATCTACCAGTCCTCGTTCCAGACCTGGAACTTCGGCACCGGCTCGGCCATGTCCGTCCTGCTGCTGCTGTTCCTGCTCGTCGTGACCGGTGTCTACCTGCTGGTCACCAGCCGGGGAGGCAAGGCCCGTGCCTGACACCTCGAAGCGGCGCGCCCCGCGCTCGCCGATGTCCGCCCCGCCGTCCTTCCTGTGGACCCGGCGGATCTTCCTCACGGGCCTGACCGTGTTCGTGCTGCTGCCGGTGTACGTGATGCTCTCCAGCTCGCTGAAGCCGCTGGAGGACGTGTCGGAGAAGTTCCAGTGGATCCCCTCCGGGCTCACCGTCCGGCCGTACGTCGACATCTGGGAGACCGTCCCGCTCGCGGACTACTTCGTCAACTCCCTGATCGTCTCGGGCGCCGCCACCGTCTGCTCGGTGGCCATCGCGGTCTTCGCCGCCTACGCGGTCAGCCGCTACGACTTCCGCGGCAAGCGGGTCTTCACGGTCACCGTGCTGTCGACGCAGATGTTCCCCGGCATCCTGTTCCTGCTGCCGCTGTTCCTCATCTACGTCAACATCGGCAACGCCACCGGCATCGCCCTGTTCGGTTCCCGCGGCGGACTGATCCTCACCTACCTCACCTTCTCCCTGCCGTTCTCCATCTGGATGCTGATCGGGTACTTCGACTCGATCCCGCGTGACCTGGACGAGGCGGCCGAGGTCGACGGGTGCGGTCCGGTTGGTGCGCTGTTCCGGGTGATCGTCCCGGCCGCCGTGCCGGGCATCATCGCGGTCGCCGTGTACGCCTTCATGACCGCCTGGGGCGAGGTGCTCTTCGCCTCCGTCATGACGAACGACACCACCCGGACCCTCGCGGTCGGTCTCCAGGGCTACTCCACGCTCAACGACGTGTACTGGAACCAGATCATGGCGGCGTCCCTCGTGGTGAGCGTGCCGGTCGTCGCCGGCTTCCTGCTGCTCCAGCGCTACCTGATCACCGGTCTGACCGCCGGTGCCGTGAAGTAGCGCCCGCGCGAGGCTCCTGCCCTTCTCCCGCTTCCCCGTGCATCCCTGGAAGGTCTTCCGTGTCCGAATCCGCAGCCCCGCACGCCCTCGACCTGGCCGCCTTCCCGGCCGACTTCACCTGGGGCACCGCGACCTCCGCCTACCAGATCGAGGGTGCGGTGGCCGAGGACGGCCGTACCCCGTCCATCTGGGACACCTTCTCCCACACCCCCGGCAAGGTCGACAACGACGACCACGGCGACATCGCGTGCGACCACTACCACCGCTGGCCCGAGGACATCGCCCTGATGCGGGAACTCGGCACCGACGGCTACCGCATGTCCATCGCCTGGCCGCGCGTTCTGCCCGGCGGCGACGGACCCGTCAACCCGGCCGGTCTCGACTTCTACGACCGCCTCGTCGACGCCCTGCTCGCCGCCGGCATCACCCCTTTCGTCACCCTGTACCACTGGGACCTGCCGCAGGCCCTCCAGGACCGCGGCGGCTGGACGGAGCGGGACACCGCGCAACACCTCGCCTCCTACGCCTCGGTCGTCGCCGCCCGGCTCGGCGACCGCGTCACCCGGTGGGCCACCCTCAACGAGCCGCTGTGCTCAGGCTGGATAGGGCACCTGGAGGGCCGGATGGCCCCCGGCCTGACCGACCTCACCGCGGCCGTACGCGCCTCCTACCACCTCCTTCTCGCACACGGCCTGGCGGTGCAGGCGGTCCGGGCCGCCGTGCCCGGGGCGCAGATCGGCCTGGTCACCAACCACTCCACGGTCGACCCCGCCTCCGCCCGCCCCGAGGACACCGCGGCCGCCGTCCGCATGGACGGCCACAGCAACCGCTGGTGGCTCGACCCGGTGTACGGGCGCGGCTTTCCCGCCGACATGCGTGAGCTGTACGGAGTGGAGCTGCCCGAGCGGCCGGGCGACCTGGAGGTGATGGCGACGCCGACCGACTGGCACGGCCTCAACTACTACTTCCCGGTGGTCGTCACCGACGACCCCGAGGGCCCGGTGCCGTACGCCCGCGAGGTCAGGGTGCCCGGCGTGCCCCGATCCGGCATGGACTGGCCGGTCGACGCGGCGGGCCTGGAGGGCATGCTGATGCGCCTGACCGAGGACTACGGGGTGCGCCGCCTCTACATCACCGAGAACGGCTCCGCCTACCCGGACACGGTCGCCGCCGACGGCAGCGTGCACGACCCCGAACGCACCCGGTACCTGGAGGAGCACCTCGCCGCCTGTGCCCGCGCGGTGCGCAAGGGCGCCCCGCTGGCGGGGTACTACGCCTGGTCGCTGCTGGACAACTTCGAGTGGGCGTACGGATACGACAAGCGGTTCGGTCTGGCCCACGTGGACTACGCGACCCAGCGGCGCACGCTGAAGAGCAGCGGGCGCCGCTACGCGGAGATCATCCGTGCGCACCGGAGCAGCGTGTCCTGAGCCCGGGTGGCCGACCCTCGGTGCGCTCCCGGACGGACCGGCACCGAGGGTCAGGCCGACTCGCGGATCACCAGCTCCGGTTCGAAGACCACCGACGAGGGCTGCTGGGCGGTGCCGGCCAGCTGCTCCACGAGCAGCCGGGCCGCCGTCGCGGCCATCTCCTCCACCGGCTGGCGACCACCACGGCGCTGGCGTCCGTACCGAACCCGTCCGTGGTGGGCGAGCCGGCGACCTTCACCGCCACTGTCGTGCCCGTCGCCCCCGGTGCGGGCACCCCCACCGGCACCGTCACGCTCGACTTCGGTGACGGCACCGCGCCCGTGACCCTGCCCCTCACCGACGCGGTCGCGACCACCGACCACACCTATACGAGCGCCGCGGGCAGTCCGTACATGGTCACCATCGCCTACGACGGCGACGCGGACTTCACCGGCTCCACCCGCCCGTACACCCACAGGGTGCGCCGGGCTCTGACCACCACGACCGTGACGTCGGCGCCGGATCCGTCGGTGGTCGGCGAAGCGGTGACCTTTACCGCCGACGTCGCACCCCTCGTCCCCGGTGCGGGCACCCCTACCGGCACCGTCACGCTCGACTTCGGCGACGGTGCCACCCCTGCCACCGTCTCCCTGACCGACGGCACGGCCACCGTGAGCCACTCCTACACCAGCCGCTCCGGCGGCCCCGACGCGGTCATCGTCACCTACAGCGGCGACCTGGACTTCGTCTCCTCCGGAGGCGCCGCACTGCACACCGTGAACCGCGCGGCGACCACTACGACCGTGGCCGACGCTCCGGACCCGTCGGTGGTCGGCCAGCAAGTGACATTCACCGCCACCGTCGCACCCGTCACCCCCGGAGCAGGCACGCCCACCGGCACCGTCGTCTTCAACTTCGGCGACGGCAGCAGCCTCGTCACCGCCACCCTCGCCTCCGGCAGCGCCACTGTCACCCGCCCCTACACCAGCAGGAGAGACGCCCCCGACACGGTCACCGCCACCTACACCGGCAGCACCAGCTTCGCCGGCTCCAGCGGCACCGACCCGCACACCGTCAACCGGGCACTGACGACCACCACGCTGGTCTCCTCCCCAGACCCATCGCGGCCAGGACAGCCCTTCACCCTCACAGCGACCGTCACACCTGTCGCGCCCGGAGCCGGGACCGCCACCGGAAGCGTCACCTTCACCATCGCCAACCGCTCCTCCGTCAGCTCCCCTCTCGTCAACGGCAGCGCCACCACCGCCGTCAACGTGCCACTGAACGTCGGCACCCACCCCATCACCGCCGCGTACCCCGGCAGCGCCGACTTCGCCGGCTCCACCGGCACGGACACGCACACCGTCACGCCCTGACCCGCTCCTTGGTGATCGGCAACCTCGCTGAAGCTCGAACGGAGCGCTTCGGAAGGCTGCGGCGGCGTGGGCACTGCCAGCCCGCTGAGGCCATCTGCGGCAGAGCGTCTCATTGCAGGAGCTTCAGCACCGCGCTCGGCAGCTGGTCGGCTTGGGCAAGGACGGAGGCAGCGCCTGCTCCAGGGTGGAGCTTCCGGAGCCCATGTTCTGGGCGGCTGAGACCGAAGGCTGTTGAGCTTGCGCGGCAGAGGCGCTGCCGAGGGTGGCTGCGCCGCATCCTTCCGGCAGTCCTGCCATCGTGAGCCTGGCAGCTTCGTCCATCGTTTCGGTCGTGCGGTTGGGATTCGGTGGGTCCCGTGGCAGGTGGTTCTGTGGTGGTTGCGTGTCATCGGGGAGATGTTGGGGGTATCGTTTTCCGGCCCCGAGATTATACGCGGGCGGAATTGTAGGGAGTGGTGAGTGG
>NZ_CBDQZH010000061.1:0-37007 GCF_965341775.1 Streptomyces sp. bgisy159 | reverse complement strand
CTCGAAGAAGCCCCCGACCCCCCCCTCCCGCTCCAGCTCGTCGGGATCGCCCGGCCCGGGGGCGAGGGGCTCGGCCGCGGGCCGGGGCACCGTCGGCAGCACGGCCGGGGAGTTCTGTCTGCGTCTCACGGGTGGTTCGCTCCCGTCTCGGGGCGCCGCCTGACCCTCAGGCGGGACGGCAGGCCGGTGGCGTCGGTGCCGCGCGGGACACCGAGGCGGTCCAGGACCGCGGTGGCGGCGACCGCGACGAGCAGATTGAGCAGCAGGGCGGCGAGACCGGCGTAGATCTCCAGCGGCCGGTCGGCGGGACCGAACGGCACGACCGAGGAGAACCCCTCCCGCACCACCATGACCGTCCCCGCCGCCATGCCCACGGCCCATCCGGCGAGCAGCGCCCGCGGGTGCAGACGGCGGGTGAACAGGCCCACCGCCACCGCGGGGAAGATCTGCAGGATCCACACGCCGCCGAGGAACTGCAGGTTGACGGCGTCCTGGTCGCGCAGCCCGAACACGAACGCCACCGCGCCCACCTTCGCCGTCAGCGACACGGCCTTGGCGATCCGCACCTGGCGCTTCGGGGTGGCCGTCGGGTGGATGTACTCGACGTACACGTTCCGCACGAAGCAGGTCGCGGCCGCGATCGACATCACGGCGGCCGGCACCAGCGCCCCCACGACGATCGCACCGAACACCAGCCCGGCCAGCGGCCCCGGCATCAGCCGGTCGACCAGCATCGGCACGGCCGCCTCGGCGCCGCCCTCGGGTGCCCGGACACCGGCCGCGAGCGCCGCCACGCCGAGGAAGCCGAAGAGCGCGAGCAGCCCGGTCCAGGCGGGCAGCGCCACGGCGGCCTTGCGCACGGTGCGCTCGCTGTCGGCCGCGAAGGAGGCGGTCAGCACGTGCGGGTACATCAGCAGCGCCAGCGCCGAGCCCAGGGCGAGCGTGGCGTACGCGGGCTGCTGCTCGGGCGTGAGCAGCAGCGCCGAGTCGGACACGCCGGTGCCGCCGAGCCGCCGGGCGGCCCCCTCGAAGACCGCCCCGGGGCCGCCGAGGCGCCGGAGCACCAGCCAGCACACGGCGGTGAGCGAGACGAACACGGCCACCGCCTTCAGCGCGGAGATGACGGTGGGTGCCCGCAGCCCGTGCCGGTAGGTGGCGACGGCGAGCCCCGCGAACAGCGCCACCATCACCAGGTCACCGGCCGCGCCCCGCGGATAGACACCCCCCGCGGTCAGCACGGCGCGGATGCCCAGCAGTTGCAGCGCCAGGTACGGCATCGTCGCCAGGATGCCGGTCAGCGCCACCACCAGGGCCAGCGGCGCCGAGCCGTAGCGTCCGCGCACGAAGTCGGCCACGGTGACGTACCCGTGCCGGCGGGCCACCGACCACAGCCGGCTCAGCAGGACGAAGGCGAGCGGGCAGACGACCACCGTGTACGGCACCGCGAAGAACGCGGGCGCGCCGTTGCCGTACGCCAGTCCCGGCACGGCGGTGAAGGTGTACGCGGTGAAGACGGTGCCGCCCAGCAGCAGCCACGTCCACACCGGGCCGAGGCTCCGGTCGGCCAGCGCCCAGCCCTCCAGCGAGGGCAGCCGGTCGGTCGGGCGCAGACGGCGGGCGGTGACGGCGAGCAGCGACGCCCCGCCGATCACGGCGAGGAAAGTCGTGGTCATGGCGGCATCGGCCATGGGTCACCGTCCTTGGTGTGTGCTGCCCTCGCGCGAGAGTTGCGCGGACGGCCGGTTCGGTTGACACGGAACCGGCCGGAAATCTTCTGGAAATTCGCTGTCAACCGTCTCCGACGGGTGCGCAACTCTTGCACAGACCGGCGGGGACGGGGACCCCGCTACGGCCGCACGTCCCCTTCCGCTTCCCCCGCTGCGCACATCCGCCCAGGTCAGGAGCCGCCATGCCCGTGTCAGCCATGCCCGAATCCGGCCGCGAGGCGCCGGAAGCATCCCGAATGTCCCTGAAGTCTGTCGTGGTCTGGAGCGCCGTCGCCCTCGCCGGTGCCCTCGGCTGGGCTGTGCTCGCGCTGTCCCGGGGCGAGGAGATCTCGGCCGTCTGGCTGGTCGTGGCCGCCCTCGGGTCCTATGCGATCGCCTACCGCTTCTACGCGCGGTTCATCGCCCGCCGGGTCCTGCGGGTCGACGACACCCGGGCCACTCCGGCCGAGCGGCTGGAGGACGGCGTCGACTACCACCCGACCGACAAGCGGGTGTTGTTCGGCCATCACTTCGCGGCGATCGCCGGCGCGGGTCCGCTGGTCGGGCCGGTGCTCGCCGCGCAGATGGGCTATCTCCCCGGCACCATCTGGATCGTCGCCGGGGTGATCTTCGCCGGCGCGGTGCAGGACATGATCGTCCTGTTCCTCTCCATGCGCCGGGACGGCAAGAGCCTCGGTCAGATGGCCCGGGACGAGATCGGCCCAGTGGGCGGTGCCGCTGCGCTGATCGGCGTCTTCGCCATCATGATCATCCTGCTCGCGGTGCTGGCGATGGTCGTCGTCAACGCCCTCGCCGAGTCCGCGTGGGGCACCTTCTCGGTCGCCATGACCATCCCCATCGCCCTCTTCATGGGCGTCTACCTGCGTCGGCTGCGGCCGGGCCGGGTCGTGGAGACCAGCGTCATCGGCGTGGCGCTGCTCCTGGCCGCCATCCTCGGCGGCGGCTGGATCCAGGACTCCTCCCTCGCGGAGTACTTCGTCTGGAGCCCCGAGACCCTGGTCTTCTGCCTGATCGGCTACGGCTTCGTCGCCTCCGTGCTCCCGGTGTGGATGCTGCTGGCCCCGCGGGACTATCTGTCGACCTTCATGAAGGTCGGCACCATCGCCCTGATGGCCGTCGGTGTGCTGGTCGCCGCGCCGAACCTCAAGGCCGAGCCGGTGACCGCGTTCGCCTCGACCGGCGACGGCCCGGTGTTCGCCGGGTCGCTGTTCCCCTTCCTGTTCATCACCATCGCCTGCGGCGCCCTGTCCGGATTCCACGCGCTGGTCTCCTCCGGCACGACGCCGAAGCTCATCCAGAAGGAGTCCCAGGTCCGGCTGATCGGCTACGGCTCCATGCTCACGGAGTCCTTCGTCGCCGTCATGGCCCTGATCGCCGCCTGCGTCCTCGAACCCGGCCTGTTCTACGCGATGAACTCCCCGGCCGCGCTGCTCGGCCCGACCGCGCAGAGCGCCTCCGAGGCGGTCCGCGGCATCGGCTTCGCCATCACCCCCGACCAGCTCACCGCCGCGGCGGCGGCCGTCGAGGAGAAGACCCTGGTCGGCCGCTCCGGTGGCGCTCCCACCCTGGCCGTCGGCATGTCGGAGATCTTCGCCGGGGTGCTCGGCGGTTCCGGGATGAAGGCGTTCTGGTACCACTTCGCCATCATGTTCGAGGCGCTGTTCATCCTCACCACGGTGGACGCCGGCACCCGCGTCGGCCGCTTCATGCTCCAGGACATGCTGGGCAACGTCTGGAAGCCGATCGGCCGGGTCACCTGGAAGCCGGGCATCTGGATCACCAGCGCCCTGGTCGTCGGCGCCTGGGGCTACTTCCTGTACGCCGGCGTCACCGACCCGCTCGGCGGCATCAGGCAGCTGTTCCCGCTGTTCGGCATCGCCAACCAGCTGCTCGCCGCGGTCGCCCTGGCCGTCACCACCACCCTGCTGGTCAAGCACGGCAGGCTGCGCTGGGCCTGGGTCACCGGCGTCCCGCTGGCCTGGGACGTGGCGGTCACCTTCACGGCCGGCTGGCAGAAGATCTTCTCCGGCGATCCGAAGATCGGCTTCTTCGCCCTGCGCGACAAGTACGCCCGGGCCGCCGACGCCGGCGAGCTCCTGCCCGGCGCCAAGAACATGGACGACATGCACAGGATCGTGGTCAACAACACGGTCGACGGCGTACTCATGGCCGTCTTCCTCCTGCTGGTCCTCGTCGTCCTGGTGAACTGCGCCGTGGTCTGCGTCCGCGCCGTCCGGACCGGCGGGCCCGTGCCGACGACCGAGGCGCCGCACGTCGAGTCCCGCATCGGCGTACCCGAGCGCCGCGACGACGACACCCTGGTGGGGGCGGGATCATGAGGGCGGCGGCCAGGAAGGTGCTGGCGGGGTTGGCCTGGTACGCGCGGGAGCTGACCGGAGAGGCGGAGTACGACCGCTACTGCGCACGGCACCGCAGCCACCACCCGCTCGCCCCGGTGCCGACCCGCCGCGCGTACGAGCGCATGCGCCACGCGCGACGCGAGGCGGACGCCCCGGCCCGCTGCTGCTGACCGACCGCGCCGCGGACGTGCCCGTCCCGACCGGACACCGGCACGTCCGCCCCGCCCCTGCTGTTCCTGGGGTGGGGCGGACGTGCCGGGCGGGGGACCGGCCCCCGCCCGCGGGGCGGGCCCTCACACCGGAGCGGGTGCCGTCTCCTCGGCCGCCTCCGAGGCCTGCTGCGCACGCTCGCGGGCCTCACGGCGGGCGAGGATCACCCAGCCGACGGGGACGCCGACGGCGAACAGCCACCACTGGACGGCGTACGCGTAGTTCAGCGCGGCGTTCTCGTTGCCGGGCTTGCCGATCAGCTCCGGCGTGCCGTCGGCGGGCCGGGGCGCGGTCTGCACGACGTAGCCGCCGAGCACCTCGACGCCGAGACGGCGGGCCTCCCGCTCGCTGTCGATCAGCATGACCTGCCGGTCCGGCAGGCCCCGGAGGTCCTTGATGCCGCTCGCCTCGGTCGTCTCGTCGGGCATCAGCCGCCCGGTGAGGGTGAGCTCGCCGCTCGGCGGGGCGGGGACCTTCGGGTAGTCCGTCTGGCTCCGGGCGGCGGGGATCCAGCCGCGGTTGACGAGCACCACCTTGCCGTCCGTCAGGACGAACGGGGTCAGCACGTGGAAGCCGACCGTCTCGTCGGCGTTGACGCGCCGCCGGACGACGACCTCGTGGCCGGTGTCGAAGTGCCCCCGTGCCGTCACCCTGCGGTACCGCTCGCCGGTGGTGACGGTGTGCCCCGGGGACGTCAGCGACTCCACGGGCACCGGATCGGTGGCGAGGGCGTCGGCGACGAGCTGGTTGCGGGCGGTGCGCTGCTCGTAGCGGTGCATCTGCCAGAAGCCCAGCCTGATCATCGTGGGGATGAGGAGGAGGGCGATCAGCGTGAGGATCACCCACTGCCGGGACAACAGGAAGCGGTACACCCCACGACGGTACCTCCCCGTCGTGGGGTGCCGAGGGGCGGGTGGGAGGTCAGGCCCGGTCGACGATCCCCGCCTTCCCCTCCGCCCGCGCGCAGTGGGCGCCGCAGTAGAAGTGACCCTCGACCTCGACGCCCTGCCCGATGATCTGTACCCGGCAGTGCTCGCAGATGGGGGCCATGCGGTGGATCGCGCAGGAGAAGCAGTCGAAGACGTGCACCGCGCCCTGCGCGTGCACCTCGAAGGTCATGCCGTAGTCATTGCCGCAAACTTCGCATCTCGCCATGCGCCACAGGGTGGGCCGTCGGCGCGGGACGGGCGAGCGGGCGCCGGGCGAGTCGCGCGTCAATCACCCGGAGGGACGGGTCACTCGTCCGCGGGTTCGACATCCCGCAGCAACTGCCCGAACGCGGCCTCGTCGACGACCGGAGTCCCGTACTGCCGGGCCTTGACCACCTTCGAGGTGCCCGAGTCGGGGTCGTTGGTGACCAGCAGGCTGGTCAGCCGGGAGAGGCTGGTCGCGACATGCAGCCCGGCCTCGGTGGCGCGGTCCTCCAGCAGTTCCCGCTCGACGGAGGTGTCACCCGAGAAGGCGACCCGCATGCCCTGTTTGAGCCTTTTGCCGTCTTCGTAGCGTCCTGGGTTGGGGTAGGGGCATGCGGGCCTCTTGCGGGACGGGCGCCAACCGCCCGTCCGGTGACCGCCGTAGCCGCCTTGCCCGCCGGGCTGACGGCCGATGACCGGCGCGGGGTGGTCCTGCCACTCCGTCAGCGGCCGGCACTCGTGCAGCGGCAGCCGCACCCCGCCCGCCGCGGCCGCCCTGAGGCTCGGCCGGAAGGCCTCCGCCAGCACGCGCGCGTCGTCGAGCGCGTGGTGCGCGCGCCGCTGGACGACGCCGAAGTGGGCGGCCAGGGTCTCCAGTTTGTGGTTGGCCAGCGGCAGGCCCAGTTCCTTGGCGAGCGCGATCGTGCACAGCCGCTGCCGTACCGGCGCCGCGGACCGAGCACGCGCGTACTCCCGTGCGATCATCTGCCAGTCGAAGACGGCGTTGTGCGCGACCAGCACCCGGTCCGCCAGCCGCCGTGCGAACTCCCCGGCGACGTCCTGGAACAGCGGCGCCCCCTCCAGCGTCTCGCGCGTCAGCCCGTGGATCCACACCGGCCCCGGGTCCCGCTCCGGGTTGACCAGCGTGTACCAGTGGTCCTCGACCTCACCGCGCGCGTCCAGCCGGTACACGGCCGCGGAGATTATCCGGTCGTGCCGGGCCAGCCCGGTGGTCTCCACGTCGACGACCGCGTACCCCTGCGGATACGCGGCCGGCCACGGAGCGGGGGAGAACGCTTCGGTCGTACGGTCTTCGAGCATGGTCACTGAGGATACGGTCCCGGACTGACAGCGATGTGCGGTGTCCCGGCGGACCGCCCCGAGCGGCTTGACGGGCACTCAGTCCGGGCCGCCGCGTTCCGAACGTCACGGGTTGATAGACCTAGTGCCGGAGCTGCACAAGGCGCTCCGGCGGGAAGCGGTCGGTGCCGCGCAGCTCCGTCCCCGGGGTGAACCGGACGACCAGGTCCGGCAGCTCGGCCAGGGGCGTCAGGTCGACCGGACCGGAGCAGTTCGTCAGGTTGAGCATGCGCAGCTCCGGCAGGTCGCCCAAGGGGGCCGTGCCTCGGGCGAACCCGGAGTCATAGAGAGTGAGCGTCGTGAGGTCCTGGTGGCGCACCAGGGTGTCGGCGGGGATCTCGTGTGCTGACACGATCTGCAGTTCGGCGATGCCGAGAACCTCCCCCTGGCGGGCCAACTGTTCCACGTGATCCGGTCCCGCGACGCTGAGCCAGTTCAGACGACGCCACCGCGACAAACCGTCCAGCCGGACGTGCCGCGCCCTGAGGAAGAGCCCCAGGCGCGTGAGCCCGGGGCCTGCCGGGAGATCCGCCACGCTGCGCAGTCCCTCGGGGGCGTAGTCGAGAGTGAGCAGTTCCAGGTCGGTCAGCCCGGCGACCGGAGTGAGGGACAGCCGGGGCGAGGCGTCGTAGATGTGGAGCCGGGTGATCGGCAGCTGACGTACGGGGGTGAGGTCGACGACGTTCGGGCAGCCGTCGATCCCGAACAGTTGCAGGCTGGTCAGTCCGGCGAGCGGCGACAGGTCGTCGAGGAAAGGGTCGCGGTTCAGGAACAGCATCCTGGTCCCCGTGCGCCCGGCGATCGCCTCGGGGACACCGAGTGGTCCGTCGAGGTGGAACTGCTCGATCTGGGGCAGCCGTTCGAGCGCGGTCGCCTGTTCCTGCGTGGCGACGTGCAGGAAGGCTTCCCCGAGTGTCGCGGCGGACAGTACGGCGTCCGCGTACTCCTCGGTGTCGAAGCGACGCCACGCGTGACTGAGCTGACGGCAGACCTCGAACCGCGTGTCCTGACGGAACCGTGCGATGTGTACGAGCGCCACCGGTCCGCCCACCAAGGCGGCCGTCCGGACCACGGCCGCCGCCGTGGCCTCGTCCAGGCACTCAGGGCCGGGCAGCAGTTCCACCACCACTTCGCCCACCTTCGCGAGTTCATCCGCCTGTGCTGCCGACCGCGGTGGCACAAGTTCCGCAGCCCGGCGCTGCACCTCCTCCCGCACCTCCGGCTCCAGTTCAGCCGCGTGCTCCAGGCTCGCCGCCGCCAGCAGCACCAGCCGCTCCCGGTGTCGTCGGACCTTGTCGGCGCGTCGCATCAGCCGCCGCAGCAACCGCCCGCGTTCCGCCATGCGCGAGTGCCCGACGGCCATCCTCACCACGTCGTCCCACTGGTCGTCGTGGGCGTGCCGCACCAGCATCCCGAAGTCCCGGTCCTCGACCGCCGCCTTCGCGCCGAGGTAGTCCTGGAAGGTGCGGTGCACGAAGTCGACGTAACCAGGCACCGGTTCGCGCAGCAGCCCGCTGCGGATCAGCAGGTGGGAGAAGATCCGCTCGGCGCTCCCTTGGTCGCGTACCTGCGGCATCGCCGCCAGCCACTCGTCGAGCATGGCCACGACCTCGTCCTGGGCCGCCTCGACCTGTCCGTTGCGGATCATCCAGTAGGCGAGCCTCTGCAGCAGTGCCGTCTGCTCCTCCCGGGACAGCACCACGCCCTCCACCGGGGCGATGTCCCGCTCGCTGTCCCGCCGGACCAGCAGCATGTCGAGCGCGGCGTCGTACAACTCCTTGCGGGCACGCGGCAGGTGCATGCGCCGGTCGCTGTTGAGCGCGCACAGCAGTGCGCTCATCAGTGGGTTCGTCGCCAGCCGGCCCAGGTCGCGGCGCGTGGTCAGCGCTTCGCTCAGGCTCGCCTCGTACCGGTCCAGCGGCTCCCGCTCGGTGTCTGCCCCGTACTCCTGCCGCGCCGCGTCGTGCCAGTGCCGCACGAAGGTTCTGATGCCCTCGCGGTCCATCGGCAGCAAGGTGTGCGCGCTGAACTCCAGGGCCGCCAGCCAGTCCTCCGGGACGGCGGAAGGGCGGGTCGTGACCACGTACCGTGCATCGGGGAAGGCCGTGACGAGCGCCTTCAGCCATGTCTCGGTACGGTCCCGCATGCGTGACGGGACCTCGTCGACCCCGTCCACCAGCACCAACGCCCGGCCGGCGAGCAAGAGTTTCTGTACCCAACCGTCCGGTGCCCGGAGCGGCACGCCGGCGGCGGACAGGAAGTCCTCCGGCAGCGGAAGGCCGCCCGGACCGTGAAAGGAACGCAGCCGCAGCACGAACGGTACGCATCGGTTCCAATCCGCCAACTCCGAGCCGAAGCTGCGCCGCGCTGCGTTCAGCGCGAGCCACTGCAGCAGCGTCGACTTCCCCGATCCGGCGGGCCCCCGCAGCAGCAGCCGGTGGCAGTCCGCCAGGGCCTGCTCCACCCTCACGGAAGTCTGCCCTTCGGGCATTCGTTCAGGGCGCGGGGCGTGACGCTCGTCTCCGCTCACCGAGAGGCTCAGATACGCCGTGTCCAGCGGCCACTCGGCCCGGCGCCGCCCGCCGAGTGTCACCCCGAAGAGCTCCAGCCGGTGGTGCGTTCCGGCGATGAAGCCCGCGTACCGGGCCTCGAAGGCTGACACGGGGGGCGCTTGCGCCCCCACCTCCTCGGGTTGCCGCAGCAGGCGCCCGGTGCGCCGCGTCTGCTCCACGGCCGCCCGCGCCGCGAATGACGGGTGCGCGGTCAGCTGGTCGACCAGGTGTTCGCAGCACAGCTCCAGGAGTTCGGCGTAGAGATCCTGGGCGCGTGGTGCCAAGTCGGTCACCGGCCGCCGAAGTTCGGCCGACAGGCGTACGGGGTCGAGGTCCGCGGAGAACAGCCGGTCCGCGTCGAGGGCACCGGACGAAGTGAAGGAGTCCTCGACCGCGGCCACGGCTGCCAGCCGCTCGTGTTCCGGCAGCGCCGCGTACCGGCCTGCGATCCGCCCGCCCAGCACCTGGGCCAGCTTCTCCGGCCCCGCCGGCTTCGGCGAGGGCCGTACCGGATCCGTCACCAGACCCGCGCCGCGCCCTGGTGTGACTTTCGCGAGCACCGACCTCACGACGGACGACGCCACTGTCGACGCCACCCGCGCCAGCACCAGTTCGAGTCCCTGCATCCCCGCTGCCTCCCCGTACCTCGCCCCGCGCATCGTAGGCCCGGCGGCCCGGTCCATTGGCGGAGATCACCAACAAGCAAGCGCGTACCCCCGGTAATACTTGTCGGTAACAACGTCTAGGCGTGGCCGACCGCCGGTTCTACGGTGCCTTCATGCCGAACCTGCCCGATGTCGTGCTGTGGTCGATACCCGCCTTCGTGCTGCTGGCCGTGATCGAGATGATCAGCGTGCGGATCCATCCCGACGAGGAGGCGGCCGGGTACGAGGCCAGGGACGCCGCGACGAGCGTCACCATGGGGCTCGGCAGTCTCGTCTTCGACCTGCTCTGGAAGATCCCCATCCTCGCGATCTACACGGCGGTCTACGAACTCACCCCGCTGCGCGTCCCCGTCCTGTGGTGGACGGTCCCGTTGATGCTGCTCGCCCAGGACTTCTTCTACTACTGGTCCCACCGCGGCCACCACGTCATCCGCATCCTGTGGGCCTGCCACGTCGTCCACCACTCCAGCGAGAAGTTCAACCTCACCACCGCGCTGCGCCAGCCCTGGACGTCCCTGACGGTGTGGCCGTTCTACGTCCCGCTCGTCGCGGCCGGTGTGCACCCGGCCGCGCTGGCCTTCTGCTCCTCGGCCAACCTCGTCTACCAGTTCTGGATCCACACCGAGCGGATCGACAAGATGCCCCGCTGGTTCGAGTTCGTGTTCAACACCCCCTCCCACCACCGGGTGCACCACGCCTCGCAGGGCGGCTACCTGGACCGCAACTTCGGCGGCATCCTCATCGTCTGGGACCGGCTGTTCCGGTCGTTCGTGCCCGAGGTGGACCGGCCCGTCTACGGGTTGACCAAGAACATCAACACGTTCAACCCGATCAAGGTGGCCACCCACGAGTACGTGGCGATCGCCAGGGACATCAAGGCGGCGCGCGGCTGGCGCGAGCGCGCCGGGCGGGTGTTCCGCGGTCCGGGCTGGCAGCCGGCCGCGCCCGCCGTGGAACCGGCCGCCGAGGAGACCGTGGCCGCGTGAGATCCCCACGGTTCCCGCTGCCCGCCTTCGGCCTCGTCGCCGTCGCCGACCTCGGCTCCCTCGCGGCCGGCCTCGGCCCCGGCCATCTGATCGCCAAGCCGCTGCTGATGCCGCTGCTCGCCGCCTGGGCGGCGCGCCGGGGCGCGCCCCGGCTCCTCGTCGCCGCCCTGCTGTGCGGGTGGGGCGGCGACGTCCTGCTCCTGTCCGACGCCGACGCCGCCTTCCTCGCCGGGATGAGCTGCTTCGCCGCCGGCCATGTCTGCTACCTGGTGCTCTTCACCCGAGCCGGCCCGCACCGCGCGCGTGCCGGGCTCCTGCTCGCCTGCTACGCCGCCGTCCTGACCGCCACCCTCGTCCTGCTCGTCCCGGACCTGCCGGCGGACCTCCGCCTCCCCGTCGTCTGCTACAGCGCCCTCCTGACCGCCATGGCCTGGACGGCGGCAGCACGGCTGGGCCCGGTCGCCGGTGCCGGCGGCGCGCTCTTCGTGCTCTCCGACACGCTCATCGCCACGGGCGTCGCCGACTGGCCGCAGCCACCGCGCCCCGACCTGTGGATCATGCTCACCTACGTCGCCGCGCAGGCCCTGCTCGCCCGGGGCGTCCTCGCGGCCCCGCCCGCCCGTACGGCGTCGTACCAGCCGGAACGAACGGCCACGCCCTGAGCCGGCGGACGTCCGCACCCGGGCGGGTGTCCGGTCCAGCGGGGCCCCGGGCGAGTTCAGGACCAGCGCGCCAGGTCGTCACCCCACGGCCCCGGCGGCCGCGCCCAGTCGACCGGCCCTCCCTCGAACGCCTCGGGCGGCAGCGCGTACCGCAGCCGCCCGAGGCGGCTGTCCACCTCGGCGAGCCAGGGCTCGGGCCCGCCGTAGGGGCCGCCGTGACGCACACGGACCCGCGTGCCGTCGGACGCCCCGCCGCCCGGGCCCGCCGCGCCGGACGAGGGGCGCTCCGCCGAGCGGTGTGCGCCCTGGGGCGCCTCGCGGTTCGAGGTGCCGCAGGCCCCGCCGCGTGTGCCGTTGCGCGGACCGGGACCCGCGTTCCCGCCGGCGGCCCCCGGCCAGGTGAGCCTCGCACCGTCGGGTGCGTCACGGAGCCCCCGGCGCGCCGTGGCGACGCAGGCCGCGTCTCCCGCGCCCGCGGCACCCGGCGGTACGGGCCCCGCCCCGCCGCCCTCGCCGAGCGTCGCGCCCGCGTCTCCCGCGCTCGCGGCACCCGGCGGTACGCGTCCCGCCCCGCCGCCCTCGCCGAGCGTCGCGCCCGCGTCTCCCGCGCTCGCGGCACCCGGCGGTACGCGTCCCGCCCCGCCGCCCGTGGCGGCCCCCGCCTCGCCGGGCCGCCCGTCGGCCGCGTCCGCCGCCCCCGCCGGTCCCGTGCCCGTCAGCCATGCGGCGGTCCGCGCCAGGGCCAGCCGCAGTATCCGTGACCCGCCCTCGTGCGCCTGCTCGGTCAGGGCACGCAGGACGCCGGCCGCGAGGAGGTGGCCGGTGCCGTGGTCGAGGGCCTGGGCCGGGAGGACGCCGGGGCGCTCCGGCGACCCCTCGATCGCGGCGATGCCCGTGGCGGCCTGCACCAGGCTGTCGAACCCGCGCCGCCCGCCCCACGGCCCGCACGCGCCCCACGCCGACACCTGCGCCACGACCAGCCCGGGTCTGCGCTCGGCCAGCGCCTCGGGGGACAGACCCAGACGGTCCAGCGCGCCGGGCCGGTATCCCGTGACGACGACGTCCGCCGAGGCGAGCAGTTCCTCGAAGGCGGCCCGGTCGGTCCGCAGGTCCAGGAGGGCCGATCGCTTGCCGAAGCCGGTGTCTGCGTGCTGGTCGGCCGGTTCGCGCAGGGCCGGCGGATCGACGCGCAGGACGTCCGCCCCCAGCAGCGCCAGCGTCCGCGTGGCGACGGGCCCGGAGATGACCCGGGTCAGGTCCAGCACCCGCAGCCCCGCCGCCGGCAGCAGCGGCGTGCCGTCGAGGGGCGGGAGCACGCGCGCGGGGGCGGAGTCCAGTCGGGCCCGCTCGACGAGCGGCCGGCCGGACAGCGCCGCCGCCTGCTCGTGGCCGGCCCACTGGTCGGGCGTACGCAGCGCCACCGCCAGGCCACCCGCGGCGTAGACGGTCTCCTCCACCTCCAGGGCGGAGCGCTCGCGCAGGGCGGCCTCGACCACGAGCGGGTCGTCCGTCGCCGCCGGGAGTCCGAGGGCCCGCAGCAGCCGCACCCGGTGGTGCGGATAGTTGGCGTGGGTGCGCGCCCAGCCGTCGGCGGTCCGCCAGAAGCGCGACAGCGGCGCGAAGACCTGCGGCGCGCGCCCGTCGACGAGCAGATGGCGCTCGCTGACGAACGCGGTGGCCACGGCCCCGTCGTCCACCCGCACCTCGGGTACCTGCGGCAGACCCGCCCGCAGGGCTCCCAGCTCGGCGGCGGCCAGGGCGCACGCGCCGACGCAGTCCCGCGCCAGCTCCCGCACCGGCAGTCGTGCCGGCAGGGCGCGGTCACGGACGACGGTCGCCACGCGCGCGAGGAGGGCGGGATCACCGCCCAGTTCCGACCAAGCGAACTCGAGTGCAGTCATGACTGTACTATGCATTATTGATTCAATCAATATATTGCCCCGGGTCGCACGAACGTGCGCACAGTCGCAGGTGCGTGCGTACATGCGAAGGAGGGCGGACGGGGATGTCCCGTCCGCCCTCCCGGCCCTCACGTCACCTCAGCCCGCCATGGGCGCCATGGTGACTACCTGACCGCCCGCAGCGCGTTCACGATGCCCCAGCCGTAGAAGCCGTTGAGCGGCTTGGGGCCCACGCAGGTAGCGTCCACGACACCGTCGCCGTTGCCGTCGTACGGCTCCGTCGGGCAGCCGGGGTTGTCCGCCTGCACCTTGAGCAGCATCTGCAGCTGCGCCGGAGTCGCCCACGGGTGCTTGGACTTCAGCAGCGCCGCCACGCCGGCCACGTGCGGGGACGCCATCGAGGTGCCCTGCAGATAGCCGTACGCGTTGTTCGGCAGCGTGGACAGGATGCGGCCGTTGCCGGACGGCGTGTCCGGGATCTGGAAGCGGTCGCCGCCCGGAGCGGCGACGTCGACGACGCGGAAGCCGTAGCTGGAGTAGTACGACTTGGCGCCCTTCACGCCCGTCGCGCTCACCGTGACGACACCCGGCAGCTGGGTCGGGATGTCGAAGCACTCGTGCGGGTCGACCGTACGGGTCGCCGGCGTGGAGTCGTCGGGGCTGGAGTCGTCGACCAGCGCGTCCGCGTCCAGGTCGTCGTTGGAGTTGCCCGCGGAGGCCACGTTGAGCGTGCCCTTGCGCTGGGCGTACAGCTGGGCCCTGTTGACCGCGTCGACGATGGCCTTCTGGTCCGGGTCGTCCATGCAGTTGTACAGCCACGGGTCGACGTAGTAGCTGTTGTTCGTGATCTCCACGCCGTGGTCGGCGGCGAACACGAAGGCGCAGACCACGCTCTCGGGGTAGAACAGCTGCGTCTCGTCCGGCTGGGCCACGGTGATGCTCGCGACCTTCACCCCGGGGGCGACCCCCGCGACACCGATGCCGTTGCGGGCCGCGGCGATCTCACCGGCCACGTGGGTGCCGTGGTAGTGGTCGGCGTCCACCGGCCGCCAGGCACCGTAGGTGGTGTCCGCCTTGCCGCTCACGCAGTTCGCCGACTGGGAGGGCGAGAAGTTGGGCGCGATGTCCGGGTGGGTGTCGTCGACGCCGGTGTCGATCACCGCGACGGTCACCTTGTCGCTGCCGGGGTTGATCTCGGCGGCCTTGTCGGCGCCGATCGCCCGCAGATCCCACTGGTCGGCCTCGAGGGGCTCGCTCTCACCCGCCGACGTGGACGCGGCGGAGACCTTCCCCGCCTCCTCCTCGGACAGGTACTGCACCGCGCCCTCGTCCGTGGTCCCCGCGAGGCTCAGCGGAGCCGTGCGCGTCGCGCCCGCGGACTGCACACCGCGCACCTTGCGTATCTGGGCGCCGAAATCGGGGTTCGCCGAGTTCACCACGATCACGCCGATCTTGTCGTACGCCACGACGACCGTGCCGCCGTTCGCGCCGATCGCCTTCTTCACCGACCTGATGGTGCGGTGGTCCACCTTCGTGTTGACGACGTACGTCAGGGTGCCGGCCTCGGCGGCCTGTGCGGTGGAGGCCTGGACCGGGGCCGCCGACGCGGCCGACGGCAGGAAGCCGAGGGACGCGGTCAGCGAGAGCACTACGGGCACCGCGAGAGCGAGACGGCGTCTGGAAGGCAGATGAGCCATGGGGTCTCCACATCATCCGGAAACGGAACCAGCCCGAGACACAGGTGGTGCTCGGGCAGGTACATGACGAACAGTGCAGGCCCGAAGCTATCTCCCGCCTCCCCTGGCCAGCAATGACTTACGAGAACGACTTTCGAAAGAACCCGGACGAGTTGAACCGCGTCATGCGGGGCGCCGTGACGTTGAACAGG
This sequence comes from Streptomyces sp. bgisy159, assembly GCF_965341775.1. Taxonomy (GTDB): domain Bacteria; phylum Actinomycetota; class Actinomycetes; order Streptomycetales; family Streptomycetaceae; genus Streptomyces. The sequence continues at coordinate 21,783 of NZ_CBDQZH010000061.1, read as the reverse complement.
GAGCCCGAGCACGATCGATCCCCCTGCATCCCGCCACCCGCATCACGAGGAGACTCCGTGGCCACCGAGACACCGCCCCCCTCGAAGACCCCAGCCCAACTCCCGCCCACCGAGGAGTTCGTCGCGGTGCAGGAGAGCGCGGAGTTCGGTGAACTGCGCCGCTCCTACCGCTCCTTCGCGTTCCCGCTGACCGCCGGCTTCATCGCCTGGTACCTGCTCTACGTCCTGCTGTCCATCTACGCCGGCGGCTTCATGGACACCAAGGTCGTCGGCAACGTCAACGTTGCCCTCGTCCTCGGCATCGCCCAGTTCCTCACCACGTTCCTCATCGCCTGGTGGTACGCCCGCCACGCCGCCGCGAAACTCGACCCGCAGGCCGAGGCGATCAAGTCCCGCATGGAGGGCGCCGCATGACCATCGCGCAGCAGACCGTCCTGGCCGCCAACGAGGCCAGCGAACACAGAGGTCTGATCATCAGCCTGTTCGCCCTGTTCGTCGTGGCGACCCTCGTCATCACCGTCTGGGCCGGCCGCCAGACCAAGGACGCCGCCGACTTCTACGCCGGCGGGCGGCAGTTCACCGGCTTCCAGAACGGCCTCGCCGTCTCCGGCGACTACATGTCCGCCGCGTCCTTCCTCGGCATCGCCGGCGCCATCGCCCTCGCCGGCTACGACGGCTTCCTGTACTCCATCGGGTTCCTCGTCGCCTGGCTGGTCGCCCTCCTCCTGGTCGCCGAACCGCTGCGCAACTCCGGTCGCTACACCATGGGCGACGTCCTGGCCTACCGCATGCGGCAGCGCCCGGTCCGCACCGCCGCCGGCGCCTCCACGATCGTCGTCTCGATCTTCTACCTGCTGGCCCAGATGGCCGGTGCCGGCGTCCTGGTGTCCCTCCTGCTCGGCATCACCAGCGACGGCGGCAAGATCGGCATCGTCGCCCTGGTCGGCGTCCTGATGATCGTCTACGTCACCATCGGCGGCATGAAGGGCACCACGTGGGTGCAGATGGTCAAGGCCGTACTGCTGATGACCGGTGCCCTGCTGCTGACCTTTCTGGTGCTGCTGAAGTTCGACTTCAACGTCTCCGACCTGCTCGGCGCCGCCGCCGACAACAGCGGCAAGGGCTCCGCCTTCCTGGAGCCCGGCCTGAAGTACGGCGTCGACGGCATGACCAAGCTCGACTTCATCTCCCTGAGCATCGCCCTGGTCCTCGGCACCGCGGGCCTGCCGCACATCCTGATCCGCTTCTACACCGTGCCCACCGCCAAGGCCGCCCGGAAGTCGGTCATCTGGGCCATCGGCCTGATCGGCTCCTTCTACCTGATGACCCTGGCCCTCGGCTTCGGCGCCGCCGCGCTCATCACCCCGAAGGAGATCACCGACTCCAACCCGGCCGGGAACACCGCCGCCCCGCTGCTCGCGCTGCACCTGGGCGGCGTCGACTCCACCTGGGGCGCCATCCTGCTCGCCACCATCTCCGCGGTCGCCTTCGCCACCATCCTCGCGGTGGTCGCCGGCCTCACCCTCGCCTCGTCCTCGTCGTTCGCGCACGACATCTACGCCAACGTCATCAAGCGCGGCCAGGCCAGCGAGAAGCAGGAGGTGAGCGCCGCGCGCTGGGCCACGGTCGGCATCGGCGCGGTCTCCATCGTCCTGGGCGCCCTGGCCCGCGACATCAACGTGGCCGGCCTCGTGGCCCTCGCCTTCGCGGTCGCCGCCTCCGCCAACCTCCCCACGATCATCTACAGCCTCTTCTGGAAGCGGTTCACCACCCAGGGCGCCCTGTGGTCGATCTACGGCGGTCTGATCACAGCGGTCGGCCTCGTGCTGTTCTCGCCGGTGGTCTCCGGCAAGGCGTCGTCGATGTTCCCGGACGTCGACTTCCACTGGTTCCCCATGAACAACCCCGGCATCATCTCCATCCCGGTCGGCTTCCTGCTCGGCATCGTGGGCACCCTGGTGTCGAAGGAGGAACCCGACAGCGACAAGTACGCGGAGCTGGAGGTCCGGTCCCTGACCGGCACCGGCGCCCACTGACGGCACACCCCGCGCGGCCGCGTCGTAGGTCCCTACGAGGCGGCCGCGTTCCGCGTCGTGGGATCCGGCCGGTGTCGTTGTCAGTGCGGTCACGTAGGCTCGTGACCGAGGCGGGACGACCGATCCGGGACGACGACCGATCCACGACGAGGGAGGGGGCCACGTGCTCATCGACACCTTCGGCCGAGTGGCCACCGACCTGCGGGTCTCGCTGACCGACCGCTGCAATCTGCGCTGCACCTACTGCATGCCCGAAGAGGGCCTGCAGTGGCTGGCCAAGCCCGACCTGCTCACGGACGACGAGATCGTCCGGCTGATCGACATAGCGGTGCGGACCCTGGGCATCGACGAGGTCCGCTTCACCGGCGGCGAGCCGCTGCTGCGCCCCGGCCTGGTCGGCATCGTCGAGCGCGTCGCCGCCCTGGCCCCGCGCCCCAAGATGTCCCTGACGACCAACGGCATCGGCCTGAAGCGCACGGCCCCGGCCCTCCGAGCGGCCGGCCTGGACCGGGTGAACGTCTCCCTGGACACCCTGCGACCCGAAGTCTTCAAGACCCTCACCCGCCGCGACCGCCACAAGGACGTCCTGGAGGGTCTGCACGCCGCCCGCGAGGCCGGCCTGACCCCCGTCAAGGTCAACTCCGTCCTGATGCCGGGCCTCAACGGGGACGAGGCGCCCGACCTCCTCGCCTGGGCCGTGGACAACGACTACGAACTGCGCTTCATCGAGCAGATGCCCCTCGACGCCCAGCACGGCTGGAAGCGCGACGGCATGGTCACCGCCGACGACATCCTCGCCTCGCTGCGCACCCGCTTCACCCTCACCCCCGAGAGCCAGGAGAAGCGCGGCTCCGCGCCCGCCGAGCGCTGGCTGGTCGACGGCGGGCCGCATGTCGTCGGCGTCATCGCCTCGGTGACCCGCCCCTTCTGCTCGGCCTGCGACCGGACCCGCCTCACCGCCGACGGCCAGGTCCGCACCTGCCTCTTCGCCCGCGAGGAGACCGACCTGCGCGCCGCCCTGCGCTCCGGCGCTCCCGACGAGGAGATCGCCCGCATCTGGCGCCTCGCCATGTGGGGCAAGAAGGCCGGCGCCGGCCTCGATGACCCCTCCTTCGTCCAGCCGGAACGCCCGATGTCCGCGATCGGCGGCTGAGCCGGGCGCCTCAGCCCGCCTTCCGCTCCTCCCGCTCCACCCACTCCCTCAGCGCCACGACGTCCTTCAGGAAGCCGCGCACCCCGAGGAACTGCGACAGATGCTCACGGTGCTCCTCGCACGCGAGCCAGGTCTTGCGCCGCTCCGGCGTATGGAGCTTCGGGTTGTTCCAGGCCAGCACCCACACCGCGGCGGTGCGGCAGCCCTTGGCGGAACAGATCGGCGTCTCGTCACTCACTACTGCATCCCCTGACTTCCGTACACAAAAAGGCGACGCCGAGCAGCCACGGGGGGAGCTGCCCGGCGTCGGTCCGTCGCTCCGACGGGGGATGCGGAGCGCGTACGCAGTATGTCACGGCCCACCCCTCCCAGGGACCTGAACGGCAGCACAGATCTTGAGCTTTTCTTGAGCTTGGCGCGCGGTGCCCTCACGGCCGGCGCTCGGCGCTCTCGCGCTCCTCGTCCTCCGGGGCCGATTCCGCGTACCGTTCCTCCGCCTGCGACGCCGAGATCATCGGCCGGGTCGGTGCCATCACGAACGTCGACGGCAGCGACGGCGCGTTCTCCCGGCCGGCGTTGGCGATCACCACGGCGATGTACGGCAGCACCGCACCGAGCACCAGCGCCACCACGGCGACATGCCGCTCCACGTTCCACAGCACGGCCGCGAGGATCACCGACACCGTGCGGACCGACATCGAGATGATGTACCGGCGCTGCCGTCCGCGCACGTCCTCCTGCAGCCCCTGCCGTGCTCCGGTGATCCGGAACACCTGCGCGCTGCCTTCCGCACCCTGCTTCCGCATCCCGTTCCACCGTCCGCCCACAAGCCGCATTTCCCCGGACTTCCCACGTTACGCCCCGGCTCCGCCGTCTTCGAGACCGGGTCGGGCGACGTCCGGGCGATCCCGGTGCGCGATACCGCGTACGGCCGCACCCAGCATGCGACGTAGCGCACCCGCCGTGACACTGGGGGAACTGTTCACGCGAACCGGTGCGAGGAGGCGGCCATGGGCTGGCTGTGGGCGATCATCGTGGGCTTCGTGCTCGGCCTCGTCGCCAAGGCGATCCTCCCGGGCAAGCAGTACAGCCCGCTGTGGCTCACGACGATCTTCGGCATCCTGGGCGCGCTCGCGGGCAACGCGATCGCCCGCGCGGCGGGCGTGGAGGAGACGTCCGGCATCGACTGGAGCCGCCACGCCTTCCAGCTGATCGCCGCCGTGATCATCGTCGGCGTGGGCGAGATGCTGTACACGGCGACGCTGGGCAAGAGGAAACCGCGGACCTGAGCCCGGCCGGGCCGACGGGTGGGGCGGGGGCTCGGCCGGCCCCCGCCCCGCTGCCGCGCCTACGCGCCCGCCACCTCGACGGCGGCAAGGTTCTTCTTCCCGCGGCGCAGCACCAGCCACCGCCCGTGGATCAGCTCGTCGGGAGAGGGAACCGCGTCCTCGGCGGCGACCTTCACGTTGTTCACGTAGGCCCCGCCCTCCTTCACGGTCCGCCGCGCGGCGGACTTGCTGGCGACGAGCCCGACCTCGGCCAGCAGGTCGACGACCGGAGCCAGCTCGGTGACCCGGACGTGCGGCACCTCGGACAGCGCCGCCGCCAGAGTCCCCTCGTCCAGCCCGGTCAGCTCGCCCTGCCCGAAGAGCGCCTTGGACGCCGCGACCACCGCGGCCGTCTGCTCGGCGCCGTGCACCAGCGTCGTCAGCTCCTCGGCCAGCGCCCGCTGCGCGGCCCGGGCCTGCGGCCGCTCCGCGGTCTGCCGCTCCAGCTCCTCGATCTCCTCGCGGGACCGGAAGCTGAAGATGCGCAGGTAGGTCGGGACGTCCCGGTCGTCGGCGTTGAGCCAGAACTGGTAGAAGGCGTACGGCGAGGTCAGTTCGGAGTCGAGCCAGACCGTCCCCGACTCCGTCTTGCCGAACTTGGTGCCGTCCGCCTTGGTGATCAGCGGCGTGGCCAGCGCGTGGACCGCGACGTGCGGTTCGACCTTGTGGATCAGATCGGCGCCCGCCGTCAGATTGCCCCACTGGTCGCTGCCACCGGTCTGCAGGGTGCAGCCGTACCGCCGGTACAGCTCCAGGAAGTCCATGCCCTGAAGGATCTGGTAGCTGAACTCGGTGTAGCTGATGCCCGCGTCGGAGTTGAGCCGCCGGGCGACGGCCTCCTTGGCGATCATCTTGTTGACCCGGAAGTGCTTGCCGATGTCCCGCAGGAAGTCGATGGCCGACATCCCCTGGGTCCAGTCGAGGTTGTTGACCATGGTCGCGGCGTTCGGTCCCTCGAAGTCCAGGAACCTCTCGATCTGACCGCGCAGCCGCGCCACCCAGCCGGCCACCACCTCCGGATCGTTCAGCGTGCGCTCCGCGGTCGGCTTGGGGTCGCCGATCAGGCCCGTGGCACCCCCGACCAGACCCAGCGGGCGGTTGCCGGCCTGCTGGATCCGGCGCATGGTGAGGATCTGCACGAGGTTGCCGAGGTGCAGGCTGGGCGCGGTGGGGTCGAAACCGCAATAGAACGTGACGGGACCGTCCGCGAACGCCTTGCGCAGTGCGTCCTCGTCAGTGGACACGGCGATCAGCCCGCGCCACTTCAGCTCGTCGACGATGTCCGTCACGGTTCTCGTGTCTCCTCGGGTGGGTTCGTAATCAGGTACGAGGTTATACGCCCTGACTGACAGAGCTCATATTGAAGTCGGGCACCCGCAGCGCGGGCATCGCGGCCCGGGTGAACCAGTCGCTCCACTCCCGTGGCAGCGTCTTCTCGGTCCGCCCCGCCTCGGCGGCCCGACCCAGCAGACCCACCGGCGACTCGTTGAACCGGAAGTTGTTCACCGCGCCGGTGACCTCGCCGTTCTCCACCAGGTAGACGCCGTCCCGGGTCAGTCCGGTCAGCAGCAGCGTGGCCGGGTCGACCTCGCGGATGTACCAGAGGCACGTCAGCAGCAGCCCGCGCTCGGTGGCGGCCACCATCTCCTGCAGCGACCGGTCCGTGCCGCCGTCCAGCACCAGGTTGCCGAGCGACGGCGCGACCGGCAGCCCGGTCAGCCCGGCGCTGAACCGGCTGGTGACCAAGTTCTTCAACGCGCCGTCGGAGAGCCACTCGACCGCTCCCACGGGCAGCCCGTTGTCGAACACCGACTGGTCGCCCCCGGAGGAGTGCGCGATCACGAACGGCGCCGACTCCAGCCCCGGCTCGTTCGGGTCGCTGCGCAGGCTCAGCGGCAGTCCGGTCAGCTTCTCGCCCAGCCGCGTGCCGCCGCCCGGCTTGGAGAACACCGTCCGGCCCTCGGCCGCGTCCCGGCCCGACGCCGACCACATCTGGTAGATCAGCAGGTCCGCCACGGCCGTCGGCGGCAGCAGCGTCTCGTACCGGCCGGCGGGCAGCTCGACCCGCCGCTCGGCCCAGCCCAGCCGTACGGCCAGCTCGGCGTCCAGCGCCGCAGGGTCGACGTCCTTGAAGTCGCGCGTCGACCGGCCCGCCCACGCCGAGCGCGTACGGTCCGGCGACTTGGCGTTCACCTCCAGCGTCCCGTTCGGCTGGTCGTGCCGCAGCCGCAGCCCCGTGGACGTGCCCAGGTACGTCGTCACCAGCTCGTGGTTGGCGAACCCGTACAGCTCCCGGCCGCCCGCACGCGCGCGTGCGAACGCCTCGCCCAGGGCGGGCGCGAAGTCGGCGAACACGGCGGAGGAGGTCTCGGCGGGCGGCTCGGTGAACTCGGGGGACTGCGCCACCCCGGTCACCAGGGGCTGCGCGTCCTCGGCCGGCCCCGCGCCGCGCGCGGCGGCCTCGGCTGCCCGCACCAGCGGCTCCAGCTCGTCGGCGGTCACCGCGGACCGCGAGACCACACCGGAGGCGGTGCCCTCCTTGCCGTCGACCGTCGCGACGACGGTGAGGGTACGCCCGCGGGTGACGCCGTTGGTGGTCAGCGCGTTGCCCGCCCAGCGCAGGTTGGCGGTCGACTCCTCGTCGGCGATGACGACGCAGCCGTCGGCCCGGGACAGTTCCAGGGCGCGCTCGACGATCTCGTGCGGCTTGCTGGTAAGGGCGCTCATCGACCGGCCTCCTGCGTGGTGTTCAGAATGTTGACGCCCTTGAAGAGGGCGGACGGGCAGCCGTGCGACACGGCCGCCACCTGGCCCGGCTGCGCCTTGCCGCAGTTGAAGGCACCCCCGAGGACGTACGTCTGCGGACCGCCCACGGCCGCCATCGAACCCCAGAAGTCGGTGGTCGTCGCCTGGTAGGCCACGTCCCGCAGCTGTCCGGTGATCCGTCCGTTCTCGATCCGGAAGAAGCGCTGCCCGGTGAACTGGAAGTTGTAGCGCTGCATGTCGATCGACCACGACCGGTCGCCGACCACGTAGATCCCGCGGTCCACGCCGCCGATCAGGTCCTCGGTCGACATCCCCGCCGGGTCCGGCCGCAGCGACACGTTCGCCATGCGCTGCACCGGCACATGGCCGGGCGAGTCCGCGTACGCGCAGCCGTTGGACCGGCCGAGGCCGGTCAGCCGGGCGATCCGCCGGTCCAGCTGGTAGCCCACCAGCGTCCCGTCCTTCACCAGGTCCCAGGACTGCGCCTCGACGCCTTCGTCGTCGTAGCCGACGGTCGCCAGGCCGTGCTCGGCGGTGCGGTCCCCGGTGACGTTCATCAGCTCGGAGCCGTACTTCAGCTTGCCGAGCTGGTCGAAGGTGGCGAACGAGGTCCCGGCGTACGCCGCCTCGTAGCCGAGCGCCCGGTCCAGCTCGGTGGCGTGCCCGATAGACTCGTGGATCGTCAGCCACAGGTTGGACGGGTCGACCACCAGGTCGTACAGCCCCGGCTCCACGCTCGGCGCGCGCATCTTCCCGGCGAGCAGCTCCGGGATCTCGGCGAGTTCTCTGTCCCAGTCCCAGCCGGTGCCGGTCAGGTACTCCCAGCCGCGCCCGACGGGCGGGGCGATGGTCCGCATGGAGTCGAACTCGCCGCTGGACTCGTCCACCGACACGGCGGTGAGCTGCGGGTGCAGGCGGACCCGCTGCTGCGTGGTGACCGTCCCCGCTGTATCGGCGTAGAACTTGTTCTCGTGGACGGTGAGCAGGGACGCGTCGACGTGGTTCACCCCGTCGGCGTCCAGCAGCCGCCGGCTCCACTCCGCCAGCAGCCCGGTCTTCTCCTCGTCCGGCACGCCGAACGGATCGATCTCGTACGACGAGACCCACGTCTTCTCGGCGTGCACCGGCTCGTCGGCCAGCTCCACGCGCTCGTCGGACCCGGCGGCCCGGATGACCTGCGCGGACAGCTTCGCCATCGCCACGGCCTGCGAGGCCACCTTCGCGGCGGCGTCCATCGTCAGGTCCACGCCCGAGGCGAACCCCCAGGTGCCGCCGTGCACCACCCGCACGGCGTACCCCAGGTCGGTCGTGTCGGACGATCCGGCCGGCCGGGCGTCCCGCAGCCGCCAGGAGGCACTGCGCACCCGCTCGAACCGGAAGTCCGCGTGCTCCGCCCCGAGCGCACGCGCGCGTGCCAGCGCGGCGTCGGCGAGTGCGCGCAGCGGAAGTGCCGTGAAGGCTTCGTCGATGCTATGAGGCACCTGCGTCTCTTTCTGTCGACCTGACGGTTGTCGCCGTTCTCGCGGGCCTCGGACCTCGGGCCGCCGACCTCAGATCATGTCGTGCCGCCCGCTCCCCGGGCCACACCTTTCCGCCCCGCTCGCGCAAACTTTCTGTAGGGACCCCACAGCGACACCCATGAGCCACTGTCGAAGCCCCAATGTCCCCGGCGTGGACCGGACCGATAGGTTTCAGGTGAAGCCGCCTGTCATCGAGGTGTTCGGGCGGATGTGCCAGACCGCTATCGAAAGGGTGATCCGTTGAGCCGCTCGGTTCTCGTCACTGGAGGCAACCGGGGCATCGGCCTCGCCATCGCCCGCGCGTTCGCCGACGCCGGCGACAAGGTCGCGATCACGTACCGCTCGGGTGAGCCGCCGGCCGGCTTCCTTGCCGTCAAGTGCGACATCACCGACCCCGAGCAGGTGGAGCAGGCCTACAAGGAGATCGAGGTTCAGCACGGCCCCGTCGAGGTTCTGATCGCCAACGCCGGCGTCACCAAGGACCAGCTCCTGATGCGCATGTCCGAGGAGGACTTCACCTCGGTCGTCGACACCAACCTCACCGGCACCTTCCGCGTCGTCAAGCGGGCCAACCGCGGCATGCTGCGCGCCAAGAAGGGCCGCGTCGTGCTCATCTCGTCGGTCGTCGGACTGCTCGGCTCCGCGGGACAGGCCAACTACGCCGCCTCCAAGGCCGCCCTGGTCGGCTTCGCGCGCTCCCTCGCCCGTGAGCTGGGCTCGCGCAACATCACCTTCAACGTCGTCGCGCCCGGCTTCGTCGACACCGACATGACCAAGGCGCTCACCGACGAGCAGCGCGGCAACATCGTGTCGCAGGTGCCGCTCGGCCGGTACGCGCAGCCGGAGGAGATCGCCGCGACGGTGCGGTTCCTCGCCTCGGACGACGCCTCGTACATCACTGGAGCCGTCATCCCCGTTGACGGCGGACTGGGAATGGGTCACTGATCACCATGAGCGGAATTCTCGAGGGCAAGCGCGTCCTGATCACCGGGGTGCTGACGGAGGCGTCCATCGCCTTCCACGCCGCGAAGCTGGCCCAGGAGCAGGGTGCCGAGGTCATCCTCACCGCATTCCCGCGGCCCACGCTGACCGAGCGCATCGCCAAGAAGCTGCCCAAGCCCGCCAAGGTGATCGAGCTGGACGTCACCAACGACGCGCACCTCAACCGCCTGGCCGACGTCGTCGGTGAGGAACTCGGCGGCCTGGACGGGGTCGTCCACTCCATCGGCTTCGCGCCGCAGGACGCCCTCGGCGGCAACTTCCTCAACACGCCGTTCGAGTCGGTCGCCACGGCCATGCACGTCTCGGCGTACTCCCTGAAGGCGCTCACCATGGCCTGCCTGCCGCTGATGCAGAACGGCGGCTCGGTCGTCGGCCTCACCTTCGACGCGCAGTTCGCCTGGCCGCAGTACGACTGGATGGGCCCGGCCAAGGCCGCCCTGGAGGCCACCAGCCGCTACATCGCGCGCGACCTGGGCAAGCAGAACATCCGCTGCAACCTCATCTCGGCGGGCCCGCTCGGCTCCATGGCCGCCAAGTCCATCCCGGGCTTCAGCGACCTGGCCGCCGTCTGGGACACCCGCTCCCCGCTGGAGTGGGACCTGAAGGACCCCGAGCCGGCCGGCCGCGGCGTCGTCGCCCTGCTGAGCGACTGGTTCCCGAAGACCACCGGCGAGATCGTCCACGTCGACGGCGGACTGCACGCCATCGGCGCCTGATCTCCCTCCTACGGCCGTGACGCCCCGTACCCCGCAGCGCGCGGGGGCGCGGGGCGTCACCCGTTCGGCGCACCCGACCGGGCGGTGACCAGGGCCGACGCGCACGCTGGAGGGACCGCACCACCCCGCAGCCGTACGGCCGAGGAGGTCCCGTTGTGCGCCTGTCCCGCAGCCTGGCCCCAGTGACCCTCGCCGTAGCCGTCGTCCTGCTGCTGCCGTACGACGCGGCGCCCCACGCGCGCGTGCAGGCGGCCGAGCCGTTCGGCTCCGAGTGCCGCACCAGTGTGCGCGGCTCCCAGGTGACCGCCTACTGCCACAACCCCTACGCCGACACCGACCGGGTCCGCCTGCACATCGAGTGCGAGCGCTGGTGGGACCTCGACACCGACGGCAGCCCCGTCGACGCGGGGCCCGCCGTGACCGTACGGCTGACCGGGCGCTGCTGGAAGGAGGTCGGCTCGGTCTGGATCAGCCACCAGAAGGTGTGAACCGCTCCGGCCGGCACAGGAACGGGTAGCTCGCCGCCTCCGCGGCGGCGGCGTCCGCGTCGCCCGCGCGGATCGCGTCGACCAGCCGCGTGTGGTCCATGTGGGTCTCCGGTGTCAGCTCCCGGCCCACGTCCTCGCGCAGCCAGTCCCGCAGCACCTCGCCCAGATCCGCGTACACCGCGATCATCGCTTCGTTGTGCGAGGCCGACACCACCGCCAGGTGGAAGGTGGCGTCCGCGGCCACGAAAGCCTCCGCGTCGCCCGAGCCCCACGCCTCCTCACGCCGCCGCAGCAGCGCGTCGAGCTGCCTGAGGTCCTTCTCGGTGCGCCGCCCGGCGGCCAGCCGCGCAGCGCTCGACTCCAGCGCGGCGCGCAGCTCGGCGATGTGCCGGGGGTCGGCGTCGGCGAACCGGCGGTGCATCACGCCCGCCAGCTCGCTCGTCGCCACTACGTACGTGCCGGAGCCCTGCCGGATGTCCAGCAGACCGTTGTGCGCGAGCGCGCGGACGGCCTCGCGGACGGTGTTGCGGGCGACGCCCAGCTGCTCGACCAGCTCGGGCTCGGTCGGGATGCGCGAGCCGACCGGCCACACACCCGAGGTGATCTGTTTGCGCACCTCGGCGATGACCTGCTCGGACAGCGCCGAACGGCGGGGATGAGTCAGAGCCATGCCACACCTTCGCACGCGCGGACCGGACGAGCACCACCCGGCCATGGAGGACCAATCATCCCATGATTCTATGATGGGCTGCATGGCGATCGAGGAGACATCCGCGCAGACGCACGAGGAGTCCGGTACGGGTACCCCGTCCACCGGCGGGGGCACCGGGTCTACCACGCGCGCGTGGCAGACCCGGCTGCTGGTCCTCGGCATCGTCCTGGCCGCCCTCAACCTCCGGCCCGCCATCACCAGCCTCGGTGCCCTCCTGGAAGAGGTCCGCGACGGGCTCGGCATGAGCGGCAGCGTCGCCGGGCTGCTGACCTCCGTGCCCCCGCTGTGCTTCGCGGTCTTCGGCGTCACCGCGCCCCGCCTCGCCCGCCGCTTCGGCCCGGGCGCGGTGGTGTGCGCCGGGATGGCCGCCATCACCGCCGGCCTGCTGCTCCGGCCCTACGTGGGTGGCACGGCGGGCTTCCTCGCGGCCAGCGCGCTCGCCCTCATGGGCATCGCGGTCGGCAACGTACTGATGCCGGTCATCGTCAAGCGGCACTTCCCCGACCGGGTCGGCCCCATGACCGGCCTGTACTCCATGGCCCTCGCGCTGGGCACCTCCCTCGCCGCCGCCGTGACGGTGCCTCTCGTCGACGCGCTGGGCGGCTGCTGGCAGCCCGGGCTCGCGGTGTGGGCGGTCCTCGCCGCGGCGGCCGTACCGCCGTGGCTCACCCAGCTGCGGGTCCGGGGCGCCGGGCCTCGGGGCACCCGCACCGATGACCGGGGCACCGGGGACCACGGGGTCGACGACCGGGCCGCCGGGGAGCACGGCACCGACAACCGGAGCGCCGGGCCGGACGGCCGCCGGACGGCCCGCCCCGGCGCGGCGGAGCCCGCCCGCCGCCTGCGCGTCACCAGGAGCCGGACCGCCTGGGCCCTCGCCCTCTTCTTCGGCCTCCAGGCCACCGCCGCCTACATCACCATGGGCTGGATGGCACAGATCTACCGCGACGCGGGCGTCGCCGCCGGCACCGCCGGACTGCTGCTCGCCGTCACCATGGTGATGGGCGTGCCGCTGGCCTTCGTCATACCGCGACTCGCCGCCCGGCTGCCCCGGCAGGGCCCCATCGTGCTCGCGCTCGGCACCTGCGGACTCGCCGGATACGCCGGCCTGTACCTGGCGCCGGCCGGCGGCGCCTGGGTGTGGGCGGTGCTCCTCGGCGTCTCCAACTGCGCCTTCCCGCTGGCCCTCACCATGGTGGGGATGCGCGCGCGCACCGGCGCGGGCGTGGCACAGCTGTCGGCCTTCGCGCAGAGCACCGGTTACCTGATCTCCATACCCGGCCCCCTGCTGGTGGGCGTGCTCTACCAGCACACCGGCGGCTGGGGCGTGCCCATCGCGCTCATGGCCGCCCTGATGGTGCCGCAGATGGCCGCCGGCGTTCTCGCGGGCCGGGACCGCACGGTGGAGGACGAGGCCGGCGAGGACGCGACCCGCTGACCCGGCCGCCCCCACGCGGCCGGCGGGGGAGCGGGATGGGAGACTTGCCGTATGCCAGTGCTCGACCCGAACCCGCAGAACAGCCAGAAGAAGATGCTCATCGTCTTCGGCGCGTTCCTCGCCATCTTCGTGATCATCGCCGTCATCGCCTCCCTCGCCTCACCCTGACCCGGCGCCCCCGCCGTCCCCGGCCCGGTGCCGGGAGGTGGGGTTAGCCCCCCGTCCCCTAGGGGGCCAGGGTCAGGGTCAAGTGGGTGGATCACCGGATGGGGCCGCGGCCCCGCGATCCGTACCTTCGAGATGTGGCCGCGCGGCGCGGACCACCGAATCCCTCGGAGACCAGCGGAGGCACCCATGTCGGCCCCTACGCACACCCGGCCCCGTCCGGCGGCGACCGCGGGCGGCGTCGGGACCCGGTTGCCCTGGTGGGCGCTCGCCCTGCCGGCCGCCGGCTTCGTCACTCTCCTGGCGCTGATACTCAATCCCGCCGACGCCCACGCGGCCACCGCCGGCGAACCGCTGATCGCCGACCTCTTCGCACGGGTGCGCGAACTGTTCGCACGGTGAGCGCTCAGCCCGCGGGCGCGCCCGCACAGCCCCCGGACCGCCGGGAAATCGCATGTCAACTCCCTGCGCCCGGTGGCGTGTTTCATGCGAAGCTGGGAGTCATGAGCGTCGCAGAACCCCGCAGGATCGTCCTTTTCCGGCACGCGAAGGCGGACTGGCCACAGGTCACCGATCATGAGCGTCCGCTCGCCGAGCGCGGCCGCAAGGACGCCGTCGAGGCCGGCCGCAGGCTCGCGGACACCGGCCTCCCGATCGACCTGGCCCTGTGTTCCACCGCGAACCGGACCCGCGAGACCTGGAAGCTCGCCGTGCACGAGTTCCCGCACCGGCCGAGGACCGTCTACGAGGAGCGGATCTACGAAGCCTCACCGGGCGAGTTGATCGCGCTGCTCAACGAGACCGCCGAGGAGACCCGGAACCTCGTGCTCGTCGGCCACAACCCCGGGGTGCACGGCCTCGCCGAGATCCTCTCCGGCTCGGCGGAGAACGGTGCCGGCGAGCACATGCGCCGCCGTGGCTTCCCGGCCGCCGCCTTCGCCGTGCTGTCCTTCGACGGCGACTGGAAGAGCCTGGAGCCCGGCGTCGCCGTACTGAGTGACTACTGGGCGCCCAGCGACTGACCGCCCGCCCGACCCGGGGCCCGGCGGCGATCACGCCGCCGGGCCCGTTCGCGTCCCGCCGTGTCAGGCGCGTCCGGCTGTGAGGCGCGTCCGGCTGTGAGGCGTGTCAGGCGTCGTGGGTGTCCGCGGCCTCGACCTCTTCCCGGGTGACACCCAGCAGGTACAGCACGGTGTCCAGGAAGGGCACGTTCACCGCCGTGTGCGCGGCCTCGCGCACCACCGGCTTGGCGTTGAAGGCGACACCGAGCCCCGCCGCGTTCAGCATGTCCAGATCGTTGGCGCCGTCGCCGATCGCCACCGTCTGCGACAGCGGCACCCCCGCCTCCGCGGCGAAACGGCGCAGCAGCCGCGCCTTGCCCGCGCGGTCGACGATCTCCCCGGTCACCCGGCCGGTCAGCTTCCCGTCGACGATCTCCAGGGTGTTGGCCTGGGCGAAGTCCAGCCCCAGCCGCTCCTTGAGATCGTCGGTGACCTGGGTGAAACCGCCGGAGACCACCCCCACCTGGTAGCCGAGCCGCTTCAGGGTGCGGATCAGGGTGCGGGCCCCGGGCGTCAGCCGGACCTCGGCGCGCACCTTGTCCACCACCGATGCGTCCAGACCCGCGAGCAGCGCCACGCGCGCGTGCAGCGACTGCTCGAAGTCCAGCTCGCCGCGCATCGCGGCCGTCGTCACCTGCGCGACCTTGTCCTCGCAGCCCGCGTGCGCCGCGAAGAGCTCGATCACCTCGTCCTGGATCAGGGTCGAGTCGACGTCCATGACGACGAGCCGCTGGGCCCGGCGGTGCAGACCCGCCGCGACGACCGCCACATCCACGCCGAGCGCGGCCGCGTCCGTGACCAGGGCGGTGCGCAGCGGCTCGGTCTCGACACCGGACACCGCGAACTCGACCGCGGTCACCGGGTACTTGGCGAGCCGGAAGATCCGGTCGATGTTGCCGCCCGCCTTGGCGATCTTCGCGGCGATGGCGGCGGTGGCCTCGGCGGTCAGCGGATGCCCGAGCACCGTGACCAGCGAGCGCCCGAGCCCGCGCGGCCGGTTGTCACCGGTACCCGAGATGATCTCCGCCTGCATCTTCATCGACTCCGCCCAGCTGTGGACGGTCGACCGCAGCTCGCCCTCCAGGCCCCGGGGCGGCTCGGTGACGAGCGCGCACAGGACCATCCGGCCCCGGGTGACGACCTGCTCGATGTCGACCACGTCGACGGAGTAGACCGCGAGGGTGTCGAACAGGCCGGCCGTGATGCCCGGCCTGTCCTTGCCGAAGATCTTGACGAGGAGAGTGGGGACGTCGGAGGACGCAGTCTGCGAAGCGCTCATGGTGTCACCACCGTATCCGGCACCCAGTGCCTCGCGCCGCCCAGGTCCGACTGGCGGACAGGGAACAGCGCACGAAGAACAGGTGGCGGGGGCCTGGACGACGGGGGTGGAAAGGTGCCGGCCGGCTATCGCTTCGGCCTCCGGGGAGGTGCGGGCGGGGGAGGCGGCGGGGGAGGCGGCGGCCACTCCTGCGACGAGGCCCGTGCACCCGACGAGGGCCGTCCGCCTGAGGACGGCCGCGTGCCGGGTCTGCGTGGCGGCGGCTCGATCGGCCGGGCCATGGTCGGCGCACCGTACACATCGTCCCCCGGTCGGTCCGCCCCCGGTCGCTCCGCCCCAGGCCGCTCGACCTCCCGCCGCTCGGCCGACGGCCGCTCGTCCTCCGGCTGCCGTACCTCCTCCGGCACCCGCAGATACGGGTTGGTCGCCGGGTTCGGCGGCCGGTAGGGCGCGCTCGGCGTATACGGCCCGGGCCCTCCACCGCTCCCCACCCCGGGCTCCCCACTGCCCGGCCCCCCGGCCCCCGCACCCCGCGCGCGCCCGGCCCCACCCCCGACGTCCCTCACCCCGCCGGCCTCACCCCCGACGCCCCCCACCCCGCCGGCCCCACCCACGACGACGTCACCCCGTGCCGCCGCCGCCACCCGCGTCCCCGCCGCCCCGCACGCCCACGCCAGCCCCGCCCCGACGGCCCCCGCGCCCGCCCCCCACAAAGCCCCCAGCAGCAACGCCGCCCCCAGCCGGCCGTGCAACTCGACCCCGGCGCCGAACGCGTCGACCCCCAGCACCGCCAGCGAGGCGTCCACCGAGACCTCCGTCAGCCACGCCGACAGCGGCAGTGCCAACGCGGTCGCGATCCCCAGCCGCAGTGCACACCGACCCGCGAAAGCCGGCAGGCCCGGCCCCGGCGTCCCCCCGGGGGGCACCGGTGTCCGCACCGCCGTCAACACCCCGGCGAGCAGCGCCGCAAGGGCCGCCGCCGCGCCCAGCAACCAGACGCGGTCGTCGAGTTCGGCCAACCGGCCCAGCGTCACGTTCTGCCGGCCGCCCGTGCCGAGCAGTTCGTCGAGCGGGTCGGGCAGCACCCGCGTCAGCACGCCCGTCGCCCGGCCGTCCCAGGGCACGAACAGGCCGAGGCCGAGGCCGAGCCACACCCCGTTGGGCGCCCCGAGCAGCGCGGCGCCCGCGATCCGCTTCGGGTGGTCGTCGCCGGCCGCCGCGTAGGCCGCCGCCGCGATCCCGGCCGCCACCGCGACCAGGAACACGGCGGTCAGCGCGGAGACGGCCGGGCGTACGACGCGGTGCACCGCCTCCCAGCCGGGCGGCAACGGCGTACGGCGGGACGCCAGCAGCGCGATCAGCAGGACGCCCGCCGACCAGCCGAGCCCACCGAGCAGCGTGGGCACCGTGTCGACGCTGAAGCCGACCCCGGCGCGGGCATCGATCAGGTCGCCGACCCGGTCGGGCAGCAGCCCGCCGATGTCACCGATGTCGCCGAGCCCGGGGATCTCGATGCCGCCCTCGCCGCCGGTGCCCGGCAGGTCGTCCACCCCGAGCGAGCCACCGTCCAGGGTGATGACATCGTGCCCGGCCCAGGCCAGACCGCCCAGCGTCGCGACGAAGACCGCCACCACCGCGCCCGCGCGGGCCAGGAGCTCCGCCGGTGCGACCACGACCCGGGCCGTGCGCAGGGACCGCAGGAAGAACCACGACAGCAGCAGCGCCCCGACCAGGCTCACGCCGAGTGGCGTGATCTCGACGGCCGTGGTCGCCTCCGCGCCCGTCAGGCCGAACGCGGACACGTCACCGGAGGGCGACACCGAACCACCCGCACCGAGGGCCACCACGGCCGCCGTCATCGGCCCGAGGGATCCCGCCGTGTCCGCCTCCAGCAGATGCAGCCCCAGCGCGGCGGTCGCCGCCATCCCGATCAACGCCCAGCTCACCGCGGCGACGGCGGACAGCAGCACGTCCCCCCACGGCACGCCCTCGCCGAACTCCGCGCGCCCCGGGCCCTCGACACCCGTACCGCCACTCGCACCGACGCCCGTACCGCCACTCATGCAGACCCCCCGATCCGCCGCGCATGTCCCGCTCGCGTGCGTTTACCACTCTCCGGGGCGGTTTCAACCCCGTCAACGGAAACGGCGGATACGTGTACGCGCGCTCTTCACAAGGCCCGACTTTCGGTCAGAGGGCCGCTCCTGAAATAGTTCCCCCCGATGTTCGACATCCCTAGACTCCCTGCGACGGGGGTAACTCGGGGGACAACTCAGTGGGGCATGGAGTGCCGGAACTCGTACTGGAATTGAACGGACGCACCTGGACGCTTGACCCGTCCAGGTCATACACCCTCGGACGTGATCCGCAGGGAGACATCGTCCTCGACGACGCCAGGGTCTCCTGGCGCCACGCCACGGTCAGTCACAACGGCCGTGGTTGGGTCATCGAGGACCACGGCAGCACGAACGGCACGTTCTCGCAGGGCCAACGGGTCCACCAGCTGGATCTCGGCCCCGGCGCCGCGGTGCACCTCGGCAACGCGACCGACGGACCGCGCCTGAACCTCTCGGCCGCGGCCACCGCGGCGGCGCCGCAGGCCCAGCCCCTGCAACAGCCGTACGCCGCGCAGGGCGCACCGGCCGGCTGGGCCCAGCAGCCGGCGCCCCAGCAGGTTCCGCAGGCCGGCTGGCAGCAGCCGCAGCAGCCCGCCGCGCACGTCCCGCCGCAACCGGGCGGCCCTGCCGAGGCGTACGCGCAGAAGGTGCCCGGTGGTGGCGCGGGGGCGCCGCCGGTCTACGGCGACCGCAGCCCGACCACCTTCCACCAGCTCGCGCTGGGCCGCGTGATGCGCATCGGCCGCGCCCTGGAGAACGACCTGGTCGTCTCCGACCTCCAGGTCTCCCGCAACCACGCCGAGTTCCACTCGACGCCCGACGGCCGCATGGAGATCCGCGACCTGGGCTCGCACAACGGCACGTACGTCAACGGCCAGCCGATCGCCAAGGGCGGCACCCAACTGCTCGGCCCGACCGACATCGTCGGCGTCGGACACTCCACGTTCCGCATCGTCGGCGACCGGCTGGAAGAGTTCGTCGACACCGGTGAGGTCTCCTTCTCCGCCCGCCACCTGACCGTCACGGTCGACGGCGGCAAGCAGATCCTGAAGGACGTCTCCTTCGGTGTGCCGGAGAAGTCGCTGATCGCGGTCATCGGCCCGTCCGGGTCCGGCAAGTCGACCCTGCTCAAGGCACTGACCGGCTACCGGCCCGCCGACCAGGGCGACGTCCTGTACGACAACCGGAACCTGTACAAGCAGTTCGCCGAGCTGCGCCAGCGCATCGGTCTGGTCCCGCAGGACGACATCCTGCACAAGGAACTGACCGTCAAGAAGGCCCTGAAGTACGCGGCCAAGCTGCGTTTCCCGGCGGACACCACGGGCGCCGAGCGCGACGCCCGCATCGACGAGGTCCTGCGCGAGCTCAAACTCGACATCCACAAGGACAAGAAGGTCACCTCGCTCTCCGGCGGCCAGCGCAAGCGCGTCTCCGTCGCCCTGGAGCTGCTGACCAAGCCGTCGCTGATCTTCCTGGACGAGCCGACCTCCGGCCTCGACCCGGGCATGGACCGCGACGTCATGCAGCTGCTGCGCGGCCTCGCCGACGACGGCCGTACGGTCCTGGTCGTCACGCACTCGGTGGCCGAGCTGGCCCTGTGCGACAAGCTGCTGGTGATGGCGCCGGGCGGCGCGGTCGCCTACTTCGGCCCGCCGGAGGAGGCCCTCAACTTCTTCGGCTACGACACCTGGGCCGACGTCTTCTCCGCCTTCGAGAACTACCGCGACTACGACTGGGCGGGCCGCTGGAAGGGCTCGCAGCACTACCAGATGTACGCCGCGGACATCGACGCGGTCGCCCCGCAGGCCGTACAGATGCCGGCCATGCAGGCGATGAAGCCGCCCAAGCCGCAGGGCTGGATGTCGCAGTTCGTCACCCTGGTGCGCCGCTACGTCTCGGTGATCGCCTCCGACAAGGGATTCCTCGCCCTGATGGTGATCCTGCCGGGCGTCCTCGGCGCGGTCAGCCTGCTGATCGACTCGGGCAAGGGGCTGCTGCCCAACCCGGCGAACCCGCAGACGGGCCGGATCATCCCGAACGGCACGGCCACCACCGTCCTGCTGATCCTCGCGGTGGGCGCCTGCTTCGCCGGCGCCGCGAACTCCGTACGCGAGCTCATCAAGGAACGGGTGATCTACGAACGGGAGCGCGCCACCGGCCTGTCCCGCTCGGCGTACCTGATGTCGAAGGTGTTCGTGCTCGGCCTGATCACCGTCGCGCAGGGGCTGATGGTCAGCGTGATCGGCTTCTCCAGCCGGGAGATCCCCGAGGAGGGGCTCGTCATCGGCGGGGCCACGCTGCTGGAGCTCTCCCTGCCGATCATGGCGCTCGGCTTCACCTCGATGATGTTCGGCCTGATCATTTCGTCGCTGGTGAAGACCGCCGAGAAGACCATGCCGCTGCTCGTCATGTTCGCGATCATCCAGGTGGTGTTCACGGGCTGTCTGTTCACGCTGAACGGCTCCATCGGCGTCAACCAGTTCTCGTACCTGATGCCGTCCCGCTGGGCAGTGGCCGCCGCGGGCGCCACGCTGGACTTCAACAGGATCAGCCCGCCCCCTCAGGGCGAGAGCGCCGACCCGCTGTGGGAGCACACCGTCGGCGCCTGGACGCTGGACATGGTCGCGCTGATCGTCCTCGGCGTGATCTGTGGCTTCTTCGTCGCCCGCTTCCTGCGCCGGCACGAGCCCGAGGTCATGCGCAACTAGCCGGACCCCGGCGAGGCCGAAGGGCGGCACCCCTGTCAGGTGGGTGCCGCCCTTCGGCGTTACGTGCTGAGGTCCGTGTCCGCCTCAGTACGCGCTGTTGACGTTGTCCATGGAGCCGTACCGGTCGGCGGCGTAGTTGCACGCGGCGGTGATGTTGGCGACCGGGTCGTAGATGTTCCAGGACGTGCCGGGGACGTGGTACGCCTTGAAGGTCGGCGGGATGACCTGCAGCAGGCCCTTGGACGGCACGCCGTTGATGGCGTTGATGTCCCAGTCGTTGATGGCCATCGGGTTGCCGGAGGACTCCCGCATGATGTTGCGGTGGATGCCGTTGTAGCTGCCCGGGATGCCGTGCTTCTTCATGATGGCGAGCGACTCGCGGATCCAGCCGTCGAGGTTGTTCGGGTACGACTTGACGGCGGCCTTCTTGATCGCGGCGCGCTTGGCGGACCGGCTCGCGGCCTCCTTGGCCTTCCGGGCGGCCTCGGCCTTCGCCGCGGCGGCCTTCTTCGCCGCGGCGGCCTTCTTGGCGGCGGCCTTCTTGGCGGCGGCCGCCTTCTTCGCGGCGGCGGCCTTCTTGGCGGCCTCCGCCTTCTGCTCGACCTCGGCGGCCTTCTTGGCGGCGTCCTCGGCGGCCTTCTTGCGGGCCTCGATGGCCTCCACCTTCACGCTCGACGAGGCGAGGCGGTCGGTCACGCTCGCCTTGACGTCCTTGACCTGCTCGGAGCTGTACGCCACGCGGTTGGTGGTGGCGGCCTCGCTGGTGGTGGTCTGCGCGTCGGCCGGCACCACGGAGAAGGCGAGGGCGGCGGCGCCGAGGGTGGCCGCACCGGCGATCGCGATCTTGTGGGTGTTCTTGGGCATGGCGAATAGACCTCTTCGAGTAGCGCGGAGGTCGCTCCGGCGTCCGAGCGGACAGGGGTGCTTTCGGCACGAACGCCGCGGCGAGAAACCGCGGCGCTGAGCGACGAGAGCAATTCTTAGCGGCGGCAAAACGGCCAGGCAAAGGTGTGACCTACGATGCCGGGTAGTGGATCAGGGAGGGGCAAATCAGGACAGATCGTGCCGTCTGTCCCGCTGGGGTTGCCCCCCTTTGTCTCCTATTGGCCTTCGTACGTGACCTGCGCCCTATGCGCGGGCTCACACGGGGGCGGGTTGGGTCTCACAGAAAGTTGCGGCCGCAATGCCGTGCGTGAGGGCGCTGACGGGCACCCCCACGCGCGCGTGGCCACCCCGCCCCGTGACCGCACTCACCCCCCACAGCCCGGTCCGCCCGCCACCGAGGGCCCCTCGG
>NZ_CBDQZH010000060.1:0-38452 GCF_965341775.1 Streptomyces sp. bgisy159 | reverse complement strand
CCGGGAGGTGAGCCATCCGTCGGTGGCCCGGGCGGTGGAGCGGGCGTGGTCCTCCATCATGGTGAAGTGGTTGCCGGGGACGTCGAGCACGGTGTGCGCCCGGTCCCAGGACGTCTGCCACTCCTCGGGACGCATCTCCTCGCCGGGCTCCGCGGGCACGGGAGGCTCGGTGGAGCGGACCAGCAGGACCGGGCAGTCCAGCGGACCCGGCTCCCACTCGCCGATCATCGCCACGTACCAGCTCATCGCGGTGAGCCGGTCGGAGTCCATGTGCGCGAACATGGACTCCCGGTCGAACATGCCGCCCAGCATCTGCTGGGAGAACCGGAGGAACGGGGAGTCGGCCCGCGGCATGTAGGTGTCGAGCAGGACGACGGCGGCGGGTGCGGCGCCGCGTTCCTGCATCCGCCGGGCCGTGGACAGGGCGAGGACGCCGCCGGAGGACGATCCGAGCAGGACCGCCGGGGTGTCGCCCACGGTGCGGTGCACCGCGTCGGCGTGCAGGTCGGCGACCGCGTCGAAGGTGGCCGGCAGCGCCTCTGCGGTGCCGAAGCCCTGGGTCGGCAGGGCCCATACGTCGCGCCGGCCGCGGAAGGCGGAGGCGAACCGGGCGTACTGGTGGACACCGGCGAGGGCCACGTAGGAACTGAAGCAGACCAGCGGGGCGGCGCTGTCACCGGCCGAGAGACGGATCGCCCCGGGGACGGTGGTGAGTTCGTCCGGCGAGGTGAAGGTGGGGCGCAGTGCCGCCGCGGCCTGAAGCAGGGTGAAGCCGTCGTCGATCCGGCCGTCCAGGCAGGCCTGCTTGAACAGGGTGCCGATGGTGTCCCCGGCGGGCGCCCCGACAGCGGCCGGCGCCGCTTCTCCCCGGCCGGTGTCCGGGGCGGCCCGGTCGCCGAGCCTGCCGTGCAGGTGGGCGGCGAGTGCCTCGGGTGTCGCGTGGTCGAACAGCAGGGTGGGGGCGAGTCCCAGTCCGGTGGCGGTGGCGAGGTGGTTGCGCAGTTCGACCACGGTGAGGGAGTCGAAGCCCTGCTCGGTGAAGAGCCGGTCGGGCTCGACCTCGTCCGGGCCGGCGTGGCCGAGGACGGTCGCGGCCCGTTCGCGCACCAGTCCCAGCAGCAGGGCGCGGCCCTCTTCGGGGGTGCGTCCGGCGAGCAGCGAGGCTCCCGGGTCCGTATCGGCTCCCGCCGCGGTCCTGCGGGTGACCGCCGGGGCGGCGGGCCGCAGCATCGCCCGGACACCGGAGCGGCCGGAGACGGTGGCGACGGCGATCACCGCGGGGTCGGTCGTGGCCAGCGCGTCGTCCAGGAGGGTGAGGGCGTCCTCGGTGGCCAGGGGCCGCAGGCCGCCGCGGGCCAGCCGGCCGCGGTCGGCGTGGGACAGACGGCCGGTGATGCCGCTGTCGTCGTTCCACAGGCCCCAGGCGACGGAGGCGGCGGGCAGCCCGAGGGAGTGCCGCAGGGCGGCGAGCCCGTCGAGGAAGGCGTTCGCGGCGGCGTAGTTGGCCTGGCCCGGGGCGCCGAAGGTGCCCGCGGCGGAGGAGAACAGCACGAACGCGGCGGGTGGCCGGCCGGCGGTGAGCTCGTGCAGATGCCACGCCCCGTCGGCCTTGGGCCGCAGCACGGCGTCGAAGCGCCCGCCGTCGAGAGCGGTGAGGACGGCATCGTCGGTGACACCGGCCGCGTGGACGACGCCGGTCAGCGGCAGTTCGTCCGGCAGTCGACCCAGCAGCCGTTCGACGTCGGTTCGTTCCGCGAGGTCGCAGGCCTCCAGGTGTACACGGGCCCCCAGTTCGGTCAGTTCGGCGACGAGGGCGTTCGCCCCGTCGGCCGCGGGTCCGCGCCGGCCGGTCAGCAGCAGGGAGCGCACGCCGTGCCGGGTGACGAGATGGCGGGCGACCGCGCGCCCCAGGGTGCCGGTGGCACCGGTGACCAGCACGGTGCCGTCGGCGAGGGCCGGTGCGGCGCCGGCCGCTGCGGGCGCGGCGTCGGGGTACAGGACACGGCCGTCGCGGACCGCGCCGTGCGGGCGTCCGGAGGCGACCGCCGCGAGCAGGGCGGGGGCGTCGCCGTCCGTGGCGTCGGCCGCCAGGTCCACCAGCTGGAAACGGCCGGGGTGTTCGGCCTGTCCGGAGCGGACCAGGCCCCACAGGGCGGCACCGGCGACGTCGGGCAGGCCGTCGGCGTCGGTCCCGGGACCCTGGCCGGCGCCGACCGCTTCGCGGGTCACGAACACCAGCCGGGAGTCGGCGTACCGCTCGTCGGCGAGCCAGCCGCACATCAGCTCGTGGGCACGGGCCAGTCGGCCGCGGACCCGCTCGGGCAGGGCGGCGTGGGAGCCGGAGGGGTGCGGTTCGGGGGCGACGAGGACGACGTCGGGCATGGTCATTCCGGTGTCGACGGCCTTGCCGAGGGCGTCGAGGTCGGCATACGCCTCAAGGTGGATCCCCGCCGCGTCGAGGGCGGCGGCCACCCGGTCGTCGCCGTCGCCGAGGACGATCCAGCGCACCGCGCGTGGCCGTGGGGCTTCCGCAGCCGGGCGGCTCTCGCGCCAGTCGAGGCGCAGCAGTTCGGGTCGGCCGGTGCCGGCGGCGGGGGCGGCGGACACGGTGCGCAGGGTGATCGCGTCCGCGGTGGCGACGGGCCGACCGGCGGTGTCGGTGACCAGCACCCGGAAGCCGTGGTCGTGGCCCGCCGGTGTGAGGCGCACCCGCAGCGCGGTCGCGCCGGTGGCGTGCAGGGTCAGTCCGGACCAGGCGAACGGCAGCATGGGCGCCGCCGCCTCGTCGTCCCGCACGCCCGGACGGCGGACCAGCAGCGTCTGCACGGCCGCGTCGAGCAGCGCAGGGTGCAGCGCGTGCCGTGCGGCGTCCTGCCGGTACGGCTCAGGCAGCGTGACCTCGGCGTACACCTCGTCGTCGCGCTCCCACACGGTGCCCAGGCCGCGGAAGCTGGGGCCGTAGTCGAATCCGGCGGCGGCGAAGACCGGGTAGGGGTCCTCGTCGGAGACGGTGCGGGCGCCCGGCGGGGGCCAGGCGGTCAGGTCGTCGGCCGGGGCGGGCGGCGCCTGCGGGGCCAGGACACCCTGGGCGTGCCGCTGCCAGGGGCCGTCGTCCCCGTCGGGCCGGGACCACACCGTGAAGGCACGGCGGCCGTCGTCGTCGGCGCCGTCGACGGCCACCTGGATGAGGGCGGCGCCCTCGCCGGGTACGACGAGCGGGCTGAGCAGGGTGAGTTCGCTCAGGTGGCCGCAGCCGGTGCGGTCGCCGATGTGGACGGCCAGGTCGAGGTGGCCGGTGGCGGGCAGGATGACCTGGCCGAGGACGGTGTGGTCGGCGAGCCAGGGGTGGCCGCGCAGCGACAGCCGCCCGGTGAACAGCAGGTCGTCGGAGCCTGCCCGGGTGACCTCGGCGCCGAGGAACGGGTGCTCCGCGGTGCGCAGTCCCGCGGCCTCCGGGTCGCCGGCGAAGGCCGCGGTCGGCAGCCAGTAGCGCTGCCGCTGGAAGGCGTAGGTGGGCAGCGGCACGACGCGGGCGCCGGGCAGGAGTGCCGCCCAGTCGGGTGCGACGCCGTGCGCGAAGAGCGTGCCGACGGCCGCCAGCAGCTGGTCCGTCTCCGGCGTGTCGCGCAGGGCGGCCGACACGAACACGGGTTCGTCCGCCGCGGACGGCTCCGGCTCGGCGAGGGCGGCCTCGGCGAGCGCGGTGAGCGGGCCGTCGGGGCCGACCTCCAGGAAACGGCGGGCGCCGAGACCGTGCAGCCGTGCGACGCAGTCGTGGAAGCGGACCGGTTCGCGTACGTGCCGTACCCAGTACTCGGGGTCGGTGAGCAGGCCGGGTGTGGCGGTCCCGCCGGTCCGGCCGGAGACCAGGGGCAGCGTCGGCTCGGCGTAGGAGAGGCCGGCGGCGACGGCGCGGAAGTCGTCGAGGACCGGGTCCATCAGCGGTGAGTGGAAGGCATGGCCCACCCGCAACCGTGTGGTGCGCCGTCCGGCCGTCGCGAAGTGGTCGCAGATCTCCGCGACGGCGGCCTCGGTGCCGGATACGACGGTGGCGAGGGGCCCGTTGACAGCGGCGATGCCGGCTTCGTGCTCGCGGTCCGCCAGCAGGGGCAGCACCTCGTCCTCGGCGGCCCGGATCGACGCCATCGCGCCGCCGGACGGAAGCGCCTGCATGAGCCGGCCGCGGGCGGCGACCAGGGCGCACGCGTCGTCGAGGGAGAACACGCCGGCCACATGGGCGGCGGCGATCTCGCCGACGGAGTGCCCGGCGACGAGGTCGGGCCGCACGCCCCAGGATTCCAGCAGGCGGTAGAGGGCCACTTCGAAGGCGAACAGCGCCGGCTGGGCGTGCTCGGTGCGGTTCAGCGCGTCGGTGTCGTCGCCGTGCACCGACTCGCGCAGTCCGGGGATCCGCTCGCACACGGCGTCGAAGGCCTCGGCAAACACCGGGAAGACGGCGTGCAGGTCGCGTCCCATGCCGGGCCGCTGGGCGCCCTGTCCGGTGAACAGGAACGCCGTCCGGCCGCCGGAGCGGGCGGTTCCGGTGACGGTGCCGGGCAGCGGGGCGGCGTCGGCCAGCGCCCGCAGCCGGGCGGTGAGCTCCTCGTGGCCGGTGCCGACGAGCACGGCCCGGTGGGTGAAGGGCGTCCGGGTGGTCGCCAGGGCCAGCGCGGTGTCGGCGGGCCGCACCTCGGGGTGCCCGGTGACGTGGTCGAGGAGTCGGGCGGCCTGGGCGCGCAGGGCGTCGCGGCTGCGGGCGGACAGGACCCAGGGCACCGGTCCCGTCCACGCCTGCGGCGCCGCCTCGGCCGTCTCGGCCTCGGACACCGCCTCCAGCACCACGTGCGCGTTGGTGCCGCTGATGCCGAACGACGACACACCGGCGCGCCGCGGGCGTTCCCCCGTCTCCGGCCAGGCGCGGGTCTCGGTCAGCAGCTCCACCGCACCCTGGTCCCAGTCCACGTGCGAGGACGGCCGGTCGACGTGCAAGGTGGCCGGCAGCATCCCGTGCCGCATCGCCAGCACCATCTTCATCACGCCCGCCACACCGGCACCCGCCTGCGTGTGACCGACGTTCGACTTCACCGACCCCAGCCACAACGGCCGGTCGGCCGCACGGCCCTGGCCGTAGGTGGCCAGGAGCGCCTGCGCCTCGATCGGGTCGCCCAACCGGGTCCCCGTCCCGTGCGCCTCCACCGCGTCCACCTCACCGGCCGGCACCCCGGCGTCGGCCAGGGCGGCCCGGATCACCCGCTGCTGCGACGGGCCGTTCGGCGCGCTCAGCCCGTTGGACGCGCCGTCCTGGTTGACCGCCGAACCCCGCACCACCGCGAGCACCGGATGCCCGTTCGCCCGCGCGTCCGACAGCCGCTCCACCAGCAGCAGACCGCCGCCCTCGGAGAAGCCCGTACCGTCCGCCGCGTCCGCGAACGCCTTGCACCGGCCGTCCGCCGCCAGCCCCTGCTGACGGCTGAAGTCCACGAACAGACCGGGGGTCGACATCACCGTGACGCCGCCGGCCAGCGCCAGGTCGCACTCCCCCGCGTGCAGGGACCGCACGGCGAGGTGCAGGGCGACCAGGGACGACGAGCAGGCGGTGTCGACGGTGACCGCCGGACCCTCCAGCCCGAAGGTGTAGGACATGCGTCCCGACAGGACGCTGGCGGAGTTGCCGGTGCCGAGGTGGGCGCCGACGTCGTCGCCAGGGGCGATCGGACGGGACGTGTAGTCCTGGTAGTTGGTGCCGGCGAAGACGCCGGTGCGGCTGCCGCGCAGGGTGCGCGGGTCGATGCCGGCCCGCTCGAACGTCTCCCAGGCCATCTCCAGCAGCAGACGCTGCTGCGGATCCATCGCCACCGCCTCACGGGGCGAGATGGCGAAGACGCCGGGGTCGAAGTCGGCGAAGCCGTCGAGGAAGCCTCCGCAGCGGGTGGAGGTGCGGCCCGCTCGGCCGGGCTCGGGGTCGTAGAGGGCCGCGACGTCCCAGTCACGGTCGTCGGGGAAGGGTCCCATGGCGTCGGCACCGTCGGTGAGGAGCCGCCAGAACCGC
This sequence comes from Streptomyces sp. bgisy159, assembly GCF_965341775.1. Classification (GTDB taxonomy): domain Bacteria; phylum Actinomycetota; class Actinomycetes; order Streptomycetales; family Streptomycetaceae; genus Streptomyces. Next base: position 32,403 of record NZ_CBDQZH010000060.1, on the reverse strand, counting down.
TCGGGGGTGTCGGCGTCACCGCTGTCGGCCCCACCGGGGAAGCGGCACGCCATACCGACGATGACGACGGGATCGTCGGACGTGTCGTGCCGGGTCGCGGCGCCGGTGCCTGCGGAGACGGTCGGGGCCGCCGGGGCCAGGCGTTCACCGAGGTGTTCGGCGAGGGCGGCGGGTGTCGGATAGTCGTAGACGAGGGTCGCGGGCAGCCGCATGCCGGTCGCCTCGCCGAGGGTGTTGCGCAGTTCCACGGCGGTGAGGGAGTCGAAGCCGAGTTCGCGGAAGGCGCGGGCGGGTTCGACGTCCTCGGGACCGGGATGGTTGAGAACGTAGGCGATGTGGGCGCGGACCAGTTCCAGGAGGGCGTGGCGCCGGTCCGCCTCACCGAGGGCGGTGATGGTGGCGAGGACGTCGGGTTCCTCGTCGCCGGTGGGGTGGGCGGGGCGGCGGGCGCGCAGCCGTTCGAGGTCGGGGAGCCCCGTGTAGAGGCGGCGGGGGCGTCCCTTGTCGAGTTCGGCGCCGAAGACCTCCCAGTCGATGTCGGTGACGACGAGGGTGGTGTCGTCCTGGTCGAGGGCGGCCTGGAGGGCCGTGACGGCGACGGCGGGGTCCATGAGGCGGACGCCGTGGCGCTGGAGGCGTTCGCCGACGGTGCCGGCGGCCATGCCGCCGTCGGCCCAGCCGCTCCAGGCGACGGCCGTGGCGGGCAGGCCGCGGGAGCGGCGGTGCTCGGCGAGTGCGTCGAGGTAGGCGTTGCCGGGGGCGTAGTTGCCGTGTCCGGAGCTGCCGAAGACGCCGGAGGACGAGGAGAAGAGGACGAAGGCGGACAGGTCCAGGTCCGCGGTGGCGGCGTCGAGGTTGAGGGCGCCGCCCACCTTGACCCGCAGAACCTCGGCGAGGCGGTCGGGGGTGAGGGAGCCGATGACGCCGTCGTCGAGGACGGCGGCGGTGTGGAAGACGGCGCTCAGGGGCCGGTCCTCGGGGATGCCGGCCAGCAGGGCGGCGAGGTCGCCCGGGTCGGCGATGTCGCAGGCGACGAGGTCGGCCTGGGCGCCGGCGGCGGTGAGTTCGGCGAGCAGTTCGGCGGCGCCTTCGGCGTCGGGGCCGGAGCGGCCGGCCAGCAGGAGGTGTGGGGCGCCCGCGCGGGCGAGCCAGCGGGCGACGTGGCGGCCGAGGGCGCCGGTGCCGCCGCTGACGAGGACGGTGCCGTGCGGCTTCCAGCGGCGGCGGGCGGGCAGCCCGCCGACGGCGGCCCGTTCCAGACGGCGGCCGAGGGTGCCGGTGGCGCGGACGGCGACCTGGTCCTCGTGGTCCGTTCCGGCGAGGACCTCGACGACGCGGTCGGCGGCGCGCCGGTCGCACCGCTCGGGCAGGTCGATCAGGCCGCCCCAGCAGTCGGCCTGTTCCAGGGCGACGACGCGTCCGAAGCCCCAGACGAGGGCCTGGGCGGGGTGGGCCGGGGCGGTGTCGGTTGCGGTGGCGACGGCGCCCCGGGTGAGGAACCACACCGGGAGGCGGGCGTTGAGGTCGTCCAGCGCCTGGACGAGGGCGACCGTCGCGGCGAACCCGGCCGGCAGCCGCGGGTGTCCGGGATGCGGGGTGTCGTCCAGGGCCAGCAGGGAGAGCAGGCCGCGAGCTCCGGTGGCGGCGTCGGCCAGTGCGGCGACGGCGGTGGCCCGGTCGAGGGGGCCGTCGACGACGACGGGGCGGCATTCGGCGCCGGCGCGGGTCAGTGCGTCGCGTACGGCGGTGGCTTCCGGGCCGTCCTCGTGGCCGCGGGGTACGACGAGGGCCCACCGCCCGCCGAGTGACGCGGTGCCGCCGGCCGGGAGCGGGGACCAGGTGATGCGGTAACGCCAGCGGTCGGCGGTGGCGTGGTCGTCGCTGCGGCGCCGGTAGTCGGCCAGGGCCGGGGCCAGGGTGGCGACGGTGGCCTCGTCGAGGCCGAGGGCCGTGGCGAGGGTGGTGAGGTCACCGGAGTCGACGGCCTGCCAGAAGGGCGCGTCGGCGGTGTCGGCGGGCGCGGCCCCGGTGAGGTCGCCGGCGGTGAACCCGGGCCAGTAGCGGCGGCGTTGGAAGGCGTAGACGGGCAGGTCGACACGGTGGGCGGGCTCGTGGTGGACGGCGGCCCAGTCGACCGGTCCGCCGCGCACGGAGAGGGCGGCCACGGAGGAGAGGAACCGTTCGGGTCCGCCCTCGGAGCGGCGCAGGGTGCCGAGGACCGCCCCGTCGGTGATGCCGAGGTCGTCGAGGATGTCGTCGACGGCCGTGGTGACGACGGGGTGCGGGCCCGCTTCGACGAAGACGCGGTGTCCGGCGTCGGCAAGGCCGCGCACGGTGGTTTCGAAGCGAACGGTGCGGCGGATGTTCTCGTACCAGTAGGCCGCGTCGAGGGTGGTGGTGTCCTCGACGCGGGCGCCGGTGACGGTGGAGTGGAAGGGGATCTCGGCGGGGCGCGGGCGGACCGGTGCGAACCCGGCGAGCAGGGCGTCCCTGACGTCCTCCACCTGGGCGCAGTGGGAGGCGTAGTCCACGGGGACGCGGCGGGCCCGGACGCCGTCGGCGGTGAGACGGGTGAGGAGGTCGGCGAGCGGTGCGGCGTCTCCGGAGACGGTGACGGAACGCGGGCCGGTGACGGAGCCGACGCAGATGCGGCCCTCGTAGGGGGCGAGGAGAGCCTCGACCTCGGCGAGCGGCAGGGGGACGGCGACCATGCCACCGCGGCCGGTGACGGCGGTCAGTTCGCGGGAGCGGGTGACGACGACGCGGGCGGCGTCCTCGAGGGTGAGGACGCCGGCGATGTGCGCGGCGGCGATCTCGCCCTGGCTCTGTCCCGCGACGGCGGCGGGGCGGACCCCGCAGGCCATCCACAGGCGGGCGAGGGCGACGCAGACGACGAACAGGGTGGGCTGGACGACGTCGAGGCGTTCCAGCGGCGGGGCGCCGGGCGTGCCCCGCAGGACGTCGAGGACGCGGTAGTCGGTGAACGTCTCGACGGCGGTGGCGGCTTCGTCGAAGTGGGCGCGGAACCGGGCGTCGGTGGCGTGCAGTTCGACGGCCATGCCCTCCCACTGCGGGCCCTGGCCGGGGAAGAGGAACACCGGGTCGCCCTCGGTGTCGGCGACACCGCGCACGACCGACGGGTCGGGGGTGCCGTCGGCCAGCGCGGTCAGTCCGCGCAGCAGCACGTCGAGGTCGGGGGCGACGACGGCCGCGCGGTGTTCGAGGGCGGGGCGGGTGGCCGCGAGGGACCAGGCGAGGTCGGCGGGGCGCGGTGCGCCGTCCGGGGCTGCGCGGAGGTGGGCGGCGAGGCGGCCGGCCTGGGCGCGCAGGGCGGCGGCGGTACGGCCGGAGACGGTGAAGGCGCGGGGGCGGGGCGTGTCGTCGGCCGTTTCGGCGGTGTCGTCGTCGTGCTCGGCCGGCGGGGCCTGTTCGAGGATGACGTGGGCGTTGGTTCCGCTGACGCCGAAGGAGGACACGCCGGCGCGGCGCGGACGGTCGCCGGTGCGGGGCCAGGAGCGGGATTCGGTGAGGAGTTCGACGTGTCCGGCGGACCAGTCGACGTGGTGGCTGGGCCGGTCGACGTGGAGGGTGGCGGGCAGCCGTCCCTCGCGCAGGGCGAGCACGGTCTTGATGACGCCGGCGACTCCGGCGGCGGCCTGGGTGTGGCCGATGTTCGACTTCACGGAGCCGAGCAGCAGCGGGCGGTCGGCCGGCCGGTCCTGGCCGTAGGTGGCGAGGAGGGCCTGGGCCTCGATGGGGTCGCCGAGGGTGGTGCCGGTGCCGTGCGCCTCGACGGCGTCGACGTCGGCGGGGACGAGCCGGGCGGACTTCAGGGCCTGCCAGATCACCCGTTCCTGGGAGGGCCCGTTGGGCGCGGTCAGTCCGTTGGACGCGCCGTCCTGGTTGACCGCGGAGCCGCGCAGCACGGCGAGGACGGGGTGGCCGTTGCGGCGGGCGTCGGAGAGCCGCTCGACGACGAGGACGCCGGCTCCCTCGCCCCACGCGGTGCCGTCGGCGGCGTCGGCGAAGGCGCGGCAGCGGCCGTCGGGCGACAGACCGCGCTGGCGGCTGAACTCCAGGAAGACGGTGGGCGTCGACATGACGGTGACACCGCCGGCGAGGGCCAGGTCGCACTCCCCCGCGCGCAGGGCCTGTGCCGCCAGATGCAGGGTGACCAGCGAGGACGAGCAGGCGGTGTCGACGGAGACGGCCGGGCCCTCCAGGCCGAGGGTGTAGGAGACGCGGCCGGACAGGACGCTGGGCGCGTTGCCGACGCCGTCGTCGCCCGCGTTGTCGGAGTGGCTGAGCAGGGTCGTGTAGTCCTGGAGATTGGTTCCGGTGAACACGCCGGTGCGGCTGCCGCGCAGGGACAGCGGGTCGATGCCGGCGCGTTCCAGGGCCTCCCAGCAGATCTCCAGGAGGATGCGCTGCTGCGGGTCGGTGCCGACGGCCTCGCGCGGTGATATGCCGAAGAACCCGGCGTCGAAGTCGCCGACGCGGTCGATGAATCCGCCGGTGCGGGTGTAGCTGCGGCCGGGGGTGCCGGGCGTCGGGTCGTACAGCGCGTCGGTGTCCCAGCCGCGGTCGCGCGGCCACTCGGTCATGGCGTCGGTGCCCTCGTCGAGCAGCCGCCACAGGTCGTCGGGTCCGGTGACGCCTCCGGGGAAGCGGCAGCCCATCGCGACGATCGCCATGGGTTCGTGCTGGTGGGCCTCGGCCGCGGCCAGACGCTGCCGCGTCTGGTGGAGGTCGGCCGTGACCTTCTTCAGGTAGCCGAGGAGCTTGTCCTCATCGGTCATGTGTTCTCACCCGTTCTCAGGTCCCGTGGCCGTGCGTCAGGAGATGCCGAGGTCGTTCTCGATGAAGTCGAAGATCTCGTCCGCGCCGGCGGACCGGATCCGGTCGCCGACGTCGTCGCCGCCGTCGGCGACCGCGGGGACGACGGCGGTGGCGGTGCCGAGCCGTCCGAGGAGCGCCTGGATCCGGGCGCCGATGCGGTCGCGGCGGACGTCGTCCGCGGGCAGCCCGTCGAGGGCCGCCTCCAGGGAGTCGAGCCCGGCGAGGACCGCGGCGGCTCCGTCGGTGTCGTCGGTGAGCCGGTCGCGCAGATATCCGGCGAGGGCGGTGGCGCTCGGCTGGTCGAACAGCAGGGTGGCCGGCAGGGCGAGTCCGGTGGCGGCGCCGATGCGGTTGCGCAGTTCGACGGCCATGAGGGAGTCGAAGCCGAGCGCGTTGAACGCGGTCGTGGCGCCGACCCGGTCGGTGCCGGTGTGGCCGAGGACGGCGGCGGCCTCGGCGCGTACGAGTGCGGTCAGGGTGCGTTCGCGTTCGGCGGCGGACTGTCCGGCGAGCCGCTCGCGCAGGGCTCCGGGGGCGTCCGCGGCCGCCTCGGGGCGCGTGGCGGGCAGGTCGCGCACTTCGGGGAGGCCGGAAAGCAGCGGGCTGGGCCGGGAGGTGGTGAAGCCGGGTGCGAAGCGGGCCCAGTCGACGTCGGCGACGGCGAGGACGGCGTCGGTGCGCGCCGTGGCCCGGCCGAGGGCGTCGGCGGCCTTCGCGGGGTCGAGCGGGTTGATGCCGCCGCGGCGCATCCGGTTCTCGGTGCCGGCGTCGGCGGTGGCCATGCCGCCGCCGGCCCAGGGGCCCCAGGCCAGTGAGGTGGCGGGCAGGCCGGCGGCCCGGCGGGCCTCGGCCAGGGCGTCCAGGAAGGCGTTGGCGGCCGCGTAGTTGGCCTGCCCGATGGTGCCGAGGATGCCGGAGACCGACGAGTACAGGACGAACGCGGTGAGGTCGCGGTCGCGGGTGAGTTCGTCCAGGTTGCGGGCGGCGGCCAGCTTGGGCCGCAGGACGCGGTCCAGCGCCGCGGCGTCCATGCCGTCCAGGAGCCGGTCGTCGAGGACGCCCGCGGTGTGCACGACCGCGTCGACGGGGTGCTCGGCGAGCAGCGCGGCCAGCGCGTCCCGGTCGGCGGTGTCGCAGGCGGCCAGGACGAGTTCGGTTCCGGTGTCGGCGAGGGCGTCCTTGAGGCGGGCGGCGCCGTCGGAGCCCGCGCCCGAACGGCTCACGGCCACGATGCGGGTGGCGCCGCGCCCGGCGAGCCAGGCGGCGGTACGCAGGCCGAGTGCGCCGGTGGCGCCGGTGAGCAGGACGGTGCCGGTCCAGTCGGGTCCGTCGGTGGTCGGCGCGCCGGGAGGGGCGTGTTCGAGGCGGCGCAGGAAGGTGCCCGCGGGGCGGACGGCGATCTGGTCCTCGTCCGCCGTGCCGGTGAGGGCTGCGGCCAGGCGGCGGGCGATGTCGGGGGCGAGGGCGGTGGCGGTGCCGGCGGGCAGGTCGACCAGGCCGCCCCACAGCTGGGGGTGTTCGAGGGCCGCGGTGCGGCCCAGGCCCCAGACGGCGGCCTGTTCGGGGACGGCGGGTGCCTCGGTGCCGAGAGCGCCGACGGCGCCCGCGGTGAGCGCCCACAGGCGGACCGGGTCCGCTCCCGCGGCTCCGTCGGCGAGCGCCTGGAGGAGGGCGGTGGTGGCGGCCAGTCCGGCGGGGACGGCCGGGTGTGCGGGCAGCGGATCGGTGTCGGCGGCGAGCAGGGACAGCACGCCCGTCCAGGCCGGGTCGCCCTCGCGGCGCAGGTCGGTGAGGGCGGTGGTCAGATCGGCGCGGTCGGCGGCGGCGCAGTCGACGGGCAGGACGCGGACGTGTGCGCCGTGGGTGGTGAGGGCGTCGGCGACGGAGCACGCCCAGGGGCCGCCGACGAGCCGGCTGGGGACGGCGAGGAGCCAGGTGCCGGGGAGCGCGGCCGGTCCGCCCTCGGCGGCCGGCCGCCACACCACGCGGTGTTCCCAGCCCTGGATCTCCTCCCGCCTGCGGTCCTCGCCGCGCCAGGCGGCCAGGGCGGGCAGTACGGCGCTGAGCGGGGCGTCGGGATCGACGGCGAGCCGCGCGGCGAGCGCGGCGGGGTCGGCGGCCTCGACGAGGTCCCAGAACGCGGAGTCCTCGCCGGACGCGGCGGGCACCGCCGACGGCTCCAGCCAGAAGCGCTCCCGCTGGAAGGCGTAGGTAGGCAGGGGCAGGGTGCGCGCCCCGGTGTCGGCGGGCGCGGCGGGGACGTCGGCGCGGCCGTGGACGTGCAGTTCGGCGGCGGCGAGCAGGGCGGACCGTTCCTCGGCGGTGCCGGGCCGCAGCAGGGGCACGGCGGTGACCGAGGCGGGGTCGGCGACAGCGGCCAGGACGAGGGTGGTGAGGGTGGCGTCGGGGCCCAGTTCGAGGCAGTGGGTGACGCCGGCGGTCTCCAGCGCGCGGGCTCCGTCGGCGAAACGGACGGCCCGGCGCACGTGGCGGACCCAGTAGTCGGCGGTGACGAGGTCGTCGCCGGTGGCGAGGGCGCCGGTGAGGTTGGACAGGACCGGTACGGTCGGCGCGTCGTAGCGGACGTGGGAGGCGACGGCGCGGAAGTCGGCGAGCATGTCGTCCATCAGGGGCGAGTGGAAGGCGTGGCTGACGCGCAGGCGCCGGGTCTTGCGGCCGCGCCCGGCGAACTCGCGGGAGACCGCCTCCACCGCTTCCCGCTCCCCGGAGACCACGACGGACGCGGGCCCGTTGACGGCGGCGATCGCGACGCGTCCGGCGCCGCCGTCGAGCAGGGTCAGCACCTCCTCCTCGGTGGCCTCCAGGGCGGTCATGGCGCCGCCCTCGGGCAGGTTCTGCATGAGCCGGCCGCGGGCGGCGACGAGGGCGCAGGCGTCCGCGAGGCCGAAGACCCCGGCGGCGTGCGCGGCGGTCAGCTCGCCGATGGAGTGACCGCCGAGCACGTCGGCGCGGACACCCCACGACGCGGCGAGCGCGTGGGCGGCGGTGCCGAACGCGAAGAGGGCGGCCTGGGTGTGGGCGGTGCGGTCGAGCAGCGCGGCCTCGGCGGTGCCCTCGTCGGCGAAGACCACGTCGCGCAGCGGCGGTCCGTCGAGGTGCCGGTCGAGTTCGGCGCAGACGGTGTCGAAGGCGTCGGCGAAGACGGGCTGCGCGGCGTACAGGGCGCGGCCCATGCCGGGGTGCTGGGCGCCCTGGCCGCTGAACAGGACGGCGAGCCCGCCGCCGTCGGCGGTGCCGGTGGTGACGTGCGGGGCCGGTTCCCCGGCGGCCACGGCGGCGAGTCCGGCGAGGAGTTCGTCCCGGTCTGCGGCGACGACGGCGGCCCGGTGCGCCTGCGGGTGGCGGGCGGTGGCGAGGCTGTGTGCGAGGTCGCGGGCGTCGTCGTCGTGCCGGAGGACGTGCGTGCGCAGGCGGGCGGCCTGGGCGCGCAGCGCCTCGGGGGTGTGTCCGGAGACGGGGTGCACGCGCGGTACGGCGGCGGGCGCCGGCCGTTCGGGTACGGCTCCGTCGCCGGGCGGCTCCTCCAGGACGACGTGGGCGTTGCTGCCGCTGATGCCGAAGGAGGAGACGCCGGCCCGGCGCGGGCGGCCGTCCCGGGCGGGCCAGGGGCGGGCCTCGGTGAGCAGGTCGATGGTGCCGCTGGACCAGTCGATGTGCGGGGAGGGCTCGTCGACGTGCAGGGTGCGCGGCAGTTCGCCGTGGCGCATCGCCATGATCATCTTGATCACGCCGGCCGCTCCGGCGGCGGCCTGGGTGTGCCCGAAGTTGGACTTGGCGGAGCCCAGCGACAGGGGCTGCCCGTCCGGCCGTTCGCGGCCGTAGGTGGCGAACAGGGCCTGCGCTTCGATGGGGTCGCCGAGGGTGGTGCCGGTTCCGTGCGCCTCGACGGCGTCGACGTCCGCCGCCGAGAGTCCGGCGGCGGCGAGCGCCTGCCGGATGACGCGTTCCTGGGAGGGGCCGTTGGGTGCGGTCAGTCCGTTGGACGCGCCGTCCTGGTTGGTGGCGGAGCCGCGGACGACGGCGAGGACGGGGTGGCCGTTGCGGCGGGCGTCGGAGAGGCGTTCCAGCAGGAGCATGCCGACGCCCTCGGAGAAGCTGGTGCCGTCGGCGGACGCGGCGAAGGCCTTGCACCGGCCGTCGGCGGCCAGACCGTTCTGCGCGGTGAACTCGGTGTAGGTGCCGGGGGTGGCCATCACGGTGACACCGCCGGCCAGGGCCATCGAGCACTCGCCCTGCCGCAGCGCGTGGGCGGCGAGGTGCAGGGCGACCAGCGCGGAGGAGCAGGCCGTGTCGACGGTCATCGTCGGCCCCTCCAGGCCGAAGGTGTAGGCGACGCGGCCGGAGATGACACTGCCGGAGACGCCGAGCCCGATGTAGCCCTCCATTCCCTCGGGGATGTCGGCCAGGCCGGAGGCGTAGCCGGAGCCCATGGCACCGACGTAGACGCCGGTGTCGCTGCCGCGCAGGGACAGCGGGTCGATCCCGGCGCGTTCGAAGGTCTCCCAGGAGGTCTCCAGCAGCAGCCGCTGCTGGGGGTCCATGGCGAGGGCCTCACGGGGCGCGATGCCGAAGAGGGAGGCGTCGAAGTGGGTCGCCCCGTAGAGGAATCCGGCTTCCAGACCGGCCAGCCGGTCCAGGTCCCAGCCCCGGTCGGTGGGGAAGGCGCCGATGGCGTCGCCGCCCTCGGAGACGAACCGCCACAGCTCCTCCGGTGAGGTGACGCCGCCGGGGTACTGGCAGGCCATGCCGACCACGACGACCGGGTCGTCCGCGTCGGAGGCGACCGTCGTGGCGGTGAACTGCTCCGTCGACCCGGCGAGTTGCCTGGAGAGGTGACCGGCCAGGGCGCTGGGCCGGGGGTGGTCGAAGACGAGGGTGGCGGGCAGCCGCAGCCCGGTCTCGGCGCTGAGCCGGTTGCGCAGGTCGACGGAGGTGAGGGAGTCGAACCCGAGGTCCTTGAAGGACTGTTCGCCGTCGACGGCGCCGGTCGAGCCGTGGCCGAGGGCGACGGCGGCGTGCCGGCGCACCAGGTCCAGCAGCAGCCGCTCCTGTTCGGGCGCGGAGAGGCCGGCCAGTCGGCGGCCGAGGGCGGAGGCGTCGGCGGCGCTCGCGGCGCGGCGGGCCGGCGCGGGGACGAGGCCGTGCAGCAGGGCGGGCAGCCGTCCGGCGGAGGCCGCCGAGCGGAGGGCGGCGGGGTCGGTGCGCAGCGGCGCGAGGAGCGGCTCGTCGGTTGCGAGGGCCTCGTCGAGCAGGGCCAGGGCCCGTGCCGGGTCGAGGGCGGGCAGTCCGGAGGCGGCGATGCGGCGACGGTCGTCCTCGCCGAGTCCGCCGGTCATGCCGGCGTCGTGGTCCCACAGGGTCCAGGCGAGGGAGGTGGCGGGCAGGCCCGTGGCACGCCGGTGATGGGCCAGGGCGTCCAGGACGGTGTTGGCGGCCGCGTAGTTGGCCTGGCCGGCGCCGCCGAGCAGGCCGGAGGCGGAGGAGAACAGCACGAAGGCCGTGAGGCCGGCGTCGCGGGTCGCGGTGTGCAGGGCGAGCGCGGTGTCCGCCTTGGCGCGCAGCACGGCGGCGAGCCGCTCGGGGGTGAGGGAGCCGAGGACTCCGTCGTCGAGGACGCCCGCGGTGTGCACGACGGCGCGCAGCGGCCGGTCGGCGGGCACCGTGGCCAGGGCGGCGGCGAGTGCGTCGGGGTCGGCGGCGTCGCACGGCTCGATGTGTACGGCGGCGCCGTGGGCGGTGAGTTCGGCCGCCAGCTCGCCGGCGCCCGGGGCGTCGCTGCCGCGGCGGGAGAGCAGCAGCAGCGAGCGTACGCCGTGCGTGGTGACCAGGTGGCGGGCGACCAGTGCGCCGAGGGCGCCGGTGCCGCCGGTGATCAGGACGGTGCCGTCGGCCTCCCAGACGGGCGCGTCGGGGGCGCCGGGCGTGCGGGTCAGCGTCGGCGTCAGCAACTTGCCCGCACGCAGGACGAGTTGGGGTGCTCCCACGGTGACGGCCGCGGCGAGCGCGGCGCGTGACGCCTCGGTGTCGTCCACGTCGGCGAGGACGAGACGGCCGGGGTTCTCGGTCTGGGCGGCGCGCACCAGGCCCCACACGGCGGCGGCGGGCAGGTCCGTGACGTCCTCGCCGTCGGCGGCGACGGCGCCGCGCGTCACGACGACGAGCGGCGCGTCCCGGGTGCGCGGGTCGCTCAGCAGGGCCTGGAGGTCGGCCAGGGCACGGGCCGCCACGTCGGCGGGCCGCTCCCCGGGCCGCGAGGCGTACGGCAGGACGGCGGCGGCGCAGGGCGTGTCGCCGGTGCCGAGCGCGGGCCACGCGGGCACCAGGCCGTCGGCGGGGTCCCGGCCGGCGAGCCGCCAGCCGCCGGTGTCCGGCGCGTCGGGGAGTTCGCCGCCGGTCCAGCGGATCGCGTACAGGGCTCCGTCGGTGGGGCGGGCCGCCCGCAGGGCTCCGTCGGCGACGGGACGGCTGACCAGGGAGCCGACGGTGGCGACGGGCTGTCCGGTGCCGTCGGCGAGCGTGAGGCGTACGGTGCCGGAGGGGCCGCGGTCGAGACGGACGCGCAGTTCGGTGGCGCCGACGGCGTGCAGGGCGACGCCGCCGAACGCGAACGGCAGCCCCGTGCCGCGGGCCTCGCCGTCGCCGTCCGTGCCGTCACCGGCCAGCTGGGCGTGCAGGGCGGCGTCGAGGAGGGCGGGGTGCAGTCCGTAGCGGGCGGCGTCGCGGTGCTGGTCCTCGGGGAGCGCGATCTCGGCGTACCAGGTGTCGCCGGAACGCCAGGCGGCACGCAGGCCCTGGAAGACGGGGCCGTACTGGTAGCCCTGTTCGGCCAGGGCCGGGTAGAGGCCGTCGAGGGGAACCGGCCGGGCGCCGGCCGGCGGCCAGGCGGTGAGGCCGGTCCCGGGCCCGGCGGGCACGGGGGCGAGGACGGCGGTGGCGTGCCGGGTCCAGGGGCTGTCGTCGTCGGCGTCGGGCCGCGCGTGGACGGTGACCGGGCGGCGGCCGGAGGGGTCGGGCGCGCCGAGGGCGATCTGGAGCTGGGTTCCGCCGTCGTCCGTGAGGACGAGCGGTGCCTCCAGGGTCAGGTCGTCGAGGAGTCCGCAGCCCACCTCGTCCCCGGCGCGCAGCACGAGTTCGACGAACGCGGTGCCGGGCAGCAGGACGGCACCGGCGACGGTGTGGTCGGCGAGCCACGGCTGGGTGCGCGTGGACAGCCGGCCGGTGAGCAGGACCCGGTCGTCGTCGGCGACCCTGACGACGGCGCCGAGCAGCGGGTGCCCGGTGCCGGTCAGGCCCGCCCCGCTGACGTCGGCGGCGGTCGCGGCGGGGCGCAGCCAGTAGCGCTCCCGGGTGAAGGCGTAGGTGGGCAGGGCGATGCGCGGGCCGGCGGGGTCGGCGCCCAGGAGGGCGTCGAGGTCGAGGGACACGCCGTGGGTGTGGGCGGCGGCGACACCGGCGAGGAGGGTGGCGGCCTCGGGGCGGTTCCGGCGCAGCAGCGGTACGCACACCCGGCCGGCGGTGTCGTCGGGCAGGCAGGTGCGGGCCGGCGCGGTGAGGGTGGCGTCGGGTCCGACTTCCAGGAAGCGGGTGACGCCGTGGGTGGCGAGCCAGTGGACGCCGTCGGCGAAGCGGACCTGGTGGCGCAGGTGGCGCACCCAGTAGTCGGCGGAGGCCAGTTCGTCGGCGGTCGCCGGGCGGCCGGTGAGGTTGGAGACGACGGTCAGGCGCGGCGGGTGCGCGGTGACGGTGTCGGCGACCGCGCGGAAGTCGTCCAGGACGGCGTCCATGTGCGCCGAGTGGAAGGCGTGCGAGACGCGCAGCCCGCGGACGGTGCGGCCGCGGGCGCCGAGTTCGGCGGCGACGGCCTCGACGGCGGCGGCGTCGCCGGAGATCACCGTGGCGTGCGGGCCGTTGACGGCGGCGACGGCCACGGCGTCGCCGTGCGCGGCCAGCAGCGCGGTCACCTCGTCCTCGGCGGCCTCCACGGCGGCCATGGCGCCGCCCGCGGGCAGCGCCTGCATGAGCCGGCCGCGGGCGGCGACCAGGCGGCAGGCGTCGGGCAGCGACCACACGCCGGCGACATGGGCGGCGGACAGCTCGCCCAGGGAGTGGCCGAGGACGTACTTGGGTGTGATGCCCCAGGACTCCAGGAGCCGGAACAGGGCGATCTCGAACGCGAACAGGGCGGGCTGGGCGAGGCCCGTCCCGCGCAGTGCCTCGTCGTCCGGGCCGCCGTCCAGGACGGCGTCCTTGAGGGAGAGGCCGAGCTCGGGATCGAGGTGGGCGCAGACCTCGTCGAAGGCGCGGGCGAAGGCGGGGAACGCGGCGTACAGGTCGCGGCCCATGCCGGGACGCTGGGCGCCCTGCCCGGAGAACAGGAATGCGGTGGCGCCGCGCAGGGTGCGGCCGGTGACGACGGCCGGGTGCTCCTCCCCCGCGGCGAGGGCGGCGAGGGCGTCGCGGGCCGTGGCGGTGTCCTCGGCGAGGACGACGGCGCGGTGCTCGAACGCCTGCCGGGTGGTGGCGAGCGCTCGCGCGGTGACGTGCGGGTCGTCGCCGGGGTGTGCGTCCAGGTGGTCGAGGAGGCGGGCCGCCTGGCCGCGCAGGGCCTCGGCGCCGCGCGCGGACAGCAGCCAGGGGGCGAGCGGCAGTCGTGCGGGGGCGGCGTGGGCCGCCGGGTTCGCGTCGGCGGGTTCGTCGGGGGCGGCTTCGAGGACGGTGTGCGCGTTGGTTCCGCTGATGCCGAAGGAAGAGACGGCGGCGCGGCGCGGGCGGCCCTCGGTGACGGGCCAGTCGGTCGGCTCGGTGAGCAGCCGGACGTGGCCGGCGTCCCAGTCCACGTGCCGGGACGGCGTGTCCACGTGGAGGGTGCGTGGCAGGCGGCCGTGCCGGAGCGCCATGACGGTCTTGATGACGCCGGCGACGCCGGCGGCGGCCTGGGTGTGGCCGATGTTGGATTTGAGGGAGCCGAGGAAGAGGGGGTGCTCGGCGTCCTTGCGACGGCCGTAGGTGGCGAGGAGCGCCTGGGCCTCGATGGGGTCGCCGAGGGTGGTGCCGGTGCCGTGCGCCTCGACGGCGTCGACGCCGTCGGCGGTGATCCCGGCGTTGGCGAGGGCCTGTTCGATGACCCGCTGCTGGGCGGGCCCGTTGGGGGCGGTCAGCCCGTTGGAGGCGCCGTCGGAGTTGACGGCGGAACCGCGGACCACGGCCAGGACGGGGTGCCCGTTGCGGCGGGCGTCGGAGAGCCGTTCCACCAGGAGCAGGCCGACGCCCTCGGACCAGCCGGTACCGTCGGCGGAGTCGGCGAACGCCTTGCACCGGCCGTCGGGGGCCAGCCCGCGCTGCCGGCTGAACTCGAACAGCAGGCCCGGCGTGGCCATCACCGCCACGCCGCCCGCCAGCGCGAGGTCGCACTCCCCCGCGCGCAGCGCCTGCACCGCCCAGTGCAGGGCGACCAGCGAGGAGGAACAGGCGGTGTCGACGGTGACGGTGGGGCCCTCGAGGCCGAGGACGTAGGAGATGCGGCCGGAGGCCACGGAGGTGGCGTTCCCGGCGAGCATCAGGCCGTGCACGTCCTCGGGCACCTCGACCGGGCCCTGTCCGTAGCCGGAGCCGGCGGCGCCGACGAAGACACCGGTGGCGCTGCCGCGCAGGGTCGCCGGACGGATCCCGGCGCGCTCCAGCAGTTCCCAGGACGCCTCCAGCAGGATCCGCTGCTGCGGGTCGGTGGCCAGCGCCTCGCGGGGGCTCATGCCGAAGAAGGCGGCGTCGAAGGAGGCGGCGTCGTCGAGGAAGCCGCCCTCGCGCGTGGAGAACGTGCCGGGCCGGCCCGGGTCGGGGTCGTAGCGGTCGGCGATGTCCCAGCCGCGGTCCTCGGGCAGCGGTCCGACGGCGTCGCCGCCCTCGTCGACCAGCCGCCACAGGTCCTCTGGGGTGCGGATGCCGCCGGGGAACCGGCAGCTCATCGCCACGACGGCGATGGGCTCGCGGCCGCGGTCCTCGACCTCGCGGAGCCTGCGGCGCGTCTGCCGCAGTTCGCCCGTGACCCGCTTGAGGTATTCCACGTACTTGTCGTCGTCAGCCACGTGTGTCACTTCCTTGAACCGGGCGGGCCGGGGCGTCGGGTGCGTGCGGGGGGACCGGCGGTGCGCTCATGCGTCGCCCAGCTCGCGGTCGATCAGATCGAAGAGGTCGCCCGCGCTGTCGACCCCGGCCAGTTCCTCGTCCTCGTCGGCGGGAGTGTCTGCGGCCGGGGCGACGGGCTCGCCCTGCCAGCGGGCGAGGAGATCGCGCAGCCGGGCGGTGACCTTGTCGCGGTCCTCGCCGGCCACGCCGGAGCCGTCGAGGGCGTTCTCCAGGCGGTCCATCTCGCCCAGCAGCGCCTGCGCGGTGCCGGGCGGTTCGGGCAGGGGCAGTTCGCCCAGCAGGTGCCGGACCTGGGCGAGGGCGGTCGGGTGGTCGAAGACCAGGGTGGCGGGCAGCCGCAGTCCGGTGGCGGACGCGAGCCGGTTGCGCAGCTCGACCGCGGTCAGCGAGTCGAAGCCGAGCTCCTGGAAGGTCTGCTCGGGGTCGATCTCGGCGGCCGAGCCGTGTCCGAGGACGGCGGCGGCCTGTTCGGCGACCACCTCCAGGAGCAGTTGCTCGCGGTCCGCCGCGGACAGCGGGGCGAGCCGTTCGGCCAGGGTGCGCGATGCGTGCGCGGCGGGCGCCGCGGCGGCGGTGTTCGCGCGGCGGCGGGCGGGGGTGCGCACCAGGCCGCGCAGCAGCACCGGAAGGGCGTCGTGGTGTGCGCGCAGGGCTGCCGGGTCGAGGTCCATCGGCAGCAGCGCGGCCCGGTCGGAGCCGGCGGCCGCGTCCAGCAGGCGCATGCCGTGGGCGGCGTCGAGCGGCACCATGCCGGTGCGGGCGTGGCGTTCGCGGTCGGCGTCGCCGAGTTCCCCGGTCATGCCGGCATCGGGCAGCCAGGTGCCCCAGGCGAGGGACGTCGCCGGCAGGCCCTGGGCGCGCCGGTGGTGGGCGAAGGCGTCAAGGAAGGCGTTGGCGGCGGAGTAGTTGGCCTGTCCCGCGCCGCCGAAGGTGCCGGCGACGGAGGAGAAGACCACGAAGCGGGCCAGGTCGAGGCCGCGGGTCAGCTCGTGCAGGGCGACCACCGCGTCCGCCTTGGGACGCATCGCCTCCGCGAGCCTCTGGGGCGTCACGGAGGACAGCACGCCGTCGGCGAGGACACCGGCCGTGTGCACGACGGCGGTCAGCGGCCGGTCGGCGGGGATGCCCGCGAGGAGCGCGGCGAGCGCGGTGCGGTCGGCCACGTCGCAGGCCGCGACGGTCACCTCGGCTCCCAGGGCGGCGAGTTCGGCCCGCAGCTCGGCGGCGCCGGGCGCGTCCGGGCCCCGGCGGCCGGCGAGGAGCAGGTGCCGGACGCCGTGTTCGGCGACGAGGTGGCGCGCGGTGATCCGGCCGAGCCCGCCGAGCCCGCCGGTGAGCAGGACGGTGCCCTCGGGGTCGGGCGCGGCCGGCAGGGTGAGGACCACCTTGCCGACGTGCCGGGCCTGGCTGAGGAAGCGGAACGCCTCCGGAGCCCGGCGCACGTCCCACACGGCCATCGGCAGCGGCTTGAGAACCCCTCGGCCGAAGAGGCCGACGAGGTCGGTGAGGATCTCGCCGATCCGGTCGGGTCCGGCCTCGACCAGGTCGAAGGCGCGGTAGGCGACTCCGGGGTGGTCGGCGGCGACCCGAGCCGGATCGCGTACGTCGGTCTTGCCCATCTCGAGGAACCGGCCGCCGCGCGGCAGCAGCCGCAGTGAGGCGTCGACGAACTCCCGGGCCAGGGAGTCGAGGACGACGTCGAAGCCGCGGCCGTCGGTGGCGGTGCGCAGCCGCTCCTCGAAGCCGAGGTCGCGGGAGGAGGCGAGGTGCGCGTCGTCCAGGCCGGCCGCGCGCAGGGCGTCCCACTTGGCGGGGGACGCGGTGCCGTACACCTCGGCTCCGAGGTGGCGGGCGAGGTGTACGGCGGCGGAGCCGACGCCACCGGCCGCGGCGTGCACCAGCAGGCTCTCGCCGGACCGGAGCCCGCCGAGGTCGACCAGCGCGTAGTAGGCGGTGAGGTAGGCGATCGGGGCGGTGGCGGCCTCGGCGAAGCTCCAGCCCTCGGGGATGGGCGCGACCATGCGGGCGTCGGCGATCGCGACGGGTCCGAAGGCCCCGGCGAACATGCCCATCACCCGGTCGCCGGGGGCGAGTGAGGTGACGGCGTCGCCCACCTCGCTGACGACGCCCGCGCCTTCCAGGCCGATCGCGGTGGCGTCGCCGGGGTACATGCCGAGCGCGGTGAGGACGTCGCGGAAGTTTACGCCGGCGGCCCGCATCGAGATGCGGACCTCGTTCGGTGCGAGGGGTGCGGTGACCTCCGGGCAGGGCGCGAGCCGCAGGCTCTCCAGGGTGCCCCTGCGCTCGATGCCGAGGCGCCAGGCCCCGGTGCCGGGGGGCGGGGTGAGAGCCCGGTCGGCGGCGAGCGGCACGATGCGCGGGGTGCTCACCGTGCCGTCGTGCACGGCGAGTTCGAAGGCGGTGTCGCCGAGCCCGTCGGGCAGTGCCGCCAGGGAGGGGGCGGTGCCGTCGGTGTCGGCGAGGACGAGACGGCCGGGGTTCTCGGTGCGGGCCGCCCGCACCAGGCCCCACACCGCGGCCTGCGCCGGGTCGGCGGGCCGGGGCGGGGCGGGGACGGCGCGCCGGGTCACCACGGCGAGCCGGGCGTGCAGGAAGGCGGGCTCATCCAGCCAGCGCCGCAGGGTGTCCAGGGCATGGCCGGCGGTGGCGCGGGCGGCGTCGGCGAGTGCGCCCGGGGACGCCTCGGGCTCCGGAGGGACGGCGGCGACCGGTACGGCGTACAGGACGGTGTCGGGGACCGCCCCGGCCTGGGCGAGGGTGTCCAGGCCGGGCACGGAGCGTGCCGTGTGTCCGGCGGCGTTCAGCGCGGCGGCCAGTTCGTCCGCCTCGGCCGCGCCGACGACGGTCCACGCGGTCGTCGTGGCCGGGGCGGCCGGGGTGGTGGTCGGCTGCCACTCCAGTTCGTGCAGGCCCCGGAGGGCGGGTGCGCCGACGGTGGAGCCCGCGAGGTCACCGGTCAGTTGGCGCAGGGTGAGCGAGCCGACGGAGGCGACCGGGCGGCCTTCCGGGTCGGCGAGGGCGAGGCCGACGGCCTCTGGGCCTTCCTGGACCATGCGCAGCCGCAGCGCGGAGGCTCCGACGGCGTCCAGGCGCACGTCGTTCCATGAGAACGGCAGGCGTCCGGCGTCCTCCATCGGCACGAACATCACCGTGTGCAGGGCGGCGTCCAGCAGGGCGGGGTGCAGGTCGAAGACGTCGGCGGCGGGGGTCGCCCCGTCGGGCAGTGCGACCTCGGCGAACACCTCCGTTCCACGCCTCCACACCCGGGTCAGGCCCTGGAACAGGGGGCCGTAGAGGTGGCCCCGGTCGGCGAACGCCTCGTAGAAGCCGTCGAGCGGCACCTCCTCGCCGTCCTCGGGCGGCCAGACGGTGAAGTCGTAGGGCATGACGGCCGGTTCTGCGGCGTCCGTGAGCAGGCCGCTGACGT
The DNA here is from genome assembly GCF_965341775.1 of Streptomyces sp. bgisy159. GTDB lineage: Bacteria > Actinomycetota > Actinomycetes > Streptomycetales > Streptomycetaceae > Streptomyces. The sequence goes on along the minus strand of NZ_CBDQZH010000060.1, from coordinate 13,952 downwards.
GCAGGGTCCACGGGGCGCCGGGCTCGGCGTCGTCGGGCCGGCCGTGCACGGTCAGCGGGCGGGCGCCGGTGGCGTCCGGTGCCTCGACGCGCACCTGGACCTGCACGCCGCCCCGGTCCGGCAGGGTGAGCGGGGCCAGGATGGTCAGCTCGGCGACCTGCTCGCAGCCGGTCCGGGCGCCCGCGTGCAGGGCCAGGTCCAGGAAGCCGGTGGCGGGGAACAGGGCGGTGCTCGTGAGTGCGTGGTCCCTGAGCCAGGGGCTGGAGCCGAGCGCGAGGCGGCCGGTGAACACCTGGGTGGCCCCGTCGGCGAGTTCCACGGCCGCGCCGAGCAGCGGGTGGCTGCTCGTGCCGAGTCCCGCCGTGGTGACGTCGCCGAGCAGGACGGGCGGGCCGGGCCAGAAGCGGCGGCGCTGGAAGGGGTAGGTCGGCAGCTGCGTGATCCGGGCGCCGGTGCCGTCGAAGAGGCGGGGCCAGTCGACGGCCACTCCGTGCGCGAAGGCGCGGGCGAGGGCGTCGAGAAGCGTCTCGCGTTCGTCGCGGTCCTTTCGCAGCGCCGGGACGAACAGCGTGTGTCCGGCGTCCGGCAGGCAGTTCTGCGCCATCGCGGTGAGGGTGCCGTCGGGGCCCACCTCGACGAAGCGGTCGGCACCGAGCTCGGCGAGCGTGGCGACACCGTCGGCGAAGCGGACGGCCTCCCGGACGTGGCGGACCCAGTACTCCGGGTCCTGCAGTTCGCCGGGAGCTGCGGCACGACCGGTCACGTTGGAGACGACCGCCATGCGCGACGGCTCGTAGGAGATGCCCGCGGCGACGTCGCGGAAGGCGTCGAGCATGGGCTCCATGAGCGGCGAGTGGAAGGCGTGGCCGACGCGCAGACGGGTGGTGCGGCGTCCCTGTGCGGCGAGCCGGGAGGCGATGCCGGCGACGACGTCCTCCGTGCCGGAGATCACCACGGAGCAGGGGCCGTTGACGGCGGCGATGCCGGCGTGCGGCTGTCCCTCCAGCAGCGGCAGCACCTCTTCCTCGGCGGCCTCCACCGCGAACATGGCGCCGCCGGAGGGGAGTTCCTGCATGAGCCGGCCGCGGGCGGCGACCAGGGCGCACGCGTCGTCGAGGGAGAACACGCCGGCCACATGGGCGGCGGCGATCTCGCCGACGGAGTGCCCGGCGACGAGGTCGGGCCGCACGCCCCAGGATTCCAGCAGGCGGTAGAGGGCCACCTCCACGGCGAACAGCGCGGGCTGTGTCCACTCGGTGCGATGCAGCCGCTCGGCGTCGTCGCCGAGGACGAGGGCGCGCAGGTCGTCACCGAAGTGGGCGCAGACCGCGTCAAAGGCGTCCGCGTACACGGGGTACGCCTCGTACAGGCCGCGTCCCATTCCAGGGCGCTGGGCGCCCTGTCCGGAGAACAGGAAGGCGGTCTTTCCCTCGCCTCGGTGCGTGCCGGTGACGGTGTGCGGTCCGGTGTCGCCGGTGGCGAGCAGGCGCAGTCCGTCGGTGAGCGCGGCGCGGTCGGTGCCGAGGACGACGGCGCGGTGCTCGAAGACGGCGCGGGTCGCGGTGAGCGAGAGGCCGAGGTCGGCGTCGGTGAGCCCGGGAGACCGCGTGACGTGGTCGAGGAGTCGGGCGGCCTGGGCGCGCAGGGCGTCGCGGCTGCGGGCGGACAGGACCCAGGGCACCGGTCCCGTCCACGCCTGCGGCGCCGCCTCGGCCGTCTCGGCCTCGGACACCGCCTCCAGCACCACGTGCGCGTTGGTGCCGCTGATGCCGAACGACGACACACCGGCGCGCCGCGGGCGCTCCCCCGTCTCCGGCCATTCCCGGGCCTCGGTGAGGAGTTCGACGCGGCCGGCGGACCAGTCGATGTGCTCGCTGGGCCGGTCGACGTGCAGGGTGGCCGGCAGCATCCCGTGCCGCATCGCCAGCACCATCTTCATCACGCCCGCCACACCGGCACCCGCCTGCGTGTGACCGACGTTCGACTTCACCGACCCCAGCCACACGGGAGCATCTCCCGCGCGCTCCTGACCGTAGGTGGCCAGGAGCGCCTGCGCCTCGATCGGGTCGCCCAACCGGGTCCCCGTCCCGTGCGCCTCCACCGCGTCCACCTCACCGGCCGGCACCCCCGCGTCGGCCAGGGCGGCCCGGATCACCCGCTGCTGCGACGGACCGTTCGGCGCGCTCAGCCCGTTGGACGCACCGTCCTGGTTGACCGCCGAACCCCGCACCACCGCGAGCACCGGATGCCCGTTCGCCCGCGCGTCCGACAGCCGCTCCACCAGCAGCAGACCACCGCCCTCGGAGAAGCCCGTACCGTCCGCCGCGTCCGCGAACGCCTTGCACCGGCCGTCCGCCGCCAGCCCCTGCTGACGGCTGAAGTCCACGAACAGACCGGGCGAGGCCATGACGGTGACGCCGCCGGCGAGGGCGAGGTCGCACTCCCCGGCGCGCAGGGACCGCACGGCGAGGTGCAGGGCGACCAGGGAGGCGGAGCAGGCGGTGTCGACGGTGACCGCCGGGCCCTCCAGGCCGAAGGTGTAGGAAAGCCTGCCGGAGACGACGCTGGCGGCGTTGCCGGTCAGCATGTAGCCCTCGAAGTCCTCACCGGAGGCGGCGAGCATGCCGGTGTAGTCCTGGCCGTTGGTGCCGGCGAACACGCCGGTGCGGCTGCCGCGCAGGGTGCGCGGGTCGATGCCGGCCCGCTCGAACGTCTCCCAGGCCATCTCCAGCAGCAGACGCTGCTGCGGATCCATGGCCACCGCCTCACGGGGCGAGATGTTGAAGAACGCCGGGTCGAAGCCGCCGGCGTCGGTGAGGAAGCCGCCGGTGCGGGTGGAGACCGTGCCGGCCTTGCCGGGCCGGGGGTCGTGGAGGGCGTCGAGGTTCCAGCCCCGGTCCTCCGGGAACGGCACCAGGCCCTCCTCGCCGTCGAGGAGCATCTGCCACAGCTGTTCGGGGGTGCGGATGTCGCCGGGGAAGCGGCAGCCCATGGCGACGACGGCGATCGGGTCGTCGTCGGTCGCCCGGTGCGGGGCGACGTCGGTGGCGGGTGCGGTGGCGCCTGCGACCTCGGCGACCTCGGCGAGCAGGAAGTCGGCGAGGGCACGGCAGGTGGGGTGGTCGAAAACGAGGGTGCTGGGCAGCCGGAGACCGGTGATGCGGTTCATGCCGTTGCGCAGTTCGACGGCGCTGAGCGAGTCGATGCCCAGGTCGGTGAAGGGGCGTTCGGGTTCCACGGCGTCCGCGCCGGGGTGGCCGAGGACCCCGGCCACGTGTCCGCGCACGATCCGCAGGACGGCGTCGGCCCGTTCGTACTCGGGCAGGGCGGCCAGGTGGGCGTGGAGGGAGGAGGTGTCGTCGTCGCCGGGCCCGGCGGTCTGCCGTGCGGCGTCCAGTGCCGCGCGGGCGGCGGGCAGTTCGTCGAGGAGGTGGCTGGGGCGGGGCGCGGTGAAGGACGGGGCGTAGGTGTCCCAGCGGAGGTCGGTGACGACGACGTGGGTGTCGCCGAGGTCGAGGGCCCGGCCGAGGGCGTCGCAGGCGGCGGCGGTGTCCATGGGGTGGACGCCGTGACGGCGCATGCGGTCCCCGGCGCTGTCGCCGACCATGCCGCCGTCGGCCCACAGGCCCCAGGAGACGGCCGTGGCGGGCAGCCCGGCGGCACGGCGCTCGGCGGCGAGGGCGTCGAGGTAGGCGTTGCCGGGGGCGTAGTTGCCGAGTCCGGCGCCGCCCAGGACGCCGGCGGTGGAGGAGAACAGCACGAACGCGGACAGGTCGAGGTCGCGGGTGAGTTCGTGCAGGTTGCGGGCTGCGGTGGCCTTGCCACGCAGGATCGGGTCCATGCGGTCGGGCGTGAGCGAGTCGAGTACGCCGTCGTCGAGGGCTCCGGCCGCGTGGAAGACGGCGTCCAGGGGGCGGTCGGCGGGCAGTGCGGCGAGCAGTTCGGCGAGGGCGGTGCGGTCGGAGACGTCGCAGGCTGCGAGGGTGACTTCGACGCCGCGGTCGGCGAGTTCGTCGCGCAGTCCGGTGGCGCCGGGTGCGTCGGCGCCGCGGCGGCCCGCCAGCACCAGGTGGGTGGCGCCGCGGTCGGCGAGCCAGCGGGCGACGTGGCCGCCGAGGGTGCCGGTGCCGCCGGTGACCAGGACGGTGCCGCGGGGCCGCCAGGCCTCGGCGGGGACGTCCGCGCCGGGGGCGTGGACCAGGCGGCGGCCGTGGGCGCCGGTGGCGCGCAGCGCGATCTGGTCCTCCTCGCCGGGGTCGGCGAGGACGGCGGCGAGGCGGGTGGCGGAGCGGGCGTCGAGTTCGGCGGGCAGGTCGATCAGGCCGCCCCAGCGGTCGGCGTGTTCCAGGGCGGCGACCCTGCCGAGGCCCCAGACGAGTGCCTGGCGGGCGTCCGGCGCGGGGTCGGCGCCGCCGACGGTGACGGCTCCGCGGGTGGCGCACCACAGCGGTGCGTCGATGCCGAGGTCGCCGAGGGCCTGGACGAGGGCGAGGGTCGCGGCGAGTCCCGGCGGAACGGCGCTGTGTCCGGGGTGGTCGCGGGTGTCGAGGGCGAGCAGGGACAGCACGCCGGCGGGTGGTCCGGCGTCCTCGGCGCCGGTGAGCAGGTCGGCGAGGGCGGTGCGGTCGGGGGTCCCGTCGGGCAGGCTGACGCGTCGGACGGTGCGGGCGCCGCCCGCGGTGAGGGCGTCGGCGACGGTGTCGGCGAGGGCGGTGTGCCCGGCCGCGTCGGCGGGGGCGACGAGCAGCCAGGTGCCGGTGAGGGCGGCCGGGCCGGTGTCGAGGGGGCTGAAGGCGACGCGGTAGCGCCAGGCGTCGGTGGTGGCGCGTTCCCTGCGGGTGCGGCGCCACTGGGACAGGGCGGGCAGGACGCTGCTGAGGGGGGCGTCCGCAGGGAGGTCGAGGGTGTCCGTGAGGCTCTCCAGGTCCTCCTGTTCGACGGTCTCCCAGAAGCGTGCCTCCACGGAGCCGGCGGTGAGGGCGTCGCTCTCGGCGGCGCCGGATGCGGCCCGTTCGCGGACCGTGGGCCAGTAGCGCCCGTGCTCGAAGGGGTAGGTGGGCAGGTCGGTCCGGGTGGCGCCGGTGCCGTCGAAGACCGCCTCGAAGTCGACGTCCACGCCGTGCACATGGGCCTCGGCGAGGGCGGCGAGGAACTGCCGCGGGCCGCCCTGGTCGCGCCTGAGCGAGCCGAGGACGGCGCCGTCCACGCCGGCAGCGTCGAGGGTGTCGCGCAGCCCGACGGCGAGCACGGGGTGCGGGCCGACCTCGATGAAGGTGCGGTGTCCGGCGGCGATCAGGCCGCGGACGGCGTCCTCGAAGCGGACGGTCTCGCGCAGGTTGCCGTACCAGTAGGCGGCGTCGAGTCCGGTGGTGTCCTGCCAGTCACCGGTGAGCGAGGAACGGAAGGGGATCTCCGCCTCGCGCGGGGCGAGACCGTCGAGGGCCTCCAGGACGGTGTCGCGGATCGCCTCGACCTGCGCGGAGTGCGAGCCGTAGTCGACGTTGACCTTGCGGGCGCGGACGCCGTCGGCGGTGAGGGCGGTGTGCAGCTCGTCCAGGGCCGCGGCCTCGCCGGAGACGACGACGGAGGCGGGTCCGTTGACGGCCGCGACGGCGAGGCGGCCGGCCCACGGCTCCATGCGGGCACGGGTGTCGTCGGCGGTCAGCGGCACGGACATCATGCCGCCGGTTCCGGCGATGCGGGTGATGGCGCGGCTGCGCAGGGCGACGACGCGGGCACCGTCCTCCAGGGTGAGGGCCCCGGCGGCGCAGGCGGCGGCGATCTCGCCCTGGGAGTGGCCGACGACGGCGGCCGGGCGGACGCCGTGTGCGCGCCAGAGGGCGGCGGTGGCGACCATGACGGCCCACAGGGCGGGCTGGACGACGTCGACGCGGCCGAGGTCGGCGGCGTCCTGCCCGCCGCGCAGTACGGCGGTCAGGGACCAGTCGACGTGCGGGGCGAGTGCCTGCTCACAGCGGTCGATCCAGTCGGCGAACACCGGCGACTCGTCGAGGAGTTCACGGGCCATGCCGGCCCATTGGGCGCCCTGTCCGGGGAAGACGAGGACGGGTTCCGCGCCGCCGGGTACCGCGCTGCCGACCGGGACGGGCGTGGTGAGCGGTGCGTCGGCGGCGAGGGCGGCGAGGGTCTCGTCGAGCCGCGCCGCGTCGTCGGCGAGGACGGCGGCGCGGTGGGTGAGGGCGGCACGTCCGACGGCGAGCGTGTAGGCGACGTCGGTGAGCGGGGTTCCGGGCCGGGTGCGCAGGTGGGTGCGCAGGCGGGCGGCCTGGGCGCGCAGCGCGGCGGGCGTGCGCGCGGACAGCAGGACGGGCACGGCGGGCAGGGTGGTGCGCGCGGCGGTCGGTTCGGCGGTGCCGGGGGCCTGTTCGACGATGACATGGGCGTTGGTGCCGCTCATGCCGAAGGAGGACACGCCGGCCCGGCGGGCGCGGCCGGTGTCGGGCCAGGGCTGTTCGTCGGTGAGCAGGCGGACGTGTCCGGCGCTCCAGTCGACGTGCGGGGTCGGGTTGTCGGCGTACAGGGTGCGCGGCAGGAGGCCTTCGCGCAGCGCCATGACCATTTTGATGACGCCGCCGACCCCGGCCGCGGCCTGGCTGTGCCCGATGTTCGACTTGAGGGAGCCGAGCCACAGCGGCCGGTCCTCGGCACGGTCCTGGCCGTACGCGGTGAGCAGGGCCTGCGCCTCGATCGGGTCGCCGAGGGTGGTGCCGGTGCCGTGCGCCTCGACCGCGTCGACGTCCTGCGGGGTGAGTCCGGCGGAGGCGAGCGCCTGGCGGATGACCCGCTGCTGGGACGGGCCGTTGGGCGCGGTGAGGCCGTTGGACGCGCCGTCCTGGTTGAGGGCGGAGCCGCGCACGACGGCGAGGACCCGGTGGCCGTTGCGGCGCGCGTCGGAGAGCCGTTCGAGGACGACCATGCCGACGCCCTCGGCCCAGCTGGCGCCGTCGGCGTCCGCGGAGAACGGCTTGCAGCGGCCGTCCTCGGCGAGGGCGCGCTGCCGGCTGAACTCGATGAGGGAGCCGGGCGTCGACATCACGGTGACACCGCCGGCCAGGGCGAGTTCGCACTCCCCTTGGCGCAGGGACTGCGCGGCGAGGTGCAGGGCGACCAGCGAGGAGGAGCAGGCGGTGTCGACGGTGACGGCCGGGCCCTCCAGGCCGAGCGCGTAGGAGATGCGGCCGGACAGGACGCTCGGCGAGTTGCCGGTGCCGACGTACCCCTCGAAGTTGTCGTCGGAGGCCGCGAGGATGCTCACGTAGTCCTGGTAGGTGACGCCGGCGAACACGCCCGTGGCGGAGCCGCGGGCCGCGTGCGGGTCGACTCCCGCGCGTTCCAGCGCCTCCCAGGTCACCTCCAGGAGCAGCCGCTGCTGCGGGTCCATGGCGAGGGCCTCGCGGGGGCTGATGGAGAAGAACGCCGGGTCGAAGCGGCTCGCGTCGTGCAGGAAGCCGCCCTCGCGGGTGTAGACGGTGCCCGGGTGGTCGGGGTCGGGGTGGTAGAGCCGCTCGGGGTTCCAGTTGCGGTCGGTGGGCAGCGGGGAGATGCCGTCCGCCCCGGCGCGCACCAGGTCCCACAGGTCGTCGGGGCCGGCGATGCCGCCGGGGTAGCGGCAGGCCATGCCGACGACGGCGATCGGGTCGTCGTCGACGGGGCGCCGTACGGCGGCGGTGGTGCCGGCGCCGGCGGTGCCGAACAGGTCGTCGGCGAGGTGCCGGGCGAGCGCCGCCGGCGTGGGGTGGTCGAAGACGAGGGTGGCGGGCAGGGTGACGCCGAGTGCGGCGCTGAGGCCGTTGCGCAGTTCGACGGCGGTCAGGGAGGTGAGGCCGAGGTCCGTGAACGGGCGCTGGGGTTCCACCTCGTCGGGTCCGCCGTGCCCGAGGACGGCGGCGACGCGGTCGCGGACGGTGGTGAGGAGGGTGCGTTCGCGTTCCGCGGCGGGCCGGGCGGCGAGGCGTTCCAGGAGGCTGCCGGGCGGCTGGGTGCGGGCGGCGGCACGGCGGCGCACGGGCTCGGTGGCGGGCGCGGTCTCGTGGTGGCCGGTCTGCGGGGCGGTGTTTTCCGGGGCGGGGCCGCCCTTGGCCGGGCGCAGCAGCAGGGAGCCGATGGTGAGGACGGGGGCGCCGACCGCGTCGGCGGCGGTGAGGGCGAGGCTGTCCGGGCCGGTACGTTCCAGGCGGACGCGCAGTGTGGTGGCGCCGGTGGCGAACAGCCGGGCCGGGCCGGCGGAGAAGAGCACGCGCCCGTCGCCGAGGCCGTCGAACGCGCCGAGGCCCAGCGGGTGCAGGGCGGCGTCCAGGAGCGCCGGGTGCAGGTCGTGCCGGGCAGCGTCGGCGGCGGCCGACTCGGGCAGCGCGACCTCCGCGTACACGGCGTCGTCGTCCTGCCAGGCGCCCAGCAGGCCCTGGAAGACGGGCCCGTAGTCGAGTCCGGCCTCGCGCAGCCGGGCGTACAGGCCGTCGGTGGACAGTTCCCGCGCGCCGGGCGGCGGCCAGGCGGTGAGGTCGTGGGCCGGTTCGGGCGCGGTCTCGGCGGTGAGGACGCCGGTGGCGTGCCGGGTCCACTCCACGGTGGTGTCGCCGGCGGGCCGCGCGTGCATGGCGAAGGCGCGGTCGCCGCGGGCGTCGGGTGCCTCGATCCGGATGTGCAGGGCGGCACCGTCGTGCTCGGGCAGCGCCAGCGGGCGTTCCAGGACGAGTTCGCCGACCTGCGGGCGGTCGGCGTGGATGCCCGCGGCCAGGGCGAGTTCGAGCAGAGCGGTGCTGGGTACGACGGCGGTGCCCTCGATGCGGTGGGCGGCGAGCCAGCCCGTGCCGCGGGTGGTGAGGCGGCCGGTGAGCAGCAGGGTGTCGTCGACCGCGGACGGTACGACCGCGCCGAGCAGCGGGTGCCCGGCGGGTACGAGTCCCGCGGCGGCCGGGTCGCCGGACGCGGTGGGTTCGATCCAGTACGGCCGGTGCCGGAAGGCGTAGGTGGGCAGTTCGACGGGACGGGCGCCGGTGGCGACGGTGCCGAGGACGGCGCGCCAGTCGACGTCCGCTCCGTGCGTGTGGAGGGCGCCGATGCCGGTGAGCAGCGTCTCCGCGTCATCGCGGTCGTCGCGCAGCGTGGGCACCGCGACGGGGGCCGTGCCCCGCCAGGCGCCCTGGGCGAGGGCGGTCAGGGTGGTGTCGGGCCCCAGTTCCAGCAGGCGGCCGGCGCCCAGGTCCTCGAGCGTGGTGACGCCGTCGGCGAACCGCACGGTGTGCCGCACGTGCCGCACCCAGTACTCGGGGTCGGTCAGCTCGCCGGGCCCGGCGAGGCGGCCGGTGAGGTCGGAGACGACGGGGATGCGCGGTTCCGCGTACGCGACGGAGGCCGCCACGGCGCGGAACTCCTCGAGCATCGGTTCCATGCGCGGGGAGTGGAAGGCGTGGCTCACCTTGAGGCGGGTCGTCTTGCGGCCCCGCGCCGCGAAGCGGGCGGCGATGCCGGTGGCGGCGTCCTCGTCGCCCGAGACGACCACGGAGCGGGGTCCGTTGACGGCGGCGACACCGAGGACGTCCTCGTGCCCGTCGAGGAGTGGCAGCACCTCCTCCTCGGCGGCCTGCAGGGCGATCATCGCGCCGCCTTCGGGCAGCGCCTGCATGAGCCGGCCGCGCGCGGCGACGAGCCGGCAGGCGTCGGGCAGGCCGAGCACTCCGGCCACGTGGGCGGCCGCGATCGCTCCGACGGAGTGGCCGAGCAGGTGGGCGGGCCGCACCCCGAAGGATTCGACGAGACGGTGGAGGGCGACTTCGACGGCGAACAGGGCGGGCTGGGCGTACTCGGTGCGGTGCAGCGGCTCGGCGTCGGCGCCGTGCACGATCTCGGCGAGCGGCCGGGGCAGCAGTCCGTCGAAGTGGCCGCAGACGGCGTCGAAGGCGTCGGCGTAGGCCGGGAAGGTGTCGTAGAGGCCCCGTCCCATGCCGGGCCGCTGGGTGCCCTGGCCGGCGAAGAGGAACGCGGTGCCGCCCGCGGCGAGGGTGTTCCCGGTGACGACGGCGGGATGGGTGCCGCCGTCCGCGAGTGTCCGGAGCCCGGCCAGCAGGGCGGTCCGGTCGCGGCCCGTGACGACGGCCCGGTGCTCCAGCGGGGCACGGGTGAACGCGAGGGCGTGCGCGATGTCGGCGGGGTCCGCGTCAGGGTGCCGGTCGGCGTGGGCGAGGAGCCGGGCGGCCTGGTCGCGCAGGGCGGGGGCGCTGCGGGCGCCGAGCAGCCAGGGGAGGGCGGCGGCCCGTCCGGTGTCTCCCGCGGTGCGGGTCGGCACGGTGGACTCTTCGGCCGTCGGGGCCGGTTCGGCGAGGATGACGTGGGCGTTGGTGCCCGACAGGCCGAAGGCGGAGACGCCCGCCCGGCGGACACGGTCGCCCGCGGTCCATGCGACGTCCTCGGTCAGCAGTCGCACCCGCCCGCTGTCCCAGTCGACGCGCGAGGACGGCCGGCCGGCGTGCAGGGTGCGCGGCAGGGTGCCGTGCCGCAGGGCCAGGATCATTTTGATGACGCCGACGGCACCGGCCGCGGCCTGGGTGTGCCCGAGGTTGGACTTGACGGAGCCGAGCCACAGCGGCCGGTCCTCGGCACGGTCCTGGCCGTACGCGGTGAGCAGGGCCTGCGCCTCGATCGGGTCGCCGAGGGTGGTGCCGGTGCCGTGCGCCTCGACCGCGTCGACGTCCTGCGGGGTGAGTCCGGCGGAGGCGAGCGCCTGGCGGATGACCCGCTGCTGGGACGGGCCGTTGGGCGCGGTCAGGCCGTTGGACGCGCCGTCCTGGTTGACGGCGGAACCCTCGACCACCGCCAGCACACGGTGGCCGTTGCGGCGCGCGTCGGACAGCCGCTCGACGACGAGGACGCCCACGCCCTCCGCCCAGCCGGTGCCGTCGGCGTCCTCGGAGAACGCCTTGCAGCGGCCGTCGGGCGCGAGACCGCCCTGGACGCTGAATTCCACGAAGGCACCCGGGTCGGCCATGACGGTGACGCCTCCCGCGAGGGCGAGGTCGCACTCGCCGGAACGCAGGGACTGCGCGGCGAGGTGCAGGGCGACCAGCGAGGAGGAGCAGGCGGTGTCGACGGTGACGGCCGGACCCTCCAGGCCGAGCGCGTAGGCGACACGGCCGGAGACCACGCTGCCCGCCTGACCCGTCAGCAGGTGACCGCCGAGTCCCTCCGGCACCTCGGTCAGGCCGGCGGCGTAGCCGGAGCTTCCGGCGCCGACGAAGACACCGGTGCGGGAGCCCTTCAGCGTGGTGGGCGCGATCCCGGAGCGCTCCAGGGCCTCCCACGAGGTTTCCAGGACGAGCCGCTGCTGCGGGTCGAGGGCCTGTGCCTCGCGCGGGCTGATGCCGAAGAAGGCGGCGTCGAACGCGGAGGCCTCCGTGAGGAAGCCCCCGGCCGCCGTGTCGCTCGCCTCCCGCAGCGTCGCCAGGTCCCAGCCACGGTCCTCGGGGAACCCGCCGGCGGTGTCACCGCCGGCGGCCAGCAGCTCCCACAACCGGTCGGGCCCGTCGATGCCGCCCGGCAGACGGCAGCCCATGCCGACGACGACCACCGGGTCGGTGTCGGTGGTCCGCACCGTGACCTCGTGCCGCTCCTGCGCGGTCCCGAACAGCGCGTCCCGCAGGTGCGCGGCCACGGCGAGCGGGGTGGGGTGGTCGAAGACCAGGGTGGTGGGCAGGGCGACGCCCGTCTCGGCGGTGAGGTCGTTGCGCAGTTCGACGGCGGTCAACGAGTCGAAACCCATCTCCCGGAAGGCCCGCCCGACGGCGACGGCGGCCGGGTCCGTGTGGCCGAGCGCGGCGGCGGCACGACGGCACACCAGGTCGAGCAGGGCGGCGTCGCGCTCCTCCGCGGTGCGCGACGCGAGGCGTTCGCGCAGGGCACCGCCTTGGCCGGAGGCCGGGCCAGGGACAGGGGTCTCGGTGGTGCCGGACGTCAGTGCGGCGAGCAGCGGGCTGGGCCGGCCGGTGGTGAACGCGGGCCCGAACCGCTCCCAGTCCACGTCCGCCACGACCACGGTGACGTCCCGGGCGGCCAGGGCGCGGTCCAGCGCGGTCAGCGCGGCATCCGGGTCGAGCGGGCGCAGGCCGCGCCGTTCCAGCAGCGTCCGGGCGGTCTCGTCGGCGGCCATGCCGGTGCCGGCCCACGGTCCCCAGGCCACGGACGTGCCGGTCAGGCCCCGGGCACGGCGGCGTTCGACGAGCGCGTCCAGGTGGGCGTTGGCGGCGGCGTAGGCGGCCTGGCCGCCGCTGCCCCACACTCCGGCGATGGAGGAGAACGTCACGAAGGCCGACAGGCCGCTGTCGCGGGTCAGTTCGTCGAGATGGTCGGCGGCGTCCGCCTTGGCGGCCAGCACGGCCGCGAGCCGGTCGCGGGTGTACGTGGCGATCACGTCGTCGTCGAGGACACCCGCGCAGTGCATCACGGCGTCGACGGGGTGGTCGGCGAGCAGTCGCGCGACGGCGTCCCGGTCCCCCATGTCACAGGCGACCACGGTCACCCGCGCCCCGAGCGCGAGCAGTTCGTCCCGCACGCCGTCCGCGCCCGGTGCCTCGGGGCCGCGTCGGCTGGTCAACACCAGCTCGCGGGCGCCGTGTTCGACAGTCCAGCGGGCGATGCGCGTCCCGAGGGCGCCGGTGCCGCCCGTGATCAGTACGCGCTCCGGTGCCGTCCACCGCGCGGTGACGTCGGGTGCGGGCGCGGTCACCAGCCGGCGGGCGTAGACGTCGCCGCCGCGGACGGCGACCTGGTCCTCGCCCGCGGCGTCGAGCACCGCGGCGGCCCGGGCGAGCGAGCGCCGGTCCGGCCGGGCCGGCAGGTCGAGAAGGCCTCCCCACACGTCCGGGTGCTCCAGCGCGGCGACCCGTCCGAGGCCCCACACGGCGGCCCGCCCCGGATCGACGGCCGCCTCGGTGCCACCGCCGACGGCGACGGCACCGCTGGTCACCAGCCACAGCGGGGCGGTGAGCGCGGCGTCGGCGTGGGCCTGCACGAGGGCGAGGGCGGTGCCGACGTCCGACGCGCAGGAGAGCACACCGGCCAGGGGCTCCGCGTCGGCGGCCGCGGCACGCAGCAGCCCGGCGAGCGTCTCCCGGCCCGCATCGGTGGCGCAGTCGACGCGCTCGACCCCGGGCACGAACTCCTCGATGCCGGGCAACGCCGCACCGTCACCGGACTGGAGCAGCAGCCAACGGCCGCGGACCGTAGGGCCGTTGTCCAGCTCCAGGCGGTCCCACCGGACGCGATGGCGCCAGGAGTCCGACTCGGTCCGCTGCACCTCCTCACGGTGCCAGGCGGAGAGCGCGGGCACGACTCCGTCCAGCGCGCCGTCTTCGAGGCCCAGCACACCGGCGAGTTCGTCGATGTCACCCCGGTTCACGGCGTGCCAGAACGCCTCCTCCCCGGCCGTCGCCACCGGCCTGGGACCGGTCGCTGCGTCTGCTCCCCGGCGCGGCTCGGGCCAGTACCGGGAGCGCTGGAAGGCGTACGTGGGCAGAGGTGCGGGACGCACCCCGGCGAAGACGCCGTCCCAGCCGACCGGGACTCCGGCGGTGTGCAGCGCGGCCACGGCCGCGAACAGCGCGTCGGCCTCGGGCCGGTCGTTGCGCTGGAGGGGGCGGCAGACGAAACGGTCGGCGGCGTCACCGAGCACGGTACGGGTGAGGGCGGTGAGGGTGCCGTCGGGGCCGATCTCCAGGAAACGCGTCACGCCGTGGGCGTTCAGTGCGGTGACGCCGTCGGCGAAACGGACGGTGTCACGGACGTGACGGACCCAGTACTCGGACGACGCCAACTCGTCGCCGGTGGCGAGCTGTCCGGTCAGATTGGACACGACCGGGATGACCGGGGGCGCGTAAGCGATACGCTCGGCCACCTCGCGGAAGGCGTCGAGCATCGGCTCCATCAGCGGCGAGTGGAAG
>NZ_CBDQZH010000059.1:0-39425 GCF_965341775.1 Streptomyces sp. bgisy159 | reverse complement strand
AGCCGTGGATCCGCGACAGCTCCGCCGTGGCAGACCTCCGACGTCCCACGCGCCTGAAGGTTGTCGGTGCTGTCGGATAGCGTGGGTGCCGTGCGCTACTTCAACACGGCAGGGCCGTGCCTCCCCACGCGCCACTACATGCTGTCGGCCCAGGAGCGGCTGCCGCAGGCCCGCGAGATCGTGGACCAAGGCCAGTACTTCGTGGTGCACGCGCCCCGGCAGACCGGCAAGACCACGGCGCTGGCGGCGATGGCCCGGGACCTGACGGCCTCGGGCCGGTACGCGGCGCTGCGTTTCTCCTGCGAGATGGCCGAGGCCGCGGATCAGGACATCGAGCGGGCGGAGCTGCTGGTGCTGAGCGCGATCCGGCAGTCCGCCGAGGCGGCCGGGCTGCCGGACGAGCTGGCTCCCCCGAGCCCGTGGCCGGATGACGCGCCTGGGGCCCGGCTCAAGCGGGGACTGATGGAGTGGGCGCGGAGCTGTCCGCGTCCGCTGGTGCTGGTCTTCGACGAGATTGACGCGCTGCAGGGGCAGAGTCTGCGCAGTGTGCTCCGTCAGCTGCGGGACGGCTATACCGACGTACGCGATCAGTTCCCGCACGCGGTGGCGTTGTGCGGGCTGCGGGACGTGCGTGACTACAAGGCGGCCTCGGGCGGGGATGCGGGCAGGCTGGGGACGTCGAGTCCGTTCAACATCAAGGTCGCTTCGCTGCGGTTGGGTGACTTCACCGAGGCCGAGGTCGCCGAGCTGTACGGGCAGCACATCACGGAGACCGGTCAGGAGTTCACCCTGGACGCGGTCCGGCGCGCCTTTTGGTGCACGCAGGGCCAGCCCTGGCTGGTCAACGCGCTGGCTTATGAGATCACCAGTCGGATGCGGGTTCCGCTGTCAGAGCCGGTCACGGCCGAGCACGTGGACGAGGCGAAGGAGCGGCTGATCCTGGCCCGGGCGACGCATCTGGACTCGCTGGCCGCGCGCCTGGGCGAGGACCGGGTGCGCCGGATCATCCAGCCGTTGATCGCCGGTGAGCTGCTGCTGCCGACGGACACCTACGACGACGACCTGGCCTACGTGCGCGACCTGGGCCTTGTCGCCCCGGACACGCCGGTGAGGGTGGCCAACCCGATCTACAAGGAAGTCATCGTCCGCGTCCTGGGAAACAACACGGAGAGCCAGGTCGTCGACGCCCCAAGCAGCTTCCGGTTGCCGGACGGCCGGATCGACATGGACAAGCTGTTGCATTCGTTCGCGGAGTTCTGGCGGGAGAACGGCGAAATCCTGGCCACCGCCTCGACCTACCCCGAGGCCGCGGCGCAGCTGGTGATGATGGCCTACCTGCACCGGATCGTGAACGGGGCGGGCTTCATCGACCGTGAGTACGGGGTCGGCCGCCGCCGGGTCGACCTGCTGATCCGTCAGCCCTACACCGCTGCCGACGGTTCGCGGACGGTGCAGCGCGAGGCGCTGGAGCTTAAGGTGTGGCGCCAGGGCCGCACCGACCCCCTCGCCGAAGGGCTGGCGCAGTTGGACGACTACCTGGACCGCATGGAGCTGCCCACGGGCACCCTCGTCGTCTTCGACACCCGCCCGCAGGCAGCCCCGGTCCACGAGCGCACCGCCTTCTCGCAGCAGACCACGCCCTCCGGGCGCACCGTCACCCTGCTGCGCGCCTGACGGCCGGGAGACCTCAGTCAGGAGCGCCCCCCAATCCTCCTCCCGTGGCCGTGTTCCCGGAGCAGCACGGGACGGTGCCCTTGCCGAGTACTCATCCACGCAGGTGGGATCGGGTTTCGGCGTTGGCTGAGGCCGATCGAGTCGCCGGTATCGCGCGGCGCCCGTTGGCGCGGCATGATGATCGGTCGTGCTGCTGAGACTCGCGTACCTGGGAGGGGTCCCGGTAGTTCTCGCGGAAAAAACAACGCTAACAGCCTGGAGTTCATGCGCTGGGCTGCCGTCCGCTACGACAGCATCTCACCGCATGGTCAGCGCTCGGGTCGAGCATGCTTTCGCCCGGTTGAAGACCTGGAAGATCCTGCGCGACGGCCGCCTCAGGCGATGGTGTGCACCACGCGATGCTCGGCATCGCCCATCTGCACGACCTTGCGCGCCGCGACTGACCGCACCCGGCGTTCAGGATTCGGCGGGCAGGAGCTGGACCAGGCCGACCCAGTTCTCCTCGTCCACCTTGGTCTGGGCGGCGCGGACCCTCCAGCGGCCGGCGGGCAGTGGGACCGGTGCCTGGGCGGGCATCCCGCCGTGGGGGTACTCAACGCCCAGGTCGGAACCCGCTTCGGCGGAGTCCATGAGCACGGCCGGACCGTCCGATACCCAGGTGCCGCACTCCTCCCACACTGTGGCCGGGTCTACAAGCACAGTGTCCGCCGCGGCTCTCAATCCGGCCTCGGTTTCGGCGGCGCGCCACCGCAGGAACACTCGGTGCTGGGGCAGATAGCAGCTGGTCGCCGGCTCGTCCGCCAGCACCAGTGCCTGGACACCGTTCTCGTCGAGGGGGATCACACCAGCCAGATCGTCCACCGCGCAGGCCCGGTCGTAGTCGTCTGCGGCGGTGGCGTCTCCCGCCATAAGTCCACTCTCCGTACACCCGCCCCAGAAGGCCAGGGCGGAGACGGGAACGACGATCAAAGGGCCGCCCATCGACTCCACCCAGACAAGGGAGGAGCCGGAGGCATCGTCTGCGGTGGATGAAGAGGTGATCATGCACGTCAGTGTGCCCTCGCCCACTGACAACGTCCCCGCGCTCAAGGGAACCCAGCACGGGGAAAGGCGCAGCGCCGGTGGCAAGCAGCAGTTACGGGACAGCCCTTAGGTCGTGTCTTCAATTGATCTTGAGTGGTGGATCATGGTCGGGTGATACGTCGCCATGAACTGTCCGATGAGGAGTGGGAGTTCGTTCGGCCGCTGCTGCCTGCGTCCTTGCGGGGGCGGAAGCGGTTGGACGATCGAAGGGTGCTCAACGGGATCGTGTGGAAGTTCCGCACCGGCACGGCCTGGCGGGACGTGCCTGAGCGGTATGGGCCGTGGCAGTCGCTGCACACCCGCTTTCGCCGGTGGGCTCTGGACGGCACCTTCGAACGGATGCTCCGTGCCGCGCAGGCACGGGCGGATGCGGCAGGGGACATCGAGTGGCTGGTGTCGGTCGACTCCACCGTCGTACGTGCCCACCAGCATGCCGCCGGGGCCCGAAAAGGGGGCGCCGCAGCCCCTGCCTCGGACGCTCGCGGGGTGGCCTAACCAGCAAGATTCACCTGGCCTGCGACGCTTTCGGGCGTCCGCTCGCCTTCACCCTCACGGGCGGGAACACCAACGACTGCACGCAGTTCACCGCCGTGATGGAGGCGATCCGGGTGCCCCGACTCGGGCCGGGGCGGCCCCGGGTGCGGCCCGCTCACGTGCTGGGCGACAAGGGCTACAGCTCCCGAGCGATACGTACCTGGCTGCGGCGTCGCGGCATCGGCCATACCATCCCCGAGCGGGCCGACCAGGTCCGCAACCGGCTCCGGCGCGGCAGCAGGGGCGGGCGCCCGCCAAGCTTCGACAAGCAGCTCTACAAGCGGCGCAACGTCGTGGAACGGTGCTTCAACCGGCTCAAGCAGTGGCGCGGCATTGCGACCCGCTACGACAAGACCGCCGAGTCCTACGAGGCAGCCGTCACCCTCGCCTCGCTCCTGATGTGGGCGTGACATTTGAAGACAGCTCCTAGCCCTCGTCGAGCAGCACCCCCGCCACGACCTTTCCGAACTGACGGAAGTCACCGTCTCGACCGGCTGTTTCGAGCGGGAGGAAGCCGCCCTGTCCCACCTGGTCTCTCTGCGCGCCGCGCTGACCCGCGCCGGCGTCACGGCCAGGATCGGGTTCCTGACCTCCGTGCTGCGCACGGACGCGGCCTTCGACGCCCTGGCCGAGCAGGTCACCCCGTTCGTGCTCCGTCTGACCGCGGAGTGCTTCACCCGCCGCCCGGTGATGCTCAAGGACACCAAGGCCAGCCTGCTGCCGGAGCAGATGCCGGATCTGCTGGCCCGCGCGCTGGCCCGCGGACTGGACACGTCCTACACGTACATCGTCGGCCTGGACCCCATGGACCGCATGGTCGAAGGCATCGGGGCGATGGCGGAGGTGTCGACCTGTTTCCCGAACTTCCAGGTGTTCCAGGCCCACACCCCGCTGATGGCCGGCCTGCGGGTGGCGGGAGCCGAGACCCTCGACTACTACCTGGCCGCCCGACAGGCGATTGAGCAGGCCATGGCGCCGACCGGACTGCGGCCGGTGGGCTGGGAGTGCTACCGGCCGCTGTGGTACTTCACCTACGCGGGCCAGGAACTGCTCGATGCGCGCGGCTGACGTCGTCATCGACGACGTGCGCGTCGTGTGTCTGCCCGAATCGGTGACCGGCCCGTTCCAGGAGGGCGACAGCCGGCATGCGGTCGTCGCCAGGGCGGCCGGGATGACCGGCGTCTTCGGGCCGGTGGATGAGATGCCAGCTGCGCTGGTCGCCGCCGGTCTGGGCCGCACCGTCATCGGCTGCCGGGTGTCGGACCACGCCGGGCTCCTTGCGCGGCTGCTGGCCCGACTTGGCCCGCACGGGGCGGGCCTGGGCCGCTGGGCGGCGGGCGCGGTGGACTGCGCGGTGTGGGATCTGCACGGAAAGCTCACCGGCTTGCCCGTGGCCGCCCTGCTGACTGAGACCCCGGCATCCCGCGTGCCGGTGTACGGATCATGGCTCTCCCTGGATCTCGAGCACGATGGTGCCGCCGAGGCCGTACGCAGCACCGCCGTCCAGGGATTCGCGTTCACCAAATGGTCGATGCGCCGGAGCCAGAACGTGCAGCAGATGGCCGCGCTGGCCGGCCGCGCCGCCTCCTGGGCGAACGCCCCTGTCGCGCTGGACGCGCTGGGCACCTGGGACGTGGAGATCGCGGCCGGCCTGGCGTCCCTGCTGCCGCCGGGCGCCGTTCGGTGGGTCGAGGATCCTCTGCCGCGTACCGAGCGGACCGCCTACCGCGAACTGCGCGCACAGTGCCCGCTTCCAGTTGCATTCGGCGAACGCGTCAGCGACGCGGCCCACACCCGGGAACTGCTGGAGCTCGGGCCGGCCGCGTTCAACTTCGATGTGGCGTGGTGCGGAGGTATCACCGAAGCCTGCACCTGGATGGCGCTGGCCGAGCAGGCCGGCGCGCCGGTCCACCTGCACGGTCGGGCGTTCCTGCCCGCCCTGCACGTCGCCGCGGCCTTCCCGTACCTGGCCGGGCCGGTGGAGTACCAGGTGGTCTGGGAGCCGAAGCGGCAGCAAGTTCTGTCGGGCACGGTCGTGCCGGAAGACGGCTGGGCCGCCCTGCCCGAGAGCCCGGGGCTGGGGCTGGAGGTGCGCTGCTGATGGCACCGGCCAGCACCGGCGACTTGCCGGTTACCGGCACGCAGCAGGAACGCCGCGGCCGCACGCATCTGTTCGTCCTCGATGAGCGGCTGACGGGCCACGCCACCTTCCTCACCGCGACGCTCGTCCTCGGCGACGCCCCGGTGCCGCACCGCCTGCAGGTACGGATCCTCACCTTCGACGACGTCACCGTCCTGTCCCCGCTGCCCGGCCAGGACCTGCCCGCAGCCCACGACGGGCAGGCCTTCACCGGCACCCTGATGCTGCCGCACGGATGGCGGCCGCCCCTGATCCCCGAGGACCTTGCCCTGGCCGCCGCGGCGGCGGGCATCGACACGGGCGCATGGAGCGAGCCGGAGGCCCGCCAGTTGCTGACCTTCCTCGCCGAAGCCCGGGAGGGCAGCCCGGTGCGAGAGCAGCGGATCAACGCGATCATCACGGCCCTTGCGGAGGCGCGGTGAACGCGAACCGCGTGCGGCTGGTGAGCCTGGACGTCGGCTACACCCTCGGCGCCCCCACCGGGACCACGCTCACCCAGCGGCTGGCCGCGCTCTCCCCCTTGCCCCAAGAGCAGGCGAAGCAGCTGGTTCAGCAACACCTGCACCACGTCCCTCCCGAGGACACCGCCGCGATCCGGACGCTCTGCCAGGCCCTGGAGGTGGATCCGGCCGCGTTCCCCTACGAGCACCGGCCCGAGCCCTTCACCCTGTGGCCCGGCGCCCGCGATGCGGTCGCCCGGATCGCGCGCCGCGTGCCGGTGGTCACCCTGTCGAACGTCACATACTGGGACGAAAATGATTGCGACCTGGCGGCGCTACTGGCACCGCATCTCGCCGGCCACTACCCGTCCTGGCGACTCGGATTCGCCAAGCCCGATCCGCAGGCTGTACTAACGGTGGCCGCCCTCCATGGCGTTCCGGCGTCCGAGGTCCTGCACGTAGGCGACAACTTCGCCTGCGACGTGCAAGGCGCTCTCGCTGCCGGCGCACAAGCGCTGTGGATCACTTCAGCTACCCCAGGCCCCGAGGCCCGGCGGCTGCTGGCCGCCCATCCCGGACGGGTGCGCACCGTTCCCGACCTGGACACGGCGGTCACCCACATCGAGCAGGCCATCTAAGGCCTCGCCCACCACCACGAGGAGAACATCATGAGCGAGTTCGCTGACACCGCCCCCTACTACGCCACCTACCGGCCCGGTATCCCCGCGGCTGCCGTCCGCCTGCTCAGCCAGACGGTCGCTGGCAAGCAGCACCCGGTGCTCCTCGACCTCGGATCGGGAACGGGGCAGGTGCCCGCCGCCCTGCATGAGGCCTTCGCCGAGATCGACGTCGTCGAACGGGACCCCGGCATGCTGGCGGAAGCCGACAAGGCTCTGGCCGGCCTGCCCGACACGACGATCCGTCTGCACAACAAACCAGCCGAGCAGTTCGTCCCGCCCCACGCCGACTGGGCGGCCGACATGGTCACCGTCTGCCGCGCCTTCCACTGGATGGACCAGCCGGCGGTACTGTCGCTCCTCGATGGCTGCACGGCCAAGGACGCCGCCGTCGTCGTCATGGGAGACGGCAGCCTCTGGACGGCCCGCTCGGCATGGACGGACGCCCTACGGTCCCTCATCCAGGAATACACCGGCACCGCACGCCGGGCGGGCAAGGACAAGACGTACGCGGCGCACGACCGTCCCTACCGGGAGATCCTCGCCGAGTCCGCGTTCGCCCACATCGAGGAGCACGCCATCGACGTCGAGCGGCCCTGGACCCCGCAGACGGTCATCGGCTACCTGTACTCGACGTCCTTCGCCTCCCGTCCCCTGTTCGGTGACCGACTGCAGGAGTTCGAGGAGCGTGCCCTCGCCCTGCTGAGCGAACACACCGACGCGGGCGGCCTGATCGAGCACGCGCGCTTCGACGTCCTGATCGCGCGCCGTCCCTGACCCTGCAACGCCTACGGGCGGGGACCCGCCGTCCCCGCCCTCCTCGACTCGCTTCCCGGAGGTTCGCCATGCCGATTCCCGCCCCGGTCACCCTCAACGAACTGCACGCCTTCGTCGCCGATGGCGTCCTGATACGCCGCGGGATGATTCCCGACGAGCTCCTGCAGCCCGCCGCCCATCTCGTCGACACCTGGATGCGCGAGCACTACGACCCCACCCGGCTGACCGCGTACACCAACCAGACCTTCGCCCCCGACCTCGCCAGCCATCCGGACCTGCTCGGCCTGTTTCACGACGGCGGGCTGCACGAGCTCGTCACCCAGCTACTCCATCCCGCTCCCGCCATCCCCGTCACCACGGCACAGATCCAGATCCGCTTACCGGACGGCGCCGAGCAGCCGGTCAAAGCGATGCACGTCGACGGAGTTTCGTGCCCCCACCTGCATCCCGAGGACCTCAACACCTTCACCCTGATCGCCGGCGTCGTCCTGTCCGGCAGCGCCACCGGCGAGGCCGGCGCCCTGCACTATCTGCCCGGCGGCCACCAGCGCATGGCCCGCTACTTCGCCGAGGAATGGACACGCGGGCAGGCAGCGCAGACCCCGGACGAGATCGCCCGCCAGGAGGGCACCGCGCTGACCGCCCGACCCGGCGACGTCATCGTGATGCACCACCTCGTGCCGCACCGCGTCGGCATCAACACCAGCCCGGTGCCCCGGGTGATGGCCTACTTCCGCATCCGGCACGCCGACCATGCCCGCCTCGCCGAGGCCGCCCTCACCGATCCGTGGCTGGAGTATCCCGGGCTCGCCGCCCTGGCCGCCGAAACCCACCCCGGCTCCTGACGCCGAAAGCCGAGCGGGAGCCCTGATGGACATCCTGACCACCACCCAGCTCGACACGGCAGCCGAACTGCTCACCAGCGGCGCCGTGGTGGCCGTGCCCACCCCGCGCTGGTACATGCTGGCCGCCCGCGCCGCCGATCCGGCAGCGGCCGCGACCATCCTGCGCATCAAGCAGCGCCCCGAGCACAAGCCGCTGCTGCTCCTCCTCGATGCCCTACCCACCGCCCAGGCGCGCTTCCTGTTCAGCAGGGATGCGTGCGCCCTCGCCCAGCACCTATGGCCGGGCGAGGTGGCACTGCGCCTGCCGTGGCGGGCGGACGCGGCCCGGCTGCCCGCCATCGGCGCCCCCGCACTCGTCGGCTGCCCCGACGGCATCCTCGGACAGCTGCTCCGCCTGACCGGCGAGCCGCTGTCCGCGGCCGCATGCAGCATCTCCACCCCGGCCGCGACGGCCGACGACCACCCCGCGCTCACCGCCGACCACGTCGCCGCGTTCAACGCGCAGACCGGGGGCCACATTGCCGCCGTCGTCGACGGCGGGATCTGCCCGCACGGCCGGCACATGACGATCGTCGACTGCCCCCACGGCCAGAGCGCCCGCCTGCACCGCGAAGGAACCGTCCATCCCCGGGCCATCGCCGCGGCCCTGACCGAGGGAGCATCCGATGTGGGCTGACCTGGCCCGTGCCACGGCACAGACCGTTCCCGACACCTCGGTGGCCGCCGTCGCCGACGCCCTGGACTATCTGTGCCTCGCCCAGCTCTACCTGCGGGACAACCCGCTTCTCGAGCGTCCCCTCACCCGGGCCGACATCAAGCCCCGCCCGGCCGGGCACTGGGGCGTGTGCCCGCCCGTCAACCGCGTCCTCGCCGCCCTCGGTCCCCTGCAGAAGACGGTGCCCGACACCCACGACGTCCTCGTCCTGCATGGCGCCGGCCACGCCGGACCGTCGGCACTGGCCCACGCCTATCTCACCGGCCGCCTCGGCGCCGCCCACCCCGAACTCGCCCACAGCGCCGAAGGCCTGTACACGCTCGTGACCGGATTCCCCACCGACCTCGGCGGCGAGATCACCCCCCTCATCCCCGGCCAACCGCACACCGGCGGGCAGCTCGGCCCCGCTCTCGCCATCGCCCAGGGCAGCGTCCTGGACGCCCCCCACCGCCTGGCCGTAGCGCTGATCGGCGACGGCGAATGCGAGACCGGCACCACCGCCGCCGCCTGGCTCGCCGCCCGCGCCCTGGCCGGCACAGGCCGCCACGGCACCGTCCTGCCCGTCGTCCTCCTCAACGGACAGAAGATGGGCGGCCCGAGCCTGCTGTCCACGCTCACCCGCCCCCAACTCGACGCCTACTTCACCGGCCTCGGCCACCGGCCCTTCTACAGCGACGGCCACAGCATCGCTGACCTTCGCCGCGCCCTCACCGACGCTCTTGAGGCCGCCCGCCCGCTCGGCACACCCGGCCCGGCCAGCGTTCTCGTCCTGACCCTCGGCAAGGGCCACGGCGCTCCCACTCACGTCGCGGGCCGCCCGATCGCCGGGACCCCGGCCGTCCACAAGACGCCGCTGGCGCGACCGGCGCAATGCCCGGAGGAGTTCACCGCTCTGGAGCGGTGGCTCACCTCCTACCGGCCCGGGCGGCTGCTGACCCCCGACGGCCGCCCGCGCACCCTGCTGCTGGCCGCCCTGCCCACCGTCCCCGCCCAGCAGAGGGTGCTCGAGCCGCCGCGCGGCTGCATCGCGGCCAGCACCCACGTCGCCGAAGCAGCGACCAACCGCCCCTTCCCGCAAGCCATCCCGGCGGTACTCCGCGCCCGCGCCGGCCAGGGCCCGTTCCGAGTGTTCAGCCCCGACGAACTCGCCTCCAACCGCATCGACCTGACCAACGAACACGGGCAGCCCCTCCCGTGGGTCGTCGAGATCCTCAGCGAGGAGATCTGCCACGCCTGGGCCCAGGGCTACACCGAGACCGGCCGGGACGCCCTCATCGTCGGCTACGAGGCGTTCGCCCCCATCACGGCGAGCCTCATCCAGCAGCAGCTCAAGCACCGGGCCCTGCGCCGCCATGCCCAGCTCGGCCCGCTGCCCAGCATCGTGCACCTGCTCACCAGCCTCGGCTGGCACAACACCTACACCCACCAAAACCCCGCCCTCACCTCCGCCCTGCTGGCCACCGGCGACCCCACCGTCCACGTCCTCACCCCCGCCGACCCCGCCCGCACAGCCGCGGCCCTCACCTTCGCCCTGCGCAAGCTCGAGCGCTGCACCCTCGTCATCGCCGGCAAACACCCCACACCCCAGCACCCCCTGGACACCCTCGACGAGGAACTGCGCCACGGCATCGCCCGCTGGCCGCACCTGAGCCACCCCGACCCCGGCGAGCCCGACCTCGTCCTGGCCTCCGCCGGCGACCTGCCCGCCGAACGGCTCACCACCCTCGCCCGCCGCCTGCGCACCGAACACCCGCACCTGCGGCTGCGCTACGTCCACATACACGACCTCACCGCCCTGGCCGAAGCCGGCACCCGCCCCCTCGCCCTGACCGAAAAGGCCTTCACCGAACACTTCGGCACCCGCGCGCCCGTCATCCTGGCCACCACCGGCTACCCATCCGACGTCCACGCCCTGCTCGGCACCCGCCATCCCGGCGCCCGCCTCACCGTGCTCGGCTACCGCGACCCCGGCCGCCCCCTCACCCAGGCACAACTCCTGACCCACTGCCGCCTCGACGACGACAGCCTGTGGCAGCTCGCCACCCACACCCTGCTTCCGACGGAGGCCACCGCATCATGACCACCAACCTCACCCCGCCCCGCCAGCCCGACCCGGCCATCCTCAACGCCTTCGACCGCGACGGCTACGCCGTCATCCGCCAGGCCATCGACCCAGCTCTCCGCACGAGTCTGCTGAACGCCGCCGAGCAGCTCCTCTCCAGCGACATCACCCGCGGCCGCGACCAAGGAGGCGACGGCAAAGACGGCTTCCGCGGCTGCCTCAACCTCCATCGCGCCTTCCTGCCCCTGCTGGCCAACCCCCGCACCCTCCCGACCGTCGTCGGCCTGCTGAGCCCCAACCTGCACCTGCTCTCCGCCCACCTGATCGCCCTGCCCTCCGGCCCGCCGCGCACCATCCGCACCCCCGAACGCCCCGGATGGCACCGAGACATGTACGGCGTGACCGCCGACCTCGGTTTCGACCACACGCCGCGCATGGCCATCAAGGTCGCCCACTACCTCACCCCATCACCGGCGACTGCGGGCTCACCATGTTCCTGCCGGGCAGCCACCTCCTCACCGAGGAACCCGGCATCCCCGACGGCGCGGCCGATCCCGTCGGGGCGCTCACGCCCGACCTCAAGGACGGCGACGCCGTGCTGTTCGAGAACCGCACCTGGCACGCCAGCGGCATCAACCTCTCGGGCCGTCCCCGCATCGCCCTGATGCTCCAGTACGGCTACCGGTGGCTCCACCCGGTCGACGACCCAGCCACCGACCTGCTCGCCGATCCCGCCCTCAGCCCGATCGAGCGGCAGCTCGTCGGCATGCCCGACCGCAACCCCGACGGTTCCCTCGCCAAAGGCGCGGGTGCCGCGCCCCTGCGCAGCTGGTGGCATTCCACTCAGTGACCTGCGGCCGCCCCTGGCTCCGGTCCCGGCCCATGCCACGACGTACGGCCCACTCGGCAGCGGGCTGCGGTCACGGGTTCCGGAAGCCGCGATCGGGGTCGCGACCCTGGTCGGAGTCGAACGGGGCGAACCACTCGTTCGGGGCGAGGTTGACCATGCCCATGGCCTGATGGATGCCGTTGCTCGGGTCCTCGATCCCGTCGAGGGTGTTGTCGAACAGCATCAACACGTCGTGATCCTGGAAAAGGTCATCGGCGCAGGCATCCCAGTCGAAATCCCGGCGGTCTTCGGGCAGGGCCGCCACGGCTTCGGACACGAGCCGCGGCCGGTTGCGCGTCAAGTCCTGGGCGCGGGCGATGCCGAGGTGCAGGGCCATCTCCTCTCCGGTGCTGCGCGGTTCGACCTCGGCGTTGGACGAGCAGTCGGCGGCCAGGTCGTCGAAGGCCTGGGCCATCTGCCGCCGCCAGGGGCCGCCTTGGTTCCAGGTCACCCGCGGCAGCGAACCGAAGAGGCCGCCCGCGCTCCGCTGGACCGGCTGGTCCCCCAGCGTGGACACCTCCTGCCACGCCTGGTCCGACAGCTGTTGAAGGGCCAGGTGCAGCACCGCTCGCGTGCGCGCAGTGAGGACCTCCTCCCCTTCGTCGTCCTCTTCGTCCCAGTCTTCGCTGAAGGGATCGGCTCCGCCGTAGCGGGCGCGGGAGCGCAGCTGCGCGCGGACACGGTGCGCGGCCTCTTCGGGGGCGGCGAGCGACGTGTCGATGATCAGCAGTTCGTCGGAGAACGGTTCGGCGCTCAGCAGGACGGCGGCCTCCGTGAGGAGGGCCGTCTCCGTGTCGCCGGAGACACGGGGGAGGACCACCGCGTACTGGTTGTCGGTCAGCCGGTCGATGATGCTGGAGGTCAGCCCGGCGACGATCCAGGGGTCATCCCAGGGCGCGGCGATGTGGAGGTCGTCGACCACGAGGACGTTGCCTGGCAGGTCGACGAAGTTCTCGTACTCCGGAGTGAACTGGCCTTGGGTGTCGAAGAGTTGTTCCGCCACCACTGCGGGGAAGGACTGCTCGTCGGCGATGCGCTCGTGAAGGTTGTGGGCCTTCCAGTACAGGCCGCGCGTCGCACGCACACGGGCCACCGTCTCGTCGTCGGCGAGGAGGGAGATCTGCCAGGTCTGCTCGCCCTCCGCGGAGGGATCGATAAGCCGGTGGACATGCCGGAATTCCAACGTCAGGGTGCTGGGGTCCGCCTTGGCATGAGACCTGGTTGTCTGATCGGTCATCGACTTCCTCTCACCGTGCAGCCGCCCGCGACGGCGCGATCCCAGGCTAGTCAGCACGAAGCCGGCCCTGTGCACCATCAGTACAAAACACCCGTTCCAGCGGCCCCTTGGCTCCAGGAGCCGGGGTTCAGGAGGCGTGGGAGCCCAGGAGCACGCCGGCCAGCGTCCCGGCGAGCAGGAACGGGCCGAACGGGATCCTGCTCGTACGGTCGGCCCGGCCCGCGAGCATCAGGCCGATCCCGTACAGCGCGCCGAACAGGTACCCAGCGAACGTCCCGACCAGGACGATCGGCCAGCCGTACCAGCCCAAGACAGCGCCCAGGACGAGGGCGAGTTTTACGTCGCCGAACCCGAAGCCCTTGCTGAGCAGGAAGAGCACGAAGTAGCGGGCCCCCAGGATGAGGGAGCCGAGCAACGCGGCCGTCCAGCTGCCGCCGGCGCGGGGCAGCACCGCGGCGACGCCAAGCAAGGCGAGCGCGGCCGCAGCGAGCGGCAGGGTGAGCACGTCGGGCAGCCGATGCGCCGCGAAGTCGACGGTGGCGAGCAGCACGGCGGCCGGGGCGAGCAGCAGCCAGACCACCAGCTCGGGGCGGGCTCCGGTGACGGCTGCCAGCAGCGCGCAGACCACGGCCGTGACGGACACGACGGAGAACGTGCTCGGCCCGTAGGCGTGCCCGGCGGCGCAGCGAGCACGCCCCAGCCAGCCGTTGCCGATTCCGGTGAGGGGATGGCCGGCAGGGCAGGCCGATCGCCAGGGCCCCCCGGGCGGCACGGAGAACCGGTACGCGGGACGGGATATGAGTACGCCCGCGCCGCAGCCCCACAAGGCGGCAGCCGTGATGATCAGCAACGTCTCCACCGGACGGAGCTTAGGGTCTCGCCGGTGCCGGGCTAGGACGGCACTACCAAGAGATCCACTACGTCGCTGCCCGCCCTACGCCGCGGACGCGGCCGCGCCGGGCTGCGGGCCGAACCGGCTGGCGAACTCCTCGCCGGACACCGGGCGTGCTGAGGAAGAGAGCACTGCCTCCGAGGAACCGCGCCTTGTCGAGTTCCTGGGCCAAGACGCGTCCGGCGTACACCGTCGGATCCTCGTGCAGCTCGCGCGCCTGGCGCACAAGCTGCTCGTAGTGGACGTCTTCCCTGTTGGATCTACGTGTTGAAGCGGATCTAACAGGGGTGAACGTGCCTGGTTGGCGTGTGTACTGGGTGCCGGACAAGCGGGTCGTCGAACCCGATCGCGTGCCGGAGTTGGCGGACTGGACGGACTTGTCGGAAAGGGAGGAGCGCATGGGGATCCATCCGGGAGACCCGATCTTGTTGTCGCCGGACTGCCGGATCGACGAGTTGCTGGGCACGTACCTCTGCCGGTCGTCGTTCGCGCGGTTGGAGCCGGAGACGAAGCGGAACTATGCGACGGACTACTGCGTGCTGTTCAACTTTTTGTGGGCCCGGGGCAAGGTCTGGACCCAGGCCACGGCAGACGATCTCTGGGATTTCGAGGACTGGCGGACCCGGTCTCCGAGAAACCCGAACAAGGTGGGTCCGGACCGGTGGAACCGGGGCCTCGCGGCGGTCACCCGCCTCTACGGGTGGGCGACGGCCCACGGACACATCGCGGTGAGCCCGGTGGTCATGCGATCGGCGGTCGGCCGGCACGGCGAGGTGATCGCGATTCCCGAGGCGCGGGCGAAGAACGCCAGGGCCAGCAACGTGCGTTGGCTGACTCCGCGGGCTTTCCACAGATGGGTCGATGTGGGGTTACGCACGTGGCCCGGTCCGCCGAGCGAGCAACCGTCGATTCTCCGTGGAGGACGGAGCACCGGCCAGGATCAGGCCTGGCGCCAGGAACGCAGCCTCTCGGCAATGCCGTACGAGTCCAGCCGCAAGCCCCGGATGTCGTAGATCAGTTCCCGCCAGAGCTCGAACTTCGTGTCCACGCGTTCTCCGGAGGCCTCGAGGTAGGCGATTGCGACGCCATATCCGTACACCTCGTTGCGGGCCGGGAGTGGGCGCAGCAGCACGCACTCCTCCAACATGACCGCAGCCCGCCAGAAAGCGTCGGGATGGTGCTGATCGTGCCGGGGCGGGTCGACTCGGTGGCGCTGGGCCATGCCAACGAGCACAGAGAAGTCGTTGACGGTCAGGTCGTTCCGGAGGATCTCTTCCTGGCGCTCGAGGAACCACCGGTAGTCGACGTACACGACAGGAGGCACAGGTCAGGCCGCCCGCGAGGTGTCGTGAGCGACGGGCGGCAGCCCGCCGAACTCGGCATCGAAGGCGTCCATCACGCCGGGCTCGCTGATCGCGCGGCGGAAAGCGGCGGTCGCTGTCTGCAGGGCTCGCTCCTGCTCCTTCTCCCCCGCCACCTTGGCCAGGTAGGCCTTCACAGACAGACCTTCGGCAGCGGCGAGGCCCTGCAGGGTGTCCCTGGTGCTCGTGTCGACCTTGACAGTGGTTTCAGCCATACCCGCAGTATCCCGCATGGTATACGCGTCGCGCTACCTAATGGTTGTGGACATTCCTCTTGTGTGGATCCCGTTTGCCGTGTCGGAATCCCGGTTCCGATGTCGGTGCGGTGTCGGACGACACCGCACCCGGAAACCGCAGGTGAAACGCCCGCTGCTCCGCCGCATCGAGCTCCCGCCCCGAGGAAACCGACATCGGGGCGGGACAGCGACCCGACGATACAGAACGGGACCAGCCGGAAACCCGCTGGTCAAAACAGTGGCCTCCGACGCCCGGACCCGGAACCTACATCTTGGCGAGCCCCGGAATGGCCGCCGCCCCGCGCGGGGCGGGGCTCCGTGGATGATGGTCCGGTGTCCGGTGTCCGGCGCTGGTGATGGCAGGCCTGGACACGTTATGGGCTGCCGCCCGGTCAGCGCGTCGCTGACGCTCTCCCGAATCTTGACGGTACGTCGCGCCAGCCGGGCGCAGATGGCGATCTTGTGGTCAGTGCGGCCCCACCTGGCGGATTGCCGCTGCCGCCCGCGTACGGGCCACGGCCGCATGGGCTGCCAGCCTCCAGCGCCTCACTACACTCCGAGACGGCCGCTACAGCCTTGCCGAGATGACGAGCTGGACGCCGGACAGGCCGCGGGCGATCAGGGAACGCAGGAAGGCCAGCCAGCCGGCGCCGTCCTCGGCGGTGGCGACGTCCAGGCCGAGGGTCTCGCGGTGGCCGTCGGCGTTGACGCCGACCGCGATCAGCGCGTGGACGTTGATGATGCGGCCGCCCTCGCGGACCTTCTGGGTGAGCGCGTCGACCCAGACGAACGAGTACGGGCCGGCGTCCAGGGGCCGGTTGCGGAAGGCGGTGACCTGCTCGTCCAGGTGCTTGGCCATCGCGCTGTCCTGGGACTTCGACAACTGCGTCACCCCGAGGGACTCGGCGAGCTTCTCGACCCGGCGCGGGTGTCCCACTTGCGTGGGCGATAGCCGTTACGGTGGTTGACTCTCTCGTCGCTGACCTGGCCGTATTCGGCGTTGCAGAGGGCGTCAGCCTCGGCAGACATGAGGGCGTCGGCGAACGTCTTGATCATCGCGCGCAGCAGATCGGGACTCGCCGCGGCAAGGTTCTCCTCGGCGAGGGCGTGCAGGGGCAGACTGTCCGGTGCGGTCATCGTGCTGATCTCCTTCGAGCTTCGACATCTCGAAGATCAGCCGGTGGCCGTTCTCATATCCGGGCCCTCACTCCGACGCCAGGCCAAAGACCCGGATCAGGTGGGAAGCCGTACACCACTTCCCAGGACGCAACCGACGCCCTCACGCTCCAGGGCGTCGGCGAGGCAGGCGGAACACCCCCGCGTCGGCGGGGAGGACTCAAGGAGCCCGGACAGCAGCCTGTCGAGGATCGGAACACCCCCGCGTCGGCGGGGAGGACTCGAACGGGGCGACGTTCCCGCCCTGCGCCGTCGGAACACCCCCGCGTCGGCGGGGAGGACGTCGTCGGGTAGTTCTTCCGCACGGCCTGGAGCGGAACACCCCCGCGTCGGCGGGGAGGACTGGACCTGCCGGGGAGGCTCGCCCGGCTGCACCGGAACACCCCCGCGTCGGCGGGGAGGACGCGCCAGTCGGTGACCTCGTCGAGGGCGCAGCCGGAACACCCCCGCGTCGGCGGGGAGGACGCCATGTGCGGTGACCTGGGCGACGACTACGTCGGAACACCCCCGCGTCGGCGGGGAGGACGAGGTGTGGGTGAAGCAGGACCCGAAGCCGTACGGAACACCCCCGCGTCGGCGGGGAGGACGCGGCAGGCTCGGGCCCGTTGGCGTCGAGATACGGAACACCCCCGCGTCGGCGGGGAGGACTGCCAGTACAGCGGCGGCAGGTCGCCGAACTCCGGAACACCCCCGCGTCGGCGGGGAGGACACGCGGGAACGGCAGGACGCGATCATCGCCACCTGGAACACCCCCGCGTCGGCGGGGAGGACTCGTCGGCTCGGGCTGGACGACCGTCCTCAAGCGGAACACCCCCGCGTCGGCGGGGAGGACGGCCAGATGCCCGCCCCGAAGACCCCGATCGACGGAACACCCCCGCGTCGGCGGGGAGGACTCCGGCGTTGTCCACGCGGATCACCCCGCCGTCGGAACACCCCCGCGTCGGCGGGGAGGACGCCGCGTTCCTCGCGGTGAGGGCCCTCGGGCACGGAACACCCCCGCGTCGGCGGGGAGGACCGGCCCCACCGGGGCGGCCGGATGCGCAGCACCGGAACACCCCCGCGTCGGCGGGCAGGACATCGGCAACCTTGTCGAGGGCCTCCGCGAGGGCGGAACACCCCCGCGTCGGCGGGGAGGACTTCGCCGCCCGCCCCCGTGAGGACGATCCGGTCGGAACACCCCCGCGTCGGCGGGGAGGACGGTCATCTCGGGTGGCGGGGCGACTCGGGGAGCGGAACACCCCCGCGTCGGCGGGGAGGACTACGTCTACGACGAAGACGAGTACACCGCCCACGGAACACCCCCGCGTCGGCGGGGAGGACCTCGGGCCGGGCGGTCTTCCACACCGCTCGGCCGGAACACCCCCGCGTCGGCGGGGAGGACTTCAAACTCTGCGTCCACCTGCGCACGGGTACCGGAACACCCCCGCGTCGGCGGGGAGGACTCCGCCATGGAGCGGCTCCTGCTCCTCGCGGACGGAACACCCCCGCGTCGGCGGGGAGGACGAGGCAGCCGACTTCAACTCGTTCAGCTTGTCCGGAACACCCCCGCGTCGGCGGGGAGGACGTGATGGCGTGGACGTGCCGGCGCTCGTCGGGCGGAACACCCCCGCGTCGGCGGGGAGGACCAGATCCAGTCCTTCCTGGGCTCCTACATCGGCGGAACACCCCCGCGTCGGCGGGGAGGACGCCCTGGAGGCCGCACAGAAGCGGAAGAAGGTCGGAACACCCCCGCGTCGGCGGGGAGGACCTCCGCGACGCACTCCCCAAACTCGGCCACGGCGGAACACCCCCGCGTCGGCGGGGAGGACGACGAGCGCCTCAGCGCGGCCCCGGGTCGTGTCGGAACACCCCCGCGTCGGCGGGGAGGACCTTCTGCTTCGCTTCGACGACCTGCTCGCTGCCGGAACACCCCCGCGTCGGCGGGGAGGACGCAGGCGCCACCACCATCACCGTCACCGGCACCGGAACACCCCCGCGTCGGCGGGGAGGACTACGACGTGGCCTACCGCCGCGACTACGCTGTCGCGCTGCAGGCGCTGCTGAAGGCGGAACACCCCCGCGTCGGCGGGGAGGACGTCCTCCTGCTGGCCCTGTCCACGCTCAACGGCGGAACACCCCCGCGTCGGCGGGGAGGACGGCGGTGGGGCCGTCCGTGTGGCCGTGTGTGGCGGAACACCCCCGCGTCGGCGGGGAGGACGGACGACGGGCAGGGCCGGGTCAGCGCTGCTGCGGAACACCCCCGCGTCGGCGGGGAGGACCTTTGCCAGGTCCTCCGCCGTCCACCCCGCCGCGGAACACCCCCGCGTCGGCGGGGAGGACCGGTCGCCGTCGACGACGACCAGGGCAGCGAACGGAACACCCCCGCGTCGGCGGGGAGGACTGAAGCGGCGGCGTCCGGCCCGTCCGGTGCGGCGGAACACCCCCGCGTCGGCGGGGAGGACGTGATCTGGGTGCTGGCGCTGCTGGTGCCCGTCGGAACACCCCCGCGTCGGCGGGGAGGACACCACCGACCACGACGCCCCCAAGGCCCACGTCGGAACACCCCCGCGTCGGCGGGGAGGACTGCTGCGTGTGGGTCTGCACGTGCGCGGCGGCCGGAACACCCCCGCGTCGGCGGGGAGGACGATCGCGGCGGCGCCGGGCTGGTCGGTGGCGGCGGAACACCCCCGCGTCGGCGGGGAGGACCATGCCCCTCGCCCGGGACATTGCCCGCACCTCGGAACACCCCCGCGTCGGCGGGGAGGACAACTGGGTCGTGGCCGGGAACACCGCGGTCACCGGAACACCCCCGCGTCGGCGGGGAGGACCACATGAGCTGGCATCTCGGCCGCCTCTGCGGCGGAACACCCCCGCGTCGGCGGGGAGGACGCCGTCGGCGGCGGTGCCGCGGTAGGTCCAGCCGGAACACCCCCGCGTCGGCGGGGAGGACCCGGCCTGGGTGCCGGTGCGCAGCGCGATGGACGGAACACCCCCGCGTCGGCGGGGAGGACCGCTCCGGCACGTCGAGGGCGTGCACCATGATCGGAACACCCCCGCGTCGGCGGGGAGGACCCTTTCTGACCTGTGCCTTAAGAAGGGGATTGCGTTTCCTTTACCTTTGGTGCGGCGGTCATACGGATCAGGGTAAGTCCGTCGAAGTCGACCGGGACCCGGCGGCGGGTTCCCGCGGTGCGGATGGCGTAGCCCTGTTCCGTGGCGGCGGGGTGGACGAGGATGGCGGCGCCGTTGCCCACGACTTCGGTGACGATGTGCCAGAGTTCGTCGCGGATGCGGGCGGAGACGCTGCCGACGAAGATGCCGGGCACTACTTCGCTGGTCCATCGGCTGAGGGCGCCTCGCAGGTGGTCGGGGACCGCAGTGGTGGCGATGACGACCATGGAGGGCATCAGTCGCCTCCGTTGGCGTAGTTGACGCCTGCTGGGAGGACTCCGGCTTTGGGGTCCCAGAGGTGGACCATCCGTGCGTCATGCCGTTCGGAGCGTTCTTCGTCGGTGTCGTTGTCGGTTGTGGTCGTGCGGGGTGGGGCCAGCAGGGACTGGATGTCCTGGATGATGCGGGGCAGAAGGCGTAGGAGTCGGAGGTCTTCGCGGAAGCGGCGGCGGGCTTCCTGTTCGGGGTTGTCGGAGTTGTGAAGGGCGAAGGCGAGGGGGAGTGTGATGTCGGCTTTGTAGAGGTCGGCGATGTCGTAGACGAAGGCATGCTGGGTGCCGGTGTGGACGTAGCCGAGGGCCGGGGAGAGTCCGAGGGCGAGCAGGGCTGCGTGGACGACGCCGTACAGGCAGGTGTTGGCGGCGGACAGGGCGAGGTTGACGGGGTCCTGGGTCTCCCATTGGTCGGGCCGGTAGTTGCGGCGGAAACGTCCGATGCCGTGCTGCTGCGCGAGGATCTTGTAGAGGGCCTTCATGCGCTGGCCTTCCATGCCGCGGAGCTGGTCCAGGGTGACGGATTCCGGTACGTCGGTGTCTTTGAAGCGCATCCGGTACATGCGGACGGCGGCCTCGAGGCGTCGTGCCGGGTCGGCCCACGTCGCGACCTGCTGTTCGAGCCAGTGGGTGGTGAGGGAGTCCGGGAGGATGCCCGCGTAGGCGCGGATGCCGCCCGCTCCGACGCAGACGACGCTGGTGCCGTGGCGGGCGAGGGTGGTCAGGGCCGGGGTGGTGATGGAGACGCCCGGGCCCAGGAGCAGGCAGGACAGGGCGGCGGTGGGGATGTAGACGAGGTCGGTGCGGTCCTTGTCCATCTGGATCTGTGCGCACACTCCGGTGTCGTCCTGCACGACGCGGACCATGTCGAGGTAGAGGAAGGACAGGGAGTCCGCGACGCGGGGGAGCATGGCGAGGGTGGGGGCGGCGAGGCGTCTGCGTGCGTCTCCCCCACCGCCGCGTCGTGATGCGCTCACGAGGTTGTCGCGGGGGCGAGGCTGAGGAGGCCGGCGCCGTAGGGCTTGCCGCGGCCGATGCCGTGGGTGACGGCATCGCGCAGGGCGTCGGGGTCGGTGACGGTGGCGGTGCCGTCGTAGCGCAGGAGGCTGTGCCGCATGCGGGAGGCGTTCTGCCCTCGGGGGCGGGCCGGTTCCGTGCCGGTGGGGGTCAGGACGTGCAGGTCGAGGCCGGCTTCGGCGGCCCGGCGGAGCCACCACTGGTCGGCGTCGGCACCGGAGAGCGGCACGATCCGCCCGCGCTTCCCTTTCTCCTGAAGGGAGAGCCTTTCTCGTTTGGCGGGGTTGAGGACGATGCGGTAGCGGACGCCGAGTCCCTTGCGCAGTGCGGTGAACATCGGGCCGAGGCTCTTGATGTCGGTCTGGCCGTAGCCGGTGGGCAGGCGTGCCGGGTCGAGCTGGGCGGCCTGGACGAGGAGGGTGCTGGAGGTGTCGGTCTCGTCCAGGCGGTACAGCAGTCCGGCCTGCCGCCGGGGGGCGTCGCCGAGATTGTGGGGGGCCATCCGCATGATGGTGCGGTGCATCTGGGTGGCGTCGCGCAGGTCCCGCTGCACGTCGCGGCTGTGCGGGTTGAGGCGGATGCGGGCGAGCACCGGGTGGTCGTTCATGCGCTTTCCTCGAGGTGGGCGTAGTCGATCAGGCGCTGGATCAAGGTGTCCTGGGGGCCTGCGAGGTCGCGGGGTACGGGCTCCACGGTGCGGTGGAGGCGCCGGCCGGTATGGCTGCGTCCGTGCTGGGCGAAGCTCACCGGTACGTCGTTCACGTCAATGGTGTCCACGGCGTCGGCCGGTGCCGTGTCGCCGGGTCCGCCGCTGTCCGGTGCCGGCCGGCCCGGGGCGGGTTGTTCCCGGAGGAACTCCACCGGGATCGTCCCGGTCTCCTCGCCGGGGTCGTTCCTCATCCGGGGTGCGGTCCGGCTGAGCGGCACCCGGGTGCGCAGTTCCTCCTCGGGGTTGTCGACGTGGCGGCGCAGGAGGAACGGCTCGTCGGGCACGCAGGAACGGCGGCCCAGGTACGGCGCCCAGTGCGGGCGGCTGAGGGCGTTTGCGAGGCGGTCGACGGTCTCCTCGGGGGCGGTGACGGCGACGACGAACACGGCGTCGGACAGGTAGTGGCGGCGGGTGATGACGGCGGCGCCCTTGTTGCTGCCTCCGCTGGTGGCGGCGGTGCGGTCCTTGGGGAAGCCACCGCCTACGGTGTGGTAGTCGACGAGCCGGATGCCCGGGCGGTCCACGCGGACGGTGAGCCGCAGATCCTGGTAGCGCTCCAGGCCCGTGTCCTCGCGGCCGATGCCCTCGGCCGCGGCGAACATCCCGATCAGCGCCGAGCGGGTCGGGAAGGGCGCGGTGTCGCGCACCGGGGTGAACGCGGACCGTTCGCCCCAGGACTGCAGGGGCCCTGCCAGGCGCAGCAGGAGCCCGCTCACTGCTGGTCCTGGGCGGCAGGTACGGCGGCCGCGATCGCGGCGTCGATGAGCTGGTCGAAGGAGTCGTGGGCGGTGCCGAGCCCGGTGTACTTCTCGGCGGGGTCGATGATGGTGTGGCCGTGGAAGCGGCGGTTGCGGTTGCCGGTGAGGCGGTTGATGTTGCCGGCGTAGGTGTCGAGGGCCTGGCGGGACGGCTGGGAGAAGCCGCCCTGCCGGTCGCCGGTGACGGGGGTCTCGAAGGCCGCGGCCAGGGAGAGCGGGCGGTGCTCGCGCACGGCGAGGTAGGCCAGGTCAGGGACGGTGTGCGGGGCGGTGCTGTTCTTCTTGGCCTGCGGGAGGGAGAGCAGGAAGTGCTCGGCGAAGGAGCCGAGTACGGTCCGGGCGGCCTTGACGTCGCCCTCGAGGTTGTTCAGCAGATCGGCGACGTTGACGGTCGCGTACCGGTAGAAGACGCCGGCGCTGAACTCGGCGGTGTCGAGGTGGCCGCTGCCCGTCTCGGCCTCGCCCAGCCAGTCGTCGACGGCGGTGAAGTAGTCGCGCTGCGGCTCGGCGGCGTGGGTGGTGAAGGCGTGGGCGACCTGGGCCGCCCCGTCCACGTTGGCGTCCGGGAGCTCGGCGAGCATGCGGCCGAGAAGGCTGATGGAGGCAGTGCGCCGCTTGAGGATCTTCTCGATCGTCTGCGGCGGCAGCAGCTGGCCCGGCTTCTTCCTGCCCATGCCGGTTTCCAGGGCCTGGCGGTGCTCGGCGCACACGGCGGCGAGCTCGTCGATGGCGGCTTCGGGGAGGAACAGCAGTACCGAGGTGTGGCCGGCCGCTTCGGTGCCGATGCCCTTCTTTCCGGCGCTCGCGGCGACCTGCGCTCCGGCGAACGCGGCCAGATCGGTGGGCCAGCCGGCGCTCTCCAGGGCGTGCTGGACCTTCGCCGGTACCAGGCGGGTGCGGGCGGCCTTCTCCCCGAGGTCCTGCTCCACGCCGAGGCGGATGGCCCGCTTCCAGGACTGGCTGGAGACCCGGATACGGGGAGCGTTGCCGTAGCGCACCTGCTTGGGGGAGCCGAGGTCGTCGCGGTTGAGGTTGGCGGCGGGCACCGACTGCAGGGCGCTCAGGTCCAGGTAGAGAGTCATCGGTCGTTCTCCTCGGCGAGATCGGGGGTGGCAGGGGCGGAGTCGGTGGGCTCGGTGGCGCCGGTCGAGGTGCGGAAGTAGCTCTCTAGCCAGCGGGTTGCGATGCGGTCGCGGCTGCGGTTCCACCGGGCGAGGTCCTCCAGGAGGACCGCCCAGTCCACAGGGATGCCGCCGTTGAGCAGGTGTCGGGTCAGGGCGGGCAGGCCCGAGTGGATGGCGTCGGCGGACTGCCGTGCCATCAGGTGCAGGGCGCTCTCGGCGGAGTTCTCCTTGAGCACGCCCTTCTTGACGGCCTGGCCCACAGAGGCTCCGAGGTTCGGGCGCTCGTACCAGGGGAGCGACGCGGTCTCGTTCGGCGCGGCGTCGCGCGCCGAGCGGGGGCGGGCGGCGATCAGTGAGGCCACCGCGTAGTAGGCCCGCCGGACGTCGCCATGATGGGGGTCGCCGTTGTCCCGCAGCCACGGCACCAGGTAGCGGTGCATGTAGTTGCACCGCTCCACCGGCAGGCCCAGGCCCCGGCGCAGAGCGGCACGGGTCTGGGTCGACTCGCACAAGCGGTGCACGTGGTCGACGAACTTGTCCGCGACGCGGACGGTCCAAGAGTTCGGCGGAACAGCAGGCGCCGCCGACACGGAATCGGTCATGAGACATCCCTGGGACGGGGTGACGGTGAGAGCACCGGCAGACAGCCGGCGCGGGTCCGACCGGGGTCGATCAGTCGGTGTGGGTCGAGGGCCGCAGCAGCGCGAGAATCAGGTTCCGGGCCCTGTGGCGGGCACGGGCCACCCGGATATCCGCCCGGTTTCCCTGCCCGATGGCCTCGTCGAGAGCGGCAAGCGCCACATCGGCGAACGCCTTGCCGGCCTGCTCGCCGACCTGACCGGGCTTGGTCAGCTGCCAGAACGCCGTCTCGGCGGCCGGCCAGTACCGGGTCATCGAGGCGGACGCCCACGGGCCGGGCTTACGGTGGTCCAGCTTGATCCTGGCCTTCGGCGACAGATCGACACTCGCGTCGGTGGCGATCTTCCAGGCGATCCGGGCGGCATAGTCGAGCCGCTCACCGGTCTTCTCGGCGGCAGCGTGGCAGCGCCGGACGTGGTGCGCCATCTCCGCGTCGCTCTCCTCCTGCCACTGCAGGACCGGCGGAGTCGTCGCCCTGAACCAGACGCTGTCCTTCTGCTGGCCGTCCTGGTCGAAGCCGTAGGCGCGCACCCGCAGCCGCGGCAGCAGCGTCCGGGGCAGGTGCTCGAGCACCGGGGGGCGCTGGGTGTCCTGCCGGCTGTCCTTCAGCAGCAGCGAGTCGAGGTCCCGCCACAGGGCACGGGCCCCGTCGGCCTCCCGTGGCTGGAAGTCGCCGTCGTTGCGCCGGTCGAGGATCTGGTACGGGTCGCGGACCTTGTGCGGCGGCTCGTGTGTCGCCCAGGTGATGTAGGCGTCGGTCACCGTCCGGCTGTCCTCGGACGGGACGAGGAGCACGGCATGACGGAACCGGCCGGTCAGTATCCGGCCCGGCCACGTGACCGGCGGCAGAGGCTTGAGCGGGTCGTTGAGGTCCTCCTCCCACGGGCACGCGTCCTGCGCCTCCCAGTCGACCTCGGCCTGAGGACTCGGCACGGCCAGCACCAGCGTGGTGAACAGGTCGGGCCCCCACGGAAAGTAGGAGACGGACTTACGCATCGGGGCCGCGTCACCGCTGCCCGCCCGCTCACCGGTGATCCGGCGGGGCGTGCACTGCCCGGACGGCCCGTAGTACAGCTGCGCGATCAGATGCCAGGCGGCCTCGGCGGCCGGCACCGGCACCGGCGCGGTGTCGGTGAAATGCCCGAACAGGACCGCCCCGTTGATCCCTGTGGGGCGGCCCATCACGAGCTTGTTCACCCCGGACGAGTTCGGCAGCCCCTTCGCGTCCACGCACTCCGCGCGCAGCCGCGGGTCCTGGAGGAACGGCCTGTCGGGGTCGAAGAGGTCGAAGCGTCCCCGCAGTTCCTTGTGGTCGAAGTAGGCGTCCACGGCCGCCGGATCGAACCGGCCGGCCTTCAGGATCCGGTTCCGCAGTCTGGACCAGTCGTTGATCTTCTCCGCGACGTCCACGTTGTCCAGGCGCACCTCGCCGTCCGCGGCGATCCGCGCTGCCATGGGCGCGAGAATCCGCATCAGTCCGGCAGCTGCTGGCGGCACCGGCAGCTCCAGGTCCTCGATCTCGTGCGCCCGCTTGAACAACTCACACAGGCCCACGCACGCCGAATCACCGGTCAGCAGACGGACCGGAATCCACGGCTCGACCCGCAGGTCGAATCCCCCACTCACGGCCACCCCCTCCAACATCCTCTGATCGCATGACACACCGGCACGGCAAAGCCCCCCGTAGCAGCCCTCTCTGGCGTCATGTCAGATTCAAGCAGCCACCACTGACAGAGCCGTTTCCCGTCGTACGCAGCACCAGTAGAGCACTCCCGAAGAGGGGACACACCCATTTCTCGAAGGTTGAAGACCAGGAGGGTGTTGGAGAGGGAGGGTTCCGGAGAGAAAGATCGACTTGCCCGCACTGTCCTGGGCGGGTTACAAACATCGCCAACGCGCCGATGCCAACCGGGAGTTGCTCGGCCCCGTCGTGAGGAGAACCATGCAGCCGGACCTTCCCGTCCCGTGGACTGCCGCAGCACCTTGGGTGCTTGTGGTGACCGTCATTGTGATCGTGATCGGCATGCGTCCCGAACCGGCAACGATCGGATCGTGCAGCGCCTTGCTGCTGGGGGCTGCTGAGGCGTACCGCCGCCTCTCCCGGTAACCTCCACGAGTGGTCTTCCGCGCCCTCTGGGGGCCGCTCCCCGCCGAAGCGGGGGTGTTCCGGTTGAGGAGCAGGAGGGTTGCCCCAGCTCCACCCCATTCCCCGCCGACGTGGGGGTGATCGACCGAACTCGGTCACTTACGGACAAGCCCGAGATCCTCATCCAGCGACAGTGTCGTGCCGCCGACCTTCACCGTCTGCACGCTCCCGCCCCGCACAACCTGGCGAAGAACACGCAGTTCTCCGAGCATCGGGTGCTCCGTCCACGACTCCAGCGGGGCGAGACTGTCGGGATCCGCTTCCCTGAGCCAGTCGGCGCGGACCGGAATCGTGCGGCGCATGACCGCCCGCACCGACTCCACCGGCATCTTGCCGCCCGGCGCGGCTTCCGGAAGCGGCTGACTCCCCTCCGGATCCAGCGTCGCCCGGCCGTTCTCCTGGGCGTAGACGCACAGCAGCCGCACCGAATCCGCGCCGAGCCTGGTGGACAGCTCCCACTCGTCCTCTTCACCAGGCAGATGGTGCAGGTCGTGCAACTCGGCGACACTCCATGCGCGCGGGACCGCGCGCAGGCCGGCCATGCTGCGCTCCGCCATCTCCTTGCCCTTGTGCGCTGTCCAGGCCTTCGCCTCGTGGTCGCCTGGGCTGTCCCACTGAAAGCCCTCGCTGTCTCCGTGGACGGCTTCGACCAGGACCGGGACGTCATCCGGGATGGCGATGGTGCCGCCGGAGATGCCCTTGAGTGTCCGGGAGGTGGTGGTGAGAAGGTGCTCGGAGTACACCTCGCCCCACCGTACCGGCACCTGTCCGCCTCCCGCGATCGGGTCGAGGACAACCAGTCGCGGTGCGTCTGCCCAGGCTGGGCGGCCACGGCCGTCCGGGTATCCGTGCCGGGTCCAGTGGTTCTCGTGCCGCCAGCACCGCCCGGCGCGCTGCAGCAGCAACGACAGTGGGGCCAGGTCGCTTATGACGATGTCGGCGTCGAGGTCGAGGGACTGCTCGACGACCTGGGTGGCGACGACGATCCGCCGCGGCGGACGCGGCCCGCCACGGCCCAGGCCGTCGGTCACCTCACGCGTGCGGGCCTCGCGGACGTCCCCGGGAAACCGGGCGTGCAGTAGCTGTACATCACCGCCCTGACGGTGGGAGCGGCGGTCGAACCGTTCACGAAGCCGCAGGTAGGTCTCTTGCGCGTCACCGACGGTGTTGCACACCACCAGGGCGGTCCCGCCCTCACCCTCGCCGACCGGCTTCAGCAGCCGTTCGATCACTGTCATCCGGGAACGAGCCCCGCCGGCCACGCCGTGGACGACCGGCTCCACCACGACATCGAGCTTCATCCTTCGCGT
The DNA here is from genome assembly GCF_965341775.1 of Streptomyces sp. bgisy159. GTDB lineage: Bacteria > Actinomycetota > Actinomycetes > Streptomycetales > Streptomycetaceae > Streptomyces. Next base: position 11,562 of record NZ_CBDQZH010000059.1, on the reverse strand, counting down.
CTGCGACTGCTCGTGCCGGCGGGCGTCCGAGATAGGGGTGGCCCGGCCGGTCTCCCCGTCCACGTAGAGCCACCCCGGGTAGGGCGCCGGGAAAGTCCTTTTACGCAGGGCGCTTTTGGCGTGGCAGCCGGTGCCCTGGAGGTACTCCTTGATCAGCCGGTCGCTTACCGACGCCGGAAGGGTCGCCGACAGCAGAACGACCGGCACCCCGTAAGCCCCGAGCCAGTTCAGCAGCCGGCCCAGCAGCACCTGCATGTACGGGTCATAGGCGTGGGCCTCGTCGACGATGCACGTCTTCCCCGACAGTGCCAGCAGCCGCAGCGCGTTGTGCCGGACCGGCAGCACCGCCATGAGCGCCTGGTCGATCGTGCCGACCGAGAACTGAGCGAGCAGCGGTCGCTTGGAACCGCGCAGCCACCGCTGCGGCCGCATGTCCGCCTCCGCCCGGCGGCCGCCCTCCGAGAGTTCGTCGCCGTCACAGGTCAGAACTGTCTGCGTCTCCAAATCCTCGTCAGCGTAGGCGCTGTTCAGCCAGGCCATGCTGTGCACCAGCGTCAGCCCGGCGTCCTCACCGGACTGACGCAGCAACGTCTTCGTGACCCGCAGATGCATCTGATCGCTGGTGGCCATCGTCGGCAGCAGGAACGCATACCCCTCCGTGCCGAAGGCCTCGGACATGACCCGCTCGGCCTCCAGCGCCGTCTCGCTCTTCCCATCTCCCGGAGCCGCAGTCACCAGGACGATTCCGCCCCTTTGCCCGGCGCCCACCGCCGCCCGCAGCTCATCCATCACGGACCGCTGCAGCGGATTCGGCTCGCCACGGATGCCATAGGCCTCCGCGAACTCCTTGCGTCGCAACCGCACCCGGGCCAGGCTGGCGGCCTCCAGCAACCGGGGCGCGTCCTCCTGCGAGCGCCGAAAGTGCTCCGGCAGCGTCGGCTCGAGTGCGCGCTGCCGCCGCCGGAGATAGTCGTCCTGGCTGACCAGCCAGTCCGCGAGGATGACCACCCCGGTCACCAGCACCGCGGCCGGTGCCTCGAACATCTCCGGCGCCTGCGGCCTGCCCAGCGCCTCGTACACTGCAGCCGCGTGCGCAACCCTCTCCCCCGCCCAAGCAGCGTCACCGAGAAACGCTGGAGCGATACCGTACTCGACGCGGTGGAAACGGCCATGATGACCACCGATCACCTCAGCCAACCGCTGCGCGACCTCCAGTTCGCCGTCCCCCGCCAGCCCCAGAGCCTCCAACACCTCCTCGGCAGCTTGCAGACCGGCCACATCATGTCCGACCCGCTCAGCGCTCATCTTCGTCCTGCCAGCGGCCAGCCCCGGACTCAGGTGATCGCTACCGTGCCGCGAACAGAACTGGAACCCCGACAGCTTGCCGATATCGTGAAGACCGGCACAAAGCCCGACCACCGCCCGGGCCTTTTCGCCCGCCCCCGCGAGCTCCATCCCGTCGGCGATCCGCAGACGCTGGTTCTCCGATAGATAGGAGTCCCACAGGTGCAACGCCATCGCGGCGGCGTCCAGCAGATGCCGAACCAGCGGATACGGCGGCAGCGCCGGGTCCAGTCCCCGCGACTTCCCCCACGCCGACTCATCCGGCACATCCCACGTCTGAGGCACGCCAGTTCCCTTCCCGGCCGATGGACTACCAGCCTCCCGGAGCCGGCATTGAACCACCCTCCACCGACAACGCTGCACCGGCCATACAGCTGCGCATATGGTGACCTCGTGCACTTTCAGGCATCACGACCCTCTCCCTGCCACTGGGCAAAAGAAGGGCAAAGCCCCTCTTAAGTGCCAGGTCAGGAAGGGTCCTCCCCGCCGACGCGGGGGTGTTCCGACCAGGCCGCTTGACTTGCCTCGCAGAACGTGGTCCTCCCCGCCGACGCGGGGGTGTTCCGTAGATCTTGGTGTGGAGGATGAGGGCGTGCCAGTCCTCCCCGCCGACGCGGGGGTGTTCCGGTGGGTTCCGGGCCAAGCGCCGTTGAAAGGTAGTCCTCCCCGCCGACGCGGGGGTGTTCCGTGGGCGTTGCCGTCGACCGCGCCGCCGCTGCCGTCCTCCCCGCCGACGCGGGGGTGTTCCGTCCTGCGCGATCTCCAGCGGGCCGGCCATCCAGTCCTCCCCGCCGACGCGGGGGTGTTCCGCGGCCACCGTCACCGTGAGGTCCGGGTTGGCGGTCCTCCCCGCCGACGCGGGGGTGTTCCGTCACGTGTTTCTCCTGGCGTCATTGAGATTGTGTCCTCCCCGCCGACGCGGGGGTGTTCCGTCGGCAAGGCCGCTCCCGAGTACGACCGTCTGGTCCTCCCCGCCGACGCGGGGGTGTTCCGTCGATGTGGCGGGGGTTCACGTGCTGCAGGTGGTCCTCCCCGCCGACGCGGGGGTGTTCCCGAGCCGTCGGGCGCCACGGTGTCGGCGAACGAGTCCTCCCCGCCGACGCGGGGGTGTTCCGCGCGGCCGGACACCCGGAGTGCGCGAGTCCCGGTCCTCCCCGCCGACGCGGGGGTGTTCCGCCCGGCCTGCACCGCCCGCTGCGCCTCAGCCGGTCCTCCCCGCCGACGCGGGGGTGTTCCGCAGGCGTCGTGGCACATCGCGCCCGGCGACGCGTCCTCCCCGCCGACGCGGGGGTGTTCCGGTCACCTCAGGGCTGAAGCTGCGCCGGCCGGCGTCCTCCCCGCCGACGCGGGGGTGTTCCGGTCGAGGACGATGTCCAGCACGTCGTCGGGAAGTCCTCCCCGCCGACGCGGGGGTGTTCCGAAGCTGGGCCGGAACGCGGTGCGCGGCGCCGAGTCCTCCCCGCCGACGCGGGGGTGTTCCGGACGATTCGAGATCACGCGCATCGCCGCCGCTGTCCTCCCCGCCGACGCGGGGGTGTTCCGTGACCGCAGTGGGCCCGGATCAGGAGCGCTGCGTCCTCCCCGCCGACGCGGGGGTGTTCCTCTTGGGCGGCTCCAGGCCGCGGAACATCCCCCTGTCCTCCCCGCCGACGCGGGGGTGTTCCGAGGTCTTCCAGGCCCGGCACGCCAGCTGGCACGTCCTCCCCGCCGACGCGGGGGTGTTCCGACCGTACGCCTGGTCGGGGTGGCGGGGGAAGGGTCCTCCCCGCCGACGCGGGGGTGTTCCGCGAGTACATCATGAAGATCTTCGGCAGAGAGCGTCCTCCCCGCCGACGCGGGGGTGTTCCGGAGCGCGGCAGGCAGGCCCCGAGCATCCTGGGGTCCTCCCCGCCGACGCGGGGGTGTTCCGCGAGGGGGAGCCGTTCGCTACGGCGAGCTCGGGTCCTCCCCGCCGACGCGGGGGTGTTCCGTCGCCGGGGCTGTCGTACTGTTCAGGCTGTTCGTCCTCCCCGCCGACGCGGGGGTGTTCCCCGTCCGGCTTGCGCGGCACCACCGCGCGGGCCGTCCTCCCCGCCGACGCGGGGGTGTTCCGCAGAAACCATCATCAGCGGCGAACGGCCGCCCGTCCTCCCCGCCGACGCGGGGGTGTTCCGCCGAAGACGTCCACCTGCTCCTCCCCTGTGGTGTCCTCCCCGCCGACGCGGGGGTGTTCCGCTGCTCGCCGCGGCAATGGCCGAGGAGGGCCTGTCCTCCCCGCCGACGCGGGGGTGTTCCGCTGCTCGCCGCGGCAATGGCCGAGGAGGGCCTGTCCTCCCCGCCGACGCGGGGGTGTTCCGTAGTAGCGGGCCTCGTTGTCCTGGAGCAGGTCGTCCTCCCCGCCGACGCGGGGGTGTTCCGCCCCTCGACGCCGCCCACATCGCGCAGGTTCGGTCCTCCCCGCCGACGCGGGGGGTGTTCCGACGGGGCGGGCGTTCCAGAACGTCTCGGGCAGGTCCTCCCCGCCGACGCGGGGGTGTTCCACAACTCGGGGGACCGACGGCCTACAACCATCGGTCCTCCCCGCCGACGCGGGGGTGTTCCGAGGCAGCCCTGGCCGCGCTGCGCACCTGGCGCGTCCTCCCCGCCGACGCGGGGGTGTTCCGTTCTGTCCGTGGGCTACACCGGCACCGACGAGGTCCTCCCCGCCGACGCGGGGGTGTTCCGTCGCCTTCGCGGTCGGCCCGGTGCTTCGCCCAGTCCTCCCTGCCGACGCGGGGGTGTTCCGCTTCAGGCTGAGACCAAGGCCGTAGGGGAGGCGTCCTCCCCGCCGACGCGCGTCCAGTTCGATCGCTTCCAGCGGCAGCACCAGAGGTTCCTGGGAGTCCACCGACCCCAGCACCGCCGTCTGGATCTGCCTTCGGTCCGCGCCCGATAACCCGCTACTGCGCAACGCCGCACCCCCGCCCGTTTCACCTCATCTCATCGTGCCAGCGGCCTCGTTCACCCTCCAGCCCGCCCGGCTTGAGCGGTCCCCGACTCACTTGTAGCGGTAGAGCTGTTGGAGGTGCAGGACGTCGGTCTGCCACTGTGAGCGGGCCGCCTGAGCGTCATCGGGCACTGTCCTGCCGAGGTGGCTCGCCACCCGCTGATACACAGACGCTGAACTGGTGTCGGTGGCCGCCACGAGCGCGGTGAGGAGGGGTTCGTCGGCCGGCGTGTGGGCGTCGACCTGGGCGAGAACGGCGACCTGGTCGTCGGGGTGAAGGTGATGGGGCAAGGCGGAGCCGAGCTGACGGCGCAGCCGTGACCAGGACGTGGTGGAGCGCTCGCGGGCGGCCTTCTTCAACGCGCCGCGTACCGCGGCCGCCGCCTCGGTGACCTTCGCTTCGGTCAGCCGCTCCCGCTCCCGCTGCACGTTTCGGGTTCGGCCGCCCGTGCGTTTGTCGGTCCCGTCCTCGCGCCTCCGGCCGGGACCGTGCTGCCCGGACGTCTGAGATGCACCTTGGCGGGACGGCTGTTCGTCCAGCCGCGCGATCCACGCATTCGCTGCCCGCCGCTGCGCCGGTGTCGCTTCGTCCCCGGCGTCCGCGAGATCCTGCTGCAGCGCCTTGATCAGCCACCGAGTCTCGCGGCTGAGTGGCTGGCCGGCACGGGGAAGGCGACGCAGGTCCCGAAGCCGCGCGTGGACCCGCCGCTGGGCGGCCTGGGCCTGCCTGACGTGCGGGTCCTGCTCCGGGGCTGCCGGGTACAGGGCATGGGTGGCCGTGACCCAGGAGTCGACCTCCTCGCGCTGCAGCGCGGTGACGTGGTCGCCGGCCTCGTCCGCGCTCTTCTTCAGCTGACGGATCATCCGCTTGATTTCATGCTCGGGCTGCCGTCCGGCCAGGCGCCGCAGATCGCTGAGTAGATCCCGCATCCGACGGTGCGCGGCCGCGGCCGGATCCGGCCGTGAGGAAGGCGCCGGCGCGGCGCGCGGACGCTCTGGGGTGCGGATGCGGGAGAACTTCGGCCCGCGGACGGGGGGCGCCTGGTCCCGGTGTGCCCAGCTCGCGTTTCGTTTCTGGTCCTCGAGGAACGTGCCGGCCGTGCGGATGGCTTCGTCCTCGTCCTTCGACCGGTCATGGCCCACCACGGTCTCGACCCGGACCAGCAACGAGCGCACCTTCACCGAGCTGCGCTCGGCAACGGCCTGCCGCAGCTGCTGCACCAGGTCCTCACGCAGCTCGCGCTGCCGCTCGAGGAAGACGTGCGCTTCGGCCAGCGCAGCGGCCAACTCCCCCTCTGCCCGATGCGGATCGACGTCGAATTCTTCGCACAGGACGGTGACAGCGGGCACCGAGCCCGCGCGCAGCGCATCGCGCAGGCGCCGCACCCTCTCGTCCTGCCCCACCACCACGCCGGAGTCGGCCACCGGCGCATCGTGGGAGAAGGCCACCTGGCGGGGCGGGGGCGTGCGCCGCGAGCGGATGATCCGCTCGACGGCCGGAGTCCGCAGACCCGCGTCGGTCATCTCGCAGTCGTCCAGCCCGAACCATTCCGTGGGCCGGGCAAAGGCCTCCGTGCCGATGCGGACCTGGCGGCTGGTGCCCTGGCTGTCGAACCGCACCCGGTGCACGTACCAGCGCCGAATCAGGGTGTCGTCGTCGACGGGCACCGACATCCCCAGCACCGGCTCGACGGCTTCGTCGCTCCACACCGGCGTGATCGCCGGCTCCAGATGCACGCGCAGCGCGCGGCCGGCTCGTTCGAAGGCGATGTCTAGCAGCGACCCGACCGGCAGGCCGTCCGGCTGCGTGAAGGTGAACCGGGCGCTCTCGCCGCGGCCGGCCAGCCACGCCAGCGCCGCCGCCTTCAGATACAGATGATCTGCGCTGGAGACATCACGCGCGCGGCGCCCGCACACGTGCGGCAGGCCGTCCGGGTCGGGGTGGTGCGCGAAGTGACAGACCCGGTCGGTGTACAGCTTCGTCGTCAGCTGCCCGCCACAGCCGCCCAGCAGCAGCCCGCACCAGAAGGTGTCCCCCGCATGCTCCCGCCGGAAGGCGTCCACTTCGATCGCCTCCAGCGGCAGCAGCAGCGGCACCTCCGAGGCCGCATCGCCCAGCACCGCCGTCTGAATCCGCCGCCTATCCTCCAGCAAACCCCCGCCCTTCTACGCCTCAACCCATCGTGCCACCAGCCAAGTTGACAGGACCACCGCAACGAGCACGAGCGGAGCAGGGCCTACATGTCCTTCGAGACGTCGCCGACGTCCATCTGCTGCTCAATCTCCCGGGCGGTCTTCATCAGTTCGAGGGCCTCGCGGCGCAGATCCTTGGCGCGCTCGCGCAGCTGCTGCACGCGCCGGCGCTGCTGCTGGGAGCTGTACTCGTTGACGTACTGCCCGCGCGGCCGAAGCCAGGCGCGGCCCTGGACGAATCGGGAACCCGTCAGCTGTCGCCGAGGTCTTCGGCGGGCCAGGGAGTTCCGGTGCCGGGGGTGGCGCGCGGGTCGGCGGCGCGGGCGCGGTCCCGTGCGATCCACTTGTGGACGTCGGCGGGGACGACTTCGTCTTCGCGGATCATCCGCTCGTATAGAGCCACCCGGCGCTCGCAAGTCGGCCTCCGTCCGGGATCGGGCACCATCTGCTCGTCGAGCAGCTGCCGGGCGATGTCCGACAGCCGCATCAGCATGTGGCGGTGCTGTTCCGGGTGAGGGCGCTGGCCACCGGGTGTTCCTCGTCGGCCCAGCTGTCGCCCGGAAACGCCTCAGCACAGGAAGGCTTCAGCGCTCTCTTCGCCTGCCCGCTGTTACCCCTGAGGGTCGGTGCCGCCGCCACCACTGCTCTCGCGCCATCGTTGAGCATCTGCTTCAAAGATCTCGCGCGCCTGGCGCAGGAGCGCCTCCATGTCGGGCGTGCTCTTGCCTTCGATCTCAATCGTGCGGTCTCCCAGCTCCACACGGATTCGGGCGCCCTGGTGACGGTTGGCAACCGCTTCGATGGCGGTCCGCAAGGTCATCCAGGCCCCGCTGTCGCGCATCATCAAAGCAACGATGATGAGGTGACCCGGGTCGATGCCGAATTCAGCCGCGTAGCTAGCGTCCGCTCCCTGCTCTTCCAGCTGGGCTAGCAGTGCGCGGGCAAGGCCCGGCGTAGCCCTCAGTTTGACTTCATCAAACATGGCAGCGGGGTCGATACGGAGTCGGAGGACTCCCGGTTCGGCGGGTGGGGGTTGAGGCATGACGTCATGGCCGTGGGTCATGTCCTGAGGCTAGCGCCACCAGGAAAGTGCAGGGTCGGCGATCACACGCTTGGGTTGGCATCCGGCGATCCGGTCACGACTGGGGGGCGGAAACGGTCGTCTGCGCCTCCCCTGCTACCCGTCTGACTCAGTCCTCGCCGTGCCCCAGGGTGCCGGCGAGGTCGGCCGCGAGTCCGTAGCCTGGGCTGTCGTCCAACATTTCCTTGCGCCGGTTGTAGCGCTGCGTGGTGCGCGAGTCCTTGTGATCGGCCCAGCGCTGGACCTTGTCGGGGCGGGCGTCCCTCTTCGCCAGGGCGTGGGTGATGGCGTCGCCCTTGGTGCCGTGCGGACCGCGCGGGGGCAGCCCGGCGCGCTTGGCCAGAGACTGAAGCAGCCGCCACACCGCCGGTTCGTCGAGCTGGTTGCGGCTGGCCGTCTCGAACAGCCAGCCGTCCGTCCGGCCGTCGAGGTAGTCCTGCAGCGCGTCCCAGGCCACCGGCGGGACTGGCTTGTTCTTCCAGCTGCCGCCCTTCACCTTCATCCGCAGGATGTGGTGGCCCCTGTCGTAGCCGAGGTGCTCGACCCGCGCACTCAGCAGGGAATCGATGCGCAGGCAGCAGGTGTAGAGCAGGAGCAGCATCGCGTACGCGCGCTTGCGGTGCGCGGCGACCCGGTGGTGGTCACGCGCGGTCACGAACAGGGTGACCCACTGTTCCTCGGTGTAACCGGGGGTGGGCGAGTAGTTCGGATCGATCACCGGGCGCTGAACGGCGTCGAAGGGGTTCTTCACCGGTTCGTCGCTGACCACGTCCAGGTACGCGAAGAAGCTGGAGGCCGACGACAGGGCGTTCGCCCGCGAGGCGTCCGAGTACGGCTTCCCGGACCGGACCATCTCGCCGCGCCGACCGCCCTTGACCCGCACCCAGGTGGGCGCCGTCTCCAGGTACAGGCGGAAGGTGTCCGCCAGGGGGAACTTCACCGCCATCGGGTGCGCGCCGTGCTCCCGGGCGAACTCCTCGAAGACCTTGAAGCCCCGGGCGTAGGCCTTCTGCGTGTTGACCGAGCGCTGGTGAGCGATCCAGGAGGCCGCGAGGGTGGGCACCACGTCTCCCTCTCCGTACAGCGCGACCAGGTGGTCGTACAGCTTCCGGGCATGTTCAGGCCACTGGTCGCGCGGGTCGCGCCGCATGGTGTTGAGCGTCGTCCGCGGTGACCGCTCCAGCACTGTGGTCATGCGACGTCCTCCGGCGCGACCTGATCCCAGCAGTCCGGGCACAGGGTGGCACCCAGGCGGTCGGCGTCGGCCTCGACGGGCCACGGGCGGCTGCAGCCGGCGCAGGTTGCGAGGTCCCGCGCTTCGTGGCGGACGCTGCAGCCGAAGCAGTACAGGGTGTCGGACAGCCTGGTGCCGTCGGCGAAGTTGACGCCCTCGACGAAGGCGCCGGTGTCGCATTGGGGGCAGGGGTAGGCCCGGGCCAACAGGCCGTCGGAGCAGCCGAGATAGTTGAAGGACAGCAGCTCGGCCGAGTCCCAGGACGCGCCGCAGAAGCGGCAGTCTCCGCTGTGCGGGGCGACGACGAGGGTCATCTGCTCGCAGGAGGGACACATGATGGTCCGGCTCTCCAGCCCGGCCAGCTCGCCGCGCAGCCGGTTGAGGCGCCTTTTGACGTAGGAGCTGATGTTCTTCACCCCCTCTGCCACCGGGATCATGTCCCGCCCTGCCCGCTCACGTTCCTGCCCTTCGAGTAGCGGCAGAAGATGTATGTCCAGGAAGCGCATGAGGAAGTCGAGCACCCGGCCGGCGCGGGCCTCGACCGCGTGGGCGTTGTGCGTCAGGCCGTAGTGCTGTAGGGCGTTGCGGTCCTTCGCCAGGTCCTTCAGCGCCTCGGCCTCCTTGCGGTCGATGGCGATCCCCGCGATGTCGCGCAGGCGGTCGATCGTGGCGTCGGTCCCGCAGCTCTCGAAGTCCCCGCTCTCGAAGTCCTTCCTGGCCGCCCTCCCGGGGTCCTTGAAGACCAGGCTCCAGTGCTCCCGCTGCAGGCGGGCCTTCAGCAGCACCTCGACCGCGGCCTGCAGGTGCAGGACGGCGTACTTGAGGTCGCGGGGCCCGACGTCCGAGGCGTTCTCGTCCAGGTGCTCGACGACGCTGGCGAGGTAGTCGATGCCGTTACGGACCGGCGGGAAGTCCAGCTCGGGCGGTCCGGACGGACGCCCCGGCGGCACATACCAGGGATCGGCCGCTGTTTCCATCGCTTGCTGCAGCGCGGGGCTTGGTTCGCAGCTATGGGCGGGGTCCTGATCCGGCATCAGCATATGCACAGGATAACCGCAATTATCCTATATGTTCAGGAGTCCCCTGGAGCCGTATGACCAGCTGGCCCGCGCGGAGAATCGGCTGGACTCGACCGGCGACCTGGCCGGAGGGATTCGCGACGCCGCCGACGTCGTCGAGACGATCGCCGCACTGCTCGACGCGGGCGCCAAGTTCATCCCGTCCGATCACGACGCGCACGCCACGGTCACGGTCGAGACCTCCCGGCTGCGGCACGCTGCTGAGCGGCTGTGTAAGGCAGCACCCGGCGCACAGAAGGCCAGCGATCAGTCGCCAGCGCCAGGAAGGAGGAGGGGGGAGAGAGCCATGGCCGTGGCGTGCGCCGAGCTCTGGACGACGCTGAACCCGCGTCAGTAGTCCCTGGCCGCTGCTCCACGTCACCCAGGCCGGGCGGGAGCATCTCGCCGAACACCGCGAGGCGTACGCGGAGTTCCATCCCGATGTCCGGCTTCCTTCCCCGGCGGCCGCCGGCTGACGGCATCCGTCCATCGGTGTGGAGGCCGCCATCCCGGCGGACTCTCTCGGACGCACGCAGCATCTTCGTCGACACCGAGGTCTCCAACCGGAGCTCCGCCCGCTGAGCGACCAGCGGTGCTCAGTCGAGTTGGGCTGAGGAGTTGGTGACCGGTGATGGCGCCCAAGGACCGCCCGGGGATGGCCCGGGTGGCTCTGACCTGGCTTTTTGGTGTGGGGCGACTGTGTTTGCTATTCGGAGTTGGCGGTTCCGTGCAGTAACTTCCATGTGGGAAAACGTCTGGACAGGCCGCCGACCTGCATGTTTTCCCTGTGACCCAATTCACATCGGAACCGAAAAGCGCTCAACAGTGTTCTGGATAGTCACTCTTGATTCTCTGACGCTCAAACAACTGGGCCTGGGCGGTGCGAAATCCGTTCCGGTGGCCGCCCGACACCCCCGCTTGCCTCGTAGACTCCAAGGCAAGCAGAAGGAGCCCGCCCCGGCGTGAAGTTTCTCAGGCCTCTATGCCGGGAGGGCTCCCTGCGGTGATGCACCTTCGACCGTCAAGCCATCGGAGCACCAGTTGCATGCTAATCCAGGAACCCCGGGCCCGTCACAAAGTCCAGCGCCCGGGTCGACGTCGATTCCCATCGGCCGCGGGCACGGTCTGCCCGCCCGAGTAGTCCGGCGCAGTAAGCCGCTTGCCTGGCGATTCGTGCTCGGCGTGGCCGGCGGCGTCGGAACCGCAGTCGGAGGCTCCCTGTACTGGTGGATCCAGTCCAGGTAACTCCAGCCGCACGGAACGAAGGGGCCCGTCTTCGGACGGGCCCCTTCGCGCTACCGCGTCCGGCAAGGGGCGTTCCACCGGATATCTGCACGGCCCGCTCCGAGTGGCTCCTACGCTGGATCACCTGCATCACCTGACGCGAAGGACACCGATGGACACCCCAAGCCAGCCCCAGTCGCTCACCGGCCCGCAGATGTTCGTGCTCGGCACCTTTGGGGCGCTCACCGTCGCAGCGTTCTCGGCCGCGCTGTGGGGAAACGCCGAACAGAGCGAGCGCGGCTTCCGGCTGCTGAACTGGCTGCACAACCGCAGCGAGAACGAGCTCCCGCCCGCAGAGTCGGACCTGTACGGGGGATGACCGCTGGGACGGCACTGTGAGGGTAGGCGCTGACCGCCACCACCAGGGCCCGGGGGGGGGGGGGGGGGGGGGGGGGGGGGGGGG
>NZ_CBDQZH010000058.1:0-39432 GCF_965341775.1 Streptomyces sp. bgisy159 | reverse complement strand
TGCGGGCAATGTCCGCACCACGGGCGGTGACGTCCACTCCAAGTTCCAGGGGCTGTCGGCGTTCTACCACGCCCCGGAGGCCGAGCAGCTCTTCGCCACCACCAAGCCGGTCCAGGAACGCGCGAACGACTTCGCGACCGATCTGGAGACCGTCTCCTCGGCGTTGTCGTCGTATGCGACGGAGATCCGTCCGCTGGTGCAGAAGCTGAAGGATCTGAAGCTGAAGGCCCAGACGTTCGTCAGCTCCGTCAAGGACGATGACGAGTGGGACTACGACGAGGACAAGGTCGAGGAGCACAACCAGCTCCGGGACGACATCACGGCGACGGTGGCGGCGTTCTGGGCGGCGGAGCGGACCTGCCACAACAAGATCACCGGGATCTGGGGCGGGACCCAGATGGTGGCGGGGGACGGGTCGGAGCGTAAGGACCAGTACGGGTTCAACGCCGAGGACATGAAGAACGCCAAGCTTCCCTGGGGTGACCCGGTGGAGGAGCGGCACCACTGGTACGAGGCGGGTCACTGGATCAAGTCCTTTGTCTGGGACGGCCTGATCGTGGACGGGATCTGGGGCACGATCAAGGGCCTGGGGACACTGGTGGGCTTCGGCGGCTGGGAGGCGATGGGCCAGGCGTGGAAGGGCCTGGCGCAGCTCGCGACCGGTCTGGCGATCAGCGCCATCCCGGGTGTGGGGACGGCGTTCTGGCTGCTTCCCGATGACAAGCTGCCCTCCTGGATCCGTGACTCGCGTACGGCGATGAAGGAGACCGGCAAGGCGCTGGTGGCGTGGGACGAGTGGGGCAAGAACCCCGGCCGCGCCGCCGGCGCCGTCACCTTCAACGTCGTCACCACGGTCCTCACCGGTGGTGCGGGTGCGGGTGTGTCGGGTGCGGGCAAGGCGGGCGCGGTCGCCAAGGTGCTCTCGGCTGCGGGCAAGGCGGGCAAGGTCATCGACCCGATGACGTATGTCGCCAAGGGCGCGGGCGCGGGTCTGTCGAAGATCGGCGACATCAGCAAGGCGCTGAAGGGCGTCGGCAACATCGAGATCCCGCACCTCCCGGACGGCTCCATCGAGCTGCCGACCGGCCACGGGCTGGACCCGAACGGCAACCTGCTGCCGCCCACCGGCTCCCTCGACACCCCGACGGTTCCGCACAGCACCACCCCGGCCGGGCTGCCGTCCCACTGGACGATCCAGGCCCCCGAGCCGACGGGCTTCCCGAGCGGTGCCGCCCACACGGCTGACGGCGGTGTCCCGGCGGCCGGCGCACACACGCCCGCCCCCGACGGCGCGTACGGCCAGGGCGTGCCGCACCCCACGAGCACCCCCACCGGTGCGTACGGCATGCCGCACTCCGGCGACGGCATCTACGGCGGCACCCCGCACCCCACGGGCACCGGAGCCGCCCACCCCGGCACGACGCCGTCCCCCTGGTACCACGACACCCCGGCGACCGGCGCCGCCCACGACGTCCCGGCGACCACGCCGCACGAGACCCCGACGGCGACACCGCACACCGGTGGCCACGACCTCCCCGTCGGCCACACCGACGACGCGGCGCACGGCGCCGGTCACGGCGACGACGCGGTGCACACCGGCGACCAGGCGGACGACGCCTCCCACACCGGCGACCACGCGGACGCCGGCGACCACACCGGCCTCGGCGACGACGTCGTGGACACCGGCGCCCACCACGGCACCGACGCCTCGACCGCGCCGGGACACACCGGTACGGACGTGCCGGGGCACCCCGGGGCAGGGGGGCCGTTCGAGTACCAGCCGCACATGTCGGCCGACGACTTCGATAACCTGGCCACCGACGCGGAGAAACACGCGGTGGCCGAGGCCGAACTGGCCCACGGCACCAACCCCGGGCCCAGGTCCAGCAACGCCGCGGGGCTGGCGTACGGCAACGCCTACTGGAACGATTTCCTGGACAATCTGCCCGACGAGTCGCGGGAAGCGCTGAGGACGTACAGCGGCAACGAGTACGACCTGATCAACAGCCATCTGCGGATGAACACGCCGCTGGACGACTCCCTCAAGCACACCATCGAGGAGATGGATCGGGTCATGGATGCTCGCCCCGTGCCGGAGGACATCATGGTCGTCCGGGGCACCGGGGTCGACCACATCAAGATTGACGGCCAGCCGCTGAAGTCCCCGGCGGACATGGAGGGCGGCGTGTTCGACGACAAGGCCTTCACCTCGACGGCCCTGGGTAAGTCGCCGCCTCCGCCGTTCGACCAGAAGCCAGTGTGGATGCACCTGCGGGTGGCGAAGGGCACCCCCGCCCTCTGGATCGACCACCTCTCCAAGTACCCGGGAGAACGAGAGCTGCTGCTCGCGAAGGGCTCCGAGTACAAGGTGACGCGCGTCTTCATGGACCAGGCGGGCAAGTGGCACGTATACGGGGAGATCCTGCCGAGGCCGTAGCCTCTTAGCCCGCGTCGCGGATCAGCCCGAACCCAAGGAACATGGACGCCATGAGCAGTGAACGACCGATCAACCCGCGTTTCGACGAGGACGTGCACTTCAATCTCGTCTCGGGGCCGCCGAGATACCGCAACCACACCGACAAGCCGGTGCGGTACTTCACGGTCGTCGACAAGCAGGACGGCGCCGTGCTCGGCTACCTGTGGGCCGGTGACGAAGACCACGCCGCCGCCTTCGAACCGCGCCAGGCCGGAGGGCCCCGCGCTGCGAACGAGAGCGGCTTCTGGATGCGCCGGCTGCGCAACGCCAAGGAGCGGGGGCTTCTGCCGTCGCAGGCTCTAGCCGAGTTGTACGGCGCCTCGGAGACTGCCGGCAAGGGTCGCCCCCTCCCGGGCTCCCTGTCGGACGCCCCGGATGCCGGTGCGGTCGAGGCCCTCGCCAAGGCTGATTAGCGGACCTGGTTCGGCAGCGCTCGCCGCGCTGAAGGAGCAGGTCGCCACACCTTAAGCGCTGCCCCTGCGAGCGCACCCGTGCGCGCGTCCGCCTCGGCCTCATCAAATGACCTTCGGAGAGACGGCTCCCGTATGACCACCCCGCCCCAGGGCAACCCCTACATGTCCCCACCGACGCACCCCAACCCCGCCCCGGCCGGCGCCGCCCCTCCCCAGGCCGCCGCCCCGAACCCGTACGCCCAGCCCTCCCCACCCCAGCCCGGCCACCCGCAGCCGCCCGTCCCCCCACAGACCCCATCCGGCTACCCGAACCCTCAACTCGGCTACCCGCACCCTCAATCCGGCCACCCGCAGACCCCACCCGGCTACCCGCAGACCCCACCCGGCTACCCCCACCCCGCCCACATGCCCTACCCCCACCCCCCAGCCCTCGGGTGCAGGTTCTGTGGAGGTTCTCCCGCCGCTCAGGTCACCTTCCGCGCGCACCGCGGGCTGATCGTGCTGATGAGTTTCCGGAAGGTGGAGGGAATGATGTGCGGGACCTGCGGGCTCGCCGTGTACCGGGCGCTGATGACGGAGACGTTGTGGCAGGGGTGGTGGAGCCCGTTCTCCGCGGTGCTGTTCACGCCGTTCACCGTGCTCTACAACCTGCTGGCCGCCCGCAAGGTGAGGAAGCTCGGGGCCCCCGCGCCCGGGACGCACGGCCGGCAGATCGACCCCGGGGTGCCGGTGTACCGCAGGCCGCTCGCCTACGTGGCGTTCGTCCCGGTGCTGTGGGTCCTCTACCTGTATCTCAGCGCGCACTGAGGCCCCGCCGGGAAGGTGTCTCGGACCCCGGGTGTACTCCCCACCCTTCCGTGCCTTATGTTGCACAGGCAAAGTAGGGGGGAGCATGCCGTGCCGATGAGTCTCGCCGAGGTCGAGGCCGTCGCGTGTGCCGCGCACGCCGGGCAGACGGACAAGGCCGGTCGGCCGTACGCCGAGCATCTGCGGGCCGTGGCCGAGGGGGTACGCGCGCGGGGCGGGGGTGACGAGCTGGTCGCCGCCGCGTGGCTGCACGACGCCCTCGAGGACGACGCGCTCAGTGACGCCTGGCTCGACGCGGCCCCCCTCCCGCAGCGCACCAAGGACGTCGTACGGGCCATGACCAAGCGGTCCGGTGAGCCGCCCGAGGCGTACGCGCGGCGGATCCTGGACACGCCGGGTGCCCGGCTGGTCAAGGCCGCCGA
Source organism: Streptomyces sp. bgisy159 (assembly GCF_965341775.1). Taxonomy (GTDB): domain Bacteria; phylum Actinomycetota; class Actinomycetes; order Streptomycetales; family Streptomycetaceae; genus Streptomyces. Next base: position 35,314 of record NZ_CBDQZH010000058.1, on the reverse strand, counting down.
CCTCGCGCACAACGCCGACCCGGACCGGCTGGCCGTGCTCGACGAGGCGACCGCGCGGCGTCTGACGCACAAGTACGCGGCGATGAGGCGGTTCCTCGGCCTCACCTCCGACGACTGAGCAAGCCCCGCACGACGACCTCGACGCAAGATTCATCACAAGACTGACGGCATCCAGCACGGGACGACGACCTCATGGCACGGGACTACGACAGCCAGCTGCTCGAGTCGGTGGCGGTGCGGCGGCGCAGGATGCGTGACGCGCTGCTCTTCGGCGCGCAGCGCGGCCGGCGGACGCTGGACGAGCGGCTCGGCAAGATGTTCGCGGGCATCGCCATCGCCGCCGTGCTGTGCGCGGGGTGCGTCGGCTGGTCCTTCCTCCAGGCCACGCTCGCCAAGCAGAAGGCCGAGAAGGAGAAGCAGCAGCAGCGGCAGGAACAGCTGTACAACCCCACGGGAGCCCCGACGAGTGGCCCGACGGGCGCGGGTCCGTCGTCGAGCACGGGCGCGAGCGCGGGCACGGGCACGGATGGGGAGAAGCGGTGAAGGGCATACGCATGGGTGACGTGGCCACCTCAAATGGGGCGGATGGCCGAAACGACGCGATGATAGGTTCCGGTGAGTGGTGAGCACTGCAACGACGTCTCGGACCCAGCTCAGCCGCATCACCCTGATCGGTGAGCGGCGACGCGCCGACCTGGTGCTGCCGTCGGACACCCCGATCGGCCAACTGCTCCCCGACATACTGCGGTTGCTCGACGACCGGGTCGCCTCCCGGCCGACCACCCGTCAACTGGTCACCTCCGACGGCTCGGTGCTGCCGAACGACGCCACGCTGTCCTCCGCCGAGGTCCCGGACGGCGCCGTCCTGCAACTCGTCCGCGCGCACGCCGCGCCCCCGGCGCCGGTGGTGCACGACGTGACCGACCAGGTCGCCGACGACCTCGACCTGCGCGCCTGGCGCTGGCGCCCGGCCGCGCGCCGGGTCAGCGCCGGCGTGGCCACCATCGCGTTCGCCGTCGCCGCCGCGGTGCTGGCCCGGCGCGAGTTCGCTCTGGAGTCGGTCGCCACCGCCCTCGCGGTCGCCACCGTCGTCCTCCTGGTCACCGGCGCCGCCGTGGCGAAGATCGGCCAGGGCAACCGGGGACTGGCCACCGCTCTCCTGCTCGCCTCCGGCGGGCTCGGACTGCTCGCCGCCTGGACGGCCGCCGACGCCTACGACTGGTCGGGCGAGGCACGTCTCGCCGGGGTCGTCGGTGCGCTGGTCCTCGCCCTGGTGCTGCTCGCCTACTTCTCACCCCTCGGGCGCGGCGGGCTCATCGGCGCCGCGGCCGGGGTAGCCGTGGCCGCCGTCTGGGAGGCGGTGGCCGCAGTCCAGGACAAGCCGGACCGGCTCGGCGCGGTGATGGCGGTGTTCTCCGTCGTCCTGCTCGGCCTGCTGCCGCGGTTGGCGCTGATGGCGTCCGGGCTCACCGGTCTCGACGACAAGCGCTCCACCGGGGTGTCCGTCAGCCGCCACCAGGTCTCCAACGCGCTGGCCGCCACCCACCGCGGGCTCGCGTTGGCCACCGTCGTCGCCGCCGCGTCGGCCGCGGCGGGCGGCTGGCTGCTGACCACCGCCGAGGAGCCGACCGCCTGGTCGGTGACGCTGGCCTCGCTCACCGCCGTGGTGCTGCTGTCACGGGCCCGCGCCTTCCCGCTGGTCGCCGAGGTGGTGGCGCTGTTCGGCGCGGCGGGCGTGCTCGTCGTACGCCTCGCGGTGCTGTGGCTGGACCACGCCGGGGGCGGCGGGGCCCTGGCCCTGCTGGCCGCCGCGGCGCTGCTGCCGCTGCTCGTCCTCGCGATCGAGCCGCCCGAGCACGTACGGGTCCGGCTGCGGCGGATGGCCGATCTCGTCGAGTCCCTCGGGGTGATCGGGCTCTTCCCGCTGGCCGTCGGGGTGTTCGGCATCTACGGGCAACTGCTCGACAAGTTCTGAGGTCTTGAGGGGACACGTCGGCGCTGCGGGCGGGACGACGAGGCAAAGGGAGAAGGGCGACATGCCGAGCGGCGACAGCAACTGGCAGAACGACGTACTGCGCGATCTGAGGAACGACCAGAGCGGCACCGGGGCTCAGCAGCAGCCGCAGCAGCCGCAGCAGGGCCAACAGCCCCAGCCCCAGCGGCAGCCGCAGCACGGCGTCCCCGCGCAGCAGCCCCCCGCCGCCTACGGCTACCCGCAGCAGCCGGGCGCCCCCGACCCCGCGTACGGCTACCCGCAGCAGCAACAGCCCGCGCCCGACCCCGCGTACGGCTACCCGCAGCAGCAACAGCCCGCGCCCGACCCGGCGTACGGCTACCCGCAGCAGCCGCATGCCGACCAGGGCGCCCGGCAGCAGTACCAGCAGCCGTACGCCGCTCCTCAGCCCTCGCAGCAGCAGTACGCCGACCAGGCCGCCCAGCCCCAGTTCCCCCAGCCGCAGGCCCCCGCAGCGGCCCAGGCCGCCCCCCGCCCGGCTCCCCGGCCCGCCGCCCAGCGGCAGAACCGCGGCACCCCCGACTCGCGCCCCGTCCTCGACAAGCGGCTCGCGGCCACCGGGCTCAAGCCCCGCCGCGGCGAGCCGTTCGGCACCCGCGCGCTGCGCGCCGTGCGCCGTACCGTTTCCTCCTCGGCCGCTCGCGAGGTCGCCGAGACCACGGCCACCGCGGAGGTCCTCCAGCGGGCGGTGACCACCGGCCGCCAGATCGCCGTCACCTCCATCCGCGGCGGCTCCGGCAAGACGACCGTCGCCGCGCTGCTCGGCACCACCTACGCCCACTACCGGCAGGACCCGGTGCTGCTCGTGGAGGCCGACCCGGCGCTCGGCTCGCTGCCGCTGCGGCTCGGCGCGGAGCACCTGCGCTGGACCACCGGCGACCTCGCCGCCATCGCCGAACCGCAGATGTCCCTGCTGGACGTCACCGGCTACCTGGTGCAGCTCCCGGAGAACGCCTGGCTGCTGCCCGGCAGCCAGGGGCAGGTCGGCGCGATGCTCGACACCAGGGGCTACGAGCGGGTGATGGTCAACCTGCGCCGCTACTTCGGCGTGACCGTCGTCGACTGCGAGACCCTGCCCGCCGAGGTCGCCCGGACCGCGCTGTCCGCCGCGCAGGCCCGCGTCCTCACCGTGCCCGCCACCCTGGAGGGCGTCGCCAGCACCCACGCGGTCCTGGACTGGATGCGCAGCCTGCCCCGCGACATCATGGCCACCACCGTCGTCGTGCTCGCCGAGACGGCACCGCACCCCGGGCTCGACCTCGACAGGGCCGCCGAGCAGTTGAAAGCGAGCGGCGCGGCCGTGCGGGTGCTGCCCTACGACCGGCACCTCGCGGCCGGCGGCACCATCCGCACCGACCTGCTCGCCCGGGCGACCCGGCAGTCCGTGACCCGGCTCGCCGCCGAGGTCTTCGAACTGTCCCAGAAGCGCCGCTGACCGCCCCCGAAGGGACCCCACAGAGGCTTAGGACGATGAGCACCCGACTGATCCATCGCCCGGCGCGCACCACCCGGCCGCCCGCGCCCACCGAGGCCCGCACCATAGAGGCCCCGCCCAACCTGCCCGAGGGCAAGGCGGGTTCCATCGCCACCTCGCTGCTGCCCGTCGCGGGCGTCATGTCGTCCGTCGTGATGATGACGGTGGTGCGCAACAGCCAGTTCGCCGGGCTGGGCGCGATCATCCTCGTCGTCACCGTCGTCGGCTCCCTCACCCTGGTCTTCTCGCAGCGCGGCAAGGCACAGCGCACCCGCCGCACCCAGCGCGAGGCCTACCTCGCCTACCTGGAGGACCTGCGCGAGGAACTGTCCAAGGAGGAGAAGGAGCGCCGGGAGAAGGCCCAGGTGCTCAACCCGCCGCCGGACGCCCTCTACGACATCGTCCGCGACCCCGCCCGGCTGTGGGAGCGGCGCCGCACGGACGGCGACTTCCTGCGGGTGCGCCTCGGCACCGGCGAGATGCCGGTCCGCGACCTGAAGGTCGGCCAGCAGGGCTCGTCCGTGCTGACCCCGCCGGACCAGTTCATGCTGAACGAGGCGTCCGCGCTGTCCGCCCGCTTCCGCACCGGCACCGAACTCCCGCTCACCGTCCCGCTGGACCGCGTCGGCAACATCAGCGTCATCGGCGCCCGCGAGGACACCCTGCGCGTCGCACGCGCCCTGCTGGTGCAGACCGCCGCGATGCACGCCCCGGACGACGTGCCGATGGCGCTGGCCGCCGCCGGCGACCGGATCCCCGACTGGGAGTGGGCCAAGTGGCTGCCGCACCTGCTCGACACCGAGCAGTTCGACGGACCGGTCGCCGCCCGCCGCATCGCCGCCTCCCTGCCCCAGCTGGCCCGCCAGATCGGCCCCGAACTGCGCCGCCGCGCCTCCTACGCGGCCGAGGTGCGCCGCGGCCTGTCCGGCAAGGACGCCCTGGCCATGTCGTCCCGGCTGCTGGTCGTCGCCGACGCGCACGGCGACGACGCCGTCGACCTGCCCCGGCCGGACGACGCGGTCGGCCTGCGCGAGATGGGCGTCACCGTGCTGCACCTGCTCGACGAGCGGGTCCAGGAACCCGGCCACGTCGGGGTGCGCATCACCGTCGACGCAGAGAACGTCCTCATCGAGGACCTGCGGGAGAACGAGCCGATCAGCGCCCACGGCACCGTCGACGAGGTCGGCGTGCCGTTCGCCGAGGGCCTCGCCCGCATGCTCGCCCCGCTGCGCCTGTCCGCCGAGTCCATGGTCGACGCCCCGCTGTCCGGGCCCGTCGACTTCGCCGAACTCCTCGGCATCGACGACGTCGCCGACCTGGACCTGTCCCGGCTGTGGGCGCCGCGCGGCGAACGCGCCTTCCTGCGCGTGCCGATCGGCATCAGCGACTCCCACGAGCCGGTGCTGCTCGACCTGAAGGAGTCCTCCGAACTGGGCATGGGCCCGCACGGCCTGTGCGTCGGCGCCACCGGCTCCGGCAAGTCCGAGCTGCTGCGCACCCTCGTCCTCGCCCTGGTCGCCACCCACCCGCCGGAGGACCTCGCCCTGGTCCTCGTCGACTACAAGGGCGGCGCCACCTTCGCCCCCTTCGCGGACCTGCCGCACGTCGCCGGCGTCATCACCAACCTGGAGAACCAGGCCGGCCTCGTCGAACGCGTCCACGCCTCCCTCGCCGGCGAGGTCAAGCGCCGCCAGCAGGTGCTCAAGGACGCCGGCAACGTCGCCGACATCGGTCACTACGCCGCCCTGCGCGCCGAGAAGCGGCCCGACCTCGACCCGCTGCCCCACCTGTTCGTCGTCATCGACGAGTTCGGCGAACTCCTCACCGCCAAGCCCGACTTCATCGACCTGTTCCTGTCCATCGGCCGCATCGGCCGCTCCATCGGCGTGCACCTGCTGCTGTCGTCGCAGCGCATCGAGGGCGGCAAGCTCAAGGGCCTGGACACCTACCTGTCGTACCGGCTGGGCCTGCGCACCTTCTCCGCCGACGAGTCCCGCACCGTCCTCGACACCACCGACGCCTTCCACCTGCCGCCGCTGCCCGGCTTCGGCTACCTCAAGGTCGACACCAGCCACTACGAGCGGTTCAAGGCCAGCTACGTGTCCGGCGCGTACAGCGGCCCCGTCCAGCGCGAGGCCGAGGACACCGGGCCGCTCGCCCTGGAGTACGAGGCCTACAACACGCTCGGCGAGGACGAGAACCAGGCGCCGGAGGAGCCCAAGATGCGGCGCCGGGAGACCGGGCCCACCGAGATGGGCGTCATGGTCGACCGGATCGAGCACTCCGGGGCCCGCCCGGTCCGCCAGATCTGGCTGCCGCCGCTGCCCGAGGCCATCGCCCTCGACAAGGTCGCCGGGCCCCTGGAGGTCGGCCCGCGCGGCATGCGGCTCGCCGATCACCGGGGGCGCGCGGAGCGCTCGTCGACGAGCGGGCGGGGCCCGCTCCAGGTGCCGATGGGCCTCGTCGACGACCCCACCAGACAGTGGCAGGGCCAGTGGTGCCTGGACCTCACCGTCGCCGGCGGCCACGCCGCGGTCATCGGCGGCCCCCAGTCGGGCAAGACCACCCTGCTGCGCACCCTCGCCCTGTCCCTGGCGCTCACCCACACCCCGCAGGAGGTCGGCGTCTACGGCCTCGACCTGGTCGGCGGCGGCCTCCAGGCGATCTCCGGGCTGCCGCACGTCGGCGGGGTCGCCGGCCGCGCCGACCGGGAACGCGCCGCCCGCACCATCGACTCGGTGCGCGGCATGCTGGACCAGCGCGAGGAACTCTTCCGCGTCCACAACATCGACTCCGTCGAGCAGCTGCGCACCCTGCGCGCCGCCGGACGCCTCCCCGAGCTGGCCTCCACGGAGATCGTCCTGCTCATCGACGGCTTCGGCGCGCTGCGCGACGACTTCGACGAACTGGACGACCCGGTCGTCGACATCCTCAAGCGCGGCAGCGGCTACGGCATCCACGTCGTCGCCGCCATGCTCCGCTGGAACGACGTGCGCATCGCCACCCAGTCCCAGTTCGGCACCCGCGTCGAGCTGCGGCTGAACGACCCGAGCGAGTCCAGCATCGAGCGCAAGCTCGCCCAGACCCTGTCGGCCGACGAGAAGGGCCGCGTCCTCACCGACGGCAAGCTCTTCGCGCAGGTGGCCCTGCCCCGCACCGACGGCCAGGCCGACACCGCCGACCTCGGCGCGGTCCTGGAACGCACCGCACGCCAGGTCCGCGCCACCTGGACCGGCGAGGTCGCCCAGCCCGTACGGGTCCTCCCGCACCTCCTGGAGCCGCAGCTGCTGCCGGGCCCGGCGGCCGAGCCGCGCCGCGTCCCCATCGGCCTCGACCAGACCAAGCTGGCGCCGGTCCTGCTCGACCTGTTCCACCACGACCAGCACCTGCTGATCATGGGCGACAGCGAGTGCGGCAAGACCAACCTGCTCAAGGCGGTCGCCCAGGGCCTGATGGAGCGCTACAGCGACGAGGAACTGGTCTTCGGGGTCATGGACCCCCGGCGCGGGCTGCGCGGTGTCATCCCCGAGGAGTACCGGGGCGGCTACGCCTACAACGCCAAGCTGTGCGGGGGACTGGCCGCCGGTATCGCCACCGAGCTGGAGAAGCGCCTGCCCGACGACGCCGAGGGCGGCGACCTGGAGCCGGGCACCTTCGCGGGGCCGCGCATCGTGATCCTCGTCGACGACTACGACGTCCTCACCACCGCCGGCCAGCAGCCGCTCGCGCCGTTCGTCCCGTACATCCCCTCGGCGCAGGACATCGGCCTGCACTTCGTCCTCACCCGCCGCGTCGCGGGCGCCTCGCGAGGCCTGTACGAACCGCTGATGATGGGCCTGCGCGAGTCCGGCGCGACCGCGCTGGTGATGGCCGGCGACCGCAGCGAGGGCCAGCTCTTCACCGGCGTCTACGCCTCCCAGCAGCCGCCCGGCCGGGGCGTGCTGGTGCGCCGCGGCGAGCCGAACCGGCTGATCCAGACCGTTTACACGGAGCCGAGGTGAACCCGTGACGAAGGACGTCATCGCCCTCACGAAGAAGATGCCCGACCCGCTGAGCGTGCTGGCCGGCCTGCTGTCCGGCGGCCCGGACAAGCTGGTCGGCGCCGAGGGGGACGGCGCGCTGGTCCGTCTCCACGACGAGCGGGGCCGGCCCCTGGTCTCCGTGGAGGCACCCCTGCTGGTCCAGGTCCGGGGCGAGGCGCGGCGGCTGCTGGGCGCCGACGAACCCGAGGTCCCCTACTGGTGGACCGAGGCGCGCGCCACCACCGGCGTCGCCGAGGCCGAGGCGCTGGCCGGCACGTTCGCCGCGCGCGTCGCCACCCTCGTCGGCGGCACCGCCTGGCCTCCGGAGGCCGCCCGGTCCCTCGCCGTCGTCGACACCGACGGGGTGAGCGCGGCGCCGGTCCCGGCCGCCGCACAGCCCGCCGTGGACGTCCTCACCGACAAGGTCGCGGTGGTCATCCAGGACCGCCCCGTCGTCGCCATGACGGCGTGGCTCGCGGACGCCTTCCGGGCGGCCGCCGACGCGGAACTCGGCCTGCAGATCGTCACCCCGGCCGGCACGCGTCTCTCCCCGGCGGTCCGCCAGAGCCTGCCCGGCTGGCCCTCCCGCTGGGTGGTCCAGGACGAGCAGTGCGGCTACTACGACGGGCTGTCCGGCGCCGTCCTGGAATGGAACAACGGCCTCTTCGTGACGGTCACGTCCCCCGAGGCCACCCCGAGGGACCCGCGCACCCCGATCGCCGAGACCTTCACCCGGGACATCGCCGACACCGGTGAGCGCCAGCTGGCGGTCTCCTTCCGCTGCGTGCACCCCGCCGACGACCGCCTCGTCCTCGGCGGTGCCCTGGAGGCCGTGTGGCGGGAGATCACCGGCGAGCCCCCGGCGGGCTGGGGCACCGAGGAGCCCGCCAACCTGCCCTGGTCGTTGCGCGGGCTGACGGACGTGGCCCACGAGCGGTCGCCCGAGCCGACCTGGTTCGTGGTTGTCGGCACCCCCGAGCGCCCCGCCCTCGCGACCCTGCGGGTCACCCGCACCAAGGGCGGTGTGGAGGAGGACGTCACCCTGGCGTTCGGCTACGGCGCGGGCGAGGAGCCCGCCACGGAGGCCGTCCAGCGCGCCGCCGAGGCCCTGGCCACCCGCCATGACCTGCAGTCCATGCTGGTGCAGATCCGCCGGGCCCGCCGCGACCTCTCGGTCCCCGCGCACTTCGAGGGCCCCGGCGTCCCGTACGCGTTCGTGCTGGGCGCGGAGGAGGTGCGCTCCATGCCGGGCGACCGGGCGCGGCGCACCCCCCTGGCCGAGGCCCCGAGGGAACTGGGCCCCCGCACCCGCCCGTCCCTGTACTACCCGCTGCCGGGCGATCCGTCGGACCTGTCGGGCTGGAAGGACTTCGAGCAGCTGATGCGGCACCTCAAGGGGAGCTGACCCGGGGACACGAGGCGCCGGGGACACGAGGCGCCGGGGACACGAGGCGCCGGGCGATCGACCGCCGACGACGGTCCGGCGCCGACGCACGGCTGCCCGCCGTGCCGTTCCCTCAGACCGCCGCCTCTCCCGCTCAGACCGCGGCCTTCTCCCGCTCCCGTTCCCGGGCAATTTGCACGGCCTCCGGGGGGAACGCCCACTCCATCCTGGGTTCGACCACCCACCGCAGGGCCCGCCGCACGGGCGAGGCGCACATCAGCGTGACGGCGACCCCCACGGCGACGCTGACCAGCACCTCCCCGCCGGGGCTGTGCAGCGGCCCGTGGTCGTACCACCCGAGGTAGTCCGCGCCCTTGACCAGGAACCCGTGGAGCAGGTAGCCGTACATCGTCCCGGCCCCCAGCGGCGTGAACCACGTCCGCCGCCCCGGCACCAGTGCCAGGAAGCAGGCCGTCAGCACCACGGCGCACCCGAACAGCGCGAGCTGCGTCGGCGGCCCCGACCACCACGGCCGGTCCAGCTCCTGTGCGGAGTCCGCGTGGTAGAGCCAGCCCGTGTCCATCCGCGGCACCGCCCACCACGCCAGGCCCAGCGCCCCAGCGAACACCGCCGCGGCGGCGACGCGCGCCTCGCGGCGCCGCACGAGCCGGAAGTGCTCGGGCCTCAGACACGTCCCCAGCACGAAGAAGGGCAGGAACTGCAGGACCCGCTGCAGGTCGAGGTCGTCGCCGATGGCGGGGGAGACCGACGCCAGCATGGCGACGCCGAGCGCGATCGGCACCGGCCACCGCACCACCCGCCACACCGGTGCGGTCAGCCGCCAGACGAACAGCGCGCACAGGAACCAGGTGAGGTACCAGGGGTCGAGCAGACTGACGTCCGCGTCCTCGCCCCCGACCCAGCGCCGGAAGAGCGTGTAGGCGGTCTCGAAGACGACGTACGGCACCACGACCCCGGTGATCAGCCGCCGCAGCCGTCTGGGGCTGCCGTCGAAGCTCCGGGAGAAGAACCCGGAGACGACGATGAACGCCGGCATGTGGAAGGCGTACACGACGAGGTACGCGGCCTGCAGCGCCCGGCTGTCGCCCTTGAGCGGTTCCCAGGAGTGGGCCACGGCCACCAGCACGATCGCCAGGTACTTGGCGTTGTCGAAGAACGCGTCACGCTGGAACATCTGAGGCACCCTAGCGGCGCCCACGGCTTTCCGTGAAACGCTCCACGCCATTCCCTCTTAATCGTTCCGTGATCAGCTAAAAAGGCGCCCGAGATGTCACGGTTCATCCACATCGAATCCCTGACAAATGGCGCGAACGGGGGTCGCGCGCAGGATTGGTGGACGGCACGTGACGGTAATTCGTACTGCCTGTGCTCGGGTTGTGTGAATGCGGCGCCGTGATTGCTCAATTCGGCGCGTCAGTACGCCCGTCGAAATATCGTGCGGGCCCCGCGGCCGGGCCGACGGGGACGGACGTTGCGTCACGGCCCGCATAATGGGGCCGCGTTGGTGGCACGATGGTCTCTGGCGGGGGTGCGGGGGCCGCATCCCCGGGCCGGGAGAGCGGACGATCTAGGGTGTGATCTGTTGTGGCCATTTCACTGTCAGTTGTGCTGCTGTTGGCGATCATCCTGGTGGTGCTGATGCGCGGTGGCTCGATCAAGGCGGGCCCGGCCGCCGTCGCCGTCCTCTTCGGCTTCTTCCTCGCCTCCACCGGCATGGCCCCGTCCATCAACCGGTTCCTCAACTCCCTCGCCGAAACGATCAACTCGATCAGCTTCTGAGGACCGCGGAGCGGGCCCGGCCCGTGACGAGGCCCGGCAGGCGTGACGAGGCCCGGAGAACACGACGAGGCCCCGGTGACGGACACCGGGGCCTCGAAGCGGAGCGGGCGACGGGAATCGAACCCGCGTAGCCAGCCTGGAAGATCGCGTATGCGGACGCACGGTTATTCGTAGATCCGAGTCGCAGCCAGGACCCACGCGAAGGGCGTTGGCGACGGTCATCTTCGTCTTGGGCAACTTCCATGCCCCGCAGTCGCTGCGGTGGCCTTTTCGTTGCCGAACTTGGCGGGCGCACTGCTCTTCGGGCTGTGCCCGTGTCAGACACGATCGCACACATGTCGACATCGGACCCGCAGTCACCACTCCCCGCCGCACAGCCCGCCTCCACCGACCGTGTCTTCCGGTCCCCCGTCGGCATCGCCACAGGAGCAGTACTCCTTACCGTCGTCCTGGGGTTTGGCCTCAGCGCGGTCTTCAGCGCCGAGGGTGGCGTGCCCTGGAAAGCACTGGCGTGGATGCTGCTGCTGATTCCGCTGCTGATCGCCTTCACCTTGCGGCCTGCGGTCTTCGCCAACGACCACCGGCTGCGCGTCCGCAACCCATTCCGCACCATCACACTGCCCTGGAGCGCAGTCTCCGGTCTGCGGGCTGGTCACTCCAATGAGGTCTTCGACCAGATCGGCACCAAGTACCAGTTGTGGGCCATCCCGGTCTCCACGCGTGGCCTGAAGCGAGCCAGCCGCGAGCGGGTCAGGATGGTCGAGTCCTCGTCCGCGCTGAGTCCGGGTGGCCGTGTCCTGGACCGCCGCGGGCTCTTCGACGCAGGACGGCCCGACCGGCCGAACGCAGAGGCAGAACGACTGCGGCCGAAATCCGACAGAACCATGGAGAGCCTGCGTGCGCTCCATGAAGCAGGTGCCGTGACCAAGGAGGGGCAGGGTCAGCCCGAGGTGCGCTGGGCGTACGAGATCCTTGGCCCGGCGGCGGCCGGCCTGGTGCTGCTGGTGGTCCTGCTCTCCGTGGTCTGACCTGAGAGTCCTTCGGTGGCTGTCAAGCGTGTCAGCGATCGCACTGTCCCCACCCCGCACTTGCGAACGGCGCCCCCGCCGTCTCGGAGCCTGAGCGCCCCCGCCGGAAGCTTGCTTTGGCCGTTGCCGCGATATGCGGTGATCGACTCATGGCCACCGGCCCCATCCACATGTGGGCGCGCGTCGGCGCAGCCCACGCGGAGCGGGCCGAAGGCAGGAGCGGCGCGCGGAGCGGAGTCCCAGGCCGTGTTCGTATGCAAGAACGAAGGCTGCGGCTGGTCCGGTAACGCCGACCACAACGCCGCCCGGAACGTCTTGCACCTGTACCGGATGGGCCACGCGCTCGTCCCGGCTGCCGGAAGGGCAGTCGTCAGGCGCTCCCGCGGCGTCAAGTCCGCCACCGCAAGGTAGGCAGGAATCTCCCGGCATCAGCCCGGAGAGCACTTCAAGAGATCGCCCGCAATCCGCGCAGCACCTGGGCATGACGGCTGTGGCACAAGGCGTGCGCCGCCGCCGGCGTCGAGGGACTGCGCTTCCATGATCTTCGGCACACCGGGAACACCCTGGCGTCGCGGACGAACGCCTCAACCAAGGAGTTGACGACCCGGCTCGGCCACAGCACCGCGCGCGGTCCTCATCTACCAGTACGCCAACATGGAGCGGGAACGGCAGATCGCCGACGTGGTGGACGAGATGATCGTGAAGGCGTTGAAGCGTGGTTCCGGCCGGAAGGGGCACGCGGGGGACACGGACGACTGATCCGGCCTCGTCGACGACTCAGGCCCAGGGAGCGGGGAAACACCCTCTCACCTGGGCCTGAGTCACTCTGGAGCGGGCGACGGGAATCGAACCCGCGTAGCCAGTTTGGAAGACTGGGGCTCTACCATTGAGCTACGCCCGCACACAGCGCGCCGCAGGTCGGTCGACCGCGGCACTGCACGCATCGTAGCGGGTCGGCGCCCCGGGACGCACACCCGTTGTCCGGCCGCCGCCGAGCCTCGCGGCGGCGCCCCGCGACGCTCGGGAAATGCGGCGGTCGCCGCGGCGGTGGCCATGTACCCTACGTCTCGCACCAGACGGGGTGTGGCGCAGCTTGGTAGCGCGTCCGCTTTGGGAGCGGAAGGCCGTGGGTTCAAATCCCGCCACCCCGACCACCAGCGCGATCAAGGCGGCCCACGCCGTGGTGATCGCTTTTGGGCCCGTTCGGCGCCTGCGGTTACTATGCAAGCTGCGCGCCCGTGTGTCCGGCCTACTCGGCCAATGAACTCCTCCGGGCGACGATCCGCCGGACCTGTCTGGCTCCGGCGAAACCCAAGAAGTCAGCCACAAGGAGACCGAACCGTGAAGAGCGCCGTGGAGACCCTGAACCCGACCCGGGTTCGGCTCACTGTCGAGGTGCCCTTCGAGGAGCTCAAGGACAGCCTCGACGCGGCGTACAAGAAGATCAACCAGCAGGTCACGGTGAAGGGCTTCCGCAAGGGCAAGATCCCCGCCCGGGTCATCGACCAGCGGTTCGGCCGTGGCGCCGTGCTGGAGGAGGCCGTCAACGACGCGCTGCCGAAGTTCTACACGGAGGCGGTCAACGAGGCCGAGCTGAACGTCCTGGGTCAGCCCGAGGTCGACATCACCGAGCTGAAGGACGGCGAGACGCTGAACTTCACCGCGGAGGTCGACGTGCGCCCGGCCCTGGAGCTCCCCGAGGACTTCTCCTCCATCGAGGTCGAGGTCGACGCCGTCGAGGTCACCGACGAGGACCTCGACAAGTCCGTCGAGCAGCTGCGCGAGCGCTTCGCCTCCACCACCCCGGTGGAGCGCGCGGCCGAGGACGGCGACGTCGTCACGGTCGACCTGGAGGCCAAGGTCGACGGCGAGGTGCTGGAGGACGGCGTCGCCCAGGGCGTCTCCTACACCATCGGCTCCGGCGAGCTGCTGGAGGGCATCGACGACGCCGTGAAGGGCCTGGAGGCCGGTGGCGAGGCCACCTTCACCTCCGAGCTCAAGGGCGGCTCGGCGGCCGGCAAGGAGGCCGAGGTCACCGTCAAGGTCTCCCAGGTCGCCAAGCGCGAGCTCCCCGAGCTGGACGACGAGTTCGCGCAGCTCGCCTCCGAGTTCGACACCCTGGACGAGCTGAAGGCCGACAGCCGCAAGCGCCTGGCCAACATGAAGCAGTTCGACCAGGCCACGCAGGCCCAGGAACGCGTCCTGGACAAGCTGCTGGAGCTGGTGGAGATCCCCGTTCCCGAGAAGCTCCTCGAGGACGAGGTCAACACCCGCAAGCACAACCTGGAGCACCACCAGCTGGGCCAGATGGGTCTGGACCTCGACAAGTACCTGGAGCTCCAGGGCAAGACCGCCGAGGAGTTCGAGACCGAGACCCGTGAGGCCGCGGTCAAGGGCATCAAGACCCAGTTCGTCCTCGACGAGCTGGTCAAGCGCGAGAAGCTCAACGTCAACCAGGAGGAGCTCACCGAGCACCTCATGCGCCGTGCCGCCTCCTCCGGCATGTCGCCCGACCAGTTCGCCCAGGCCGTCGTCGAGGGCGGCCAGGTTCCGCTCCTGGTCGGCGAGGTCGCCCGCGGCAAGGCCCTGGCCCTGGTCGTCGAGTCCGCCACGGTGAAGGACACCAACGGCGAGGTCATCGACCTGGACGACGAGGAGGAGGGCGAGGCCGCCGGCTCCGCCGAAGAGGCGGCCGCCGAGGAGAAGCCCGAGGCCTGAGCGTCGTAGGGCGTCTCCGCGAGGACCTGAGACGGGCCCCGGGTACCTGTGACCCGGGGCCCGTCGGCGTTCCTCCCCGCCCGTTCCGCCCGCCGAGTTCCCCCGGAGTTCCGCGTTCCGGCGAGTTCCTCCGAGTGGCTCAGCGGTCCCCGGATCGGAGCACGCTCGCTCCCGCGCAGGCGCCCGCTACGCCCCCGGCGAACACCTCACTCTCCGGGACTCCCCGAAGGGACCCGCGCGTTAGGGTCCATGAAAGGCAGAACAATGCGAGACGGCCGGGCGCCGTCGTAAGACGAGCAGGTGGATACGTGACGAATCTGATGCCCTCAGCCGCCGGCGAGCCTTCCATCGGTGGTGGCCTCGGCGACCAGGTCTACAACCGGCTGCTCAACGAGCGGATCATCTTCCTCGGCCAGCCGGTCGACGATGACATCGCGAACAAGATCACCGCACAGCTGCTGCTCCTTGCCGCCGACCCGGACAAGGACATCTACCTGTACATCAACAGCCCCGGTGGTTCGATCACGGCGGGCATGGCGATCTACGACACCATGCAGTTCATCAAGAACGACGTGGTCACCATCGCCATGGGCCTCGCCGCCTCGATGGGGCAGTTCCTGCTCAGCGCCGGCACCCCCGGCAAGCGCTTCGCGCTGCCGAACGCCGAGATCCTGATCCACCAGCCCTCCGCCGGCCTCGCCGGCTCGGCCTCCGACATCAAGATCCACGCCGAGCGGCTGCTGCACACCAAGAAGCGCATGGCCGAGCTGACCGCCCAGCACACCGGCCAGAGCGTCGAGCAGATCACCCGGGACTCGGACCGCGACCGCTGGTTCGACGCGTTCGAGGCCAAGGAGTACGGCCTCATCGACGACGTCATCCCGACGGCCGCGGGCATGCCGGGCGGCGGCGGCACCGGGGCGGCCTCCTGAGGGCTTCCACGGCCCCGTACGGCCCCGCTGAGGCCCTTCGCGGCCCCGGAACCCCATCAGCCCCCAGCCACCGCCCCAGCCCCTCTCAGGAGAGATTGTGAACGACTTCCCCGGTCGCGGCCTCTACGACCGTATGAACGCCGTGCAGGACATGAGCGCCGCCCAGGGCCGGTACTCCGGCCCCGCCGCCGAGTCCCGCTACGTGATCCCGCGCTTCGTGGAGCGCACCTCCCAGGGCATCCGCGAGTACGACCCGTACGCGAAGCTCTTCGAGGAGCGCGTGATCTTCCTCGGCGTCCAGATCGACGACGCCTCGGCCAACGACGTCATGGCGCAGCTGCTGTGCCTGGAGTCGATGGACCCCGACCGGGACATCTCGGTCTACATCAACAGCCCCGGCGGCTCGTTCACGGCGCTCACCGCGATCTACGACACGATGCAGTACGTGAAGCCCGACATCCAGACGGTCTGCATGGGCCAGGCGGCCTCCGCCGCCGCCGTCCTGCTCGCCGCCGGCACGCCCGGCAAGCGCATGGCGCTGCCCAACGCGCGCGTGCTGATCCACCAGCCCTACAGCGAGACCGGCCGCGGCCAGGTCTCCGACCTCGAGATCGCCGCCAACGAGATCCTGCGGATGCGCTCGCAGCTGGAGGAGATGCTGGCCAAGCACTCCACCACGGCGATCGAGAAGATCCGCGAGGACATCGAGCGCGACAAGATCCTCACGGCCGAGGACGCCCTGTCGTACGGGCTGATCGACCAGATCATCTCCACCCGGAAGATGGACAACGCGTCTCTGCGTTGACGCGCGGGCCCCGGTGTGTGCCGCCCCTTGGCACGGTGTGACACGGTCTCCGTGGAAGTGAACCGTGCCAAGGGGGGCCCGAACGGGGGGCCCGGCAAGGTACCGTCGACATAAGGCAGCACCAGGAGCCGCTGGACTTCGAAAGACGTCCAGGCGTCTCCCAGGCGAAGGGGAAGCACACCGTGGCACGCATCGGTGACGGCGGCGATCTGCTCAAGTGCTCGTTCTGCGGCAAGAGCCAGAAGCAGGTCAAGAAGCTCATCGCAGGGCCCGGTGTGTACATCTGCGACGAGTGCATCGATCTCTGCAACGAGATCATCGAGGAAGAACTCGCGGAGACCAGTGAGGTCCGCTGGGAGGAACTCCCCAAGCCGCGCGAGATCTACGAGTTCCTCGAGGGCTACGTGGTCGGCCAGGAGGCCGCCAAGAAGGCCCTGTCGGTCGCGGTGTACAACCACTACAAGCGGGTCCAGGCCGGTGAGAACGGCGGGGCGAACGGACGTGACGACGCGATCGAGCTGGCGAAGTCCAACATCCTGCTGCTCGGCCCGACCGGCTCCGGCAAGACACTCCTCGCACAGACCCTCGCGCGCATGCTGAACGTGCCGTTCGCGATCGCCGACGCCACGGCGCTCACCGAGGCGGGCTACGTCGGCGAGGACGTCGAGAACATCCTGCTCAAGCTGATCCAGGCCGCCGACTACGACGTCAAGAAGGCCGAGACCGGCATCATCTACATCGACGAGATCGACAAGGTCGCCCGCAAGAGCGAGAACCCGTCGATCACGCGTGACGTCTCCGGCGAGGGCGTCCAGCAGGCCCTGCTGAAGATCCTCGAAGGCACCACGGCCTCGGTCCCGCCGCAGGGCGGCCGTAAGCACCCGCACCAGGAGTTCATCCAGATCGACACGACGAACGTGCTGTTCATCGTGGGCGGCGCCTTCGCGGGCCTGGAGAAGATCATCGAGTCGCGGGCCGGCGCCAAGGGCATCGGCTTCGGCGCCACGATCCGCTCCAAGCGGGAGCTGGAGGCCAAGGACACCTTCGAGGAGGTCATGCCGGAGGACCTCGTCAAGTTCGGCATGATCCCCGAGTTCATCGGCCGCCTCCCCGTGATCACCTCGGTGCACAACCTGGACCGTGAGGCGCTGCTGCAGATCCTGGTCGAGCCGCGCAACGCGCTCGTCAAGCAGTACCAGCGCCTGTTCGAACTCGACGGCGTGGAGCTGGACTTCGAGCGCGAGGCCCTGGAGGCCATCGCCGACCAGGCCATCCTCCGCCAGACCGGCGCCCGCGGCCTGCGCGCCATCATGGAGGAGGTCCTCCAGGCGGTGATGTACGAGGTCCCGTCCCGCAAGGACGTCGCCCGCGTCGTCATCACCCCGGACGTCGTCCTGTCCAACGTCAACCCGACCCTCATCCCGCGGGACGCGCGGGGCCGGGGCTCGGGCGAGCAGAAGTCGGCTTAGAGGTACCCCCCAGGGGCTGCCTGCCGTCCTGGCGGCCCCTGGGGCGATCGCCTGGCGTAAAGGTGACCTCGTGGACGCGATCGGCGTGGACCCGACGACGGCCTCGTGATCTCATGCTTCCGACCGCACCGTCCGCTTGTTCGAGCGGCCGGTACTCGAAAACGGGAGGACATGAACATGGCGCCCAGGCTGAAGCGGGCATTAGTGGCAGCGAGCGTGGTGGCGGCGGCGGGTGTCCTGCCGATGGTCTCGGCAGCACCCGCGAGCGCCGCCCCGAGCACCTGTGTGAACTACATAGCGAGCAAGGGCTATTTGGTCGGCCCCAAGGTGCGCGCGGCCTGTCAGAACACGCGTGTCCTCGGCAAGAGCCCCAACCCCTATTGCCTCGTTGGGCTCTCGAAGATCGGCGTCAAGTGGGATGACGCCGTCGCGGCCTGCAATCGGGCCTGACCCGGCAGGGACAGGCCGAGGCGGGGAGGAGGCGGCCGGACATCCCTGTCGGGCCGCCTCCCGATCACCTGAGGGGCTCGGCCGGTCGCCCCAGCTCGCATCCGGTGGCCTGCGGTGGTGTCACGCCTTGACCCGGACCTCGTCGCGGACCTTCGCGGTGATGTCGGCCGCAGTGGCCGGATCGGACTTCTTCTCGGCCGCCATCTCCGCGATGTCCATCGGCATCACCATGCCGAGTGTGCTGTAGTCGCCCCAGACACAGTAGGACAGGCTCATCGACGTGGGACCCTCGCCGGAACCGTCCTTGGGCTCCATCTTCGCCTCCTGGCACTTCAGGACGGCACCTTCGGCGTTGTCGTACGACTTCGGCTCACCGACCATGGTGACCTTCACGTCGTCGTCGTCCTCGTTGGCGGACTCCTTCATCTTGGCCAGAAGCGCGTCGACCACCTTCTCCGGGTCCGCTATCTCACCGGACACACCGCCGAAGTGGAGCTGCTTCTGCGCCATCGGGTTGTTCTCGTTCCCGGCGAGATAGGAGGCGCTGACATCGCTGGGGTTCTTCACTCCCCACTTCTCGGCGTCCTTGATGTCGTCTTCCGACATGGGGCCGCCGTCGCCGTCCTCGGCCTGCTTCTTGTAGTCGGTGAGCACCGTGTCCGGCGTCGTCAGCTTGTGGGGGCCGTCGTCCGCGAGGCCCGAGCCGCCGCTCCCGCCGAGCAGCAGGGTCGCGCCGACCGCGATGGCGGCGACGACCGCGACCGCGCTGATGATGATCGCGGCCTTCTTCTTGCCGCCGCCGCCGGGCGCCGGCGGGTGCGGCACCGTCGGGTAGGGCACCTGGCCGTACGGCGGCTGGCCCGGGGGAGGAGTACCCGGCTGGCCGTACGGCTGCTGGGGGGCGCCCTGCTGCGGGTAGCCGTAACCGGGCTGCGGGGCCTGCGGCTGCTGGGGGTAGCCGTAGCCGGGCTGGGGTGCCTGCGGCTGCTGCTGGCCGTAGGGGCCCGGCTGGCCGTACGGCCCGGGCTGCTGGGGCTGCCCGCCGTACGGGCCCGGCTGGTTCTGACTCATTACTGGGTCCCCTCCAGATGCTTATGTGTTCCTGACATCCTGACCCAGCGGCTCGCAGGCCACGGCGGCGGGGGGCCTACCGTTACAGAACAAACGGGTTTCGGGACGGGCTCGTGACACCCCTAAACTGAGCCCGTGACCGAGAACGCTCAGCAGCAGCCACCAGCGCCCACCACCGACCTGCCGACCCAGTACGCGCCGGCCGACGTAGAGGGGCCGCTGTACGAGCGCTGGGTGGAGCGGGGCTACTTCGAGGCGGACGCCAAGAGCGACAAGCCGGCGTACACCGTCGTCATTCCGCCGCCGAACGTCACGGGCAGCCTGCACCTCGGGCACGCCTTCGAGCACACCCTCATCGACGCCCTCACCCGCCGCAAGCGGATGCAGGGTCACGAGACGCTGTGGCAGCCCGGCATGGACCACGCCGGCATCGCCACGCAGAACGTCGTCGAGCGCGAACTCGGCAAGGAGGGCAAGTCCCGGCACGACCTCGGCCGCGAGGCGTTCGTCGAGCGGGTCTGGCAGTGGAAGGGCGAGTCCGGCGGGCAGATCAGCGGCCAGATGCGCCGCCTCGGCGACGGCGTCGCCTGGTCCCGCGAGCGCTTCACCATGGACGAGGGCCTCTCGCAGGCCGTCCAGACCATCTTCAAGCGGCTCTACGACGACGAACTCATCTACCGCGCCGAGCGCATCATCAACTGGTGCCCGCGCTGCCTGACCGCGATCTCGGACATCGAGGTCGAGTACCAGGACGACGACGGCGAACTCGTCTCGATGAAGTACGGCGACGGCGACGACACCATCGTCGTCGCCACGACCCGAGCCGAGACCATGCTCGGCGACACCGCCGTCGCGGTCCACCCGGACGACGAGCGCTACAAGCACCTGGTCGGCAAGCTCATCAAGCTGCCGCTGACCGACCGTTCCATCCCGGTCGTCGCCGACACCCACGTCGACCCCGAGTTCGGCACCGGTGCCGTCAAGGTCACCCCGGCGCACGACCCGAACGACTTCGAGATCGGCCGGCGCCACGACCTGCCCTCGCTCACCGTCATGGACGAGCACGCGGTCATCACCGCCCACGGCCCCTTCCAGGGCCTGGACCGCCTGGAGGCCCGCTCCGCCATCGTCGCCGCCCTGCGCGCCGAGGGCCGGATCGTCGCCGAGAAGCGGCCCTACGTCCACTCGGTGGGTCACTGCTCGCGCTGCAAGACGACCATCGAGCCGCGCCTGTCCATGCAGTGGTGGGTCAAGGTCGGCCCGCTGGCCAAGGCCGCCGGTGACGCCGTCCGCGACGGCCGCGTCAAGATCCACCCGCAGGAGATGGAGAAGCGGTACTTCGACTGGGTCGACAACCTCCACGACTGGTGCATCTCGCGCCAGCTGTGGTGGGGCCACCGCATCCCCGTCTGGTACGGCCCGAACGGCGAGGTCGTCTGCGTCGGCCCCGACGAGGAACCGCCCACCGGCGAGGGCTGGCACCAGGACACCGACGTCCTCGACACCTGGTTCTCCTCCGGCCTGTGGCCGTTCTCCACGCTCGGCTGGCCCGAACGGACCGAGTCGCTCGCGAAGTTCTACCCGAACTCCGTCCTGGTCACCGGCTACGACATCCTCTTCTTCTGGGTCGCCCGGATGATGATGTTCGGCCTCTACGCGATGGACGGCACCCCGCCCTTCCACACCATCGCCCTGCACGGCATGGTCCGCGACCAGTTCGGCAAGAAGATGTCGAAGTCCTTCGGCAACGCGGTCAACCCGCTGGACTGGATGGACAAGTACGGCTCGGACGCCCTGCGGTTCACCCTCGCCCGGGGCGCCAACCCCGGCGTCGACGTCCCGATCGGCGAGGACTGGGTCCAGGGCTCGCGCAACTTCGCCAACAAGATCTGGAACGCGACCCGCTTCGCGCTGATGAACGGCGCGACGGTCGAGGGCCCGCTGCCGGACGCCGCCCGGATGTCGGCGACGGACCGCTGGATCCTGTCCCGGCTGAACTCCGTCGTCGCCGAAGTCGACGCCCACTACGACGACTTCCAGTTCGCCAAGCTGTCCGACGCCCTGTTCCACTTCGCGTGGGACGAGGTCTTCGACTGGTACGTCGAGCTGTCCAAGACCGTCTTCCAGGCGGGCGGCGAGCCGGCGGAGGTCTCCAAGCGGGTCCTCGGCGAGGTCCTCGACGTCACCCTCAAACTGCTGCACCCGGTGGTTCCCTTCGTCACCGAGACCCTGTGGACCACGCTGACCGGCGGCGAGTCGATCGTCATCGCCGACTGGCCCGCCGACAGCGGCTTCCGGGACGAGGCCGCCGAGCGGGAGATCGAGACCCTGCAGTCCGTCATCACCGAGGTCCGCCGCTTCCGCGCCGACCAGGGCCTGCAGCCCGGCCAGCGGGTCCCGGCGCGGCTCTCCCTGGACGGCACGGCGCTGGCACCGCACGAGGCGGCCATCCGGCAGCTGCTCCGCCTCCAGCCGGAGGGCGAGTCCTTCACGGCCACGGCGACCCTGCCGGTCGCGGGCGCCGAGGTCGCCCTCGACCTGTCCGGCACGATCGACGTGGCGGCCGAGCGCAAGCGCCTGGCCAAGGACCTGGCGGCGGCCGAGAAGGAGAAGGCCCAGGCCCACGCCAAGCTCGGCAACGAGGCGTTCCTCGGCAAGGCCCCGGACCACGTGGTCGACAAGATCCGCACCCGCCTGGCCAAGGCGGAGGAGGACATCACCCGCATCCAGGCCCAGCTGGAGAAGCTGCCGCAGCAGTGACCGTCCGGCGACGGCCCCGGGGGACACCGCCCCGGGGCCGTCGCCGACGTCTGTCAGCAGGCCTCCGTAGACTGGCCCCGTGAGCGACATCCCCGGCACCGGCGACCAGAGCGACCAGCCCGACCCCCTCGACAGCTTCGAGGAGATCATCGCGGCGGAGACCGACCGCGACCCCGACCTCGCGGTCATCGAGGCCGGCAGCCGCACCCTGCGCACCCAGGGCGGCCCGCCGAGCCCCGACATCCCCGCGCGCCCGCAGGACCCCGAGGTCGACAAGGCCCTGCGCGAGGTCGAGGCGGAACTCGCGACCCGCTGGGGCGAGACCAAGCTGGAGCCGTCGGTCGGCAGGATCGCCGCGCTGATGGACGTCCTCGGCGAGCCGCAGCGCTCGTACCCCTCGATCCACATCACCGGCACCAACGGCAAGACCTCCACCGCCCGCATGATCGAGGCCCTCCTCGGAGCCTTCGAGCTGCGCACCGGCCGGTACACCTCCCCGCACGTGCAGTCGGTCACCGAACGCATCAGCCTGGACGGCGCCCCGATCTCCGCCGAGCGCTTCGTCGAGACGTACCAGGACATCAAGCCGTACATCGAGATGGTCGACGACCGGCAGGAGTACCGGCTGTCCTTCTTCGAGGTGCTCACCGGCATGGCGTACGCCGCCTTCGCCGACGCGCCGGTCGACGTGGCCGTCGTCGAGGTCGGCATGGGCGGCACGTGGGACGCGACCAACGTCATCGACGCCGATGTCGCGGTGGTCACCCCCATCGACCTCGACCACACCGACCGGCTCGGCGAGACGCCCGCCGAGATCGCCGGGGAGAAGTCGGGGATCGTCAAGCCGGACGCGACGGTCATCCTGGCCCAGCAGCCCGTCGACGCCGCCCAGGTGCTGCTGAAGAAGGCCGTCGAGGTGGACGCCACGGTCGCCCGGGAGGGCCTGGAGTTCGGTGTCGTCGCCCGGCAGGTCGCCGTCGGCGGCCAGCTGCTCACCCTGCGCGGGCTCGGCGGCGAGTACACCGAGGTCTACCTGCCGCTGCACGGCGCCCACCAGGCGCACAACGCGGCCGTCGCCCTGGCCGCCGTGGAGGCCTTCTTCGGCGTCGGGGCGCAGCGCGCCGACCCGCTGGACATCGAGACCGTGCGCAAGGCGTTCGCGTCGGCCTCCTCCCCGGGCCGGCTGGAGGTGGTACGGCGCTCCCCGACCGTGGTGCTGGACGCCGCACACAATCCGGCGGGCGCCCGGGTGACCGCCGAGGCGATCGGTGAGGCGTTCGACTTCAGCCGGCTGATCGGCGTGGTCGGCGCGAGCGGCGACAAGAACGTGCGAGGGCTGCTGGAGGCCTTCGAACCGGTGTTCGCGGAGGTCGTGGTCACCCAGAACTCCAGCCATCGCGCGATGGACGCCGACGAGCTGGCCGCGATCGCCGTCGAGGTGTTCGGCGAGGAGCGGGTGCAGGTCGAGCCGCGGCTGCCGGACGCGCTGGAAGCGGCGATCACGCTCGCCGAGGAGGAGGGCGAGTTCGCCGGCGGCGGCGTGCTCGTCACCGGTTCCGTCATCACGGTCGGCGAGGCCCGGCTGCTGCTGGGGAAGGGCTGAGGTCGAAGAAGCATGCGTACGCTCTGTTCCTCGACGCTGATCGGCGAGTTCTTCGTCATCGGGTTCGCCGGGCTGGTCGCGATGAAGGACGACGGCCTGTCCACGGGCACGGTGTGGACGGTGTGCGGGATCGCGATGTTCCTGTCCGTGGCGCTGTGCGGGATCGTCACCCGGCCCGGCGGCGTGGCCCTGGGCTGGGCCCTGCAGCTCGCCCTCGTCGCCTCGGGCGTCTTCGTGCCGATGATGTTCGTCCTGGGCGTGGTCTTCGCTGCCCTGTGGTGGGCGTCCGTCCACTACGGTCGCAAGATCGACGAGGCAAAGGCGAGATTCGCCGCAGAAGCGGACACCACCGCCTCTACACCTGACGCTGCGTAACAGGGGCCCCGACACGCCCTGTAACCTCGTCCCACCGCACACCTGGCAGGAAGAAGGAGTCCTCCCGTGACCCAGCGCACGCTTGTCCTCTTGAAGCCGGACGCTGTCCGTCGCTCACTGGTCGGCGAGATCATCAGCCGCATCGAGCGCAAGGCCGACTGGAGGATCATCGCGCTGGAGTTGCGCACCCTGGACCGCGCGATCCTGGAGCAGCACTACGCCGAGCACGTCGGCCGTCCGTTCTACGAGCCGCTGGTCGAGTTCATGTCGTCCGGCCCGGTGGTCGCGATGATCGTCGAGGGGGAGCGGGTGATCGAGGGGGTCCGGCAGCTGGCCGGGCCCACCGACCCCATCGCCGCCGCGCCCGGCTCCATCCGGGGCGACTTCGGTGTGATCGTGCGGGAGAACCTGATCCACGCCTCGGACTCGGAGGAGTCCGCCGAGCGCGAGGTGAAGATCTTCTTCCCCGGCCGGGCGTAACCCCCGCGCCATCGGGAAGGTGCCGGTCCGGGGACGCCTCTCCCCGGACCTTCTCCGCACCCGGGGGGCGATCGAGGGAACGTGTCCCCCCGAACGCACGTCTCCGGAAGCGAAGCCACACATCATCTGCTGACAATGGCGAAGACCCTCACGCGGTGTTCGCGAAGGCGCGTCTACGATGGAAGCCTTCACGTCACAGCACCCACCCCGCCTACCTGAAAAGCCCTCAAAAGCTCCGTGGGAAGGCCAGACGAATCCTGATGGGGAACTCAATGTCGTTCATCGGCCGTGACATGGCTGTCGACCTCGGGACCGCCAACACGCTGGTGTACGTCAGGGGTCGCGGGATCGTACTCAACGAGCCGTCCGTCGTCGCGATCAACACCAACACCGGTGGCATCCTCGCGGTCGGCGCGGAAGCGAAGAAGATGATCGGGCGCACCCCCGGCAACATCGTCGCCGTGCGGCCGCTGAAGGACGGTGTGATCGCCGACTTCGAGATCACCGAGCGCATGCTCCGCTACTTCATCCTGAAGATCCACAAGCGGCGCTACCTCGCCCGGCCCCGAGTCGTCGTGTGCGTGCCCTCCGGGATCACCGGGGTCGAGCGCCGCGCCGTCATCGAGGCGTCGACCCAGGCCGGCGCCCGCCAGGTGCACATCATCGAGGAGCCCATGGCCGCGGCCATCGGCTCCGGCCTGCCGGTCCACGAGGCCACGGGCAACATGGTGGTGGACATCGGCGGCGGCACCACGGAGGTCGCGGTCATCTCGCTCGGCGGCATCGTCACCGCGCAGTCCATCCGCGTCGCGGGCGACGAGCTGGACAACGCGATCATCCAGCACATCAAGAAGGAGTACTCCCTTCTGCTGGGTGAGCGGACGGCCGAACAGATCAAGATCACGATCGGTTCGGCGTACGACCTCGACTCCGACGAGCACACCGAAATCCGTGGCCGGGACCTGGTGTCGGGGCTGCCCAAGACGGTCGTCATCTCCGCAGCGGAGGTACGCAAGGCGATCGAGGAGCCCGTCAACGCCATCGTCGACGCCGTGAAGACCACCCTCGACAAGTGCCCGCCGGAGCTGTCCGGCGACATCATGGACCGCGGAATCGTTCTGACCGGCGGCGGAGCCCTGCTGCGCGGTCTGGACGAGCGGCTGCGGCGCGAGACCGGAATGCCGATCCACATCGCCGAGGACCCGCTGGACAGCGTGGCGCTCGGCTCCGGCAAGTGCGTCGAGGAGTTCGAGGCGCTCCAGCAGGTGCTGGACGCGGCCCCGCGCAGATGACGTGACGCAACGATTCCGCCGTACGAGACGATCTCCTCTCGTACGGCGGATCGTTGGTATTGAGGCATAAGCTCCACACACCGCATCGAATGCGAATCCCGGGGGACGTTCCCTGCGGATTTCCCGATTCCTACGAGGAAGGGCACGGCCGCCGCACGTGAGGGACACACGAGAGAGCCGGCTGCTGTTGGTGCTGCTGGTCGCCGTCGCGCTCGCGCTGATCACGGTGGACATCCGCGGCGGGGAGGACTCACCGGTCGACGGTGCCCGGCAGGCCGCGGCCACCGTCTTCGGGCCCATCGAGGAGGGGGTGTCCTCCGCGGTCGACCCGGTCGGCAACGCTGTATCGGCGGTCCGTGACTCCGGCGAACGCCATGACCGGCTCGCCGAGCTGGAGAAGGAGAACGCCGCCCTGAAGGCGAAGCTGGGCAGCGACGACCGCAACCGCAGCCGGCTGGCCCAGCTGGAGAAGATGCTGAAGACGGCCGGCGCGGGACAGTACGGCATCAAGGGGGCCCAGGTCATCGCCATCGGCGCGGCGCAGGGCTTCTCCTGGACCATCACCATCGACGCGGGCGCCAACGACGGCATCCAGCGCGACATGACCGTCCTCAACGGCGACGGCCTCGTCGGACGGGTCACCACCGTCGGCCCGGACACCGCGACGGTGCTGCTGGCCAGCGACCCCGACTTCACCGTCGGCACCCGTATGGAGGCCAGCGACGAGCTGGGCTTCGCCTCCGGCCAGGGCGACCGGCCGCTGCGGGTGGAACTCCTCAACGGCAAGGCCGAGGTGAAGAAGGGCGACCGGCTGGTCACCTTCGGCTCCCAGGCCGACAAGCCGTTCGTGCCCGGCGTGCCGGTCGGCGTGGTCTCCCGGGTCGACCCGTCCGGCGGCGACCTCACCCGCACCCTCTACGTCACGCCGTACGTCAGCTTCACCAAGCTCGACATCGTCGGCGTGGTCGTCCAGGCCCCGAAGAAGGACCCGCGCGACACCGTGCTCCCCGCCAAGCCCAAGCCGGTACCCACGCCCACGGTGACCGTCACGGTCACCCCGGGCGCGTCCCAGCCCGACGGCCAGCAGCAAGAGCAGCAGTAGGAGCTGACTTTCCATGCGTGTCAACCGGATCCTGCTCTCCACGACGCTGGTCGTGGTCGCCCTGGTCGTCCAGGTGAGCGTCCTCGCCCGGCTGCACCTGCCCGGCGCGGTCCCCGACCTGCTGCTGCTGACCGTCCTCGGCCTCGCCATGGTCTACGGCCATGTCGGCGGCGCCCTGGTCGGCTTCGGCGCCGGGCTGCTGGCCGACCTGGCCCCGCCCGCGGACCACGCGGCCGGCCGCTACGCGCTGGTGCTGTGCGTCATCGGTTACCTGGCCGGGCTCGTCAAGCCGGAGAACGGCCAGCTGAAGTCCGCCACCGGCCCGATGGCCGTGGTCGTCGGTGCCGCCCTCGGCTCCACCCTGCTGTACGCGGGGGTCGGCGCCCTCGTCGGCGACACCGCCGCCCGCCATGTGGGCCTCGGCGGGCTGCTGTTCAGCGCCGCCCTGTACGACCTGCTGCTCGCGCCGTTCGTGGTGCCCGGGGTGATGGCCCTGGCTCGCCGCGCCGAGAACGACCCGCTGGCCGACACCAACTCGGCGGCCAAGTCCCCCGACATCTCCACGGGCTGGCTCGCCTCGGGGACGGGGCTGAGGATCGGCGGGCAGCGGGGCGGCCTGAGGATGAAGACGGTGCGTGCGCGCACCGCTCGGGCGGGCCGTATCAAGGGGGTCAAGCGGCTGTGAGCAGGGGAAGGCGCGAAGCGCTGAGCAGGAAGCCGGCGGCGGTGAGCAGGGGCCGGTTCACCCGGACGGAGGACGCGAAGGGGGAACGTGGCCGGAGCGGCCCGTCGTTCCCCTGTCGTACGCAGGCGCCAGGTGCCGCACACTCGTTCACTTCGTCGGCCGCGCACTGAGAGGGGGAGGCAGCCGCAGTGACCAACATTCCCGAGACCGGACGGTCCCAACGGGTCCAGATCCGCCTCGTCGTCATCCAGATCCTCGTCCTCTCCCTCCTCGGCACGCTCGGCGGCCGGCTGTGGTACCTGCAGATCCGGGAGGGCGACGAGTACGCCAAGGAGGCCTCCGGCAACCACGTCCAGCAGGTCGTGCAGCCGGCCGTGCGCGGTTCGATCCTGGACGCCCGCGGCGTGCCCCTCGCCGACAACGAGACCCGGCTCGTGGTCTCCGCCTCCCGCACCGACCTGCTGAAGCAGAAGGACGACGGCAAGGCGGTCCTGACCAAGCTGGCCGGGGTCCTCGGGATGGACCCGGCCGAGGTCATGCTGAAGGTCCGGCTGTGCGACCGGGAGACCCCCCAGCCCTGCTGGAACGGCTCGCCCTACCAGCCGATCCCCATCACCGACGAGGCCACCCCCAAGCAGGCGCTGCAGATCCGCGAGCGCGCCGAGGACTTCCCCGGCATCACCGCCGAACCGCAGGCGGTGCGGCGCTACGCGGCGCCGGGCAAGGCCAACACCGCCCAGGTGCTCGGCTACCTCTCCCCGGTCACCGACGAGGAGATCCAGCAGGCCCAGGACACCGACTCGCCGTACCTGCGCTCCGACCAGGTCGGCCGCTCCGGCCTGGAGCGGCAGTACGACAAGGAGCTGCGCGGCAAGGCGGGCGTGACCCGCTACGAGGTCGACAACCTCGGCAGGGTCATCGGCCAGGCCGAGGCCACCCCCGCCGAGCCCGGCTCCAACCTCGTCACCAGCATCGACGCCCGGGTGCAGCGCGTCGCCGAGTTCGAGCTGAACGACGCGATGAAGGAGGCCCGCAAGGTCTTCGACCACAACACGGGCGAGAACTACAAGGCGGACGCCGGTGCCGTGGTCGTGATGGAGGCGAGGACCGGACGCATCGTCGCCATGGCGTCCAACCCGTCCTACGACCCGAACGCGTGGGTCGGCGGCATCTCCGCCAAGGACTACAAGAAGCTCACCGGCAAGGACTCCAACTACCCGCTGCTGAACCGGGCCATCCAGGGCCAGGCCGCCCCCGGCTCGATCTTCAAGGTGATCTCCACCTCCGCGGCCGTCGCGGCCGGCTACGACTTCGACGGCAGCTACGACTGCTCCAGTGCCTACTCGGTCGGCGGCCAGGTCTTCAAGAACTACGAGTCGCGCAACTACGGCCCGATGGACCTGGGGCGGGCCCTGGAGGTCTCCTGCGACACCGTCTTCTACCGCCTGGCGCACGACCAGTGGCGGAAGGACGGCGGGATCAACCCGAAGAACCCGGACGACTACTTCTTCAAGACCGCCCACCGGTTCGGCCTGGGCGCGGAGACCGGCATCGACCTGCCCAACGAGGTCACCGGACGGGTCCCCGACCGGCAGTGGAAGCAGAACTACTGGAAGGCCAACAAGGACGCCTGGTGCAAGCAGGGCAAGAAGGGCGGCACCTACGTCGAGCAGATCGCGTACGAGAACTGCCTCGAGGGCAACAAGATGCGCGCCGGTGACGAGATCAACTACTCCATCGGCCAGGGCGACACCCTCGTCACCCCCATCCAGATGGCCACCATCTACGCGGCCATCGCCAACGGCGGCACGCTGTACGACCCGACGATCGGCAAGGCCGTCGTCAGCCCCGACGGCAGGACGGTCACCGAGATCGCGCCCAAGGCCCACGGCAAGCTGCCGATAAGCCGGGACACGCTGACCAAGATGGACAAGGCGCTCGCCGGAGCCGCCACCCGGGGCACCGCCGCCTGGCGGTTCGCCCAGGTCGGCTGGCCCCAGGAGAAGATCCCGATGCACGCCAAGACCGGCACCGCGGAGGTCTACGGCAAGCAGACCACGTCCTGGTTCGCCACGTACACCAAGGACTACACGATCGTCATGACGATCTCCCAGGGCGGTACAGGATCCGGCGCCTCCGGTCCGGCCGTGCGCAACATCTACGACGCGCTGTACGGCGTCACCGACGAGGGCTCGATCGACAAGAGCAAGGCGCTGCTGCCCACCCCGCAGAAGAGCCTGCCGAAGGTCAGGACGGACGGCACCATCACCTCGCCGAAGATCGGCAAGGACCCGGCGAAGGAAGCGCGGATCTACCAGGAGGGCGGCTCGGACCAGCCCGACGGGACGCAGGAGGGCGCGACCACGGGACAGAACACCGGCGGCAACCGTGACACCCGGCGCCGCCGCCGGACGGCGGGGTGCGCGGGGACACGCACGGGGCGCGGCCGACGGACGCGAGGGACCCGGAGGGCGCGCACATGACCGGTGCCAACAGCTTCTCCGTCTCGGGGTACGGGCCCGAGCGGGCCGGCTGGACGCGGATCTTCGCCCGTGACTCGATGGCCCGGCGGCTGGACTGGCCGATACTGCTGTCGGCGCTCGCCCTGTCCCTGCTGGGCTCGCTGCTGGTGTTCTCGGCCACCCGCAACCGCACCGAGATCAACCAGGGCGACCCGTACTACTTCCTCGTCCGGCACCTGATGAACACCGGTCTCGGCCTCGCGCTGATGGTCGGCACCGTCTGGCTCGGCCACCGCACCCTGCGCAACGCGGTACCGGTCCTGTACGGGCTGTCCGTCCTCGGAATCCTGCTGGTGCTCACCCCGCTCGGCTCCACGGTCAACGGCGCCCACTCCTGGATCGTCCTGGGCGGCGGCTTCTCCCTGCAGCCCTCCGAGTTCGTGAAGATCACGATCATCCTGGGCATGGCGATGCTGCTGGCGGCGCGGGTCGACGCGGGCGACAAGACGTATCCCGACCACCGGACCGTGCTACAGGCCCTGGGGCTGGCCGCGGTCCCCATGCTCATCGTCATGCTGATGCCCGACCTGGGCTCCGTCATGGTGATGGTGATCATCGTGCTCGGGGTGCTGCTCGCCTCCGGCGCCTCCAACCGCTGGGTCTTCGGGCTGCTCGGGGCCGGCGCGACCGGCGCCGTCGCGGTCTGGCAGCTCGGTGTCCTGGACGACTACCAGATCGCCCGCTTCGCCGCCTTCGCCAACCCGGAGCTGGACCCGGCGGGCGTCGGCTACAACACCAACCAGGCGCGCATCGCCATCGGCTCGGGCGGCCTGACCGGCTCGGGGCTGTTCCACGGTTCGCAGACCACCGGCCAGTTCGTGCCGGAGCAGCAGACCGACTTCGTCTTCACGGTCGCAGGGGAGGAACTGGGCTTCGTCGGCGCCGGACTGATCATCCTGCTGCTCGGAGTGGTCCTGTGGCGTGCCTGCCGGATCGCGAGGGAGACGACCGAGCTGTACGGCACGGTGGTGGCCGCGGGGATCGTCGCCTGGTTCGCCTTCCAGTCCTTCGAGAACATCGGCATGACACTCGGCATCATGCCGGTCACCGGTCTGCCGCTGCCGTTCGTGTCGTACGGCGGATCGTCGATGTTCTCGGTATGGGTGGCGGTGGGTCTCCTCCAGTCGATCAGAGTGCAGCGGCCGATGTCGGCCTGACCCGGCTGCCGCACGCCCCTCACTTCAGGCCGACCGCGGCTTCGGCCCCGGTCGGCCCTGCCCTCCGGGCCGGGCCGCTACTACAGTCGGGTCATGGCGGAGACGAAACGCGAGGTCGAGCGCAAGTACGAATCCGACGACAGTGGTCTTCCCGACCTGACCGGCGTCGCCGGCGTCGCGGACGTCCTCGACAAGGGCGTCGCCGAACTCGACGCCACCTACTACGACACCCCCGACGAGCGGCTCGCCGCGGCCTCCATCACCCTGCGCCGCCGCACCGGCGGCTCGGACGCGGGCTGGCACCTGAAGTTCCCCGTCGCACCGGGCGTGCGCGACGAGATCCGCGCACCGCTGTCCGACACCCTGCCGCCCGGCCTCGCCGGCCTGCTGCGCTCCCGGGTGCGGGACGCCGGACTGGTACCGGTGATCCGGCTGCGCTCGGCGCGCGACATCCGCGAACTGGTCGACCGGCGGGGACGACTGCTCGCCGAGGTCAGCGTGGACGCCGTCCACGCCGAACGGCTCGGCGGCACCGGCGGCCGCGCCCAGTGGACCGAGATCGAGGTCGAACTCGCCGACGACGGTGACCCGGCGTTCCTCGACAAGGTCGAGAAGCGGCTGCGCAGAGCGGGCGTACGGCCGTCCACGTCCGCGTCGAAGCTGGCACGGGCGCTGACCGAGACCCGCCCGGGGCGCACCGGGAAGAAGAAACGGGACACGGCGCGGCAGCCCGCCCCGGCCGACGGGGCGGGCAGGAAACGGGGCACGGGCAAGGCGCCCGCCGGACCCGTCACCGCCGGCGACCACCTCCTCGTCTATCTGCGTGCCCAGCGGGACGCGCTGGTCGAACTGGACCCCGCCGTGCGCCGCGACCTCCCCGACTCCGTGCACCGGATGCGCGTCGCCACGCGCCGGCTGCGCAGCGCGTTCCGCAGCTACGCCCGGATCCTCGACCGGGCCGCCACCGACCCGATCGGGGAGGAACTGAAGTGGCTGGCCGGCGAGCTGGGCGTGGACCGCGACCAGGAGGTGCTGACCGACCGTCTCACCGCCGCCCTCGACGACCTTCCCCGGCCCCTGGTGACCGGCCCCGTCCCGGCCCGGCTGCACGCCTGGGCCCAGGCCCGCCGCGACGACTCCCGGAGCCCGCTGATCGCCGTACTGGACGGCAGCCGGTACCTGCGGCTGCTCGACGACCTCGACGCCCTGCTCGCCGACCCGCCCCTGCGGAAGGCCGCCGCCGGCGATCCGGACCGGGTGATCCGCAAGGCCGTGCGCAAGGACTACCGGGCGCTGTCCGAGCTGGTCGAGGAGGCTCTCGCACGGCCCCCCGGCCACGACCGGGACCTGGCCCTGCACGAGGCCCGCAAGCGGGCCAAGCGCACCCGGTACGCCGCCGAGGCCGCCGAGCCCGCCCTCGGTGACCCGGCCACCGCCCTGGTGAAAGCCGCCAAGGCCCTGCAGACCCTGCTCGGCGACCATCAGGACAGCGTGATGGCCCGCGAGGCCCTGCGCGAGATCGCCGGACAGGCGCACGCGGCGGGGGAGAGCAGCTTCACGTACGGGGTGCTGTACGGCCGTGAGGAGCGGCGGGCGGCGCAGGACGAGGCCGAGCTGCCGACGTTGTGGAAGAGGGCCGGAGCGGGGGCGGCGCTCTGAGCGTGCGGGCCGGGGCTCCGGCCGCGTTACGCTTGGTGGTCACCCCTGTCAGCTCACGAAGGTTCGCGACATGCCTGCCGATGCCGCCGAGTCTGTGTTCCCGCAGCTCGAAGCTCTGCTTCCCCATGTGCAGAAGCCGATCCAGTACGTCGGCGGAGAGCTCAACTCCACGGTCAAACCCTGGGACGCCTGCGACGTCCGCTGGGCGTTGATGTACCCGGACGCCTACGAGGTCGGGCTGCCCAACCAGGGCGTCATGATCCTCTACGAGGTGCTCAACGAACAGGAGGGCGTCCTCGCCGAGCGCACGTACAGCGTGTGGCCGGACCTGGAGGCGCTGATGCGCGAGCACGGCGTGCCGCAGTTCACGGTCGACAGCCACCGGCCGGTGGGCGCGTTCGACGTGTTCGGCCTCAGCTTCTCCACCGAGCTGGGCTACACGAACATGCTCACGGCGCTGGACCTCGCCGGCATCCCGCTGGAGTCGAAGGACCGGGGCCTGGACGACCCGATCGTGCTGGCCGGCGGTCACGCGGCGTTCAACCCCGAGCCGATCGCCGACTTCATCGACGCGGCCGTCATCGGCGACGGCGAGCAGGCCGTCCTCGACATGACGAAGATCATCCGTGAGTGGAAGGCCGAGGGCCGCCCCGGCGGCCGCGAGGAGGTGCTGCTGCGCCTGGCCAGGACCGGCGCGGTGTACATCCCCGCCTTCTACGACGTGGAGTACCTGCCGGACGGCCGGATCGCCCGGGTCGTGCCGAACCGGTCGGGCGTCCCGTGGCGGGTGTCCAAGCACACCGTCATGGATCTGGACGAGTGGCCGTACCCCAAGCAGCCCCTGGTGCCCCTCGCCGAGACGGTCCACGAGCGGATGTCGGTGGAGATCTTCCGCGGCTGCACCCGAGGCTGCCGCTTCTGCCAGGCCGGCATGATCACCCGCCCGGTGCGCGAGCGGTCGATCACCGGCATCGGCGACATGGTGGAGAAGGGCCTGAAGGCGACCGGCTTCGAGGAGGTCGGCCTGCTGTCCCTCTCGTCCGCGGACCACTCCGAGATCGGTGACGTCGCCAAGGGTCTCGCCGACCGCTACGAGGACGACAAGATCGGTCTCTCGCTGCCCTCCACCCGCGTCGACGCCTTCAACATCGACCTGGCCAACGAGCTGACCCGCAACGGCCGCCGCTCGGGCCTCACCTTCGCCCCGGAGGGCGGCTCGGAGCGCATCCGCAAGGTCATCAACAAGATGGTCTCGGAAGAGGACCTGATCAGGACGGTCGCGACGGCCTACGGCAACGGCTGGCGCCAGGTGAAGCTGTACTTCATGTGCGGCCTGCCCACCGAGACCGACGAGGACGTCCTCCAGATCGCCGACATGGCGACCCGCGTCATCCAGAAGGGCCGCGAGGTCTCCCGGTCCAACGACATCCGCTGCACCGTCTCCATCGGCGGCTTCGTCCCCAAGCCGCACACCCCCTTCCAGTGGGCGCCGCAGCTGTCCGCCGAGGAGACCGACGCGCGCCTCGAGAAGCTCCGCGACAAGATCCGCGGGGACAAGAAGTACGGACGCTCGATCGGCTTCCGCTACCACGACGGCAAGCCCGGCATCGTCGAGGGCCTGCTCTCGCGCGGCGACCGCCGGATCGGCGCGGTCATCCGCGCGGTGTACGAGGACGGCGGCCGCTTCGACGGCTGGCGCGAGCACTTCTCGTACGACCGCTGGATGAGCTGCGCGGACAAGGCGCTGGCCCCGTACGGCGTCGACGTCGACTGGTACACCACCCGCGAGCGCGGCTACGAGGAGGTCCTGCCCTGGGACCACCTCGACTCCGGGCTGGACAAGGACTGGCTCTGGGAGGACTGGCAGGACGCCCTCGACGAGACCGAGGTCGAGGACTGCCGCTGGACCCCGTGCTTCGATTGCGGTGTGTGTCCGGCGATGGACACCCACATCCAGGTCGGCCCCACCGGCAAGAAGCTCCTCCCCCTGACGGTGAAGAAGCCGGCCGCGACCGGCTGAGCCGGGGCAAGGCCGGGGGACGGCGGACGGGCACGGGGAACGCCCGGCTGGTGAGGACCAGCCGGGCGTTCTTCTGTCGGGGTGCTTCAGTCGGCGATGTCGTTGCTGTCCCAGATCCGGGCCGGGTCGGTGAACGCGGTGCCGTCGCTGGTGAAGCTCCACAGACCGGTGCGGTAGCTTCCGTCCGTCTGCCGGCCGTAGTCGTAGAAGACGCCCAGGTCCGTCCTGTGGTCGGCGTTGAAGTCACCGGTCACGGGCTCGGAGCGGTCCCAGGTCCACGAGCCGGTGGAGGTCCAGACCTTGGCGGGGGCGCCGAAGCCGGTGCCGTTGCTGGTGAAGGTCCACAGGCCGGTGGTGTTGACGCCGTTGACCTGGCCGTAGTTGTAGAGGACGGCTATGTCGGTCTTGCCGTCGGCGTTGAAGTCGCCGGTGACGGGCTTGGAGTGTTCCCAGGTCCAGGAGCCGGTGGAGGTCCAGACCTTGACGGGGTTG
>NZ_CBDQZH010000057.1:0-39446 GCF_965341775.1 Streptomyces sp. bgisy159 | reverse complement strand
TGAAGTCCATCAGTAGCGGACGGGCCGTCGTGCGGTCGACGTTCACACGTCACGCACTCGGGTGTGCCCGCGGCTCTGCGCTCCCCCCAATTCCGGGGTTCCGCTTTCGATGCCGCAACTACCCGTGGCTGTCCTCGGACAGGGGCGTCGCGCCTCGATGGCTCGGTGACCCGCATGATCGCGTTGGGTCTGTTAGCGGAAGGTCCGGCAAGGGCCGGAATGATGCTGTTTCAGCAGCGTGACGTGTGCCCTTGGCGGCTCGGTAGAGTCGCGGTAACTGAACTGGAGAGGTAATTGCATGGCCAACGAGATTGTGATCGCGCAGACGACCAGCGACAACGAGGATCAGGCGAAGGCGTTGGCCCGTGGCGCGGTCGAGAGCAAGCTGGCAGCGGGCGTTCACATTGATGCGCCGATCACAGCCTTCTACTGGTGGAAGGGGAAGGTCGAGACGGCACAGGAGTGGCGGATCTCGTACATGACTACGACGGACCGTCTCCCGGCACTGGAGGCGTGGCTGCACGAGAAGCACCCGTACGACGTTCCCCAGTGGATCACGCTGCCCGTGACCGGCGGGTCGGAGGCGTACCTGTCCTGGGTTATCGAGGAGACGGCATAGGTTCTGCGGAGCGCCGGGCCGGCCGTAGGACGGCGCTCAGCGTCCTGGGCTTACCCGCCTACTGCGTGTGGGGTCTCAGGATGCGAACTTCCGTAGATGGCGGCCGAGTTCCTGCTCATTGTCAGGGAGCGACGAGGCGATAGTCGATGCGCGCTCCTTGCCCATCGTGTTGGGCTTGGCCTGTGCAGCTGCGACGAACTGACGTGACACGTACACCCCTCGATCGACGTCACCCCCACGCAGTAGGGCCGAAGCGAGATCACCGAGGACCACGACGCCCCCGTCCGGAAGTCCGTCTCCGAGGCGGTTGACCGCGGTATCAGCTGTGGACGTGAGCTCGGGACGCCTCAGCTGGCCGTACACGGACAGGGCCAACGAGTCCATGCGGTATGGGGTCACGAACCTGACCCATGCCTGCTCGCTGGTGTGGTCCGCGAAATCGTAGGCGAAGCGCGCTCGGTCTAACGCCCGGAGCGCCCCCACCTCGTCGCCGGCCGCCGCAGCTTCTTCCGCGTTCCTACCGAGAACCCAGGCGGCAGCAGTAGCGTTACCGTGGCCTCGCACGTCGTTGGCGGCTTGGGAGAGGAACTCCATCTTCGCCTTTGGCGTCAAAGCGCCGTAGCTGCTGTAGGTCAGGGCCAGGGCCCGGAGTGGAGGATGCCCGGCAGCCGCCGCGCACTGCGACGTGACTTTGTAGTAGGCGTTGGCTTTGTCGTGCTCCCCCAGGTCCCAGGCCACCCAACCGGCCAGAGCGGCGGTTTCTCCGGCGGCGATGGTGAGAGCGCCTTCGTGTTCGCCGGCACGAGGTAGGGCCGCAGTGATCGCGTCAAGATGCGACTCGACCGTTTTTTGTAGCCGCCGCGCGCTGAGGTTGAGTTCCTGGACGTGCAGTTCAGCGGCTCGCTCGATGAGACCGGCGGCAGCGAGCGAATCGATCTTGGTCCCCTTGCTGAGGGCGAAGGCGAGGCGCCCCCAGGGCTCGGCGGCCACGCTCACGCCGATAGTGGCGCTACCCAGGAGCGTGCGACGCTTCACGGCGTCTTGGTCCTCCCCTGCATCGGCATGCCCCTTTCTCTTCCGAGCGCGGGCGGCCTTGGCCTCTCGCTGTAGTTCCTCGAAGGGGACACCGCAGGCCGCCGCGATGTGGCCGATTGTGTGGTTGGTAGGAATGTTCTCGAAGTTCTCATAACGGCTGATCTCTCGGCGGGTCATGGTGTCCCGGCCGGAGACAGCGTTGATCGCCTCCGCCTGCTCCTCCTGTGTCCGGCCCGCCTCCTGCCGAAGCCGGAGGAGCAGGTCGGCGAACGGGTCTGGCATGAGTGTGACCTCTGTTGGTGGGCGGAATCCAATCATGGCCTCAATTCCCCCCTCCAGTTTCCCCCTTGACATAATTTTCCCCCTCTGGATTCCCCTGGTCGACGGCGTCGCCGCACGGTGCCATAGCCCACATGACCAGGCTCCAAGAGGCGGCCCCGCCCGGCGGGGGCATCCGTAGCTGTGCGGCTACAGCAGGCGCGTCATGCGTCAGGCCAGTTCAGGAAGACGAGCCCGGCGCATGGGAGAGGCCAGAGGTACCGGCGGCATCCCATGCCTGTCAGGCGGCCCTTCTCCCCGACCTCGCGAAGGTCGGGGAGATGCGGCGCATAGCCAGGGCGTTCCTGCGGCGGTGCCGTGTTTCGGAGCCGGTGGCGGGGTTCGTCGTACTGGCCGTTTCGGAGCTGGTCACCAACGCCGTGGTCCACGGTGAGGGCGAAGTCGTGCTCCGCATCACGGTGGCCGTCGACGTGGTGCGTGTCTCGGTAACCGACCACAACCCGGCGCCCGCTGTGCTCAAGGAAGCCGGACCCGACGGCGAATCAGGGCGCGGGATCCGGCTGGTCGATGCGATCTCTGACGCATGGGAGAGCAGCGGCGAGGAGACGTGGTGTGAGTTCCGAGACGCGAGGGCTGCAGCTTGAGCCAGACGTCCAGTTGGTTCCCGACTATGCAAATGACAAGCCGGGCAGCTCAGTCGCTTCTGTCATACAGGGCGCTCCGAGGGCCGTTCGCTTGCCTTCGCCCAGTAATTCGGTTCGAGCATCTCTCCGGGCCAGGCGGGCTGACGGATCGGGCCACGAGGCCCCATCTGTTCGAAGTACGGTGCCAAGTCGATCACGGGCGTTCCGTCTACAGCGTCGAGATCGGTGACCAACAGGTCCCGCCCCTCGACCTTGAGCAGCCGCGGGTAGCTGATCGCCAGTTGATTGGGACGCCGATGGTTGCGGTGGACGAAGGTACCGGTCGGCGGCCAGTCCGGATTCCCGCGGGGGCTGCGTGCGTGGAGCTGGACGTCTTCCGGTCGCGCCAGGTGGAAGAGCCAGGTCACCGTCAGGTGGGAAAACTCTTCGATTCCCTGCAGCGTCTCGAGGGGGTACGCCTCGTTGAGTCGGATGATCGACTCGACTCCGCCCTGGTAATCGTCCTGGACGCGGGTGTGGCC
Organism: Streptomyces sp. bgisy159; assembly: GCF_965341775.1. Classification (GTDB taxonomy): domain Bacteria; phylum Actinomycetota; class Actinomycetes; order Streptomycetales; family Streptomycetaceae; genus Streptomyces. Next base: position 36,348 of record NZ_CBDQZH010000057.1, on the reverse strand, counting down.
CCCGACAACCGTTGCGATCGATTCGACCTCGTACGTTGCCATCGGCGCTCGTTCCTCTCTAACGGGGGCGCGTGTTCAGCAGCTGCCGTCAATAGCTGCGGACCTGCCCTGTGGTCAGCCTATGGCGCGCAGCATTTCCCGCGCCCGGCGGTCCAGTTCGGCGACGTGGCGGCCACCACGTTGCCGAACAGGCGAGAGGTCGCTCTGCATGCGGACGATGACGTCGCGGGCGCGGCCGGACTGGACGCCAGCCATGGCGTCCAGTGCTTGTCCCCAGGTACCACATGCCTCATCGAGGCGTCCCTGCTGGACCTGGACGGCACCGAGGTAGCCGAGGGTCACACTGTGGGTACGCGCATACTGCTGCCGCCGGCGGGTGGCGACGCTGCGCTGGAAATGCAACTCCGCGTCGAGAGGATTTCCCAGGTCCCGCAAGGCACAGGCAGTCTCGTGGGCGAGGGAGGCTTCCTGGAAGAAGCTGACGCGGCCGGGGGCATCCTCGTTATCGGCGCGTGCGAGGTCCCTCTCCGCGCGACTGATGGCCGCGAGACTGCCGCGGCGGTCGCCGCCGGAGGCCAGGGCGCGGGCATGGACTACGGCGAGCAGGGCCTTCTCCTGCGAGCTGGCCTGGCCGTAGTGGGTGCGGGACATCGAGGCGTCAGCCAGGTCGAGCGCTCTGCGTGGGTGCCCGAGGTCGACTGCTTGGTGGGCGAGGGCACGCAGGATGTGGCCGCCCAGCGGTCCGTCTGCGGCTTCGGCCGCAAGGCGTGCGGCAAGGGTGAGGTAGCGCTGGGCGGTTCGATGCTCGGAGGCGTCGAAGGCCATCCAGCCGGCGAGGTAGGTCATCTCTGCCACGGCCGAGTACGTATCCCGGCGGTGCTGTTCCGTTCGGAACCTGCTGCCCAGGAGCGGCACCGCTTCGTCGCGAAGATGGCCAGCCAGGGCCGAGCGCCCCGAGGCTCCACCGCGCTGCTGGTCCCTCGCGGAGTAGAAGGTGGTCAGTTTGCGGACGTCGTCGATGTCAGCCTGAGTCACCAGCCGGGAGGAGACTGCAGGGCGCGAGGCCGCCGCGGCCGGGGCGGCTGCCCACCATGGAGCGGCAGGCAGGACGAGGCCGGCGGCCGAGTACGCGGTGGTAGCCAACAGCTTGCGTCGGTGCATGTCCAGATCGTCGCTTCCCAGCTCGGCCAGCACGGTCAGAGGGTCGACGCTCCAGTCAGAACTACTGTCAGTGGAGCCTGTCGGCCCATCTTCCAGTCCGAGGTCAGCGAGGGTGAGGCGTCGGCCGAGCCTGCGGGACAGCGTCTCACGCAGGATATGAGGCGCTCGTCCACTGGGCTTCGTGCCCTGGGCCCACATGGCGATGTGGGAGCGGGAAATGGCCTCCAGTTCGCGTACACCGCTCTCCGCGGCAACGCGAGCGACCGCGGCGGCTGCTTGGGGCTGGGACCAGCCCGCTTCGCGCAGGAGCGCGGCAAGGGCGACGTTTCTCTCACGGGCCATGTACTGCCCCTCGGTTCCGAAATGATCTTTGACGCCTTTGACGGCCTTGAGGGCCGCGTAGGCATACCCCCTGACAGGGATTCGCGGTTCGCTCAACGTAGCCGCAGGATCACTCACCTTGCACCTCAGTCGCCTGCGGTGCACAGCGTTCCTCACTCAAGTTGGCTGGATTCATCTAGGAGTTGCGTCATGCGTCCCTCGCTGGCCCTTCGCCGGGCGTGCCGACTCAGTGATCAGGGTCGGAGAAACCACGCCCTTGGTGAGCCCATCCTGCGACGGGACCCGGCGGCCTCCGCGACGGAAACGGTGGCGCTCGTGCTGGGCGAGGACTCGCCGTTACCCGATACTGCCGCCGATGTCGAGGACCTCGCACTGCGGCTGCGAGGACACGTCAGCCAGCTCGGGGCCCTGACGCCTTCGCAAGAGCCGGCCCTGCACCGTGCGCAGCAGCTCTGCTCGGGCGGCCTCCCCGATGGCTACATGCCCAGCAGGGTCCATCTGGTCAGGCTGGCCGAGGCAGCCCAAGACCTTATCGCTGCCGTGCAGGCCCCCGACGTGGCCCCTGCGAAGCCGGTGCGGAGACGGCGCTGGTGGAAGCCGCCGATCAACGTGCTGCGCGGCGCGGTCTTCGCTCTCGCCCTCGCCTGCGTGGTTCTGGCCGCGTCGGTGCCCCGGACATGACCGCCGCCGGGCCAGTTCTGATCGCGCTGATTCTCGGTCCCATGGCGTGGCTGGCTCTTCGTGGTGATCGAGTAAGCGGCCGCATCGCTACGGGACGAGGATCCCCCGCCGAGGCAGGACAGATTTCCCCCGATCCGGTAACCACCGTGCCTCTCTCACCGACACTTCCCGGCCGCCACGGCGGCCCCGAAGCCACCCCCGGGTCCACGGGGACTACGGAGACCCACACGATGAAACGCCTCCCGCGCATCGAGCAGTACGGCCTGATCGGCGACATGCAGACCAGTGCCCACGTCTGCGATGACGGTTCGATCAACTGGCTGTGCCTGCCCCGGTTCGACTCGTCGGCCGTCTTCGCCAGCCTGCTCGGCACGCACCAGCACGGCACCTGGCAGATCGCCCCGGCCGCGCCTGGCCGCTCCGGGCCCGAAGCGGTCGCCGAGCGCCGGTACCGAGGTGACTCGCTCGTCCTCGAATCGATCTGGCGCACACCGGCCGGGTCGGTCCGCGTCCTGGACTTCATGCCGCCGCGCGACGGGGCACCGCAGGTGATCCGGATCGTCGAGGGCCTGGCTGGCGAGGTTGCAATGGTCTCGGCCATGCGTCCGCGGCCGGGATACGGCAGTGTCAGCCCGTGGATCCATGAGGCCGGTGGGCGCATGGTCGCGGAGGCCGGCGCGGACGCGCTGTGGCTCGACACCTACGTCCCGCAGGTGGAGAAGGACGGCGTCGTCGTCAGTGCCTTTGCCATCCGCGCCGGGCAGAGCGTGGCGTTCGTGCTCAGCTGGTGCCCGTCCCACGCACTGGCTCCGGAGATCCCCGACCCGCACACGGCGCTCACCGAGACGCTCGCCTTCTGGCAGGACTGGACGCAGCAGTGCACCTACGAGGGCCCCTACCGTGAGGCCGTGGTCCGTTCCTTGATCGCGCTGAAGGCACTGACCTACCGCCCGAGCGGCGGGATCGTCGCCGCGCCGACCTCCTCGCTGCCCGAGCAGATCGGCGGCCGACGCAACTGGGACTACCGCTACACCTGGCTGCGGGACGCCGCCACGACCCTGGCCGCGTTACTGGGGACCGGCTACCGGCAGGAGGCGCAGGCATGGCGGCGCTGGCTCCTGCGTTCCGTGGCCGGCGACCCAGAAAACCTGCAGATCATGTATGCGATCACCGGGGAGCGTGATCTACGGGAACGCGAGTTGCCCTGGCTGCCCGGGTACGAGGGCTCGACGCCGGTGCGGGTCGGGAACGGGGCGGCAGACCAGCTCCAGCTCGACGTGTACGGCGAGGTGATCGAGACCCTGTACCTCGCGCACGAGAGCGGCGTGGCCCACTGCGCCGACACCGCGGTTTTGCACCAGCGGCTCGTCGAGCACCTGGCACAACGCTGGCGGGAGCCCGACGAGGGGATCTGGGAGATCCGCGGGGCCCGCCGGCACTTCGTCCACTCCAAGGTGATGGCCTGGGTGGCGATCGACCGCACCATCCGCCTGGCCGAAGCTGGCGCGCTCGACATCAAGCTGGCCCCCCTGATCGAGCTGCGGGCAACCATCCACCACGAGGTCTGCACCCGGGGCTTCGATCCGGTACGCAACACCTTCACCCAGTCCTACGGTTCCCAGGAACTCGACGCCGCCACACTGCTGATCCCCCGCGTTGGCTTCCTGCCGCCCAACGACCCGCGCGTCATCAGCACCGTGGACGCAGTGCGTCGTGAACTCTCCACGCCAGACGGGCTCGTACGCCGATACCCGACCATCGGCGACCACACCGGGATGGACGGTCTGACCGGAGACGAGGGCGCATTCGTCCTCTGCTCCTTCTGGCTCGTCGACGCCCTGGCCCTGACCGGCCGCCTCGACGAGGCCCACGCCCTGTTCGAACGCCTCCTCGCACTGCGCAACGACCTCGGCCTCCTGGCAGAAGAGTACGACCCCGTCCAGCAGCGCCAGCTCGGCAACTTCCCGCAGGCGTTCAGCCACATGGGGCTGATCCAGAGCGCCCGGCTCCTTCAACTCTTGGCGACGCAGTCCCCCCACCGCAGCGCGGTCGCGTCTCCGTCACCCAGCTCCACCCCACGCAGCACACACCAGACCTGCGCATACCTGACGCCGCAGCACGCCTAGCCACCCCACCCTGACGAGGATTCCCATGCCTGACAGCGCCTTTGCGGCAGGGCCGGCTGCCACCGGCCACCGCCGACGGCGGCCTCAGATCGACGCGTTCACGCTGCACCATGTCCACCGCGCCGTCGCACTGCCCCTAGTGCTCCTTGCCGCACTGCTGGGCGCCGCCTTCATCCTCTGGTCGGTGTCCGCGGTGGGCCCCGGCTGGCTCCTCGCCGGCCTGGTCTGCGGACTGGCGGGAGTCGCCACGCTGGCGGCTCGCGGAGCGCGAACGGCTGCAGGGGCCGTGCAGACGGCTGCGGAGCATGCCCAGGCAGCGGCACTGGCAGCGATCGCAGGAGCCGCGGCGGCCGTCGAAAAGTCGGTGCAGTGGTCGGCAGACGAGCTGTGCCGCGGGGGACGGCCGCCGCTGCCGGACCTGCAGGTGCCACCATCGGCCAGTCCGAACGTCGAGATCAACAAGGCGTTGAGTGCCCTCCAGGTGCAGGCCATCGCGTCGCTGATACGGGTGCACGACGAGTCCCAGTCCGTCGTACTCCTGGAAGTGCTGCGTCGCCTGGCCATGCGCGAGCACGCGCTGGTCGGCAAGGCGCTTGAGGCACTGAGCCAGCTGGAGATGCTGACCGACGACCCGGAGCTGCTCGCCAAGATCTTCGAGATCGATCACCTCGTGACGCGGATGCGTCGTCAGGTCGAGAGCACAGCGGTGCTGGGCGGGCAGTCCCTGCGCAGCGTGCGTCGGCCCGTTCCCGTCAAGAGCGTGCTGCGCGGCGCCGTCTCCGAGGTCGTGCAGTATCCGCGGGTGGCGGTTGCGGCCGGGTCCGTGGGCGCGGAGCTGGGCCTTCCCGGCCATGTGGGTCCGGACCTGACGCACCTGCTGGCTGAGCTGATCGAGAACGCCTGTGAGTGTTCCGATCCGGCTACGAAGGTGATGGTGCGTGCGCAGCGGGTGGCGAACGGGCTGGCGGTCGAGGTCGAGGACCGGGCCATCCCCATGCATCCGCAGACGCGGGCGCAGATGAACCACCTGCTCCAGGCCCCCGACGAGGTCGACGTCAGCGGCCAGGTGCGAGCGGGACAGCTCGGCTTGCTGGTCGCCGCGAAGATCGCCCAGTCGCACGGGCTGTCCGTTCTCCTGCAGGAGAACGTGACAGGAGGCACCACCGCCCTGGTGGTCATCCCGGCACGGCTCCTGGTAGCCATTCCCTCCATCGACGATGCGGGCGCGCACCCCCAGGACACCCGCCCCTTGGGGCCGCAATCGCAGCAGGTTGCCGCGACTCCAGCCACCCCGAGAGCGGGGCAGGTTCCACGCACCAATGCCACAGGGGCGCCGGAAGCCGCACAGGCAGGTCACCCTGCTGATCCACCCGCGCTTCCCACGCGTAGACGCCAGGCCGGCACGTTCCGTCCGCCACACGAGCGGGAGCAAGCCCCTGTGACCGAGGCGACGCCAGGGCTCGCAGCCGCCTTCCGCACCGGCATCCAGGCCGGCGGGCAAGCCGATTCTCCCACCGCTTCGACAGAGCACCCCAGGCCCTGAACCTCGTCCCTCCACGTTCCCAGTGGCCGTTACATCCGCTGGCCCTTCCCCCCTTTCTGGAGCGATCCCTATGAGTACCCACCCCGCGATGAACAACGTGACCGGCGACGCACCCGCAACCGAGACAACGGCAAGCGGACAGCGGGACAACATGGCGTGGCTGCTGCGGCAGTTCGCCTCCGACACGACGGGCGTCACGCACGCCGTCCTGCTCTCGCGGGACGGACTGCGGCTGCTGGACAGCGAGGTCGACAAGGACTGGGCGGACGAACTGTCGGCCGCCATCAGCGGAGTGGCCTCACTCGCGGCGAACATCACCGGTCCCACCCACAAGAAGAGGCCGGCGAGGCAGGTCGTCATCGAGCGAGACGACTGTCTGATCTTCGTCCAGAGTTCCGGTCGCAGCGCGGCCTTCGAGGGCCATCCCGGCAACGAACGAGGCGTGGTGGACACGGTCCTCGCGGTGATCGCGACCATGGACGCCGATGCCGGCACCGTCGGGTTCGAGATGGGGCGCCTGGTGCAGAAGTTCGCCCCCTACATGCAGATCCCCGTCCGCGTCGGCACGGGTGATGAGGTCCGGTGACCGCACACGGGAGCGCGGCCGAGGATTCGACGTTCGTGCGGACCTACACCCTGACGCGCGGTCGCACCCGGCCACGGCATCTGCTCGGCCTGGACACGGTGCTGGATGCCGGACCCGGGCGGCCCGGCCCGGGCCAGGCCGAAGAATGCGCAGAGATCCTCGCCCTGTGCCGGGAGCACCGGCGTTCGGTGACCGAGCTGGCGGGCCGACTCGGCCGTCCCGTAACCGCCGTCAAGATCCTTATCTCCGACCTCCTGGACGCCGACGCCCTGGTCGTCCCCGTCACCGCCTATGCCGCGTCCGACGCGCATGCACGTCCCTCTGCACAACTGCTGGCGGCCCTATCTGCGGGCCTGAAGAGGAAGTGGCCCGATGCCATCGCCTACCCCCAGGCCGGGTGACCCGGCCGTGGTGCTGCGGCCGTCGTCGCGCCCGCGTACCGGTGCACCGACCGTGCTGAAGGTCGTGATCGCTGGCGGTTTCGGCGCGGGCAAGACCACCGCCGTGGGTGCCGTCAGTGAGATCACGCCGCTGAGCACGGAGGAGTACCTGACCGAGGCGAGCGCGGACGTGGACAGCCTGGCGGGCGTCGAGGCCAAGCAGACCACCACGGTCGCCTTCGACTTCGGTCGCCTCAACCTGCCCGACGCGCCCGTGCCCCTGGAATTGTTCCTGTTCGGCACGCCCGGCCAGGACCGGTTCGTCGACCTCTGGTACGACCTCTGTCGCGGAGCCGTCGGCGCGGTCGTCCTGGTCGACACCCGCCGCCTGGAAAGCAGCTTCACCCCCGTCGGCTTCTGCGAGGACATCGGCCTGCCCTTCGTCGTCGCGGTGAACCAGTTCGACGGAGCACATCGTTACCACCCCGATGAGGTCCGCACCGCCCTCGAACTGCCCGCCTCTGTGCCGGTGGTCACCTGCGACGCCCGCGATCCGAACCACGTCGCTGGCGTCCTGCTGACCCTCGTTGGCCACGCCTTGAAGAGCGAATCGGCAAGCCCCGCTCGCCCCGCATCCACTACCACCTTTCAGGACGCCTGATGTCGTATCAGCCCAACGACCCCTACCGCGCGCGGCAGACCGCCCCCCTCACGCAGTCGCTGCCGCGACGTACCATGCGGGACGTCACCCATGGGCCATCCCTCCCCGCCAGCGCCGCCGTCCCCGTCCCGCAGGCCCAGCAGGCGACCGAGCTGGCGCAGCGGTACGAGCTGCTGGATCGCCTAGGCGTGCCCACCGCTGCCAGCGAGGACTTCGACGAACTGGCCCGCGACATGGCCACACAAGCCGGGTTCCTGTACGGCTTCGTCAACCTCTTCCTGGAGGAGCAGACCTTCGTCGGGCTGCACCAGCCGCCCGCGGACAGCGGGTACGTCATCGTCGGCCGCACCATGAGCCGCGACCACGGCTGGTGCCCGGAGGTCATGGCCCGCAAGAAGGCCCTTCCGCTGCACGACGTGCACGCCAGCCCGCGCTTCAGCGGCAACCCCGTGGTCGACGCGGTCGGGATCCGCTCCTACTTCGGTGCCCCGCTCATCCACGACAGCGGCACCGTGCTGGGCACGGTGTGCGTCATCGACCCCGAGAAGCGGCCCCTGAGCGAGGCCCGACGGCTGAGAGACATCGTCATCAACGCCGGCGTCCGGGTGATGGACCACATCGCCCGCGCGCCCGTCCGCTAGTCCGTTGCACGACCCCCCACCCGGGAGCCGCAGGCGATCCCCGGCCGCTCCACCGTGCGACTTTCATCCAGGGAGAGGGAGAGGACCATGCCCGCCACACCCACCACGCCGCCGCCGGCGCTGCGCCCCTATTTCAACGCCCGCCACGAACTGCTGTGGGACGAGGCGGACGCCTTCGCGGCCGAGCACATCGCGCCGCGCGCCGCACGCATGGAGGCCGCCCCCGGCAGGGTGGAGCGCAAGGTCGCCGACCTGATGGCCGCACGACGGTGGTTCGCCGTCACCGTCCCGTCCTCCTTCGGCGGGCTGGACGCCGGACACGTGGCCAAGACAATCCTCGTCCACCGCATTGCCCGCGTCTCGGCAGCTGCGGCGGCCATCCTCCAGGCCACGCTGATCCCCGTCGGCGCCCTGCTGCACTTCGCCACCTACGAGCAGAAGGGCCGCTGGCTGCCCCGCGTAGCGGACGGTTCACTGCTCTTGTCGATCGCCGTGACCGAACCGCGAGCCGGCGGACACATCGGCGGCATCGAGACCATCGCCGAGCACGTCGGCAACCAATGGGTGATCACCGGCAGCAAGATCCACATCGGGAATAGCCACCTCGCGGGAGCCCACCTCGTGGTCGCCCGGACCGCCAAGGCAGGCGTGAGCACCTCCCAGGCGCTGACCGCGTTCATGGTCGAATCCAAGCGCCGAGGGCTCTCAGTCGCCGACCACCGTCCCGGCCTCGGCCTGCACGGCTTCTCCGCCGGCCGCCTCGACCTCGATCACGTCCGCGTCCCTGAGGAAAACGTGGTCGGAGAGATCGGCCAGGGGCTGGGCGTAGCGCAGAGCAGCAGCATCCTGTACGGCCGTCCCAACCTGACCGCAGTCAGCCTGGGAATACACGAGGCAGTCGTGGCCACCTCAACCGCTTACCTCAAGACGCGCTCCCGCTACCGGGGCGCCCTCTCCGATCTGCCGGTTCTGCGGGACCGCATCGGTGACATGGAGGCCCGCCTGCGCGCCGGGCGAATCCTTGCCTATCAGTCCGTGCACCTCCTCGACCAGGGCCTGCCCTGCGACACCGACCTGATCAACGCCAAGTACCTCGGCCACCAGTGGGCGATGCAGTCAACCCAGGATGCCATGGAGCTGCACGGCGCCCAGGCCCTCAACGGCGACTACATCCTCCAGCGCCTGTGGCGCGACATCCAGTTCACCTACCCACCGGCCGGAACCGGCGAAGTCCAGCGCATACGCCTCGCCGACGCCGCCTTCGACGAGGCCCACATCCAGTGGTCAGAACGTCTCGCCGCCGAAGCGGCGTGGGCCCGCCCCGACCCGACAGCCGCATGAGCCCCCGTGTGCGGCGCCCCGTGAATCCAGACCGCCGCGCACGGGCCCGTGTCGCCGGCCCCCGTCCCCCGCGGGGTCCGGCGACACCCCACCCGATATCCCTCAACCCAGCCGCGAAAGAGACACCCGTGACCCCGCGCATGACGACCAGCGCACCGATCACCCCCCTGACCCCGACCCAGCAGCGCGTCGCCCAGCACCTCGTGGACGGCCTCAGCCCTCAAGAGATCGCCACGAGGACCGGGCTGTCGGCCGTGACCGTCCGCCAGTACGTACGCGACATCCGGGAGAGCCTCCACTGCCCGCCCCGCTGCAAGCCCCCGGTGATCGTGCACTTCCTGTGCAACGCCCGGCAGGTCGCTCCGCCCACAACGGACAGGCCAATCCCGGAACTCAGTCCAGAGCAGCAACTGTTGCTGCGGGCGGTCGCTGAGCACAGCAATCCCAGCGACATTGCTGCCATGGCCAAGATCGCGCCCGCCGACGTCCGAGCCGCACATGACGAACTGCTCGACAAGACCGGGGCGGTCAACACCACCCAACTTGTCGTCTGGGCCCACGCGTGGGGCCTGCTGGGCACCAGGCGGGCCACCACGATGGAGAGCGGAGCGAGCCAGTGAATGCCTCACCCGCTTCTGCGGCCTTCGAGTCCTCCCCCGCGCCTCGAAGCCAGTGCGCGACAGGGTTACCGGCCGTGTACGAGATGGGGTCGTTGCGCACCGACGCCGAACGGGACGAGGCCGCGGCCCTCGTCCAGGACCGTCAGCGCTGGCTCGCCATGCGCGGGGTGCCTACACCGGCCCGGTCCGATATCCCGGCCCTGTTCCGCGCCCCGCAGGTGAAACCGGCTGGACTGTTCGAGGACGGGCTGCTGCTGGCCTGCATGATCCCGCAACGCGGGCCCGACCTCGGATGGGGCGAAGGCCCGTGCCTCTTCCTGGACTGCGTCCACACCCTGCCCGGTCACTCCGATGACACCGTCCGGCTGATCACTCTGTGGGCCTCCGACTTCGCCGCCCGGCTTGAGGTACCGCTTGTGCGGGCCGAGGCCATGGCCCGCCATCCTCTCGACGTCGATCCGATCGCCACATTCCTTCGTCGGCTCACCGACATGGGCTGGGACGTCCGTGGATCGGGCACCGGACAGCACCATGAGCGAGTCGCGCGCCTCGAACTCACCGCTGAGCTTCGGCCTGGGCTGAGCGCGCTCATCGGCTGCCAGGTCCACGAGCCGCAGTCCGCCGCCGACCAGCGGAGTATCGCGTGAGGACCGCGGAACCGCTGCGGCCGGACCTCGCCCGCGAACTCATCGCCCGCGCCGCACAGTCGGCAGCACGCCGGGCCAGACGCGTACGCAACCAGCTCGACGCCGTCCACCTCGGCCAGGACCGTCACGCTGAGCACGCCGACACCAAAGTGCTGCGCCGCATCCTGGCCGAACATGACTGGCCCAGCCACCGTCTCGTGGGCCCCGACGCAGCACGTGCCGCCTGGAGCATCGCTCTTCACGCCGACGACGAACCCGACTTCCAGCGGGCGGCCACCACCCTTTTGAAACGTGCGGTCCAGGACGGCGATGCGCGCATCCAGCACTGGGCCCACCTTCACGACCGCGCCCTGGTCAACAGCGGGCGCCCCCAAGAGTTCGGGACGCAACTCGTCCTCAGCGCAGCAGGGGTGGAGCTGTGCCCACTGCGTGCGCCGCAGTTGCTGGACCAGCGAAGGGCCGCCGTCGGACTGCCGCCGATCGCCGTCGCTTTGGACACTGTGCGCCGCCGGTACGCCCTGGATCGCATTGTCGGCGGCTCACCGGCCGTCGTGCTAGCGGGGGTCGCATGACGCAGCGAGCCCCGCAGGCTTCCACAGACCCGCCCTCGCCCCAGATCACTTTGCGTGAAAGGACCGTTAAAGCATGAAGCTCACCACCGCCGTCCTCGCTGCCGGCGCCGCGGTTTCCCTCGCCACCGTCGTGGTCGGAGCCGCCCGGCTGAGGCAGGACGCGCGGCACCAGGCCGAACGAAATGAGGCGACCGTCGCGCGCAACCAACTCGACTGGCTGACGCAGATGTCCGCCAACCCTGACCTCGCCAAGCTCTGGACGCCCGAGGACCTGGACGTCGAGGAGTACATGCAGCTGCTGAAGGCCAACCAGCTCATCTGCATGCTCAGCCTGCGCGACCGCCTCGGCTTCGTCCGGGAGGGGCGTCTGCCGCTCTACGCCTCGAAGCTGATGGAGAGGGACGTCTGCCGGCGGTACTGGGCCCGTTTCGGGGGCCTCCGCGCTCAGGAGGCCGAGGGCGATGAGCGCGCCGAGCACTTCACCAAGGTGCTGGACAAGGCCGCGAAGAACCACCTGGGGGCACAGCCCGTAGCCGCCTGAAGAGGCGGCTGCCCCACTCCGCCCGAATCAGCCACACCCTCACCTCTCGGAGAAATCGAATGGGCTTCACTGCTGTTCCACTACCGCCCGGCATTTTCACCATCGGTAAGAAGTTCGCCTTCGAGGCTGGCCATCGGCTTCCCCGGCTGCCGCATGAGCACAAGTGCTCCCGCCAGCACGGGCACAGCTACGAGGTTGAGGTCATCCTCACTGCATCCGCGCTGGAGGATCCCGGCTTTGTCACGGACTTCGGTGCGCTCGCCCCGTTCAAGTCGTTCCTGGACACCGAGCTCGACCACCACAACTTGCACGAGATCCTGCCCTTCGAGCCCACCTCGGAGCGCCTGGCCCAGTTCCTGGCCGGCTGGTTCGTTCAGAACCTCCAATCGGAGATCCCCGGCCGCCTTGTCGCCGTCCTGGTCCGCGAGACCGCAAGCAGCTGGGCCCGCTTCGATGTGGTGGGCCAATGACCACAACCAAGCGGCTCAACCTCGAACCGGAAGTTGCCGAAGGCGAATCCCTGATCGTCGCGGAGTGCTTCGGTACCGAGGTGCCGACGTTTCAGGGCGAGGGCCCAAGCTGCGGACACCCGGCCCTGTTCATCCGCCTGTCCCGGTGCAACCTCACTTGCACGAGATGCGACACGAAGTACACCTGGGACTGGTCTCGGTTCGACCCGCACGAGGAGTCGACGAGGCAATCCGTCGCGGGCCTGGTGGCCTGGGCCACGTCTTCACCGGTCGAGCTGGTCGTGATCACCGGCGGCGAGCCGTTGATCCAGCAGGCGCGACTGGTGCCTCTCGTCCGGGGGCTGATAGCAGCCGGCAAGCGGATCGAGTGCGAGACGAACGGCACCATCGCGCCCACTCCCGAGCTGGTGGCCGACGGGGTCCGGTTCAACGTCTCGCCCAAGCTTGCCAGCTTCGGCGTGAAGGAGACCAAGAGCATCGTGCCAGCCGCGCTGGAGGCGTTTGTGGCCTCCGGGCGGGCGGCGTTCAAGTTCGTCGCTTCCACGGTGGACGACCTCGACCGGATCGCCGAGCTGGCCGACGCCCACCGGCTCGCGCCGGTGTGGGTCATGCCGGAGGGCACCACCCCCGAGGTGATCACCGCGACTACCCGGGTCCTCGCGGACGGGGTCGCGGCCCGGCACTGGCACTTCACCACGCGCCTTCACGTGTTGGCCTTCGCGGACGCCCGAGGCCGCTGACCGCACGCGACTCCACGCCCTATCCGTTCTCCAGTCCCCGGAAACGAGAGATGCCCATGACGACCTCTATCGCCAGCCCTGCGGCGGCGCCGACCGCTGCCGTCGCCGGGCCCGCTACGGTCATCGACACCGGCCGGGTCGCCGGCCTGATCCACCAGCTCTTGGTCGAGCTGGGCGAGAACCCCGCCCGCGAGGGGCTGACCGGCACCCCGGACCGCGTCGCGGCCTGGTGGAGAGCCTTCCTGTCCCCGGACGGCGCCGAAACGGCCACCTGCTTCACCGAGTCCCAGCTGGGTGGTCAGCTGGTCATCGTGGGCGGCATGAGCGTGTGGTCGCTCTGCGAGCACCACATGCTGCCCATGAACTTGCAGGTCACGGCTGGATACGTGCCGGATGGCGAGGTGGTGGGCCTTTCGAAGTTCGGGCGGATCGCCCAGCACTTCGCCGGCCGACTGCAGGTCCAGGAACGCTTCACCCGCCAGGTCGCCGAATACCTCAACGGCGTGATCGGACACGAGAACATCGCCGTCGCCGTACGCGGCGTGCACCTGTGCATGAGCATGCGGGGCGTACGGATGGAGGAGGCTCGCACCACCACGGTGCACTCGGGCGGGCGCTTCGGCACCGACCCCGTCCTTTCCCAGCAGTTCCTCACCCTCACCACCGGCCTGTGGGGGGCGTCGTGATCACCACCGCGGGCATCGACTTCTCCGTCATCGCTCCGCCTGCCTACCTGAAGAACTTCGTCGCCCAGGAGCCGGCCCGCGTCCACCACGTGGCCGCCCAACACGTGCTGTCCGACGAGAGCTACCGGGCCTTCTTCGCTCACGAGGCCGAGCGCGGCGCCGAGATCATCATCGACAACGGGCTCTTCGACCTCGGCTACGCCCTGCCGGCGGAAAGCCTCGTCGAAGCCGCGCTGGCGGTATCCGCGAGGGAGATCATCCTGCCGGACGTCATGCGGGACGGGGCCGCGACCTTGAAGGCGAGCGAGAAGGCCGCGCGAGAGATCCGGAAGCTGTCCGGCGACGCATTCCGGCTGTGCGCGGTCCTGCACGCCGCTGACGACGACGAGTGGCTGCGCACCTACGACGCCTTCGTGACCAGCGGCTGGGCCGGGGCCATCGCCCTGCCGGCCTCGCGTCGACCGGATCCCGACGAGCAACTGTGCCGCACCCGCTGGTTGGCGACCGCCTACCTGCAGGATCGCGGCCTGGTCGACAATCTGCTCATCTACCGGCTGCTCGGTCTGGGCCGGACCGGGCACCTGGAGCTGATCGAGCAGCGCGAGCACGAGTGGATCTCCTCCGTGGACGGCGCAGCCCCGGTCATCCTCGGCGCGATGGGCGTCGCCCTGCTGCCCGAAGGGCCATACGAGAAGCCCTCCACGCCCCGCATCGAGAAGCTCGGCCCGATCCCCGAAGACCGGTTCGATCTCATCCGGAAGAACATCTCCGTCGTTCGCGCGGCGGCCGGCAGCACCGTGACGATAGCCGAGGAGCACCGATGACGCCCTTACTCGCCGACCGGACCCCCGGACTCCTGCGCGCCGCCCCGATCGAGCCGGCCGGGCACACTATGACCCACGCGAGGCTGCTGCGCTACCTGGAGATCAAGGTCCACCACCTCATCCAGGACCAGGACTGGGACAGCATCCGCGTCATCGGCGCCTACGACCGCACGGCGGTGGTCTCCCGGTACGAGAAGACCGGGAAGCTGTTCAACATCGAACGGCCCACCGCAGAGATCCACGGCCGTGACCTCATCGTCAAGGCGTTCCCCGGAGCCGATTACGTCCAGCACTACGCCCTGATCATCGCCACGTATCTGGCCATGACCGGCCGCCCCGTCGGCACCGTCACCTATCAGCCGCCCGAGCAGGAGGAGTGCCGAACGGCGCTCGACGCGCTCGACCTGGAACTGGACGGCGACCTGGTGATCGTCGGCTGGGGCCTTCAGTACCTCGCTCCCGAGAACGGAGTGTGGACCCGCGGACCCGGCTACGCCTGGCAGCGCCTCGACGTCGCCGGCCGTCGCGTGGTCTACCTCGGGTTCCTCCACAGCATCTGGGGAGACGTGGCCGGACGGGTCGTCACGCGCCTTGCCGAACTCGGCGCAGGCGACGTCGTCTACGTCGGCAAGGTCGGCTCGCTGACCCCCGGCGTCGAACCGAACGCCTGGCTGGCGACCGGCAACACCAGCCTGGTACGCGGGGCGATGGTGAGCTGGGACGACTTCTTCGGCGACTACGCCGCCGCCCACGATGGGGTGCGCAGCGGCCTGCACGTGTCCTCCCCGTCGATCCTGCTGGAGAACCGCGACTGGCTGGCCCAGCACACCGCCTCGTACGCCTTCGTCGACCCGGAGATCGGCCCCATGGGGGCGGCGGCGCGCCAGGCGGGGATCAGATTCGGTTACCTCCACGTCATTTCCAACAACCTCGCCACGCACTATCCCGCCGACCTGTCCAATGAGCGTCACAGCGACGTCCTGCGCCAGCGCGCCGTCCTGGTGGACCGCATCCGCACCATCATCACCGGCCGCCTGACCGCCAGCCCGACCCACCCCCTGGGAGAATCCCGATGACGGCGAACGCGCCGACCACCACCGCAGCCGGGAAGCTGATCACCTTCGTCGGTGGTGACGGGGCCGGCAAGTCCACCCTCGCCGCCCGCCTGCACCAGGCCCTCAACGACGCCGGCCACACGGCAGTCCTCATCGGCAAGCACAGCACCGACGTCCGCCGGGACCCGGAGCTGTCCGCCTACCTCGACCGCCTCAACGAGCTGGTCTACCGGCGCGACGCCGGCGTCGCCCAGGCATGCGGCGACCACTACTGGCTGCTTGCCCTGGCCTCCTGGTACACCCTGCAGGACCGGCTCGTCATCCAGCCGGCCCTCGCCGCGGGAACCCACGTGATCCTCGACAACGCGCACCACAAGATCCTCGCTCGGTACTCGGTCAACCCCGAGGTCTCCCCCCGCCTGTGCGAGCAGGTCTTCGCGCATCTCACAAAGCCGGACCTGGTGTTCTTCCTGAACATCGGTGCTCGCGAGGCTCTCGTCCGCAAAGGCTCGTTCACTTCCCTGGAGGCCGGCCACGCCGGCGGCGGTGACGAGGACTTCATCCGCTACCAGGACACCGTCCTGGACCAGATGCGCGAACAGGCGGAGCGCGGCGCCTGGCTGACGCTGGACGTCGCCCAGTTGGACCGCGACCAGGTCTTCAAGGCCGCCGCCGCTGCCCTGGCCGACCGTCTGCGCCTGACCGTCTAAACCGGCCCTCCCTCCCCGATCGACAAGGAACGCACCATGGACCAGGCCCTGCCCGTCAGCGGGACATACGTCTGTCACGGCATCACCTGGGCGAGCGCAGACCCCCGTCTTCTGCTCGCCCCCGTGACCGGCGGACCACTCGTCTACGCCCCGGTCATGGGCAGGCGCCTGAGTTACCAGGTGAGCGGTACCGGCCGGTGGTGCATCGGCAGGTACCGGTTCGCCGACCGCGTCCGCGTCGAGGCGGTCGCCTGCCCTGACCGGGCCCCGGCCGAGGTCGGCGGACAGTGCCCGGCCTGCGCCGGGCGGGACGACTTCCGCTTCGCCCACCGGTTCCACTCCGGCGGGCATGTTCCCGACTCCCTGGCGGCGTACATGGCCCAGCCGCACTGGCTGTACCTGGCGACGTTCGCCGACGGCACCACCAAGATCGGCACCGCGGCCGAACCCCGTAAGCGCTCCCGCCTCGACGAACAGGGTGCCCTGATCGCTACCTACCTCGCCCGGAGTGCTGACGGCCGCGCTGTGCGGTTCCTGGAGGATGCCCTCACCCGCCAACTCGGCCTGACGCAGACCGTGCGAGCCGCGGCCAAGCTGACGGCCCTGGCCGAGCTGCGCGACCTCGCCCCGGCCGACACCGCCCACCATCAGCACCTCGACCGCGCCACCGCGGCCCTGAGCGGCCTGAACGTCCCGGCCACACCGGAGCCGTGGACGCCGCCCGGCGAAGGCGAACTGCTGCGGACGCCGGAGACCGGGCGCGCCTTGTACCCGCACGACCCACGCTCCGGTGAGCACGGACTGACGGTGCTCTCCTGCCTCGGCTCCCAGGTCCTCGCCACCCTCGACGGCGACGGTGAACAACTGCCCTACCTGCTCGACCTCGGCACCCTCAAGGGCCGGCGCATCGTCCTCGGCGCACAGTTCTCCTCACCGCCCGCCGCCGTACAGTCCGCGCTCTTTTGACCCTGTCCGAACACCCGGCCTGCACTGCCGGGCCGCTCTGAGAAGCGAGGCCACAGCAACATGGCACCCCAGGACGCCATCCTCGGCTGGGACGAGGACAGCAACGCCGAGGCATACAACGCCTTCACCCGCGCCCATCCCATGTACGACGCGACCAGCCGCGACCTTGCCCGTCGAGGCCATCTGGCCAACGCCAGCCTGGTGGTCGACCTGTGCGGCGGCGCCGGCGCGACCGCCCGCGCGATCCTCGACCTGATCCCGGCCTGCGCTCGGGTCGTCTCCGTCGACAACGCCGCCGCGATGCAGCGTGTCGGTCGCCGCACCCTGACCGACGCCCGCCTGACCTGGATCACCTCCCCGGCCGAACGGCTCGCCGACCACCTGCACGCCAGCAGCGCCGACGCCGTAGTGTGCAACTCCGCGATCTGGAAGACCGACACCGCCGCAGTGTTCGCAGCCGTCGCCCACATCCTGCGCCCAGGCGGGCACTTCGTCTTCAACATCGGCGGCGGCTTCGCCGGCGTCCGGCACCCCGACGAACTGTCAACCCGCACCGGGCCTTCCCTGAACGCCCTCATCCGCCAAGTCGCCGCTGAGGCCCACGGATACACCCCACCGCCGCGCGACGCGGACAGGCCGCCGAAGCTGCCGCTGAAAACAGTCACCGAGCAGCTGACCGCAGCCGGACTGACGGTCGTCGGCACAGAGCTCACCGCCCAGCACAGCACCATGGCCGAGAAGAAGGCGTGGCTGTCCATCCCCGTCTTCGCGCGGCCCGAAGGCGACTTCACCCACGCCCAGCGGATGCAGATCCTCGACACCGCCTACGCCATGACCACCCCCGATGCCCCGGCCGTGACGAGCTGGCTCGTCGTCGTCGCCCAACGGCCAAAGGCCGCCGCATGACTCCGGCCGCCCCGGCTCCCGGCGGCGGGGCCCGCCTCTGTGACCACGCAAGCGTCGGGGTACTGATCTCCTCACCGAGCGGCCTGCTGGTGTTCGAGCGGGCGATTCCTCCGGCCGGAATCGCCCCGGTCGCCGGTCACGTCGACGAGCATGGCGGCCCCGAGCAGGCCGCGCGCGACGAAGTCACCGAAGAGGTCGGTCTTACCGTCACCCACCTGCACCTGCTGCTGGACCAGTGGCGGCCCAACCACTGCCACCGCACGCCCAGCGGTCCGGTCGGCCACCACTGGTGGATCTTCCAGGCCGAGGTTTCCGGGTCGCTGTGCCCCTCGCCCCGGGAGGTCCGCGCCCCTCGGTGGATCCACCCGGCCCAGCTGCAGCAGCACGCGCTGCGGACCACCGCGCACGCCAACGGGTACCTGGACCGTGAGGAGTTCGAGCGCGAACCCGGCCTGGAGCCGGTGTGGTGCCGCTTCCTACACGACCTTGAGCTCGTCAGCCTGCCCTCGGCCGACCTCGACCGGATCGAGGCCCTCCTGTGAACGGCGGCCAAGGGCCTACCTCAGCGGGAGCCGACCGCCCGGCCGGCTGCCAGACAGCGAGCGTGCGCACGGATCCGCTCGCGGTCCTCGGGGAAGACGCTGTCCCAGCCTGTATCCAGACGGAACCATGCCGCCGGCTGGTTCTGCTCCCCGGCGAGCGGCACGTCGCGTCCCACGATCGCGGCGTAGGACAGGCCCAGCGTCGGAGACCAGTCGGCCCGGTAGGAACGCACCGCCACGGCAGCGGGCTCGGGCAGCAACTCGGTGCGCAGGCCGGTCTCCTCCAGCAGCTCTCGTGCCGCCGCCGCACGCGGCGCCTCGCCCGGCTCCACCTTGCCACCGGGCGGCACCCATCCGCGCACGCGGTGCTTGACCAGCAGGACGTGCTCGAAAGCAGGGTCGGTGACCCACACCTCGGCCGCCAGCGGCTCCATGGGATGTCGGCGGGCTTCCTCCAGCCAGGCCCGTGCACCGTCGAACTCCCACGCGGCGAGGCGGGCATCCGCAACAGCCTCGTCCAAGATCACCTGACCGACTTCACCATGACTCACCCGCCCCACCCTAGGCCGACGAACCGGCCGGACGTCGCAGCGACGAGCAGGCAGCCATCCGGGCATGTCCGGCCGGCCCGGTGGCCCCTTCGGGCTGCAGGGCGATCACCCGTGGCACCCGCTTCACACGAAGGAGACCAGCGTGCCCGATGAGCAGCCCTCGGACCGGGGAGCCTGGGTCGTCCTCGGCGGCGTCCACCTCCTCAACCGCACCGCGCCACGGCGACCAGACGAGCCGATCGTGCTCGTACGGGTGCCACCGCAGGAGGTATGCCGGCCGGCCACCACCGTGATCGTCCGCTGGAACGCGCTGGGGCCCTGCCCGGCCGAAGCGCTGCACCCCGGCGGCACCCGGCTCGGGGCGGCCAGGATCGACGGCGGCGAACTGTTCCCCGACGCCATCGCCGGTCCCGCCCTGCGCGGCCTGGTCGGTACCGAGCACGCCCCCGGCCTGGTGCCGCTGTGCTACCTGGCTGAACATCCCGGCGGCGGCTACCACGCGTACGCGCAGATCCGCTTCCATCCCGAGGATGCCTGCTTCGTCCGCACCACCCGGAAACCAGTCGGCCACGGCCCGGTCGAGGAACTGCGCTGGTTCGACCCCGTGCTGACGGCGCACGCGGAGTCGAGTACGGCGCTTAACAACCATCTGCGGTACTTCCGCAAGCACTTCTCCGGCACTGAGCTGGAGTTCAAGTACACCCTTGCCCCGGCACCGGACATCTGGTCCGCGTCCATGGAACTGCTCAAGGCACTGCGCGACGGCAAGCTGGAAGGCTGCCGTCCGGAGTACCGGGAAGAGTTCCAGATCCACCACACCGAGAACCATCTGTTCGACGTCACCGGCCCCGAGCCCGAGATCGGCTACGCCTCCTTCATCCCCACCGTCACCGCCGGGCACGTGCTCAAGCGAAAGTGGTTCACCGAGGACGCCTTCGCCCGCCGCGAGGAACTCACCCCTGGCCTCGACATCACCCCCGACCGCTTCGAGACGTTCCTGCGCGAAGACTTGAACCTCCAGGTCCGGGCCATGCCGCCCTTCCAGCGCGTCCGCTACGACATCCAGTGCGAGTCGCTGCGCACCGGACACGTCTACGGCATCTTCCTCGACCGCTGCGCACTCCTGGCGGCCCCCGACGTGGTGCTCTCCCAGTGCGAGCTGGAGTACCTCCGCTCACGCAGCATCCTCGACCACGACCAGGACGAGATCCTCATCGAGATGAACCGGATCGACAGCTGGCTCTGCGAGTACCTCGCCAGTCACGGTTGGGCCGCCGAGCACACCTTCTACTCCAAGCGCAGCTTCCTTCGCGACGCCATCTCCCTCCGCCCGGACCTCGCCACGCGATGACTGACCAAGCGCCCCCCCGGCAATCCCCCGCAGGAGGTACCGCAACCCACATGAGTGATCGAACACTGCATCACAACCCGCACCACCCGACCACACAAGGAGAGAGCCTGGTATTCGAAATCACGTTCTAGATTTCGCCCCCCTCCACCCGTTACGGCTACAGCAGGGCCGCCGTTACCCGATCACCTGTCCGCATCTCGCCCCGAGGAGTCCCCATGCATCCCGTACGCCGCCCTGGACTCGTTCATCCTGCGTTCGAAAATGCCGCTACCTCCTCGGGCGCCAGCCTTCGCCTCACCTCCGGTCGCGCAGCTCTGCTCGCCGACGGGTCACGGCCGGATACGAGGTACCTGGCATGACGCAACCCACACCTCTCCCGTCCTCCGTCCTCACCTATAGCTTTCGGTACGACGGTGCCCTCGTGACCAATGGTCGGCACACCGTAGAGCGCCTGGTACAGGAGGGCCGCCCGTGAGCGACTCGCCTCACCAGCTGATCGCCGACGTGGCGCAGGTCCTGCTCCGTACGAACGGCGCCGCCTTGTGCGTACGCCGCGCACTGGACGCCGCCCTCGCACCGGGACAGCTCACTGTCGTGGGCGGCCACCTGGAAGTCGGTGAACCACTCGACCATGCTGCGCGACGCGAGGCCATGGAGGAGGTGGGGGTCCTTATCACTGCTGAGCAGCAGGAGTTCTGCGGGCTAATCCACCACCACGACTCCGACGGTGGCCTGGACCGGATCACCGCCGTGTTCGTGGCACAGTCCTGGACGGGTGAGCCGTACAACGCCGAGCCACACAAGCACGAAGGGCTCTTCTGGGTGCCGATGGAACGACCGTCGCCGGACTGTCACCCCTACACCGCCACCATCTTCCACATGCTCACACACGGCCCGTCCTACCGGGCCATCAACTGGCCTGCGGGAGGCGCCCGGTGAAGAGATTCTTCGGCCCGGTCACGATGGCCGATCCTCAGGTCTCCGACGCCGAACACGAGCTGTTCGGCGGCCCCCTGCGCTACGACATGGGCTGGTCCCAGCACGAGCACGCGACCTTGGACCTGACCATGATGTCCGCGCTGCGCTCCATGCCCACACTCGTCGGCGCAACCCTGCGCATGGCGTGGCAGGCCGACCGGCGTGCTCTGCTCTCGGTCGGGGTCAGCGAGATCGGCCAAGGCATCGCCGCAGCCGCCGGCCTGCTCGCCGTCAACGCCGTCATGCACGCTCTGCTCGCCGGCAACGGCAGCGCTGCCGAGCGGCTGCACGCCCTGTTACCCGGCCTGTTGGCCGCCGCCGCTATCGGCGTCATCAACTCCGCCCTGTCCGCCTGGTCCACCTCCCGCGCAGGGCGGCTGGAGCCGAAGGTCGAGCGGATCGCGACCACGCAGTACCTGGCCGCCGCAGCCAGCGTCGAACTGGAAGCCATCGACGATCCCGACTTCCGGCGGCTCGTGGACATCGCCCAGCATGGCCCGGGTTCGGCCCGCCGCATGATCAGCGCCTGCGTAGCCGCGCTGAACGGCCTCATCTCGCTGATCACCACCGCCGGCGTCCTCGCCGTACTCCACCCCGTACTGCTGCCCATGCTGATCCTCATCGCCGCCCCTCGCGGCTGGGGCGCCATGCGCGTGGCCCAGGAACGATACGTGTCGGTGATGAGCTGGATCGAGCACGTGCGGGCCAGCCGCCTGATCGGCAACCTACTCACCGAACGCACCGCCGCCCAGGAAGTGCGCCTCCACGCCGTCGGCGACTTCCTCCTGAGCCGCTACGAGCAGATGGCCGAGAGCGCCGAGGCCGAACAGGAACGCCTCGCCTCCAACAAGGCCCTGACCGAGTGGGTCGCCTCCGCGCTGTCCGGTCTGGCGATGGCGGCGACCTACGGGGCCATGTTCTGGCTGATCATGGCCGGGCACATGAGCCTCGCCGTCGCCGGGACCGCCGTCATCGCGGTACGCACCGGCTCGGCGAGCCTGGGAGCGCTGGTCATGAACATCAACCAACTCCACGAGGAGAGCCTCTACGTCCGCGACCACGGCCGCTTCCTCGCCCAGGCCGCTCAGCGGACGCTGCCCGCCGGCGGTGCGCCCGTACCGGAACGCGTCAGGGAAATCGTTCTGGACCAGGTCACCTACCGCTACCCTGACCGGGACACCGCCGCCCTGGACAGCGTGTCACTGACCCTGCCTATGGGATCGGTCACCGCCGTGGTGGGTGAGAACGGCTCCGGCAAGAGCACCCTGATGAAGATCCTCTCGGGCATGCTGCTTCCCGAGGCCGGCACCCTGCGCTGGGGCGACGCGGACCTCACCGGTCTCGACCGCGCCCAGGTCTTCGAGCGCGTCTCCCTGCTCACCCAAGACTTCCAGCGCTGGCCCGTGACCGCCGCGATGAACATCCGCCTCGGCCGCCCCGACCACCCCGCTACAGACCAGGACCTCAAGCCCTCGGTCGACTACGCCGTTGCCGGCCCCGTCATCGCCAAACTCCCCGACGGGCTGCGCAGTCTGCTGGCCCGCATGTTCCGCGGCGCCATCGAACTGTCCGGCGGCGAATGGCAGAAAGTCGGCCTGGCCCGCACGCACTGGCGCAGTTCAACATCACAGGCAGACGGCGTCCTCATCGTCGACGAACCGACTTCCGCCCTCGACCCCGAAGCCGAAATCGAAGCCTTCGACCGCATCCGCCGCCTCGCCGCACCGAACCGAGCCGTTGTCCTGGTCACCCACCGCATGTCCGGCGTCCGCCACGCCGACCACATCTACGTCCTCAACAACGGACACCTCGCCGAGCACGGCACCCACGACGAACTCATCGCCGCCCGCGGTCGGTACGCCGCCATGTTCGACGCCCAGGCCGCCCAGTACGCCCCGATCGCGACCATCCCGAACCCTGCAACGCCCACCGTCTCGGACCAGGTATGACCCGCACGACCGAAAGGCCCGCCGTGACCACACGCCCCACCACGGACCTCGACGAAGCCACCGCTCTGCGCCACCAACTGGCCGACGAACTCGCCGCCGCCGGACACATCCGCACCCCCGCGGTCGACCGCGCCCTGCGCACCGTGCCCCGGCACGCCTTCGCCCCCGAAACGCCCCTCCATGCTGCGTACGCCAACGAGATCATCGCCACCCGCCACAGCGACGACGGCACCGTCATCAGCTCCATCTCCGCGCCCTGGCTGCAGGCCGACATGCTCGAAGCCGCCCGCATCCAGCCCGGCCACCACGCTTTGGAGATCGGCTCCGGCGGCTACAACGCTGCTCTCATCGCCGAACTCGCCGGCCCGACCGGCCACGTCACCACCCTCGACATCGACCCAGCCGTCACCGACCGGGCCACCCGCTTCCTGACTCAGGCCGGATACGGCCGCATCCGCGTGGTCACCGCGGACGCCGAGCACCTGCCTGCCGAGGTGGTGCCGGACGGCGGATTCGACGCCATCGTGGTCACCGTCGACACCTGGGATCTGCCCTGGATCGACGCCCTGGCCGAGGGCGGCCGTCTCGTCGCACCGGTGCGTCTGCACGGGTACCACTGGGCCATCAGCTTCACCAAGCACGACGGGGCCTTGCACAGCGACGAGCCGCTCATCGTCTGCGGCTTTGTCGCCATGCAGGGCGACGGCGCCTGGCACAGGAATCGCCGCACCGTCCCAGGCACCGGCGTCCACCTGTCCTGGGAAGACGGCAACCCGTTGCCCGTCGACGAACTCGCCCCAGCCCTCACCTGCGAGCCGACCGTGACGTACACCCACGTCACCGTAGGCGGCCAGGAACCCTTCGACGCCCTCACCCTCTACCTCGCCGGGGCCCTGCCGGGCTTTTGCCGCCTCTCGGCCGACTCCGACGGCGACAACGGGGTCCTGAACCCGCCGCCCAAGCACTGGCCCGGCGCCGCGATCGTCCGCGGCAACTCCCTCGCGCGACTGGCCACCGAGCGCATCGGCGACGGAGACGACGGCAAGGGCCTGTACGAGTTCGTTGTCCATGGCCACGGCACCCGAGGACACCTCGCTGCACAGGAGATGGCCGAGCAGGTCCGGCACTGGCAGCACAACCACCGCGGCGCCCTCTGCCCCCGCATCACCGCACGACCGGCCGCCAGTTGCACCCCGCCGACCAGAGACCACGAACCGCACGTATTTGCCAAGAAGCACACCCGCATCACCGTGGACTGGCCGATCGTTCCCGGCCGCGCTGCACTGCTCACCGTCCGAGGGAGCTGCAGCGCCGGATGAACGGCCGTACCTCCTGATCACCGCTCCCGGCCCGTGCCGAACCCATGCCCGCCCCACCGATAAGGAAGGCACCGCCAAGTGACCACTCCCGTCTCAGGTTCGGATGATGTCGCACCGCGTGCCGCCCTGTCCGCAGGGCAGCACGCCGTCCCCCGGCACACGGTGTGGGTCGGCGCCGCCGCGCTCGTCACTGACCAAGTCGGCCGCGTCCTGCTCGTTCACCCCACCTACCGCGAGGACGACCGGTGGCTGCTGCCCGGAGGAGTCGTCGAACCCGGCGAACACCCGCACGTCGCCTGCCGGCGCGAGATCACCGAGGAACTCGGCCTGACAAGCCTGCCCCTGTCGGGCGTGCTCGCCGTCCACTCCCTCTCCCCGCACCACCCGGACAGCCAGCACAGCACGCGTTTCCCCGGGGAGATCCGGTTCGTTTTCGATGGCGGAACGCTCACTCCTGACCAGGCGGAGGCCATCCGCCTCCCGCGCGAGGAGCTGTCCGAGTACGCCTTCCTGGAGACCCGGGACGCGGTGCAGCGGCTGCGCCCCGTGGACGGGCAGATCATGCTCGCCGCCTACCGTGCACGGCTCGGGAACACGGCCACCGCTCACCTCGCGGACGGCCGGCACATCCTCGACGTCCCGGTACTGGACCGCCATGACGTGCACGTTCGCTACCGGCCTCTGTGGGAGAGCCCCTTCAACCGCGACCCCGTCCCCGAACGGCTCCCCGTGCAGCAAGCCTGGGCGTGGTGCTTCGTCCCCGACGGCCGGGTCGTCCTCTTGGCCGACCCCGGCCCGCAAGGCGCGCTGCCGATGCTGCCCGGCGGCACGGTTGAGAAGACCGACGCGACTCCCGAGGACACCCTCCACCGGGAAGCCGCCGAGGAAGCGCAACTCGCTCTGACTGACCCGGTGCGACTGGGCTGGGTGCTGGACGAAACCGGTGAGGTCTACGGCGGGGTGGGGCCCAACGCCCGGCTCCGCTTGGCCGCCCGGGTCACCGCCGTCGGACCGGCGGCCGTCGACCCTGCCACCGGCCACCCCTTCGCCCGCCTGCTCGCCTCCCCCGCCCAAGCAGCCGCCCTGCTCGGATGGGGGCCGCCCGGAGCGCGGCAAGCCTTGCTTGCCGCTGAGACGGCCCGGGAGCGGTGGGGTCTGCCTGCCGCTCGGCCCGCTGCCATCGAGGAGATCCCTGCTGAGGGGATGCGGCTGAGCTGACACGAACGACTACCCCGCCTCCATCTGTCCCGCTTCACGCTCCTCTGAGGTAGCCGAATGCCGCTGTCACCCGACCACATCCGCACCACCGTCGAGACCTACCTCGCTCGCCACCCTCACGAGCGCGCGGCTCAGCGGCCTCCTGGGCGCCCTCGACCGTCCCACCGATATCGCCAGCCGCTCCACCTTCACCGGACACGTCACCTGCGGCGCGATCGTCATCGATCCGCTCGGCCGCGTCCTGCACGTGCTGCACCTGGCGAGCGGCAAAGTCCTCGCTCCCGGCGGACACACCGAGCCCGAGGACGAGTCCCTGGCAGGGGCGGCTCTTCGGGAGCTGCACGAGGAGACCGGGATCCCGCCCCAGGCCGTGGCACCGTGGCCCGGCTACGAGACTGTCCCGTTCGACATCGACATACACGACATCGACGCCCACCCGGGCAAGGGGGAATCCGGCCACCGGCACTTCGACCTCCGGTTCCTCTTCCGCCTGCAGACCGCGGCAGAGGTGCCGCTGGTACTGCAGGAAGAAGAGGTCGGCGGCATCGAATGGCGTCCCGCGCACAGGGTGGCCTCCCCCTCCCTGCGCCAGAAGCTGCTCAAGCTCCCGCCCGGAACCGGACCGGCGACCGCCAACGCCTCGGCCCTGATCTACAACGACCGTGGCGAGTACCTGCTCCACCTGCGCGACTACTTCCCCGGCCGGATCTGGGAGCCGGGGATGTGGTCACTGCTGGGTGGCGGCCGAGAGCCCCAGGACGCCACCCTGGAGCACACTGTGCGGCGCGAACTGGCCGAGGAAGCCGGCCTCCACATCGCCGACCTGACCCCGTTCGGCATCGAGGAAGCAACCGACGACGCCTGCGGGACCGTACCCATCGCCATCTACGCCGGCCGCTGGAACGGTGACCCCCGCGAACTCCACCTGACGGAAGGGGTGATGCTGGCCTGGTTCGCCCCCGACGACCTCCACCGCCTCCGCATCGCAGACACCACCAGCGCCCTCGTACGGCGCCACGCCGCCAGCCGCCCGGTCGGCGCATCCCGCACCGTGTCGCAGAGCGGGCCCGCATCGCACGAGGGGCGCCGCCCGGCCGCTCCGCACGGCACGGTTCCCAACATCATCGGCGTTCACCTCTACCTGGAACGGCCTGACGGGACGGTGCTGCTCGGGCTGCGCCACCCCGACTCCAACTTCGCGCCTTCCACCTGGCACGTCCTGGCCGGCCACTGCGAGCAGGAGAGCGCCATTACCTGCCTGATCAGAGAGGCATGGGAGGAGGCCGGTCTGCGCATTGTTTGTGACAGGTTTCGTTGGCCCCACTCCGGCACTTTGATCTGGCCCCAGTTGATCGACATTTGATTTGGCCCCACTCATGCCACTCTGAGGCGACATGCCCTCGTCCGAGTGAATGGTCTGCGCTGTCTGCCCGAGCCCGACAGGGTGTGTCTGTCGTTCACGGTCATGTCGGAGGCCGTGTGCTTGGTCATGGCCGTGTCGGGAGGCCGGGTTGCATCTATCGCGTGTCGAGCTGTTCGAAAACATCCGTCGGGACGTCCGTCTCGATCCGTCGATCTCGCAGCGGGCGCTGGCGGCGAAATACGGTGTTCACCGCCGAACCGTCCGGCAGGCCATGGCCTCCGCGATCCCGCCGCCGCGCAAGTCCAGCCAACGGCAGTTCCGCGTCCTGGATCCGGCCACCGGGTGGATCGACGCGATGTTGCGGGCCGATCTGAAGGCACCGAGGAAGCAGAAGCACACCATCGAGCGGATCCAGAAGCGCCTGGCCGAGGAGCATGACTTCGACCTGGCGTCGTATTCCACTCTGCGCAACTACGTCCGCAAACGGCGGCCGGAGATCGTGGCGGAGGACCGTGAGGGCCGCCAGCATCTGGAGGGAATGGTGCCCCAGACACACCTGCCCGGTGAGGAAGCCGAGGTCGACTTCGCGGATGTCTGGGTGCGGGTGGCCGGCGAGGTGGTCAAGTGCCACCTGTTCACGCTGCGGCTGTCGTATTCGGGCAAGGCCGTCCACCGGGTGTTCGCTTCGCAGGCCCAGGAGTCGTTCCTCGAAGGTCATGCGGAGGCATTCCGGGTGCTGGGCGGTGTCCCGACCAAGCACATCCGCTACGACAACCTCAAGCCCGCGGTCCGGCAGGTCTGCACCGGCCGCAACCGGGTGGAATCGGAACGGTGGACCACCTTCCGTTCGCACTACGGGTTCGATGCCTTCTACTGCATTCCCGGTGAGGAAGGCGCCCACGAGAAGGGCGGGGTCGAACAGGAAGGCGGACGCTTCCGCCGGGCCCACCTGGTCCCGGTGCCCGACGTCCCGTCGCTGGAGGAGCTGAACGCCCGCATCGCCACGATCGACGAAGCGGAGGACGAGCGGATCCTGCGCGGGAAGCTGACCTCGATCGGCTTCAACTTCCGCATCGAGGCAGAGGAACTGGCCCCACTGCCGACCGAGGACTTCGAGTGCGGCATCACGCTGACTCCGAAGGTCGACCGGACCAGCCGGATCACCGTCCGCCAGAGCCACTATTCGGTGCCCGCCCGCTTCATCGGCGAACGGGTACGCGTTCTGCTGCGGGGCAACGAGCTGCTGGTCTTCGAGCGCCGGAACATCGTCGCCCGGCATCCTCGGCTGACCAAACGCTACGGATATCGCGACGTGCTGGACCACTACCTGGAGATCCTCCTGGTCAAGCCCGGCGCCATGGCCGGGTCGACCGCGCTGGCCGCCGCACGGGCCGAGGGCTCCTTCACGGCCATCCATGAGGCGTTCTGGGCCGCCGCCCTGAAGGCCCATGGGGACGCGGCCGGCACCCGGGCCCTGATCGAGGTCTTGCTGCTGCACCGGCGAATGCCCGCCGAGGCGGTCCAGGCCGGGATGTCTGCCGCGATCAAGGCCGGATCGATCAGCCCGGACGTGGTGGCCATCGAGGCCCGCAGGGCCGAGTCCGCCGCCCGCGACCCCGAGCCGGAGGACGACGAGAACGATCCTCCGCCCTTGGCGGACATCCCCGGCGGGCAGCTGCTGACGCTTCCCGCCCGCCGGCCCGAACTGCCCGAGGACAACCGTCCCCCGCCGTCGGTGGACGTCTATGACCAGCTCCTTACCCGCCATCCGAAAGGTTCCGCATGAACGACAGCACCGCCCTCTTCGACGTCGGTGAGCGGGTCCCGGGCCCCCGCAAGGACGCCTCCGCCGCCGGCGCCGTCGAGACTGTGATCGACGAAGCCTGCCGGGCCCTTCACCTGCCCACGATCCGCTCACGCTGGGAGGAGATCGCGGGAACGGCGCTGAAGGAGCGGGCCAGCTACAAGGACTTCCTGGCCGATCTTCTGGAAGCCGAGTGCCTCCAGCGAGAGGAGCGGAAGAAGACCCGGCTGGTCAGGGAGGCTAACTTCCCCCGTCCGAAGCGGCTGGAGGACTTCGAGTTCGAGAAGAATCCGAACGTGACCCCCGAGCAGGTCAGCACCCTGGCCGACCCGGCCTGGGTGAAGGTCGGCCTGCCGCTCTGCCTGATCGGGGACTCCGGCACCGGCAAGTCGCACCTGCTGATCGGCATCGGGACCGCGATCGCTGAGGCCGGGATGCGGGTCCGCTACACGACCACGGCGAACCTGGTCAACGAGCTCGCCGAGGCGGCGGACGAGAAGAAACTCGGCCGGACTCTGGCCCGCTACGGACGCGTTGACCTGCTCTGTCTCGACGAGTTCGGCTATCTCGACCTGGACAAGGCCGGGGCGAAGCTTCTGTTCCAGGTGTTCACCGAACGCGAGGAACGACGGGCCATCGCCATCGCCTCGAACGCACCGTTCTCGGAGTGGAAGCAGACGTTCACCGACCCCCGGCTCTGCGCGGCGATCGTGGACCGGGTGACTTTCAACGCGCACATCGTCGAGACGGGCACCGACAGCTTCCGCTTCAAGAAGACCCAGGAGAAGCACCGCAAGTCGTGAGTACAGGTGTCGGAGCCCCGCATGGCAAAATGCGCGGGGCTTCGGCGCAGGTCAGGCCATTGTTTCTCTGGGCGGATCCGCCCGCTGGGCTGCCATGGTGTTCAACGGGCAGCAACGGCCAAGCTGACCACGTAGTGCTCCTCGACCGTGCCGTTCGGGAAGACTTCGGTCAGAAGGTCGCGCTCAGCAGCCAGGAACGTCCTGGTGCCGTTCTCGCCGAGAACAAGGAAGTCGGAATAGCTGGCCAGGTTCGCGAGATGGGTATCGAGCGGGACGCTCCTGGTCCACACGACCTGTCGGGTGACGAAGCTGAGTTGGGCTGGCAAGCCGCGGAATCGGGCCATCGGGTCGGGTTCGCTGTCTTTGGCACCAAAGAGGCGGCGCAGGCGGGAGTCCTGGTCGGCTATCCAGGACACAGTGCTGTCTGAGTCGTTCCACCAGAGAGCGAGTGCACCGCCGGGGCGCAGT
This sequence comes from Streptomyces sp. bgisy159, assembly GCF_965341775.1. Taxonomy (GTDB): domain Bacteria; phylum Actinomycetota; class Actinomycetes; order Streptomycetales; family Streptomycetaceae; genus Streptomyces. The sequence goes on along the minus strand of NZ_CBDQZH010000057.1, from coordinate 5,803 downwards.
ACTCGGAGGGCCTCTGGGACGGACTTGCGCTGGTCGGTCCAGTGCCAGGCTTGGGCATAGGTAATGACGTCGATGGACTCGGAGGCAAGCGGCAGGTTGTTGCCGTCACCGAGTACGAGGGGGACATGGGGCAGTCCGAGGCGGAACTGCGAAGCCATTCCAAACCCCGGTTCCACCGCGATGACGCGCGCACCCCGGGCATGAAGGAGGGCGGTCGCCAGTCCTGTGCCGGCACCGATGTCCGCGACGCGGGCACCGTTCAAGGGCCGGTCGGCGAGTTCCTCAACCGCATCGAGCAGCGCGGGCGGATACGAAGGACGGTTGGCGGCATAGCTGGCGGCTGCCCTGTCGAAGGAACGGGCCTGCGAAGTGATCGTCATCTGACCATCCTCGGCGGTCCGGAGGCGCCTGGCACAGCACTTTGAAGCCGTTTCCCCGCCAAGGCGTCGCAAGGCTACCGACGGCGCCTCCCAACCCCCGACAATCCCTCCGCTGCGGCTCGGGACACGGCTTCTGAGCCGATCCGCTTCAAGAACCGAGGCCGGCGTCCCTTGCGGGGCGCCAGCCTCGGCCCAGTTAGGCACGAGCCGTTCTCCGCCGGTCGTGCCGATGCCCGTCCCGTCGTCCACCGCAGATCGGAGAATCCGTCGGTCCCGGATCGAACACGGGTCGAGATCCTGTAGTCCAGCGGGCTGTCGGGGCCCGTCGTCCAGTCCGGATCCGATGTGCTTCACGCTACCGCTCCGCCCCCTCCCCCCGGCCAGAGAACCCACTCGTTCGGGGTGGGGCCAAAACAACTTGTCGGAGCGAGGTTGACGCCCCCACACGACCGGTCTCTGCCAGCGAGTGGGGCCAACTTCAGTGCCGGGGTGGGGCCAATTCAAGTTGCCACAAACAGCGCATCGAACGACAGGACGTCGAACTCGTCCACGTCGTCCACCACATCGACCGGGCCGGGGGCCGGCCCCGCATGGGCCTGTTCTTCCGCGCTCGGACCTGGGGCGGCGAGCCGGAACTACGCGAGCCGGACAAGTGCACCCAGTGGAAGTTCTGGGATCCGGCCGCCCTCCCCGAGGACCTCGTCCCCTATACCAGGGTCGCCATCGAGGGCATCCGGGCCGGCCGCTCCTACTCCGAAACGGGCTGGGTGTGAACATGGCCGCTTCCATGCACCCGGACCTCCCGCCCGAGGAAGTGCGGCAGCTCGCCGAAACAAGCAGTGGGCTACATCGCCAGCTGGTCGGACACCTCCGCGGCCCGCGAGAGCAGCCGGGTGTGACGGGCCGACGGAGCAGGGGGCGGGACATGGTCCACCCTGAAGATTCCGTCACGGAGCAACCCCCGTTCACCTTCCATGGGCCGCTGAACGCAACGAACCACACCGCATCTATCGGAGGCATGTGTGCCTGACGACACCCAACAGGCGATCCCAGCCGTCCGGAGTCCGGCGGCCAGAGAGGAACGGCAAGAGCACCACATGCGCCTGCTCCCGCGGTACTACCGCCTAGTGGAAGCAGGCCGCAAGACGATCGAAGTGAGGGTGGCCACCCCGCGGAAGCGCGCCGTTGCCGTCGGCGACACGGTCGTCTTCCACGACCGCGACACCGGCCGGGAGCTCGACGTCATCGTGCAGCGGATCACCCCGTACCCCTCCTTCGAGGATCTGCTCAGTTCAGAGGACCCCGCGCGCATCGACCCGAACGGGCCGCCCGGAGAACTGCTCGCCAACCTGCGAAGCATCTACCCGCCAGCCAAGGAGGGCCTCGGCGCCCTCGCCTTCGCATTCGACCACCGCCCTGCACGGCCAGGCCGACCGATGCCGATGACGCCCGCGCAGTACGCGCACACCGTCCCCCACCACACGGTGTACGGCTGCCTGTACATCCGCGACGAACACGACCGGCCGGTTCAACTGCGCTCGGTCTACGGCTCGCGCCTCTGGCAGTTCCCGGGCGGCAACCTGGACGCCCAAGGAGAGGACCCGCTGCAAACCGCTCGCCGCGAAGCAGTCGAAGAGACCGGCCTCGAACTGGGCCTGGATACGCCGAAGCTTCTCCTCACGCACTTCCTGCACGCCGGGCCCCGCCTGCCGCTGAACAAGGTAGGGCTCATCTTCGACGGAGGGCGGCTGACCGCAGAGCAGCTCGGTCGGATCCGGCTCGATCCCGCCGAGCACGACATGTGGGCCGTGCACGACCTCGCCACCTGGCAGGGACTGATGGCGCCGCGCGCCTTCGCCCGCCTCGACGCCATCGAACAGGCCCGTCGTGGCGAAGGCCCCGCCTACCTCACCACGCACACCTGATCCCCAGCGCACCCACCCAGGAGGCAATCGTGGCCGCCCAGGACACCAACACACGGGCCTGGCATATGTATGGGCAGCGACAACTGGCTCGCGCCTACACCCCGCCCGTCCCCGACCAGCTCACCTGGACGCCTTGGGAAGGGGTCGGACCGGGAGCAGAAGTCCTCGGTGACGTCACCGGCCGCCGCGTCCTGGACATCGGTTCGGGAGCTGGCCACCACGCCGTCCATCTCGCCCAGGCGCACGGAGCCCGCGTCACCGGAATCGAGCTGTCCCCGACCCAGCACGAACGCGCCATCTCCGCCCACACGAACGTGGAGGGCGTGGAGTTCGTCCAAGGAGACGTGGCCGAGTACCTGGCTGGCACCGCGCCGTTCGACGCCGCATACGCGATCGGGACGCTCGGGTTCATCGATCCGCACCGCTCCCTGCCCGCGCTGCGCGACGGACTGCGCCCCGGTGCCCCTCTGATCCTCTCGCTCCTCCACACCGACTTGCACGGCCGCGGCCCGTCCACGGAGGTGGCGCCGCGCGAGCAGATGATCCTGCTGCGCGACGATCCGCCCCTGCCGACGCAGATGTGGGTCCTGTCACCGCAGCTGTGGGAGGACCTGCTCACCGAGTACGGCTTCCGCGTCGAGGCCATCGACCTGCTGCCTCACCCCGACGAGGGCGCCACGGTTATCCAGCAGGTCATCCGCGCCCGGCGCCTTCCCGACCGGCCAGCGCGAGTCTCCAGCCGGCCCCGCAGCACCCGAGCGCCGGCAGCCCACGCAGCCGTCGGCGTCGGAGCGATCCTGCTGAGCGAACAGGGCATTCTGCTGGGACGACACCGACGCGGCACCCTCGAACTGCCCGGTGGGAGCGTGGAGGCCGGGGAATCCTTCGTGGACGCGGTGATCCGAGAACTCGGCGAGGAAACCGGTCTGGTCGCTCGGACCGGCGACGTCCAGCTCCTGGGCACGCTCTTCGACCACGTCGGAAGTGTCCTGCGGGTCACCGTCGGCGCGCTCGTCCTTGCCTGGCAGGGGCAGCCGACCACGCAGCCGGACGAGAGCGTCGGCGACTGGGCTTGGCACCCGCTCGATCAGCTCCCCGACGGCCTGTTCGTGTGCAGCGCCCAGATCCTCACCGCATGGCGGCCCGACCTGGCCATCGACCACTCGCCAGCGCACTTCACGCGTTTCGCATCCGGACAGCGGCTATGCCTGGCGACGGCCTGGCCTGACCGCCGACACCGACGTACACCTGTCGCGCCGCTCCTCTTTTAGCGTCGAAGGAGACGTAGTTGAAGATCGTGCTAATGTCCGACCCTCGAGTCGCCGCCATCCCCGTTCAGGACTGCGGCGAGGAACTCATCGACATACGGGCGTCCGGCCTGTTCCTCGTCGATCAACGCAAGCAGGACTCCGACGGCCACTTCGCGCACCTGCGGCACGGGCTCATCGAGCGCCTGGAACACGCCCAGCGACTGCTTCCCACTGAGCTCCGCCTGCTCGTCGTCGAGGGGTACCGACCTCCGGCGCTCCAGCGGGCGTACTTCGAGGAGTACGCGACCAAGCTACGTCGCGGAAACCCCGACTGGAGCGACAGCCGCGTCCACGAGGCCGCAAGCCGCTACGTCTCCCCACCGGAGATCGCGCCGCACAGCGCCGGCGCGGCCGTCGACCTGACCCTCGCGGCCTCGGACGGCCAGGAGGTGGACATGGGGACGAGGATGAACGCCTCCCCAGAGGAAAGCGACGGCGCCTGTTACACCCACGCGAACTCGATCATCGGCGCCGCCCGGGCCCATCGCGACACGCTCTGCCGCGTCATGTCAGCCACCGGTTTTGTGAACTATCCAACGGAGTGGTGGCATTTCAGCTACGGAGACCGATACTGGGCCCTCCACACCGGCCAGGCAGCCGCCGTCTACGGACCACGCGACCGCACGTAAGCAGCAGCTACCAGCAGTACCGCGAGGAAGCGCGACATCGTGAGCAAGCCGACCGCCGTCCTGCTCATCGGAATCACCGGCTCCGGCAAGACGCACCTTGCACAGGCCCTCGCCGCGATGGGCCTTGTCCGCCTCAGCGTTGACGAGGAGGTCCACCGCCTCCACGGCCGGTATGGGGTCGACTACCCCGAGCACGGGTATTTCGAGCGCGAGGCTCCTGCGGTCGAGACCGTACGTGCGCAGCTCACGGAGCACCTCGGCGCGGGCCGTGCCGTCGTCCTCGACCACGGCCTGTGGCGTCGTTCCGATCGCGAGGAATGGAAGAAGACAGTCCGAGCCGCGAGCGGACTCCCGCTGCTCGTCTACCTGCCGGCCTCCAGGGAGAAGCTCCTGTGGCGCCTCGCCGCGCGCAACCAGCGCAAGGACGCCAATGCCTTGAACGTGACTCCCGAAGCCTTGGACGACTTCTTCGCTCGGTTCGAACCGCCTACGGACGATGAAGGTGCCGTCATCGCCTACAACGGCGACGCAGAGGTCATCCGCTCCATGATCCGATGACGCCCCCGGCCGTCCCGCCGAGCAGAGGCGCCAGGTGCTCGGCCATCACGAGCAAGGACCGCTCCGAATAGGCAGGTCCTACCAACTGCACACCAATCGGGAGGCCATCGGCGCTACGCGCAGCAGGCATGACCAGGCTGGGCAGACCGACGTGGCTGGTCAGGTTGGCCCAGCCGGTCTGGTCGAAGAAGCTCCGTTCGACGCCGTCGACCATGAGAGAGCGGCTCCCGGCTGGGATCGCCGCAGTAGGAGCGGCGGGCGTAATGAGGACATCGTGCCGGGCGTCGGCGAAGAACCGGTGCCACGTCTGCCGGAGCCGGAGGCGCTCCTCGTTGGCGCGGAGCCAGACACGGTGTGTCTGCGTTCGGTGGCGGAGGAAGGCGGCTCGAGGGCTCGCATCGTCCGTGTGCAGGTCACGGGCAGCGGCGAGTTCGGCGGCGCCGGCGTCGTCGTCGGTGGCTGCGGTCGTGGTGGCGTAAAGGAGTTGCTCGAAGAGGCGCAGAGAGTCAGCGAAGCCGACCGGCCCCGTGGTGTGGCGGACACTCGCGCCGGCGGAGGTCAGCGTCCGTTCGACGGTGGCGAGAGCATCGGCGGTGTTGCGGTCGACTGAGCAGCTCGCGTCGTCGGCCCACACTGCCACGCGGAGCTGGCCGATCTCGCGTTGCGCCGTGGGCAGCGTGACGCTCCAGGGGTTGTTCTCGTCGGGTGACGGTGTCGTCAGTGCGGCGAGGAGCAGGTCGAGGTCTCGGGGGTGCCGGGCCAGGGGGCCGGGGGTGACCATGTCGCTGCTGGTGATCCACCCCGGCGGGCGAGGGACGTGGCCGCGGGCTGGGATGAGTCCCTGCGTGGGGCGCAGGCCGTAGACACCGCAGTAGTGGGCGGGGAGCCGCAGGGAGCCGGCGAGGTCGCTGCCGAGGTCGGCGGGGGTCAGACGGGCGGCGACTGCTGCTGCGGGGCCGCCGGAGGAGCCGCCGGTGGTGCGCTTGGGGTCATGCGGGTTA
>NZ_CBDQZH010000056.1:0-40477 GCF_965341775.1 Streptomyces sp. bgisy159 | reverse complement strand
ATAGGTCAATTGCTTCCCAGACAATCATGTGGGGTCTGTTCGGTGCGGCAAGTTCACGGCAAAAGGTATAGAGGTCCGTGTCGCTGTCGGCGGTGGTCGAGGCCCAGAGCAGATCCTCAAGGGACATAGCGGCAAGCCCCGGTCGCTGGGGCGCAACAAGATGGCCTGCAGAGGCGACGAGGAGAAGCGGAACGATCTCCGTCCCCGCGGGAAGGGTCAAGGACCCGCCGGGCAGCGGGACACGAACCTCTTCGTCCGGATGGGCGCGGGCATGCCTGCTGATCCGCAGCGCTGCTGGTTCCTCCCGCAACTGAGCGTCTTGCAGATGAGGGCGCGCGAAGAGCTGTACCAGCAACGCCCTGGCAGGGCCGAACATCACCACCCACTGCACAACGTCGCGAGGGGAGACAGCCGGGCCGCTGCTTGTATCAGGAGGGCCGAGAATCTTGTCCGAGAACCGCCACAGAGCTCGGCGTGCACGTTCAGCTGCGAGCTGGGCAAAGCGCAGGCTGACGTTCGCTTCTGACGAGGCGGCGTGGCGAGCGAGATCAACGACGCCCTGTCCCAGGCTCTCGGGCAGAAAGCCCAACGGTAGCCAGAACCTCGCTGCGTCATCGTCGGATTGCTGATGGGAAACGGCCAAGTACCTGCCGAAAGTACTCTGCGGGGAACGGGGATCGTAAATCGGCTCCGCCTGTTGTGCGGTAGCCCAGTTGAGCGCGGCCCGCAGTGTTTCGGAGGGGGCGACCATCGCCTCCACCGGCATGCTCAGAAGGACCTCTGCCGCCGCCAGTTCCTGGTCGGTCAACTTTGCGGGACCCTCTGTCGGCACGTCCCCATCGGGCCACGATGAGGCCAATGCCCGAATGGCAAGATCGGCGTACCGCAATCCCACCTCGACGTATTCGGAGATCCCGAACCCCAGCTCGGGCACCAGTACCGAATCCGTCGCCTGAGCCACCGTCTTCCAGCGCGTGATGTCGGCCAGTGGCCTCTCCACCTGACCGGGAGCCAGCCGCAGCACCTCATCACCGAGCCGCGTGAGCACGACCTGACGGGGATCGGACGGAACGAAATCCTCCAGTCCAGCCAGCCAGGGCGCTTCCCGGCGGCATGCGTCCAGTAGCCCGCCCACGGTCACAGCCTTGGCGGAAGACCACCCGGTTGGCGGCGCAGTCAGCAACTGCTGAAGGAGGTACCCGACCGACGCCCATCTGTGCCGCGTTCCGGGACTGGCGCCCGCCGCAGTGAGCAGAGCCTGCATGCTGGCCATGTCCATACCTGCGAGTCGTCGGCCCAACCCTTGAGGAGGTGTCCGTCCCGTCTTCTTCCGGCCCTTGCCCATATTGACCCCCGTTCTCCCGAGTACGCCAGCATAGAAAGCTCGTGTCCGAAAACCCACTTCAAAATTGTCACTTGCAGGCTCATTGGACACCGAGTCCACATGCACAGCGGCACGGACCACCAGCTCGCCTAGCTGTTCTGTGAAGTCATAGCCGGACTACGCACACCCAGCGTCAGCGCCGCCGCCTCGTCCAGCATCCGGACCAACTCGGACTGGACAGCCGACTGCGTCCGGGAAAACGCTCATTGTGTTGCTAGAGGGACCAGTCGTAAGGAATAGGAGTCGAGCCGTTCGGCAGCGTGCTGAGGGACAGGGACAAGGCGGCGCTCAGGATCTCGCCGGAGGTCACCTCTTGCGCACTCGAAGCCGGCGGGGTGATCCCGAGCGCCCGATAGAGCCGGACCCGGTGGAGGGCGAAGATGTCCCCGACATGTCGGCAGTAGGCGTCCACGCCCGCGCGCAGCGCCCGGTGCGCCGCCCCGACCAACAGGACGCACACCGTGATCCAGAACAGGCGCGGCCACCAGCCGGGCAGGAGCACCGCCCAGAGTGTGGTGGCCGCCGAGCACATCAGTGCCTGCACCCGGGCGAAGACACGGGTCGCCGCTGCCGTCAGGTCATCGCGGTCGGGGGCCTCCAGTGCTTTGACGAACGGGTCCCAGCAGACGCTCAGTTCGAGACCATACTTGCGGCGCGTCTCGGCGGACACCGAGATCAGCGCGTTGCCCAGTGTCGTGGGCAACAACCGTTCCGGGTCGCGCGGCCGCGGATAGCGCGCGGATGCCGCCCGACTACGCGCGGCATGCCAGCCAGTCTGCACCTGCCAGGCGCCGAGGGCATCCCCGCTCAGCCCCGCCGGCGGCTCCGAACGTCGTGCGAATGCGGCGCGCCGGGCACGGTGCCGCGCGATGCGGCGCCGGGTGTACGCGAGCGCAGGCCGGGACGTGCCCCAGCGGCCCGCCAAGACTTCGAGCACGAAGGGAGCCGACGCCGAGGCCGCCCAGGCGGACACCACCACGAGTGCGAGTGCGGCCGCGGACAGCACGAGGGGACCCACCGGTTGCTGCGCGGCGATGCCGCAATACACGCGTGTCCATGACTCGGTGGTGCGGCATGGATGGGCGCCGTCATCGCGGCGCCACAGCACGATCAACGTGCCCGCAAGCCAGAACAGCAGCAACGGACCGCCCATCGCAGCGCTCCAGCGCTTCGCGATCGGCTCCAGGAATCCCTTGACGAGTCCGCCCACAGCAACCACCTACGCCGAGTTGACGAAGGCGCTATCGGGATGCGCAGGACAGCAATCGGCGGCGTAGGGCGAGTCATCATCGCCGATCGCCTCCTCGGCACAGTCGGTCACCGGGCAGGTCCATACGATCTCAGCCGATCCAGGCCCCGGCAGACTCGGGAAGATCGGCAGTCTGAACCCGGAGCCATCGGACGAGCCGCCGCCATCCGTGGGGTTGTCGGGGAGCTCAGCGATCGCCGACGAGGCTCCGTCAGCGGGTGGCGCCGTCGGATGCCCCCGGCCCTGATGGACGAATGCGGCCCAGAAGAAGGGGTCCTCCGCCGAAGTCCTGGCCTTGGGGCTCTGTCCTCGGGTCCGGGCGCGGGCCTCGCGCAGCAGCCGCAGCTGGGCGGTGCGCAGCGCTTCGGCAGGCGGCATTCCGTCGAGGTTGAGCAGAGTGTGGAAGTCCCGCATCAACGCGGCGGTCGTGGCATCTTCCACGTGCCACAGCGACCCCACCACGGCGGCTGCCCCCGCCGCGACGAATGCCGTCGACAGGCTCAGAGCGCCGTCGTAGTGCGCTCCCGGCACCGCCGTCGCGCAGGCGGACAGGACCACCAGGGCCTGCGTGCTCCGTGCGGCGCTGTTGCCGTGGGCCAGACCAAGAAGGCGACCGGCCCGCAGCCGCTGCCCGCCGGCCAGCATCAAGTACGAGTCCGTCGCGGGGACGCCATTGCGCGCGTGGCAGGCGAAGTGAGCCACTGGGTGGCCGCGTTCGGCCTCATGACCCTGTAGCGCGGTGAGGACAGCGGCGGGCGTGGCGGGCGCCGCGCTCTCGCCGGAGCCGCCGAGCCGCTGCCCCTTGGCATAGAACCAGCGGTAGACGTCTTCGCCCTCCTGGCGGGCATGGGGCAGATCGCCCGTGGGGTCAAAGACCACGAGCCCACTCCCCGCGAGCGGTGCCAAGGAACGGGTGGCGAACCGGGTCAACATCCCCAGCGAGGACGCGTAGCTGACGGACATGGCCTCGATTGCGAAGCGGTGCATCGAGCTGCCGTCATTCCGGCGCACCCGGTGCCGTGCCGCGTGCCAGGGCACCAGGCCCAGTGTCCCGGACGGGATCAGGACGATCCGTGGCGTTGTCTGGGACCCCGAGGCCGAGAAATGCTCGAAGAGCTGCTTGACCGCTGCTCGCCAAGCCCAGTCGCAGACCTTGCGCAGCGCCCCGCGCCACGCATCACCCGGCGCCGTGTTCGCGACTCCTCGAAGTTGCTGGTCGTGCGCGGCGGTGAAGTTGACCAGGTCCGGTGCATCGGAGCGCAGTTGCGAAAGCCGCAGCGCATGGAGTCGTCCGGTCGAGTGCAGTACGAGGGCCCATCCATGGCGACGGCCGGCCAAGAGGTACACCACGGCGTCCACGCCCAGCGTCCGGCACAGATGTGCGGGCCAGCCGTGCGCGAGCAACTCCGTGGTGCTCGACAGGGCGTCAAGCAAGGAGGCCCGCAGGGCGTCCCCCGACCGCGTCGATGCCGGGCCGGTCATGAGCTGTGGCAGCCGGGTGCCGGTCGGCCCGGTGATCTCCAGCCGTCGCGCCCTCCGCATGCGCCGGTGCTCCTCCAGCGTCGAACCGGTGACGGTGGCTGCGCCGGACGCCACCTCCTCGGCCAGGGTCCGGCCCGATTCGACCAGTTCGAGAGCGGCCTCGGCGTCCCCGGCCTCCAGACAGGCCCTGGCTAGCACGTCTGCTTCGCCCACGACCCGGCGAACCTGTTCGGCAGATCGGTCACCAAGGTGGCGGATGAGGGTGTCGACGATGCGCTCACGCAGCGCCCCCCGCATGGTGACTGGCTCCTCACGCAGGGCGTCGCGCCAGTCGCCGCTTCTGGGAAGCCGAGAGCGTCCCGACTCGACGGCCCACTCGTCAAGTGCCGCGCGCACACGCATCCAGACCGGCCGTTCCCCGCGCAGCCGGCCGGGGCCCTCGCCCAGCCTCTCCTCACGTGCGATGACCAAACTCGCCGCCGCGTTCGCCCGAGTGAGAAGATCGTAGATACGCGAGCAGTCCCCCTCGTGGTTCCGGACGACGTCCAGCGCGTCCACCAGGGCCACGACCGCATCCTCCAGAGGATCGCCCTCGTAGCCGGGCACGGCCCCGACGCCGGCGACCGGCAGCTCAAGCAGATTCAGCAGAGCGCACCCGAACTCGGCCCGCAGTGAGGCTAGACGCACCTCGGACTGATCACCCCACTGCAGGCAGTGATCCAGGAGACGCGCAGCAGCCATTGCATCCATCGGAGCGCGCAGCACCTCGGCGCGGGACAGCAGGGCCAGACCGAGCCCGGCCGCCGCCGTCACGTGCGCTCCCTCGGGGCCAGCCGTCCTGCGCACCTCTTCCGCTCCCATGCGCACGGCGTCGTCCAGCGCATGCAAGTCGCTGCTGTGCTGGTACAGGAGATGGCAGACGGTGGCTAGTGCCGAGCGGTCCTCGGCGCGCTCCAGGAGACTACGAGCGGTCCGCAAGTCGTCTGCCTCGCCCGCCAGTTCATATCTCCGCAAGAGAGTCTCACCAAGGGCACCGAGCCATGCAGCACGCTCTGGAGAGTCCGCGGGCGCATTTGCCACCACCCCCGCGAGGGTGGCGACGAGGTCTTCCAAGGCGTCACGGTCAGCGCTGTACTCGACGCGCAGACGATGCCCTGAGACGAGCACGCGGGTCCACTCAAGCCGAGCAGCGGAGTCGCGCTCCTGGAGCTCGTCGGTCTCCAGTGCGCGGGTGAGGTGTTGCACGGCGCGGTCCAGCTCGTCCGGCTCGCGGGACCGTTCGTACTCAGCAAGATGGGTGTAGCCCACGCTTGCCCATGTCTCGCGCAGCACCGTCGCATCGTGTACGAGCATCTGCGCCGTGGCGATGCGGCGGTGTTGGACCAACGCCCTTTCCAGGTAAGCGGCCTGCCGCGACAGCGCGTACTGCTGCCGTTGGATCGCCCCGGTCAGACGCAGCCATGAAACCGACGTGACATGGGTCCATCGCTGCGCGGCGACCCACAACGCGTCGGCCGAGGCTTCGAGGTCGGCGGGGTCCCCGTCGGCCTCGTGGCGCAACCAGAGCGCGGCGCCCAACACGCTATGCCACAAAGCGGGGTATCGGGCCCCCGCCCACTCTGAGACCGCAGCTCCCTGTGCCGTCCTGGCTCGGTGCAGGGCCTCGTTGAGATCATCCGCGTGCCCAGTAGCGTCGTAACGCATGAGCTGTGCCAACGCCAGATCGCCGAGCAGAACATACCCCTGCCGGACGGAATCGTCTTCGACCGACGCCGCAGCCGCCTGGAGAACGCCGATGGCCTGGTTCAATGCGTCAATATTGCGGGTGTCGGCGTACCGCATGAGGTGGGTCCGGCCCAACCGTAGGGGCACCCTCCAAGCCTCCTCCTCACTGTCGGCCCAAACCTCCGTAGGGTCGAGGGTGTCGCGCATCGCCAAGATGCTGGCCAGCAGCTCATACGCCGAGACCTCCCCCGTGTAACCGTTTGTAGCCCCCGAGGCTGCAGGCAGTGGCATGGGGGCCAGAGTCCGGCTCTCGCCGGTACGGGCGTCGACAAGGTCGAGCAGCTCACCAAGGCGGTCCGGGTCGGGTTCACGGGGGGCCGGTGACGCGACGGTCTCGTATCGGGTGATCCCCACGGGCTGTGCTGTGAAATGGCTGAGCCGTTCGTGCAGCTCCGGCGTTGCGGAGCCTAAGGCATCGGCGGCGCTGAGAGCTGCGACAGCGTCGATCAAGGCGCCGTCGTCCGCTCCCTCCTCATAGGCGTCGAGGGCTCGCTCGCCGATCAGGCGAGCCCGCAGCCCGGCAGGCAGGACTTGCTCAGTGGTGGGGAGCCAACGACCGGCGAGCCGTTCGACGACGGCTATGTACTGCTCCCGCTGCACCTCGGGCACCGCTGCCCCTCCCCGTAATATCAGGCAACCCAAGCACGATACCGGGATCAGAGTTACTGCAGTGTGCACGGGCCGGTCGACCAGCGTCGTCAGCAGTCGCTGGATCCCGTGGCAGGTGAGCGGGATCAGCTCGTCCAGGGTGGCAGGGGTCGGCGCCGAGAAGCACCGTTGATGTGACTGAGCTGTCATCGGCCTGGCTGGACCCCGGCCCGGCAGCCACCGGCTGCTGATCCGCCGCAACCGGACTCGTGTCAGGACAGCCGCTATGAGCGGGGTCGTGGCTGTAGCTGTCCGACCAGGTGGAAGACTCCGGAGCCGCATTCCCCCGCAGGCGGCTATGGGCGCCACGGGGCGGGGCACCAACGCGCCGCCCGCTGCGGGCACTCGAGGCGTTCGCAGATGCCGCAGCAGGATCGGGGAGCAGACCTGGCCGCTGAGGCACGCCGAGGTTTCCCAAGCATCTACCCGGGGGCCTCAGTGATCCGGACCAGGGACGGACCAACTCGGCTTCGCATCGGGCGATTCCATCCATTGCCGCAGGTCAGAGGCGGGTGAGGTCGTGTACCACCAGCAGACCAAGAATCTGCTGGTGAGCTACTCGCCGAAGAAGCTGGGCTTCTTCTAGGCGCGAACGAAGAGGCGCCTGCCCTGGTTCTCGGTCTCGGTGAGGCCGGCGTCGGCCTCACCGAGCGTGTCGTGAACGAGATCGCCTCCTGGCGCGCTACGGCGGCGACGGCGTCCCGGAACCGGGCTTCCCGGTGGGCGTCGGGGACAGGCGTGACCGGCTCCGACGGCGGACGATCCGCGCCTCGTCGTCGACGAGTCCCACCGCCGACTCGTCGTCCACCGGCACGCCGGGGCCGAGCCGGTGCTCCCCGCGATACCTCCGTGGCAGCCCCTGCGCCTGACGCCTTTTCAGCAGCCGATCGGCGGAATCGGCGCCGATGCACGACGAGGCGCCCTGGCGGCTGCCGGACGCGACCGGCCGCCTCGGCGACGTGCCGTCATCCGAGGGCGGTACGGAAGCGTTCGCGCAGGTCGCCGAGGCGGTCCATGGGTTCGTTGGCGAAGACCAGCCGCAGGTATCCGTCACCGCTGGGGCCCCACCCCGTCATCGGCGTCGCGGCGACGCGCCCGCGGTGGAACAGGCGTTCGGACGCTTCCCCGGGAGTCAGCCCCAGTGCGACGGTGTCGAGAAGAAGGGACCAGCCGCCGTGCGGGGGTATGAGCGGATAGCCGTCGAGCTGACGCAGCACGATGTCGCGGCGCCGCTCCCAGACGCGCGTGGCCGCGGCGACGTCCTCGTCGGCGTCGGGGCGTCGAGCGCCGCGGCGACGGCCTGTTGGGCGATCCCCACCTGGCACACGACATTGGTCATCCCCACCAGGGCGATGTCGGAGAGGATCCGGGCGGGGCCAACCGTCCAGCCCACCCGCCAGCCGATGAGACGCAGCTCCTTCGACGCCGAGCCGACCGTGAGGGTCCGCTCCGCGAGGCCGGGGTGCGCGGCCGGATGCGCCGGGCGGTTGTCGTCGAACAGGATGCGCTCCATCGCCGCGTTGTGGATCAGCCAGCAGTCATGCCGCTCCAAGGCCGGGGCGAGAGCGTTCCAGTGACTCGGGCCGAGCAGGGCGCCGGTCGGCATGGCCGGCGACATGGCCAGCACAGCAGCGGTGCCCTGCCCCACCGCTGCGGCGAGTTCGTCGGGATCGACCTGCCAGCCCGCGGGCGAGGGAGTGCACCGCACGTGCCGGGGAACGCCCCCGACCAGCCGGATCCGGTTGACCAGCCCGGCGTACACCGGATCGCAGACGACGACCTCCTGGCCGGGCTCCACCGTGGCCAGGAGCACGTTGAGCAGCGCGTTGAGCCCTCCGGCGGCGCTCACGCACTCGGTGGCCGGATCGTAGTGGACGCCGGACAGCCGGGTGACATGGGCGGCGGCGGCCTCCCGCAGTCCGCGATGCCCCTGGAACGGCAGGTAACTGTTGGCCGTGTCGTCCTCCACGGCGGACCGGGTCATCTCGAGCGCGATCCGGGGCGGACGCAGGTCGGTGTCCAGATTCTCCAGACGCAGCATGTCGGGGTCCATGGCGGCATCCGCCGCGTCACCGATCACGTTCACGCCGATGCCGGGAATGTGCCGCAGACGTGAAACCCTCATGGTCCCCTCCTTGCCGGTGGTCGACGCGCGGACAGCCCGGCGTCGAGGTGTACCGCAGTACCGCACGTACCGCATGCCCGGTGCGCCTTCCGGCGACCCGAGACACCGCGGGCGGGTCTCGGGTCGCCGGTACGCCGACAGGCCGGTCAGGCGTGCGTCCCGGTGGTGGACGCCTGGGTGATGGCGTCCACCAGGCGCTCCCCGGTGTAGGCGTGGCCTCCCATCCCCCAGCCTCCGTCCGGGGCGTTGACGACGTTGATCCGGATGTCGCCGCGGTCGTGACCGGGTGACATGAGCTCGTACGCGATGTCGGTGGCCCTCTCGATGAAGGCCGCACGGGCCGCCACGGACGGCAGGCCGATGTCGGGCAGCTTGAGTTCGACCAGTACGAGGGATCGGTTGGTTCCGCCCGCGTACACGTGCTGGGGGTCGAGCAGGTGCAGCACGCCGGCGACCATGGGAGTGAAGAAGGTGTTGCCGGTCAGTCCGCTCACGTCGATGAGAGCGTCACTGAGTCGCGGAATGATCTCCCGCTCGCCGGCCGGGGTGAGGGCGCCGGCGGCGGCGATGACGGCGATGGGCATGGGTGTGCTCCTCAAGTCGGTTGACAGATCGGGTTGGTGACAGACGACTAGTACGGACGTACTAGCGAGGGCAACTCTGGAGTAGGATGGGCGTACTAGTCAAGCGGGAGACGAACGGAGGGCCGGAACACGATGGCCAAGGAGACCCGGGGCCGGATGGTGGATGCCGCGGTCGACGCGTTGCGGGAACGCGGCTTGCAGGGAATGTCGTTCACCGATGTGCTCGCGCGCAGCGGGGCGGCCCGTGGCGCCATCTACCATCACTTCCCCGGCGGCAAGAACCAGCTGGTCGCAGAGGCGACCACCCGGCACGGACACGAGGTGCGCGCCCGGCTCGCGGAGCTTCGCGCGGCCGACCCGAGGGCTGTCGCAACGGCCTTCGTGGCGTTCGCGCGGCCGGTCGCCCAGGCCGCCGCCCGAGGTGCGGGATGCGCCGTGGCCGCCGTGACCGTCCCCGCGGACGAGGAGAACGGCGAGCTGTGCCAGGCCGCCGCCGCGACCTTCACCTCGTGGACCGAACAGCTCACCCGGAATCTGCGGGAGGCGGGAATCCCGGCCACCGAGGCCGAGGAGAAGGCCACCTTGCTGGTCGCCCTCCTCGAGGGCGCACAGGTGCTGTGCCGGGCGAGCGGAGGCACCGAGCCCTTCGAACGAGCCGCCAGGGCGGCGATGACGCTCTTCCCGGAGTCCTGACCCGCGCTCGACACACAGGGGCCGCCGCCGGACTCGTCCCGCAGGTCGCACCCGGCACTCTCGGACTCCACGGCCGGCGACCCGGCCAGCCTGCTACCTTAATCACGGATTTGACAAGCAAATCCGTGATTAAGAGGCGGGGGAGTTCTGATCTCATGCATCTCGAACGACTGAGCAACGAGACGCACGTGTCGCTACGCATCTCGTCGGCACCGACGCCCGAGTTCGCCGCGTCACTCCAGCTCGCCATGATCACCGCGGGCGAGTTCAACGACGCCGCGCTGGCGCACCCGATCGTCTTCGCCGAGAAGGACGGAGAGCCGGCCCCCTGCGTCGTTCTGGGCTTGGAGGAGGGCCGCAACCAGAACATCGGCCCGGACGGGCTCTGGCGCCCCCACACCTACATCCCGGGGGTGATCCGGGCCTATCCGTTCGTGCCGGTGGACCTGGGGAACGAGGAGGTCGGCATCTGCATCGACACCGAGTTCACGGGGTGGAGCACGACGGAGGGCAAGCGCCTCTTCTTCGACGACGGCTCCCGCACGCCCTTCCTGGACGAGTCCGTCACCATGGTGCTCCAGGGGGTACGGGACACCCTGCGGACCAGGGAGTTCACCAGCGAGCTGCTCCGCCTCGGCCTGCTACGGCGGGAGCTGATGACGGCGAGCCACCGCGACGGCAGGTCCGTCAGCTTCACCGACTTCATGGCAGTGGACGACGAGGAACTGCACCGCCTCCCCGGCAGCGACCTCATCCGGCTCCGCGACAGCGGCTACCTGAGATGGATCCACGCCCACCTCATCTCCCTGAACCACATGAAGCGGCTCATCGGCGAACTCGTCGACGGCTGACGGATTCGGGCCGCGACTCGCCGGGGAGGCGCCGGGACGGTCAGCCGCCCCGGCGGGCGGAGCGCGCCCTGTTGCCGCAGCCGATCGAACACCACGCCTGGTCCCGTCTGCGCGCGAGGAAGAACATCCCGCAACTGGGGGCGGGGCAGCGGCGCAGCCTGGTCTGCTCCGGCCCTGCGGCCAGCGCGAGCGCCCGCCGGGCCACCGCACCGGCGGCCGGGCCGCCGGCCTCGCGCTCCGCCAGGCGGCCGGAATCGTCGACGTGGAAGGTCACCGGTGCGCGCGCGGCCAGGGCGTTGAGGCGCTCGCGCACCGTGGCGGGCAGAGGGGCCTGACGTGCCGCGGCGTCCAGCACCATACGCACCGGATCGCGCAGTTCCGTCAGCTCGTCCAGCGGGAGGTCCGCCGACGCCCGGTCCGCGGCCTTGGCCCGCCAGGCGGTCACGAGCTCCGGATCGCGCAGGAGGTCGACGTCCTCGCCCGCGGGTCCGGCTCCGACGAGGACGGTGTTGGCCAGATCCAGCACGGGATGCTCACCGATCCACGGCATGTCGCGCAGGCTTCTGAGGGTCATCACCCCAACTTACCGGACCCACGGATTCGACTCACTGAATGCGTGATAGCGTCGATCACGGATCTCCACCAGTGAATCCGTGACATGACGATCGAGAGGAACACCCCGTTGGATGCGACCATCGAGTACGTCCGCTTCGAGACCACCGACCCGGCGAAGCTGACCGCGCAGCGCGACCGGCTGATCTCCCTCCTGCGCGAGCGATACGGAAACGACTTCCTCGGCGCACACCTCGCCCACTGCGAGGACGGCTCGCTCCTCGACCTCATCCTGTGGGCCTCGCCCGAGGCCGCCGCGCGCGCGGCGCGCGAGATGCCCGCAGAGCCCGGCGTCGCCGGTTTCTTCAGCTTGATCGGCGAGGTCCACGAGATGCGGCACGCCCGGGTTCTGCACAGCACCCAGCCGTAGCCGAACCGGTACCGGCGGCACGCCCGACCACACCCTGGGCGCGCCGCCGGTACCGGCCCCGATGAGAAGGGACAGCCGTGCCCACGGCCGACGAACTGATCAACCCTCGCACCACGGACCTGCTGGCCTCGGTCATGGCGGCAGCGGGCGCCGCACCGGCCACCGCCCTCCACGGAGTCGGCGCCCTGCTGGAGGACCTGACATTCAGCCGGCGCGTCACCGCGGTCAAGGAAGCGGTCCTCACCGACCTTCCGGACGACTACCCGGCCTTCGCCCACGTCGTGCGAGCCGCCCTGCGCCGGCCCGACTTCACCGGCTGGATGACTTTCCCCGTCAACGCGGCAGTTGCCGAACGCGCCCTGGACAGCGCCGTGTTCGAGCCCGCTTTGGACCTGCTCGCCGAACTCACTCCGCTGCTGACCGCGGAGATGGCCGTACGCCCCTTCCTCCGCCACGACCTCCCCCGGGCGCTGCGGCCGGTCATGGGGTGGACCCGCCACCCGGACGAGCACGTGCGCCGGCTGGCGAGTGAGGGCACGCGGCCCCGGCTGCCGTGGGCGCCGCGGCTGACCGGCCTGGTCACCGACCCGACCCCGGCCCTGCCCATCCTGGACGCCCTGTACCGCGACCCGAGCGCGTACGTCAGGCGTTCGGTGGCCAACCACCTCAACGACATCAGCAAGGACCACCCGAGTACGGCCGTCGCCACGGCCGCCCGCTGGCTCGCCGCCCCGGCGTCCACCACTCCCGCCGTTGCCCGGCACGGCATGCGCACCCTCGTCAAGAACGGCCACGCCGACGCCCTGGCGCTCCTCGGCCACGACCCCGACGTCACCGTTCGGGTCGTCGGACCCGAGATCCGCACACCCGAGGTGCGCATCGGGGAGCATCTCGTGTTCGGCTACGAGGTCATCAACACCGGTACCCGCACCACCGCCCTCGTCATCGACTACGTCGTCCACCACCGCAAGGCGAACGGCACTCTCAGCCCGAAGGTCTTCAAGCTGACCTCCCGCAGCCTCGCCCCCGGCGAACGCTGGTCGGCCGTCCGCCGTCACTCCTTCCGGGAACTCAGCACGCGTCGCTACCACCCCGGCCTCCACAGCGTGCAACTCCAGATCAACGGGCGGCCTCACGAGGCGGCCGAGTTCACCCTCGGCGCCGGACGGGACGCGGCCCCGGCGCGGTGAACTTCATGGAGGTGCCGCGGCGGCCCCGTTCCGCGCCTCCGCCCTTGCACGTGGTCCCGTTCCCCACACTCGGGGCACGGCGGGCAAGCGCACCGGCCCGGCGAGCCTGGGGAGTCATCGGCGTGCTCGGCCCGGCCGCGATCGCCGTGCTCCCGGTACTCCTCTTCGACGACACCATGGCCGCCCGCGGGGCCTGCAAGGCGGCGGGTCCCGGACCGGCCACCGCCGAGCCCGCGGCCACCGGACCCTTGGGTACGGTGACGCACGTCGGTCCGTACCGGGCCCCGGGAGAACGTCGAGCCGGGCCACCCGGTGGTACAGGCGGCCCAGCGCTCCCGTAGCGCTACGCCGACCCGGTGGTACAGGCGGCCCGGCGCTCCCGTGCGGCTACGCCGCCTCCGCCACGGCGGACGGAGCCGTGGCGGGCTTCCTCAGCCGGCCGGCGAAGACACCCGCCAGCAGACCCATGAGCAGCAGGATCGGCAACGCCTCCAGCCCCGCCAACTCGGGACGGGCCACACCGGCGGCGGTGACCAGCACGAACGCGCCCGCCGCCACGATCGCCGCGCGCAGCAGCCGGTCCCGCGCGGGAAGCGCCAGGGCGAGGAAGGCGATACCGGTGGCCGCGGCGGTCGACTTGAGCTGCGCGATCACGTACAAGGTCATCATCGGCGCCGCGGGGGCCGGGTCCATCACGGACGCCTGCGCCGCGTGGACGGCGAGCACGGCGTTCTCCGCCATGTCCAGGACACCCGCTGTGATCATCGCGGCGAGGCTGAGGGTACCGAGCAGGCGGGAGACGGTCAGAGCCCTGGCCGCGACGAAGGTGGTCAGGTAGGCGACGACGAAGACCGTGTCGAAGGCCATCCACACGAGCACGGCGTCCGGCTCGTCGTCGAGGGGCCGCAGGAAGGCGTCGGGGGACAGCGGCACGTCAGTGGGCTGAAGGTGCACCCCCGGGTGCGCGGCGGAAAGGACCTGGAAAACGACCGCGCAGGCGAAGGTCACCAGAGCCCCGATCAGGCCGGCACGGTGGAGCGCGCGGGCCGGGGCCGTCAGAAGGGTGCTCATCGGCCGCTCTCCGTCGCTGATACCGGAATCACGGTCTCCGCGGTGAAATCCCCGTCCCGATGGGACTCCATCCTCTCGACGACTTCGACGAGCCGGTCCCTCAGGCCGGTGAGCTCCTCCATCTGTCGCTCCACGGCCGCGATGCGACCGCGCAACACCTCGACGGCGTGGGTCACCGGGCAGTCCGGGACCTGCTCGCAGGCATCCGCCAGGTCCTTGATCTCCTCCAGCCTCAGGCCCAGGCGCCGGCCGACCCGGATGAAGTCGAGCCGATCGAGCGCCTCGGGCGGGTAGCGGCGGTGGTCGCCTCTGGTCCTCTCCGCGGCCGGGAGAAGTCCCTGCCGCTCGTAGAAGCGGATGGCGTCCACCGAGACGCCGCCGGCGCGCGCCAGTGCTCCGATGGTGAACCGGGACGCGCCCGGCAGGATGGCTGTGGTCATGCACCCGACGCTAGATCCTGGACACGACTCCAGGTTCAACCTTCTTCGTCGTGACCTCCGCCACACGGCAGCAGGGACGCGTCTCACTCGGATCACGTCCGCCGGAGCGCCCTGCGGGCGGAGCTCGGGCGGAGGACCGGCCGTTCCGCCCGTGCGAGAGCTGTCGTGTGCGCGATGGTCCTGGCTGCCGGCCGGGCCGCCGGGGCGGGGTCCTGCGCGTGTCCGCAGGGCACAGGCCGTACCCTGCGGGCATGACCGACACCGACACCCAGTCCCCGACGCCCTCTGAGGCTTTCGAGATGCTGCTTGCCGGCAACCGGCGGTTCGTCGCCGGTTCGGTGGAGCACCCGAACCAGGACGCCGCCCGCCGTACCGAGGTCGCGCTGGCGCAGAATCCGTTCGCCGTGCTGTTCGGCTGCTCCGACTCGCGTCTGGCTGCCGAAATCATCTTCGACCGGGGGCTGGGCGACCTGTTCGTCGTCCGCACCGCCGGGCATGTGATGGGCCCGGAGGTGCTGGGCAGCATCGAGTACGCGGTCAGTGTGCTCGGCGCGCCGCTGGTCGTCGTGCTCGGGCACGATGCCTGTGGCGCGGTCGCTGCCACCCGAGCCGCAATCCAGGACGGCACGGCCTCTCCGGGCTACGTCCGTGACGTGGTCGAGCGTGTGACGCCCAGTGTGCTGGCCGCTCACGCGGCCGGGCACACCGAGGACGCGGACTTCATCGCCGGGCACGTCCGGCACACCGTGGATCTGCTGCTGGACCGCTCCCGCACCCTGACGCAGGCGATCGAGGAGGGCCGGGCCGGCGTGGTGGGCCTGTCCTACCGGCTGGCCGACGGGACCGCCCATGTGGTCACCGCGCGCGGCGTGGACGTGCCGGAGGGGGTCGTGGCCTGACGGGTGGCGGTTCGGCGTTCCCGCTGGTACGGCACGACTTCGCGGGGCCGGCCCGCCCCCACGGCGTCACCGTGGACGGCCACGCGTCGCCGAGCGTCGGCTGGTGGTGCACGCGCCCGAGCCCACGGGCGCGCCGGATCGGCGATCACGTCCCTTCCACCCGGGGCCCGAGTCGAGGCGACATCGGCCCCCGGACCGTCGGCGTGGCCCCGCGACGTCAGGCGCCGGACCTCCGGGCGGGGCGGCCGTCCGGTGGGCACGCGCCGAGTTCAAGGAGCGGCGACGACGACGGCGTGGCTGCCGGCGCCCAGCAGCCGGTCGCCGTCGATGTCCTGGTCGGCGGTGATCAGGCGTCGAATGTGTCCGCTGGCTTCGTCGAACTCGATGTCCTCGACCGGGCCGAGGTCGTGTCCGGTCTCGGTCAGGACGCGCCGGCCCAGGGGGTCGTGGTGTTTGTCGGCCCGGACCGGGACGTCGGCCTCGGCCTGGACGTCTTCGGCCGAGCGCACGGTCACCGCGTCGGGTCCGAAGGCCTGCACATGTTGCCACGTGATGACGGTGCCGTGGCCTTTGGCTTTGACCCGGAGAGCGGCGATGCGCGCGGGGTGGGCCGCGAGGGCGAGTCCGGTGACGGTGGCGAGGGTCTCGGCGGTGGTCAGGCCGACGACGCTGCGGCCCTTGGCTTGGCTGAACAGCAGCATCGTCATGTCTCCCGTTCCAGGCGGCCGCGCAGCCCACGGGCCGCTTCGGGGAACCCGGTCAGGTCGCCGGCGGTGAACTCGCTGGTGGCGTCGGGGACGAGGACCATCTCCCCGGAAACGGCCACGGGCTTGATCACGGGCAGCAGCACGCGGTGGTGGCCCTGGGCCGCGGTTTCGATCTCGTAACCGGCCACGGCCGGTCGGCGGCCCCCGGAGATGACGACATCGACGATCTTGCCGAGGTCGGTGCCGCCTTCCGTCATCACCCGGGCTCCGATGACGTTCCCGCCCCCGGAGGCCGTGAGGTCCTTGGAGGTCTGGTTGTCCTCGGCGAGCGCGTTCTCGTCCCGGATCATCACCGCGTCCGGCCCCAGGGCGTGCACCTTGTTCCATGGCAGGTCCCGCTTCAGGGGACCCGCGAGCAGCCCGCGTCCGCTCAGCGTGAAGCAGCGGACGCTGCCGCGGGCGGCGTCGAAGACGATGTCCTTGATCTGGCCGACGTCCTCGCCCTCGAGCGTCACGACCGGCAGCCTGGCCAGCTCGCCGGCCCGCACGAACTCGGTCACGGCCGTGACCCCCTTCCGCCTCTCGGAGGGCGTTGGCCCGCGATGACTCCGCCGCTGCGCCGCCGCGCCTGGACGGCGAGGGCCGACACCGCACCGAGCACGACGACCGCCAGGGCGATCACCACCCATATCCACCAGTCCACGTCCAGCACCTCCCCGTCCCCCGAGGACGCCTCATGTACTTCAGTGTGCGACCGACGGGGACGGCTGTCGACGCCGGGGCGAGCGGGCCCGGCGGAGGACCCTCCGGGAAGGCGGGAGTGCCGCGCTGGAGCCGACCCGACGGGGGCGAGAACGACGTGGTGGTTCCACGCCGGCTCCGGGCCGCACTCACGCGAGGGTGCCCACGTCTTGCGGCGAGCGGGGCGGGGCTGTCCGACCTCGTGGGGGCCGGTCGTGCCATCCGTCAGGGGACGGGCCCGGAGAGTCGTACGGCCGCGGCGGGCGACCCGCGCGGACCCGCTGATCAGCCGACACGTCTCACCTGTTCGAAGCAGTCGCACCTGGTTGGGCGGAGCCGGTTCGCGGACATCCGGATACGGTGATCGCGGATCACGAGCAGCGCTCTTCCAGGTTGGCGCCCGGCGGCCGCCAGTCCGCCCGCGCACTGCCCGGTACCGGCCGGGACAGGCCCATCCAGGACGGAGAGAAGGTGCCGGCATGCCGGTCAACGTCACCTATCCAGGTGTGTACATCGATGAGGTCAGAAGTTCCGTCAGGACGATCACGGGCGTGCCCACGTCGGTCGCCGCATTCGTCGGGTACGCCCCGCGGGGACCGGCCGACCGGCCGGTCCATCTCACCGGCTGGGCCGACTACGAAGCCTTCTTCGGCGGCCTGCAGCCCGACTGCCCGCTGAGCTACGCGGTCTACCAGTTCTACCAGAACGGCGGGAGCGAGGCCGAGGTCGTGCGGGTGGTCGGGCCGCACGTGGAGACCCTCACACTGCCGCTCGGCGTCAGCTCGTCGTCCGGCCGGGACAACGCCCGGTCGTCGCCCGCAGCCCCCACGCCGAAGGACGACGCGGCAAGCCCGGACACCGACGGCGAGGACACCTCCGGGCAGGAGAAGCAGAACCCACCCGGCGGGGGACGGAAGGCCACGGGCTCCGCCGGGGAGGGCGCGGGAAGCGTCCTCACCCTCCGCGCCGCCTCCCCCGGCCGCTGGGCCCGGCATCTGCGCGCGCGTGTCGACCACGAGACCTCGGAGGAGCCGGGTCCGCACGAGCGACGGACCCTCTTCAACCTGACGGTCCGTGATATGCGGACGGGGGCCGAGGAGCGCTACCTCAACGTCAGCATCGAACCGGACAGCCCGCGCAACCTCGCACACCTGCTGGAGTCCTCGCAGCTCGTACGGGCGTCCGAGGCGCGGGTCATGGAGGTACCGCCGACCAACCCGACACCGGAGGACGGCGATCCGTTCGCGGACCGGGCCCAGGGCAGCCCGCCCGGCGGGATCCCGCCCTACTACGCTCCGTCCGCGGCCCCTGACGAAGGAGCGGGCAAGTACGACGAGCGCCCTCGCGACACCTCGGCCTACACGGACGGCCGGGCGGACAAGCAGGGGCTGTACCAACTGTTGAAGACGGACATCTTCAACGTCCTGTGTCTGCCCGACCTGCACTGGCTCAGCGACCTGGTGCCGGTGAAGCCGCTGGTGACCGACGCGCTCAACCTGTGTGTCGAGCGGCGCGCCGTGCTCCTGGTCGATCCGCCCGCGTCATGGACCGGTGAGCCGACCGGCGGCTCGCCCGCCGGGGTGGTGGGCACCCTCCTCGACCGGCTGGCGGACGTGGAGCTGGGCGAGGCCGGCCGGAACGCCGCCGTCTACTACCCCCGCGTCCTCGCCCCCGACCCGCTCCGCAGTGGTGCCGTACGCGCCTTTCCACCTTCCGGGGTGATGGCAGGCGTCCTCGCCCGTACGGACGTCCAGCGGGGGGTCTGGAAGGCCCCGGCCGGCACGGACGCCTCGCTCAGCGGCGTCACCGACCTCGAAGTTGCGCTGACCGACCGGGAGATCGGACGGCTGAACCCGGTCGGGGTCAACTGCCTGCGGCGGCTGCCCGCCGCCGGGCCCGTCGCCTGGGGGGCTCGCACCCTGCGCGGGGCCGACCGCCTCGCCGACGAGTGGAAGTACCTCCCGGTGCGGCGGCTGGCGCTCTTCATCGAGGAGAGCCTGTTCCGCGGCACGCAGTGGGTGGTGTTCGAGCCGAACGACGAACCGTTGTGGGCCTCGATCCGGTTGAACGTCGGCGCCTTCATGAACTCGCTGTTCCGTGCGGGGGCGTTCCAGGGACGCACGCCTCAGGAGGCGTACCTGGTCAAGTGCGACAAGGACACCAACCCGCAGAACGACATCGACCGGGGGATCGTCAACGTCCAGGTGGGCTTCGCTCCGCTCAAGCCCGCCGAGTTCGTGATCGTGCACATCCAGCAACTCGCCGGGCAGATCCAGGTCTAGGAGGACGACCGATGCCGGAAGTCACGCGCCGGGACCCCTTCAAGAACTTCCGGTTCCGGGTGAAGTTCAGTGGGGAGACCGCCTACATCGCGGGAATCAGCAAGGTCAGCGGGCTCAGGCGGACGACCGAGGTCATCCGGCACCGAGACGGCGGGGACCCGGGCACCAGCCGCAAGCTCCCGGGCCGCACCGAGTACGAGGCCATCACCCTGGAACGCGGCTGCACCACCGACACGGCCTTCGAGGAGTGGGCCAACCGGGTGTGGAGCCTGAAGAACTCTGCGGGCGGTCTGGAGACCTCCCTCAAGGACTTCCGCCGCGACCTGATCATCGACGTCTTCGACGAGGGCGGACAACAGGTGCTGTCCTACTCCGTCCACGACTGCTGGGTGTCGGAGTACCAGGGGCTTCCCGAACTCGACGCCGGTTCGAACGGCGTCGCCTTCGAGCACATCAAGGTGGAGCATCACGGCTGGGTGCGGGAGCACACCAACCCACCGCAGGAGCCGCAGTTCACCGATACAGCCGGGTGAGCGGCGTGCCGTGCCGGCTGACGGAAGCGGTCGTGCTGGACCTGTGGGAGCGCGGACTCGCCGAGGTGCCTGCGGCTCGCCGGCTGCTCCTCGCGGCGGCTGCGGCGCCGACCGGGCAGGGCGCCGCGGACCTGCCCCTGGGCACCCTCAACAGCCTGCTGCTGGAGTTGCGGTGCGCTGCCTTCGGCGACGCCCTGCCGTGCGCGGCCGACTGCCCGGCGTGCGGGGAGAGCCTCGACGTCACCGTCACCGCCGCCGAACTGCTGCCACCCCCCAGCGGCGGTGCGGATGACACGGACGCGGCGGCCGAGCCCACCACGGGGTCCCTGACGGCGCTCGGTGCGACCGTGACCTTCCGGGCCATCACCGCCCGGGACGCGGCGGCCGTCGATCCCGCCTCTCCCGGTGCCCGTCAGACGCTGCTGCGGCGTTGCGTCGTCGACGTCAGCCCGCCCGCTGACCTGCCGGACGAGGTACTGGAGGAGGTGGCACGACGGCTGGCGGACCTCGACCCCGGCGCGGACCCCCTGCTCCCTCTCGACTGCCCCTTCTGCCACCACCGTTGGACGGCGTCGCTGGACGTCGCCGAACACCTGTGGACCGACGTGTCCGGCTGCGCCCGCAGGATCCTGCACGAGGTCCACGCCCTGGCCCGCGCCTACGGCTGGTCGGAGGCCGACGTGCTGTCGGTGAGCCCGGTCCGCCGCCGGTTCTACCTGGAGGTGAGCGCCGGATGACCGATTTCGTGGACCGGCTCCTGGGCGCACCCGGACCGTGGCTGCGGCCGCTCGCGCCCCAGGTGTTCGACCCGTCCGCACCGCACCTGCCGGGCGGTGACGACGCCCCGCGGGAGTCGGCGGTCCGGCACCAGGCACCCGCGCCACCGTATGCCGAGGGTACGGCGGCGGACGAGGAGACACCGCCCGCCGTGGGGGCTGACCCGGCGCCGCCCGGCCTGCTCCCCTTCGACGTGCAGGCCTCCGAGAAGGGTGACGACGGCGAGCGGTGCGACCGCCGGGACGGCCTCGGCCACCGCGACGCCCTGGACCAGCGCTACTCTCCAGGCCGCGGGGACGGGAGCCAGGAAGAGCACGGTCCGGAGCGGATCGCCGAGTCGGCCGACGTGGAAAGGCAGGCGGCCGGGGGCGACGGCCCGCGCGTGCCCCGTACCGTCCACCAGGACCGGCGGGAGCCTCCGCCCGGCTCGACTCCCCGTGTCCCCTTCGGGCCGCAGGTCGGCCCGGCGCCGGCAAGTCCTTGCCTTCGCGTAGGCGATCCGCCCGGCCACCGTGGACCCGAACAGTCGGCACCGGATGCCGCCGGGCAGGGGTCCGTCCCCGTCCCCGCGAACGGCCGGCAGGACGCGAGCCCGACTCCGCCGCGGCGCGGGATGCGGTCGCGGCGGAGGCCTTCCGGCGGTCCGGCGTCGGGCGGCGCCCACTCCCACGCCCACGCCCACGAGGTGGACGTGCCGACGCCCGTGGTGGCGGCCGGCGGACGGGCCGGTGACGCTTCCGGTGCGGACCTGTCCGCCGGGAACCTCGCCGCTCGGCCCATGGGCGCGGCGGCCCAGCCGGCTCCAGGCGGCCCGCCGCCGTCCCCTGACCGGGGGACGCGACCGCCTTCCGCCGAGCCACCGCCCTCCACCGGAACCGGTTCCGCAGCGCGCTCCCCGCATCGACTTCCTACCGCGCCGCTCTCCCCGGCCCACCCGCACTGCGCGGGAGATCCGTCCTTCCCTCCCCCGCCCGGCACGTCGCCGACGTGCGCCCCCCAGAACGAGCCCGGCCTCGCGCCCTCGATCGACGCGGGCCCACACTCCGTCCGGCCCGACCGCCACGCCCCCGAGTCCCCCACTCCCCCCTCAGCCGCCGTCACACCGCCTCCGTCAGAGCCGTCCCCTCACACCTCCCGTGCCGCCCAGACAGCAACCGCCACGCATGGGCCCGGCGCGGGGCCCACCCGCCAGACCCTCGACACTTCCACCGCCGCACCGGCACCGGACCGACCCCGGACCGGGCCGACTCGCCACACCCCGAGCACCTCCACCACCACACCACCCCCGCCCATCGTGTCAGCGCCGACCCCCAGCACTCCCACCCCCACTCCCCCCACCGTCCGGCCAGTCACCGCGGCGAACCGGTCCGGCCCCCGGCCCGCCCCCCGCGCCGCGCAGGAGCCCACCCCCGCGACATCCCCCGTCTCCCTGACGCCCCTGCCCACTCCCCCGGCCCCCTCCGCCCGCTCCTCATACCACGCGCGCCCCCGCACCACGGACAGCGCCCGCCCCCGCACTCCCGAGAGCGCGCGGTCGCCGGCAGGCGGGGTCGTCACCCCTGTGAGCGCCCGGGGCGTGCTCTCCTCGGGCCCCGCTTCCCGGCCCGCTCGTGGAGCCGGCCCGGCCCGGGCGCGTTCCGCCGCGGAGCCGACCGGGGAGGCCGCGGCGTCCGCGGTGACTCGAGCGGGCACCGTCGTACGCGTCACCATCGACCGGTTGGTGGTCCGCACGGCCGTGGCATCGGCCGCCGGTCAGGGCGGAGCCCCCCGGCGGCGGCCGAGGCTGAGCCTGGAGGAGTACCTCAGGAGGCGGTCATGAGCGACGCGCTGGCCGTCGCCGCGGTGACGGAGACCCTGCGGGCGGTTCTGCGGGACGGGGTGGAGCGCGCGGTGCCGGGCGCGGTGGTGACGGTGCGTCATCCGGGCGAGGCGGTCACACCGGCCGAGGCCGGCACGCCGGGGAGTCTGAACGTCTTCCTGTACCGGACCTCCGTCGACACCGCCTGGCGGAACACCGATCCGGTGGGAACCCGCCCCGGGGAGTCCCGCCGGCCGGCGCTCCCGCTCGTCCTGCACTACCTCTTCACCGGGCACGCGCCGGCCGGGGCGGACTCCGCGGTCCCCGAGCGGCTGATCGGAGCGGTGATGTCGGCACTGCACGACCGGCCGGAGCTGCGCGCCGCCGATCTCCGGCGCGCCGCGGGCTTCAGCGATCTCCACCTGCAGCAGGAGCCGGTGAGACTCACACCCGCCGCGCCGACCGCCGAGGAACTGTGCCGGCTGTGGACGGCCCTGGGCCACGCCTACCGCCTGTCGGTGGCCTACGAGGCCCGGATCGTGCTCATCGACAGCTCCCTGCCCGGTCGGGCCCCGCTACCGGTCCTCCGGACGGGCCCGACCGGCGCCGGGCCCCAGGCGATGCCATCGGCCGCCGGGGCCTGGCCCGTGCTGCGCGCCGTGGTGCCCGCACACGCCGCCCCCGGCACCGATGTGGTGTTCACCGGCGGCGGACTGCGGGCGGGAACCCCGACGGTGCGACTGACGCACCCGGTCCTCCCGCCGGTAGTGCTGCCGGGCCGGGCCGAGGGCAGCGCCGGCTTGCGGGCCACCCTGGGCGCGGACCAGGGAGCGGGCCGGTGGTCCGCCACCGTCGTTCTCACCGCCCCGGACGGTGTTGAGCGCACCACCGGGCCGCTGACCGTGACGGTCGCCCCGCGGATCAAGGGCACGCTCCCCCTGACCGTCCGGCGGGACGATCGAGGGGTGGCCGTGCTGAACGTCGACTGCGTGCCCACGGTCCACCCCGGGCAGCGGGCCGAACTCCTGGTGGCGGACCGGCCGGTGCCCGCCGAGCCGTTCGCGCGGGCGACCCGCACCCTGTGCTTCCGGCTGGTCGCGCGCGGGCCGGGACGCCACCCGCTGCGGCTGCGGGTCGACGGGGTGGACAGTCGGCTCGCCGACGGGCACGCCGAGGGGTTCGACACCGACCTCGCCGTGGTGATCACGTGACGGCGCCCCGGCTGGAGGTGCGGATCCGGCACCTGGTGCTGGACGGTGTTCCGGCGCCGTCGCCGGAGGAGCTGTGTACGGCCATCGAGGCGGAACTCGCCGCGCTGCTCGGCCTCGCCACCGCCACCGAACGCCCCGGAACCGGTAGGAAGGGGCGGGACCGCCCCGGCGACGGGGCGGTCGGACCGGCGCGCGGCCGGGACGCCCGGCTCGGCCGGACCATCGCCCTTGCCGTGCACCGGGCGCTGTGCCGGGCAACGTCCCCTGGGGACACGACCGAAGGCAGGTGACGGTACGTCATGAGTACTCCGGGCCCGCGCCGGGGCGGCTTCGTCTTCCTCGACCCCGAGCAGGGCAGCGTCCAGCGCGTCGTGCCCTTCCAGTACAACCCCGACGGCGTCACCCGCTCCCTGCTGCCGCAGAGCGCGGCCGACGACACCGGGGACCGGCAGGACCCGCTGCGGCTGCGTGGACCGGCGCGGGAGACCCTCCGGATCGACGCGGAGTTCGACGCCGCCGACCAACTGGCGTCAGCGGTCGGGGTGGCCCAGCCGGCCGGGGGTGGACTGCTCGGCGTGCTCTCCGCGCTGGAAACAGCCGTGACACCCACGGCGGCGCAACTGAACCGGCAGAGCGACCTGGCCGCCCGGGGCATCCTGGAGATCGCTCCCGCGCAGGCCCCGCTGTCCGTCCTGGTGCTCGGGCCGCACCGGGTGCTGCCGGTGCGGATGGTGGACGTCGAGGTCCTGGAAGAGGCGCATGACGGCGAGTTGAACCCGATCAGGGCGCGTGTGACGCTCACACTGCGGATCATCACCGTCGACGACGTCGGCTTCGGCCACCAGGCCGGCGGCCTCTACCTGCAGTACCAGCAGAGCAGGGAGCGCTTCGCCGCCCTCGTCGGATACGGCCCCGGCACCGTCGGATACGTGGGCGGTTGAGCCGTGCACCACCAGGTTGGAGGAGGTCGGGCGGTGTTCGAGCCGCACAGCAGGTACTACACGGTCCCCACCACGACGCACACCACGGCGGACGGCCGCTCCGTGGCCTGCCTGCGGCGGCGCTTCCTGCCCCGGCCCGAGGAGCTGACCGTGGTGGGCGAGCACGTCGTCGCCGCCGGCGACCGGCTCGACCGTATCGCGGCCCGGTACTACGGCGACCCCGGGCAGTCGTGGCGGATCGCCGACGCCAACCGGGCGATGGACCCGGACGAGTTGACCGCCGTGCCCGGCCGGCGCCTGCGGATCACGCTGCCCGCGGAGGCGTCGGCGGCCGTCGGCGACGGCGTGGCGCCGTGACGCCCCCCGGTCTCCAGCTCCTGCTGCAGGTCGGCGAGGTGGTGCCGCGGCCGGCTCCAGCCGAGCTGGTCGACGCCCTGCACAGAGTGCGGATCACCTCCGCCGCCGGTACGACCGGTGGTTTCCAGCTCACCTTCGCCCTCGCTCCCTACTCCCGTCCGGCCGACGCCGTGCTGCCCGGCGGCCCCCTCCATCCGCAGCAGCGGATCGTGGTCGCCGTCGTCCTGTCGGGCCGCTGCCATGTACTCATGGACGGGGTGGTCACCCACCAGGAGACACACGCCGGCCGGACGCCCGGCGCGCCGTACCTCGTGGTCACCGGCGAGGACCTGACCGCTCTGATGGACCTCCGGCACGTCCGGCGTGCCTTCCCGGGGTTGGCGCCGCACCTGCGGGCGACCGCGGTGTGCGCCGGGTACGCGCAGTACGGCATCACGCCCCAGGCCGTGGCTCCGGTGCTCACCGACCAGCCGGACCCGGTGCTGGACGTGCCGGTCCAGTCGGCGACGGATCTCGCCTATCTGCGGGCGATGGCCGAGGACGTGGGTCACGTGTTCCACCTCGTGCCCGGCCCGGCCCCCGGCGTCAGTACCGCCTACTGGGGGCCGCAGTACCGCGGCGGCGCGCCGCAACCCGCCCTCACCACCGGCTGTGGTCCCGCAGACAACGTCGAGGAACTCTCCTTCGCGTACGACGGCCTGGCCACTTCCGGGTACACCACGCACCGCCTGGAGCCGCCGGCCACCGTCTCCGAGGTCATGGCGCCCGGAACCCGTCTGCTGCGTGACGGCCTCGCGGCGCACCCCGCCCCGGCCCTGCGGACCGGTCCGCTCCCGGGGCACACGGCCCGCTCCCTGACCCGGACGCTGCTGGCCGGGCTGGGCCGGGAGGTCGCCGCGCACGCGGTCACCGGCCGCGGAACCGTCGACGTCCTGCGCTACGGCCATGTGCTCAGCGCGCACGGCCTCGTGGGCGTGCGGGGTGCGGGCCGGGCCCACGACGGGCGCTACCTGGTGGCCGCCGTGACCCACGAACTCTCCCGGCACAGTTACAGGCAGCACTTCACGCTGGTCCGCGACGGGCTCGGCACCGACACTCAGGGAGTCACGGTATGACGACAGCTCAGGTGAGGCAGTGGCACGGCCTGTACGAGGGGGTCGTCGTCTCGGCCGTGGACCCCGGCGGTGCGGGCAGGCTGCTGGTCCGCGTTCCGGAGGTGCTGGGCGACGAGGCCCCGGTGTGGGCCGCGCCGCTGACCCCGCTGGCCGGCCGGGACTGCGGCATGTACGTGGTGCCGCCGCCGGACGCGGGTGTCTGGGTGCGGTTCCTCGACGGGGACCCGGAACGGGCGGTGTGGGTGGGCTTCAGGCGCGGTGGGTCCGGGGACGTGCCCCCTGCGGCCAGGTCGGCGTCGGCCGGCGTCCCGCAGATCGTGCTGGCCACCCCTTCCGGAAACGCGTTCGTCATCAGTGACGAGCCGGGGCCCCGCGGCGGGATCAAGCTCCAGTTGCACGGGGACAAGGGACCCTTCATCAAGATCGACGAAACGGCGATCGAGATCTCCTGCGGCCCCAAGCTCGCCACCCTCCGACTCGCCGGTCCTGAGGTCACCGTCAACGGCGGTGCCCTGACGGTGCTGTGAGGACGCCGTGCCCGGACTGCTGATGCACCACGGCGCCCTGATGATGTGCGCCCACCCGCCCGGCCTGGTGACGATCCCCGCACCGGTCCAGCAGCGTGTGCTGGTCGGCCCTCACCCGGTCGCCACCACCGCGGACACGTTCCTAGTGGCGGGCTGCGGGTTCCCCGCCATGACGCTCGGGGCGCCACCGTGTACGGGCGTCACCTGGCTGCACACCTCCGCCCGAGTGTTCGTTGGCGGCCTGCCGGTGCTGCTCCAGCCCGCTCCCCCCGTCGGCCCGGCGCCCGCGGTCGGCATCGGCACACCGCCGCCGAACCCGCCCCTCGTCCAGACCATGCAGCTCCGGGTGCGAGGGATGTGAGGACGATGAACGTCGACTTCCCCTACCGGGTCGACCCGCGGGGCCGCACCTCCACGGCCGGCCATGCCGACCATGTGCGGCACATGGTGGAACTGGTCCTCTTCACCAGCCCCGGGGAGCGCGTCAACCGGCCCGACTTCGGCTGCGGTCTGCTGGACATGGTCTTCACCGGGAACAGCCCCGAACTCGCGGCGGCCCTGGAGACGAACGCCCGGGCGGCTCTGCAGCGCTGGCTCGGTGACCTGCTCACGGTGGACTCCCTCACCGTGACCGCTGAGGAAGCCACGCTGCTGGTGCACGTCACCTACGTGCTGGCGGCGACCGGGGAGACCCGCGCCGTCACGGTGAGCGGAGGAAGCCCGTCATGACCGTGCTTGATGACCGGGACGAGGGCCTCGGGGGACGGGATCCGGCGGCTGTCGAGGACGTGCTGGCCCATCCGGACGGGCGCACGCTCACCGTCAGTTTCTCAGGCGTGCTGCCGGAACCCCTGGACCGCACCCGTTTCGTGATCGAGGGCGGACGACGGGTCGTCGGCATCCGCGTCCTCAGGGTCGTCAGGGAAGCCCCGGCCGAAGGCGAGGGCGGCAGGCACCGGGTGCGGCTGCTCCTGGACCGGCCGGGCGACGAGTCCACGTACCGGCTCCGGGCGCTGGGGCGCGGGTTCCACGCCGCGCGCAACCGGGCGGACTTCGGTTTCGGTGCCACCGTCCGCACGAGCGCGCCGGACGGCCCGCTCCCCCCGCCGACGCCCCCGCCCCTCCGCCCGGCTCCGGCCATCGACTACCTGGCCAAGGACTACGCCAGTTTCCGCAGGCTGCTGCTGGAGCGGCTGTCGCTGACCCTGCCCCAGTGGACCGAGCGGCATGCTCCGGACCTGTGGCTCACCCTGGTGGAGCTGCTGGCGCACGTCGGGGACCGGCTCAGCTACCAGCAGGACGCCGTCGCCACGGAGGCCTATCTCGGCACCGCCCGGCTACGCACCTCGGTGCGGCGCCACGCACGGCTGGTCGGCTACCCGATGCACGACGGCTGCGCCGCCCGCACCGTCGTGTGCGTGGAGACCTCCGCGTCGATGACGCTGGACCTGGCGGAGGTCGCGTTCGGCGTGCAGCCCGAGGAGGAGCCTCCACGGTCCGGGGGGCCGGTGGTGCCCGCCGACGTCCTCGCCAAGGGCGCGCATCCCGTCTACCGCCCCTTGGAGCGGCGAGCGGTACGGCTGATGCCGGAGCACAACGGCATCCCTGTGTGGGGCTGGGGCGGGAACGCGTTCGAGCTGCCGGCCGGCACCACCGGCGCCGCGCTCCTGGACGGTGACGGCGTCCGCCGGGGCCTGCGGCTCAAGCCGGGTGACCTGCTCGTCCTGGAGGAGGTACGGGGGCCCGGCGGGGGGCCGCCGGACCCCGGCCACCGGCAGGCCGTGCGGCTCACCCGGGTCACCCGGGACCGCGACGCGTACACCGGCACGGAGGTGCTGAAGATCGCCTGGGCCGACGAGGACGCCCTCACCTTCCCACTGTCCGCGAGCGTCAGCCGGGAGCCCGACGGGCGGCCGCGGGCCACCGTCCTGGCGCGCGGCAATGCCCTGCTCGTCGAGCACGGAGTGGAGCCGGGGTGGCCCGGTGGCGACGCCGACGAGCTGATCGAGGTGCCGCAGGCTGGTGACGGAACGGCTCCCGCGGTGCCCGCTCGCCGTTTCCGGGCCGTGCTGCGCGGCGCTCCCGTCACCTGGTCCCCGCCGTACCCCCGACCGTCCGATGTGGCGGCGGCGCAGGCCCGGCAGCTCCTCGACCTGGCGGCCCGGGCCCGGGACCTGCTGCGCGAGGTGCACCACGGGGTGGCCGAACTCGACGACGCCGAGCGCGAACTCCTCTCGGCCCTGTTCGGTCCGTCCGTCCTGGACGACCTGGCGCGGGCCGCCACTCGCCGGCAGGTCGCGACCCGTCTGCTGTCGCGCCTGGACACGCTGCTGGAGCCACGGCTGCGCCGCCTCACGACGCTCGCCCGCCGCGCCCGGTCCGGCTACGTCCTCGACGCCGCCGACACCGGCTGGGAACTGGGGCAGACCTGGGGCCCTCGGGCCGCCCGCGCGCTCGACCCCGCCGATCCGGCGCTGCACGGCCCGGCGCGCTCCGCCCTGGACCCCGACCCCCGGGAGGCGCTGCCCGCGCTGGACCTGGTGGAGGCGACCGAGCCGCGGGCCCGGTGGACCGCCCGGCGGGATCTGCTGGCCAGTGGCCCCGGGGACCGCCATGTGGTGGGCGAGTGCGACGACCAGGGCATCCTCACCCTGCGCTTCGGCGACGGCCACTGCGGGCGGGCGGCGCCCCCGGGGACCCGGTTGCGGGCCGTGTACCGCGTCGGCAACGGAAGGGCGGGCAACGCGGGCAGCGAAGCCGTCAACCGGATCGCCTCGCTCAGCGGCGGCCTGGGGGCGGTCACCCGGGTGCGCAATCCGCTGCCGGTGCGCGGGGGCACCGACCCCGAGCCGGTGGCCCGGGTGCGCACGGCCGCCCCGCAGGCGCCGTTCCGCACCCCGCTGCGGGCCGTCACCGCGGAGGACTACGCCGTCCTCGCCGCCGACGGCCACACGGTGCAGCAGGCCGCCGCGACCCTGCGCTGGACCGGCAGCTGGTACGAGGCCGACGTCGCCGTGGACCCGAGCGGCCCCGCCGTACCGGCGCCGGCGTTGCTGGAGGAGGTGCGCACCGCGCTGCACCGCTTCAGGCGCATCGGCCACGACGTCGTCACCCGCCCCGCCCTCCTCGTGCCGCTCGACGTCGCCGTCGACGTGCTCGTCGACCCGCACCACGTCACCGCCCGCGTCCGCGAGGCCCTCCAGCGGCGGCTCCTGCCGGGACGGGCTCCGGACGGCACCGTGGGCTTCTTCGACCCGGCGGTGCTGACCTTCGGCACCCCGGTACGCGTCAGCGCCCTGGTCGCCGCGTGCATGAGCGTTCCCGGAGTGCGGCACGCCGAGGTCACCTCACTGCGCCGGCTGCACGCTCCGGGACCGGAGCAACGGGTCCCGCGGGTACCGGCGTCCGGTGAGCTCGTCGTGCGGCCGCTCGAGATCGCGCGGCTGGACGGCGAGGTCACCCGCCCGCAGGACGGGCGTCTGACGCTGCGGCTGAGGGGTGGACGATGACGGAGCCCGCGCAGAACGCGGCCGGCCTCGCCCCGGTGTGGAACCGGCCGGGGCTGCCTGCGCTGGCCTACCGCCTGGGCAGGCACCCGCAGTTCCTCGACGCCATGCTGGCCGCGCTGAGCGGGCCCGGCGGCGACGAGGCCCTGGCGGGGCTGACGACCCGGGAGCCGGACGACCCGTCGATGGCGCTGCTGGACGCGTGGGCCGTCGTCGCCGATGTCCTGACGTTCTATCAGGAGCGCATCGCCGACGAGGGTTTCCTGCGCACGGCCCAGGAGAACGAGTCCCTGGTCCAGCTCGGGCGGCTGGTCGGGCACCGGCCGCGTCCCGCCCTGGCGGCCGCCGC
Source organism: Streptomyces sp. bgisy159 (assembly GCF_965341775.1). GTDB lineage: Bacteria > Actinomycetota > Actinomycetes > Streptomycetales > Streptomycetaceae > Streptomyces. Next base: position 10,250 of record NZ_CBDQZH010000056.1, on the reverse strand, counting down.
CCACCTCGCCTACACACTGGACGTCGGCACGTCCTGCGTCGTCCCGGCCGGCTCGCAGGTCAGGAGCGAACCGGAACCCGGGGCTCTGCCGCTGACCTTCGAGACCGCGAACGCGCTCACGGCCCGCGCCGAGTGGAACCGGCTGCCGGTGCGCACCACCCGCCGTGGCGACCTGACGGCCGACGTGGCGATCCGTGCGCGGTCCATCGACGTCGAGGGAGTGCAGCACGCCCTGCGCCCCGGTGACCGCCTGTTGTTCGCCTACGCCGACGCCCGGCTCGACCTGACCCGCGTCGTGGAGGCGGTGCGGCCCGACCCGGAGCATGGACGGACCGGCCTGCGGCTTCAGGTGCCGGATCCGCCGCGGCAGCTGGCCCACGCCGTCGACGCGCTGCGGGAGGACCTGGAGGACGCCGCGCGCCGGGCACCGTCCAGGGGCCCCTTCGAGGACCTGCTCTCTCTGCTGCGGGAGGTCCGCCGGCACGTCGACGATCTGCACGACCCGGACACGGTCGCGGCCCGCCTCGACCGCGGACTGCGCGGGCTGCGCGAACGGCTGTCGTCCGTGGGCGACGCGCTCGACGCCGGCGCCCTCGCCGAGCGGGCCTCGGTCCGGCTCGCCACCGTCCAGGACGCCGTGCGGCGTCTCGGGGAGGCACCGGCGGTCGGCGTGCCCCGGGACACCGACGCGCTGCGCCGCGATCTGCGCAGGCCCGGCCGCACGGTCCTCGACGCCGTCGACCCGTTGCTGACCGCTCTCAGTCAGGGCGCACCGCCGCCCCCCACCGCGCCGACCGTCCGGGACCTGCTGGGCGCCGGTTCCGACGCCCTGCCCCGCTTGCTGGCCGGCAACCGGCCCGGTCTGACCGCCTCGCTGTACGAGGCGCTGTCCGCCGTTTCAATGCCGGGTGCGACCGCGCCGGACGTGCTGCGATTCCGGGTCGTCTGCGCCCCGTTGGGAGCGTCCGTCCCGGACGACGCCCGGGTCAGGCGGCTCCTGCGCGCTGCGGCGCCCTTCCGGGCGCAGGAGGACCCGCTCGCGAGCGACGTCCTGCTGCTGGACGGCGTGCACGAGGAGATCCTGCCGGGCGGCTTCGTCGCCGTGCAGGTGGCGGGCCGGCCGCAGACGCGGGTCCTGCGGGTCCTGGACGCCGGGCAGCTCTCCGTGGCCGGCGGCCAGGACGCGCTGCGGGTGACGCGGCTGCGGCTGGCCGGGCCGTGGATCGACGACTGCGAGGACATGGCCGTACGGCGGGCCGTCACGGTGTGGGCCGCGGCCGAGCCGCTGGTCCCGGCCGCCTCGCCCGATCCGGAGGACGTCGCCGGACGGGAGATCGACCTGGAGGGCACCTTCGAGGGGCTGGCGCCCGGCAGGCTGCTCGTCGTCTCCGGGAAACGCACCGACGTGCTCCCCTCGGCCGGCGCGTGCGACGGTCCCGGCGTGCCCGGCTGCGAGCTCGCCGTCCTCGCGGGCGTGCGCCACGGCTTCGACGGCTCCTCGCCGGACGGCCGGGTACGGACGACCCTGGTGCTGACCGCTCCCCTCGCCCACCGGTACCGCCGGGACAGCGTGGTCGTCCACGGCAACGTCGTCGAGGCGACCGCGGGCGAGACGGTCACCGAGATCCTGGGCAGCGGGGACGCCTCCCGGGCCGGCCAGGCCTTCCCCCTGCGGCAGGCCCCCCTGGTCTGGCTGCCCTCGGCGACCGCCGAGGGCAGCGAGGAGGCCCTCACCGTGCGCGTCGGCGACGTGGCGTGGCGGCGCACCGACGACCCGGGCGGGGAGGACGGGGCAGCGGAGGTCTTCCACCTGCTGGCGGACCGGGACGGGCGGGCGACCGTGCGGTTCGGGGACGGCCGGCACGGTGCCCGCCTGCCCTCCGGTACGGAGAACGTCACCGCCCGCTACCGCTTCGGGGGCGGGCGCGCGGGGAACGTCGGGGCCGGCCGGATCAGCCAGGTCGTCAGCCGGCCGCGGGGCGTCAGTGGGGTCACGAACCCGTTGCCCGCCACCGGCGGAGCCGACGCCGACGGTCCGGCCGAGCTGCGCGAGGCCATCCCCCTGCGCCTGGCCGCGCTGGGGAGGCTCGTGTCGGTGGGCGACTACGAGGCCTTCGCTCGTGCCTACGCGGGCGTCGGCAAGGCCGTGGCGGCGCGGTGCGCGGACGGTGGCCGCCCCGTGCTGCACGTCACGGTCGCCGCGGCGGGCGACGTCTCGCTGGACGCCGCCTCCCCGCTGGTGCTGTCACTGCGCGCGGCCCTGCTCCGGTACGGCGACTTCGCGCTGCCGGTGCGGGTGGAACCCTGCGAACGGGTGCGGCTCGTCCTCCGGCTGGGCGTCCGTACGGCGCCAGGTCATCCGCCGGACCTGGTCGAGCGGCGGGTGCGCGAGGCACTGGCCGCCCGGCTCGGTTTCGCGCCGGCGCGGCTGGCCCAGCCGGTCTACCTGAGTACGGTCCTGGCCGTCGCGCACACGGTGCCCGGGGTCGACCTCGTTGATGTCGACGCCTTCGGAGGCGTCCCGGAGGGCGATGAGGCGGCCGCCGCGGTCCGGTTCGCCGAAGACCCGTCAGTCGCCGCGTGGGTGCCCGCCCTGCCCGCCGGCCGGCGCGCGGCCCGGACCGGCACCGCACCGGCGCCCGCGGAGACCGTCGTGCTGCGTCCGGCCCAGCTGGTCCTGCTCGACCCGGCCGTACCGGAAACGCTCACCGTGCGGAGGATCCCATGAGTCCCGACGAGTTGTACGCGCTGCTGCCCGCCGTGCACCGCAGACGGGACGCGGAGCAGGGTGGCCCGCTGCGGGCGCTGCTGACGGTCGTCGCCGACTCCGCCGCGGCCGTGCGGCAGGACATCGAGCGGCTCTACGACAACTGGTTCGTCGAGACCTGCGAGGACTGGGTGGTGCCCTACATCGGCGACCTCGTCGGCTACGAGGTGCTGCCCTGGATCGCCACCGCCCTGTCCGAGGACACCGTCCGGGCGGGCGGTCTGCCGGCCGCCGCGGTTCCCCGGCGGGACGTCGCCGACACCGTCGACCACCGGCGCCGCAAGGGCACCCTCGCCCTGCTGGAGGACCTGGCGTCCGGGGTGGCCGGGTGGCCGGCCCGGGTTGTCGAGTACCGGCACCTGCTCTGCCTCACCCAGCCGGTGCGCCGCTTCACCTCGGACGGTGCCACGGCCCGCCGCAGGACGGCGCACGGGGGCCTGGTGGACGTACGGGGGGCGAGCGCGCTGGACCGGTTGGGCGGTCCCTTCGACGGTGCCGCCCGCACGGTGGAGGTGGCGCGCCCCGACTCCCCGCGGCGCGCGGGGAGGTACGGCGTCCAGTCCGTGGGCGTGTACGTGTGGCGGCTGCGCGCGTACTCCGTGACCCGGGCCCCGGCGTACTGCCTGGACCGTGACCGGGCCTGCTACGCCTTCAACGTACTCGCCGTCGACACCCCGCTGTACACGGCACCGGTGCCCGAGCCGTCGCGCTGCCACGTGGCGGACGAGACGAACGTGCCGGAGCCCATCAGCCGCCGCGCCCTGTCCGAGCGGCTCTACGACCTCTACGGGCCGGGCAGGAGCCTGTGCGTGTGGACCGGGCCCGACTCGGTGGCCGACGTGGTCCCGCTCGCCCGGGTCGTCGCCGCCGATCTGACCGACTGGAGTTACCGGCCGGCTCCCGGTCAGGTCGCCGTCGACCCGGTGCTCGGCCGGCTCGTGCTGGGGCCGGGCACGGGCCCCGCCTCGGAGGTGCGCGTGAGCTATCATCACGCCTTCTCGGGCGACCTGGGCGGGGGTGAGTACCCGCGCCCCGCCCCGGAACAGCCCGATCGGGGCGCCCTCTACCGGGTCGGCCCCGGTGAGAGGCACCGCAGCGTCGCCGACGCGCTCGACCACTGGCAGGCGGCGAAGCGGGGCGGCCCGGCCGGGGCGGAGGCCGTCGTGGAGATCATCTCCAACGAAGTGTACGAGGAACCGGCGGAGATCCGTCTCGATCCCGGCGACCGCCTTACGCTGCGCGCGGCGCAGGGCGTCCGCCCGGTCCTCAGGCTGCCCCGGGGCCGCCATGGCGACCGTCCGCAGGGGCTGGTGATCAACGGCACGGGCAGCGGGCGCCCCGGCGAGGCCCCGACCGTGTGCGTCCTCGACGGTCTGCTGGTCGCCGGGGGCGGGATCCGGGTGCGGGGCGAGGTGGGCCGGCTCGTCCTGCGGCACTGCACCCTGGTGCCCGGCTGGGTGCTCCAGGCGCAGGGCAGGCCGCTGGCGCCGGGGGCGCCCAGCCTGGACATCGCGGGGAGCCCGGTGAGCGTCGAGGTGCGCTCCAGCATTCTCGGGGCTGTGTCGGTGGATCCGGCCGGTGAGGCGAACGTGCTGGACGTGTGCGACAGCGTGGTGGACGCGACCGACCTCGAAGCGACGGCGCTCGGCGCGCCGGACGGCGGTTCTGCCGGGGTGGTGCTGACCGCCCGGCGCAGCACCGTCCTCGGTCAGGTGCGCGTGCGGGGAGTGGAACTGCTGGAGAACTGCCTGCTGGCGGGGGAGGTCCGGGTCGACCGGCGCGACCGGGGGTCCCTGCGGTTCTGCTGGCTTCCCGAGGGCTCTGCCACGCCGACCCGCTTCCACTGCGAGCCGGACCACTCCGGGTCACGCGCGGCCGACCTGCGGTTCTCCGCGACCCGGTACGGCGCGCCCGCCTACGTACGCCTCAGCGACCGGTGTGCCGCGGAGATCCGCCGGGGCGGCGCCAACGGGTCGGAGCCCGGCGCGCTGCACCAGCTGTTCCAGCCGCAGCGGGAGGACAACCTCCGTATCCGGCTGGCCGAGTACACGCCCGCCGGATGCGACACGGGGCTCCACTTCGTGACGTGAACGGCGGGACGCTCTGCCTGTTTCGCCGACCCCTTGCCCCCAAAACAGCGGCTCCCCGACGTCCATGTCCGCCCGCCCCCCTCTTTCGAGGGCCCCTTCGATCCCAGGCAGGAAGCACACCGCATGCACGGCGACTTCTCCCGCGTCACCTTCGATCCGGCCCGCCGCTTCTCGGCCGTTCTGTCCCAGCAGGGAAGGGTGCAGCTCGATGCAGAGATCAACGAACAGACGGCGGTCCTGCTGCACTATCTGCGCACGCTGGCCACCGACCTCCTGGGCCCCGCCGCGTACGCGCCGGACGACGAGGGCGTCGGCGGATTCGGGGTCGAGGGATACGACGGAGAGACGTTCGGCGTGGCCCCGGGGCGGATGTACGTCGACGGCATCCTCTGCGAATGCGACGGCACCGACTACTGGGAGCAGCCCGACGGCCACCTCGACCGCGCGCGGCCGGAGGACCGGCTGCCGTCCGGACCGTTCCTGGTGTACCTGCGGGTCTGGGAGCGGCTGGTCACCTCGGTGGAGGCGCCCTGGATCCGTGAGGTCGCCCTGGGCCTGAACGGTCCCGACACCACGGCGCGCACCCGTGTCGTCTGGCAGGTCTGCGTGCTGCCTCTGGTGGACGGCTCCTTCGTCCCGGACAGCGACAGCGCCCCGGGCTTCCTGCGGGACCGGATCCGGCGTGAGTTCCAGCCGCACGCGCTGCTCGCGGCTCGCACCCGGCGCCCCGGGGAGGACCCGGCGGCCACCGACCTCCCCCCGACGTCCGGATACCGCGGCCCCGAGAACCAGCTGTACCGGGTGGAGGTGCATCAGGGGGGCCGGGCCCACGCGGCGAGGTTCAAGTGGTCCCGGGAGAACGGCTCCGTGACTCTGCCGATCAGGGCGATCTCGGGAGCGTCGGTCGAGGTGGAGACGCTGGGACGGGACGACAAGCTCGGGGTGGACACGGGTGACGTCGTGGAGATCGTCCACGACGCGGTGGTGTGCCGGGTGGCATCGGACCGGCCCGACGACCCGGCTGACCGGCTGTACACCGTCAAGGAGATCGACTACGCGGAGCACCGGGTCGTGCTCGACGCGGCCCCGGACACGGACGGCTCGCTCCCGACGGCGGGCCGGGTGGCGGCTCGCCACCCGTTCCTGCGGCGCTGGGACCACGGGCGGTACGGCGCGGGCGACGCGACCGGCCTCCCGGTACGCGAGGGAGAGTGGCTGGCCTTGGAGGACGGCGTGGAGATCCGGTTCGAGCCCAGCTCGGAGTCGCCGCGCGTCTACCGGCGCGGCGATCACTGGCTCATCCCGGCCAGGGTGCTGACGGGGGACGTCGAGTGGCCTCGCGGACGTCACGGCCAGCCGCTGCGGCGCGGCCCGCACGGTGTCGCCTACCACTACGCTCCCCTGGCCTATGTCGAGCCGCGGGCCGGGGGCGAGTCCCGGTTGGTGGACCTGCGCGTGCCCTTCCCGCACCGGCGGTAGGACGGGCCGCTCCCAGGGCCGGGACCGGGTCACCAGATCAGGATCATGAACACGACCCAGGCGGCGACCAGCAGGATCGCCAGGACGATCCCGGCCGTGGAGGTGCCTGTCCTGACCTCCGCACCGGTCGTCAGGTTGTGCAATCGCTTGACCCGTAGCGTCCCGCGTCTGGCCTTGCCCTCCGCGCGCACCAGGTCCCCGTCGCTGAGGCTGCCCTCGAAGGAGCGGCCTCGTATCTCCACCGGCACGACCCAGACCGGGGTGCCGGCCCGGTTGCGCACCTCCACGCGGAACGTGCACACGACGACGGTGCTGGTGCCGTTGGAGTTCCCCTGGACCTCGGTCCGCATCTGCACCTGTCGTGCGACGCCCGTGATGGTGCCGCGCCCCTGCAGCGTGCGGACCGGAGGGAGGGGCGGCGGCTGGGGCGGTTCCTGCCGCTCCTCTTTCGGCGGGGCCGCGGGGGGCGGGGGTGTCGGTGGCGGGGGCGGCCGTTGTGTCAGCTCGGCGGTCCAGTCGTGCCGGCGCCGCCAGTACCAGGGCTGTCCCGAACCCGCCTCTCCGTCGCCGTAGAGCGACAGGTAGGCACCGCAGTTGCGGCAGCGCTGGGCGGACTGCGGCACCTCGGCACCACAGTTGTCACACGACCAGGCGCCGTCCATGGGTCAGTCCACCTGGTAGGTGACGTAGTAGGCGGAACCTTCGGTGTCGTTCCTGGCGAGCTTGGCGATGGGGCCCGCTCCGCGCTCGCCCTCGTCGATGCGGATGGAACCCAGCAGGTCGTCCCGGGAGACGGAGTCGTAGTCCCACAGGGACAGGTTCTGCACACGGTTCACCGGCACGGCCACGCCCAGTGGCTGGGTCTGCCCGCTGCGCACCGTGCCCGTCGAGCCGTTGCCCGGCCAGATCGCCCGGTCGAGGCCGCCCGCCGTGTCCGTGGTGAGGTAGAGATCGTCCGGGTCGCCACGGGCCGTGTCGATCGCCGCCGCCGCCTGCGGGATCGACTTGACGAAGTCGGCCACGGAGCCGCCGATGGAACTCAGTCGGACGACCTCGTTGCCCGCCAGGGCGGACAGTGCTTCGTTCACCGCGGTGTCGGTGCCGGTCGCCGCGTGAACGCAGAAGACGTCGAAGATGGTCGCGGTCGCGGTCATGGGGACACTCCTGTCAGGTCGGGTCGTTTCGATCGGTCAGTGCGGTCGGTCAGTGTGTGGCGTGCGGACCGCGTTCGGGGGGCGCTACGACCCCGTGAGCCGGAGCCAGGTCTTGTTGCCGACGATGCCGTCCGCGGTGAGGCCGTGGGTGCTCTGGAACCAGCGCACCGCTTCATCGGTGTGCGGGCCGAAGGCGCCGTCGACAGTGAGGGCGGGCTGGAAGCCCATGTCGTTCAGCCGCTGCTGGATGTTCCGCACGCCGGGCGCCACGGTGCCACGCCGGGCGAACGGCTGGTCCGCCGCCTCGCGTTCGGCGCGGCTCGGGTGATCCGCCAGCCACCCGGCGACGTCCGCGGGCAGGCCGCCGGGCCCGCACTCCTGACCGGGCCGCCATCCCTCCACCTGCCGGACGGCGGTGGCGAACGTGGTGAGTCGGCCGTCGTCCATACCGGCCAGAGGGGTGTCGGAGCTCACTCCCAGGGCGGCGGCGACCTGCTGGGCATAGCGCTGCGGATCGTTGGCGCCGTGCCCGGCCGGCGCATATGCCTTCATCACCTCGAAAACCGTCTTGTCACGGCGGTTGTCCAGGTAGCGGCGAATGGCCTCGAAGCCGACGTCGTCGCTGGGGAAGACGGCGAAGTTGTGGTTCTGTTTGCCGGGAAAGGCGCCGTACCGGGTGGCTTCGTCCGAGCGCACGATGTTCCCGGGATTGCGGTTGTTCCAGGACAGGCTGCCACCCGTCCGCATGACGTCCCCGCAGAAGACGTGGTCGACGCCGAGGATGCTGATCACATCGCCGGATTCGAGATCGGGTGCGTCCGGCCAGGGCATGACGGCCTCCTAGGGCGATAACCTCGGGGCGGAGCTTCGAGAGCGGGCCTCAGGGGCGGGATTTCCCTTCCCGGCTCGCGGCGTCGGATTGGATGACCCCGACGCGCTCGCGTAGGCGAATATCAGGGAGGGGGCGCCAAGAAGCCGGGTGTTGTCGACATTTCCCTCCGGCGGAGGCCTCACCTGGCGCGAAGGAGGAGGTGACGGCCTGCGAAGGCGATTTCAGTATAGGTCTCACGGGGCACGCCCTCCACCGCAGAATTTGTTTCTCCTTCCACAACACCGGCCACCGCGAAGGTGATTGCAGCCGCCACGAACCACCTTCTTCGGGATGATGGAGCAGGGGTTCCCACACCAAGGAGCACGGCGGTGTCCGCATTCACCATCGACATGTCGAACCCTTTCTTCAGCGGGTTCACACACGGTCTCGGCGGCCCCGGAGAGGGCGGCCACCAGTCCCCCGACTGGTACATCCAGTACGGCATGGATCTCGGCGCCGGCGCGGGCATCCCGGTGCACGCCGCCTTCGACGCCCACATCACCAAGTACCACCCGCACAACCCGGCGGCAGACACCGGCAAGGTGTACGGCGCGCAGTTGTTCATGCGGGCCCCCAACGATCAGATGGGCGGTTTCTACACCCACCTGGCCGACGTGCCGGCCGAGCTGTCCGTCGGCGCGCGGGTGTCCCGCGGTGACGTGCTCGGCCGGATCCACCAAGTGGCCGGTACGGCGTCGCACCTGCACCTGGCGCTGGTGGAGATCATCGGTGGCGCGCCCGGTGGCCGGTATCAGGGGGTGAACCTGTACCGGCTCTTCCTGGACACCGCGAACTCCGAGGCGGTGACGCCGGTCACCTTCAACCAGGACGGTTCGCCGCCCGCGTCGGGATGAGGGGCCGGCCCGCGCGATCCCGAATCGCGCGGGGCTCCGCTCAGCGGTCCGCGGCGCCGCCCCGCACGACGCACGACGCGGAGCCCTCCCAGCCCCACCCGTCCCCGTCGGGGTCGGACGCAGCACCGTGCACGCAGTACGGGTAACCGTTGGGCGCGGTCCCGCCGCCGGTCGAGCCTCCGCCTCCGTAGACCGTGGCTGTCTCGGACGTGGCGGCGATGCCGTTGGCGCCCTGGAAGAGTCGAGTCCCCCAGCCGGTGAGGGAGTCGGCGTCGAAGTCGTTCACGAGGTCGAGGTACTCGATTCCTCCCCCGTTGCCGCTCCAGGACCACCCGAGGTAGCCCGCACCGAGTGACTGCGCGGTGGCCACGACGGCGTCCTCGTCGGGATCGCCGTCACTGTGCTGGTGACCGAACTCCCCGACGACGATGGGGAGGTGCCGGTCGACGAAGTGGTTCAGGTAGGACTGGACCTCGGCGGCGGTGTCGTACACGCCGTACATGTGGACGGAGAAGACGGTGTTGCGGTCCGGGTCGGCGGCGAAGACCGACGCGGCGTTGTCGCGCATGGTGTGCGACCAGTCCTGGCCCCAGTTGGGGGCGTCCACCATGAGGGCGGTGCGGATGCCGGCACCGCGGAGCCGGCCGATCGCGCCCTTCGTGGCGCCGGTCCGCGAGTGCGTAGGCATCGCGGGCAGGCCCGTCGGACCGCGGTGCGGTGCGGTGCGCCGCGACATCTATGACAACGTTGTCCTACCTCGGGCGGCAGGCCGACACGTCCCGGCGGTCCGACAGCAGGCGGAACGCCGGGCCTGGACCTTGGAGTCACGCAACCGCCGCCCCATATAAGAGCACTCGACATTTCCGCCGTGTCAATAGACGCGTCGATTGGAAATCCCTTCGGTGTGCAGCGAGACACCCCGGCGCAACTGAACTTCCACTAAACGGCTTCTACTCGCGCCCACACTGTTGCCGAAAGCCGTGATCTCCTCTAGCTTGCCGCTTCGGCGGGCCCCTCAGGCTGGACAGTTGCCTA
>NZ_CBDQZH010000055.1:0-40622 GCF_965341775.1 Streptomyces sp. bgisy159 | reverse complement strand
GGCCAGACCGACCGTCACAGCAACTGCGGCTGCAGTATTAGTGCAACCATTCCGGCAAGGCCTCTGTCTCAGCCAATAACACAACCCTTCGCACTGTCGGGGGACGAAATGAAAATGAACCGAACACGTTGGGTGACGTTGGTGCTGATGAGCGCCGCGTTGACGGTCCCCGCCGTTCCCGCCCAGGCCACCCCCGCCCCCTCCGCCGTCGCGCAATCCGCTTGCCCGACCGGCTGGGGCAGCTTCGAAAAAATTCGCAGCGCGAGTACAACGGCATCGGTGAAGAACGTCAGGACCGGCCGCCACGCCTGCTTCGACCGGATGGTCATCGACGTTCCCGGCGCGGGCGCCGGCACCGGCTACCGCGTGAGGTACGTCAGTCAACTCCATCAGGACGGCTCGGGCCGTGTCATCCCTGTCGCCGGCGCAGCCGTCATCGAGGTGCGGGCCATGGCACCCTCATACCACCCCGACACCGGCGCCCCCACCTACCCGGCGCGGCCCGGTCTCCCCCTGCCCGGAGTGGACCTCACCGGCTACCGGACCTTCCGCGACGCCCGCTTCGGCGGAAGCTTCGAAGGAGATACTCAGATCGGGCTGGGCGTACGCGCCCGGCTGCCCTTCCGGGTGCTGGTACTCACCGACCGCGTGGTGGTGGACGTCGCACACTCATGGACCGGCCGTTGACACCGCCGCCGCCCCCGCATTCCGGTGGCCGGCCGACGGAGCCGGCCAATCCCGTCGACCTCCGCATCCGGAAACCCTGATGTTGTCCGGCCGGTGCGGCTCCTCCGGCCGTACCGGCCCCTCACCGGCAGCAGCCGCCCGGCTCGGCAGCACCGGCCAACCCGAAAGCAAGCCGGCTCGAGCGGGACCGGGAGAAGACCGGTGACCGTCGCTTACGCCGCCGCCATGACCGTTGGCCCGCAGGGGACCATCCCCGAAACAGGCCGCTGGAGGGTCCATCCCCCGCGGGCGCACGGAGCGGTCTGCACGGGTCCGAGAAGGGAAGTCACCGCAGGAACGCCAGGTCAGAGAGTCTGTACACGGAAGGACACGCGGATGGACTTGATGAGGTGGGCGGTGCCCTGGTGGAGGAACAGGGCGGTGAACCCGATCAGGTGCGTCGAGAGGACGGCCTTCATGCGCGGGACGTGAACCTCCACCCCGTCGGCCCCCACGATGTCGCACAGGCCGGCTGCGAGCAGGTCGTGGGCGAGGGCGATCTCGGTGACTCCAGAAGCGCAGGCGGTGGCCGGTGTGAGGCAGACGCCGCGGGCCTTGAGGTCGATGGAGACCTCACCGGCGGCCAGGTTCGGGCTGACCATGGGGAAGGCGAGAGGTGATACCGCGTCCGGTCCGCGCTGCTGGAGACGCTGGTTTCTTTACTCCGAGCCTCTCCTCGAGCATCAGGGCGAACTCGGCGAGGGCGACGGGGTCCATCTCCGGTCGGCCCGGCGTCGCGTCCGGGGTGATGTCGTCCCTCCATGGTGAGGGGTGCGTTCCTGTGCGTCACGCAGTGGAACCAGGTGCAGAGGCTCGCCGTGACCGGTCCCGCAGGGCGATGGCTTCGGCGACCTCTTGAATGGCGCCGCGGAGAAGGTCACCGTAGGGATCCTGGGGAAGGCTGGGGGCATGCGTCCTGGCTGCGTTGATGTGTTCGGTGGCGGCTTCGAAGGAGCCGAGTCGGCGGTAGTTGTCAGCGAGGTTGAGGTGCAGGGAGGGGTAGAAGCCGGCGATGTGGAGGCCGGCGTGGTGCTCCTGTACGCGCTGGTCGGTCACGGCGTCGGCCGCGTCCAGAGCCCGGACGTCCCAGGCGAGAGCCTGAGCTGGATCATCGTAGAGATCTGCCAGCCAGTGGGCGAGCGAGCAGCGGTGCAGCGGGTCGCCGGTGGCACCGATCACGGACCATAGGCTCAGCAGCTTCTGGCGGGCGGAGGTGGTGTCACCGGCTCGTCCCTCGGCGATGGCCTGGCCGATGGCTTGCATGGTCGGGTCGGGGCCGGCGGGTGCGGTGGTCATGAGCTGTTCCCTCATCGTCTTTCTCAGGCGGGGTGGTCGGGCTTGATGGGCATGGCGAGGGTGGTGAGATCCCCGCGGTCGGCGGAGCGAATCGTGACCGGCTGGTCGTGTCCTCGCAGGTCGAGCAGTACGTCGGGGCCGATCGCGGTGCTCACGGCGGGATAGAGCGTGGTCAGCTCGAACCAGATCTGGAGGGCCTGGCCCGTAGCGGTGGCCGGTACCGAGATGCCGGGGTGTTCGTCGTCCGCTGACACGACGTTCACTCCGTGGTCGGCGATGTGCAGCGCGATGCGCTCGCCGGGGTGTTCTTCCAGGGCTCGCAGGAGCAGTTCCTTCGGGACCGTTGCGCGGGTGGTGACCTCGCCCAGTGACGCGAGCATCAGCCGATAGTCGGGGAACTCCTCGGGCAGCAACCGGCAGTGCCGGTCCTCCCGGTCGGCCACGCGGAACCAGATCCCGTGCGAGACCGCTTCCAGTCGCACCAGCGGACTGCGGCGCATCCTGGCGACCGCAGCGCGCAGTTCGTCGCCGTTGACCGTGCCGGCCCACGTCTGCCCCGGTGGTTCAGCCGGCACCAGGGTCCGAGTGGAGAGCCGGTATCGGTCCGTCGCGGTCAGGGTGACCGCCTCACTGTTCGCCTCGATGCGCAGACCGGCGAGTGCAGGCATCCCGGGCTCATGTGCGGTCGCGGTCAGGACCTGCTCGGCTGCATCCGCCAGCACGGGCCCCTTCACCGCCGCAATGGGAAGACCTGGCGCATCGCCGAGCGTGGACTTGATGACAGCAGCCTTCCGCAGCACGACTGCCGCATCCTCGACAACCTTCGCGACATGCTCGTCGAGCAGCCGGGATACCTCGTCGGCCCCGGAACCAAGTGCAGCCTCGACGGCAACCAGTGGCATGGCGAGCTCGCGGAGCCGACGCAGCGTGTTCGCCCGCGCCACCTGGTCGGCGCTGTAGTAGCGGTAGCCCGAGACCGGGTCGACTTCGGCAGGTGGCAGCAGCCCGGAGTCGGCATAGAACCGCAATGCGCTGGAGGTCAGCCCGCTGAGTCGGGCGAAGGCCCCGATCGGCATCAGCTCATCATTCGGCACCGCGTCATCATCGACCTTCAACCGACTCGAAGGTCAACACCGACAAGCACATCGGCGCGGCCCGGCGGCGCCCGCCGGGCCGGGCCGGGCCCCCGTATCGCCCGCGAGGGCATCGAGCCCAGCGAACGATTGGGCCGCCGCGGGTGGGTGCCCGAGCGGACGATCTCGTGGCTGTCCGGCTACCCCCGACTCAACCCCCGCCACGAACGCCATGCCCGCAACTGGCTGGCCCTTCTCGGCCTCGACGCAGCTCTGTGCTGCTACAGGCGGCTGGTCCGCCTCACCGTGCAGGACACAGTCCTGGGCTGCGCATCCCCCACCACCAGTGGTGACTGTCGGGGCCGGGGATCAGGCTGTCCAACGACAGTCCGCCGAGGCGGCTATCAGCAACAGCACATGCCCCATGCCACCCCGGCCTGCGCAGCCCAACGACTGAACTCACGCTCGCCGCGTGATCAACGAACCGTGTCCCCCGACCATCGCAGGGAGGCCCAGGTCAGTTCTTCACGACACCTATTCTCGGTGCGGGCTCGTACTGGTAGGTCAGGCCGAGGTTCCTCTTCACGGCCGTGCCCCAGGAACCGTCGCTGACCATCTTCTCGAGGGCCTCGTTTATCTTCTCCACAGTGGCGGTGTCGCCCTTCTTCACACCGATGCCGTAGTTCTCGTTGCTCAGCTTCAGACCAAGCAGCACGAACTGGTCCTCGTACTGCTTCTGCGCGGCGAACCCGGCCAGGATCGAGTCGTCCGTGGTCACCGCGTCGACCGCGCCGCTCTGCAGACCTGCGAGGCACTCCGAGTAGGAGCTGTACTCACTCAGCTCGGCCTCCGGTGCGATCTCCTTCTTGACGTTCTTCGCTGAGGTGGAGCCGGCCACCGAGCACAGCTTCCCGCCGTTGAGATCACTGCCGTCCTCGATGCCGGAGCTGGACTTGACCAGCAGGTCCTGGTGAGCCAGCAGGTACGGTCCGGCGAAGTCGACCTTCCGCCTGCGCTCCTCGGTGATCGAATACGTGGCGGCGACGAACTTCACGTCGCCGCTGGAGAGCGCGTTCTCGCGGTCCGCGCTCTTGGTCTCGACGAACTCGATCCGGCTGGGGTCGTAGCCGAGCTCCTTGGCCACATAGGTCGCCACGTCGACGTCGAAGCCCGAGAACTTGCCGTCAGGCTCCTGCAGGCCCAGACCCGGCTGGTCGAACTTGATGCCGATTCTGATCGTCTCACCGGCGTGGGACCCCGACCCGGTGCCCTGAGCGCTTTCACTGCCACAGGCCGTCGCGGTCACGGAGAGGGACAGCACGACCGCCGCCGCGGCAGGAACTCTGTGGGGTCTCATGGTGAACATCCTTCGTGTGATCCGTGTGATGCCGCGGTGCGGGTCGCGTACGGCGCCCCGAGCAGGACGAGGCTCAGTGATGCGAGAATCTCGACACGAGGCAGCCGGTGCGGTCGCCGCGCGAGCCACCTGGTTCGTCGCGGGTCGTGTGACCTCGGACGTCGCCCGCGGTCACGTGGCTCGGGACTGCACGGCACTCATTCCCGACCATGCCTGGCATGGCGATCCCCGACTGCCTGGCCAGCCGTACTCCGGTCATCGCCGCGACTCCGTCCTCCTCGGCTGCGGAGGACAGTAGGGAGGTGAGACGACAGGCGTCATCACATCTGAGCCGAACTTGAGGATCACAATTACGCAGATGCGACGTACTCCGCAGTAGGTACGCAGGCACCCGGTATCGGTCCTACGCAAGCAAGCAGGCTCAGCACTTACCTCAAGCGAATGGTCCCTGGGCGGTCGTGCCGTCGACCGGGCGCCGTCAGGCAGGCTGCGGGGGAAGACGGCCGCGGGAGCGGGAGAGGCACCGGCCCGTCGATGTCGCCTCTCACGGTGCTGTCCAGTGCTAGGTGGCGGTGCCGTTGACATCCATGGTCATGCGGGCCACATGGAGTGCGAGGTAGGAGATCTCGTCCTCGCTCAGCTGCTGTCCCAGACGCAGTTCGACGATCGTCGCCAGCTGCTGCGCGGTGCGGGTCGCGTCCGGGTAGTGCTGGCGGATGCCCTTGCCGATCGTGGACTCCTGGCCCTTGAGCTGGCGCTGCTGCTGGATCCGTACGAAGAGGTAGCGCACGTGGGTGATGAACCGGGCCGCGCTCATGGAGGCCTCGGAGACACCCAGGCCGTAGCGTTCCCGCACCACGGCGAGCATCTGCTGGATGACCCCGGTCATCGTGTACGTGAAGGACAGATCACCGGAGACGAAGCCCGCGTTGACCAGGTGCAGCGCGAGCGCCGTCGCCTCGGACGCGTCCAGTTTCGGGGTCAGGCGCTTGTTGAGGGCGCTCAGCAGGCGCTGCGCCTGGACGTACTCGGTGGCGTACAGGGTCTGGACCTCGGCGCGCAGCGGATACTCGATGGCGATGCCCCGCGCGGCCCGCTCCAGCGCGCCGGCGACGTGGTCGGCGACGGCGATGGCGAGGGTGGGGCGGGTGGACTCGCGCTCTTCGATGCCGACCTCGCCGAGAGCGGTCACGACGGCGTGGAGCACCTCCTCGCTGATGAGGGCGAGAGCCTCGGCCAAGTGGTCGGGGTCACGGCCGTCGGCCGGGACGAAGACCCGTTTGACCAGGGCGGCATCGACACGCTTGCCCTGGCTGGAGCTGAAGCCGATGCCGCGTCCGGTGAGGATAACCTCCTGGCCCTTCTCATCGCGGGCGAGGACCACATTGTTGTTGAGGACCCGCAGCACCTTCACCGCCGTCCCACCCTCCTGTTCGTTCCCCGTCCTGCCGACTCCCGGTCCGGCGCGCCCATCATGGTAAGGGGCATGGGCGCGCCGGACCGGCGGCGGGACGTCACCGCCGTACGGTCACCACCAGGTCACCGGTGGTGACGTCCTGCCCGGTGCGGGGCTCCACCGCGGCGAGGTCCGCGGTGTTCAGGACGGTCATGAGCGTGACGGTCGGGTGGTTGGCGGCGCGTACGGCGTCGAGGTCGACCTCGGCCAGGAGGTCACCGGCGCTGACCTGCCGGCCGGCCGTGACGTGCACGTCGAAGCCCTCGCCCTGCATCTGTACCGTGTCGATCCCGATGTGGATGAGGATCTCGACGCCGTCCGCGGTGCGGATGCCGAAGGCGTGGCCGGTCTCCGTGACAGTGATCAGCTCGCCGTCGACGGGGGCGACGACACGGCCGTCGGCCGGCTCGATACCCACGCCCTCGCCGAGCGCACGGGAGGAGAAGACCGGGTCCTCGACCTCGTCGAGGCCGACCACGCGGCCGGCGACCGGCGCACCGAGCGCGGTGCTGTTCGCGGCAGTGGTGGGAGTGCCGGCAGCGGCAGCGGTGGGTGCGCCGCCGGAAGCGGCGGGGGTGGCGGGGCCCGTGGCGTCGGCGCGGGCTTCCGTGGAGGCGGCGCCGACGGTGACCAGTTCGCGGTCGCCGACCGCTGCGGTCTCACCGTGAGTGGCGGTCTCACCGTGAGTGTCTGCGCCGGTGGCCTCACCGCGGGCGGTGGTGTCGGTGGCCTCACCATGGGCGGCGGCCTCGGCGGCGTCGCGCTCGGCGTTGGCCTGGGCGCGCTCCTCGGGAGTGCGGTAGTCGGAGAGGTAGACGAGCACCATCGCGGTGACGAAGGCCGCCGTGATCGCGATGAGGTAGACGCCCACCGGGGAGAAGACCGGGATGGTCAGCACGGAGGTGAAGGCGAACGCCTCGGTGTCCACGCCGCCCAGGACGCCCACGATCACACCGCCCACGAGGCAGCCGACGAGCATGCGCGGGTAAATCCGCTTGAAGCGCAGGTGGATGCCGTACAGCGAGGGCTCGGAGATGCCGCCGAGCAGGCCCGCGGCCAGGGCGCCGGTGGCGGTCTGGCGCATGATCGGCTCGCGGTGGCGGATCGAGAGCAGCAGCACGCCCGCGGTCGCGCCGAAGCACGCGAAGTTCCAGGCGCCCATCGGGCCCTGGATGAAGTCGTAGCCGATGGTGTTGATGTTCTGCAGCATGAGCGCGTTCAGCGGCCAGTGCAGGCCCAGCGGCACCAGGAACGGGTACAGCAGCGGGATGAAGATCGCGAAGACGATCGGGGCGTTGTCGTTCAGCCAGGCCAGGCCCTCACCGATGCCGTTGCCGGCCCAGACTCCCAGGGGGCCGATGAGGAAGGCGGTCACCGGGATCATGATCAGCATGCTGAAGAACGGCACGAAGACCAGCTGCAGGTTCTCCGGGAACACGCGCTGCAGACCCTTGTAGACCAGGGCGAGCAGGGCGACCATCAGCAGCGGTACGAACACCTGGCCGCCGTAGTCGTTGAGCTGGAGCGGCAGGCCGAAGACGTCCGCCACGCACTGCTGGGTGCCCAGGGTGGAGTTGGTGGAGCAGGTGACGCCCGGGATGCCGGAATCGGGGTTGAGCATCCCCGTGAAGTTCGGGGTCATCACCGCGGCCATCACCGTGGCGCCCACCCATGGGTCGATCTGCAGCTTCTTGGCCGCGTTGTAGGCGACCATGACCGGCAGGAAGTACAGCACCGAACGCCACATCGCGTCGACGAACACCCAGGTGGCCGACTTGTCCTCGGCGCGGAAGTCGACCACGCCCAGGGCGTCCAGGACCGAGGCGATCGCGATGATCAGCGAGGCGCCCAGCAGCACGCCGAGCAGCGGGCGGAACGAGTCGGAGAGGTACTCGAAGAAGTTGTCGAGCCAGGCGAAGCGGCCTCTGCCCTTGGCGCGGACCGCGGCCTTGACCTCCGCGTCGGACTTCGGGCGCGCCGCGCCGGAGCGGCTCATCGACGGCAAGTTGATGATCTTGGAGTGGACGTTCGCGACGGCGCCGCCGATCACGATCTGGAAGCGGTCTCCGGACTGCGGCACCGTGCCCATGACGCCGTCGAGGGCGTCGAGCGCGGCTTGGTCGACCTTGCTGCCGTCATGGAGCTGGAAGCGCAGCCGCGTCGCGCAGTGCGTGAGGCTCTCGATGTTCTCTGCTCCACCGACGCCACGGAGGATCTCCTCCGCCAGCCCGTCGGTCCCCGGTGCGGGTGTGTTCATGATGCGTCCCTGCATCCCTTGTTCCTGCCGTCCCTGCGTAGGTCCGCGATCTCTCCCGCTCGGATTCGGGCAACAAAAAAGGCCCGGGTCGCGCACACGGCGCCACCCAGGCCTTGCCTCTCCTCAAGCGGTACTCCGCCGTGTGCGTCGCGATGCGACGACGGTGGCGTCCTCGGAGAGTAACAATCCTGCGATCGAGATCGATCGGGCCACACTGTAGCACCAGACAGGGCAGGGGTGGGCCGGGGCAGGACGCGCTGCTCTGTCGCACTCCCCGCTCACCCCTCACCACCCCACGCACGACCGTCAGCTCGGCGACGCGGGACACGGTCGGGCATGCCGTCCCGCCCTGCCCGACGAAGCCGCACAGGACAGGAGCCGCGTCCGTCACTCGCTCGGTGACCGGCTCACCAGCACGCGGCACCTCCCGACCTGGCCGGACAGGAGGTGCCCCCGCTACGTGCGGTGTCAGGCCCGCGTGCGGCGGCGCAGGAACACGATGCCCACTGCCCCGGCTCCGGCCAGGAGGAAGGCGCCGGCCGCCGCGGCGATCGCGGGCGTTCCGCCGCTTCCGGTCTTCGCCAGTTGCGAGCTCGCCCCGGACGTGCCCGAGGTCGCGGACGGGACCTCGGTCGAGGCGGACGGCGAGGCGGAGGGGATCAGGGTGGCGGAGGCGGTCGGGGTCGGGGAGACGGTCACGGTCGGAGTCGGGGTGCCGTCGGGGGAACCGGCGGAACCGGCCGCGAGCACCGCCAAGGTCGCTTGCTGTCCGCAGAAGGTCGTGCCGGTGAACGGTATCGGCCCCTGGTTGACGAACGCACACGGCTGCAACGTGGTCTTCCCGATGGGCGTGTCCTTGCGGTAGGTCACCCGGACCTCGACGACCGTGTGGCTGTGCGCGTCGAGGGAGGCGTCCTTGCCGATCAGGTTGAACCCGTACACGTCGCCCTCGGCGTTCGAGGTGACCGGCGTGAGGGTCTTCCAGGTCCCGGAGCGCAGCACCTGAACGGAGGCGTACCTGTTGGTGATCAGCGTTTCCGTGACGTTCTCATACCTGGAAGGGGTGGGGTTGGTCACCGTGGCCCGGAAGCTGACGGCGGGGCCGCCGGCGGTCACGGTGGCGGGAACACCGGACAGCCTGGTGCTGAGGCCGTCGACCTCGATGGTGTCGTCGTCGGTGCCGGTGGCGGCTCCGGCGGCGCCGTAGGAGACGAGCGTGGTCAGCTTGAGCTGCTGGGTACCGCCGTTGCTGTCGCCGTCGTGGGGGTGCCCATGGGTACCCCGATGCGCAGCTGCACGGTGCGGGACTGGCCCGCGGCGAGCGGAAAGGTCTCGGGCAGCTCGCCGGAGAACTGCTGGTCGGCGTACGTCAGCGGCACCGTCTTCCACGTGTCGCCACTGAGCCGGTACTGCAGGCTCACGGCGTTCGGCGGCAGGCCGGCTCCGCCGTCGATCCGGTAGATCAGCCGCGCGGAAGAGGTGTCGTGTGCGCCGGTGTTGGAGACCTTGGTGGTGAAGTCGACCGGCAGGCCGGCCAGTCCGACCTCCGCGGGTGCGGCGGTGGCGACCGTGAGGACCGGCCCCTGCGATTCCTCCGCGGAAGCGGTCGGCGCGAGGCTGAGGCCCGCGGCGGCCAGCAGCAGGGCCGTCCCCGCGACCGCGGCCGACGAACGAACCTTGCGTGCAAGCGTGTTCAACATTTCCCCCAGTGCGTGAGTTCGCGCGGTGTCGCCGCGCTCGGTGACGGCAGGCCGTGTGCCGTCGTCACGCCCTGTTGGACCGAACGTCTCGGCGGTCAGTTGTGCTCCTCTGTGTCACAGCTCTGTCACTGAAGCGATCAAGACGGCAAGAATCCGGCCGCGGAGACGCAGGAGGCCGGCCCAGCGAGGCGCCGGCGACTCACGACACCGGCGAGCACGCCTGCCCGGGTGGTCCAGGATGCGGTGGTCCCGGGCGATCAGAGCCTTCTGCACGAGGTGGATGTCCCCGTTACTCCCGCCGGAGCGAAGAGGGGACACGGGACGAAGCGACCATGACGGCTCGCTTCCTTTCGTCTCGTCGAGCACGGGTGGCGACGGGGGGCCGGGGGCGTGTCTCCCTCCTCTCGTCACCGAGGGAGCCGAGAATGGCGGGGCTCAGTCCGGTCGCGCCCCGAGCCGCTCGGTCAGGAAGGCGATGATCTCGTTCCGGGCCTGCACGGTGGGGTGACCGTCCTGGTCGACGAGATGGGCCGTGACGACGCTGTGGGCGCAGCCGACGACGTCTCGGAAGAAGGGCGGAGGGTTCGTCTGCGCGCACTCGCCTTCGAGCACCCGGCCGTCGAACGCGCTTCCGAGCAGTGCTCTGTACGCGGCGAACCGCTGACCAGTGCACCACCTGTCGTTGTCGAAGCGGTAGGCGAGAACCTTCAGTCCGTCCCGCGCCACGCGCTCGGCCACGGCGGCAGCGTCCTCGTCGCTGATCT
Organism: Streptomyces sp. bgisy159; assembly: GCF_965341775.1. GTDB lineage: Bacteria > Actinomycetota > Actinomycetes > Streptomycetales > Streptomycetaceae > Streptomyces. Next base: position 29,993 of record NZ_CBDQZH010000055.1, on the reverse strand, counting down.
CCAGGCCGCAGGGGTCGTCGAGCGGGAGCGACGGGTGATTGACCACCGGCGCTACGACAGCGGGTTCGAGCGCCATGGTCAGGGCGAAGTTGCCGCTGAAACACAGGCCGACCGCGCCGACGCCGGGCCCGCCGCGTTCGGCGTGTGCCAGGCGGGCGAGGCCGCGCAGCCATGTGACGACGGGGCTGGTGCCTCCCCCGGCGAAGGCGCGGAACTCGGCGCTGACACACGCGCGTCGAACGACGGTCTCGTAGGCCTCGGCGAGCGGATAGGCACCGTCGACACCGAAGAGTGAGGGCATGTACACGGTGAGTCCGGCGTCGCGCACCCAACGCGCGAACCGCGCGACGTCGGGGCTGATACCCGGCATCTCGGGCATGAGAATGACGGCCGGCCCCGACCCGGCGACGTAGACCGTCTTGTCGGCGCCCTCGACGCCGACGACTCTCCGCACGAAGTCGTCCAAGGGATCGTTCTGTCCTCGTGTCCTTGTCATGACCGAGATGTTGGTGAGTGACTGCCCTCCTGAGAAGTGGCGGCATCGCCATGGTTCCGGGCGATGCCGCCACCCGTCCACGACAGGGAAGGGTCCCATGAATCCGCTGCGCATCGGCGTGCTGGCCTACCCGGGCTGTTTCGCCTCGGAGGTATTCGGCGTCCCCGACCTCGTGGCGATAGCCACTCACGTCGCCGCGGCGCAGGGAGCGGTGCAGCCGAGCTACGAGACGTCGGTCATCTCGCCCCGGCGTCGTGTGGTCGCGTCCGGCGGCTCGGCCATCGGCGTTTCGGCGATTCGCCCGGTGGACGTCCTGATCGTGCCAGGCTTCGAGCTTTCGCCCGCACTCGATCTCGACGCGACGCTCGCGAACCTGAGACCGGAAGTGGAGTCCATCCGAGCCCAGGCAGCCTCGGGGACCGCTGTCGTGTCGATCTGCGTGGGGGCGTTCCTGGTCGCTGAAGCAGGACTGCTCGGCGGACGCGAGGCGACCACGTCCTGGTTGTTCGCGGATCGGTTCGCCCGCCGATATGCCGACGTACGGCTGCGCCCGGAGAGTCTGGTGGTGACCGACGCGGGGGTGACGACCACGGCCGCCTTCAGCGCCATGTACGACTTCGCGCTGCAGCTCATCCGCGAGCACGACGGCCCCGGCGTCGCCCGCCGTACCGCGCGCGTCGCGCTGGTCGACGACGCACGTTCCACTCAGACTCCCTACGTCGACTCGGGGCTGATGCCCACGGTGGGCAAGGACTTCTCGCTGAGCGTGAAGAGATGGCTCGACCAGAACCTCAGTACGCGCTATGACCTGTCCGTCCTGGCCCAGGAGTTCCATGTGAGCACGAGGACCATGCTCCGCCGCTTCGGCGACGAAGCCGGCCAGACGCCACTCGCGTATCTGCAGACGGCCCGGGTGCGTCGTGCCCGGCACCTGCTGGAGACCACCGCCAGAACCGTCGCAGCCATCGCTGCCGACGTCGGGTACCGCGACCCCGGGGCGTTCAGTGTCGTCTTCGTCAGGCACACCGGCCGACGGCCAGGGGAATACCGCGCACTGTTTCGTCGTCGGCGTGACCACCACGGGGCAGGCCGGCCATCGGAGGCGTGAGAACTGCCCGTGACCGCACCACGAGGCCGGCCTCCGGACGGAGTTCACCCGCTGGACGAACCGGGCTGGTCCGCGAGGTGGGCCCTCCGCGTGGAGCCGGCGCGGCGCGGCGATCGTGGTTGTCGTCAGGCGCCGGGCAGAGCTGCCCACGGCGTGGTCGGTCAGGGATACACAGCAGCGGTACGGACCGCGGTCGACGCCGCGGTCCGTACCGGAGGGCGGTGGACCGGATGCCGGGGGCCGGTCCGCCTCGTTCGCCGGCGTCAGCCGGTCTTGTTCAGTTGCGCGATGGCCTTGGCGAGGCCGTTCACCCAGAGCTGGTTGACCCGTGCGCGCTCGGTGGAGTTCGGGTACGGGTTGGTGCAGGACGGGCCGGGGCCGCCGCCCGACATCAGTTCGCTGCACGGGCCGCTGTAGTGGTCGGGGAGGCCCAGCACGTGACCGGTCTCGTGAGCGGTGACACGGGTCGAGTCGTACCGCCGGTTCTGTGCGTAGTCCAGGAAGATGTAGCCGCGGCCGTGGCCGTTGGTCGACGCGTACGATCCGCGTGGGTCGTTGCCCTCGTAGTAGGCGAAGTCCGCACTGCCGGAAGTCGCCTGGAGCTTGACGTTCGACACGGAGCTGTTCCAGATGGAGGCGGCGCTCGATATCTGGGAGCGGAAGCTCGGTGCCCGTGAGGCGTTGTAGTAGACGGTCACCACTTTCAGGGAGGGCCGGTAGGCCTGCCGCTTCGCCACCGATTTCAGAACGGCGTCCAGGAACGCCTTGTCGCCGGTGTCGGCGGCCGAGCCGACGTAGCCGGCGACGGAGCTGTGGTCCGGGGCCTCGGCGGTGGTCCGGGCACTCGCCGGGGAGGTGGTGCCGAGCGCGCCGGAGGCCAGGCCCAGACCGAGGGCGATGGCGAGCGTCAGAAGTCTCCTCGACCTCTTCGGCCTGTCGGGCATGAGGAACGAAGCCATGTGGGGGGCTCCTTGTCGTCCTGTGGGGTTGAACGATCGGTCGCCTCTGAGTTTCCGTCAGCCCAACGGGTCTGTGGATAATGCCAGTTGGAGATAGCGCCGTGCTATCGGTGAGCCGCTCGGACGGTGAGTTCGGCCCAGTGGTTCGACTCGACCGACTCCTCCGCATTCGCTGAAACTTGCACATCTGGTGTGCCGTTCCGTCTCGCCCTACGCTCCTTTCATGGAGCTGGAGGTGAGGCACCTGCGCATTCTCTGTGTCATCGCCGACACCGGCAGCCTGCACAAGGCGGCACGGCAACTCGGTGTTGCGCAGCCCTCGTTGAGCACGCAGTTGCAACGCATCGAGCATGCGCTGGGTGCTCAGCTCTTCATGCGCGCCCGGACCGGCTGTCTGCCCACCCCACTGGGACTCGCCGTACTGAGCCGCGCCAGGCCTCTGGTGGGGGAGTTCACGGCGATCGTCACCGAGGCCAGGGCGGCAGCGGCTCGCGCCGCCGCGGGGTGCCAGTTGCGCATCGGCGCCACCGCCAGCCGTGCCATTCCCGGCTGGCTGCGTCTGCTGCGGGCGCGGGCGCCGCGGATCGAAACCACCCTGCAGATGAACGTCTCTGCCAACATCCTGCTCGGCATGGTTGCCGCGGGGCTGCTCGACGTGGCCTTCGTGCACGAGGTCGAGGGCAGTCCGCTGCGCGTTCCTCCGGGGATCAGCCTGCGCGTTCTCGTCGAGCGCGAACCGCAGTTCGTCCTGCTCGCGGCGGACCACCCGGCGGCGGCCCGGCGGCAGGTTCTGCTCACCGACCTGGCCGACGACCGCTGGATGGTCGATTCGACGGTCGACGGGGAGTGGGATGCCCTGGGCCGGGCGCTGCGAGCGGCCGGCCTGGAGTCGGAGATGCTGCACGGCGACTACCTCACCGCGTACTCGCTGGCTGCCAGCGGCGAGGTGGTCACGGTGGTCCAGCCCACCGCGCATCCCCGTCCCGACCTCGCGATCCGTCCTCTGGAGGGTGACCCGATCGGCGTACGCCTTGTCCTCGCGGCCCGTTCGGAGGCCGAACTGGACGACGTGTACCCCGAACTGGAGGAGTCCTACTGGTCGGTGGCCCACGCTGCCCCGGCCTACCGGGAGTGGCTGGAGCGAGCCCGTCGGCCCCTCCCACCGCTCGATGGCGCAGCCGAGCCCCCACTCTGCCGGCGCACACCGGGCTGTCCCGCCCAGACGTCCGCGCGTCCGGCGGCTCCCAGCGCCTGCTGTTGAGCCGGCGGACCGGGATCTGACGTCATTTCCCGGCCATGGCGGAGAACTTGCAGATCAGCTCACCGCAGTGCGTCCCGCCATCCGCCCGACATCCCGCCCAAGTCCAGGGCCCCGGCCGACACACTGAGCAGGGCCGCGGAGCCCGGGTCCGCCACGGGTTCGCCCACCTGACCTGCTCCCAGCGATCTTCACCGGTGACGCATACGTCTGCCGGAACTGGTGCCCGGCCGCGCGGCGACGCTTGAACCACTCCTCAGGGACCTGACGAGGCGGCGTGAGGACTCAGTTCCGCCCATCGAGTGGCGCCGTTCTCGTGCGCCGAGGTGCCATGGCGGCTCGCGAGGGCGGCAACGATGTACATACCGCGGCCGTGTTCCTCCATCGGATCGGTCCGCGGCGACTGCCGGAGCCGCGGACCGCCGTCCGTCACTTCGATCCGGAGCATGCAGGGAGCACAGCGGATCCGGAGAACCGCCGGCGGGCGGGCATGCGTGACAGCATTGGTGACCAGCTCGGAGATGACGAGCAGGGCGTCCTCGCACATCGAGGACGGCACGTGCAAGCGCGCGAGGAAGGCTTGCGCGAGGTGGCGTACCCGGCTCACGTCTTCGGACCCCATGCCCCTGAGATCGAGATGACCGTCCACCGCTTCGCGGCTGCCAAGCCCCGTTTCGAGCACCTGAAACGGCCCTGGCGGTTCGGTGAGTGCCTCAGTAGTCATGGCAGCCTCGCGTCTTTCGCGGATGCGGCGAGCAATACGCCGGGCTTACTGGTAATAACCAGATATGACCAGCTTGCGGAGCGGGCTGTGGCTTGTCAAGAGGGTCCGGCCTGCATCTTTTGAGCCGTGTGCTCGGGAATCAGCGGTCGGTGCGTCGGTTCGCCGCCCGGAAGGCTCGACGATGCTCCTTCTGGAATTGCTCCAGGGCGTCGCCGTCGAGCTCCCAGGGCCACCCGGTGGCGACCGCGGAGATCGCCTCGAAGACCGGCCATGCCTCGCGCGGACGCGTGGCCCGCATCAGGACGTAGGCGAGAAGGTTGAGGTCGGCGAGTGCGGCCGCGTGGGTGAGAAAGCCAGGCTGTGGCCAGGTCTCGACGGCCTGGTCGACGAGCGCGAGCTCCTCCCGTCGGATCCAGTGCCGGTGCGCGGTCAGCGCCGGAATTCCGCCTGCCGCCAGGACCCGGCGGTACCGGTCGAGGGAGGAGGTGAGGGCGAAGGCCGACACGGGGCTCCCCGAAGGCGCGACGGAAGCGAAGGAGTCGAGGAACTGCAAGGTCAGGGCATTGGAGCCGCATTCCTCCGGAGAGACGTAGCGCAGCATCTGCCGGTGCGCTTCCCGATTCCACCGGTCACGGGCCCGGATGGCCTCCCACACCGGCTGCACAGCCCTCACGGGGGCTCGCTGCAGCCGCTGGCAGCTGAGCAGGGCGATCCAGGGGGCGGGGTCCTCGGGCGCGAGTTCCGCAGCGCGCCGACACAGGCTCACGGTGCCTTCGATGTCGAGGGCCGCCCCCATGGCGCGGGAGCGGTGGATGTCGGCGAACACCTGAAGGAGCAGGGCGTCGGCGTTGGTGCGGTCCCGTTCTCGCCACTGGCGGGCGAGCACGGTGGCCTCGGGAACGGCGCTGAGCACGAGCAGGCGGTGCATGCGCCGGTCCCAGTCGCGGCCGGGGTCGCGCAGAGCCTGTTCGATGGGGTAGGTCAGGGCGCCGCGTTCGTTCGCCTCGGCCAGATTGTTGCCCTGGGCGGCGATCTGGGCCTCGAGGTGTGTCAAGGTGCGGGCGAGCAGGCTGTCGTCCAATGCCGGGCGCAGTCGGCGAGGTGGTCGTTGATGTCGTCGGGGCCACATGGCCACCTGGTCCTTCCGTCCGTCTGGTCGGTGATGCGGCAGCGAGGCGGAGCCGGCCGCTGCCACGCCGCGGAGACCCGGCTGGCTGTGCACGGGCCTGGGGCGCCCCACAAGGCTCAGTCCATCCGGGCTGCCGAGGCGGGGTGCCCATGGCTGTCTCGGGGTGATCGGCCGCGCCGGAAAACCCGGCGTCGGCGCCCAGCCGGGAGATCCCGCGGCTGGTGCGAGCCGGCGCGCCGGTCGTTGTGACGGGCTTCGGCGGACATACGGCCGGGCGCGGTCCGGTCGCTGTCATGTCGCCCCGCCCGGGCGATGCGTCGGTGATCGCGCGGGCAGGCCGAACGGACCGGAGTCCGGCCGAGGTCCGGTCCGGGTACGCAGGGACCGACGGCCCGCACGCGCAGGACTCGGTGAGTGCCGTCGCCGCACGACTGTGGCGACGACCGCATCCTGTGCGTTCGGGGAGGGCGTTCCGAGCGCAGGGTTTCCTCGGCGATGCCGTGGCCGTCGCGGCGCGCTGCACCGGTCGCGGCGCGCTGCATTGGCCGTGGTACCGCCGAGGCCGACGGCGATTCCCGTGGGCGGGAGGCGTCCTCAGTACCTTTGGCCGACGGGTTTGTGACGTGCGACGCAGCGGTGGTACGCCGCGTGTTCCAGTCGTGATGCGGCGAGTTCGTCCACCACGACGGTGACGTGGGGGTGCAGTTGGAGGACCGAGGCGGGGCAGGCCGCCGTCACCGGGCCTTCCACGGCGGCCGCCACCGCGCGGGCCTTGTGCGGGCCGGTGGCGATCAGCACCAGGTGGGCCGCCTCACCGATCGTGGCGAGCCCTTGGGTGATGACGTGGCGGGGGACGTCGTCGATACCTCCGAAGAAACGTACGTTCTCCCGGCGGGTGGCGTCGGTGAGAGTCTTGAGCCGGGTGCGGGAGGCCAGCGAGGAGCCCGGCTCGTTGAAGCCGATGCGGCCGTTCACTCCGATGTCCAGCAACTGCAGGCCCACCGGCCCGGTCTCGTTCAGGTGCCGCTCGAAGCGACGCGCTTCCGCGGTGGGGTCGGTCGCCGTGCCGGCGGGGAAGTGGAGCCGGGCCGGGTCGAGGTCGACATGATCGGCCAGCTCGCGCCGTACCACCTGTGCCGGTGTGTGCGGATGCGCGGCCGGGAGCCCGACGTACTCGTCGAGCAGGAAGGCGTCGACGCCGCTGAAGGTGAGGTTCTCGCGGCGGTGGCGGCGGGCCAGGTCGCGGTAGACCTGAAGGAGCGAGGAGCCGGTGGCCAGTCCGAGAGTGGTCACACCGTCGGCCAGCGACTGCTGGAGGATGCCGGCGGCCGTGCGGCCGACCGCATCGGTGTCGGGGCGGATCACCACCTCCATCTCACACTACCTCCCGGTCGTAGGCGGCCTTGCCGGGTGCGTCGCTCCTCTCCCCGACGGGGGGCGGGGTGGTGTGGAGGGCGGCATAAGTCGCTTCGGTCGAGAGCTCTGCGCTCTGCACGCCGATGCCGCGGACGAGGTCGGGTGGCTGGGCGGCTTCCTCGGCGAGGGAGGCCGTCGGCGCCGTGATCCGCATCCGTGTGCCGGTGAGGCGGGGGGCCCTGACGCGTGCCCGCCGACGGTGGGCCGAGGGGTACGGCTCGACGGTGCCGGACTCCCCCATCGCCAGGGAGCGGCCGGCGGCGGCTCGCGGCTCTTCCTCGGGGGGCAGGACGGCCGGCGGCGTCACACGGACCACGGGTACGGATGCCGATGCGGGGCCGACGCCGCAGCCGGTCATCGTGGCGAAGCCAGGGCTCACGCGTCGGACTCCTTGCCCAGCAGGTCGGCCAGTTCGTCGAGAACGGCCTCGGCGTGTTCGCCCTGCGCGGTCAGGATGACCTGGTCGCCGTGGCCGACGGCGAGCGACAGGACGCCCAGCATGCTGCCGGCGGCCACCGGGCGTTTGCCTTCGACGGCGATCGTGACCGGCAGAGGTGCCTGCGCGGCGGCCTGGACGAAGGTCGCGGCGGGCCGCGCGTGCAGGCCGCTGCGGAAGCCGATGGAGACGACGCGCTGCGCCATGGACGGGTTCCTTTCGAAGGGGACGGGGTGTGCGTTTCCGGTCAGGCCGCGGGCTGGGGCCGGCGGTCTCGGTCGGTTTCCGGGGTGTCCTGGTTGTCGTCCTCGCGCCCGGGGGTGCGCAGGTTCCAGCGGCGGATGACGAAGCGGAACAGCACGTAGTAGACGACGGCGTAGGCCAGGCCGATGGGGATCAGCAACAGTGGGTGGGTGGCCTTGCCCCAGTTGAGGACGTAGTCGATGAGTCCCGAGGAGAAGGTGAACCCGTGGTGGATGCCGAGGGCGTTGACGAGGGCGAGGGACGTTCCCGTCAGCACGGCGTGGACCAGGTACAGGGGCCATGCGACGAAGAGGAAGGCGAACTCGATCGGCTCGGTGATGCCGGTGAGGAAGCTGGTAAGTCCCGCTGAGAGCATGATTCCGCCGACGGCCTTGCGGTGTTCGGGGCGGGCCTCGCGCCAGATGGCCAGGGCGGCGGCGGGAAGGGCGAACATCATGATCGGGAAGAATCCGGTCATGAAGATGCCTGCCTCGGGGTCGCCGGCGAAGAACCGGTTGAGGTCGCCGTGGGCGCCCTGGTAGTCGCCGATGATGAACCACACGACGGAGTTGAGGATGTGGTGCAGGCCGAGCGGGATGAGCAGTTTGTTCGCCGTTCCGTAGATGCCGCCGCCGACGACGCTGTTCGCGTCGACGGCCTCGCCGACCCAGGTGAGGCCACTGTTGAACAGGGGGTAGATCAGGCTCATCAGGACCCCGACCACCAGGGCGGTGACGGCGGTCAGGATGGGAACGAGTCGACGGCCGCTGAAGAAGCCGAGATAGGGCGGGAGCGCGGTGCGGTAGAAGCGTTGCCAGAGCATCGCCGCGAGCAGACCGATGACGATGCCACCGAGGACGCCGAAGTTGACGACGGCCTGCTCGCCCGCGAGGTCCTGCTTCCCCTTCAGGACGACCGGGGACATCGCCGCGAAGACGCCGTCGAGGACGAGGTAGCCGACCACCGCGGCCAGTGCTGTGGAGCCGTCCGCCTTCTTGGCGAAGCCGATCGCGATGCCCACGGCGAAGATCAGCGGCAGGTGCGTGAAGAGGGCTCCGCCGGCGGCGGAGATCACGTGGGCGGTGTCCTGCAGGGCGGAGAACCTGCCCAGGACATCGTCCTGCCCCAGCCGGAGCAGCAGGCCCGCGGCGGGGAGCGTGGCGATCGGCAGCATCAGGCTGCGGCCGAGTTTCTGCAGGCCGGCCAGGCCCGGGCGGCGGCCTGCGGATGTGGACGTGTCGGTGCTCATGACGAACCTCGAGGAGTGAGCGGATGGCGGGGCGCGGGAGAGCCGGCGGGAACGCAGCGCGAAGTGGCCGAGCAAGCCGAACCCACTGGTATTGTCTGGTAGTAACCAGTTGCGTTGCCCCACAGGATGACCCTGGAGTCAGGACCTGTCAATGGTCCGGAGCGGCGGAACTCCCCCCGGACGCCGGCACCCGATCCATCGCTCGCGAACCCCGGGCGGCGCCGCTACGGAACAGCGAGTCCCCGCATGCTGCATACTGGTAGTAACCAGCTAGGGGCGCGACGGCGCCTCCCGGGAATCGAGAGTGGGGTCGCAGTGACTGCACAGCAGATCGCCGGCAAGGGCATGCTGACCAAACACGCACAACTGCGGGCGATCCTCGTCGACATGTGCACCAACCAGCTCTCGCCCGGCGATGCACTGCCCAGCGAGCGGCAGTTGTGCGTCGACCACGGGGTCAGCCGGGTGACGGTGCGGGAGGCCCTGAGCCAGCTCGTGGCGGAAGGCCTGGCCGTACGGGTGCACGGGCGCGGCACCTTCGTAGCCGAACGCACCCACCGCTCGGAGCTGGGCCTGGCCTCCTTCCACGAGGACATGCGCCGACTCGGCCTGGAACCGGGCACCGTGGTCCTCTCCGTCAGCCAGGAGCCCCCCACATCGGCCGCCGCCGAAGCCCTGGGGATGACCGAGGAGCGGCAAGCCTGGCACGTTCGCCGCCTGCGGCTGGCCGACGGAACGCCCATCTCGGTCGAGGACGCCTGGTACGACGCACAGCTCCTGCCCGATCTGGACTCGGTCGACTTCACGGCGTCGGTCTACGACACTCTCGCCTCCCGCTTCGCAATGCCCGTCGACCGAGCTGAGCAGACCGTCGGGGCAGGGCCCGCCTCGACGGAGACGGCGGCACTGCTGGGCATCCCCAGGGGCACTGCCGTCATGACGTTCGACCGCATCGCCTTCAGCGGCAAGCAGCCCGTCGAGCACGCGCGCTCATGGTTCCGCGCCGACCGCTACCAGTTGCACATGACCCTGTCCGACAACTGATCCTCCGCATCCCACCCCAGGCCGGACACCCCTTTCGCCCTCCGCGGCACGAACGCCCCGCTCGGCAAGGACCTCCTCAGGCACGGCGACGCGCCTCGAGGGCCGGCCGGACCGGGCGCAGGCTCGCCGTCCGCCGAGCGCCACCCCCGCGGTCGACGCCGGTCAAGATCTCATTCGCCGGACACGCCGGCGCCCGCCGCGCGGCAGGCTCCGTCGGCGCGACAAGAACACAGGAAGCGTGCGGGACGGCGCCGGCCCGTGCCGCACTCGACCGTCGGCGTCCATCTCCCGGCCCCGCCCGGACCCGCATGTTTGACATGCACATGCCCTAGTTGCCCACCAAGCCCTCACCCGCTATCTTCTGGTCCCTACTGGTACTTACCAGTTCTGCTTGCGGCGGTCGATGGACGCCGTTCGGCACGCTCATCCATGAGGGGCACAGACATGTCCAAGAAAGCGCGGTTGATCGTCGAGGGGCTCGGCGGCACCGGGAACATAGCCGAGATCGAGGCCTGCATCACCAGGCTGCGAACCGAGGTGCGCGACACGGAGGCCGTCGACGTCGACGCTCTCAGGAAGGCGGGGGCTCTCGGCGTGCTCGTCTCGGCCGGTGTCGTACAGGTCGTCGTGGGCCCGGAGGCGGACTCGCTGGCCGAGGACATCAAGGAGCTGCTGTGAGTCTTGAGGTCCACGCCCCGTTGTCCGGGACCCTCGCGGCGCTGGGCAACGTCCCGGACCCGGTCTTCGCCGCTCAGATGGTGGGTTCGGGAATGGCGGTGGAGCCTGCCGACGCCCGGCGGCCCGTCGATGTCGCGGCTCCTGTCAGCGGCCAGGTCACCGTGGTGCGCCCGCACGCGTTCGTCATCGTGGCCGAAGGCGGGGCGGCTGTCCTGGTACACCTGGGCATCGACACCGTCCGGCTGAACGGAGAAGGATTCCGCACGCACGTCAGCGAAGGAGAACGGGTCGAGGTCGGCCGGCACGTGATCACGTTCGACCCTCACGCGGTTCGCGCGCGGGGTCTGTCCGCCATCTGTCCCGTCGTCGTCCTGGACAGCGCACCGGGATCGGCGCAGGCGCCGTCGGCCGGCGGACCGATACGTGCCGGGGCCCTGATGTTCAGCTGGGCGGCGTCGTGACGGCCGCTCGCCGCGGCACCCCCGGCCGGCCGGGTGCGCACGGTTCCGGCACCGCAGATCGGTGCGAGGCAGTCCTGCTGGACCTGGACGGAACCCTCGTCCTCAGTGAAGGGGTCCACCGCCTTGCCTGGCAGGCGTTCTTCGACAGCTGGGGCGTCACGGTGAACGACTCCGACTACGAGCGGCACTACATGGGGCGGCGGCCCGGAGACGTCATCGCCGCCGTTCCCGGGCCCTGGACCGGCACCGACGTCGCAGCCGTGCTCTCCGCCATGACGGCCTTCACCCTGGAACACGCCGACGGCATCGAGGCCGTACCGGGCGCTGCCGCACTCATCCAGCAGCTACGCGTGAAGTACCCGGTGGCCGTCATCACCAGCGCCGGCGCCCCGTGGGCGCAGCATCTCCTCGACAAGGTCCTCGGCGTACGGCACCTCGTCGACGTGGTCGTCACCTCCGAGGACACCACCGCGGGCAAACCCTCCCCGGAGGGCTATCTGAAGGCGTGCGCGGCCCTGCGCGCCCGGCCCGAGCACTGCCTGGCCTTCGAGGACTCGCCCTCCGGCGTCCATGCCCTGGTCGCTGCCGGAGTACGGGACATCGTCGGCGTCACCACCACCGCCGCCGCGACCGACCTCACCTCCGCCGGAGCGCGCTGGACCGTCCCCGACCTCACCTCCGCCCGCGTGCGCGGCGTCCGCGGCGCCCTTCGAGCACGCCATGCGGCAGGACGAAGCAACGACGAGGAGAACCGAGCATGAACAGACTCGACGTGGCCGTGATCGGCGCCGGATTCATCGCCCGTACGCACATACCGGCCTGGATCGCACTCGGCGCACGCATCCGAGTCTTCTCCACCGACGGGCAAGCCGCCCCGCTCGCCGAGGAGTTCGGCCTCACCGAAGCCGCCTCGCTCGAAGAAGCCCTGGGCTGGGCGGCGATCGTCGACATCTGCACGCCCACCACCACCCACCACGACATCGCCCTCGCCGCATTCTCGGCGGGAGCGCACGTCCTGTGCGAGAAGCCACTCGCCCTGACGCCGCAGAACGCCCAGCGCATGGCCGACGCCGCCCACCGGGCGGGCCGACTGCTCTACCCCGGTCATGTGGTGCGGTTCTTCCCCGCGTACGTCCGCCTCCGTGACGCCGTCACGTCCGGCGCCCTCGGGCGAGTGGCCGTCGCCCGCTTCACACGCGCCGGCCGCTATCCCACCTGGAGCGAATGGTTCGCCGACCCTGCCCTTTCCGGCGGTATCGTCACCGACCAGATGCTCCACGACATCGACATTGCCCGCTGGCTCTTCGGTGAAGTCACCCGCGTCCACGCCACCCAGCGCGGCAACCCCACCGCCCCCGACGGCCCCGTGGCAACCGGAAGCGCCACCCTCACCCACGATTCGGGCGTGATCTCCCAGGTCCTGGGCGTCTGGGGTCCGCCGGCCACCCCGTTCCGCTACACCTTCCACGTCGCGGGCACGCACGGCACCCTCACCCATGATTCCCTCGCCCACCCCTCGCTGCGTGTGAGCGGAAGCCCCGCCGCACAGGGCGACGGTGTTCCGACCGGTGGCTTCGGTGAGGACCCGTTCGCCATGCAGATCAGCGAGTTCGCGGCCGCGTTCCAGGGTGGCGCACCCCCTCGGGTCAGCGCGCACGACGGCGTCGCAGCCGTCCGCATCTCCGCAGCGGCGCGACGATCCGCCGCCACCGGTCGGGCCGTCGCGGTCGACGACACCCACTCGCATCCCCTCACGGAGGAGAACCACCGATGAAGGTCGCCGTCCTGTCCTTCGCCCATGTCCACGCAGCGACCTACGTGCGACTGCTGCACGAGCGCCCGGACATCGAGCTCGTCACCGCCGACCCCGACGCCGACCCCGCGGACCCCACCCGCGGCCAGGCCCTCGCCGACGAACTGGGCGTCTCCTACCGCTCCAGCTATGAAGCAGCCCTCGCCGAACAGCCCCGCGCCGTCATCATCACCAGCGAGAACACCCGCCACCGGCACCTCGTCGAACAGGCGGCCGCCGCGGGAGCCCACATTCTGTGCGAAAAACCGCTGGCCACCACCGAACCGGACGCCCTGGCCATGATCGAAGCCTGCGAGTCCGCCCGCGTCAGTCTCATGACCGCCTACCCCGTACGCTTCCACCCCGCCTTCACCTCCCTGCGGCGCAACCTCGCGGACGGCTCGCTCGGCCGGCTCCTGAGTGTCCACGGCGTCAACAACTCCTCGCCGCCGGCGCTGGAGCGCTCCTGGTTCACCGACCCCGCACTCTCCGGGGGCGGCGCCGTCATGGACCACACGGTTCACGTCGCGGACCTCCTCGACGTCCTCCTCGACGGCGAACAGCCGGACCATGTCCACGCCGTGGCCAACACCCACCTCTCCCCCGCATCCGATGAGCCGGCGGGAGGCGTCGAGACCGCCGGCCTGATCACACTGACCTATCCCCGAGGCCTGGTCGCCACCATCGACTGCAGTTGGAGCCATCCCGCCACCCACCCCACCTGGGGCGGCCTCACCCTCACCTGCGTCACCGAAGCCGCCCTGGCCGAGTTCGACGCCTTCCCGCCCCTTCTCACCGGCTACGACGCCCTTCACGCCACACCCCGCTGGGAACCCGCCGCCACCGACCTCAACGCCGCCATGCTCAACCACTTCCTCACCGCCGCCCGCACCGGCCGACGCCCCCACCCCGACGGACACGCAGGACTACGCACCCTTCGCGTGGTCCTCGCCGCCTACCGATCCCTCATCACCGGACAACCCGCCGCCGTCGCGGCGGCCTGACCGTCCCACGGACACGCCGACGTTCGCTGACTGCCCCGGCACACGCGGGTGCTGACCGCCACGCCCCAGGCAGGCGCGCCACGTTCCGGTCGTCCTCGCCGAACATCTACCGAGGCCGTCACCCGCGTGCGGCGGCGTCCTCCCTCCGGCGGCGCCACCGATCCGACATGGCGTCACAAGCACGGCGGGCGATGCCACTTGACCGGCATGCGAGGCCGTTGCGACGGTGGGAGAAGGAGGAATCGACAGACAAAGGGATCAACCATGGCCAACACCATCGAACAGCCCGATGAGTTCGACCTTGTGGGCAACCCGATACTGATCGGCGGGATCGGCACGGGTTTCGAGGCGACGCTCCACTACCGGGTGACCGACGGACACCACGAGGTCACCGGCCACTTCTCGGTCGGGGGCGGAACGGGCGAGTACGCGGCGTTCCAGCTTCAAGTGGACGTCGGCGGGACGGACTTTCGCCGGGACCGCCTCCTGGTGCAGATCTTCGAGGTCAGCGCCAAGGACGGCAGCGAGGTCCACAGGGTGTCGGTTCCCGTGATCTACGCGCCGCGGATCGTGGATGACTATGTCGGCTACCGGGAGTACACGGTGCGGTCGGGGGACACCCTGTCAGCGATCGCCGAGACCCATTACGGCGAGGCGTCCCTGTACACCCGCATCGTGCGCGCCAATCCGACCCGGATCGACGACCCCGATGTGATCGTCCCCGGCCAGGTGCTGCGGATACCGATCGGTTCCTGAAGGTCACGCGCACCTCCACGTCTCCGCTCGTGAAGGCCCGCAGCACCGGACGGCCGGTCCCTGGAGTCACCGGGTCCATCGTGGCCGGATGACCCACCGTCCCTCGGGGACCGAGCCGTACGGCGCTCGTGCGGGTCGGGACTCCCAGGCCGCCGGGCGTCAGCGTGGGCGCCCGGCTCCTGCGGGAACCTGGGCGCACCGAGCGGAAGGCGGCGTCCGGCAAGGTCGACGCCTTCGGCTGCGATCAGGCCCGCGCCCCTGCCTCCCGCGTCTGCAGGGCCTGAGCGGCCCGACCCAGCATCCGGCCGTTCACCCGGACCGACAGCGCACGCGGCAGGAGGCGGCTCAGGTTGCGCATCAAGCGTCCGGGTACGTGCCGGGGTCTGCCCTTGGCCAGTGCGCGCATCGCCTCGCGGACCGCGGTGTCGGCCGGCAGGGTGCGCAGGGGCATCCACTTACGGTCTATCCCCAGCTTGTCGATGATCGGTGTCTCCACGTTCCCGGGAAGGAGCACGGTCACGTCCACCCCGGCCCCCTTCAACTCGTGGTGCAGGGCCTCGCCCAGGTTCAGCACGTAGCCCTTGGCGGCGCTGTCATGGGCCATGTGAGGTATCCCGTGCCCCCCGAGTGCGGCCACGAGCAGTATCCCGCCGCCGCCACGGGCGACGAGCCGTCGGCCGATGTGGTGAGCGAGTTCGAGATGTGAGACCGCGTTCAACTGGAAGCGTTTGTGGAGTGCCGCCAGATCCTGCTCCAGCAGCAGGCCGGGCCGTCCCGCCCCGGCGTTCGAGACGAGCAGACCGACGTCCAGGTCGGCGGTCGCCTCGACGAGGCGCGTGGCGGCGTCGGGCTCCTCCAGATCGAGTGCCAGCACGCGGTGACGGACGCCGTGCGCTGCGGTGAGCGCGTTCCCCAGTTCCCGCAGCCGGTCGGTGGTCCGGGAGACCAGGACGAGGTGGATGCCCTGGCGGGCGAGATGTTCCGCGAACGCCTGCCCGATCCCCGAGGAGGCGCCCGTGACGATCGCCCACGGGCCGTATCGCTGTACATATTGTGTTTGAACCATGATCTAGACTGTAGTCCAAACCGCGGTACGGCTCAACGGGTACCCTCAAGACCATGAAGACACCACCGCCCGACCTGACCGACCGACTGCTCAGGGCAAGCGAGGAGGTACTCAGGCTCGATGCGGAGCCGCGCCTCGAGGACGTCGCGCGGATGGTCGGGGCATCCCGGGCGACGCTGTACTACTACTTCTCCGGGCGGGAGGATCTGCTGGCGTTTCTGCTCGCCGCCCACGTCGACCAGGGGGCGGAGCAGATGGCCGCGGCGGTCGCCCCGGCGGCGCCAGCCCATGTACGGCTGCGTTCGGTCGTCAAGGCGATAGTCGGCTACCTGGGGGCCCACCCGGGAATGTGCGCGGGGCTGCTGAGCGCCCTGGGAGCCGCCGGACGCATGAACACGGCGCTCGAGGCCAACGACGCCCGCATCGCCCGTCCACTCCGCGACCTGCTGATCGAAGGCCGGGACCGGGGTGCCTTCACGTTCGAGAGCCCTGCCGATGCCGCGAACGCCATCCTCGGGTCCGCGTTGATGGCGGTGCTCGGCCGGGCGGCCGCGCGGCAGGACCCCACCGACCCGACGTTCGTGGAAGCGCTCACCGACCAGATCGTCCGCGGCGTCTCTGTTCCCTGACCACCGCCACTTCCGCGGCCCGGGGCAGAGGGCGCCGCATCGGGGCAGCGGGCGGGCTGGAGCGTGGGGGCAGGGGCGGAGTGGGGACGGGCGCGGCACACGACCGTGCCGTCGCTGCCTACGAGAGGGGTGACCGGGCGTGGTCGGCCACCCGCGCAGACCAGGGCAGGACGGCGGAGCAGGCCGGGGTCGCCGGTCAGGTGCCGGTGAGGGGAGTCGGCTCGATGTGTTCCACCGGCCTCCGGGGAGATCCTGGGCGGGTCACGGTGGGCCGGACCTGGGTGAGCCGAGGGCCTCTTTTCCCATCTGGTTTCGACCAGCACCCGGAGGATCTCCGGCGTCGAAGATCTTCAGCGTCGAAAAATCGGGGGAGCATCCCTTTGGCTTCCGCCGGTGAGGGCGTGCAGGCTCGTGCTCGGTGCTCAGTTGCCGCGCCAGATGTTGTCGAAGGCCGCCGCTTCGATGGATCGGCGTTGCCGCTCGGCCGCCAGTTCCGTGATCGCCTGGTGCACGCTGCCCAGCACGGTCGCCTGTGCGTCCGTCAGGCCGACGGACGTGTCGTCCGCCGGGTCCGTGATGCGGGCGGCTGCCGCCAGCCCGGCAAGGACGGGTTCGCCGGATGTCCAGCGCCGGGCCGCCCGGTCCAGGGCGGCGGAATCGGCCGGGGCCGCCCGGGGCCTGCGGAACGGTGTGCGGTGCGCGCGTGCGGGTGTCGTGAGCCCTTGGGCCGCGAGGGCGTCGCGGTAGCGGACGGCCAGGCCGTTGCCCCGGCGCCACAGCCAGTCCTCCACGGTCTCGTAGGGGGTGCGGCGGACCAGAAGCGACGCTGCCTCGCGCAGCAGCGGGTCCTCGTCCTCGGCGGCCGGACCGGGAACGATCCGGTCCTCGTCGAGCGATACGGCCTCGCGGTCCACGAGGTCGAGGAGTTCGGCCCCCGCCAGCGCGATCGACAGGTCGCCCTGCTCCACGGTGGGGTCGGCCGGCGGGCCGGCGGCGACGATCGCGAGGTCCTGTGCAGTGGTCATGCCGGTCATGGGCGACTCCGGGTCTGTGGACGGGGCGGCCGTCCCCGAGGCTACCGCTCGTAGCGCCGCCGTCGCCCGCTTCCCGGGGAAGCCCGCCCGCGGTCCGCACCCCTCGTGTCCTGGCCCGGTCGCGCCCCGCTCACCGGCTGTCAGGTGTCGCCGCCGGCGGCGCCCAGGACGGCGCCCGGCACCTCGTTGCCCGCGGTGCCGGCTCCGGGGAACGTGATCACGTCGCCCTTCAGCTGCTGGGACCGGCGCTCAGGGGTGGCGTCGGAGACCACGACCAGGTCGCCGAGACGCATGGTGATGACCCCCGCCCCACGCCGACGGCCCTGTCCCGTACCGCCGTTGGCCGGACTGGCCGACCGGCGGCGTTCCGGGGGAAGATGTCGGCCATGACGGATGACGGATCCCGTATCGACGCGACCAAACCCAGCATCGCCCGGGTGTACGACTATCTCCTGGGCGGCAAGGACAACTACGCCGTGGACAGGGAGATCGGCGATGTGTTCAAACGGGATCTGCCCGGATCGGTCGCCATCGCCTTCGCCAACCGTTCGGCTCTCACCCGCGCGATAGCGGAGATCGTGAGGACCTCGGAGGTACGGCAGTTCATCGACCTCGGCAGCGGTCTGCCCACTGCCGACAACGTGCACCAGGTCGCCCAGCGGCACGCACCCGAGTCCCGGGTCGTCTACGTGGACACCGACCCCCAGGTTCTGGTGCACGGGCGTGCGCTGCTGGAGGAGAACGACCGGACGCGGTTCATCAGGGCCGACGTCCGCAACCCCGAGGAGGTTCGTAAGCACCTCGACACCACGCAGCTGATCGACTTCGACCGTCCCGTCGGCGTCGTCTTCAGCGCGATCCTGCACCATGTGAACGACGACGAGGACCCCTTGGGCATCGTCCGGTACTGGCGCGAACAGGTGCCCTCCGGCAGCTACTTCTTCGTCAGCCACTTCCGGTCCGGCCACAACGCGGAGACGGAGGAGGCCGAGCGGGTACTCCAGCAGACGTTCGGCCGCGGCCGGTGGCGCACCGACGCCGAGATCGCCTCCCTGCTGGAGGGGCTGGAGATCCTGGAACCCGGTATCGTCCCCGCCGCACTGTGGCGTCCCGATCCGGCGAACACCCCGTGGGGGAACAGCGGCGAGCGCGAACTGACCGTGTGGGAGTACCTGATCGCCGCCGCCCTGGCCCGCAAGCCCTGACCCGCAGGCCCGGACCGCGCGCCGCCCGCCCATCGGTGAGGCGGATGCCGGGGGCTGGGCCGGACACCCGGATCAGGTGGCACCTCCTGCGCCACTTCCCAGGACGCAGCCGCGCCGACGGAGCGTTCGCCTCGCTGTGGCGGTGCCGGCCGATCGCGGGGTGGACGCACGACCGCGGTTCCGCAGGGCTGGACCGGCCGTTCCGGGGTAACCGTGAACCCACGCAGCCCGGCCGGAAGCCGGGCATCCGAGGGGAGGAGTGACGTGTCCGCAGTACTCGAGAAGATCAAGCGGTTCGCGCGGAGCCCGCAGGGCCGGCGCACCATGGACCGGGCCCGCCGCGCCGCAGCCGATCCGCGCCGACGCGCCCAGGCCCAGCGGCTCCTGGGCAAGCTGCGCACCCGCCGGTGACGAGCCGGGGCTGCCGCCGCCGCTCCCGCCGGCCGGCGGCACCCCGCGCGGCGCCACTCCCGTCGCGTGGTGCCTGACGGACCGGCACCTTTGGCCTCGACTCCGGGGCCGCACCGGAAGTCACCGGTGAACCACGTAGCGCGTTCACGGTGGTTCACTGGTGGCATGCCTTTCGACCATTACGGCGTGCTTTCGGGAACCCTGCACGGGCACCACCGCGACCAGCCGGACGACCAGGGCCGCTGGTTCCACGTCAACATGGAGGTGGACGCGCCCGACGGTCGCTACCACTGTGCCGTCGACGTCGACAGCCACAAGTCCAGTGTGGGTGTGCGGTGGAAGACCTTCACACTGGACGCCGCCGCCCTGGAACCGGCCGTGACACTGCCTCCCGGCTACCACGAGCTGGACCGGCGACCGGAGTCCGGCGCCCTGGACTACCTGCGCCATCCCGCGCTGGTGGACCGCTCCGGCGTCCTGTTCGAGCGGCGCCCGCCGTCCTGGCTCCAGCAACTCCTCGACCTGTTCGGCTCACGGCCCTGGCACGCCGGCAGCAACATCGAGGCCGCCACCGCGCTGGAGGGCATCCTGGTGCCCGGGCAGCGCGTCCTCGTCTTCGGAGAACCCTTCGACAACCGGCCCCACGCGGACCTCGGCATGCACAACGTCCACCAGAACCAGGGCGACCCGGCGGACTCCCAGTGGTGGCCGGAGAACGGCATCTGGCAGGACGGAGCGACGATCGCACACCGCCCCGACGGCCGCTACGACGTCTTCCTCAACAAGTTCTCCAGCCAAGCGGACCGCACCGACGGCGCCGGACACCCGCCCACCTGAGCCACGGCCCGCAACGGCGGCAACGACCGCGACACATGTCACCGCTCTGCACGCGTCGCCCGGACGCCTGCCGGGAGCACGACGGCGCCGGTGTGCCCCGGGCGGGCCCGGGGCAGGTCACGCCGGGGCCTGCCCCACCGTGGCTCCCCTCACAGACCGAACAGCCGTGCCCCGTTGTCGTGACACACCGCGCCCAGCCAGTCGTCTCCCAGGCCGAGGCGCTCCAGTGCGCGGAGTTGGTGCAGGTACGGGTAGGGGATGTTGGGGAAGTCCGAGCCGAGCAGGATGCGGTCGCCGAGGTCCGTGAGCCGGGGCAGGGCCCGGCGGGGGAACGGCGCGAGCCGCTCGGCGAAGTCGGTGAACGCCATGGTCGTGTCCAGCCGCACCTGCCCGTACTGTTCGGCGAGGCCCAGGAAGTCCTCGTACTCGGGCATCCCCATGTGGGCCACGATCAGCCGGAGCCGTGGGTGGCGGGCCAGGACGCGGGCGATCGGCTCGGGGCCGGTGTGCTTGCCGGGGGCGGGTCCGGAGCCGCAGTGGATCACCACGGGGACCTGGGCCTCGGCCAGCAGTCCCCAGGCGCCGTCGAGGAGTTCGTCGGCCGGGTCGTACGCCCCCACCTGGACGTGCGCCTTGAACACCCGGGCACCCGCCTCGACGGCCTCGCCGACGTACGCCCGCACGTCCGGCTCGGGAAAGAGGGTGGCGGTGTGCAGGCAGCCCGGGGTGCGGCGGGCGAAGCCGACGGCCCAGTCGTTCAGCCACCGTGCCATGCCGGGCTTGTGCGGGTAGAGCATCGCCGTGAAGGCGCGGACGCCGAATTCCCGCAGCAGGGATGCCCGTTGCCGCTCCTCGGCCCGGTAGGTGATCGGCCACTCGATGCCGCCGGTGAGCGGGCCGAGCCTGTCGAAGTAGTCCCAGACCTTGCGCAGGACGCGCTCGGGCATGAAGTGCGTGTGCACGTCGACCAGGCCGGGCAGGCCGAGCCGGGCCGAGAAGCGGCGTACCTCGAAGGCCTCCTCCGGGCCGGCCTCGACGAGGCCGGCCCGGTCGACGGGTGCCCTTGCGTGATCGTCCATGGCGTCCACGATCGGCTGGGCGCAGGGGCCGGGTCCAGCCCCTGACCGCTGTCGGCGGGTGAGGGATCCGTCACCCCGCCGAGCCCGGCCGACGGAGCCGGGAACTTTGGGCCGGCCGCGGGCCTCAGGCCTCCTCGATCTCCGTGGCGACCGGCGTGCCGGTCTCCACCGTGCGGCTGACCGTGCAGAGCCGGTCGTGCGACGCCTTCACCGCCCTCGGCAGGATCGCCCGCGCACGGTCGGCCCCTTCGCCGTCCGGGAACGAGACGGAGAAGGAGACCCGCAGGCCGGTGAGCCGGTTGCCGAGCTCGTCACCGGTCTTGTGGCCGGTCGCCGTGACGCGGAACTCGTCCGGCTCGGCGTGGCGGCTGGTGGCGACGTCCACGTCGACCGCCGTGCAGCCCCCGAGCGCGGCGAGCAGCAGTTCGACCGGGGTGAACCCGGCGTCCGCGGCGGGACCGGAGGCGGTGCCGAAGGCGATCGTGCCGCCGCGGTCGTTGGTGGCGACGTAGCGGCCGGTGCTGGTGCGCTCGACCGTGACGGAGCGCAGGTCGTTGTCGGTCATGCCGAGACAGTAGCCCTCGTCCCGGCGTGGGGCGCCGGCGACGGGAGGCAGGACATGGCCGAAGGCCCCCGGGTGCCGACCGACCACCCGCAGACGGCCCCGTCCCCGCGCCGCGTTGAAGTTCGCGATCTCGGGCAGACGGGAGGTCGCACACGTCGGCAATCCGGGGAGGTACCACCACGATGAGCCAGCCCGTTCGTCCCACAGGACCAAAGCGTGAGCCGCGCTTCAGTCTGCGCGTCACGGCCGCCTTCTTCGCGCTGCTCGCCCTCCTCATCGCGCTGGCCGGAGCAGTCGTGCGAGCGATGGCGAGGGCGTTCGAGCACCGGCCCGAGTGGGTCCTCGCGCTCGCCGGCGTGGGCGCCGCCCTCCTCCTGCGCTGGATACACCGCCGCCGCAGGCTCTCCCCCTCCCGCCTCGCACGGCACGCCACCGAGACACTGGAACAGGCGGCACACACGGCCGTGGACGCCTTCGACGCGCCGCCCGCCCCGGCCGGAACGCGGACGGGTGTCCCTGAGGAACCCTGCCCGGACGTCGTTCTCCCCGCCCCGCGGGAGGAAGAGGAGCCGTGCCCGGCCACCGATCCGGTGACGGGGGAGGAAGAAGAGCCGGGTCCGGCCGAGGACCCCGCGCTATTCGAGGCGGAGATAGCCGCCCTGTGCGGACGCGACGGCTGCACGGGCGTCGAAGTCGTGGGTGGCGCCGGGGACTTGGGGGCCGACGTGGTGGCCAACACCCCGGACGGGCGTCGGCTGGTGATCCAGTGCAAGCGATACGGCGACGGGAACAACGTCGGTTCCCAGGACCTCCAGCGTTTCGGCGGTACCTGCTTCGCCGTCCACGGCGCCGACCTCGCCCTCCTCGTCACGACCAGCGGTTTCACGCAGCCCGCGCTCGAGTACGCGGAGCAGTGCGGCATCGTCTGCGTCGACGAGGAAGCGCTGTGCGCATGGGCCGCGGGCACGGCGCCGTCGCCCTGGCAGGAGATCCCGGCCGGCTGAACGCCCGTGGCACAGCGCCACAGGAAGGACGCCTCCCCGCACCGGCGGCCCGCCTCGCAGCGGTCGGGGTGCGCCGGCGATGTCACCGCCGTACCGGGGCGGCGGTCGTCTGGCGCACCACCAGTCTCGTGGCCAGTTCGATCCGCTGGGCCGCGCGGCCGGGGGTCACCGGCTGAAGGAGCATGCGGGTCGCTTCCTCGGCCATGTGGCGCAGGGGCTGGTGGATCGTGGTGAGGGGCGGGCTGGCCCACTGGGCGAGGGAGACGTCGTCGTAGCCGACCACGGAGAGGTCCCGCGGGACGCTCAGGCCCCGTAGGCGCGCCGCCTGCAGGACACCGAGGGCCTGCAGGTCGCTGCCGGCGAAGATCGCTGTGGGCGGGTCGGGGAGTGCGAGCAGGTCCATGGCGTGGCCGAAGCCGCTGTGGACGTGGAAGTCGCCGTACCGGACGAGGGCGGGGTCGGCGTCCAGACCGGCCATGGCCATGGCGGAGCGGTAGCCGTCGAGGCGGGCCAGGGAGCACATCAGGTCCTCGGGTCCGGTGATCACGGCGACGCGCCGGTGTCCGCGTTCGGTGAGGTGGCGGGTGGCGGCGAGTCCGCCCGACCAGTTGGCCGAGCCGACCGAGGGAACATCGGGGTCGGGGTCTCCGGCGGGGTCGATGATGACGAAGGGGATGTCGTGGGAGCGCAGCCGGCGCTTGACCGGCTCGGGGAGCGTGGAGAAGACCAGGACGACGCCGAGCGGCCGCCGCCTGAGCACCCCCTCGATCCAGTCCTCGGCGGGCGCCTGGCGGGTGCCGCTCTCGGTGAGGACGACCGTCGCGCCGTTCGCCTTGGCGATGTTCTCCGCGCCGAGGATGAGCTCGACGGCCCACACGCTCTCCAGTTCGTGGAAGACCAGCTCGACGAGGGGGGCGTGAGAAGGGCCGGACGGGCGGCGGCGGTAGCCCTGGGACCGCAGGAGGTGTTCCACCTTGGCGCGTGTCGTCCGGGAGACGTCCGCCCGCCCGTTCAGCACCTTCGAAACAGTCGGAAGTGATACTCCTGCCTTTCGGGCCACCGTCGCGAGGGTCACACGCCCCTCGCCCACCCCATCGTCGTCACCGTACATGCAGGGCAGGATAGGCCACTGCGTCACGAGCGGGGATAACGCTTTGGATGCGTGCCAGCAAGGTCATTGACCAGACATCGCGTCGCACCCTACTGTCCGTCCGCATGGACTTTCGGCAATGCTGCCGAAATTTTCGAAAGGCGGACGATGAAGACACGCACGCGGTTGCACGGACTGCTCGCCTGCGGCGCCACCCTCGCCATGGCTGTGAGCCTGACGGCCTGCGGGGGCAGCGGCAGCGGTTCGTCGAACGACGGGAAGATCCACATCCTGGTCTACGGCGACGCCAGCAACAAGGTCGAGAAGCAGATCGTGGACACCTTCAACAAGACGTCGGACGTCAAGGCCGTGCTCGACACCATCCCCGGTGCCGACTACCAGCAGAAGCTGCAGACGATCATCGGCACGCCACAGGCGCCGGACGTCTTCTTCAACTGGGGCGGCGGCAGCATCCAGCCGTTCGTCAAGGCCGACCTGCTGATGCCGCTCGACGACTTCATCGCCAAGGACCCGAACCTCAAGGACAAGTTCCTGCCCTCGGTGTTCAACAGCGCCGTGATCGACGACAAGGCCTACGGCATACCGATGCGCGGCACCCAGCCGGTGCTGCTCTTCCACAACAAGAACGTCCTCGACAAGGCCGGCGTGCAGCCGCCCAAGACCTGGGACGACCTGCTCACCGCGGTCACGAAGCTCAAGAAGGAGGGCGTCACCCCGATCGCCCTCGGCGGCGGTGACCAGTGGCCGACGCTGATGTGGTTCGAGTACCTCTACGACCGTGTCGCCGGTCCCGAGCTGTTCCAGAAGGCTCTGGAGGGCGACAAGGACGCCTGGGCGAGCGAGGACAGCAAGAAGGCCCTCGGCAAGATCAAGGAGCTGGTGGACGCCGGGGCCTTCGGCACCAACTACGACTCGGTGAAGTACACCAACGGCGCCTCCCCGGCGCTGGTCGCCTCCGGCAAGGCGGCGTTCGAGCTGATGGGCTCCTGGTACTACTCCCAGCAGCAGACGGACGCCAAGGAGTTCGCGGCCAAGGGCCTCGGCTACTCCACCTTCCCGACACTCGCCGACGGCAAGGGCGACCCGGACGACGTCGTCGGCAACACCAACAACTTCTACTCGGTGCTGAAGAAGACCAAGCACCCCGAGGCCGTGCAGCAGTTCCTGAAGCTGATGTACTCCGACGAGTTCGTCAAGGCGCAGATGGCCATCGGCAACCTGCCCACCACGACGAACGTGCCGAAGTTCCTGGACACCTCGGCCAGCCCCGAGTACTCGCGCTTCCAGTACGACCTGGTCGCCGCGGCCCCGTCGTTCCAGCTCTCGTGGGACCAGGCCTACCCGCCGGCCGCGAGCACGCCCATGCACCAGGCCGTGCAGCAGTTCTTCAACGGCCAGCTGGACGCCGACGGATTCATCAAGGCCATGCAGGCCCTGCCCACCGAATGACACCCATGACCACTCAGACCAAGAGTGCTCCCACCGCCGCCGGGACCCGCAAGGAGGTCCGGCGGCGGCCGGAGGGCTCCTCCGCCGCCCTGGTCGGGCGCCCGGGCTTCGTCTGGACGCTGCCCGCCACCCTGTTCTTCGCCCTCTTCGCCGTCGCGCCGCTGATCATGGTGGCGGTGCTGTCGTTCATGAGCTGGAACGGCCTCGGCTCACCCCGGTGGGTCGGTACGGACAACTGGAACCGGATCCTCGACGACCCGGTGATGATCAAGAGCATCTGGCTCACCCTGCTGCTGACCGCGCTCGGTGTCGCCATCCAGACCCCGCTCAGCATCCTGCTCGGCGTGTGGGCCGCCGGCCAGCAGCGCAACCGTGCGGTTCTCTCCGCGATCTACTTCATCCCGCTGCTGCTGTCCGCCACCGCGGTCTCCGTGCTGTGGCGGGCGCTGCTCGACCCCAACTTCGGCATCCCCGCGCGAGCCACCTGGCTGTTCGGTGACGGCAACCTGTTCGGAGAGCAGACCACCGCGATCGGCGTGCTGGCGTTCGTGAGCACCTGGCAGTTCACGCCGTTCCACACGCTGATCTACCAGGGCGCCGCGCGCGCCATTCCCCAGGTCCTGTACCAGGCCGCCGAGATCGACGGTGCCGGGCGCTACCGGCAGTTCTTCCACATCACCCTGCCGCAGCTGCGCAACTCGATGATCACCTCGATGATCCTCATGATCGTCGGCGGGCTCACCACCTTCGAGACCGTTCTGATCCTCACCCAGGGCGGTCCGGGCACCGACACCACGATCAGCGCCTACTACATGTACCAAAAGGCGTTCAAGAGCTTCGACTTCGGCGCCGGCTCGGCGATCGCGCTCTGCCTGGTCGTGGCGGCCACCGTCATCTCCCTGATCGTCGTGCGTGTCTCCGGCTACGACAAGATGCGCAGTTCCATGGAGGGTGTGTCATGAGGCGCCGCCCCAACTACCTGGCCGGCGCCGGATCGCTGGTGTGGCTGCTCTTCGTCGGCATGCCGCTGTACGTGCTGCTCGCGGCGACCCTGCGCACCCGCGAGGACTACGCCAAGAAGGGCCCGGTGTCCTGGCCGGACACCTTCACCCTGCACAACTACACCGGCGCCTTCGACTCGGGCTTCGGGCGGTACTTCTTCAACACCCTGCTGGTCACCGTGTGCGTGGTGGCCATCGTGCTGGCCCTGGTGCCGCCGCTCGCGTACGCCATCGTGCGCAGCCGCAGCCGGGTCACCTCGCAGATCTTCCGCCTGTTCCTGCTGGGCCTCGCGATCCCCGCGCAGGCGGTCATCGTCCCGATGTTCTACCTGATCAGCGAGGCCGGGCTGTACGACAACCTGCTCGGCGTCATCCTGCCGACGGCGGCGTTCTGCCTGCCGATGTCGGCGCTGATCCTCAGCGGCGCCATGCGCGACATCGCTCCCGAGCTGTTCGAGGCGATGGCGGTGGACGGCGCCACCCCGTGGCGGATGTTCTTCCAGCTGGTGCTGCCCCTGTCCCGGGGCGGACTGTCCACCATCGTGGTGTTCTCCGCCCTGCAGGCGTGGAACGGCTTCCTGTTCCCCCTGGTCCTGACCCAGTCCGACTCCACCAAGGTCGTCACGCTCGGCCTGTACAACTTCCAGACCGAGCACGGCGTCGACATCCCCGGCCTGCTGGGCGCGGTGACGCTGTCCATGGTGCCCGTCCTTCTCGTCTACCTGTTCGCCCGTCGCGCCCTGGTCCAGGGTCTGATGGGCGTCGGAGGAAAGTGACCCACAACGTGGCCGTTGAGACCACCCCCGAAACCCCGCAGACCCCCCTGTGGAACGATTCCGCCCACGACACCGACACCCGGGTATCGGCGCTGATCGAGGCCATGACCCTCGACGAGAAGATCGCCCAGCTGTACGGCGTGTGGGTCGGCGCCTCCGCCGAGGGCGGCGAAGTCGCCCCGCACCAGCACGACATGGACGACGCCGTCGACCTCGACGCCCTGCTGCCGGCCGGGCTGGGCCAGCTGACCCGTCCCTTCGGCACCGCGCCCGTCGACCCGGCGCTCGGCGCGCTGTCGCTGATGCGCACCCAGGCGCGGATCGCCGCCGCCAACCGCTTCGGCATCCCGGCCGTGGCCCACGAGGAATGCCTGGCGGGCTTCGCCACCTGGCAGGCCACCGCCTACCCCGTGCCGCTGTCCTGGGGAGCCTCCTTCGACCCCGGCCTCATCCGCCGGATGGCCGCCGCGATCGGCCGTGACATGCGCGCCGTCGGTGTTCACCAGGGGCTCGCGCCGGTCCTCGACGTGGTGCGCGACGCCCGCTGGGGCCGCGTGGAGGAGACCATCGGCGAGGACCCGTACCTGGTGGGCAGTATCGGTACCGCCTACGTGCAGGGCCTTGAGTCCGCCGGGATCGTCGCCACCCTCAAGCACTTCGTCGGCTATTCCGCCTCCCGCGCCGGGCGCAACCTCGCCCCGGTGAGCGCCGGGCCGCGCGAACTCGCCGACGTGCTGCTGCCGCCGTTCGAGATGGCCGTGCGCGAGGGCGGCGCACGCTCCGTCATGCACGCCTACACCGACACCGACGGGCTGCCGTCGGCGGCGGACGAAGCCCTGCTGACCGGACTGCTGCGCGACACGTGGGGCTTCGAGGGCACGGTCGTCGCCGACTACTTCGGCATCGCGTTCCTCCGGATCCTGCACGGACTGGCCGGCGACTGGGCCGACGCGGCGGGCACCGCCCTGCAGGCCGGGGTCGACGTGGAGCTGCCCACCGTCAAGACGTTCGGAGCGCCCCTGGCCGAGGCCGTGCGCGCCGGACGCGTCCCCGAGGCCCTGATCGACCGCGCGCTGCGCCGCGTGCTCGCCCAGAAGACGCGGCTCGGTCTGCTCGACCGGGACTGGAGCCCGGTGCCTCCGGCGCTGGCCGGGGCCGGCACGGACGACCCCGACACGCTGCGCGGCACGGTCGACCTGGACAGCCCCGCCAACCGGGAACTGGCCCGCACGATCGCCGAGGAGGCGGTGGTGCTGCTGCGCAACGACGGCATCCTGCCGCTCGCCGCACCATCCCGCATCGCCCTGGTCGGCCCCAACGCCGAAGCCGCCACCGCCGTACTGGGCTGCTACTCCTTCCCGCAGCACGTCGGCGTGCACCACCCCGGGACGCCCGCGGGCATCGCACTGCCCACGCTGCGCGAGAGCCTCGGACTCGAGTTCCCCGACGCGGAGCTGACCGTGGCACGCGGCACCGGCATCGACGACGGCGACACCGCCCACCTCGCGGAAGCGGTGGCGGCCGCGCGCGACGCCGACGTGGTGGTGGCCGTCCTCGGCGACCGGGCCGGGCTGTTCGGGCGCGGCACCAGCGGCGAGGGATGCGACGTGGAATCACTGGCCCTGCCCGGGGCCCAGCAGCAGCTCCTCGACGCGCTGCTGGACTCGGGCACCCCCGTGGTGACCGTGCTGCTCTCCGGGCGGCCCTACGCGCTCGGCCGGGCGGTGGAGGAGTCGGCCGCGATCGTGCAGTCGTTCTTCCCCGGCGCCGAGGGCACCCCGGCCCTCGCCGGGGTGCTGAGCGGCAGGGTCAACCCCTCCGGGCGGCTGCCGGTCAGCGTGCCCCACGGCACGGGCACCCAGCCGTCGACGTACCTCGGTGCGCGGCTCGCGCAGGCCAGCGAGGTCTCCAACGTCGACCCGACGGCGGCGTTCCCCTTCGGACACGGGCTCTCCTACACCCGGTTCGTGTGGAGCGACCTGACGGTCGATGCCGACACGGCCCCGACGGACGGCGAGGTGACCCTCGCGTTCACCGTCCGCAACGCCGGTGAGCGTCCGGGCGCCGAGGTGGTCCAGCTCTACCTGCACGACCCGGTGGCGTCCGTGGTCCAGCCGGTGCAGCGGCTCGTGGGTTTCACCCGTGTGGTGCTGCGGGCCGGCGAGTCCCGCCGGATCCGGGTGAACGTCCCGGCCGACCTCGCCTCGTTCACCGGCCGCGACGGCCGGCGCGTGGTGGAGCCCGGCGAGCTGGAGCTGCGGCTGTCCGCCTCCAGCGCCGACGCCCGCCTGACGGCACGTGTCACGCTGCACGGTCCGCTGCGTCACGTGGACCACACCCGGCGCTTCCACGCGCTGTTCGAGGAGGGTGCCGTCGCGGCGACGGCGTAGGACCTGGGACCGCGCCTCCAGGGGAGACGGCGGGCCGGCGGCGGAAGGGACTTCCGCCGCCGGCCCGCGGTTCTCGCGCGGGAACGTGGAACACAACCTCGCCCTCGTGGAGGCACTGCGCCGGGTCGCCGACGCCAAGGGGTGCACGGTCGCCCAACTCGCCATCGCCTGGGTGGCCGCACAGGGTGACGACCTCGTCCCACTGGTCGGGGCTCGAACCCGTGAGCGGCTGGACGAGGCGCTGCCCGCGATGGACCTGGTCCTCACGGCGGACGATCTCGTGGAGACCGAGAAGGCGGTGCCGCCGGGCGCTGCGCGCGGCGACCGCTACCCGCCCGCGTTCATGTCGAGCCTCGGCGGGGACACCTGAGCCGCCTCTCCCCCGGCCCTGGCCGTGATCCCGGGCGGCGTCGGCAGGGCCTCCGCCCGTCTCGCGCGGATCAGTTTCCGGGGAGGATTCTGCGGGTCTCGTAGGCCCACATCGCGATCTCCACTCGGTTACGGGCACCGAGCTTGGCCATCAGACTCGCCAGATGTGTCTTCACCGTGCTCAGGCTGATGTGCAGGCAGTCGGCGATCTCGGTGTTGGTCAGTCCCCGGGCGACGGCGAGCAGTACCTCTTCCTCACGGGGTGTCACCGGTGAGATCGGTTGCGCGGGGGGGCGGGACGCCAATGCATCTAC
>NZ_CBDQZH010000054.1:0-44206 GCF_965341775.1 Streptomyces sp. bgisy159 | reverse complement strand
CCCGTCGAGCACGTCGGCGGGGCACATCGCCCGCAACCGGGGGAAGAGGAGCTGTTCCTCCTCGACGACATGGTCCGTGACCTGCTCGATCAAGGAGAGCAGAAGGGTGCCGAAGCGCTCCTCGCCCGCTTCCAGGTCCTCCAGCGCGCGCAGCGTCTCGGCGATCCGGCCCTGCCGGTCCAGATCCCGGTCCGCCCAGTCGTCACCGTCCAGGACGTACCGGCGCACGACGGGGAAGAGGTGCTCCCTCGTGACGACGGAGTGGCGGGCCATGGCGGTGCTGAGCTGTTCCAGCAGGGCCTTGCGGCCGTCGCCGTCCCGCGGCGCGGCACGGATCCGGTCGAAGAGCCGCTGCATCCGCTGGTGGTCCGCCGCGAGTTCGTCGATGAGCCCACTGTGACCGTCCACTGCGCCTCCCGGGTCGCCTGCGTCGCTCCGCCTGACAGGGCAGGTGCCCTTGCCGCGCCCGCACCATGCGGCGGGCCGGGCGGATTGAACCGGGCGGCCCATGGGGTACCCCTGGTCTGGCGCCCGACCGGGCAGGCGCCAGACGAGGCGATGACGCGGAGGAGCGTGGTGCCGGCATGGTGGTGACGCGGCGGAAGGCGCGGACGCGGGCCAGGGCTCGTCAAGCCGCCCTCGGGAGTTATGTCTCGGTCGACCGGCGCGCGCCGGTGTCGCAACTGGCGGCCCAGCTCCTGCGCAAGGCGTTCCCCGACCACTGGTCCTTCCTGCTGGGCGAGATCGCCCTCTACAGCTTCGTGGTCCTCGTGCTCACGGGCAGCTATCTGACCCTGTTCTTCGACCCGAGCCTGGCCGAGGTGCCCTACCGGGGCTCGTTCGAACCCCTCCAGGGCCTGCTGGTCTCCAAGGCGTACGAGTCCACGCTCCATCTCAGCTTCGACGTCAGAGGGGGTCTGCTGGTCCGGCAGATGCACCACTGGGCCGCGCTGGTGTTCGTCGCGGCCATCGGCGTCCACATGCTGAGGATCTTCTTCACCGGCGCCTTCCGCCGCCCGCGCGAGGGCAACTGGATCATCGGGGTGACGCTGTTCCTGCTGGCCCTGCTCGAAGGGTTCGCCGGCTACTCGCTCCCGGACGACCTGCTCTCCGGCACCGGGTTGCGCACGGCCAACTCCATCGTGCTGTCCATCCCGGTGGTCGGGACGTATCTGAGTCTGTTCCTGTGGGGCGGTACCTTCCCCGGGGACGCGATCATCGACCGCCTCTACATCGTGCACGTGCTGTTCGTACCCGGACTGCTCATCGCCCTGATCACCGTGCACCTGATCATGGTGGTCTATCTGAAGCACACCCAGTGGGCGGTGCCGGGGCGCACGAACCGCAATGTGGTGGGGCAGCCGATGTTCCCCTCGTTCATCGCCAAGTCGACCGGACTGAGCCTCGTCGTGGCCGCCGTCATCACCCTGATGGCGGCCACCGCGCAGATCAACCCGGTCTGGAACTACGGCCCCTACCGGCCCGACCAGGTGTCCACCGACGCCCAGCCCGACTGGTACGTCGGCTTCCTGGAGGGTGCGCTGCGGCTGATGCCGCCCGCCGAGACGGTCGTCGCCGGGCACACCATCATGTGGAACGTCTTCCTGCCCGCGGTCGTGCTGCCGGCGCTGCTGTTCGCCGTGCTGTACCTGTACCCGTTCTTCGAGCGGTGGGTGACCGGGGACCTGGTGGAGCATCATCTGTGCGACCGACCGCGTGACCGTCCGGTCCGCACGGGGCTCGGGGTGGCCGCCATCGTCTTCTACGCGGTGCTCCTCGTCGCGGGCGGCAACGACGTGATCGCGGTGGTGTTCGACGTATCCGTCAACTCCCTGACCTGGGCCCTGCGCGTGGCCGTCTTCGTCGGCCCGGTCCTCGCCTACCTCCTCACCCGTCGGGTCTGCCTGGCCCTGCAGAAGCACGAGCGGCGGCTGCTGGAGGAGGGCGAGGAGACGGGCGAGGTGCTGCAGGACGTCGCCGGGGGCCTGGCGGAGACCCACGAGGACGTCGACCGTACGCGCCGCTACCGGATGCTGGTCCGGGACGTCCCCCGGCCGCTCGGCCACCCGGGCCCCGGGGCGCCGCTGCGCCGGCGTCTCCAGGTCTCGCTCAGCTCCTGGTACTCCCGCGACCGGATCGAGACCCCCGCCACCACCGAGGAGCGCCTCCAGGCCACGGGCCGCACGGTCGACCCTGTCGCGGGAGGGCCCGCCGAGGAGGAGTGAGCGGGCGGGGCGTACCGCCCCCGCATCGGCGGGTGGTTGCCGCACCGC
Source organism: Streptomyces sp. bgisy159 (assembly GCF_965341775.1). GTDB lineage: Bacteria > Actinomycetota > Actinomycetes > Streptomycetales > Streptomycetaceae > Streptomyces. The sequence goes on along the minus strand of NZ_CBDQZH010000054.1, from coordinate 41,933 downwards.
GGTACGGCCCGCGGCCCGCAGAACGAAGCGGGCCGCGGGCCGCGCGGAGGACGTGCCGGGGCGGGACCGCCCCCGTCAGGCGCTCTCGCGGCCCGCGTACTGGAAGACCATGCCGAAGACCCCTGCGGCGAGCACGCCGAAGCCGATCAGGAAGAGCCACAGGCCGTACACGACGCCGACGGCGAGCACGGTGACGCCCGCGGCGGTGACGACCGGGTACGTGCTGTGCGGCGGGAAGAAGTCGACCCGGCCGGCACGCTCCTGGATCTCACCGTCCGGACGGTCCTCCGGGCGGGGGCCTTTGCGGTGGTGGTTGATCAGCGCGAAGAAGGCGATGACCGCCGCCATGAGGAAGGACACCGTCAGTGCGGCGATGCCCGCGGGTTCCCGGGCGAACCAGATGTAGGCGGCGTCGGTGACGAGGAAGAAGAGGGCGACGCCCGCGAAGAGATATGCCTCGGACTTCATTCGCTCTGCTTTCCCAGGGTGTCGGGTGTGGGTTCGACGGTTCCGCGGTCCGCGGGGCTCAGCCGGTCGAGCGCCTCGGGGTGGCGCAGGTCGAAGGCCGGGGAGTCGGACCGGACGCGCGGCAGGGCCGTGAAGTTGTGGCGGGGCGGCGGGCAGGAGGTGGCCCATTCCAGTGAACGGCCGTACCCCCAGGGGTCGTCCACCTCGACCCTCGGCGCGTATTTCGCGGTCTTCCAGACGTTGTACAGGAAGGGGAGGGTCGAAAGCCCCAGCAGGAGGGCGCCGATGGAGGAGATGGTGTTCAGCGTGGTGAAGCCGTCGGCGGGCAGGTAGTCGGCGTACCGGCGGGGCATGCCGATCTCGCCGAGCCAGTGCTGGACGAGGAACGTCGTCTGGAATCCGGCGAACAGCGTCCAGAACTGGATCTTCCCCAGGCGTTCGTCGAGCATCTTGCCAGTCATCTTCGGCCACCAGAAGTAGAAGCCGGAGAACATGGCGAAGACGATCGTCCCGAAGAGCACGTAGTGCAGGTGGGCGACGACGAAGTAGGTGTCCGTCAGGTGGAAGTCCATCGCCGGGGAGGCGACGAGGACGCCGCTGAGCCCGCCCAGCAGGAAGGTGACCAGGAAGCCCAAGGACCAGAGCATCGGTGTCTCGAAGGAGACGCTGCCGTGCCACATGGTGCCGATCCAGTTGAAGAACTTCACCCCCGTGGGCACCGCGATCAGGAAGGACATCAGCGAGAAGAACGGCAGCAGCACACCGCCCGTGGCGAACATGTGGTGGGCCCACACCGTGGCCGACAGCATGGTGATGGCGATGGTCGCGCCGACCATGCCGACGTACCCGAAGACCGGCTTGCGGCTGAAGACCGGGATCACCTCGGTGACCACGCCGAAGAACGGCAGCGCCACGATGTAGACCTCCGGGTGGCCGAAGAACCAGAACAGGTGCTGCCACAGCAGGGCGCCCCCGTTGGCGGGGTCGTAGATGTGCGCGCCGAACTTGCGGTCGGCCTCCAGCGCGAGCAGGGCCGCGGTGAGCACCGGGAAGGCCAGCAGCGCGAGGATCGAGGTGAAGAGGATGTTCCAGGTGAAGATGGGCATCCGGAACATGGTCATGCCCGGCGCCCGCAGACACACGATGGTGGCGATGAAGTTGACCGACCCGAGCGTGGTGCTGAGCCCCGCGACCACCAGCCCCATGATCCACAGGTCGGCGCCGTGCCCCGGGGTGTGCACCGCGTCGGTCAGCGGCGCGTAGGCGAACCAGCCGAAGGGCGCCGCCCCGTGGGACACCGCGAAGCCGGACAGGACGGTCAGGCCGCCGAAGAGGAACAGCCAGTACGTCAGGGCGTTCAGCCGGGGGAAGGCGACGTCGGGCGCGCCGATCTGCAACGGCATGATGGCGTTCGCGAAACCGGCGAAGGTGGGCGTGGCGAACAGCAGCATCATGATGGTGCCGTGGATGGTGAAGAGCTGGTTGTACTCGTGGCGGGTGACGATCTGCAGTCCGGGCCGGGCGAGTTCGGCCCGCATGAGCAGCGCGAGGATGCCGGCCACCAGGAAGAAGCCGAAGGACGTGACGAGATACAGGTGGCCGATCTTCTTGTGGTCGGTGGTGGTCAGGTAGTCCCGTACGGTCTCGCCCGTGCGGACCCGGGGGGCCGGGGCGGGGCGGGGCTCCTCCAGGCCCGTGTGCGTCTGTGGCATGAACCCTCCACTGGCTGGACCGGCGATGCGGCATCGGCAGGGAGCGGAGTAGCCCCCGGGGGCCCATCGCAAACGCGCGGGCGCCGGTGAGCGCCATGGCCCCCGCCCCGCCCCGGGCCGCCGCACAGCGTAGGGGCCCCGAGCGGCCGGACCGGTCATCCACCGCTGGGGTTCACGAGATCGGCGCAGCGCCGCCGTTGCCGTGGGCCGCTCGGTTCGGCCGGTCCTGGTCAGTCCGTCTGGAGGTGGCGGCGCAGGGTGCCGCAGGCGCGGGACAGCAGGCGGGAGATGTGCATCTGGGAGACGCCGACCCGTTCGGCGACCTGGCGTTGGGTGAGACCGTCTGCGAAGTACAGGTGCATCACCCGGCGCTCCCGTTCGGGCAGGGTGGTCACGAGTGAGCCGAGTGCCACTCTGTCGGTCACACGGTCCAGCGCCGGATCGTCGGCGCCGATGGTGTCGGCCAGGGAGACGCTGCGCTCGGGGCCGCGCAGTTCGTCCACCGAGACCGGGTTGCGCGCCTGGTCGGCGAGGAGAGCCAGCTCGATCTCCCGTTCGTCGAGGCCGGTGAGTTGCCGCAGTTCCCGGGTGGTGCCGCCGTCCGCGCGGCCCGCGCGGCGCAGTTCCTCCTGGGCAGCGCGCACCCGACGGTGCTTCTCCTGGATCCGCCGGGGCACGTGCACGTGCCAGGTGTGGTCGCGCAGGTGCCGCTTGAGCTCCCCGTCGATGGTGGGGACGGCGTACGAGAGGAAGTCGTGCCCACGGGCCGGGTCGAAGCCGTCGACCGCCTTGACCAGTCCGAGGCAGGCCACCTGGTAGAGGTCCTCGCGGCTGTCGGCGGGAGAGCCGTAGCGGCGCGCCAGCCGCCGGGCGACCGGCAGGAAGGCGCGTACGACCGCCTCCCGCAGGGCTCGGCGCTCCGGACCCGGTCCGCAGGCGGCCATGCGATGCACCAGTTCGTCCTGCGGCGTGCGGCTCCTGGCGCGGCCCCGGCCGGGACCTGCGGCATCGCCGTGGGGCTGCGCTGCCCGGCTCTGAACGCTCATGGGTTTCTGTCTACGCGACGGCGGCGCCGCCCGCCTTTCGGCGGACGCCGTTCGGAGGCGGCCCGGCCCGCGCAGGCCGGTCCGGCGTCGGTCGGGCACCGCCTCCGCCGCCGTCGCCACCGCTCCTGGATGCTCGTGTCAGACGTCCCCGGCCCCGTCCTCCCGCACCTGCCGCAGCCGCTCGTTGTGCCAGGCGATGCCGCGCCGGAGTTCCGGTTCGTGCAGGCCGGTGCGGCAGCCGAGTTCCTCCAGGCTGCGCACCGGGCCACCGGTGGTGAAGGCGCAGTCGATCTTGGCGGCCCAGAGCTCCTCCGGGACGAACGGACGGTGCCGGTACCTCTCCCGCACGGTCTCGAAGTGGTCCGCGCAGCAGGCGGTCAACCGGCGCAGCCCGTCGAACCACTGGCGCCTGACGTAGGCGCAGGACGAGTCGGGGACGTAGCCGCTCACCGCCTCGTCCTCGGGGAAGACCGTGCCGCACAGGTCGCAGAGTTCCAGTGCGACGGGTGTCCTGCGGCGGGCGGCAGCCTTGCCTCGTCTCCACATGTCTCACTCCAGGGCCGGGTCGGTCGCCGCACGCTGACCGCCCGGTGGTCAGCGTGCGGCGAAGGCGATGGTCGACAGCAGCGCGTTCGCCGGCTGCCTGCTGTCCAGCCGGGTGTGCTGGACGACCACCGGCACGTCGCTGACGAGTACGGAGGCGTAGTCCGCGTCGGTGGGCAGCGCACCGTCGTCGACGAGTTCCCGGAACCGCTGGTGACGGGTCCGGCGGGCCGGCACGGTGACGTGGTAGGGGCCCGCGGGTTCCCGGTCGGGGAAGAACAGGGTGATCTCCACATGCGCGTCCGCGTCACCGGTGTTGAGGATGCACGCCGTCTCGTGGCTGGTCATCGACGCGGGTCCGGTGCTGGCCCCGGGCACGAACCCCTCGGGGATGGCCCATACTCGCTGTCCCAGGTGTTCCATCTCGCTGCCTCCTTCTAGCGGTCCGAGGCGAGGGGAGTATCCGCCGCCCGCCGGGGTGAAACGGCGTGGCCGCGCGACACGGACTGCGGGAGGGCAGGCTTGCCGTGAACGGGCAACCCGGGAGACTCCGGTGGACGGTGTGGGGCCGGCCGAGGTCTCCGGGACCGTCCACGGCAGGGAAAAGGGAAGACCATGCCCGTCGACAGCCGTCCGAGCGTACTCGTCCTCGACGTCAACGAGACGCTCACCGACCTCACCTCCCTCGGCACCCGCCTGGAGGCCGTGGGGCTGCCCGCGGCCGTGCTGCCGGCCTGGCTCGCCGGCGTGCTGCGCGACGGCATCGCCCTCACGCTGGCCGGCGGCCCCGCCTCCTTCGCCGACGTTGCGGGCTAGGCGCTGCGCACCCTGCTCGCCCAGGAGGGCACGGCCGGACACGACGCGGACCGCGCCGTCGAACACGTCCTCGGCGGGCTCCCCGGCCTGCCCCTCCACCCGGACGTGAGCGAGGGCGTCACAGCCCTGCACGCGAGCGGCCACCGGCTGCTGACCCTCACCAACGGCTCGGCCGACACCACCCGCACCGTGCCGACCCGCGCGGGCCTCGCCGACCGCTGCGAGACCCACCTCGACGTGCAGGGCGCGGGCGGCCGCTGGAAGCCCGCGCCCGACGCCTACGCGTACGCGGTCCGCGCCGCCGGTGCGGAGGCACGGGCGGTGATGCTCGTCTCCGTCCACCCCTGGGACATCGACGGAGCCGCCCGCGCCGGCCTCGCCACCGCCTGGGTGCGTCGCACGCCGGTGCCGTACCCGGCGTCGCGGCGACCGCCCGACCTGGTGGCCACCGGGTTCACGGACCTGGCGCGGCAACTGGACGGCGGGCCGGGCGGACCCCGTTCGGCGGGCTGACGCTCGGAACGCCTCCGACCCGACGGAGGCCGGGCGAGGGGCGACGGTCCGGCCTCCGTCGGGTCGTCGACGGAGGCCGGGCGAGGGGCGACGGTCCGGCCGGCACGGCCATGGGCGCGGCGGCACCTCGGACCAGGGAGAAGGGAAAAACAAAGGCAAGGAGAACGCGCTCCTCGCCACTCTCAACGTATAGCGCACCGGGGGGCTTGCGGCAAGGCCCCGGTCGCGGCGCACAATCGTCGGCCGAAGCCACAACCTGCGGAAATGAGGGCACGACGTGCGCGTGTCGGACGAGGACATGCCCGGCGACGGATGCGACGAGGCGGGCGGCACAGGGGACCCGGCCGTCCGGGCCGGTGCGACGGAACGCGGCACCCCGGGAGCTACGGCGAGAACCGAGCGGTACGTGGTGGATCTGGGTGACGTCGACGAGACGCAGGTCGCCGTCGTCGGCGGCAAGGGCGCGCACCTGGGCGCGCTGTCGGCGGTCGAGGGCGCCCGGGTGCCCGAGGGCTTCTGCGTGACCACGGACGCCTTCCACCGGATCATGGCGCAGGCACCGTCGGTCGAGGAGGAGCTCGCTCGGCTGTCCGCCCTGGACCCGGACGACCGGGAGGCGATCCGCGCGCTGAGCGCGCGGGTCCGCCGGGCCGTCGAGGACGTGCCCGTCCCGGGCGACCTCGCGGCGGCCGTCACCGGAGCGCTCGCCCGGCACGGCGCGCGGACTCCCTACGCGGTCCGGTCCAGCGCGACGGCGGAGGACCTGCCGACGGCCTCCTTCGCCGGCGCGGCTGACGGCCATGGCGCCCATGCACGAGGCCGGCGGGCGGCTGTTCGTGGACGCCGCCCGGCGCCTGGCCTCGCCCGCGAGCCGCGCCGGCCTGCTGGACCTGGTGGGCAGGTCCGATCCGCTGGTCAGGGACGCGTTGGAGACCGTACTCGAACGGGACGGCTTCGTGCCCTCGCTCCCGGACCCGGAGCCCGCCGGGCCCGCGGCCGGTGGCGCGCCCGCCCCGGTCGCGACCGACCCGGCCGTCGTCACCGAGCTGATCGGGCGCAGCCAGGCGTCCACCGCCGCTCTGCGGCGTGAGATCGGGACGAAGAGCGGACCGGAGCTGTTCGACTTCCTGCTGGAGGCCCTCGAGGAGCACAAGCGGGTCCTGGTGGACCCCTTGAGCATCCAGGCCGTCATGGCGGGGATGGAGGCCACCTGGTGGCTCAACGACAAGCTCCGGGAATGGCTGGGCGAGAAGAACGCGACGGACACGCTCACCCTGTCCGTCCGCGACAACATCACGTCGGAGATGGGCCTGGCGCTGCTGGACGTCGCGGACGTGATCCGTCCTCATCCGGAGGTGGTGGCGTTCCTGCGGGACGTCGAGGACGAGGAATTCCTGACGCGGCTGCCGGAACTCCCGGGCGGCGCCGCGGCGCGCGCCGCCGTCGAGGACTACCTCGACCGGTACGGCATGCGCTGCGTGGGCGAGATCGACATCACGCGGCCGCGTTGGCGTGAGCGGCCCACCGCCCTGGTGCCGGCGATCCTCGACAACGTCCGGAACTTCGAGGCGGGCGCCGCCGCACGGCGCTTCGAGCAGGGACTGGAGGCGGCGCGGAGCAAGGAGCGGGACGTGCTCGCCCGCCTGAGAGCCCTGCCGGACGGGGAGCGGAAGGCCGAGGAGACGCAGCGGATGATCCACCGCGTCCGCACCTTCATCGGATACCGGGAGTACCCGAAGTACGACATCGTCAGCCGCTACTTCCTCTACCGGCAGGCTCTCCTGACGGAGGCCGAGCGCCTGGTGCGGGCCGGTGTGGTCACCGAGAAGGAGGACGTCTACCACCTCACGTTCGAGGAGTTCCACGAGGCCGTAAGGTCGGGCCGGGTGGACGCACGGCTGATCCGGCGGCGCAGGGAGGCGTTCCGGACGCACCGCTCACTGACGCCGCCCCGGGTGCTCACCGGAGGGCGAGGCCATCAGCGGGGCGTACCGGCGTGCGGACGCTCCGGCGGGCGCCCTGCTCGGCCTTCCGGTCTCCGCCGGGGCCGTGGAGGGGCGGGCCCGCGTCGTCCATGACATGGCGGACGCCGATCTCCAGGCCGGGGACATCCTGGTCACGGCCTACACCGACCCCAGTTGGTCGCCGCTGTTCGTGGGCATCGCGGGCCTGGTCACCGAGGTGGGCGGGCTGATGACGCATGGCGCGGTGATCGCCCGGGAGTACGGCCTGCCGGCCGTCGTGGGCGTGGAGGGGGCCACTCGCCGCATCCGGGACGGCCGGCGCATCCGCGTGCACGGAACCGACGGGTACGTCGAGATCCTCACCTGAGCGGCCCCGCCCCGGCCGCCGCTGCTCCGTTCCGCCGAGCCCGGTGCGGCGGTCCGGGGGCGGGACGGTGCCGGGGCACCTCGGCGGCGGGTGCCCTCAGGCGTCCTCGACGGCCCGGTCCGCGCCGCCGGGCCCGCTGTCGAGGACGCCTACGAACGCCGAGGCGACGAGGGCGACGGCGCGGTCGTCGTCGTGGGCCAGTCGGCGCAGGACCTGCCGCGCGGTTCTCCCCGGCAGCTCGACGAGGGCCTGGGTCAGGCGGATCCGGGGCGCGGAGTCGGCTCGGGGCGCTGCCAGCTCGTCGACCAGAGCGGACGTGATCCGGGCCGCGCACGCGGGGTCCTCGGACAGCGTGCTCAGGGTGTCCGCCGCCTCCACGTCGTTGTCGCCCTCGACCACCATCGCGACCAGTGCCGGCACGGCAGCGGTCACGCCCCGTCTGCCCAGCGCCACCGCGGCCTGTCCGCGCACCCTGGTGTCCCCGTCCGCCAGTGCTCCGGTGAGCGCCGCGGTCGTCGCCGGGGTCTCGGGCAGCTCGGCGAGCGCGAGCACCGCTCGCCGCCGGGTGCCGGCGTCCCGCGAGCGCATTCCGGCGGTCAGCACGGCGGTGCCGCCGCCGTCGGATCGGGCCAGCGCCCAGCGCAGGGCGCCCGCCACGTTGGGGTCGGTCTCGGTCAGGACCGCCTCCGCCAGCAGTCCGGCGGGGACGCGGACACCCTCCGGCGGGGACAGGACGGCCTGTTGTCTGCGCGCGGCGCTGTGCGAGTCGAGCCCCTGCATCAGTTCGACGACGCGCAGCACGTCCTGCCAGCCGGTGGGGGTCGACGCGTCGATCGCGCGGAGCCGTGCGAGCAGTTCCCGCTCCCGTTCCAGGCGGTCCTCGGTCCACCGGATGAGGTCGCCGACCAGGGCGGACGGGGTGAACGCCGGGTCCTGCAGGGCGCGCCCGATCTGCTTGAGGGAGAGCCCGAGGGACCGCAGGCTCTCCACGTGGAAGATCCTGCGGACGTCCTCGGGGGAGTACTCGCGGTAGCCGCCGACGGTACGGCCGGTCGGCCGTACCAGCCCGAGGGCGTCGTAGTGCCGCAGCATCCGGGGACTCACCCCGGAACGGCGGGCGACCTCGCCGATCAGCACGCGGTGCTCTCCCCCGCGTCTCGCGCCGGGCCGGCCGGCGCCGGCCGGGCGGAGGCGGCGGCCCGTCCGGGGCCGAGTGCGACGACTCGTCTCGCCTCGTCGAGGGCGGTGTCGAAAGAGGCCTCGGGGTTCTGCCGGAGCAGTTCCGTGGCGCGGGCGTGTTCGGCCACCGCCGGGTCGGGGTGGGCCGCGGCCTGCCGCAGAGCCGGTTCGGACGCGTCGCCGAGGTCGGCGAGGGCCCGGCTCAGGCTCAGCCGCACCTCACGGTCGCCGCGGCCGAGGTGCGTGACCAGTTCGTCGGCGAGGCACCGCTGCTCGGACTCGGGGACGAGGGCCACGGCAGCACGCCATGCGGTCCGCGCGACCTCGTCGTCGGTGTCCCGCAGCATGTCGGGGGCGATCCAGGACCAGGTGCCGCTGTCGCCGATCTTGGACAGTGTGTGCACCGCCTGGCTGCGGGCCTGTGGGCGCTCGGAGCCGAGTTCCCGGCGGAGCCGGGGCAGGACGGTCTCCTGTGGGAGGCGGGTCAGCGCCCAGGACAGCATGTCCCGCACGTAGAAGTCCGGTTCGGCCGCGCACCGTTCGACGAGCGTCGGCAGGAACCCGGGGTGTGGGTCCGAGCCGGCCGCCAGGGCGGCCTGGAGCCGGACCGACGGGTCCTCGGCGCCCAGGGCCTCGGCGACACGGGCGTGGTGCGGGGCGATGGGCGGGGTGCTTGCTGGGGTGCTGATCGGGACCACCTCCTGTACCCAGCGCACACCCTGCCACGGTGTCAGGGTCAAGCCGGGTCCGGGTAGGCGCAGGCGCCCGCCAGGGAGTTCCTCCGGTGCGGGCCGAGGGCGATGACTGCGCACGTAGTACTCTGCTTGCAGTGGTTTGGAGCGGGCTACGGCTGGAGTGGTGTCCATGGCCAGACGGAACGACCAGCGGCGCGCCGCCCTAGTCGACTCGGCGATCGAGGTGCTGGCCAGAGAGGGCGCGCGGGGCCTGACGTTCCGGGCGGTGGACGCCGAGGCCGCCGTCCCCGCCGGTACCGCCTCCAACTACTTCGCCAACCGGGACGACCTGCTCACCCAGGCCGGCGCCAGGGTCTACGAACGGCTCCAGCCCGACGAGGCGACGATCGCCCGCCAGCGGACGGCCGGCCGCGACCGGGAGACGTACGTGGAGCTGATGCGGGAGCTCGTCGGCCGCGTCTCCGCGTTCCGCACCGGCTATCTCGCGCTGCTCGAACTGCGCCTGGAGGCCACCCGCCGCCCAGAGCTGCGCAAGGTCCTCACCGAGCGCGTGCGCGCCGATGTCGACGCCAACGTCGCCTACCACGAGACCGCCGGATTCCCCGGCGACGCCATGGCCGTAAAACTCCTGATCCTCACCCTGAACTGGCTGATCGTCGAGCAACTCACCCTGCCGGACGTCTTCACCGAGGCCGAGCGCGATCAACTGGTGACGGCAGCGGTCGAACGCATCGTGGGGGAAGGGTAGGGAGCCGCGAAGGCGGCCGGGTCGTCCGGACCGCCTGCTGGGACACGGCCTGCCCGACGCGGGTGGCGGGTTAGTCGACTGACCCGCCACCGCGATCCGCCGCGGCTCGTCACACACGCGTCACGCCTCGGTCACGCGACGACGTCGCAGCTGAGCACCCACAGATGCCCGAAGGGGTCCCTCACCCGGCCCTGCCGCTTGCCGTAGGGGCGGTCCTCGACAGGGATGACGATCTCGGCGCCGAGCCGTGCCATGCGGTCCGCAACGGCCGCCGGGTCGGGGAGGTCGAGCATCAGCAGGACCGGGGTACCGCCCACCGACAGCGGGTCGTGCCAGCCCCACGCGTCGACGCCCTGCGCCAGCGCGAAGGTCGTGGTGCCCAGGGACAGTTCGGCATGCACGACGCGTCCCTGGTCGTCGGTGACGCGCGAGGTCGGCGCCACTCCCAGGGCGTCGGTGTAGAAGTCGATCGCGGCGTCGGCGTCGGAGACGAGCAGCTTCGGATGCAGTTCAGTGGTCATGGCTCGATGATCGCGGCGCAGGACGCGGCGGGCCTTGTAGATTTCGGCCCTCCTCCGCGAGCCAGCCGCTCGGTGTGGTCCGCATCAGGTCCCGGAAGTCCCGCACCAGATGACTCTGGTCGTGGTAGGCGCTCTCGGCGGCGATCTGGGCCCAGGACTCGGCCCCCTGCCCCGCGCGGTGCGCCGCCGCCGCCAGCCGGGCGACGCGGGAGGCGAACTTCGGGCCGACCCCCACCGCGCTGCCCATCACCTGGCGCAGGCGGCGCGGGCTGAGGTGCACCTGCCGGGCGACGTCCTCCACCGATACCCCGCCGTGCCCGGCCCGGATGATCCGCAGGGCCTCGATGGCGTACGGCGACACGTGGGGCGGGGAGGTCCGGGCCAGTCGGTCGAGGAGACGGCGGCGCATGAGCGGGGCCCGCAGTCCGGCCGGACTGTCCGCCAGTTCCTCTCTCAGGTCGCGCAGCCATGGCAGGAGCAGGTCGGCGTCCAGCCCGCCCGCGTCGACCTCGCCCACCGGGACGCCGGTCAGGCGCTGGGCGGCCAGGGGCGACAGCTCGACGTACACCATCGGCTGGTCGGGGAGCAGGGTGAGGGAGGGCGTGGCGGTGCCGGGCCGCATCAAGCCGGTCACGACGGCCGGCACGCGCCGGGTGTGGTCGCCGTAGCGGACGTCGATGGGCGGCCCGAGGCTGACGACCAGGCGTGAGGCGAGCAGCGGAAGCGCCCGATGCAGCCGAGGGGGGCCGGTGTGCTCGCTGACGGCGACCACGCCGATGCCCGCCGCACGACATGCCTGACGCGACTCCACCGGAGGATTGTCCCATCGCCGCGGGTGCCGTGTCGTCCGGTGCGGCAAGGGGCGATCCGTCCCACCCGCGCTGCACGGGGCGCTGTGCCGACCCACGCGAACACGCCTCCGGGCGGAAAGGATTCCCGCTTGCGGGCCTCGCCCCCGTCCACACCATGGGGGTACGGACACTGCCGCGCCGCCGGTTCACCGCCGCCCGGCAGGGCACTCCCGACAGGGCCGCACATCACCGCAGCACAGAGAGCCGAGGGCGTATGAGTGTGCAGCACGACGACCGCGAGAAGAACCGGGACCTGCATATCAACCCCGTCTTCAGTCGCGAACCCGTCCGGATTCCCCGGTACGCGATGCCGGACGGGGAGATGGAACCGGAGACCGCCTATCAGGTGGTCCACGACGAGCTCATGCTCGACGGCAACGCCCGGCAGAACCTGGCGACTTTCGTTTCCACCTGGGCCGATCCCCAGGCCCGGCGGCTGATGGACGAGTGCGCCGAGAAAAACATGATCGACAAGGACGAGTATCCGCAGACCGCGGAGCTGGAGACCCGCTGCGTGCACATGCTCGCCCGGCTCTGGCACGCCGAGCACCCCCGGCAGGCGATCGGGTGCTCGACCACCGGTTCCAGCGAGGCCGCCATGCTGGGCGGGCTGGCGCTCAAGCGGCGCTGGCAGCACCGCCGCCGCGCCGAGGGCAAGTCCACCGACCGGCCCAACCTGGTCATGGGCATCAACGTGCAGATCTGCTGGGAGAAGTTCGCCGAGTACTTCGAGGTGGAGCCCCGCTACGTCCCCATGGAGGGCGACCGGTACTGCCTCACGCCGGAGAAGGCGGTCGAGCTGTGCGACGAGAACACCATCGGGGTCGTCGCCGTACTCGGCTCCACCTTCGACGGGAGCTACGAACCGGTCGCCGACATCGCCGCCGCCCTGGACGACCTGCAGTCCCGCAGTGGGCTGGACATCCCCGTCCACGTCGACGGCGCCTCCGGAGCGATGATCGCCCCCTTCCTCGACCCGGACCTCCAGTGGGACTTCCGTCTGCCCCGCGTGGCCTCCATCAACACCTCCGGTCACAAGTACGGCCTGGTCATGCCCGGTGTCGGCTGGGCCCTGTGGCGCGACGAGAGCGCCCTGCCCAAGGAGCTGGTGTTCCACGTCAACTACCTCGGCGGCGACATGCCCACCTTCGCGCTCAACTTCTCCCGCCCCGGAGCCCAGGTGGTCGCCCAGTACTACAACTTCCTGCGCCTGGGCTTCGAGGGTTACCGGCGCGTACAGCAGACCTGCCGGGACGTCGCCACGCGCCTGGCGCGGGAGATCGCCGAGCTGGGTCCGTTCGAGCTGATCACGGACGGCAGCCAACTCCCCGTGTTCGCGTTCCGGGTGCGCGAGGGCATCGAGCACTTCAGCGTGTTCGACGTCTCCGCAGCCCTGCGCGAGAACGGTTGGCTGGTCCCCGCCTACACGTTCCCGGAGAACCGCACCGACCTGGCCGCGCTGCGCATCGTGATCCGCAACGGCTTCAGCCACGACCTGGCCGACCTGCTCCTGCGGGACCTGCGCCGGGTGCTGCCCCGGCTGGACAAGCAAAATGAGCCGCATCGCGACGCCGACGACGCGGGCGGCTTCGCGCACGGCGCCGAGACCAAGAATCCGCGCACGCCGGGCCGCCACTGACCGCGCCGCCCGCCTCGGCAGTCGCTCAGTGGTCAGCCGTCGTCGATCGACAGCCGACAGCCGTCTCCGTCGGCAGTCGCAGTCGTCCGGACGAGCCCCATGTGCCGGCTGTTCCGTCTCGGCTGCGCTCGCCTGCGTGCCCGTGCCACCTTCTGACGGCAGGGGAGCCGCGGCTCATCGCTTCACCAGTTCCAGGATCAGGGCGGCGATGTCCTCGGGCCGCTCCTCGGCCATGAAGTGGCCCGCCCGGGTGGTGACGTGCCGGAGGTCGGTGGCCCACGGACGCCAGGTCGCCGCGGCGTCGAAGCCCAACTGGGCGCCCCAGTCCTGCTGGACCACCGTCACCGGCATGGTGAGCCGGTGGCCGGCGTCCAGGTCGGCCCGGTCGTGCTCGATGTCGATCGTCGCGGTGGCCCGGTAGTCGGCGACGATCGACGGGACGGCGGCGGCGCAGGCGCGGAGGTACTCGGCGCGCACATCCGCGGGGACGGCGTCCGAACCGGCGGACCAGACATCGAGGAAGTGGCCGAAGAACGTGTCGGCGCCGGCCGCGATCATCCGCTCGGGCAGGCCGGGCGGCTGGGCCATCAGATAGAGGTGGAAGCCCACCGCCGCACCGACGCCGTGGAGGACGTTCCACATGTCCAGGGTGGGGAGGATGTCCAGAATCCCGAGGTGGGAGATCCGGTGCGGGTGGTCCAGACCGGCCCGGAAGGCGACGTGCGCGCCGCGGTCGTGGCCGACCAGCGCGAACCGGTCGAGTCCGAGTGCGTCGGCCAGGCCGACGACGTCGGCGGCCATCGCCCGCTTGGAGTAGGTGTCCTCGGTGACCGCGTCCGGCTTGCTGCTGGCGCCGTATCCGCGGAGGTCGGGGCAGACCACGGTGTGGTTCTCGGCCAGGACGGGAGCGACGTGCCGCCACATCAGATGGGTCTGGGGAAAGCCGTGGAGCAGCACGATCGCGGGCCCCTCCCCACCGACCGCCGCGGTCAGCTCGATGCCGTCGCACACGCCGATCCGCCTGGTCGTGAATCCGTCGAGGGTGATGCCCATCGCGCCGTCGTCTCCTTCTGTCGAACCCGTAAGCCAGTACCGCCCGCGGGAGGTGGGTGAACGAGAACAGGATCGTCCGGCCGGATCAGCGGCGGATCAGCGGCGACGGCCCGAAGCCGGGCCGCCCGTGGACACGGGCGGCCGAGGACGCGAGCGGCCGAGGACCCTGGCGGCCGAGGACAATGAGGACATGCAGATGCTCGTCAAGGTGCTCGGGCCGATCCTGGTCACGGATGCCGAGGGCCGGCCGGTGGCCGTCGGCAGCCGGCGCCGACGTGAGGTTCTGGGGCGGCTGGTCGCCGCCGGCGGGCGGGCCGTCTCGCTCCCGGTGCTGGTCGCGGATCTCTGGGAGGACCCTCCGCCCACGGCGGCCGGTACGGTCCGCACGTTCGTCTCCGAGCTGCGCCGGGCCCTCGAACCGGACCGTCTCCCCCGGACCCGCTCGCGCCCCATCGAGACCGTCGGCACCGGGTACGCCCTGCGCGTCCCCCGCGCACACGTCGACGCCCACCGCTTCGAGGACACCCTTCGGGCCGCCCGCGACGCACCCGGTGCCGAGGCGGCTGACGCACTGAGCGAAGCGCTCTCGTGGTGGCGGGGCGAGCCGTACGCCGACCTCGACGCCTCGCCCTGGCTGGCGCCGGAGCGCGCCCGTCTGGCCGAGCTGCACAGTCAGGCCGTCGAACTGCGCGCCGAGGCCCTGCTCCGCCTCGGGCGCGGCGCGGCCCTCGTACCGGAGCTGGAGGCGTTCATGGCCGCCCATCCGTGGCGGGAGGGCGCCTGGGCCCTGCTGTCCCACGCCCTCTACCAGGCCGGCCGTCAGGTCGACGCGCTCGCCTCGCTGCGGTCCGCGCGGACCGCTCTGCTGGACCGGTTCGGGCTGGACGCGGTGGACGCCCTGGACCGTCTCGAACGCGACATCCTCCAGCGCGCTCCGCACCTGACGCCCGCCCCCCTGTCGGAGGAGCGGGTGCGCCTGCTCACGCGCACGGAGGCGACGGGCACCTACACCCGGCTTCGCTCGATGAGCACGGTGGCGAGGGCCGCCGCGGTCACCGGGGGCACCAACCTCGTCCTCGCCCAGGAGCAGCGCGCCGCGGCGGCCGCCGAGGCCGAACGGAGCGGGGACCCCGGCCTGACCGCCCGTGTGATCGCCGCGTACGACGTCCCCACCGTCTGGACGCGCGCCGACGATCCCGAGCGCTCCCGTGCCCTGGTGGCGACCGTCCGGCGCACCCTGCACCGGCTCGGGCCCCAGGCGCCGCCCGCGCTGCGGGCGCGGCTCCTCGCCACGCTCGGGCTGGAGCACCGCGGAACCCGGGACCGCTGGGCCGCCGAGGCCGCGGCCGAGGCGGAACGGCTGGCCCGGGAGCTGCACGACCCGGGCGTGCTGGTCCTCGCGCTCAACGCCCGGTTCGTGCAGTCCTTCCAGCGGCCCGGACGCACCGCCGAGCGGGACGCCCTCGCCGACGAACTGATCGTCGTCTCGCGGCGCCACGACCTCCCCGCGTTCGAGATCCTCGGGCACCTGGTCAAGCTCCAGGTGCTCGGGGCCCGCGGCGAGACCGGCACGGAGGCGGCGCGCCACCATGTCGGGGAGGCCGAGCGGCTCGGCGGCCTGCACGAGGCCCCGCTCGCGGGGGTCCTCACCGCCGCCTTCCGTACCATGCGGCTGGCGGAGCGGTCGAACGATTCCGCGGCGGTCGCACACGCCTACCACGCCCTCGCCCGGGATCTCGCCGGCGCGGGCATGCCGGGGGTCGAGGCCGGTGTGCTTCCGCTCGCGCTCCTCTCGCTCCACCTGCGTCACGACCGCCCCGCCCCGACCGATCCCCGCCTCGACTGGGGCCCCTACCGTCCCTGGGCACAGCCCCTCCTCGACCTCGCTCACGGCGACACCGCCGCGGCCCACCGCGCGGCGGCCGCCCTGCCCACACCACCTGCCGACCACCTGTACGACGCGCTCTGGGCCGTCACCGCGCACACGGCGATCCGGCTCGAGGACGCGGCACTTGCCGCTCAGGCCCATGACGCGCTGTCTCCACTGGGCGGGGAGAGCGCGGGCGGGACCACGGCCGTCCTCTCGTTCGGCCCGGTCGACGACCTGCTGTGCGCCCTGGCCGGACACGTCGCCCGGCGCTGACGTCGCCCGCAGCCGGCCGCGCGGGTCTTCGGGTCCGGTTTCAGCGGCCCGCCCCCGGGCACGGGGCACGGGTACGAAGGTCCCGTGGCGCCCTCGCACCGCTGCTCCCCCTGGAGTGCGGTGTCCCCTACGAGTCGCTGCCCGGGGAGCCGATCCGACGGACTGATGCAGCGTCAGGAGGCGCCCCCGAACGGGGCGGTGGGATTCCTCGAAGCGGTTGATGCACACCGGTGCGCCGCGGGACCGCGCAGCACATGCCCGGGCGGGCCTTCGCGGGGTACCGCCGCACCGATGCGTACGCTGGGAGGGTGCAGTTGCTTCCGGAGCCCGTTCGTCGGCTTGCCGCCTGGTGCGCCGCGATTCTGCTGGTCACCGGTGTCGTCTACGTCGGTATCCAGGTGTGTGTGGCGCTCCGGTCCGCCGTGATCCCCGTACTGCTCGCCCTGCTCGGCACCGCGCTGCTGCTGCCCGTCCACCGGTGGCTGGTCAGGGCCCGGGTCAACCGGTCCGTCGCCGCCGGGCTCACCTGCGCCGCGGTCATCGCCGTGGTCGGCGGCGCCGTGTACCTCGTCACGGTGACGCTGGTCGACACGTGGGACCAGATCGTGTCCTCGCTGCGCGAGGCGGTGCGGCAGTTGGCCGACCGGTTCGGCGCGTCCGACACCTCCCTGAACGACCTCGCGGACGACGCGCTGGACCTGCTGGGCAGGCTCGACGGAACGGCCGCCTCCGGCGTCGTCCAAGGGGTCGGTCTCGCAGTCCAGGTCCTCGGCATGGCGGTCCTCGCGCTGCTGCTGGTCTTCTTCTTCCTGCGGGACGCCGACCGGGCCACCGGCGCCCTGCGCTCGCTGGTCCCGGGCGATCGCACCGGCCTCGTGGAGGGGATGGCCCGCCGGGCCTTCGAGGGCGTCGAGGGCTTCATGCGGGGCACCACCGTCGTGGCGCTCATCGACGCGTTCTTCATCACCCTCGGCCTGCTGATCCTCCGTGTACCCGGTGCCCTCGGGCTCGGGGCGATCGTCTTCATCGGTGCCTACGTGCCGTACATCGGCGCCTTCCTCTCGGGCGCCGCGGCGGTCCTGGTTGCGCTGGCGGACCGCGGCTTGGCCATCGCGGTGTGGGTGCTGGGCGTGGTGCTGGCGGTCCAGGTGCTGGAAGGCAACATCTTCCAGCCGATGGTCCAGAGCCGCACCGTGCGGATCCATCCCGCGGTGATCCTCGTGGCGCTGACGGCGGGCGGGGCCGTGGCCGGGATCGTGGGGGTGCTCCTCGCGGTGCCCGCGACCGCCGCGGCCTTCGGGGTCGTCCACGAGCTGCGCGCCCACTACTCCCCCGCACCGCACGACGCGTAGAGAGCACCGGCACGCCGAAAGACCACCGCTCGGTGGGCGCGTCCGCGCCGCGCACGAGCCGAGCAGCCCCGCGCGATGCGCCGTGAGGGCGGCGCAACAGGCCCGCCGTCGGGGCTGCGGGGCCCGCGGGGTGGCGGTGTGTCAGGCCGCGAGGCACCCGGATCATCCGTAATGTCCGGACCGCCGCAGTTATGGACGAGGTGAGGAAGTGGTGTCATGCCGGTCGGTGACTTCCCCTCGGGCCACCGGGCCGGTGTGCGGCCCCGGGGCTGGACGCACGACGTCCGGACCCGCCTCGCCGGCACCCGGCACGAGAAGACCGCCCGGCGCGAGGAGACCGGCCGGTGAGGCAGCGTGACGTCTTCGGCACCGTCTTCGCCCTGGAGGCCGTCGTCGCCGGGACGGTCCTCCTCGTCGTTCTCGCCCACTTCGGCTACGCCCTGGTCCGCCGCCGCGCACGGCTCCGCCCCCGGCGAGACCGGACGGCCCGAGCGACCGCGCCTGGAGGCGTTCTACGTCAGCGTCCTCGCGGCGTTCGCCGTCTTCCTGGTGGCCTGGACCGCCTGGCAGAACCACCGTGAGCACGAGACGTCCGGGCCCGCGCCGGTGCGCGTCGACGTCACCGCCTTCCAGTGGTGCTGGAAGTTCACCCATGTGCGGGCGGAGTGTGCGCGCAGCGTCAGCGCGAACTGCCGGGACGGCCGGCTGCCCACCCTGGTGGTGCCCACCGGCCGCCCGGTGCGGCTGCGGCTGACCTCGCAGGACGTGATCCACTCGCTCTGGGTCCCGGAACTGCGCTGCAAGATGGACGTGTTCCCGCACCACACCAACTCCTTCACCCTGACCCTCGACCACGAGGGACGCTGGCTGGGCAAGTGCGCCGAGTTCTGCGGCCAGCGGCACACCACCATGCACTTCTGGCTGAAGGCCGTTCCGCCCGAGGAGTACGACCGCTACCTCGACGCCCAGCAGGACACGGCGGGAGGCGCGGCGGCATGACGGTCGCCCCGCCGGCGTCGGACCAGGAGGACACCGGGGGCCGGCCCGTCAGGCCGAGCGGCTGGCTCGGCTGGGTGGCGACCACGGACCACAAGCGGATCGGGCTCATCCTCGGCACGTCCCTCGCCATGCTGCTGCTGGTCGGTGTCATCGCACTGGTGATGCGCAGTCAGCTCGCCCTCGCGGAACGGGACCTGATCGACGCCCACACGTACAACCAGCTGTTCACCATCCACGGTTCCGGCACGATCTACCTGGTCGTCACGCCGTTCGCCCTCGGGATGGGCGTCTACCTGGTCCCCCTTCAGATCGGCGCCCCCGGCATCGCGATGCCACGCCTGACTCTGTCACCACCCAGGACCAGCAGGCTGTAGAGGGCGATCTCCCCGAGCAGGAAGGACCAGTGGTCGGGGAACGCCTTGCGCAGGTACTCCTTGCCGGCCTCGCTGAGCGGCACCCGCCGGTCGACGACGGTCGCCACCCGCTCCCCACGACGTGGCCGCGGCGGTCTCCCTCCGCCGGACAGCCCCATGCGCCCTCGTTTCCCGTCGGCCGCCCCGCTCAGGTGGCCCTCCGCCTTCGATGCGTGACTCTTCGCATCCGAGGCTGTCACGGGAGTTCGGGGGGCGCTCGGCGGAGGACGGAGGCGGGACACACGGCGGGCGCCTCCCGCGCCGGGCTTCGCCGTACCACCCGTACGAGTCGGCGAAGCGCCGTTTACGGATCACCGGGCGAGGCTACCCAGCAGGCGTCCGTCGATCGTTTCCTCCATCTCGGGAGCACTCATGACAGAAGTCGCCGACTACGTACTCCAGCGCCTCACCGAATGGGGAGTGGGCAGGGTGTACGGCTATCCCGGTGACGGGATCAACGGCTTCCTCGGCGCCTTCGACCGTGCGAACGGGAACCCGGAGTTCATCCAGGTACGGCACGAGGAGATGGCCGCCTTCATGGCGTGCGCACACGCCAAGTTCACCGGCGAGGTGGGCTGCTGCACGGCGACGTCGGGGCCGGGCGCCGTGCACCTGCTGAACGGGCTGTACGACGCGAAGCTGGACCACCAGCCGGTGGTGGCGGTGGTGGGCCAGCAGAAGAGGCTGAGCCTGGGCGCCCACTACCAGCAGGAGGTGCACCTGGACCGGCTGTTCGCCGACGTCTCCGAGTTCTGCGAGATGGTGACGCATCCGGGGCAGGCCCGGCACGTGGTCGACCGGGCCTTCAAGACGGCGTTGACCACGCGCGGCGTGGCCACCATCATCATCCCGGAGGACATCCAGGAGGCGGACGCCCAGCCATCCCCGCCGAAGCAGCACGGCTCAGTGTTCTCCAGCGTCGGCTGGAGCCGCCCGCGGGTGCTGCCGGACCCCGGCGAACTGCGCAAGGCGGCCGATGTCCTCAACGCGGGGAAGAAGGTCGCCATCCTGGTCGGCCAGGGCGCGGCCCGGGCCCAGGACGAGGTGGTCGAGACGGCCGAACTCCTGGGCGCCGGCGTGGCCAAGGCGCTGCTGGGGCGGGAGGTGCTGCCGGACGACCTGCCGTTCGTGACCGGTCCGATCGGGCTGCTGGGAAGCAAGGCCAGCGACAACATGATCCAGGGCTGCGACACGCTCCTCATGATCGGCACCAGCTTCCCGTACTCCGAATGGCTGCCGGACGAGGGGCAGGCGCGCGGGGTGGAGATCGACATCGACGGGCGGATGATCGGCATCCGCTATCCGATGGATGCCCACCTCGTCGGGGACGCCAGGGAGACCCTGCGCGAGCTGATCCCGCTGCTCCACCGCAAGGAGGACCGGAGCTGGCGAGAGAAGATCGAGAAGGATGTCGTCGAATGGGACGACCTGTGCGAGCGGTGGGCCGCGCAGCACTTCGGCGACACGATCAATCCCCAGGCGGTGGCCGCCGAGCTGTCGCGGCGGCTGCCCGAGAACGCGATCCTGACCGCCGACTCCGGCTCCGGCACCAACTGGTGGGCGCGGAACGTCAAGCTGCGCGAGGGCATGCAGGCGTCGCTGTCGGGGACGCTGGCCACCATGGGGCCGGGCACGCCGTACGCGATCGCCGCCCGGTTCGCCCATCCCGACCGGCCGGTGATCGCGTTCGTCGGTGACGGGGCGTTCCAGATGAACGGCATGAACGAGATGATCACCGTGAAGCGGTACCTGGACCGGCTCTCCGGGTCGACGCCGTTCGTCTTCTGCGTCTTCAACAACCAGGACCTGAACCAGGTCACCTGGGAGCAGCGCGCGATGGCCGGCGACCCCAAGTACCCGGGTTCGCAGGACATCCCGGACGTGCCCTACGCGGCGTACGCCGAACTGCTGGGGCTCAAGGGCATCGTGTGCAGCGACCCGAAGAAGATCGGCGACGCCTGGGAGGAGGCGCTGGCCTGTGACCAGCCGGTGGTTCTGGAGTTCAAGGTGGACAGCGAGATCGCGCCGATCCCGCCGCACATCATGAAGACCCAGGGCAAGGAGGCCGCCAAGGCGGCGCTGCGCGACCCGGAGAAGGCCGGCATCGCCGCGAAGGGCGCCCGGCAGAAGCTCACCCAGTACGCCGAGCACCTGCCCGGCCGGGGTCGCAAGTGACAGGCGCGGCGGACCGTCACGCCCCGGAGGGCCACGGCTCCGGGGCGGGCTCCCAGGTGGTGGTCGTCACCGGGGCGAGCGCCGGCGTGGGGCGCGCCACGGCCCGCGCCTTCGGGGCGCGGGGTGCCGCCGTCGCGCTGCTGGCCCGGGGTGAGGAGGGGCTGGAGAAGGCGGCCCAGGAGATCCGCTCGGCGGGTGGGCAGGCCCTGCCGCTGGTGGTGGACGTGGCCGACCCGGAGGCCGTGGACGGGGCGGCCGAACACGTGGAACGGGAGTTCGGCCCGATCGACGTCTGGGTGAACGCCGCCTTCGCCACCGTCTTCGCCACGGTGCGGGACGTCGAACCGCAGGAACTCAAGCGTGCCACCGAGGTCACCTACCTCGGCTGTGTCCACGGCACGCAGGCCGCCCTCAAGCGCATGCTGCCCCGCGACCGGGGCACCATCGTCCAGGTCGGGTCGGCCCTCGCCTACCGCAGCGTCCCGCTGCAGGCGGTGTACTGTGCGGCCAAGCACGCCATCCAGGGGTTCACCGAGTCCCTGCGCTGCGAACTGCTGCACGACGGCAGTGGAGTGCGGGTCACGATGGTGCAGTTGCCCGGCCTGAACACCCCCCAGTTCACCTGGGTGCGCACCCGTCTGCCCCGGCATCCGCGCCCGGTGGCCCCCGTCTACCAGCCGGAGGTCGCCGCCCGGGGCATCCTGTACGCCGCCGATCACCCCGGCCGACGCGAGTACTGGGTCGGCGGTTCCACGGTCGCCACCCTGCTCGCCCAGAAGGTCGTTCCCGGCCTGCTCGACCGGTATCTGGCGCGCAGCGGGTACGGCGGGCAGCAGACCGACGACCCGGTGGACCCGTCGCGCCCGGCCAACCTGTGGGAGCCCGCGGACAACGCCGAGGGAACCGACCACGGGGCGCACGGGGAGTTCGACAGCGAGGCCCATGCGCGCAGTCTCCAGCTCTGGGTGTCCCGTCACCGCCGGCCGCTCGCCGTGGGGGCTGCCGTGGCCACCACCGCAGGTACGGCGATCGCCGGGAGCCTGCGCCGACGGCCGGCCGCCGGCCGGTGGCCGCGGCACGGCGGCGGCATGGCTGCGGTGCTGCGACGCTCCGGGTGAGGCGGGCAGCCGGGCGCCGGGCAGGCTTCGGGGCCGGCCGCCGCGTCTCAGAGGCCATTTCCGGCTCCGCGCATGTGGCGAGCAGGCCGGTAAGTCCCGGAAGCCGCACCGGCACAGACACGCAGGGGACGGGGGCCAGGCACAAGTGTCGGCGGGTGAACCGAGAGCGTCCGGACGGTGCCGGAGGAAGGTGGCAGTCATGCGCGTGAGGATCGCTGGACCGTGGCGGAGAGCGGTCGCCGTCGTCGCGGCGGGCTGTCTCGCCACCGTGGGCGTGGCGGGATGCTCCGCCGACGACGACATCACACACAACCCGCCGGGTGCCAACGCACGTGTGGGATCGGTTCTGATCCGGTACGGGCACATCGCAGAGCCCACCGACGGCCCCTGGGAGAGGGGGGACGACGCCCCCTTCTACGCCTGGCTGTTCGATCAGGGGCAGCAGCCCGACCGGCTGCTCGGCGCGGAGACGACCGCCGCCCAGTCCGTGGACATCGTGTCCGCGGACGGCACCGTGCGGGGCCCCGTCGAGGTACCCACCGGCCGTCTCGTCGAGCTGAAGAAGGGCAACCCTCACCTGCTGCTCAGGGGCCTGCGCCAGGAGATCCGTGCCGGGGACTACGTGTGGATCACCCTGCGCTTCGAACGAGCCGGCGAGATCGCCCTGCAGGCCCACGCCCAGCTCCCCACCTACGTCGACCGGGAAGCCACCCAGGAGCCGGGGCTCACCTCTCCCTCCCCCGGCGGGTGACACGGATGGAGCGGCGCCGGCGGCCGACGCGGGCCCCCGGTGACGTGCCGCCCGGCACACTCCCGCCGCCGGCCGCGGGCCTGTCGCACCGGCCGGCGGCACAGGGACGGACCCGGGCCCGATGAGGTCGCGGCGGCACCGGCCGACCCCACGACAGGGTCGCGGGACGCGGCGGCGGATCGCGGCCGCCTCCCTGCGTCTCCTCGGCCTCTCGGCCCTGGCGCTGGCCGCGGTGTGGCTGGCGGTACGGATCACTCCGCTGCAACCGGTGTCCGCGGCCGGTCAGACGGTACGGGTGGGCGCCGCGCCGCTGGAGTGGAGTCTGTCCGGCCCGGGGCAGCTCGATCTGTTCGGCCAGAGCATCCCCACCCAACCTGACTTCGACGGCCCGATCAGGCCCCGGCTGGAACTCGCCCACATCAAGGAGGACGCCGAGGTGGCCCGGCTCCTGCGGTCCGGGGACCATGATCGGCTCACCCTGGACGTCGGCCGGAAGCTGGCGGCCGGCTGGCTGCGCTACGGGGCCTGGGAGACCCTGATCGCCGCCGGTCTGGTGGTGCTGCCCCTGGCCGCCTGGACGGGGCTGCGCCGCATGCCCCCGCGCCGTGTCGCCCTGGTGCTGGCCGGCGGTGTGGCTCTGGTGGCCGCGGTCAACGCCGTCGGCTTCTATCTGCTGGCCTCGGACACGCCGCGGGCGCTGCGCCAGGTGCGGTCCCTGGAGGACCTGGTGGGCAAGAGCCCGCTGGCCCCGGTGCCCCGGGCCGAGGGGGCGGCGCTGGGCGACGTCCGAGCGGTGGTCCTGGGCGACTCCACCGCGGCGGGCACCGGGAACGGCCCGCTGCCCGACCCCACCGCGCTCGACGCGGCGTGCCGACGCAGCGCGGACTCCTACCCGCGGGCGCTGGCCCGCGCCAACGGCTGGGACGTGTTCAACCTGGCCTGCGCCGGCGCCACCGTCCGCGACGGCATCCTCGGCGTGCAGATCGTCGGCGACCAGGTGGCGCCGCCGCAGCTGGCCCAGGCGCGGCGGGCGACGGAAGCTTCCTACGTGATCGTCAGTGTCGGGGCCAACGATGTGCGCTGGGCGGACCTGGTCGGTCTGTGCGCAACCTCCCCCACCTGCGACGACCGTGCCACCACCGCCTTCTTCCAGGACCGTCTCGCCCGGTTCGCCCTCGACTACCGTCGGCTGCTGCGCCAGCTGGCCGCCCTCCCCGGGCACCCTGCCGTCCTGGTCAACGAGTACTACGACCCGTTCGGACCGGATGTCGGCTGCCTGCGCGCGGAGCACCTCACCGAGCGGAAGGTGCGGACGCTGCGCTCGCGGCTGGCCGCACTCAACACCGTGCTGCGGGAGGGGGCCGAGGCCGCGGGCTTCCCGGCGGTGCGGCCGGACTTCACGGGGCACGGTCTGTGCAGCGCGCAGCCGTACGTACAGGGGCCGACGGACCGCGCCCCCCTGCATCCGACGGCCGCCGGATCACTGGCCATCGCCCTCACCGACCAGCACGCGCTGACCGCCGAGGCGCCCTGACCGGCGGTTCCCCCTGGCGGAGCGCTCCGCTTCCCGGTGTACCGCCGTGCCGCCGTCACCCCGTACGCCGTCCCGCGGCGAAACAGCGGCCCGGCCGTTTGGGGCGGATCCTCACGGGGACTCCGGCAGCGGGACAGTCCCGGTGACGAGGAGGCGAGCCATGGCCTTCCTCCGAAGCCCGGCAGGTGTGCCGGCCCTGTGCGTGACGGCCGTCCTGGTGGCCGCCGGATGCGTCGGCGGCGAGCCCGGCGGGGGCGCCTCGGCCACGTCCCCGGCGGTGACGGCGGGCGATCGGCAGATCCCGCTGTCGGTGGTGGAGAACGACGGGCAGGTCATCGTGTTCGTGCCGGTGACCATCCAGGGCGAGGGGCCCCTCCGGTTCGTCCTGGACACCGGCGCCTCCGCGAGCGCCGTCGACGACGACGTGGTGCGTGAACTCGGTCTGCCGCGCACCGGCGAGCGCCAGGCCGTCACCGGTGTCACCGGTACGCGGACCGTGCCCGTGGTGAAGGTGTCCGAGTGGAAGGCCGGCGAGGTCGAGCTCGATCCGGCCGAGGTGACCGTGATCGACGTGGACACGCCCCGGGGCGCACCCGGCATCCAGGGCCTGCTGGGTTCCGACGTCCTCAGCGCGTTCGGCAACGTGACCGTGGACTACGAGCACGAGACCCTGCGGTTCCCGGCCCGGTGAGCGGCTCGGCGACGGCGTGATCGGATCGTGACACCTGGTGCAGAATCGTCCCGCAGAAGCATGGTTGGCTCACCTTTCCTCGGATACGCGGGAGATAAGGAAGATCCGCCGAGGAAAGGAAGCAGGTGACGACGTGGCCATGCACTCGCGCATCGAGGAACACCCTGACATCCAGGCCATGCGCGCCCGGGCAGCCGAGGTGTCGGTGCAACCCGCCGCGCAGGCGACGGAGGGGCTGACTCTCCTCACCGGCCTGTACCTGGCCATCTCCCCCTGGGTGATCGGCTTCAACGGCAACCCGCTGGCCGTCAGCAACCTGGTCACCGGGATCGCCCTGGCCGTCCTGGCCCTGGGCTTCGGCTCGGCCTTCGAGCGCACCTTCGGCATGGGCTGGGCGGCGGCCGGAATCGGCGCTTGGGCCGTGATCGCGCCGTGGGTGATGCAGAACGCCTCGACGACGACGGGAACCATCGTCAGCAACTCCATCACCGGAGGCGTCGCGGTCGTCCTCGGCCTGATGACGACGGCGATGGCCAGGGGACGCTCCTGACCCGTCAAGCGGCCGGCCCACCGCTGCCCGCGGGGCGCGGCCGGTGCGTGCCTCGGCCGGGTGGACACGCGGCCGGGGCGTCGTCCGTCCCGCCCCGACCTTCTGGCCGGGACGGCACCGCCGACAACCGCTCGCCGCGCGGGGCGCCGCAAGCCGCCGGTCGGCGTACCGGCCGCGAGGCGCCGCCGTGCGGCGGGTGACCGTCCACCGACCGCCTACGAGCGTGGGAGAGAATTCCGTGCGGACCGTCACCCTGAACAACGGCGTCGAGATGCCGATCCTCGGCTTCGGCGTGTACCAGATCCCGCCGGAGGAGACCGAGCGGGCCGTCAGCGACGCCCTCGCGGCCGGCTACCGGTCGCTGGACACCGCCGCCGCCTACGGCAACGAGGAGGCCGTCGGCCGCGCGATCCGCCGCAGCGGCATCCCCCGCGGGGAACTCTTCGTCACCACCAAGCTGTGGTCCTCCGACGCAGGCGAGGACAGGGCCGCGCGCGCCTTCGACACCTCGCTGCGCAAGCTCGGTCTGGACCACCTCGACCTGTATCTGATCCACCAGCCCTACGGCGATGTCTACGGCTCCTGGCGCGCCATGGAGCGCCTGCACCGTGAGGGCCTGGTCAGGGCCATCGGCGTGTCGAACTTCTACCCGGACCGCCTGGTGGACCTCATCGACCACAACGAGATCACCCCGGCGGTGAACCAGATCGAGACCCACCCCTTCTTCCAGCGCACGCAGTACCAGGAACTCATGCGCGGGCGCGGCGTGCAGATCGAGTCGTGGGGGCCGTTCGCCGAGGGCCGCAACCAGTTCTTCACGCACCCGGTGCTCAAGGAGATCGCCGCGGCGCACGGCCGGTCGGTGGCGCAGGTCGTGCTGCGCTGGCTCGTCCAACGCGATGTCGTGGTCATCCCCAAGTCGGTGCGCGCCGAGCGGATGGCCGAGAACCTCGACGTCTTCGGCTTCCAACTCACCGCGGACCAGATGGCTGCCGTCGCCGCCCTGGACACCGGGTCGTCGCTGTTCTTCGACCACCGCGACCCGGCCGTGACCGCTCGGCTCGGCACCGTCACCCTGGAGGCCTGACCCGCCGGGCGGGCCGGCCGCTCACCAGGCCATCTCGTCGATCAGTGCCGTCATGTCCGGGGGCCCGGCGGCGCCGCCCAGGTTCTGTTCGGCCCAGATCACCTTCCCGTGGGCCTCGTAGCGGGTGCCCCAGCCCTCCGCGAACTGCGAGACCAGGAACAGGCCGCGGCCGCCTTCGTCGGTGATGGCGGCCCGGCGCAGCCGCGGCGAGGTGTTGCTGCCGTCCGCCACCTCGCACACCAGGGTGCGGCCGAGCAGCATCCTCACCGAGACCGGCGGCGCGCCGTAGCGGATGGCGTTGGTGAGGAGTTCGCTGAGGATGAGTTCCGTGCTGAACGACACCTCCTGCAGACCCCACTCCAGCAGCCGGCGGCCGACATTCGCGCGGACCCGGGAGACCTCCGTCACGTCGAACGGCACGTCCCAGGTGGCCACCCGGGAGGGGTCGAGCAGCCGCGTCCTGGCGACCAGCAGCGCGACGTCGTCGCTGGGGTGGGCGGGCAGCATCGTCTCCATCAGCACCCGGCAGGTCTCCTCCGGTGTGCCGTCCGGCCGGGGCACGGCCCCACGCAGCAGGTCGAGACCCTCGTCGATGTCCCGCCCCCGGTCCTCGACCAGCCCGTCCGTGAACAGCACCAGCCGACTGCCCTCGGCCAGCCGCAGCTCTCCGGACTCGAACGGGTAGCCGCCCACGCCGAGCGGCGGTGAGAGGGGGATGTCGGGGAAGGTCACCCGGCCGCGCGGGTCGACGACCGCCGGCGACAGGTGCCCGGCACGGGAGAGGGTGCACCGGCCGCTGACCGGGTCGTAGATGGCGTACAGGCAGGTGGTGCCGGTGAGCGGCTCCGGAGCGCCCTCGGCCGTCTCCGCCTGGGCGTCCAGCCGCGCCACCATCTCGTCGAGATGGCCGAGCAGTTCGTCCGGGGCGAGGTCCAGGGAGGAGAAGTTCAGCACCGCGGTGCGCAACCGGCCCATGGTGACCGCCGCGTGCATTCCGTGGCCGACGATGTCCCCGACGACCAGTGCCACACGGAACCCGGGCAGCGGAATGACGTCGAACCAGTCACCGCCCACACCGGACTGGGCCGGCAGGTACCGCCAGGCGACCTCCAGCGCGTCCTGCTCCGGCAGGTCGCGGGGCAGCAGGCTGCGCTGCAGGGTCACCGCCATGGCGTGCTCGCGGGAGTAGCGGCGGGCGTTGTCGATGGCGACGGCCGCCCGGGCCACCAGTTCCTCGGCGACGGCGATGTCCTCCTGTTCGAACGCCGGGGAGCCTTCGCCACGCCAGAAGTTGACCATGCCGAGGACCACGCCGCGGGCCCGCAGCGGCACGGTGATCAGCGAGTGGATGCCGTACTCCAGGGCCCGCCGGGCGCCCTGCGGGTCGTGGGCCCGCCAGTCCTCGGCGGTGTGCAGGTCCGGCACCAGGACGGCCCGGCCGCCGTAGAGCGCCGCGACCATCGGGGTGTCGGCCACCACGAACCGGATCAGGTCGCCGACCGCCTGCAGCGGGTGCCCGGTCCGGGTCTCGCTCAGCGCGGTGCGCCGCATCCGGGTCACGGCGCCGGTGGGCTCCTCGCCGCGCAGGACGGAGTCGAGCAGTTCCACGGTGACGAAGTCGGCCATGCGCGGGACCGCGACGTCGGCGAGTTCCTCCGCGGTGCGCCGCACATCGAGCGTGGTGCCGATTCGCACGCCGGCCTCGTAGAGCAGGGTCAGCCGGCCGCGGGCCACCTCGGCCTGGCCGGACAGGGCGCTCAGCTCGGTGGTGTCGCGGAAGGTCGCCACCAGGCCCTGGCCGCCGCCGTAGGGCTCGGTGAGCCGGATGTTGACCGCCAGCAGCCGGTCCCCGGCCGGGATGACCTGGTCGGACACGGCCTCACCCGAGGTCATGGTCCGGGTCAGCGTCGGCCCCAGACCCAGGTCGGTGACGTACCCCTGGTCGGTCTCCTCCGGCAGGTCCAGCAGGCGGCGGGCCTCGTCGTTGACGAGCAGGACCCGTCCGTCGCCGCCGACGATGAGCACGCCCTCGCGCACGGCGTGCAGGACGGCGTCGTGGTGCTCGTACATCCGGGTCATCTCGGCGGGGCCGAGGCCGTGCGTCTGCCGGCGCAGCCGCCGGCCGACGAGGGCCGCGCCGCCGGTCGCGAGCACCAGTGCCCCGGCCGCCGAACCCAGCATGACCGGTAGCTGCTGGTTCACCACGTGCCCGAGGGTCGCGACGCGGATCCCGGCGCTGACCATGCCGACCACCCGCCGGCTGGCATCCGTGACGGGCACCACCGCGCGCACGGCGTCGACCGGCTCGCCGCGGAAGGTCTCGGTGAAGGCCTCGCCGGCGGCGGCCCGCTCCACCCCCTCGGCCCGGGTGCCGACGAGGGAGGGATCGGAGGCGGCGATCCGCAGGCCGCGCTTGTCGAGGACGGAGATGAAGTCCACGCCGGTCCCCGCCTGGGCCCGTTCGGTCGGCTCCTGCAGGAGGGCGGCGGCGTTCGAGGAACGCAGCGCCAGGGCGGTGCCGGGCGCGTGGGCGAACGCCTCGGCGGCGGCGAGACTGCGGTTCTCGGCGGCGCGCTCGCCGTCGTAGCGGCTCTGCACCACCAGGGCGGCGGCGGCCGCCGCGACGAGGATGAGCATGATCAGCGCCTGGAGCAGGAAGACCTGCGTGGCGAACGTGCGCACGCTCAGGGCGGCCGGCAACCTGCGCGCCGGCGACGGCCTGGGCGCCGCGGACGGTGGCCGCGCACCGCCGTCGGCCCGCTCTCCGCGCCGTCGTCGGCCTCTCGGTGAGCGAGCCCGATCACGCAGCCGCCGTGCGCCGCTCGGCGGCGGCGCCGCCCTCTTTCGGGACCAGCGCGACCGTCCGCCCATGTCCCCTTTCTAACACTGTGGCTCGGCGGCGGGCGAACGGTGACCGTCCCGCCGAGTGCGCGGTGGCGCCGTCGTCTGCGGACGGCCGCGACGGCCGCGGTGGCGTCGGGCACCGCCTCCCTCACATGGCGGGGTCGGCCGGCCGGTGAAAGGATGGGGGTGGTGCTGGACGCCACTCCCCCACTCCACGCTTTCGCGAGGAGGGATGGTCATGGCCAAGCGTCTGGTCGTCTGCTGCGACGGCACGTGGAACTTCGCCGACCAACCCAGCAGGACGAACGTGGCCAAGGTCGCCCTGTCGGTGCGCCAGGGGTCCGCCGGTGGGAAGGAGCAGCGGACCTACTACCATGCCGGAGTCGGCACGCGGCGCTCGGAGCGCCTGCGCGGTGGGGCCTTCGGCGTGGGACTGTCGCGCAACGTCGCCGACGCCTACCGGTTCCTCGTGGAGTCGTACGAACCGGACGACGAACTGTTCCTCTTCGGTTTCAGCCGGGGCGCGTTCACCGCCCGCAGTCTGGCCGGACTGGTGCGCAACAGCGGCATCCTGCGCCGGGAGCACGTGAGCCGGGCGCGCCAGGCGTGGTCCCTCTACCGCGACCGGCTCGAGCGACCGAACGGCACGGCGTCCACGTTGTTCCGCCGCTCCTACGCCCACGAGACGCGGATCCGCTTCATCGGGGTGTGGGACACCGTCGGCGCGCTGGGCATCCCCCTCCCGGACGCGGCCGCGCTGCAACCCGTGGTGAACCGGTTCAACCGCCGCTGGGCCTTCCACGACACCGAGCTGAGCGGCTGGGTCGACGGTGCCTTCCACGCGCTGGCCGTCGACGAGAAGCGCTCGGCGTTCCGGCCGACGTTGTGGCACCAGCGGCCCGACGCCGCCCGGCAGGGGCAGGAGTTGAAGCAGGTGTGGTTCGCCGGGGTGCACTGCGATGTGGGCGGCGGGTACCAGGAGACGGGGCTGTCCGACATCGCCCTGCTGTGGATGGTGGACCAGGCTCGGCGCTACGGGCTGGCGTTCGACCCCCAGGCCCTCAGTGCGCAGGGGCCGCAGGCGATGGCACCGCGGCGGAGCACCGACTTCCGGGTCCAGCCGGACGGCGCGGGCCGGCTGCACGAGTCCCGCACCGCCTTGTTCGTGCTGTCCAGGCCCTTCCACCGGCCCCTGGGCGGCGCGGTGAACGACCGGAACGAGCCGGACGGGAACGAGTTCCTGGCGGTGCCGGCCAAGGAGCGCCACGACCGCGACGCCGCGTACCGGCCGCCGGAACTCGGACGGTATCTCGCCGCCCAGGACCGGGTCCGGCTGGAGCCCGTCCTGCTGCCGGACCTCGCGGCCGGTCTGCCGCCGATGCCCCCGGCCGCGCCGGCGCCGGGAGCGAAACGCTCGCGCTGAGGACGCGGACGCGCGCGACGGCTTGGCCCCGGGCGGACGGGACGCCCCTGTCTGCCCCACGGGTTCCGGGGCGTCGGTGACGGCACCTGGCCGTGGAACCGCTCGGCAGCCCGGGGTCCGAGGCGATCGGTCGGCCCGAGGTTTGATGCAATCCGACGGACGACGGGGGCGCCGGGACCGGGGGTGGCGGGACCGGAGGCGGCCGGAGCAGGTCGCGGGACCGGAGGCAGGACCGGACCGAGGGCGGGACGGGAAGAGGGCGGAGCAGACCGCGGATCGGCCCGGCTTGCCTACGTGATCACCTGTCCGCTGATGGCGCCCGGGCAGGACGGCGCCGACGGCCGGGGCCGTCAGGTGCTGGCACGGACGACCATACGGGTGGGCAGGACCAGCGGGGTGGGATCCGCCCCGCTGACGAGCGCGACGAGCATCCGCGCCATCTCCCGGCCGAGCCCCTGGATCGGCTGGTGGACGGTGGTGAGCGGGGGATCGGCGACCTGGGCCACGGCCAGGTCGTCGAAGCCGACCACGGCGACGTCGGCGGGCACCGCGCGGCCGGCCTCGCGCAGCGTGCGCAGCGCACCGGCGCCCATGTTGTCGTTGGCGGCGAACAGCCCGTCCAGGTCGGGGCGGTCCGCCAGCAGCGCCGCCATGGCGGCGGCCCCGCTGGGCTCGGTGAAGTCCCCCTCCCTCGGCGGGAACGGTTCGAGACCGGCCCCCAGCATGGCGTCCCGGTAGCCGCGATAGCGGGCGCGCCCCACCTCGGTGTCCAGCCGTCCGCAGATCACGGCCACCCGGGTGCGGCCCCGCGAGATCAGGTACTCGGTCGCCTCGCGCGCCCCGCCGACGTTGTCGACGTCCACGTACCACCGGGGCGCCGATCCGACGGGGCGGCCCCCGAACACGACGGGCATCGCGGCGTCCTCGGCCATCCGGACCAGCGGGTCGTCCTCGCGCAGCGCCATCAGCATGACGCCGTCGGCCCCCTTGGAACGGAAGAGCTCCTCCACCCGCTTGCGGCTTCGGTCGGAAGCGGCCAGACACAGCATCAGGTACAGGTCGGACTCCTCCAGGGCGGCCGACGCCCCGGCGATCACCTGGGCGAAGAAGGGGTCGGCGAAGATCGACGGTTCCTCTCCCGAGACGACCAGGGCCGCCGCTCCCGTCTGCCGGGTGGCCAGCGCACGGGCGGTGGGATTGGGCACGAAGCCGAGGCGCCGCACGGCCCGTTCGACCGCCTCGCGTTTGGCGCGGCTGACGTGCGGGGCGTTGTTCAGGGCGCGGGAGGCCACGGAGCGGGAGACGCCCGCGAGTTCGGCCACCTCCTCCAGCGTCGGCCGCCGCCGCGCAACGTCCTCTGCCATGAGCATGAGCCTTCCGCTCGATCGGACGGGAAGCTTCTCACCCCGCCCCGTACGCCTGCCACCCGTCGGAACTCCTACCCGGCCGGTACCGGGAGCGCTTCCAGAACGCACCGGAATCGGCCCCGCGCCCGAGGACGGCCGAAGACGGCCGACCGAGGTTCTTGACAGCTGGATCGGCCGACCTGACCATACCGATCACACCCAGAAGAGGCCACCGCTTCTGGGAGCGCTTCCACCAGAAGCGCTCGCAGCGATTCGTACCACCGCACTTCCTTCAGCGTGTCGCACGCTCGGGACGAGAGCGCGCGACGCATCCCTGCCAGGAAACCGAGGTACCGTCATGCGCCGCAGACTCCGCACTCTGGCGGCAGCGCTCTTGGCCCTGCCATCGGCGCTCGCCCTAGCGCCGTCCGCCCACGCGGCCGATCCGACCACCATGACCAGCGGGTTCTACGTGGACCCCAACTCCAGCGCCAGACGATGGGTCGCCGCCAACTCCGGCGACGGCCGGGCGCCCGCCATCGAATCCGCCCTCGCCAACACCCCGATGGCGCGCTGGTTCGGTTCCTGGAGCGGCACCATCGGCACCGCCACGGGTGCGTACGTGGGCGCCGCGGATCACTGGGACAAGCTGCCCGTCCTCGTCGCCTACAACATCTACCACCGCGACTACTGCGGCGGTCACTCGGCGGGCGGTGCGGCCTCGCCGTCCGCCTACGCGAACTGGATCGCCCAGTTCGCCGGCGGGATCGCGCACCGCCCGGCCGTCGTCATCCTCGAACCCGATTCGCTCGGCGACTACGGCTGTATGACGCAGGCTCAGATCGACGAGCGGGAGGGCATGCTCACCGGCGCCCTGGCCGAGTTCAGCCGTCAGGCCCCCAACACCTGGGTCTACCTGGACGCCGGCAACCCGGGCTGGACGAGCCCGGCGACCATGGCCCGTCGGCTGCACGAAGCCGGCCTCCGGCAGGCTCACGGCTTCTCCCTCAACGTCTCCAACTACTTCACCACGGCCGAGAACACCGCCTTCGGCAACGCCGTCAACGGCGAGCTGAGCGCCCGCTACGGCTACACGAAGCCGTTCGTCGTGGACACCAGCCGCAACGGCAACGGCTCCAACGGCCAGTGGTGCAATCCCTCGGGCCGCCGCATCGGCACGCCCACCCGGCTCGGCGGCGGCGCGGAGATGCTTCTGTGGATCAAGGCGCCGGGCGAGTCCGACGGTAACTGCGGTGTGGGCGGCGGCTCCTCGGCCGGACAGTTCCTCCCCGAGGTCGCCTACAAGATGATCTACGGCTACTGACTTCCGGGACCACGCCGGCCGCCTCCGGCGTGGTCCGCCTTCCCCGGCCACGGCCGGGCGGCCGTCACACGGCGGCGCGTGCTGGTCAGGGGACGGAGCGGGGGCGAGACTGGTGCGACGGCCTCGCCGTCGGCCCGCCCCCTCACGCCGGGCAAGGGGCAGGGCGGCGGCGCGGCAGCGCGGCGGCCGTGGCCCGGCCGCCCGCCCGGACAGGAAGAGGCGCAGGTGAGTGAGGAAGTGCCCGCTGGGCGACGCCCCGTCGGTCTGTTCGTCGGGCTCTGCACCCTGGACGTGGTCCAGCTGGTGGACCACGTGCCGCGAGCGAACGAGAAGCTGACGGCTCGTCGTCAAGTGGTGGCGGCGGGCGGGCCGGCCGCGAACGCGGCGGTGACCTTCGCACACCTGGGCGGCACCGCCACGCTCCTCACCGCGATCGGCCGCCATCCGCTCGGCCAGGCGGCCGCGGCGGACCTCGCCGAGCGGGGGGTGACCGTCACCGACCTGGCCGCCCGGTCGTCGGCGCCACCGGCCGTGTCCTCCATCCTGGTGACCGCCGCCAGCGGGGAGCGCGCCGTCGCCTCGACGAACGCCACCGGGCAGCGGGTCAGCCCGCCGCCGGACCTCGACGCCATGGTGGCGGCCTGCGACGTCGTCGAGTTCGACGGCCACCACCCGCGGCTGGCGACAGCCGCCGCGCGCGCCGCGGCCGCCGCACGGCGGCCGACCGTCCTCGACGGGGGCAGCTGGAAACCCGGTCTGGGCGACCTGCTGGAAGCGATCGACGTGGCCGTGTGCTCCGCCGACTTCCACCCGCCGGGAGTGGGCGGCCCGGCCGAGACGCTGCGCTTCCTGCGCCGGCACGGGGTCACCTGGGCCGCGGTGAGCCGGGGCGGCGAGCCCATCGTGTGGGCGGGGCCGGACGGCAGCGGTACCGTCGCCGTGCCGAGCGTCCCCGTCGCGGACACGCTGGGCGCCGGGGACGTCCTGCACGGTGCCCTGACCCGTCACCTCGCCCGGCGAGGAACGACGGCCGGGAAGGCCCTGACCACACAAATCTTCGTCGAGGGCCTGCGCGAGGCCGCGCAGGCCGCCTCCCGGTCGTGCGCCTCGTTCGGCACCCGGGCGTGGATGCGGGAGAGCTGATCGGGCTCCGCGCCCGCGGACGGCACGCCGCGGATCAGATCACTCGAGCGGGTCGTGGCCCCAGTTCATCAGCGAGTACCGCCATCGCGTCCCGCTCACGTCCCCGGAGGGACGCTGGGCCCGGTGCCGCCGGATGTAGCCCACGACCTTGCGCATGTGCCGGTAGTCGTCGTCCGACAGGTCGCCCTTCTTCGCCCGGAGGATGTTCACGATCCTGCGCCCGGAGGCGTGTCCGGTCGACTCTCCGCCGTCCTGGTGCTGCCCGGCTTCCTGAGACCGGTCGGTCGAGAGCCATTTCTCCAGTTCCGCCGGTGTCATGTTCACCAGTTCGCGGAAGCTCGTCCAGGTGTCGTCGCGCTCGTCGTCGTCCATACCGCCTCACGGCTCGGGGGCCGTTGCCCCAGCTCTCGGCTTTCCGCACTGACGCGGCTGTGGTCCCGGAGTGAGGGTCCCTGCGCCGTCCGGCATCCCGAGGGCCGGCTCTCCCGCGGGCCGCCCGGCGCGCTCAGGTGTGCTGCTCCCGTCTCCTCACGCGGTCCGGCGGTGCGCTCGGGGCGCGCGCCAGGCCCCCGCCGTACCGCTCACCGCCCGGACGCGGTACGTCGTCTTGGCAGGATCGACGACCGCTTCGCCCAGGGTGATGCGGCCGGCGCGGTGCAAGGTGTCGCACGCGTCGGTGGGCAGCGCCGCGTAGCATCTCCCCCGGCCGCCCGGACCGTCGACCGGCTGCCAGTAGCCGTACCTCCGGCGGCCGCCCGCGTGGACCGTGAGGAAGACGGGGGTGGCGGGGTCGGCGATGAGCCTCAGCAGGTCGGCGCGGGCGGGGCTGAGCGGAACCGGCGACCGGCCCCGATACGCCAAGATCATCGCCGGGCGGGGCAGCGCCTGTTCGGCGCCGAGCGACGGTGCCGGGTCCGCAACGGGCCGCATGAGGTGTCCTCCTTGAGCCGGGGTCGTCACAGTCGTCTACCCGGCTCCGCCGATGTCGATCAGGTTGTGCGCATCATGCAGGACGGCACTGACAATCGGCCGGGCGGCGTACGGGACGGCAGCCGGTTCCGGATACGGCGCTCCTCCGGGCGCCGCCCCTGCCGCGGCGAGGTGGGCACGCCGCTCGGGCGCTCCCCCGGCCGCCCGCCGTAGACTGGTCGGTCCCGCCGCGAGGGAGCACGGGCGCAGCCACGGCGCCGCCGCGACGCACCCGTGTCCCCTCCCCCGTTCCCGCCCCTGGCCCAGTTCCGGTTTCTGTCCTTGACCCTGTTTTCTGTCCCTGGAGTCTGTGATGCGGCACTCGCCCGACGCGTGGGACCCCGGGTCGGACGCGCTGTTCGACCTGGACGCCCTCGGGCCGCCGAGCCCGGCCGTCGCCGGCACCGGGCCGGCCTTCCGCGACGGCGACGTCGCGCGTCGCCTGCTGCCCGTCCGGGAGATCTACGCTGAGCCCGCGGCCGCCGCCTCGGCGCGCGGCCGGCAGGTCCTGGAGCGGTTCCCGCAGGCCCGGGTGACCGAGGTCGACTCCCACTGGGGCATTCCCGGTCTGCACGGCAACGAGGGCAACGTGGACCGCTGGGTCAGGGTGAAGGGGGAGACGCTCGTCCTCGGCGAGAAGAAGACGCTCACGACACGCCCCAACGGGCGGTCCGCCGACTGGATCGCGCCCGGCGCCTCCAACGGTTGCGCCATGGCCTGCGTGTACTGCTACGTTCCGCGGCGCAAGGGCTACGCCAACCCGGTCACCGTGTTCACCAACATCGACCGGATCATCGCCCACCTGGGCCGGCACATCGCACGCCAGGGCAGGAAGCCGCAACCGAACCAGTGCGACGACACCGCCTGGGTGTACGACATCGGGGAGAACGGCGACTGCTCCGTGGACGCTCTGATCTGCGACAACACCGCGGATCTGGTGGGCGCCTTCCGGCACTGGCCGACCGCCAAGGCGTCGTTCGCCACGAAGTTCGTCAATCCGGACCTCCTTGCCCTCGACCCGCGCGGGCGGACCCGGATCCGCTTCTCCGTCATGCCGCCGGACGACTCGCGGCTGCTCGACGTGCGCACCTCACCGGTCACCGAGCGGATCGCGGCGGCCCCCGACTTCCTCGACGCCGGCTACGAGGTCCACTTCAACCTCTCCCCCGTCGTGCTCCGGCCCGGCTGGCGGACGGCGTGGGCCGGGCTGCTCGACGAGCTCGACGACGTCCTGCCGGAGCGGGTGAGACGCCAGGCGGCAGCCGAGGTCATCATGCTCACCCACAACCGGGAGTTGCACGAGGTCAACCTCGGGTGGCATCCCCGGGGTGAGGGACGGCTCTGGCAGCCCTCGCTGCAGCAGGCCAAGCGCTCGGAGAACGGCGCCCTGAACGTCCGCTACCGCGGTCCGGTGAAGGCGCGGGCGGTACACGAACTGCGCGAGCTGGTGGCCGCGCACGCTCCCTGGCTGCGGATCCGGTACGCCTTCTGACGGGCGGGGGACGCGGTCTTCCACAGCAAGTACACCTGCCTCGACAACTACATGAGGAACAGCTTCACCTGCATCGGGCTGTGCGGCGACGGCGCTCCCAGTGGCGGTCGGGCTCCGGCAACGTCCACGGCGAGGAGGGCAACCACTGGGACGTCCTCTCCCACCACCGCGGCGGCTGCCGAGGCCGGGCCCGGGGGCCAGGCGAACCACGCCTCAGGGCCGCCGCCAACTGTCGTCGGGGAGACGGCTGCCGGCCTGCGGGCCCATCCGCAGCATCCCTCCGTCCACGACCCAGGAGGCGCCCGTGACGTACGACGCGTCGGGGCCGGCGAGGAAGGCGATCACGGCGGCCACCTCACGTGCGTCGCCGGGGCGGCTCAGCGGCACGCCGGGGCGTCGCTCCGCGTGGACGTCGGCGTCCTCCTGACCGGTCATCGGGGTGGCGATCTCGCCCGGAATCAGGGCCACCGGGGCGGTGTGCTGCGGTTGCGTCATGGTCGTGGCGTCCCCTCACGACGGCGCTGCTGTCGTGGCGCCGGGTACCCGGGCGACGCGGCGTGAAAGAGGCGCGCACGCAGCCCCGAGGCACGCTTCGGACGCCGTGCGGCGGGGCCGGAGTCCGGGACGGCGTGGAACTCGCGGCGGTTTCCCTGCAACCGATCGGTGGATTCCGCCGCCCGGCCGGACCTGGGCTCAGCGTCTGGGGGGCGCTGGCGGGAGGCCGCCCGGGGCCGCGCCTCCCGTGCCCCTCGCCGTCTGTAGGCGGGTCAGGGCGGTGACCGTCGGACGACGCCGCCGTCCGTCGTGGCCCGTCTGAGGGCGCGGCGCTGGGCGGCCGTGGTGGCACCCCAGATGCCGTCGTCCTCCCCGTGCTCCACGGCCCAGGTGCGGCAGGCCGTCAGGACGGGACAGCGGCGGCATATCGCGCACGCCGACGCGGCGTCCGAACCGGGAGCGAGGCAGTCGGACAGGGGGAAGAAGATCTCGGGATCCTCCCCGACGCACGCCGCCTGATCACGCCAGTCGGGGCGGGCCGGAGGGAGTGGGCGGAAACCGGTCATGCTCAACCTCTGGGCAGACAGCGGCGGCGGCACTGGGTGTGCCGCAGTCCCGGCAGAGGGTCGGTTCAGCTTAGATACATATGCCCGGTTTGCGGTAGTGCACGGACAGGACGGGGCCGAGGTCCGTCACCGGCCGCCCGGGCCTCCTGGATCG
This sequence comes from Streptomyces sp. bgisy159, assembly GCF_965341775.1. GTDB lineage: Bacteria > Actinomycetota > Actinomycetes > Streptomycetales > Streptomycetaceae > Streptomyces. The sequence goes on along the minus strand of NZ_CBDQZH010000054.1, from coordinate 3,249 downwards.
CCCTCTCCTCCCCGTCGCCGTCGTCTCCCGGTCGCCATCTCCTCCAGGTCGCCATCTCCTCCCGTAGCCGTGGTCTTCAGATCGCCATCGCCTCCTGGAGCCACCGGGTCACCCGGTAGGGCAGCCACCAGACGACGTCGTCCGCCCGCAGCACGAGGTGTTCGGCGGTGAGTTCGGCAAGGATGTCGGCGGGCACGTCCCCGGGGCCGGCACCTCGGTCGAGGCGGGAGACCGCTGCCGGGTAGCGGGGGTCGTCGGCGGTGAACCTCCGCAGGTCACCCCAGCGCCGGTCGCGGATCTGGAGGAAGCCCGGGCCCTGGCGCCAGACCAGTTTGCAGAGGTAGTGGCGGGTGCGCCAGGCCTGCAGGGCGCTGTCGGGATCGGTGAGACCGGTGACGGTCCGCGGCGGCTGCAGGTGGGACAGGACCTTCCAGGTCTGGTCGGCGTCGTCCGGGGGGAGACGGAGGTCCCAGTCGACCTGGACGGCCCGTGCGGTCAGGTCGCGGAGCAGGCACAGCCGGTCGATCGCGGCGCGGGCGGCGGCCGGCCCGGGCGTGGCCAGGTCGACGGGCCGGTCGAGTTCGGCGCGACGCGCGCCCATGGCCCACAGGCGCTCCGCGGCTCCGGGGTCCGCCGCGACGGGGACCCGGCCCAGGGACATGCCCGGCAGCTCCCGGGCCCCGGAGTCGTGATCGCGCCAAGCCAGGACGGTCAGGGCGGGTGCGGCGGGTGCGGCGGGCGGCATGGCGGCTCCTCGTCGGTGCACGTCTCGGGCGAGCGGGTGCGCTGTCGGGCGGCGGGGCAGCGGGGCAGCAGGGCTACGGGCGGCGGCGATCGGTTCCGGTCAGAGTTCAGAGTTGCGGGGCGGGCTCGTGCGGCCGGTCCGCTCACCTCAGCTCAGGTCAGGTCCGCTCAGGTCAGGTCAGGTCAGGTCAGGTCAGGGGAGCTTCAGGGAAGGGCGGGGGCCGGTGCGGTCGGGGACGACGCGGAGGCGGCCGGTCGCGGCGCCGGGTCCTCGGCGGTCCGGGTCACGGGACCGGCGTCGGGGCGGGCGTGCAGATGGCTCATGTAGTCGAGCCTGAGCAGGTTCTGGTTGACCGACGCGGGAGCGACGTGCACGTACTGGCCCGCGTCGGTGAAGGTCACGCCCAGGTTCGTCCACTCGTCGAGCAGGTCCCGCACGTCGGCGAGGGTGCGGGAGGCGAACGCCGGGTCGGCGGTGACCTTGCGGTGCAGGGCCGCGGGCGAGTGCGGCTGGTCCAGCAGGCGGAAGAGCGCGACCTGGAACGGATCGGTCAGTCGCAGCGTCCGCCAGTCGAACGAGTGGCGTCGGCTGACCAGGACGATCTCGTCACCGAGGTCCGTCTGGGTGAGCCTGGCGTCGGTGTGGTGTTTCTTCCAGGCTCCGATGGCGTCGTTGAGCCGGGTCACCGTGTCGCCCCGGATGCCGCGCTCCGGCGCCTGGAAGACGTACGCCAGGTCGTACAGCTCCTCCTCGGGCAGGTCGTAGGTGAAGAAGTAGTGCTCCTCCGGGCGCAGCGCGGCGAAGCCGAGTTCGGGCCGGTTGAAGTACGGGCTGAACCGTTCGATGGCGATGCGCGCGGACAGGTCGACGGGCGGGTTGAGGTGCTCCAGGGCGGGGAGCTGGCGGATCACCGGGTCGTAGTCGTCGTCCGTCTCACCGGGGAAGCCGTGCAGGTAGTTCCACGACACGGAAAGGCCCGTCTCGGCCGCGTCCCGGAGCATGCGCACGTTCTGGCAGCCGCTGACCCCCTTGTCCATCAGGTCGAGGACCCTGCTGTTGAGGCTCTCGATGCCGGGTTGGACGTAGATGAGTCCGGCGTCGGCGAGCACCTGGAGCTGCGGACGGCGCATGTTCGCCTTGATCTCGATGTGCATGCGCAGGTCGTAGCCGCTGTCGATGATCCGGGGCAGGACGCTGGACAGGTAACGCATGTCGAGGATGTTGTCGACGACGTACATGTCGAGGACGCGGTGACGCTCCGCCAGGCCCATGATCTCCTCGTAGAAGGTGTCGGGGCTCTTGCTGCGGAACTGCATGAACGAGCCGTTCAGGCCGCAGAACGTGCAGTGGTGCTTCTCCCCCCACCAGCAGCCGCGCGCGCCCTCGACGACGAGTTTCGGCTCGACCCAGTTGCGGGCCACGGAGGCGGCGAGGCGTTCGAAGTAGCCGCTGTAGTCCGGGGGCAGGATGGCCGCGGGGGGCAGGGGGCCGGTGGGCATCGGATTGGCCGTCGAGGAGCCGTCGGCGCGGTGGCACAGTCCCGGGATGCCGGCCGCCGCCTCGGTGTGGGTGCCGTCCCGCAGCGCCTCCAGGAGCCGGGGGAAGGCGTCCTCGCCCTCGCCGCGCACCACGTAGTCGACGAACGGGAAGTTGCGGTGCACCGCCGCACCCTGCTCGGCATCGCAGTTGGCGCCGCCCATCACCGTCACGGTGTGCGGGGCGAGCCGTTTGATGTGCCGGGCGGCCGCCAGGGCCGCCGTGTTCTGCTGGAACGTGGACGTCAGCCCCACGACGTCGGGTTCGAGGTCGACGACCCGCTGCGCGATCTCCGCCACGAACTCCGGCACCACGGAGTGCAGTTGCCGGGTCATCCGCATCCGGGAGGCCCGCAGCTTGGGCTTCATCACCCTGGCGAACTCGTCCTCCTTCCAGGCGGGATCGTCGTAGAGGGCGCTGGAGAAGACCCAGTCGCCGCAGCCGAGGAAGTAGGAGGACAGCGCGTAGTACTCGTAGTCCTCCGCGGAGAACTCGGTGCGCCGGGTGATCCAGTCGGTGAACTCCAGGTTGGCGTGCAGCACTTCGCACGTCGCGCCCGGGACGCGTTCGTCGACACTGCGCTTGAGGATGCCCAGGGCCAGGGAGGGCAGGTCGATGGGGGACCACGGCATGTTGAGGAGGAGAACGCGCACGTACGGCTCCTTGGGAGGGGGCGTGGGCGGGCGGGGCGGAGGGGCGGCGAGCCCGGCCGGCCCGCGCGATCACGGGCCGGCCGGGCGGTGCGGTCACTCCTCGTTGTCGTCGGCCTCGTCGGCGTTGCGGAACGGGATCGTGATCGTGATGCCGATGCCCGGCTTGCGGTTCTCCTCGTCGCCGGCGAGCGGGTCGTTGTGGATGATGTCCTTCTGCACGGTGTTTCTCCTTCCTCGATGGGACGGTGCGGTGCTGTGCTCGCCCGGTCCCGCTGTTGCCTCAGCGGGACCGGGGCCCGGGGGGCGGGGGAACGG
>NZ_CBDQZH010000053.1:0-44603 GCF_965341775.1 Streptomyces sp. bgisy159 | reverse complement strand
GTGTGCTGGTCCGGCAGGTCGATCAGCGCCAGGCCCAGGTCCGGGCGGTGGGTCTTGGCCAGGGCCGCCGGGCTGTCCCGCACGATGACCTCCAGCGTCGGCCACACTCGCCCCTCCAGCAGGTGCCCGCCCCTGGTCGTACCGTCCGAGAGACCCAGTACGGCGTGCAGGTGCGGGGTCGGGCCGTCCTCGCCCACGGCGATGTCGCCGAGCAGCGACAGCACCTCGCACTGCTCGTCGACCGGGATTCTCCGGTAGTCCTTCTCCCCGCGGTCGAACCAGCCCACCGCGGCCCGGGAGAAGGCCCCCACGGCGGTCACCTGCGACGCCCCCAGTGACTGCTCCCGGGCGAACCGCGTGAGCGCGCCGACGGCCTCCTCCCCCTCGTCGAGCACCACGACGAACACCGCACCGGGTGCTCCCTGCACCTTCTGCCACTTCATGCCCCCGCGAGTACCCGGCCGCCGGGGCGCCACGCCGCCGACGGCGCCCGCCCGCGCCGGGAGCCCCTCGGCGGGGTGGGCGCTCATGCGGGGCAGGCGCTCACGCGGAGCAGCCGCCGGAGGCTTCGCCGGGACGGGCAGGCTGTGCGAGGGTGTGGCCCGGTCGTAGGCGCGTACGGGGGTGGCTGTGAGCGAGGTGCTCTACCAGGAGCGGTCGTGGAATCCGCTGGCGCGGGTCGTGGAGCTGGCCGAGGAAGGGCTGCGCAGGGGCGGCAGGGTCACGCCGCTCGACGAGCTGAACCTCGCGGCGATGGCGGAGGCGTACCTGCGGGGCCACTGGCTCGGGGGCGGCGGCGCGGAGCGCCCGTTGGAGCGGCTGGCGGAGGGGACCGGGGTGGTGCCGGTCACCCGGGTCACCGGCAGCGCCACCCCGGTGAAGGTGCGACAGGCCGCCGAGTTCGCCCGCGCGCTGGGCGAGTTGGCGGTACGGCGGTGCGGTGGCCCCGACCAGGTCGGGGCCCTCGCGGACCGCGCCCGGGCCGAGGGGGTGCCCCTGTGGATCGCGCGGCGGTACGCCTCCGGCCCCGCCGGGCCGGTCACCGTCGCCGTGGACCGCCGCCTCGTCCGCGTCGATGTCTGGGGGCCGCACGCCCCCGTCGTACGGCTCCGCGCGCCGCACCGCTTCGACCGGGACTCGCCGCAGCCCGCCAAGGGCCTGCGGCTGACCGTCGGCGACGCGACGGCGCAGCTCAGTCTCCGCAAGAAGCTGCGCAAGTCGAAGAGCACGGTGGAGGTCCGGCTGCCCGGGCAGGCGCACTGGGTGCTGCGGCGGGAGGACGCCCTGAGTTCCTGGCTGCTGCGCGACGGGCGACGCGTCGCCCTGCTGACCCGTCCGGCGCGCCGGCCCGCGCTCGATCCGGGCGAGGTCCTGCTGCCGCTGGCCCCCGTGCGGTACGAGAGCGCCGATCCGCTGGACGCGGTGATGGCGCAGGTCTTCTCCGTCGCCTTCGGGCTCGGCGACACCACCGGTCACGCGCGCTTCCCGTCGCAGCGCCGCCCTGCGGCCACCGGCGAGCCGCTCGCCGCCGACTGGGCCTGGGACCGGCCCTGGTTCAGCAACCTCGGCAGCGACGGCCAGGACAACGAGTCCGGCGGCGGCGACGGGTGGGGCGCGGACGGCGGCGACGGCGGTGACGGCGGCGGGGGCGGATTCGGCGGTGACGGCGGTGACGGCGGCGGCGGTGGTGGTGACGGCGGCGGCGACTGAGGCCGCGGCCGGGCCGGCGGCGACGGCTGGGGTACGGACGGCGGTGACGGCGGCGGAGGCGGCAGTGGTGACGGCGGCGGCGACTGAGGCCGCGCCCGGGCCGGCCGCGCCCGCACGGTCCGTCGGGCGGGTCAGGCGCGCGGGGGCGGCGCGGGGCGCGGGTGGGTTTCGTACATGCGGGTCGCGACGAGCAGGCCGGAGGCGGCGGTGAGGGCGGCGACGGCCCAGATCGCGCTGGTCAGGCCGTAGGCGTCGGCGAGGGCCCCGGCCAGGAGGGCGCCGACCGCGAAGCCGCCGTCGCGCCAGAGCCGGTAGACGCCGACCGCGCGGGCCCGCCAGGCCGGGTGGGCGACATCGCCGATGACGGCGAGCAGCGTGGGGTAGACGAGCGCGGTGCCGGCCCCGAGGAGGACCTGCGCGGTCGCCCAGACGGGGAACGTGGTGCCGAGGGCGACCAGCGCGATCGCCCCGGCCTGCAGCAGCATGCCGGCGGTGATGAGGTGCTTGCGTCCGACGCGGTCGGACCACCATCCGGTGACCGGCTGCCCCAGCCCCCACACGGCCGGGTAGAGGGCGCCGAGGACGCCGATGCGGGCGACCGACAGGCCGTGCGCGGCGAACAGCAGGGGGAACACGCCCCAGGCGAGCGCGTCGTTGAGGTTGTTGACCAGCCCCGCCTGGCTGGCGGCGGACAGCGCCCGGTCCCGGACGCTGGTGAGCCAGGCGATCCGGCCGGTGGTCAGGTCCCCGTGGTGGCCGGGGCGGTCGGGGCGGTGGCGTACGGCCTCCAGGCGGGCGTGGTCGCGGGTCTCGCGGACGGCCAGGGCCGACAGGCCGAGGCCGAGGGCGGCGTAGGCGATGCCCAGCAGGAACGGCTCGGGGCGCAGTCCGGCGTGGGCGGCGATGGCACCGGTGGCCAGAGCGGTGACGGCCAGCGCCCCGTATCCGGCGGCCTCGTTGAGGCCCATGGCGAGGCCGCGCCGCTCCGGGCCGACCAGGTCGATCTTCATGATGACGGTGGTGGACCAGGTCAGCCCCTGGTTCACGCCGAGCAGTACGTTCGCGCCGACGACCCAGCCCCACGCCGGGGCCCAGATGAGCAGCAGCGGCACGGGCAGGGCGACGAGCCACCCCGCCACCAGGACCGGCTTGCGGCCGTAGCGGTCGCAGAGCGCACCGGCGAAGAAGTTGGTCACCGCCTTGGTGGCGCCGAAGGCGGCGATGTAGGTGAGGGCGGCGGTGTAGGCGGAGAGCCGGAAGACCTCGTCGGCGAGCAGCGGCAGCACGACGCGTTCCTGCCCGAGTACGCCGCCGACCAGGGCGTTGACCGCGACGAGCAGGACGAACTGGGGCAGGTTGGCACGCAGGCCCAGCCGGATGCCGGCCGCTCCTTCGGCGACGCCCATGCCGTGCTCGCCTCCTTCTCGCTCCTTCGGCGCGCTTCTCTTGCGCCACGATCGCCTCTACGATATTCCATGGATTTATGGAGGATGAGATGGGAGCAAGGGGACCAGTGGGAGCGGCCGGACCAGCCGGAGCGGCCCGAGCGGGAGCCGAGGGCAGGGCGGACGCGAAGGCGCGGCTCTACGACGCCTTCGCGGTCGGCGGCAAGGCGCTCGCCAGCGGGAAGCGACTGGAGCTGCTGGACCTGCTGGCGCAGGGCGAGCGCACGGTCGACTCGCTGGCCAGGGCCGCCGGGCTGAACCTGACGACGGCCTCGGCGCACCTGCAGACCCTCAAGCGGGCCGGGTTCGTGACGACGCGGCGGGAGGGCGTACGCATCCACTACCGGCTCGCCGGGGACGACGTCGCCCGGCTGTTCGCGCTGCTGCGCAAGGTCACCGAGACCCACCGGGCGGCCGTGACCCCGGCCCGTGCGGCGTACCTCGGTGCGGACGGCGCGGCGGAGCTGCGCCGGGAGGACCTGCGGGTCCGGGTGGCGGCCGGAGACGTGGTGCTGCTGGACGTACGGCCGGCCGAGGAGTACCGGGCCGGCCACATCCCCGGCGCGCTGTCCATCCCCGTCGGCGAACTGGCCGACCGCATCGGGGAGTTGCCCGAGGGCGCGGAGATCGTCGTCTACTGCCGGGGCGAGTACTGCGTGCTCGCCCACGACGCGGTGCGGCTGCTCGCCGACCGCGGCCGACGGGCGATCCGCCTCCACGACGGCATGCTGGAGTGGCGCCTGGCCGAACTGCCGGTGGAGACGGCGGCGGACCCGACCTGAAGCCCCCCGCCCCTCGCCCGTGTCCCTCCTTCCACCCTCGCTCGTTCCCCTCCCCGTTCCTCCCCCGCCTTCCTGCCGGCCCCCAACCCCTCCCGCTCATCCCCGTGAAGGAGCCCGCCCCGTGAAGGAGCCCGCCCCGTGACGAGCACCGCTCCCGCCGAGAGCGACATAACGGCCCGGCACCCCGAGGCACAGCGCCGCATCCTCACCGTCCTGGTCGTCTCCCAGGTCCTCAGCGGCGCCGGACTGGCCGCCGGGATCACCGTGGGGGCCCTGCTCGCCCAGGACATGCTCGGCTCGACGGGGCTCGCGGGGCTGCCCAGCGCCCTGTTCACCGCCGGGTCGGCGCTCGCCGCGGTCGGTGTCGGGCGGGTCTCGCAGGCGCGCGGGCGAAGACCGGGGCTGGCCGCCGGGTATCTGACCGGCGCGGTGGGCGCCGCCGCCGTCATCGTGGCGGCCGTCGCCGACAGTCCCGTCCTGCTGTTCCTCGCCCTGTTCGTCTACGGCGCCGGCACCGCCACCAACCTGCAGGCGCGGTACGCCGGGGCCGACCTCGCCGCCCCGGCGCACCGGGCCCGCGCCGTCTCGACCGTCCTGGTCGCCACCACGCTCGGCGGCGTCGTCGGCCCCAACCTGGCGTCACCCACCAGCGACCTCGCCCACGCCCTCGGCATGCCGCGCCTGGCCGGGCCCTTCCTGCTGGCCGGTGTCGCCTACGCGCTGGCGGCCACCGTCCTCGCCGTGTGGCTCCGCCCCGACCCGCTCCTGCTCGCCCGCACCCTCGACGACCGGGGGCAACAGCAGGCGACGGTGGCGGCGAGGCAGGTGGAGGCGGCGGAGGCGGTGGGGTCGGCGGGAGCCGCGCAGGCGGCGGAGGCCGGGCAGGACCCGCCGCCCCTGCCGCCCGCGACGCCCTCGCCAACTGCGGCGCCCACGCCGGCCGCCGCGCCCGCGCCACCCGCAGGAGCCGAGCGCCGTCGCCCCACCGTCGTCCTGGGCGCCCTCATCATGATCGTCACTCAGCTGGTGATGGTCGCGATCATGACGATGACGCCGGTCCACATGCACGACCACGGCCACACCACCGCCGCCTCCGGTTTCGTCATCGCCGTGCACGTCGGGGCGATGTACCTGCCGTCGCCGCTCACCGGCTGGTTCGTGGACCGGTACGGCCCCGTCGCCGTCGCCGCCGCGTCCGGCGTCACGCTGCTGGCCGCCGGTCTCCTCGCCGCCGCCGCGCCCGGCGACTCCGTCGCCCCGCTGGCCCTCGCGCTGGCTCTGCTCGGGCTCGGCTGGAACCTCGGCCTGGTGTCCGGCACCGCGATCATCACCGACGCCGTGCCCCTGGCCACCCGGGCCCGGACCCAGGGCCTGGTCGACGTCTCCATCGCCGTGGCCGGCACCACCGGCGGCCTGACCTCCGGCGCCGTCGTGGCCGCCGCGAGCTACCCCGCCCTCGCCCTCACCGGCGGCGTCCTCGCCCTCTCCGTCCTCCCGTCCATCGCCGCCACGGCCAGCCGCCGCTGAGCGCCGCACCCCGGCGGCCGACCGACCACGTGCCACTCTCCGGCAGCCGTCCGGCCCGTTTCCGCCGGACGGCCACGGACGGCACAGGCTGGGTACTAAGGTGCCGCTGAGTACTGAGTGTGTGGCACGTCACACCGGGTCCGCTCGCGAAAGGTGAGGCACAGCGACCCGTGTCCGGCGTGCGCGAGTGGGGGTGGGGCCGTGTACGAGTTGACCAAGGGCGCCAATGTGGGGCTGGCGACCCTGAGCGGGGACATCGACTCCGTGATCGTGAGTCTGGACTGGAGCAGTCCCACCGGGGAGGGTGACGCGGATGTCTCCGTGCTGCTGCTCGACGCGCACGGCAAGGTGCGCAGCGACACGGACTTCTACTTCTACAACAACCCGGTGGCCGCCGACGGGAGCGTACAGCTGCTGGGCAAGGCGCCCACGGGGAGCGGTAACAGGGACCGGATCAGCTTCGACCTGACGGCGGTTCCGCAGGACATCTCCCGGATCGTGGTCGCCGCGAGCCGGTACGAGGGGGCCCGCTTCGACGAACTGACCGACCTGCGGCTGACGTTGACCGACGGCTCCGGCGAGGGACTGATCAGGTTCGCCATCGACGACGCGGACTCGGTGAGCGCCTTCATCTTCGGCGAGCTCTACCGCCGGGGCGGCGAGTGGAAGCTGCGTGCCGTGGGCCAGGGCTACGAGGCGGGTCTGGCGGGCCTGGCGACGGACTTCGGCGTCGACATCGACGACGACGCGGAGGCCGAGGAGGCAGAGGAAGCCGAAGAGGCGCTGGAGAGCGCGGCGGACGACGCCCCACCGAACCCTCCCGCCCCCGCCTCCGCCCTCTGCGCCCCGACGGTCCCGGCAGATCCGTCGGCCTCGACCCCCGGACCGGACACCGGACCCCGGCCCCATCGGCCGTCCGGCTCCCCCGGGAAGCCGGCGCTGGGCGCCGTCCCGGCCCCCCGGCGGCCCGAGGAGGACACGGCAGCGGGCAAAGCGGCGTCCGCGCGGCCCCGTACCGCCAAGAAGAAGGTCACCTTGCCGAAGGTGGTCAAGAAGTCCCTGGCGGAGAACGACTCCTGGAGGCAGGCCAGGCTCTTCCCGGTGTCCGCGCTCAAGAGCGACCGGGACCGCGAGACACGGGCCACGTCCGTCCTGTTGTCGGTGATGGCTCAGATCCCGGAGTTCGGCCGGAGGCTCATTGCCGGGTTCGGCGCACCGGCGGGCCGTGTGGAGACGTTCACCGAGGTCTCGCTGCCGCACGGCGACACCCCGCGGCGGCCTGACGGGGTCATCCGCGTCGAGCGGGCGGGCAAGCTGTGGACGGCGCTGGTCGAGACGAAGACCAACGGCAACGCCCTGAAGCCCGAGCAGGTGCAGGCGTACATGGACATCGCCGCCCGCCGGGGTTACGAGGCCGTCATCACCCTGTCGAACGACGTCGCGCTCGAAGGGAGCCCGCTGGTCGACGTCAGGATCGACCGGCGGCGCAAGCACAAGGTGGCGCTCTGGCACCTGTCCTGGGCCGAGGTCGCCCACCAGGCGCAGATGCTGATCCGGCACGAGGGCGTCGGCAACCTGGCGCACGCCTGGCTGCTCCAGGAACTGCTCCACTACCTTCAGCACGAGAACTCCGGCTGCCACGGCTTCCAGAACATGGGAGCGGCCTGGGTCCCCGTACGCAACGGGATCGACGACGAGACCCTCTGCAAGGGCGACCCCCGCGCCCTGGAGGTGGTGGAGAGCTGGGAACGGCTCATCCGCCAGGTCTGTCTCCGGCTCGGCGGTGAACTCGGGCAGAAGGTGCTGCCGGTTCTGCGCTCCAAGCGCGGCAGCGACCCGCGTGAGCGCCGGGCACAACTGGCCGACCGGCTCTGCCTGGAGGGACGGCTCGACGCGGAACTGCGGATCGAGGGCACGCCCGGAGTCGTGTCGGTGATCGCCGACCTGCGCACAGGCAAGCTGCGCACCTGTATCGAGGTGCCCGCGCCGGACCAGGGATACCCGCTGAGCTGGGCGAAACGGCTGGTGCGCCGGCTGGCCGAGGCGCCTGCCGACCTGCATGTCGAGACCGTGGTGGAGGGGGAGGAGGGCGGGCCGCGCGGCACCCTGGAGCGGCTGCGGCCCGAGCCCGCGGACCTCCTCCCCAAGGACGGCGTGCGGATCACCGGTTTCCGGCTCTCCCTCTTCAAGGGCATGGGCAGCACCCGCGGCAACGCCGAGTCCGGTTTCATCCGCAGCGTCGACGACGCCGTGCACCGCTTCTACGCGACCGTGGTCGCCCGGCTGGACCGGCCGTCCCCGAGGCGGCCGGCCGACGCGGCGGACCGCGGAAGGGGCTGAGGGCCCGGCGCCCACCCGGGCCTGTCGCGCGTTCCCGCCGCGCCGCGATGCCTGGCACGGCACCTCGCCACGTTGGGATGCCGCCCGCGTACGGCCCGTACGCGGGCGGCCTTCCGCTGAGCAAGCTCTTGGCGAGGAGCGCCCGGACCGTGCCGTTGACCTGTGCGGTGGTCGTCGCGACCCCCTGTGGTAGCTTCGCGGGCGATGTAAGTGCGCGCAAGAAGTGACTGCATCAGAGATGTCTCTTCTTCGGAGCGGGGATTATGGAGGGGGAGGGCCCTGTCGATGCCGCTCACGGGAGACGAGGCGAGCGAGGTCCACCGCCGGTATCTGAGCGCCGTGACGCTGCACGGCCAGGCCGGGGCCCGGGCCTGTGGCCTCGGCGCCACCGACCTGTACGCGCTGAACATCCTTCGGCTGTCCGGGCCGATGTCCCCCGGCGAACTCGCCTCGCGCACGGGGCTGACGACCGGTCCGACGACCCGGCTGATCGACCGGCTGGAGCAGGCCGGGTACGCCCGCCGCGCCCCCGATCCCGGTGACCGGCGCAAGGTCGTCGTGGAGCCGCTGGGCGAGCCGGCCGAGCTGGACCGGGTCCTGGAGCCCGCGCGGCGGAAGGCCGCCGAGATCCTCGCGGGCTACACGCCGGAACAGCGCGACGTCCTCTTCGACTACTTCGCCCGCGCGACGGAGGCCTACCGGTCGGCGGCCGACGAACTGCGCCGTCCCGCGGGTGACGGCTGAGCCCGGCGGCCGACGACCTGCGCCGTCCCGCGGGTGACGGCTGAGCCCGGCGGCCGGCGAACCGCGATGCCCGGGAGGCGCTGGACGAGCCCGGCGGTCGGCCGGCGAACCGCGCTGCCCCGAGGGGTGACGGACGAGTCCGGAGCCCGTCCGCGCCCCTCCGATAACATGTCCGAACTCACGACGTACGCCCGAACATCGCCCCGTCCTCCACAGTCCTCCGCCGGAACGACGGGGCGTCCAGCGCGACAGGCGACCCGCCCCGACCCCCACCTCTCACCATCGGCCGAAAAATTGATACCCATAGCATCGCGGTTGCTCTCCCGAATACGCCGCACGAACCCGCACCCCGCGGTGCGCCGGACACGGGTGGTCCTGTGGACCACGGCGAGCGCGGTGGTCCTCGGGTTCCTGGTCGCGCTGGAGACGACCGCCCGGCACTACGACCTCCGGGGTCCGCTCACCAGCCTGGGCCGGGAGCTGGTGCTCCCGCCGAAGTCGGGCTTCGCCCTGTACGCGGCGATGGCCCTGATGCTGGTGGTGCTCACGCGGCGGGAACGGCTGATCGCGGTGGGCGCGGCGGTAGCCGTCGACGTGGGTTTCCTCACGGTCCGGTGGGCGGTCGGCGCCGACCTGACCGCCGGTCACCCCTTCGGCAACGGCGCGCTGTGGGCGATGCTGGGCTGCGCCGTCGTCGCCCTCACGCGCCGCACGGGCCCGGACCGCACCCTGCTGCTGAAGGGCGCCGGTCTGGGGCTGCTGCTGGTGGCAGGGCGCAAGACGGGTGACACCTGGCTGCTGATCACGTCCGCGACCCGGCCGACGGTGCTCGACCAGTACGTGGCGACGGCCGACCACGCGCTGGGCAACCCGTCGTGGCTGGTGGGACGGGCGCTCACCGCCAGCGGCACGGTCGGCGCCCACGCGCTCAACTACGTCTACGCCCAGCTCGCGGTCGCCGCGGTCGTCGTCGCCCTCTACCAGCTCCGCGACGTCGCGACCGAGCGCCGCTTCCCGGGCCACTACATCGTGCGGACGTTCCTGGTGATCGGGCTCCTCGGGCCCGCCATCTACATGATCTTCCCGGTGGTCGGCCCGATCTACGCCTTCGGCACCGGAAACGAGCACTGGGCGTTCGCCCACCTGTGGCCGCCGACGCCGTCCACCGAGCCGTGGGCGGTCGCCGACCTGTGGCCGGACACACCGACGCCGGTCACCACCCCGCACCCGATGCCCTTCGACACGATCACCCCCCGCAACTGCATGCCCAGCCTGCACACGGCGTGGGCGACCGCGATCTTCATCCACACCCGCCGGGGTCCGCGCGTCCTGCGCGCCGCCGGCACGTTCTGGCTGATCGCCACCCTCACCGCGACCCTGGGATTCGGCTACCACTACGGCGCGGACCTCGTCGCCGGCGTCGTCTTCGCGATCACGATCGAGGCGGGTCTGCGCGCGCTCGACCGGGGCTGGGACCGGTCGGCCACCCTGCTCGTGGCCCACGGCACGGCGGTCTTCGCCGCGATGCTGCTGTCGTACCGCTACCTTCCGCTGGAGATGGCGGAGTACGCCTGGCTGGCCGGGCCGCTGCTGATCCTCGCCATGGTCTCGGTGATCGTCGGCTACGTCCGCACCACCGCCCGATGGAAGCCGGAACCCGTACCGGCGGCGCAGCCCGCACAGCCCGGCGTCGAAGTGATCCGCCAGCGGCAGCCGCACCCCGACGAGAACGCGTCCGACGAGGCGGTCCCCACGGCCGGCTGAGCGGGGCCGGCCGGGTCCGGCGGGTCCGTGCTGAACCGGGCGGGGCGCGCTCGGTGGGCGGGCCGGGCGAACGGCGCCGGTGACGATCACCTCAGAAGTGGCCCTGTTCGGGATAGAAGCCACTCGGGGTGACGACGGTGCCGGTCTTGCCGGCCAGGATGTCCGCCGCGTCCTCCAGGGCGCCGATCGCGGCCATGTCGCCCGTGGTCTCCACGAAGCGGCACACCGCCTCCACCTTCGGGCCCATCGAGCCCGCCGGGAAGTCCTCGGCGCGCAGCTGCGCCGGGGTGGCGTTGTTGACCGGCTCGGCGTGCGCGGTGCCGTAGCCGCGCATCACCGTGGGGACGTCGGTGAGCAGGAGCAGGGCGTCCGCCTCCAGGGTCTCGGCGAGCAGTGAGGCGGTGAGGTCCTTGTCGACGACCGCCTCGACGCCGGTGAGCCGGCCGTGCTCGTCCCGGATCACCGGTACGCCGCCGCCGCCCGCGCAGACCACGGTCGCCCCGGACTCCAGCAACTGCCGGATCAGCCGGGTCTCCACGACCCGCCGGGGCTTCGGCGAGGGCACGGTGCGCCGCCAGTACTCGCCGTCCCGGCGCACGGTCCAGCCGTGCCGCGCGGCCAGCGCCCTGGCCTCCTCCTCGCCGTAGACGGGGCCGACGAACTTGGTCGGGTTCGCGAACGCGGGGTCGGCGGCGGACACCAGCGTCTGGTTGAGCAGGGCGGCGACCTGACGGCCGGGCAGGACGTTCTGCAGGGACTGCAGCAGCCAGTAGCCGATCATGCCCTGGGTCTCGGCGCCGAGGACGTCGAAGGGGTACGGCTTGCTCAGCGAGGCGTCCGCGGCGCTCTCCAGGGCCAGGACGCCGACCTGGGGGCCGTTGCCGTGGGTGACGACGAGCTGGTGTTCCGCCGCGATCGGGGCGAGGGCCCGCATGGCCCGGCGCACGCCGGCCAGCTGGACGTCGGCGTCGGGGCGTTCCCCGCGCCGCAGCAGGGCGTTTCCACCGAGGGCTACGACAACGCGCATGGTTCTCCCTAGGGAGTGAAGTGGAGTGGAGTGAGGGGCTGGGGTGGAGGCGGGGCGGGCCGCGCGGGTCAGTCGCCGAGGGTGGCGACCATGACCGCCTTTATGGTGTGCAGCCGGTTCTCGGCCTGGTCGAAGACGACCGACCGCTCGGACTCGAAGACGTCCTCGGTGACCTCCAGGGCGGTCATGCCGGTCTTGCGGAAGATGTCCTCGCCGACCCTGGTCTCCCGGTTGTGGAAGGCGGGCAGGCAGTGCAGGAACCTGACGTCGGGGTTGCCGGTGGCCTTCACCACGTCGGAGTCGACCTGGTACGGCTTCAGCAGGGCGATGCGCTCGTCCCAGACCTCCTTGGGCTCACCCATGGACACCCACACGTCGGTGTAGAGGAAGTCCACCCCGGCCACGCCCTCGGGCACGGACTCGGTGCGGGTCAGCCGCGCTCCGGTGCGCTCGGCGATCCCGGCCGCCTCCTCGAAGACCTCCGGGGCGCTCCACAGCTGCCCCGGGGCGACCATCCGGACGTCCATGCCGAGCATGGCGCCGGTGACCAGCAGGGAGTTGCCGAGGTTGTTGCGGGCGTCGCCGAGGTAGGCGAACGAGATCCGGTTCAGCGGCTTGCCGGAGTGCTCCCGCATGGTCAGCATGTCCGCGAGCATCTGGGTGGGGTGCCATGTGTCGGTGAGCCCGTTCCAGACCGGCACTCCGGCGTACGCGCCGAGCTCCTCGACGAGGGCCTGGGAGCTGCCCCGGTACTCGATGCCGTCGTACATCCGGCCCAGCACCCGCGCGGTGTCCCTCATGGACTCCTTGTGACCGATCTGCGAGCCGGACGGGTCGAGGTACGTGACATGGGCGCCCTGGTCGTGGGCGGCGACCTCGAAGGCGCAGCGGGTGCGGGTGGAGGTCTTCTCGAAGATCAGCGCGATGTTCCGGCCCACCAGCCGGGGGCGTTCGGTGCCGGCCCGCTTGGCGGCCTTGAGGTCGGCGGCGAGGTCGATGAGGGAGGTGAACTCGCGCGGGGTGAAGTCGAGTTCCTTGAGGAAGTTGCGGTGGCGCAGGTTGGCGGCCATGGCGGTGTCTCCTGGGTGGGTCGTGCGGGCTGTCCGAGGCGGGAAAGGGGCTGAGGGAAGGGCCCGAAGGGGAGGGTCCGAAGGGGAGGGCCCGAAGGGAAGGGGCGGCCGAGGTACGGGGCCGAGGCCGCGGTCAGGGGCCGGTGGGCGTGGCGTCCACCGCGTCGCGCTCGATGGGGCAGCTCATGCAGCGCGGGCCGCCCCGGCCGCGGCCGAGTTCGGAGCCGGGGACGGTGAGCACCTCGACGCCGTGGTCGCGCAGCATCTGGTTGGCGACCTCGTTGCGGGAGTACGCGATGACCTTGCCGGGGCTGACGGTCAGCACGTTGCAGCCGTCGTTCCACTGCTCGCGCTGGGCGGCGTAGGAGTCCTGCTCGGTGCGCAGCACCCGGACCGACCGGTGGCCCAGGGCGTCGGCGACCTCGTCGAAGAAGGACCGGTTCTCCCGGACGGTGAGGCCGGTGGGGCCGCCGCCCGGGGTGAGCGTCCAGGACCGCAGGGTGGCCGGGTCGAGTTCGCTGTAGAGGGTGAACACGTCCCGGTCGACCATGGTCATCACGGTGTCCAGGTGCATGCACGAGCGGGCCTTGGGCAGTTCGACTGCGATGACGCGGACCGCGGCGCCGGCGGTGAACAGCGAGCGGGCCACGAGGTCCACACCGGCCGGCGTGGTGCGCTCGCTCAGGCCGATCACGATCGCCCCGTTGCCGATCACCTCGACGTCGCCGCCCTCGATGCAGGCGGGGGCCTGCGCCTCGCCCGGACTCCACAGCGGGATGTCCTGCCCGGCGAACATCGGGTGGAAGCGGTAGACGGCCTCGTAGTGCACGGTCTCCCGTCGGCGGGCCCGCATCGTCATCGGGTTGACGGACACGCCGCCGTACAGCCAGCACGAGGTGTCCCGGGTGAACAGGTGGTTGGGCAGCGGCATGAGGAGGAAGTCGTCGTCCGCCAGCGCCTCCAGGCCCAGCGTGCGGGGGACGGCCGTCCCGGCGAGGGCCTTGAACTCCCGCTTGTTGATGCCGCCGATCAGATGGTCGGCGAGGGTGTCGGCGGGCAGGTCGTACAGGACGTCGTGGGCCGGCCCGGACAGGCTGCCGCCGATCCGTTCCTGCCGCTCGTCCAGCACCCGGCCGAGGACGAAGTCGAGGGCGCCGTCCTGCTTGAGGGTGTCGGTCAGCAGGTCCTTGAGCAGGTGCACCCGGACGCCGGCCTCCCGCAGCGTCCGCTGGAAGGTGCGGTGTTCCTCGCGGGCCTGCGGCACCCACAGCACATCGTCGAAGAGCAGACCGTCCTTGTTGGCGGGGGTGAGCCGCTGCATCTCCAGGCCGGGTTCGTGGAGGATCACCTGGCGCAGGACGCCGGCCTCGGAATCGACGTGGAAGGACATGGGGTCTCGCTTTCTGAGTTCTCGGGGCGGGTTCGGGGAACGGCGGGGCCGGGCGGGTCACCCGGCGTCCGCGTCGGGTGCGGCGGGCCGCACAGGGTCGGGAGCGGCGGGCTCCACCGGGACGGAGGCGGCTTCCGGCACCGCTTCGGGCCGGGCGCCGTACTCACCGCGGCGGCCCTTGACCCAGACGTAGACGACGACTCCGGCGAAGACCATCAACGTGCCGCTGAACACGGCGTCCCGGCCCGAGCCGTAGATGAGCCAGAAGGAGAAGGCGACCGCGAACACGGCGACGACCAGGTCACGGACGAAGGTCCGCGACGTCTTCCGCCCCTTGGCGATCAGCCAGAACAGCTGGACGCTCGTGCCGAGCAGGAACGGGATGGCCGTGGTCAGCGTGGTGAGCAGCACCACCGTCTCGAACACGTCGGCCGCACCGGCGTAGTTGACCAGGATCAGCGTCACCTTGAGGGCGAGCGAGATCAGCAGCGCGGCCCAGAGCGCCCCGTTGCGGCTCTGCTTGACGAACACCCGCGGGAACAGGCTGTCCTTGGCGACCGCGTAGGGCACCTCGGCGCAGACCGTGGCCCAGCCGATCAGCGCGCCGAGGCCGGACAGCACCGCCAGCGCGGAGACCACACCGCCCCAGGCGCCGCCGAACATGTTGACCATGGCGTCGGCGAACGGCGCCGAGGAGTCGACCAGTTGGTCGTGCGGCACGGTGCCGAAGATGACGACCGTGCTGAGGAAGTAGACCAGCGCACAGGCCAGGGTGCCGTAGATCCCGGCGCGGGAGACGTTGCGCTCCGGGTCGCGCACCCGGCTGGCCACGATGGCGGCGGTCTCCACACCGGAGTAGGCGAACAGCACCACGGCACCGGCCGAGGAGATCGCGCCGATCCAGGAGCCGCCGTCGGCGATGAACGGGCCGAAGTTCGCGGCCTTCAGGAAGAACAGGCCGACCACCGCGACGAACAGCAGCATGAGGAACTTCGCGCCGGTGACGATGGTCTGGACGAAGCCGACCCGCTGCAGCCCGGCGAGGTTGACGAGTGTCGGGACGCAGACGCCGACGACGGCCAGGGCGGCCTGACCGGGCTTGCTGTCCCAGTGCAGGAAGTAGTTGACGTAGCCGACCCAGGCCACGGAGATCGCGGCGTCGCCCGCCAGCACCGTGATGTAGTACGACCAGGCGCTGAGGAAGGCGGGGAACTCGCCGAGGCCGTGCCGGGCGTAGACGTACGGGCCGCCGGAGCCGGGGATGCGCGTGGACAGCTTGCCGAAGACGGAGGCGACGGCGAGTGCGCCGACCGTCACCAGGAGCAGGGCGACCAGGCTGACGGTTCCGTACCGCGCCATGGTCGCGGGCAGCAGGAAGATGCCGGTGCCGATGATGGAGCCGACCACGAGGGCCGTCGCCGCGGGCAGTCCCAGGCCGGCCGACGGGCTGTCAGCGGGCTTCGCGGATCCGGCCGGTGGGCTCGCCGGTCTCTCCGCGGGTGATGACGTCGTCGTCATGTCTTCTCCGTTCCGGCCCGAACGGGTCTGCGGCGCTTGTCCGTCGCGCCGTCCGTCCCGGCTCTCTTCCGTCCCGGCTCTCGTCCGTGCCGGCTCTGTGGGGCGCCGCCAGTCTGCGGCGGTGCGGGCCGTGGCGTCCGTGCCCGGGGACGGCGGCGTCGGCGCCCGGCGCGGGACCGGGGACGTGCGGCCGACCGGATCGCCGCCCGGTGCCCATCCGGTCGGCCGCATAGGTACGGTGTCGCCGGCCCGGGGCGGTGCCGGCGTCGCCGTCGGCTCGGTCGCCGGGCAGGCGGATGGCTATGCGGTGGTGGCGCCGGACGCGCCCCGGTGTCCGGGCGCCTCGTGCGGACACCGGCATACCCATGCACGGAGTGGGGCGCCGGACGGACGGCGTCCCCGGAGGGGAAGGTGAATACGTATACGACCGGCCTCGATGGCGGTGGCAGGCCCTGACACGCCCGGACGGTCCGAAGGTCCCCGGGATTCCGGTCCGGGAAGCCCACACGGCAGGGACCTGGGAGGCGGCGGCAGACGGGCTCGTCCGCGGGACGGTTGATCCGAGAGTCGGGGGAGACCTCAAGGAACGGCCGCCCCCCGCACAGGAGGTGGCTCAGTGCTCTCTCTGCTTCCCCCGGTCAGCCCCAGCCTGCGGCTGCCGGCTCCGTGGTCGGTGCTCGACAAGCCGGCGCGGCACCTGCTCAAGGAGGAGCGCACGGCCGACGCCCGGCGGTGGCTGTGGCGGTGGGCGCAGTCGGCCGCCCTGCCGGCCGGCCCGGCCGACTGCGAGCGGGCTCCGCGCGAGGTGGCCGGCGGGGCGCTGCTGCGGCTCGCCGTCGTCGGCCTGTGCTGCGACTGGCCCGACCTCGCCGCCGGCCCGGCGCACCGGCCGCCCGACGTCCCCCCGGAGCGGGTGACGCGCCTGTGGCAGGCGCTCTGCCTACGGCTGTACCGGCGGCCGACCGTACCGGTGGGCCCGGTGCTGACCACCTGGAACTGGCGGCCGGTCCAGCCCGGCGGCCGCACCGGCCGTCCCTGCCGGCCGTCGGACCTGCTGGTCCCCGGTGCGCTGCTGCCGCTCTACTGCTGGCCCTCGCCGGACGCGGCCCCCGACCTGGCCCGGGTGCTGACCACCCGGACCGCCCTGCTCGCCGCGTCCGCCGGTCTGCCCGGCACCGCGGCAGCCCTGGCCGCATCCGGCTGCCCCGCCGACCGGCTGGTCCCGGTGCTGGAGGAGGCGGACGCCGTCTGCGCAACCATCCGCGTGCTCCTGGCGGCCGCCCGGCCGGGGCTCGCCGGCGGCGCGGCCCGCCCCCCGGACTCCCCGGTGCAGCGGCGGGTACGGGAGCGCGTCCTCGCGCCACCGCCCGGCCCGCGCGGGCCGGCGCACCTCCCCGGTGTCCCGGTCGGCGCGCTGCCCCTCGCCCTGGAGGCCCCGTGGCTCCTCCTCGGCGGCGGCCCGGCCCGGCACACGGGCCCCCAGTGGTCCCCCCGCCACGGGGAGGCCGACCGCGAGCAGGCCCGGCTGCTGGCCTTGCTGCACACCGTGGGCCAGGATCTGGCCGTTCGCTGCCGGCGGCACCCCGCCGCCCGGGCGGCCCGCACCCGCGCCCTGGCCACCTGGCTGACCGCCGCCCGCGAACACGCCCACTGGACGGCGGCCGCCGCCCGGTACGGCGCCGAGCGGACCTCGGCGTGCAGCGCGGGTGCGGGAAGCCCACACTGGCCGTAGGGAGAGACGGCCGGGTGGGAGCGGCCGGAGGCCGTGCTCCGGCCCGGCCACCGTGTCGGAGCGTCCACGCGACCCCGTGAGACGCCCACGAGCCCACCTGCCTGCGAGGGAGTCCGGGAGGCGTTCATGACTGGTGCGGGAGGCCGTCGGCCGGTCGTTCTGGGGGTCGACCCCGATCCCGGGAAGCGGCTGGCGCTCGCCTGGGCCGCCGGCGAAGCGGCCCGGCGCGGCCTGCCCCTGCGGCTCGTCCACGCCCAGGGAGTGCCGACGCCCGGCTACCGGTCGGGGGAGACACGGCCGTCCTGGGAGCAGTGGAACCGGGCGCTGCACCGCGTCGGGGACGACGTCCTCGGGGAAGCGGTCGCGTTCGTCGAGTCCGGCTGGCCCGCGGTCGAGGTGTCGGCGCGGCTGGCGGAGGGCGAACCTGCCTGGGTCCTGCGCGAGGAGGCGGAGAACGCCGCCCTGGTCGTCGTGGGCTCCTGGCACCTGAGCCGGCGGCGGGAACTGTTCACCTCCGCCGCCGTGGCACTGCCGCTCAGCGCGCACGCGAGCTGCCCCGTGGTGGTCGTGCCGGAGCCGGAGCACGCCCCGCAGGAGCCCGGGTACTTCGTGGTCGGCGTCGACGGCAGCCCGCACTCGGCGGCGGCGGTCGACGTGGCGTTCGAGGAGGCGGCCCTGCGCGGAGCGTCCCTGCGGGCCCTGTACGCGTGGCACCCCCCGCTGCTGGGGGTCCTGGACGAGGACGCCGCGGTAGGGGAGTGCCGGCGCGTGCTGTCCGAGACGGTCGCGGGCCGCGCCGCGACGCGCCCGGAGGTGCGGCTGCACCACGAGGTCGTCCGCGGCCACCCGGTGCAGGTGCTGACGGAGGCCGCGGACAACGCCCTGGGCCTGGTCGTGGGCACGCGCGGGCACGGCGGGTTCACCGGCATGCTGCTGGGCTCCGTGAGCCAGGGCGTCCTCCACCACGCCCGCTGCCCCGTCATCACGGTCCCGGCGTGAGGCGGTCCCGGCACGAGACGGTGGCCGGCCGGGCCCGCAAGGCATCCCGGGTCGCGGGACCCGGCCCGTGGCCGGCCCGGGTGGTCCGAGGGCCGGTCCGGGTGGTCCGAGGGCCGGTCCGCCTCGTGGCCGTCAGCCGAACAGCCGGCGCACCCTGATCGTGTCGACCCGCCGCCGGCCTCCCCCGGGCAGCCGCAGCCACCCCCGCCCGGCCCCGGTGTCCCCGTCGTTCTGCCGTCCCGCCGCCGCGGTGTGCGACGCCCGGCGCCGCGGCGGGAGAACGGCGCCGCACCCCGGGCGCGCGCGGGCGTCCCCGCCCGCGGAGAAGTCGCCGCGGTGCCGCATGACCGGCATCTCCCCGGCGGTCGTGGCTCAGTCGCCCGGCGCCAGATGCTTCAGGTGCGCATCGGGCCCGGGGAAGTACAGGGTGACCCGTCCGGTGTCCGACCAGCGCACGTCGTACGGCGGGCTGCCGTCGGGGTGGTGGACGCCGACGATCTCGCCGTCCCGGGTGACGACGCCGGAGCCGGTGCCTCGTACGACGATCTCGTCGCCGACTCGGGCCCGCATGCTCAGGCCCGTCGTCTCGGCCGTGACCGCGGGTGCGGACCGGGGAGCCTTGCTCGTGGACGTGGCTGCGCTCATGTCGTGCTCGCCTCCTGTGTCGGTTCCATGGAAGGCCCGCGGCCACCCGGGGGGCAGGGGCCTTTGGTCCCCGGGACGCGTCCGGTGGGCCCCTCGACGGTCCGGCTCGCCCGGAGCGCGACCGGTGCGGGGCCCGCCGTCGGCACGGCGAGCACTGTCGGCATCCGTCTCGCCGTCGGCGCCGGGCAGTTCGGACTCACCGTCCCCGACGGCGGCGTGGTTCCGCCGGAGGAAAGGCGTCGAACACCGTCACCGTGGTCAGCACGGTGGGGATGCCGAAGGTGGCCGTGCCGGCGCCCGCCGCTTGGTCGTTTCGCATCGTAATACCGGAAAATGGACAAATAAGGCAGACGTGTCGAACGGCCGGCCAGGGCGCGCCGCGCACCTGGCCGCGGGCGGAAGGATCGAGCCATGGCCAATCCGGTGCCCGAGCGGCTCCGGATCACAGGTGACAGCCCTGATTCCGGCCGCGGAGGAGAGACCATGACGCGCACGTCTCCGGGGGCGTCGCAGACAACCGGACGGGAGGCGCGGCGTACGGCCGTGGTGGGGGCCGGGGTGGCCGGGCTGACCGCCGCCCACATCCTGGCCCGCACCCGCCACGTCACCCTCTACGAGGCGGACGACCGGCTCGGCGGACACGCCCACACCCATGAGCTGACCTCGGAGCGCGACGGACGGACGCACCGCGTCGACTCCGGGTTCATCGTGCACAACCGCCGCACCTACCCGCGTCTGCTGCGGCTCTTCGACGAGCTCGGCGTGGCGACGCGGGAGTCCGAGATGAGCATGTCGGTGCGGTGCGAGGGGTGCGGCCTGGAGTACGCCGGCGCCCGCGGCCCGGCCGGCCTGTTCGCCCGGCCGCGCAACCTGCTGCACGGCCGGTACCTGCGGCTGCTGTCGGAGGTTCCCGCGTTCCACCGGGCGGCCCGGCGGCTGCTGGACGGGGGCGCCGAGGACGACCTCACGCTGGGCGGTTTCCTGGACCGGGAAGGCTTCTCCGGCTACTTCCGCGCCCACTTCATGACGCCGCTGGTGTCCGCCGTCTGGTCCTGCGACGCCGCGACCGCCCAGCGCTACCCTGCCGCCTACCTGTTCCGCTTCCTGGCGCACCACGGGCTGCTGTCGGTCGGCGGCTCGCCGGTGTGGCGCACCGTGAGCGGCGGCTCGCGCACGTACGTCGACCGGGTCGCCGAGCGGATCGGCGAGGTCCGCACCGCCACCCCGGTGCGGTCCGTGCGGCGCCACGCGGACGGCGCCGACGTCACCGCCGGGGACGGGACGACCCGCTCGTACGACTCGGTGGTGATCGCGGTCCACCCCGACCAGGCGCTGCGGCTGCTGCCCGACGCCACCCCGCTGGAGAAGGACCTCCTCGGCGCGTTCCGCTACTCGCGCAACTCCACGCTCCTGCACACCGACACCGGCCTGCTGCCGCGCGCCGCGAGGGCGCGGGCCTCCTGGAACTACCTGATGCCGTCGTGCTCGGCGGGCGCCGACCGGGTGCGGGTCAGCTACGACATGAACCGGCTTCAGCGCCTCGACGCGGCCGAGACGTACGTCGTCACCCTCGGCGGCGACGACCGGGTCGACCCCGGCCGGGTCCTCGCGCGGATGGTGTACGAACACCCCGTCTACACCCCGGAGTCGGTGGCCGCCCAGCGCCGCCTGCCCGAGCTGAACAGCGCCGTCTGCGCGTTCGCGGGCGCCTACCACGGCTGGGGGTTCCACGAGGACGGCTGCCGGTCCGGCGCCGAGGCCGCCGCCGCGCTGGGAGTGGTGTGGTGAGCGCCGTGCCCGCGCGGGCCGTCCCCGCGGACGCCGTGCCCGCCCTCTACCCGTGCACGATCACCCACGTGCGCACCGCGCCCCGGCGGTACGTCCTGCGGCACCGCACCTACCTGTGGCTGGTCGACCCCGACCGGCCGCCCCGGCTGCCGCGCCCGCTGCGGCCGCTGGCCCGGTTCGACCCCCGGGACCACTTCACCGGTGACCGGCCCTCGATCCGCGCCGCACTGGACGCCTTCCTCGCCGAGCGGGGCGTCCGCCTGGACGGCGGGCGGGTGCTGATGCTCACCCACGGCCGGGTGCTCGGGTACGTCTTCAACCCGCTCACCCTCTACTGGTGCCACGGCCCCGACGGCGACCTGCGCTGCGTGGTCGCCGAGGTGCACAACACGTACGGCGGCCGCCACGCCTACCTGCTCCGCCCGGACGAGGCGGGGCGCGCCGACACCGACAAGCGGTTCTACGTCTCGCCGTTCTTCCCGGTCGACGGCCGCTACCGCATGCGGCTGCCCCCGCCGGGGCGGCACCTCGACCTCGCCGTGCACCTCGACCGCGGCGAGGGCCGGGCCCTGACCGCGACCGTGAGCGGCACCCGGCGCCCGGCGACCCCGGCGGCGCTGCTGCGACTGGCGCTGCGCCACCCGTGGGCCCCGCTCGTCGCCGCGGCCGCGATCCGCTTCCACGGCATCCGCCTCTACCTGCGCGGTCTGCCCGTCCAGCCCCGACCCGACGACCACCGCACCCCGGAGAACGTGACATGAGGACAGCAGAGCCCGGCATCGCCCCGCACGGGTCCGCCGTCGCCGTCGACCCCGCCCGCTGGCCGGACGTGGCCGGTGTCCCCCGGGCCTCGTGGCCCCGCACCGCCGTGACCGGGGCCGTCGTCCGGCGCGCCCTGCGGCGGCTGCCGCTGCGGGCCCGGTTCGCCGGCCCGGACCCGGCCGGCGCCCGCACCGTCGGCCTGGGCGGGCCGCTGCTTGAGGTCCGCGACCCCGCGGCGTTCCACGCCCGGATCGGCGCGCACGGCCTGGTCGGCTTCGGCGAGTCGTACATGGCCGGCGAGTGGGACGCCCCCGACCTGGTGGCCGCGCTCACGGTGCTCGCCGCGCACACCGCCGACCTCGTCCCGGCCCCGCTGCAGCGGCTGCGCCCCCTGTGGGCGGCGCGCCGGCCGGAGGGCGAGCGCAACACCCCCGACGGCTCCCGCACCAACATCAGCCGCCACTACGACCTGTCCAACGACCTGTTCGCCCTGTTCCTCGACGACACCCTCAGCTACTCGTCCGCCCTGTTCCGGGGCTTCCCCGCGAGCTGGGACCTGCTGGCCGCGGCCCAGCACCGCAAGATCGACCGGCTGCTCGACCTGGCCGGCGTCGGCGCGGGCACCCGGCTGCTGGAGATCGGCACCGGCTGGGGCGAGCTGGCCCTGCGCGCCGCCGCGCGCGGCGCCCGCGTCACCTCCCTCACCCTCTCCCGGGAACAGCGGCTGCTGGCCCGCGAACGCGTGCGCGCGGCCGGTCTCACCGACCGGGTCTCGGTCGAACTGTGCGACTACCGCGAGGCGCGCGGCGAGTACGACGCCGTCGTCAGCGTGGAGATGGTCGAGGCCGTCGGCGACGAGTTCTGGCCGGTGTACTTCCGCACCCTCGACGAGCGCCTGGCACCGGGCGGCCGGGTGGCGCTCCAGGCCATCACCATGCCGCACGAGCGGATGCTCGCCACCCGCGGCTCCTTCACCTGGATCCACAAGTACGTCTTCCCGGGCGGGCGGATCCCGTCCGTGCGGGCCGTCGAGGAGAGCGTGCGCGACCACACGCGGCTGACCGTCGCCGGGCGCGACGCGTACGGCGCGCACTACGCCGAGACGCTGCGGCTGTGGCGGGAGCGGTTCACCGAGCGCGCCGGCGAGGTCGCCGCGCTCGGCTTCGACGAGACCTTCCGCCGCATGTGGACCTTCTACCTCGCCTACTCCGAGGCCGGTTTCCGCTCCGGCTACCTCGACGTCCAGCAGTTCCTGCTCACCAAGGAGGACCGCGCACGATGACCGCTCCGCAGGCCGCCACCCGACCCGGCGCCGCCCGACCCGGCGCCGCCCACCGGCTCGCCGCCCTCGCCGGGGACGCGCTCGGCGGGCCCCTCCCGGTCCGGCTGCGCGCCTGGGACGGCAGCGAGACGGGACCGGCCGACGGCCCCGTGGTCGTCGTACGGTCCCGGCGCGCGCTGCGCCGGCTGCTGTGGCAACCCGGCGAGCTGGGCCTGGCACAGGCGTACGTCACCGGTGAGCTCGATGTCGAGGGCGACCTCGCCGAGGCGCTGCGGGTGATGTGGTCCGCCGCCCGCGAGCGGGGACCGCACCTGCCCCGCCCGACGCCCGCCGACCGGGTCCGCGCGCTCGCCACCGCCGTACGGCTGGGCGTGCTGGGCCCGCCGCCCGCCACGCCCGCCTCCCAGGCCAGGCTGCGCGGCGGGCTGCACAGCAGGGCGCGCGACCGGGCCGCCGTCAGCCACCACTACGACCTGTCCAACGCCTTCTACGAACTGCTCCTCGACGACACCATGGCCTACTCGTGCGGCTACTGGACGGGCGGGGCGGCCACCCCCGCCGGCGCCCAGCGGGCCAAGCTGGAGCTGATCTGCCGCAAGCTCGCGCTGGAGCCGGGCGCCCGGCTGCTGGACATCGGCTGCGGCTGGGGCTCGCTCACGCTGCACGCGGCCGAGCGGCACGGGGCGCTGGTCACCGCCGTGACGCTGGCCCGGGAACAGGCGGCGTACGTCCGTGAGCGGGTGCGCGAGCGCGGACTGGGGCACCGGGTGGAGGTGGTGTGCCAGGACTACCGGGACATCGCGGGCGGGGCGTACGACGCCGTCGCCACCGTCGAGATGGGCGAGCACGTCGGCGACGCCGAGTACCCGGCCTTCGCCGCCGCCCTGCACCGGCTCGTCCGGCCGCGCGGACGGGTGCTGGTGCAGCAGATGTCGCGCGGGCGCAACGCGCCCGGCGGCGGGCCGTTCATCGAGGCGTACATCGCCCCCGACATGCACATGCGTCCGCTCGGGGAGACGACCGGGCTGCTGGAGGAGGCCGGACTGGAGGTCCGGCAC
The DNA here is from genome assembly GCF_965341775.1 of Streptomyces sp. bgisy159. GTDB lineage: Bacteria > Actinomycetota > Actinomycetes > Streptomycetales > Streptomycetaceae > Streptomyces. The sequence goes on along the minus strand of NZ_CBDQZH010000053.1, from coordinate 21,020 downwards.
GCCGAGTCGCTGCGCGAGCACTACGTCCGCACGATCACCGCCTGGCACCGCACCCTGGAGGAGCGCCGGCCGGCGTTCGTCCGGCTGGTCGGGGAGGAGACCGCACGGGTGTGGCGGCTCTACCTGGTCGGCGCGGCGCTGGCGTTCGAGGAGGGCCGCATGGGCGTCGACCAGATCCTGAGCGTGCGCCCCGGCCCCGGCGGCGACAGCGGCATGCCGGCCGTCACGCACACCTGGTACGAAGGGCTGGACCGGTCGTGAACTCCTTCCCGTGGGGCGCGTTCGCCCTCAACCTCGGCTGGGCCGCCGCCGCGGCGCTCGCCGTCATGCTGACCACGTTCGCGCTCGCCGTGCGCCGGGGACTGCACCGGATCGTGGACGTCGCCTGGGGTGCCGGCTTCACCGCCGTCGCCGTGGTGACCCTCGCGGCCTCCGCGGGCCACGGCGACCTCGCGCGCCGGGTCCTGGTCACCGCCCTGACCGCCGTGTGGGGGCTGCGGCTGGCCGTGCACATCGCGCGGCGCGGCCGGGGCCACGGCGAGGACCCGCGCTACGAGAAGATGCTCGCCAGGTCCCCCGGCAGCCGGAACCTCTACGCCCTGCGGAAGATCTACCTCCTGCAGGGCGCCCTGGTGTGGCTGGTGTCGCTGCCCGTCCAGGCGGCCCAGTACGTGCCCGGCGGGCTGACGCCCGTCGTCTGGGCCGGTACGGCGCTGTGGGCGGTCGGGCTCGCCTTCGAGGCGGTCGGCGACGCCCAGCTGGCCCGCTTCAAGGCCGACCCCGCGAACCGCGGCCGGATCATGGACCGGGGCCTGTGGTCGTGGACCCGGCACCCCAACTACTTCGGCGACTTCTGCGTCTGGTGGGGCCTGTTCCTGCTGACCTGCGACTCGCTGTCCGCGGCCGCCGTGTCGGTGGTGTCCCCGCTGGTCATGAGCGCGCTGCTGACCCAGGGCAGCGGCAAGCGCCTGCTGGAGGAGCACATGCGCGACCGGCCGGGCTGGTCCGCGTACGCGGCCCGCACCAGCGGTTTCTTCCCGCGCCCGCCGAAGGCGAAAGCGGTGGGCGGCCGTCCGTGACCGTCGTCCGGAAGGAGCGCGCCGTGCGGCGCAACGACCACGAGTACCTGGCCCCCGCCGCCGACCCCCTGGTGCCGCGTGTGCTGCCGGCCCGGCCCCGGGCCGCCGTGCTGCTGCTGCACGGCGGGCGCGCCACCGGCCTCAGCCCCTCCCGGCCCTGGCACCTGGCGGGGCTGCGCATGCGCCCCTTCCACCGGGCGATCGCGGCCGCCCTGCCCCACGACGACGTCCTGCTCGCCCAGGTGCGCTACCGGCTGCGCGGCTGGAACGACGCCCGCGCCGACCCCCTGCCGGACACCCTCGACGCGCTGCGCCGGCTGGCCGAGCTGGCCGGGCCGGTGCCCACGGTGCTGGTCGGCCACTCCATGGGGGCCAGAGCCGCCCTGCACGCCGCCGGCCATCCGCAGGTGCGCGCGGTGCTCGCCCTGGCGCCCTGGTGGCCGCCGGGTGAGCCGGTGCGGCAGCTGGCGGGCCGGGACGTCGTCGTCCTGCACGGAGAACGCGACCGGGTCACCTCGCCCGCCGCCTCGGCCGAGTGCGTGCGGCGCGCGCGGGACACCGCGGACCGGGCGGCGATGGCCGTGGTCCGCGACGGCGACCACGCGATGCTGCGCCGGCACCGCTTCTGGCACGACACCGCAGCCTCCGTCGTCGCCCACCTGCTCGACCCGGCCGACTGCCCCGACCCGCTGCCCGCGGAGGCCTACCGGCCGGGCCGGCTTCCGGTCCTGTGACCGACGGCGGCGGGACGAAGGGGCCGGGGCGCACGCCCCGGCCCCTTCTCGCGGTCCGCTCCGCCCGCGGGTCAGGCGGCCGGCATCAGCACCGTGTCGATGATGTACACGGTGGCGTTGGCCGTCCGGACGTTGCCGCAGACCACCTTCGCGGAATCGTTCACGGTGTACGACTCGCCGGAGCCGGAGGTCGTCAGCTTCGACTTCTCCAGGGTCTCGAAGGAGCCGTTCTCCAGGTCGGCGGGCGCCAGCTTCCGGCCCACCACGTGGTACGTGAGGATCTTGGTCAGCTGCTCCTTGTCGTTGAGGACGGCGTCCAGGTCGGCCTTCGGGATCTTCGCGAAGGCGTCGTTCGTCGGCGCGAACACGGTGATGTTCTGCGCGTTGTTGAGGGTGTCGACGAGCCCGGCCTTCTTCACCGCCGTCACCAGCGTGGACAGCGCGGGGTTGTTGGAGGCGGCGGTGGCCACCGGGTCCTTCGCCATGCCGTCGAAGGACCCGGCGCCGTCCTGCGGCACCGCCGAGCAGGCCGGCCCGAAGGGCGCGTCCACGGCGGCGGAACCGTCGGAGCCGGCCATGCTCCCGTCGGCGGCCGGGGCCGACGCGGCCGCCTTCGTCGAGCTGTCGGACGCGGCGGAGTCGTCGCCGCCGTCGGAGCAGGCCGTCAGGGCGAGCGGCAGAACGGCCGCGGCGGCCAGCGTGACGGCGGTACGGCGGATACGCGTGTTCATGTGTGTTTCTCCTGTGGTGAGGGCGGCGGTTGCCGCGTTCATAGGGGGCAGGTGGATCGAGGGGCAGGTGGCTTGAGGTGGCGGGTCACTCGACGGTCACGACCACGGAGTGCCATCCCGCGGCGCCGTCGGGGATGGTCCGGGTGCGTTCCTCGGGCTGCGTCCGGCCGGTGCGGTCGGTGGCCCGGACGGTGAGGGTGTGGCTGCCCGCGGTGGCCCGCCAGGGGAGGGACCACTGGCGCCAGGTGTCCCGGCTGTCCTCGGCGGCGAGGTCGGCGGTCCGCCAGGGCCCGTCGTCCACGCGGACCTCGACCTTGTCGACGCCCCGGTGCTGCGCCCAGGCCACCCCGGCGACCATGACCGTGCCGGCCGCGGGGCGGGCGAACGGCTTGGGCGTGTCGATGCGCGACTGGGTCTTCACCGGTGCCCGCCGGGCCCAGCCGCGCTCGACCCAGTAGGGGTCGTAGGACTCGAACGTGGTCAGCTCGATGTCCTCGATCCACTTGCAGGCGGACACGAACCCGTAGAGGCCGGGCACCACCATGCGGACCGGGAAGCCGTGCGCGAAGGGCAGCGGTTCGCCGTTCATGCCGACCGCGAGGAGCGCGTCCCGGCCGTCCATGACGTCCTCGACGGGGCTGCCGAGGGTCATGCCGTCGACCGAGCGGGCCACCAGCTGGTCGGCCGGGCCGCCCCGCGACGGCGGTACGACCCCGCACTCGGCCAGCACCTCGGCCAGCCGTACGCCGATCCAGCGGGCGTTGCCGGCGTAGGGGCCGCCGACCTCGTTCGACACACAGGTCAGCGTGATGTCCCGCTCGACCAGGTCCCGCCGCAGCAGATCGTCGAAGGAGAGGGTGAGCGGACGCCGTACGCCCTCGCCGTGGACGCGCAGCCGCCAGGCGGTGGCGTCCACCCTGGGCACCACCAGGGCGGTGTCGACCCGGTAGAAGGAGGCGTTCGGGGTGATGAAGGGGCTGGCCCCGGGCACCGGCACCCGGGCGCCCCGGGGCACCGCGGGTGCGGGCGAGGCCGGCGCCGGCAGCACGAGCCGGTCGCGGGAGGCGACCGCGTCGCGTCCGCGCGCGCCGTTCAGGGCGCGGCCCAGGGCCCCGGCCCCCACCGACGCCGCCGCGGCGGCGGACGCGGCGACCACGAAGCCGCGCCGGTCCCAGTCCGGCCCGCGCGGGGCGCCGGTGTCCTCGGGGGCGGCCGGGGAGCCGGCGCCCGCCGACCGGGGGAGCAGACGGCCCGCGAGGACGTACAGCAGCACCGCCCCGGCCGACGCGCCCACCACGGAGGGCAGGGCGTCGGCCGGGCCGCTCGCGTCGGGCCGGCTCAGAGCCGCCGCCGCGCCGACCGCCCCGAAAAGCAGGACACCCGCGGCGCCCGCGAACCGGAAACGCACGGCGACAATTCCGAGGGTCAGTGCGAAAAGAGCCAGCAGCAGCAGAATTCCGGCCTGGAGAACCAGTTTGTCGGAGGTGCCGAAATTCCGGATCGCCCAGTTCTTCAGCGCGGCGGGTGTGCGGTCGATGACCGCACCGCCCACCGCGATCACGGGGCCCGCCTGCGGACGGACGGCCGCCGACACCAGCTCGGCCACGGCGAGCGCCGCGAATCCCGCGACCAGACCGCCGACCGCGCCGGCCGCCGGCCGTAGCCCGCCGGGGAATACTGGCGCTTTCTTCCTGTCGTCCGTCACGTGGGGAATCCGGCCCCGGACGGACCGCGGATTGGTCCGACACCCGATCGGATGGAATTTATTCTCGGACCAATCCGCGCCGGATTCCGCTACGGATCACCTGAATAGGCCGCCGGTCACGTGGGGAAGGGCAGCAGCGCGACCGGTTCGGAGGTCGGCTCCTCGGAACCGCCGGACGGCTCGACCGTGACGCCCATGCCCGAGGCGTCCCGGAGGGAGCCCCGCAGCAGGACGGCCTGATCGCTCCGGCCGGGGTCCATCAGGCCGGCCGACCGCATGCGGCCGTCGTCGTTGAACCACAGCTGGTACACCTTGCCGCTCGGCGGATGCGGCATGTTCGACACGACGAACACCGCCTCGTCCCTGCTGCGGGAGACGACCACGGCACCGGTGGAACCGTCGCCGAGCACGGCGGCCCGCGTCCGGGCGTCCGGCGAGGCCAGCACGGCGGCGATCTCCTGCCTGGTCCGCTCCGCCTCGCGCGCCTGGCTGAGCGCGTCCTCGGCGCGCTCGTGCTGCCAGACCGCCGTCCCGCCCAGCGCGGCGGCCGCCGCGAGGCAGGCGGCCAGCGCCCACCGGTACAGCGGACGGCCGCGCAGCCGGGCCCGGCCCGGGCGGCCCGCCGCCGCCCCGCCCGGCGACTGCTGCCGGACGCTGCCGATCCGGCGCAGCACCCGCTCGCGCAGGGCGGCGGGCGGTGACACGGTGGCGGCGAGCCCCAGCCGGGCCGCGGTGGCGGACAGCTCGGCGGTCTCGCGCGCGCACGCCTCGCAGCCCGCGAGGTGCCGCTCGAACACGACGGCCTCCTCGTCGGACAGCGCGTGCAGGGCGTAGGCACCCGTCAGGTGGTGCGGATCGGCCGTCGTCATGCGGTCACCCCCAGGCAGTCGCGCAGACGGATGAGCCCGTCCCGCAGTCGGGTCTTCACGGTGCCCAGCGGCAGCGTCAGCGCCTCCGCCACCTGGCGGTAGGTGAGCCCGCGGTAGTAGGCGAGGGTGACGGCCTGGCGCTGGATCTCGGTCAGCGTGCGCAGACAGCGCCGCACCTGCTCCCGCTCCAGCCGGGCCTCGACCTGCTCGGTCACCTCGTCGAACTCGGGTGTCCGGTCCAGCAGGGCGGCCTTGTGGTCCCGGGCCGCCGCGGCCTCCACCGACCGCACCCGGTCCACAGCGCGGCGGTGGGCCAGCGTCAGGATCCAGTTGATGGCCGTCCCCCGGTCCGCGCGGTAGCGCGGCGCGGTGCGCCACACCTCCACCAGCACCTCCTGGGCGACCTCCTCCGTCTGCGCCTGGTCCCGCAGGACGGCGCGCACGACACCCAGGACGGGCCCGGCGACCACGTCGTATACGGCGGCGAACGCCTCCTCGTCGCCCAGGGCCACCCGGCCCACCAGCTCCTGAAGATCCGGTTCCGACGAGGGGTTCGTGCCGATGTGCACGGCTTCTTTCACAGGGCGGCCTCCGAGGTCAGGACATCTCCGGACGTAATCCGGTCCAGCCTCGGCGGCGGATTGGTCGCCGGTACCGGCCGTCGGGATGCCGAACGCGCAGGGTACCGCCGCGGCGCGCACCCGCGGCGGGGCCACGGCGGCCGTCCGCGGGAACCGGTGGCGAAGCGGTCCCCGCCGCGCGCCGGGTCAGGGGCCGGCCAGCCGGCGGCGGTCCTGCTCGTCCCACGCCCGGGTGTCCCGCGGAGCGGCGTACGGTTCCCGGTCAGCCGGGTGGCCGCCCGCCACCGCCCGCTGCCGCGCGGCCTCGGCGTCGAACTCCAGGCCGAGCAGGATCGCCAGGTTGCCGATCCACAGCCAGACCAGGAAGACGACCACGCCCGCCATGGTGCCGTAGGCCTTGTTGTAGGAGGCGAAGCCGGCGACGTAGAAGGCGAGGCCGGCGGAGGCGGCCAGCCAGAGCAGCAGGGCGAGGAAACTGCCCGGGGTGATCCAGGTCAGGCCCCGCACCTTGGCGTTCGGGGCCGCCCAGTACAGGATCCCGATCATGACGGCGACCAGGACCACGAGCACCGGCCACTTGGCGATCTCCCACACCGTCAGCGCCGAGTCCCCGACACCCAGCGCGGTGCCCGCCTGACGGGCCAGATCACCGGTGAAGACGACGATCAGCGCGCTGACCACGGCGAGCACCAGCAGGACGACCGTCACGCCCAGCCGGATCGGCAGCACCTTCCACAGGGGGCGGCCCTCCGGCATGTCGTAGACGGCGTTGGCCGTGCGGATGAACGCGGCCACGTAGCCCGACGCCGACCACACCGCGAGCGCCAGACCGGCGACGGCCATCAGCGAGCCGACGCCGGCGTTGCCCTGCAGTTCCTCGACCGCCCGCGTGATGATGTCGCGGGCCGAACCGGGCGCGATCCGCTCGACGTTCTCCATGACGTGCCGCGTGGCGGACCGGCCGATGACCCCGAGCAGCGACACCAGCACCAGCAGGGCGGGAAACAGGGACAGGATTCCGTAGTACGTCAGCGCCGCCGCCCGGTCGGCCAGTTCGTCGTGCGCGAACTCCCGCAGGGTGCCCACGAGTACGGCGCCCCAGGACCGCGCGGGCAGGTCGGCGGGTGTGTCGGGGGCCCGCCGCTCCACCTCCGGAGCCGGACCGAACCGCTCCTCGCCCGTGCCGCCGGATCCGTCGGCGGATTCGTCGGCGGATTCGTGACGCCTGCGACGGTGCTTGTCTCCGGGGTGCGGCAGCCGAGTCATCCCTTTCGGGTATCCCGGCGAGGCGATTCTCATACCCCTTGTGTGGCAAGGGAGTTACGGTCAGTGGTGCGGCTGCGGCACGGCTTCCTCGTCCGCCGCGGCCGACTTCTCCTTCGCCTCCTTCGCCTTCTTCTCCTTCGCCTGCTGGTCGCCCTTCCCGGGCTCGTCCGGCTTCCCCGGCGGGTCCGCCTGCCCCGGCTCGGCCGCCTGCGTAGGCCTGGCTCTCTTCGTCGGTTCGCCGCGCCCGGTCGGGCCGGGGTCCCCGGCCGCGTCGGTCACCCCGGCGCAGTAGGCCGCGACCTGCTCGGCGCCGCCCGCGGCCCGGACGAGCCGCTGCCACGCCGGGGCGTCCAGGGCGTGGCCGCGTCCCTCGACCCGCTCGTAGGCGCGGCAGTGGGCCTCGATGTCCGCGCCGGGGCCGACGCCGGCGCCCGCGCCGGGGCTGGGCGCGCGGGGAGGAGAGGAGGCGGTCGTGCCGGGCGCGGGGGCGGGGGCGCCTCCCCGGTCGCCCGCCGGGGGCGCGGGTGTCCGGCTCGGAGCGGGGCCGCCGGCCGCGCGCGGCGCCTCGCGCCCGGCGTCCCCCACGCCGATGGAGGCGACGGCCACTCCGCCCAGCAGGGTCGTCGCCGCGAGGGCGGCGGTCCCGCCCCGCATCCAGCGCTGTCTGCGGGTTCGCGGGCGCCAGTCGTCCTGACGGCGGCCGGACGAGGGCTTCGTCGCCGCGAGGCGCGCGCTGCGGAACGCGGCCACCGCCGCCTGCTCCCCGGCGTCGTCCACGGGCTGTCGCCGCAGGGCCGCCGCGATCCGTTCGGCCGTGCGCTCCAGCAGGGGCGACTCCTCGGAGCTGTCCGCGCGGCCGGCGTCGTCCGAGGCTCCGGACCGCCGGGCGGCCGTGGACCGGTGGGTCTCGCCACTCAACGGTTCGCCTCCGTTCCTGTGGATGCTCAACTCGGTTCCCCCAGCCTCTCCGCGGCCTCCGGCACCGCCGCGCGCGGGCCGGACGCGCGGGCCAGTCTGCGCAGGCCGCGGCGTTCCAGGAGCCGTACGACGGCACGGGGCCGGCGCATGACGCGGGCGGTGGCCGCTTCGTCGAGCTGGACGGCGTGCCGCAGCAGGACGGCTTCGGCCTGGGCCGGCGGCAGCGCGGTGATCAGGTCCCGGGCCGCCGCGGCGGACGGTGCTCGCCCGTCGGAGCGGTCGTCGCAGTGGGCGTGGTGCGGGGTTCCGCCGGGGCCCGCCGGGTGGCGGGAGGCGGCGGTGGCACGCCCGGAGCGCTCGCGCGCGTGGCGGCGGGCGACGCAGGCCGTCCAGCCGCGGAACCCGGGCCCGTCGCCGCGGAACCGGGTCAGGTCACGGCCGATCTCCCGCCAGACCGCCGCGGCGATCTCCTCCGCGTCCTCGCCCACCGTGCAGCGCAGGTAGCCGAGCAGGGCCGGCTGGAGCCGCCGGTACAGGGTGGCGAACGCTGCCTCGTCGCCGTTCTGCGCCCGGATCACCGCCGAGGTTAATTCCACGTCGTCGGCCGGGACCTGGCCGGCAAGTCGTCCACGTCTCATGTGCGTCCGTCCCCCGTCGATCCGCCAACGCCCGGCAGAGTAAGGCACATTGGACGGACCGCCCAAGCGGTCGAGGGCTCCGCACACCTCCCGGGGAGGCCGGGCGGCCCGGTCGGCGGGTGCGTGGGGGAACGGAGGTTCGGTCCTTCACCGTGGCGGGAGGCGGCGCGGTCCGGTCAGCCGAGGCACAGCCCGAGCAGGCACAGCTGGTTGGGGGATGTCGTCGCGGTGGCGGGCGAGGTGCCGGTGGTGCCCGACTCGGTGCCTCCGGCCGCCGGGTCGGGGGCCGGCTCGGCCGCGGTACCCGAGCCGCTGGACGCCGTGGTGCCCGTGGTGCCCGTAGTGCCCGCGGTGCCGTCCGTGCCGCCCGCACCCGCGCCGTCGCCCGCGCTCGCCCCGCCGGACGCGTACGACGTGGCCGACGTACCGGACGCCCCGGACGTGTTCGCCGACGTGCCTGAGGACGCGTCGGTGCCCGACCGCCGCTCCGGCGCGGCGAGCGTGCGGGGCGCGGCGGCGGTGTCCGGCCGGGCCGCCGGGGCACCGGCGGCGGGGGTGGCTGGTGCGGGCCCCCGCGGGGCCGGGCCGGCGGCCGGCGTGCCGTCCTCGGGGGCGGTGCGCGGGGCGGCGGACGGCGCCTGCTGGTCGGGCTCCTCCTCCAGCGGCCCCCGGGTACCGCCCATGGTCCGGTCGTCCGGTGCGGTGGCCGCCTGGGCCCGGTCGGTGGTGTCCCGGTCCAGGGTGGCGACCGACAGGCCGCCGCCGACGAGCGCGAAGGCGGTGGCGACCATGGCCCGGCGCTGGTGCTTCTTCAGACGGGCCAGTTGGCGGCGGCGCGCCGCCCTGCCCGGCCGCGCGGACGGCGCGTCCGCGGTGCCGGCGTGGCCGCCGGGGGACGACCGCTCCCGCTCCGTCAGGTCCCCGGCGTCCGCGGCGAACCCGTCGCCGTCCCACGCGGCGGGCGGCGAGGCGGGCGGCGCGGCGGGGAACGCGTCCGTCGGCGCCGCACCGGCGGACCGGTCCGGGCCGGGGCGTTCGACGACGACCGGCGGCGCGATGTCCGGGGCGTACGCCCCGCACCCCGGGCACACCAGGGCGCCGTTGAGGTGCCGACGACATGTGGAGCAGTAGTCCATCTGCGGTCTTCCTGGGTCGACTGCCTGGTCACGCCCGTACGGACCCGTACGGAGAGGCGCGGCCAGCAACGCTAACGAGCCTTTCGAACGGCTGTGTGCAGTCCCTGTGCGACTCCTGCGCAGATTCCCTGCCCGGGCGCGGTGGCGGGGCGGACCGCGGGGGCGGTGGCGATCGACGCGCGGTGCGGCGCGCCCCGTGGCCGGCCCCGCCGGGAAGCCCGCCCGGCGTCAGCCGTGCAGCGCGCTCCTGCCCTGCCACTCGGTCCAGGAGAGGTTCCAGGCGCCGAAGCCGTTGCCGGGTGCGACCACGCCCTTGGTGTCCTCGCCCGTGATCTCGAAGGGGTCGCCCGGCCGTACCTGGCCGTAGAGCCAGGCCGCGTCCGCGTCGCTCATCCCTATGCACCCGGAGCTGTGGTTGGCCCGGCCGAAGTGGGCGGCGTTCCACGGGGCGGCGTGCGCGTACATCCCCGACCAGGTCAGGCGCATCGAGTAGTCGACCATCTTGTCGTAGGCGTCGCCGAGGCCGACCGTCTCGGAGTTCATGTTGATCGTGCCCTCCTTGGCCATGAGGACCGCGGTCCCGCGCCAGGAGCGCCTGTCGCCGCCGGGCGTGCCGCCGGACACCGGGATGCGGCGCACGGTCCGGCCGTCGCGTTCGAGTGTGAGCCGGTGGCTGTCGAGGTCGACCTTGACGACCTGCCGGGCGCCGACGGTGAAGCTGGTGGTGTAGTCGCGGACGAACCAGCCGCCGCGGCCCGAGTCGGTGCCGTTCAGCTCTGCGTTCAGCGTGACCTTCGTGCCGGGCTTCCAGTACTGCTCGGGCCGCCAGTCCACCCGGTCCCGGCCCGACCAGTCACGGATCCAGCCCCAGGAGCCCCCGGTGCCGTCCGACGTGGTGACCTTCAGCTGCCTCTCGACCGCGGCCCGGTCGGTGACCGGGTTGTCGAAGACCAGGGAGAGCGGCTGGGCGACGCCGACCGTGGAGTGGGCGCCGGGCCGCCAGTCGACCTTGTTGACCTTGTCGGCCGGGGCGGTGGTGAAGGAGGACGTGGTGCTCCCGGCGGTGCCGCCCTCGCCGCGGGTCGCCGCCGCCACGGTGTAGGCCGTGCCGGGCGCGGCCTTGCGGTCGGAGGTCCACGACCGGCCGTCGGCGGCGACCTTGCCGGCGAGCCCGTGGCCCTCGGCGTCGGTGACGGTCACCGACGTGAGCGTGCCGCCCGCGGCCCTGACCGTCACCGGCCGGCCCGCCGGGGCCCGTTGCCCCGAGGGCGTGACGGTGACCGTGACGGGGCGGCCGCCGGCGTCCGGGCCCGCCCCGCGGCCGGAGCCGCCGGAGGAGCCGCCGTCGGACACGCCCGACGAGCAGGCGGCCAGCGGGGCCAGCAGGGCCGCCGCGACGACGGCGGCCCGGACGCGGACCCGGGTGCGGACCCGGGTGCGGACCCGGGCGGGGACGCGGTCGCGGGCGGGGGAGGGGGCGGGTACGCGGTTGCGGGGCAACGGGGCCTCCGGGTGAGGGCGAGAAGCGGATCGGGACGGCGATGCCGTGACTGTAGGCCCGGAAAACCCGAGGTCAGCCGCCATGGAGCGATGTGACGGCGACTGGTGAGGAACGGTCATGGTCCGGTCACATTCACCGCGCGGAGCGGTCATGGGCCGCTGTGAGCATCCAGTGCGTCCCCGCGACCGGCCCGGGGAGAAGGAGAGGCTCACTGTGTCAGCGCTGCTCGTGCCGCCCGGCCGTACGCGCCCGGCGGGGGACGGGGACATGGCCCTGCGTCCCGTCACCGCCCGGACGTACCGGGCCTTCCTGTCGTCCCCCGCCGGCGCGGCGCTCGGCGCCGGGTTCCTGCAGTGCCCCTCGTGGGCCGACGTCAAGCAGGGCTGGCGCGCCCAGCTGCTGGGCTGGGGGCCGGATCCCGAGGCGGGGGAACTGACCGGGGTGGCGCTGGTGCTGCTGCGGCAGTTCCCCGGCACCCGCAAGTACTTCGCCTACCTCCCCGAGGGGCCCGTCGCCGACTGGACCGACCCGGACGTCGACGGCTGGCTCGATCCGCTGCTGGAGCACCTGCGCCGCGCGGGCGCCTTCGCCGTGCGCATCGGCCCCTCGCCCGCCTACCGGCGCTGGGACGCCGCCCGGCTGAAGCCGCTCGCCGGCCCCGGCCGCCGCCTCGGCGACGTCCTCGCCAGTGAGGTCGACCCGCTCGGCACCGCCGTCGCCGAGCGGCTGCGGGCCCGGGACTGGCGCCGCTGCGGCGGGGACGGCACCGAGGCGGACGGGGACGCCCAGCCGCGCCACGTCTTCCGGGTGCCGCTCGCCGGGCGCACCACCGACGACCTGTGGTCCGGGCTCAACCAGGAGTGGCGGCGCAACGTCCGCCGCGCGGGGAAGGAGGGCGTGGAGGTGGTGGTCGGCAGTGCCGCGGAACTCCCCGAGTTCTACCGGCTGCTCGGTCTCACCGAGCGCCGCGACGGCTTCCGGCTCGGCCGCTCGCTCGCCTACTACGAGCGCCAGTACGCGGTCCTCAACGCCGAGGAGCCGGGCCGGATGCGGCTCTACCTCGCCCGGCACCGGGGTGAGATCCTCGCCGCCCACACCATGATCACGGTGGGCCGGCGGGTCTGGTACCAGACCGGCGCCTCGGCCGACCACCGCCGGGAGGTGCGGCCGTCCAACGCCCTGCAGTGGCGGATGCTGCGGGACGCCCACGCGCTCGGCGCCGACGTCTACGACATGCGCGGGGTACCCTCCACTCTCGACCCGGGGGAACGTGCGTACGGGCTGCTGAGGTGGAAGCTCGGCACCGGGGGACAGGTCGTCGAGACCTTGGGGGAATGGGAGAAACCGTTGGGCGGCAGCGCCAACCACACGCTCTACCGCGCCTTCCAGGCGTATCTGAACCGCCGGTGAAGCCGCCGACGACCCCGGCGCCGGCCGGCACCGGGAGCATGCCGGAGCCCCGGCTCCCGCACGGCACCGGACCCGCCGCCGGAACTCACGCCGGACCCGCCCCCGACGCTCACGCCGGCTCCGACGCCGGACCCGACGCCGGAGCCGGCGGCTCCGGGGCCGGCCCCCGGCCCGCCGAAGCGGCCGTGCCGGTCTCCGCCGCGCGCGGCAGCGCCGTCATGGCCGCCGGGTCCGTCGTCGCCCGCGCCACCGGATTCGCCCGCTCGGCCGTCGTCGCGGCGGCACTGGGCACCATCGGCCCGGTCGCCGACGGCTACGCGGTGGGCAACGCCCTGCCCACGATCGTCTACATGCTGCTCCTCGGCGGCGCGCTGAACGCCGTCTTCGTGCCGGAACTGGTCAAGGCCGCCAAGGAACACGACGACGGCGGCGTCGCGTACACCGACCGGCTCGTCACCGTGTGCGTCGCCGCCCTGCTGGTGATCACCACGGCCGCGGTGTGGGCGGCCCCCGCGATCATCGACGCGTACACCGACTACGGCGGCGAGCAGGCGGCCATGACGACCGCGTTCGCCCGCTACTGCCTGCCCCAGATCTTCTTCCTGGGACTGTTCACCCTGCTCGGGCAGGTGCTCAACGCCCGGGGCCGGTTCGGCGCGATGATGTGGGCGCCGGTCCTGAACAACGTCGTCGTCATCACCGTCTTCGGCCTGTACCTCGCCCTGACCACGGGCGGCAGGGGCACCCTCGACGCGACCGAGACCGCCGTGCTCGGCTGGGGCACCACCGCCGGCATCGCCGTCCAGGCCCTCGCCCTCCTCCCGGCGCTGCGCGCGGCCGGCTTCCGCTGGCGGCCCCGCTTCGACTGGCGCGGCAGCGGACTGACCCGCCCGCTGCGCTCCGCCGGCTGGCTGGTGCTGCTGGTCCTCGCCAACCAGGCCGCCTACTGGGTCACCACCCGCCTGGCCACCACCGCCGGCCTCGACGGCGGCCCCGGCTTCGGCGCCTACAACAACGCCTACGTCCTGTGGGTGGTACCGCACGGCATCGTCACGGTGTCGGTGGTGACCGCGCTGCTGCCCCGGATGAGCGCGGCCGCCGCCGACGGCGACACCCCCGCCCTGCGGCGCGACGTCTCGCACGCCCTGCGCGTCTCCGCCTCGGCCGTCGTCCCCGCCGCCTGCGCGCTGCTCGCCCTCGCCCAGCCGGTCATGGCCGTCGTCTTCGGCCACGGCAGGACCAGCGCCGCCGACACGGCCGCGATGGCGGGCATCCTGATGGCCTTCGCGCCCGGCCTGGTCGCCCTGTCCGGCCAGTACGTGCTCTCCCGCACCTTCTACGCGCTCTCCGACACCCGCACGCCGTTCCTGCTGAACCTCGTGATCGTCAGCCTCAACGCGGGACTGTCCGTGGCCGCCGCGCAGCTGCTCCCGGCCCGCTGGACGGTGACCGGCATGGCGGCGGCGTACTCGGTGGCGCTGTGCGTGGGCTGGGCGGTGACCGGCCGGGTGCTGAGCCGTCGGCTCGGCGTCGCCCGCCCCTGGCGTTCGTCGGCGGCCGGCGCGCACGCCCGGCTGGCGGTCGCCGCCGCACCCGCCACCGTGCTCGGCCACCTCGCGGCCGTCGGGGCCGGCCGGGCGGGCGCCCTGGCCGCGGCGGCCTCCGGCGCGGCCGTCGTCGTGCTCGTCTTCGCCCTGCTCGCCCGTCCGCTGCGGCTCGCCGAACTCGACGCGCTGCTGTCCGGCGCCCGCCGCCGACTGGCCCGGTCCTGACCACCACCGAGGGAGAACCGCCGATGCCCCGCGTGCTCCTCATCGAGGACGACCCCTCCGTACGCGAGGGGGTCGAGCTCGGTCTGCGCCGCCGAGGCCACGAGGTACGGACGGCCGCGACCGGCGAGGCCGGCCTCGCCGCGCTGGCCGCGTTCCGCCCCGACCTGCTGCTGCTGGACCTGATGCTGCCCGGCATGAACGGTGTGCAGGTCTGCCGGCAGGTCCGCGAGCACAGCCAGCTGCCGATCATCATGCTGACCGCGCGCGGCGACGACTTCGACGTGGTCGTCGGCCTGGAGGCCGGGGCCGACGACTACATCGTCAAGCCCGCCCGCCCCGAGGTGATCGAGGCCCGGATCCGGGCCGTGCTGCGCCGCATCGACGACGGCCGCCCCGGCCGGACGGCCGTCGAGGTGCACGGGGAGCTCGCCGTCGACCGGGCCGGCCTGACCGTCATCAAGGCCGGCCGGCCCCTCCCGCTCGCCCCCTCCGAACTCAGGCTGCTCCTGCACCTGTGCGCCGCCCCCGAGCAGGTGTTCAGCCGGCAGCAGCTGCTGGAGCACGTCTGGGAGCACAGTTACCACGCCGACGCCCGGCTGGTCGACGCCTGCGTCGCCCGCCTGCGCGGCAAGATCGAGGACGAGGTCGGCCGCCCCCGCTACGTGCAGACGGTGCGCGGCTTCGGCTACCGCTTCGGACCGCTGTGACCATCCGCTCCGGCTCCTCCGGCTCCTCCGGCTCCTCCGGCTCCTCCGGCTCCCGCCTCCCCCGTCGGCTGCGGGCGCCGTCCGTGCTCCGGGTCCGCCGGGCACCCGGCGCCGGGGCGGCGCGGCCGGGTCGAGCGGCCGTCGGCGACCGGGCGCGGGCCAGGGCGTTCGGACTGCGCACCCGGCTGCTGTTCGCGTTCCTGCTGGTCGCCGCCGTCAGCGCCGGCACGACGTCCGCGCTGACCTACCGCGAGGCGCGCAACGCGCTGCTGAAGACCGCCCAGGACACCGCCGTCTCGTCGTTCCGCGACCAGGTCCAGCAGACGGGCTTCAGGTTCCCCGTGGGCGGGGGGAGCGACATCCAGGGGGTCCTGCGCGACATCGCCCGCAAGGGCAAGCCGCGCCCCTGGTGGGTGTTCGCCGAGTACGGCTCGGTGCGCGCCTCCTCGGGCGAGAACCCCGTCTCCACCGTCATCACGCCCGAGCTGCGGCGCGCCGCACTGGCCAACCCCAACGGCAGCTTCCAGCGGGTCGTCAAGGACGGCAGGCCCTATCTGACCATCGCCATGCCCACCGTCTTCAAGACGGGCCCGTACAGCGTGGTGCCCAGCCGGCTCGTCATCTACGCCGTCATGCCGATGAGCGACGAACAGGTCAACGTCGAGGCGCTCCTGACCGCGGCCCGGGACGGCGCCGTGCCCGGCCTCGCGATCGCGCTGATTCCCGGCCTGCTCGCCGCGCGCAGCGTCCTGCGCCCGGTGCGGGAACTGCGCCGCGCCGCCCGCAGCATGGGCAGCGGTCGGCTCGACACCCGCATCCCGGTGCGCGGCAGCGACGAACTGGCCGACCTGGCCCGCACCTTCAACGAGGCGGCGGGCCAACTCGAACACTCCGTGCGGGAACTGCGCGACGCCGAGGAACGCGCCCGCCGTTTCGCCTCCGACGTCTCACACGAACTGCGCACCCCGCTCGCCGGGATGCTCGCCGTCACCGAGGTCCTCGACGAGGACGCGGACCGCCTGGACGCCGACACCGCGCGGGCGGTACGGCTGGTCAGCGCCGAGACGGGGAAGCTCGCCGTGCTCGTCGAGGACCTGATGGAGATCTCCCGCTTCGACGCCCGCGCCGCCGAACTCAACGCCGACGAGGTCGACGTCGCCGAGGCCGTCCGCAAGACCCTCCACAACCGGCACTGGACCGACGGCCGGGTCCGTGCCGAACTCGCCGACGGCGTGCGCGCCCGGCTCGACCCGCGCCGCTTCGACGTCGTGCTCGCCAACCTGGTGGGCAACGCCCTGCGGCACGGGGGCGCGCCCGTGACGGTGCGGCTGCGTGCCGAGGCCCGCTCCCCGGGCCCGCCGGTGCTGGTCACCGAGGTCATGGACAGCGGTCCCGGTATCCGCCCGGAGTCGCTCCCGCACATCTTCGACCGCTTCTACAAGGCCGACGCGGCCCGCACCCGGTCGGCGGGCAGCGGCCTGGGGCTGGCGATCACCCTGGAGAACGTGAAGCTGCACGGCGGGACGATCCGCGCCGGGAACCTGCCCGGGGGCGGCGCCGTCTTCACCGTGGAGATACCGCTGCACGCGGAGGAGGCCGGGGCATGAGAGGGGTGCGGACGCCGCGCGTGCGGACGCGCTGGCCCAGGCCGGCCGCCGTCGCCGCGACGGCGGCGCTGCTGCCGCTCCTCGGCGCCTGCGGCATCCAGGAGACCGACGTCATCGAGGCGGGCGGCCCCGCCACCGTCCAGGCGTTCTTCGACCACGGCTACGACGTGCTGCTCTTCTTCCGCGCCCCCGACGGCGGGCTGTCCCCGGTGATCTGGAAGGCCCAGCCGTCGTCCGGGTTCGGCCCCGATTACACCGACCCGAACGCGGCCGGGACCCCGCCGGTGCCGACGGAGAAGGCCGTACTCGCCCTGCTCAACGGCCCCCGTCCGGAGGACAGCGCCGCCGGCCTGACCACCGCCCTGCCCACCGCCACCCCCCGCGGCCCGCTCACGGTCGAAGCCGCGCCGGCCGGGGAGGTCACCGCCCACGTCCCCCTCCCCCTGGCCGGCCTCGACACCACCGCCCTGCACCAGCTGACCTGCACGATCGCCTACAACGAGGATCCCGGCGGCCAGGCCGTCGTCCATCTGACGGGCGAGGACGGCAACTCCGCGACCGAGACCTGCGACATCGCCCCGGCCGCCCCTCCCACTGCACCCGCGCGACAGGCCCGGACCACCCGCCCGGGCGGGACCGGCTGAGCCGGTGATCCGGCCCGGCACGACGGGAATTCGGTGCCCGTCGCGCGTCGGCACCCGCCGTCCGGCTAGGCTCCCGAAGCATGAAGCACCCCGACGAGCTGCTCGTCGCGATCGCCCGGATGGTCGAGTCGCAGCACAGCAGCCGGATGTCCCTGACCGTGGTGACGCCGGGAGCCGTCATCACCGGACGGCTGGCCCCTGAAGCCCTGTGGAAGGAACGCGTCGCCGAAGTCCTGAGCGACTCCGAGCAACTGAGGCGGTTCGCCGCCGCGTTCACCGGCCCCCCGGACGGCCGCGACCTCGACGACGGCCACGGCCCCGGCCCCGGCCCGGAGCCCACCGGCACACCCACGCACCTGCACTTCCATGTCGCCCGGATTCTCCAGGGCAGCTTCGGCATCCCGGGCACGGGAGGCATGTACCGCGTCGCGCTGGAGGACGTGAGCGCGTGGACCATCGGGGACATCGGCTTTTCCGACCAGTGAGGTTCGCCGCGGAGGCCGGGTTCGGGGGCGGCGGCGGATGACGCAGGGTCGGCGGCGGATGTGAGCTTCCTCGCGGAAGCGGCGCCGCCGCGCGTCCGCCGCCGTGCCCGCGCGCGCGGCGGTCGCCACCCCCGCATCGGCCGTCCACGGAGGTCACAGGCCTGCGGGCGGGGCCCACGGCAGGAAACACCGGTCCCGCGACGCGCAATATCTGTTCCCGCGAAATGAGAAATAGATCCGGGGTCCGGCGAGTATTCCCCGGCCGCCGGTCGGGTGGGGATTATCGGCCGGGCGGGGCCGGTCGTGCCGTGCTACTGTCGTTATCAGTTGCAGGTGTGGTTCCCAGCAGGTTCATTTCCGACGGGGCAATCATCGCGGCGACTCGGAGTTCGCAAACGGCGAGTTCCCTGACACCGGCTCCTAAGGAGATTGACATGGCTACTGGCACCGTGAAGTGGTTCAACGCGGAAAAGGGCTTCGGCTTCATCGAGCAGGACGGCGGCGGCCCCGACGTCTTCGCCCACTACTCCAACATCGCCACCTCCGGCTTCCGTGAGCTGCTGGAAGGCCAGAAGGTGTCGTTCGACATCGCGCAGGGCCAGAAGGGCCCGACGGCCGAGAACATCGTTCCTGCCTGACACCGGCGCAGACACGTATTTCGCAGCTGGGGCCCGCACCTCTGGGGTGCGGGCCCCGGCTCGCTTCGTTTCCGGGCGGGAGACAGGAAAACCCCGCCCTCACATTTTTCTCAGGCTCGTTTCGAGATTCTCTGCGCCACTCGTCTGCTGCGGGAATTCCTTGATGCGTGCCCCATCAAGGAAGGCTCCGCATGAAGCGTGCCCGCACCTCTCGTTCGTATGCCCCCGCAGGAGGGGGCGCCGGCACCAACCGCTCCGGCGGTCCGCGCCGTTCCCAGGGCCAAGGCCAGGGGCAGGGCGGCCAGGGCCGTCGGCCGGCCGGACGGACCAAGCAGCCCGGACAGCCGCGGCGTGCCGCGCAGGGCGAGTTCGCGCCGCCGAAGACGATCACGCCCGCGCTGCCCGCCGTCGAGTCGTTCGCCGATCTGGCCCTGCCGCCGCGGCTGCTGGCCACGCTCGGCCATGAGGGCGTGACCGCGCCGTTCCCGATCCAGGCGGCGACCCTGCCGAACTCCCTGGCCGGCCGTGACGTACTCGGCCGTGGCCGGACCGGCTCGGGCAAGACCCTCGCCTTCGGCCTCGCCGTCCTGGCCCGAACGGCCGGGCGGCGTGCCGAGCCGCGGCAACCGCTCGCCCTCGTCCTCGTCCCCACCCGCGAGCTGGCCCAGCAGGTCACCGACGCGCTCACCCCGTACGCCCGCTCCGTGAGCCTGCGGCTCGCCACCGTCGTCGGCGGGCTGTCCATCGGCCGTCAGGCGGGTGCGCTGCGCGACGGGGCCGAGGTGGTCGTCGCGACGCCCGGGCGGCTCAAGGACCTCATCGACCGGGGCGACTGCCGGCTGGACCAGGTGGCGATCACGGTCCTCGACGAGGCCGACCAGATGACCGACATGGGCTTCATGCCGCAGGTCACGGCCCTGCTCGACCAGGTGCGCCCGGACGGGCAGCGGATGCTGTTCTCGGCCACCCTGGACCGCAACGTCGACCGGCTGGTCCGCCGCTACCTGTCGGACCCGGTGGTTCACTCCGTCGACCCCTCGGCGGGCGCGGTCACCACGATGGAGCACCACCTCCTGCACGTCCACGACGCGGACAAGCACCGGACGACCACCGAGATCGCGGCGCGGGACGGGCGCGTGATCATGTTCCTCGACACCAAGCACGCGGTGGACCGGCTGACCAAGCACCTGCTGAGCAGCGGCGTCCGCGCCGCGGCCCTGCACGGCGGCAAGTCCCAGCCGCAGCGCACGCGGACACTGACCCAGTTCAAGAACGGGCACGTGACGGTCCTGGTGGCGACCAACGTCGCCGCGCGCGGTATCCACGTCGACAACCTCGACCTGGTGGTGAACGTCGATCCGCCCACCGACCACAAGGACTATCTGCACCGTGGCGGGCGCACGGCCCGCGCCGGCGAGTCCGGCAGCGTCGTCACCCTGGTCACCCCCGACCAGCGCCGCGACATGAGCCGGCTGATGGCCTCGGCCGGTATCGCCCCCCGGATCACCGAGGTGCGCTCGGGCGAGGCGGAGCTCAGCCGCATCACGGGCGCCCAGGCGCCGTCCGGCATCCCGGTCGTCATCACCACGCCGAGCGCGGAGCGTCCCCGCGGCGGGGCGTCCGCGTCGCGCAGTCGCCGCGGTCGCCGGGGCGGCGGGGCCGGCGGAGCACGCGAGGCCCGCGGGAACGGCGGAAGCCGCGGGGGCCGTGAGGGCCGCGCGGGTCGCGGGGGCGACACCGGACAGGGCCGTCCCGCCGGTGAAGCGGCGCGCCGCAGGCCCCAGCGGCGGACCGGTCACGGCTCGGCGGCCTAGAACCACGCGATCACCAGTCCACCCCTTCACGCAGGAGGCTCGATGACGTCGGCTCGGACGCAGCACCAGGCAGTGGACCGCACCACCAGGCCCGTGGCCGACGCCAGGGACGTGGTGGACGGCGGGGACTCGTCCGGGCCCCGGGTCCGTGACGACATGACGGTCGAGGTGGCTCTGTCCCTCATGGCCGGTGCCCATGTCGACCACCTCGTCCTGTGCGACGGGGACGACCAGAGCACCGGCCTGATCACCCTGGCCCGGCTCGCCGTGCTCCGTGACAGCCCCGCCTACACGGACCGGACCCGACTGCGGGACGTCCTCACCGGGCCGCGCGCCTCCTGGGGCGTCCGCCCCGCGCCCCTCGCCGTCGGCCGGCCGGACCGGACACCGGGGGTGTCCAACCTCGCCCGGTGACCGACCCCGCCCGTCCGCTCGGCCCGTACCCCTCCTTCCCCCTGTGAGGCATCATGCGCTGCGTCATCGCCCGGTACCCGTTCGAGCTGTCCAGGAGCGGGGTGCTCGCCTCGATGAAGGGCGTCACCCCGGAACTCGTCACGGGTGAGTCCGTGACCATCGGCCGCCGCCGGTATCCGGTCAAGCAGGTGGGCCAGGTCATCACCCGGCAGGACCGCCGCGACTTCACCGGCAGGGAAGTCGTCCGGGCCATGACCCTCCTCGGCTTCACCTGCCACGAGAGCCTCCAGCCCGTACCGGCGGACGTGCCCGCTCCGCTCAGGACCGCGTCGGCGCTGCTGGGGGGAACCGCCGCACCGCAGGTGTGAGGA
>NZ_CBDQZH010000052.1:0-45030 GCF_965341775.1 Streptomyces sp. bgisy159 | reverse complement strand
ACCTGACACGGGGCGGTTCATGGGATCAGGTCGTCCAGGGTGAGGGAGGTCTTGGTGGCGGGTGGGGCGGACCTACCATCCGGCGTCGGGGTCGATGGAGGTGACGGGGCTGTGGGAGGCAGCCCTTTGGCGTGGTGCCGATGGCAGTGGCGTTGAGACTGACCGAGCAGTCCCAGCGCTCCTCCAGCAAGGGGTTATCCACCATCCCCGCACAACTCTCCTCGCAGATCGCTCAGGCCGACGCCGTCAGCGACGGAGTGCATTCGGGCGGGAGCTCCAGCGGCGGATGTCGTCCAACAGTCCGAGGGCCGCCTGAACAAGGGGATTCGCCGCCCCAGCGAACGTGACCCACCTGCCCCCTCTCGTGGCAGGGTATTGACGTGGCAACACCCTGCCAGGCGCAGCGGCTGACAGTTGCCCTGGGCGTGCTCAATCCTTTCTACGTACCGCAGTTTGCCAATGGGTCGAGAACCCGGAGGCTCACAGGGAAGATGGTCGAAAGGATGGTGGCATGTCGAATTTCCGGCGCATGGCCCTGCCCTTGCTGCAGATATTCAGGGAGGCGGTGAAATCTCCTTCCAGCGCGATATGGCAAGGGCTGACCGAGAACTACAGCGAACGGGCCGAGTTGACCCAGGAATGCCGGGAACTCGCGCACCGGGCGTTCCGTGACGGGGACCCCCGGAGCCACGAGCATCTGCACGACGTGCTCACGGACGTCTACGCGTACGAGTTCAGCCAGACCGCGGCGAGCAGCCCGGACCAGGACACGCAGCCGGTCATCAGGGACGTCACGAGCATCCTCGAGAACGCCATGCTGGAGAACGAGTTCCGGCAGGTCCCGGAGGCGTGGCTGAAGGGCTACCCCACCGGGGGCAAGGAGTACGTCCGCTGGCTCAAGGCCCTCATCCAGGAGCACCCGGCGAGTTCGCACCCCATGTACTCCCGCCATCTGGCCAAGTCGGCGACCACCGAGGACATCCGCTTCCTGCTGGCTCAGGAGACGTCTCTGGATCCCCGTTTCGACGACATCCTGGCCGTCATGCAGGTGGGCACCAAGGGTGCCGAGAAGATGGAGATCGCGGCGAATTACTGGGACGAGATGGGCAATGGCGACTTCGTAGAGGTACACACGACGCTGTTCTCCCAGTGCCTCGCCTCCATTGATGTGGACCAGGACTACATCGACCGGAATCTTCTGCTGGAAGCCAAGGAGTGCGGCAACATATCAGCCGCTATTGCCTTGTCCCGTCGGAATTACCAGCGAGCCATCGGGTACTACGGCGTCACCGAATTCCTGGCGCCCCGCAGGTTCCGTCAGCTGGTTACGGCGTGGGACCGGCTGGGGCTTCCGGCGGAGGGCAAGATCTACCACGACGTGCACATCGGAGTAGACGCCCGCCACGCGGCCGGCTGGTACAAGAACGTCATCGGTCCGGTCGTCGAGCGCGATCCGGACGCCGGGCGCGAGATCGCCCTAGGCACCTGCGTGCGCCTGAACAGCTCGCAGCGGTACCTCGACCGGGTTCTTGAGCACTGCGAGAGGCAGTCGGCGGCCGCCTGAGCCCGCGCCCCACCCCGCCCATGTGCCGGTGTCAGACCGGCTTGCGACTCATTCACCGGCCTTCCCACCAGAAAGGCATCACCCATGGCTCTCAACGAGCAGGGCTTCCGTGTGTTCTCCCTTCCCGAGACGGGCAGCGACATCCTGGAGAGCTTCGACGACCTGGGCTTCGACGAGTACATCGGCAACGGCAACCGCTGGCGGCGCTTCTCCCAGTACAAGCTGGTGCACAAGGACGGTGCCTGGGACTTCGAGCTGCTCCCGCACCGCCCGTACGTCACCTACTCCAAGTTCAACCCCATCGCGGGAGGGATCCGCCGCCACTACAAGCCGATCGAGGTCGACTTCACCGAGCACATCCGGGAGGCGTGTGCCCAGATCCCGCTGCCCGAGGACGACGTCTGGCAGATCAACGTCCACCAGTACCGGGTCATCACCAACAAGGATCTGCAGGGTGTCGTCGTTCCCGAAGGCGTCCACCAGGACGGCCACGAGTTCGTGGTGATCTCCGTCTACCGCAGGGCCGGCATTACCGGTGCGGAACTCACGCTGCGCAACGCGGAGGACAAGGAGACGCCGATCTTCACCACGACGGTCCAGGAGGGCCAGGCCGTCGCCTTCGACGACCGCCAGCTGTGGCACTACGTGACAGACATCGTGCCGGTCGAGGACGAGGGGTACCGGGACATCACCGTCGTGTCCTTCTCGCGCTGGAGCGAGCGCTGGTACGGCGAGGACTTCGAGACCGAGGCCGTCAGCCAGGGATGAGCACCGTCGTCAAGTACCACGCCCTGGGCAACGACTACCTGATCGCCGACCCCGCACAGGCGGCGCCCGCCCCCGGCGCGGACGCGACCCGGCTGCTGTGCGACCGGCACACCGGAATCGGCGCGGACGGAGTGCTATACGGCCCGCTCCCCGCCCAGGCCGACGGGGACGACGTGTTCGACGTGCGGGTCTTCAACTCGGACGGCTCGGAGTGCGCGCGTAGCGCGAACGGCCTCCGCGTCTTCGCCCGGTACCTACGCGAGTACGGCCACACCGAGCGGGACGAGATCACGCTCAGGACGTCCGGCGGGAGCGTGCACGTGCGCCTCGGCGGCCGTCCGGACGGCGTCGGCACCATCGACCTGGGCACCTGTACGCACCACGACCCCGGGCAGCCCGGCGGCGCCGAGTTGATCGACGTACCAGTGGACCTCGCCCCGGGAGTCAGGCTGAACATCACGGCCGTGTACAACGGCGTGCCGCATGTCGTCGTACCGGTCGACGACGCCGACGTCAGCTTGGCCGCGCGCCTCGGTCCCGCGCTCGTCGGCCACTCCCACTTCCCGGCACGGCCGAACATCGAGTTCCTCACCGTCGAGGACCGGCGCACCATCCGGATCGAGATTTGGGAGCGGGCCGCCGGATACACCCTGGCCTCCGGCAGCGGGGCCTGCGCCGCCGCCTGCGCCGCCCGGAGGCTGGGACTCATCGACGACAGGGTCACTGTGGTCATGCCGGGTGGGTCGGTGAAGGTGCAGATCACCGGCGACGAGCGGGTGCTGCTCACCGGGCCCTGCTCCCGCGTCGGGACCACGACCCTGGCCGACGAGTTCCTGTCGCTGCTGAGCACGGAGCGGCAACCATGAACCGGACGAGGGGAGTTCCCATGTCAGGCGCGCCCGCGAGCACAAGGTCCGGCCTGAAGATCGTGCCCGGAGCCTGCCCACTGGACTGCCCCGACGGATGCTCCTGGCAGGTCCAGGTCGAGAACGGAACGGCCGTCGGGCTGCGTGGCACCCCTGACCACCCGTACACACGCGGCGCTCTGTGCGTGAAGGTCAACCAGTACCTGGAGCACACCCGGGCGCCTGACCGCCTGCTCCACCCCCTGCGCCGGACCGGCCGCAAGGGCGAGGGCAGGTTCGTCCGCATCAGCTGGGACGACGCCCTCGACGAGATCGCCCGACGCCTGTCGGAGGTGATCGACCGGTACGGCGGCGAAGCGATCTGGCCCTACCAGGGGACCGGGAACCTGGGGTACGTCCAGGGGCTCCAGGGGCGGGCGGGCAGCCGGCTGTGGAACACGCTGGGCGCCTCCCGCCACGACATGACCATCTGCTCCATCGCGGGACTGGTCGGCACGGAGTACACGCTGGGCACCAGCCGCGGCATGGATCCGGAGGACCTGCGTCACTCGCGGCTGATCCTGCTGTGGGGCACCAACACCCTCACCACGAGCCACCACCTGTGGAAGGTGGTGGCGGAGGCCCAGCGGTCGGGGGCCCATGTGGTGGCCATCGATCCCGTCCTGACCCGTACGGCACGACTCGCCGACGAGCACGTGCCGCTCCGTCCGGGCACGGACGCCGCGCTCGCCCTCGGACTGCTCCACGTGGTGGTCTCCCTCGGCGCCGAGGACCGTGCGTATCTGGCGAAGCACACCCTGGGCTGGCCCGAGTTCCGCACCCGGATCGAGGAGTTCACGCCGGAACGCACGGCGCGGATCTGCGGGTTGCCGATGGAGAGCGTGGTGCGGCTGGGGGAGCGGCTGGCCGTGACCCGGCCCACCGGGATGAAGGCCGCGCAGGGGATCCAGCGGCACGCCGGCGGGGGCATGGCCCTGCGCACCCTCGCCGCACTGCCCGGGGTGACCGGCGACTGGAAGTACCCGGGGGGCGGTATCGCGTACTCGACGGACGGCTACTTCGGCGGCGACCGGGAGGCCCTCTACCGCGACGATCTGCTGCCCCATCCGGTGCGCAGCCTGTCGATGACCCGTCTCGGCGAGGCGCTCACCACCGTCGACGATCCGCCCGTCAAGGCGCTGTTCGTGTACGGGGCGAACCCGGCCGCCGCCGTGGGCGGGCAGGGCGCCGTGCGCGCCGGCCTGCTGCGCGAGGACCTGTTCACCGTGGTCATGGACCACTTCCACACGGACACGGTGGACTACGCGGACATCGTGCTGCCCGCCACGATGCAGCCGGAGCACGCCGACCTGCACGACGGGTACGGCCACCTGTACATCGCCTGGAACGAGCCCGCCGTCGAACCGCCCGGCGCCTGCCTGTCCACCACCGAGACGTTCCGCCGACTGGCGGCCCGGCTCGGCCTGAAGGACCCATGCCTGTACGCGTCGGACGAGGAACTGGCCCGGGAGCTGCTGTCCAGCGGGCACCCGTCGCTGGACGGGATCGACCTGGACCGGCTGCGCCGCGAGGGCTGGGCCCGGCTGAACTACCCGAGCCCCTTCTTGCCGTTCGCGGAGGGCTTCCCCACCCCGTCCGGAAAGCTGGAGTTCGTGTCGGCCACGGCGGCGGCGGATGGACACGACCCGCTGTGCGGCTACACCCCTCCGCGGGAGGCCGCCGACGAGGAGCTGGCGCGCCGGTTCCCGCTGGTGCTCATCTCGTCCGCGTCGCACTTCTTCCTCAACACGACCTTCGCCAACAAGGAGTCGCTGATCCGCCGGGCCGGCGGCCCCACGGTCGAACTCCATCCGGACGACGCGGCGGCCCGTGGGCTGACCGAGGGGCAGGAGGTCCGTGTCTTCAACAACCGGGGCGCCTTCACCGCGGAACTGCGGGTGGGGCGGTCCGTCCGCCCCGGGGTCGCCAGGACCACCAAGGGCCACTGGTCGAGGCTCATGGGCGGCGCGCCGGGCGTCAACGCCACGGTGGCCGAGCGGGACGCCGACATGGGGGGCGGAGCCGTCTATCACGACAACCGGGTGGAGGTATGCACAGCGGAATGACGCCGTAATTCTTTGTCACCCACCCTCTCACGCGAGCGCGAGGCCATGCGGATCGCTGTTGCATTCTTTCTTCCACCGCCGGGAAAACCGACCGACATCGGGCACCTCTTTCGCCAGTCGGATCGTTACGGCGATGAACTCCAGTACGTCCATGTGCATCCGGCGAACGGGCTTCTGTTGGTGACGATGTTCCTGCGCAGCCTCACCCAGCAGGCGGCGCTGGAGACCGCTCAGAGCCTGTGCTCGGAGGTGACGGAGCATCACCTCTCGCCGTCCTGGGTCCTGGTGGAAGTGGCCGCGGACGGCCAGGAAGGCAGCGCTTCGCAGGGGCTGTGAGCCCCGGGAAAACCCAGAAGAACAGTCAACGCAATGAATCACCAAGGGGAGACCCCTGTGTCCATATCGCAGACGGAGAACAACTCGGTGCGCTATCTCGTGGTGCTGAACCACGAGGAGCAGTATTCGATCTGGCCGGCCGCCCGGGAGATTCCTGCGGGCTGGCGCGCCGAAGGCACGGAGGGCACCGAGGAGGAATGCCTGGCGCACATCGACCGAGTCTGGACGGACATGCGTCCGCTGAGTGTCAGGACGGCCGGGGCGTGAACACGAGCATCGAGGAGACCCTCGCGGCGGTCGTGGCCGCCCTGTACCGCCGTACCCTCCAAGAGCGGATCACCGTCGGCTGCCTGGTGACAGAGGGGCCGGAGACACGCGAGGGCTGTGCCGAGTTCGAGGCGGACGCGTCGGAGACATTCGCCGGGCTGGTGACGCAGGCCGGGAAGGCGCTGGTCGACCTGGGGGACCAGGCGCGGACGGGCGGCGAGTCGCCGGAGCCTACCGTTTGGTTCAGCGGTGTGCCCGCCGACCCCGAGGGGCGGGCGGAGAACCGTCCGCTGGTCCGGCTCGCGGCGGACGGCACCGTCGAGGTGTCCGGCGGGCACGGCCAGGAGTGGGAGCCGGGTGAGACGGAGCTGTTCGAGCACGTCGTACGAGCCGTCCTGAGCGCCGGGCGGGCCGCGCTCGGGACCCCCCTCGCCCAGCTCCGGCTGACCTCGCCCGATACGAACACGGACGGTTTCTGGGGCTCGGCCCAGGCCCCGGAGCAGGCCGTCCGGCTGAACGAGCTGATCGCCGAGCAGGCCGCCCGCGGGCCGCGCGAGCCGGCGGTCAGCCACGCCGGGCAGAGCCTCAGCCGCGAGGAGCTGGACCGGCGCGCCCGGGCGCTGGCGGCTGCCCTCCAGGCGCAGGGCGTCGGCCCCGAGAGCGTCGTCGCCGTGCTGATGGAGCGCTCCCTCGACCTGATCGTCACGCTGCTGGCGGTGCTGAAGTCCGGCGCGGCGTACCTGGCGCTCAGCCCCGATGATCCCGCGCCGCGGCTGGCCGCCCTGACCGAGGACGCGGGGGTGCGGGTCGCCGTCGCCCCGCCCGGCCTGGCCGGACTCGTGCCTGAGGGCATCGCCGTCCTGGACCCCGCCGACCACACGGTCGAGGCCGAGGCCTTCGTGCCGCCCACCGGGCTGACGCCGGACCACCTCGCCTACCTCTGCTACACCTCCGGCTCGACCGGCGAGCCCAAGGGCGTCGGCGTACCGCATCGTGCCGTGTCCCGGCTGGTGCGCGGCACGGACTGGGTGGACATCCGGCCCGACGACGTCTTCCTCCACCTGTCCCCGGTCTCCTTCGACGCCGCCACGTTCGAGATCTTCGGTGCCCTGGTGAACGGCTGTCGGCTGGCGGTGCTGCCCGCCGGGCGCATCGAGATGGAGCAGCTGGCCACAACCGTACGGGACGAGCAGGTCAGCGTCCTGCTGCTGCCGACCGGTCTGCTGCACGCGACGATCGCGTCCCGGATCGACGTCTTCACCGGCGTGCGCCATGTCCTGACCGGCGGGGACGTCGCCTCCGCCCCGCATGTGCGGCAGCTCTTCGAGGCCCACCCGGGTGTGGTCTACACCAACGGGTACGGCCCGACGGAGAACACCACGTACACCACCTGCTGGACGAGCGACACCCCGCCGCCGGGCGCGTCCGTGCCGATCGGAGCCCCCGTCAGCGGCACGTCCGTGGCCATCCTGGACGCCGGGCTCGACCCGGTGCCGCCGGGGGTGGCGGGCGAGCTGTACACCGCGGGCGAGGGACTGGCCCGGGGCTATCTGAACCGGCCGGCCGCGACCGCCGCCCGCTTCCTCCCGCACCCGTCGCCGCGGCGCCCCGGGGAGCGGATGTACCGGACTGGCGACCTGGCCAGGCGCCGGGCCGACGGCACCGTGGAGTACCTGGGCCGGGCGGACCGGCAGGTCAAGGTGCGGGGCTACCGCGTCGAACTCGGCGCGGTCGAGGAAGCGCTGACCGGCTGCCCCGAGGTCTCGGTCGCCGCGGTCGCCGCGCAGGACGACGGCGGAACGGGCCAGCGGCTCATCGCCTACGTCGTCCCGGCGGAGTCCGCAGCCAGCACCACCGACCCGGCCGCCCTCGGCACGCTGCTGCGGGACCGGCTCGCCGCCCGCCTCCCGGCCTACATGGTCCCCTGGGCGGTCCTGGTCCGCCCGCACCTGGAGCTGAACCGCAACGGCAAGGTGGACCGCAGGGCCCTGCCCGCGGTGAGCCGGCAGCCCCGCACCGTCTGGAACGAGTACGTGGCGCCCACCACCGAACTGGAGCAGCGGCTCGCCGACCTGTGGGGACAGGCCCTCGGCATCGAACCCGTCGGGGTGGAGGACGACTTCTTCGACCTTGGCGGCCACTCCCTGATGGCGGCGGAGCTGCTGTCCGCCCTGCACGAGCAGTTCGGCGTCGACATCCCCGCGCGCACGCTCTACCTGCGCCCGACGATCGCCGAACTCGCCACCGCGATCGAGGCCGCCGCCCCCACCGACGGCTGAACCAAGCCGACGCCCGGCCGTGCGCGGCCGTCCGGCCGCCCCGCCTTCGCCCGGCCTCACCCAAGGACAGGACCACCCACCATGCTGGACATCACCCCGTCGGCGGCGCGCTGCCCCGTGGCGCACAACCTCGGCGACCTGACCGATCCCGGCCTGTACAGCTCCGGTGACCCGCACACGACCTGGGCCCAGCTGCGGGCCCACGCGCCGGTGAGTCGCCGGACGGCGGCCGACGGCCAGCCGTACTGGTCCATCACCAAGTACGCCGACGTCGACCACGTCCTGCGCGACCACGCGACGTTCACCTCCGAGCGCGGCACGCTGCTGGTGCTCCTGGGCCGCGACGACCCGGCGGGCGGCCGGCAGATGGCCGCGACCGACCCGCCCCGTCATGCCGACCTCCGGGAGCCGCTGCAGAGGGCCCTCGCGATCAAGCAGGTTGAGGCGAAGCGGGAGCAGATCCGCGCCGCGGTCCTCCCCCTGATCACCCCGCTCGGCGACGGCGGCCCCTACGACCTGGCCGAGCGCATGACCAGGATGCCGATGGCGGTCATCGGCACCCTGATGGACCTGCCGCACGCGGACCGAGCCCGGCTCATCGAACTCACCGCCGCCGCGATCGCCCCCGACGACCCCCGCTTCGCCCGCCCCGGAGGCACGCAGGCCGTCCTCAAGGCAGCCCACCGCGAACTGTTCGCCTACTTTCAGGACCTGGTGAAGGGCCGTCAGAAGGCGCCCGGCGACGACCTCGTCAGCCTACTGCTGCGGATGGAGCTGGACGGGCGGCGGCTGACGCTCGGCGAGATCGTCGCGAACTGCTACAGCCTGCTGCTCGGCGCCAGCGTAACCATGGCCCAGGTGCCGGTCACCGCGCTCGACGAGCTGATGGGCACCCCCACCCTCGACGACTGGGCGGGCGATTCCTCCGCGCTCGCCACCGGCGTCGAGGAGGCGCTGCGCTGGTCGTCGCCCACCAACCACTTCATGCGGTACGCCACCCGCGACGTCGAACTCCGCGGCCAGCGCATCGGCGCGGGCGACCCGGTCGTGGTGTGGCTCGGTTCGGCCAACCGGGACGAGGAGGTCTTCCCCGACCCGTTCACCTTCGACATCCGGCGTCGGCCCAACAAGCACATCGCGTTCGGCATCGGACCGCACTACTGCGTGGGGCACACCGTGGCCCGGGTTTCGCTGCGGGTCGTGATGGCCGAACTCTTCAGCCGCTTCACCGAGTTCGCGCCGGCGGGCCCAGGCAGGCGGCTGCACTCCAACATCATCAACGGCTGGGAAAGCCTGCCGATCACGGCGCGGAACCGGCTCAAGCGGGCCCCCGTCGCGTACTGACCCGTCCGTCTCCAGAGCCCACCAGAGGACTGACCCATGACATCGACCACCACACGGCGTAGCCGACTCTTTCTGCGTGAGCCGCTGCCCGAGGCCCGGGCGCGGGTCTTCCTGCTCCCCTACTCGGGGTGCGGCGCCAGCATGTACCGGCAGTGGCCGGTGCTGCATGAGGGCGTCAACTTCTGCCCGGTGCAGCTGCCCGGCCGGGAGAACCGCATGCGGGAGGAGCCCTTCGACAGCTACGAGGCCATGGCGGACGCCCTGGCCTCGGAGCTGCTGCTGTACCTGGAC
Source organism: Streptomyces sp. bgisy159 (assembly GCF_965341775.1). GTDB lineage: Bacteria > Actinomycetota > Actinomycetes > Streptomycetales > Streptomycetaceae > Streptomyces. The sequence continues at coordinate 35,210 of NZ_CBDQZH010000052.1, read as the reverse complement.
CGGCCCTACGCCCTGTTCGGCCACTGCAGTTCCGCGCTCGCCGCGTACGAGACAGCGCTGCGGCTGACCGAGCGCGGTGCCCCGCCGCCCGCCCGGCTCGTCGTCTCCTCCGAGGTCGCCCCGCAGGACGGCCCGTACGGGCGGTTCCTGGAGATGACCGACGCCGAACTGGCCGAGGAGCTGCGCGACCTGCTGGTCGGCATGGGAGGCGAGCCGCATCCGGGGCTTATCGACCTGGCCCTGGGCGTGCTGCGGCACGACGTGGAGGTCAACAAGCGCTACCACGTGCCCGAGCCGCGCCGGCTGCCGTGCCCCATTACCTCCGTCGGCTGGAGCCGTGACACCGGGATCGAGCCGCGCCTGATGGGCGGCTGGACGGCCTGCGGCGACACCGAGCAGGTCGTCCTCGACGGCGACCACTACGCGTTCGTCGCCGCGCCCGAGGCCCTGCTCCGCCTGTTCACCGACATATCCGCGACCGCATAGGACGGACAGCCCATGGCTCTCACCGACCGTGCGCAGGGATCACTGTCGCCGGCCAAACTCGCCCTGCTGGCGAAGTTGCGGGGCGAGCGGACCGGGCCCGCGCCGACCCCGCGCCCCGCCCTGCCTCGCCGCCCCGATCCTGGCACGGCCTCGGCGACCCACGCCCAGGAGTCCCTGTGGTTCCTCGACCAGTACCTGGGGGACGAGGCCGCCGCCTACAACCTCGGGTCGGCGCTGCGAATGCCCGGGAACCTGGACGTCGGGCTGCTCGCGGAGTGCCTGACCGCGCTGGTTGCCCGGCACGAGGCGCTGCGGACGACGTTCGGCACCGTCGACGGCCGGTTGCGCCAGCGGTTCTCCGCGCCGGGGCCGGTGGCGCTGCCGGTCCGGGACGCCGATCCGGCACGGCCCGACGAGGCGATCGTGGCGGCCCTGCGCGAGCCCTTCGACCTCGAGGCGGGCCCGCTGCTGCGCCCCGTGCTGTTCCGGCTCGGCCCGCACGACCACATCCTGCTGCTCACCGTCCATCACATCGTCTGCGACGGGGCGTCCGTCCAGATCCTGCTCCGTGAACTGGCCGAGGTGTACACCGCACGGGCGGCCGGCGGCCGGGAGGACCTGCCGCCGCTCACCGCCCGCTTCGGGGACTGGGCCGCTTGGACACGCGAGCCTGGGCCGGAGAGCGAGGTCCAGGACCGCCTCGCCTACTGGAAGGAGCGCCTCGCGGACGCGCCGGCCCTGCTGGAGCTGCCCACCGACCGGCCACGGCCCGCCGTCCGCACGCGCTTCGAGGGGGCGGAGACCGCCACCGTCGTCGGCCCGGCGGCCACCGCCGCGCTGCGCGTGCTGTGCCGGGAGGAAGGGGCGACCCTGTTCACGGCCGTGCTCGCTGCCTATCAGGTGCTGCTGGCGCGGCACTCGGGGCAGCGGGACATCTGCGTCGGGGTGCCGGTCGCGGGCCGTTCGCGGCCCGAGACGCGGGACATGGTCGGCCTGTTCGTCAACACCGTGGTCGCCAGGGGCCGGGTGGACTCCACCCTGACCTTCCGCGGTCTGGTCCGGGCGGCCCGGCAGACCATGGCTGAGGCCTACGACCACCAGGACGTCCCGTTCGACCAGGTGACCGCCGCGCTGTGCCCTGACCGCACCGCCGCGCACAACCCGCTGTTCCAGGCCTACCTGGACGTCACCCCGGCCCGGGAACCCGCGTCGGCCGCGGCCAGCACCGACTGGCGGGAGTACCCGCTGCCCGCCCCCTACGCCAAGTTCGACCTCAGCCTCGGGCTCACCGAGCGCGAGGACGGGCTGGAGGCGCTCTTCGGCTACCGCACCGACCTGTTCGCCCCCGACTCGATCGAGCGGCTCGCCGCGCGCTTCGTCCGGCTGCTCGGCTACCTGGCCGCCCAGCCGGACCTGCCGCTGGCGGACCTGCCGCCGCTGCCGGAGGACGAGCTGCGCGAGGTGCTCGCGGGGGGCACCGGTGAGACGGTCCGCATCAACGACGACGCCCTCGGCACGGCACTGGCCGACCGGGCCGCGCGGACGCCCGACGCGGTGGCCGTCCGGTTCGAGGGCGCGGAGCTGACGTACCGGGAACTCGACGCCCGGGCGTCCCGGCTCGCCCGGCTGCTGATCGCGCAGGGCGCTGGTCCCGGCCGGGTGGTCGCCGTGGACGTGCCGCGGTCCCTGGAGCTGATCGTCGTCCTCGGCGCGATCGCCCGCAGCGGTGCCGCCTACCTGCCGCTGGACCGCGACCACCCGGCGGACCGGCTGCGGTTCATGCTGGAGGAGGCCGCGCCGGTCTGCCTGCTGACCACCAGCCGGTCGCCCTGCCCCCGGCCGGACACGCTGCCCTGGGTGGCCATGGACGACCCCGCGTTGGAACAGCGGCTCGCCGCGCTGCCGGCCGGCCCGCTGCTCGACGATGAGCTGCGCGCGCCCCGGCATCCGCTGGACCCCGCCTACGTGCTGTACACCTCGGGCTCGACCGGGCGCCCCAAGGGCGTGCTGGTGCCGCAGCGGGGCATCCTCAACCGGCTGCGCTGGATGCAGTCCGCCTATCCGCTGACCGCGGCCGACCGGGTGCTGCAGAAGACCCCGTCGTCCTTCGACGTGTCGGTGTGGGAGTTCTTCTGGCCGCTGCTGGAGGGGGCGACCCTGGTGGTGGCCCGGCCCGACGGCCACCGCGATCCCGCCTACCTCGCGGAGCTGGTCCGGCGTGAGGGCGTCACCACGCTGCACTTCGTGCCGTCCATGCTCGATGTCTTCCTCCAGGAACCGACGGCCGCCGGCTGCCGGAGCTTGGGGCGGGTGCTGTGCAGCGGGGAGGCCCTTCCCGCAGCGCTGGCCGACCGGTTCCACGCGGTGCTGCCCCATGTGGAGCTGCACAATCTGTACGGCCCCACCGAGGCCTCCGTCGACGTGACCGCCTGGCCCTGCCCGGCGGGCGGGTCCGGCGCCGACATCCCCATCGGCCGGCCGGTGTGGAACACGGCGGCGCGCGTCCTCGACGACGGTTTCCAGCCCATGCCGCCGGGCAGCCCCGGTGAACTGTGCCTCTCCGGCGACCAGCTCGCCCTCGGCTACCTCGGCCGGCCGGGACTGACCGCCCAGCGGTTCGTCCCCGATCCCTGGGGGCCGCCGGGGTCCCGGATGTACCGCACCGGGGACCTGGCACGGGTGCGCGGCGACGGGGCGCTGATGTTCCTCGGCCGGGCCGACCACCAGGTGAAGATCCGCGGTCTGCGGATCGAACTCGGCGAGATCGAGGCCGTACTGGCCGGGCATCCGGCCGCGGCGCGCGTGGTGGTGACGGTCCGCACGGACCGGCCGGGGGAGCAGCGACTGACCGCCTACGTCACCGGCGCCGGCGACGCGCTCCCCGGCCCGGAGGAGCTGCGGGAGCTGGCCGCGGCGGCGCTTCCAGCGTACATGGTCCCCGCTGACATCGTGGTGCTCGACCGGTTTCCCACCACGGTCAGCGGCAAGGTCGACCGTGCTGCCCTGCCCGCGCCGGCGGCACCGCGCCAGGACGCCGCCGAGCGGCCGGCGACGGACCGGGAGGCCGTGCTGTGCGCGCTCTACGCCGACCTGCTGGGCTTGGACGGAGTCGGACCGCTGGACGACTTCTTCGCCCTGGGCGGCGACAGCATCGGCTCGATCCACCTGGTCGGCAGGGCCCGGCGGGTCGGTCTCCAGCTCACTCCGCGGCAGGTCTTCGAGCACCGGACCCCCCGCGCCCTGGCCCAGGTGGCGGCGGTCACCGGTGCCGACGAGGGCGGGGCCGCGGAGGACGACGGCAGCGGCACGGTCCCGCTGACGCCGATCATGTGCTGGTGGCGCGGCCAGGGTGGCCCGACCGCGGGCTTCCACCAGTCCCTGCTGGTGAGCACCCCGCTCGGGATGACGGATCGTCAGCTCGCCGAGGTTCTGCAGGCGTTGCTGGACCGGCACGACATGCTGCGCGCCGCGCTGGTCACGACCGAGCAGGGCGAGGAGCTGCTGGAGGTGCCCGCACCGGGCTCCCGGTCGGCCGAGGACGTGCTGACCCGCGTCGAGGCGGACCCGGCCGGGGCGGCGGCGGGAGCCAGTCTGCGGGACCGCCACGAAGCGGAGGCCGCCGCCCGGCTGGTCCCCGAGGCGGGCCGCATGGTCGACGCCGTATGGTGGGACGCCGGTCCCGACGCGCCGGGACAACTGCTGCTCCTCGTCCACCACTTGGCGGTCGATGGCGTGTCCTGGCGCATCATCGGGGACGATCTGGCGCAGGCCTGGCAGGCGGTGGCCCGGGGCGAACGGCCCCGGCTCGATCCGGTCCCGGTCTCCTTCCGCCGCTGGGCGCGGCTGCTGCACCGGACGGCGATCGACCCCGCTCGGGAGGCCGAGGCCGGGTACTGGCAGCGGGTGGGGCAGGCCGGTGACGCCGGCGCGGAGCAGGCAAAGAGCGTGCCGGGGCGCACCGCCGACGAGGTCGTCACCCTGGAGCGGACGCTGCCGGCCGGCCTCACGGCGCAGCTGCTGGGGCCCGTGCCCGAGGCCTTCCGCACCGGCCCCGAACAGGTGCTGCTGTTTGGGCTCGCCCTGGCGGTCACCGCCTGGCGGGCCGGTCACGGGCACGCGGCGTCCGGCCGGGTCCTCGTCGACCTGGAGGGCCACGGCCGGGAGGAGTCCCTCGGCGGCCTGGACCTGTCCCGGACCGTCGGCTGGTTCACCACCCTCTACCCGGTGGCGCTCGATGTCACCGGCATCGACACGGACGACGCCCTCAAGGGCGGCCCCGCCGCGGGCACCGCGCTGAAGCGGGTCAAGGAACAACTGGCCCAGGTGCCGGACCGGGGTATCGGCCACGGACTGCTGCGGTGGCTCAACCCGGCCACCGCCCCCGCCCTGTCCGCAGCCCCCGCACCGCTGATCGGCTTCAACTACCTCGGCCGGTTCGCCGCCACCGGCGCCGAGGTGACCGTGCGGGACTGGGCGGCCGTACCTGGCGAGCCGCTGGTCGGCGGTGGTGTCCCGGATGGCACACCGGTGCCCCACCCGCTGGACATCGTGGCGATCACCGAGGACGGGCCGGAGGGTCCCCGGCTGACGGCTGGCTTCTCCTGGCCCGCGGGCCGGTTCACCGAGCCGGACGTCGCCGCGCTCGCCGGCCTGTGGGAGCGCGCCCTGGCCGGGCTGGCCCGGCACGCGGCCCGGCCCGGCAGCGGCGGAACGACCCCGTCGGACCTGACGCTCGGCGGGCTCAGCCAGCAGGAGATCGACGAACTGGAGGCGGAATTCGCCATGGCAGGAGAGGAAGAACTGTGATCAGTGAGGCCAGGCACGAGGCCGCCGGCAGCGAGCCGTCGGTGGCCCAGCGCAGCCTGTGGTTCCTCGACCGGATGGCGCAGGGACGGCCCCTCAACTCCCTCGCCTGGCGCGTCGAACTGGAGGGGGCGCTCGACACGGACGCGCTGCGCACGGCGCTGGAGACCGTCGTGGCCCGCCACGACAGCCTGCGCACGAGGTTCCCCGAGCGCGACCGGCGGCCGGTGCGCCTCGTCGAGGACCAGGTGGACGTGCCCTTCGTCGTCGAGGACCTGCGGACGGTGCCGCTCGCGGAGCGCGCCGCGGAACTGCGGCGGTCCTGCGCCAAGGACGTCGCCGCGGGCTTCGACCTGGCGCGGGGCCCGCTCCTGCGCGCGCGGCTGCTGCGCACCGCCGACACGACGCACCATCTGCTGCTGGTGGTCCACCACATCGTCTTCGACGCGGTCTCGCTGGACCTGCTGCTCGACGAGCTGGACGCCTGCTACGCGGCGACGGCCCAGGGACGGCAGCCCGAACTGGCCGCCTTGCCGGCGACCTACGACCAGTACTGCGAGGAGCAGGAGGCGCTGCTGACCGGGCCCGGACGCGGCGTACTGGCCGAGTACTGGCGCCGTCAGCTTGCCGACGCCCCGCCGCTCGTCGGCCCGCCCACCGATCGGCCGCGCGGACCCGAGCAGTCGTACGCCAGCGCCGAGCACATGCTGCGCCTAGACGCCGGACTGTCGCAGAAGGTGCGGGAGTTTGCGCGGGCGGAGCGCACCACGCCCTTCACGGTCCTGCTCGCGGCGTTCCAGCTGCTCCTGGCCCGGCTCTCCGGTCAGCGGGACGTCGTCGTCGGCTCCACCGTGTCCGGCCGGACCCACAGCCGGTACCAGCCGCTCATCGGGTTCTTCGTGAACACGGTGGCGCTGCGCGGCCGGATCGGCGCCGGGGACTCGTTCCGCACGCTGGTCCGCCAGGCCCGCACCACCGTGTTCGACGCCGTCGACCACCAGCGGCTGCCGTTCGACACGGTCGTCGACGAATTCAAGCCGGACCGCTCGCTCAGCCACAGCCCGCTGTTCCAGGTGCTGTTCGGCATGCGCACCCCCGTCCGCGCGGGCGGACGCCCCGGCGGTCTGGCCGTCCGGAACGTGGAGCAGGTCGACAACGGGCACTCGCAGTACGAACTCCTGGTGGCGGCCATCGACGAGGGGGACAGCTTCGACCTCCTCGTCGAGTACACGCCCTCCCTGTACGACGCGGCGTCGGTCATCGCGCTCAGTGAGCGGTACCGGCAGCTGCTGCACTCGGCCCTGGCCGGTCCCGACGCCCCCGCCGACACGCTCGACCTGCTCGGACCGGTGCTCACGCACCAGGTGCTGCGCGAGTGGAACGACAGCGCGCGTGAAGTGGCGAACCGAACCCTGCCCCAGGCCTTCGAGGACGCCGCCACCCGCTTCGGCGCCGCGACCGCTGTCGAGTGCGGCGAGAACCGGCTCACCTACGAGGAGCTGAACGCCGCGGCTAGCCGGCTGGCCCGGCTGCTGATCGCACGGGGCATCGGACCCGAGGACATCGTCGCCGGGGCGCTGCCGCGGACCACCGACTACGTCGTCGCGTTCCTCGCCACGGTCAAGGCGGGTGCCGCCTACCAGCCGCTGGACCTGGCGCATCCGCAGGAACGCCTGCGCACCGTGCTGGCCGACTCCCGGCCCGCCGCCGTGCTGTCCCTCGGTTCCGCGCATCCCGCCGCGCCCCCCGGCTGCCCGGCCCTGGTGCTGGACGCGCCGGAGATCCGCGCGGAGCTGGCGGGGCTCTCCGCGGCCGATGTGACGGACGCCGAGCGCACCACGCCGCTGCTGACCGCCCACCCCGCCTACCTCATCCACACCTCCGGCTCGACGGGCCGCCCCAAGGGCGTCCTCGTGTCCCACACCGGCCTGGACAATTTCGCCGGCAGCCACGCGGAGAGGTTCGCGCTGACCCCGGAGAGCCGGGTGCTGCAGTTCGCCTCCCCCGCGTTTGACGCGTCGGTCGGGGACCTCGTGATGGCTCTGTACGCCGGCGCCGCGCTGGTGCTGCCGCTGGACGAGGAGCGCGTGCCCGGGCCGCCGCTGCGCGAGCTGCTGCACCGCCGGCGCATCACCCATGCCGTCCTGCCGCCCGCGGTGCTGACTGTGCTGGACCCCGACGACGCGCTGCCCCCGGGCTGCACCCTTGTCGTCGCCGGGGAGGCCTGCCCGGGCGAGCTGGCCGGGCGGTGGTCCGCCGGACGCACGATGATCAACGCCTACGGCCCGACGGAGGCCACGGTCTGCGTCACCATCAGCGAACCGCTGCGCGGCAGCGAGGCACCGCCGCTCGGCCGGCCGACGTGGAACACGCAGATCTACGTCCTCGACGCGGCCGGTCTGCCCGTCCCGCCGGGTGTCACCGGCGAGCTGTACATCGGCGGTGACCAGCTGGCCCGCGGCTATCTGGGCCGGCCGGCGCTGACGGCGGCGGCCTTTGTGCCAGATCCGTACGGGACGCGGCCCGGTGGCCGTCTCTACCGGACGGGGGACCGCGGCCGCTACCGCAGGGACGGCACCCTGGAGTACCTCGGCAGGAACGACGACCAGGTGAAGATCCGGGGCTACCGCATCGAACCCGCCGAGGTCACGGCCGTGCTGGTGGGCCATCCCGAGGTGGTCTCGGGCGTCGTCGTGGCCCGCGAGGACTCCCCCGGCGAGCGCCGGCTGGTGGCGTACGCGGTGCCCGTCCCGGGCGGCGCCGTGGACCCCGCCGAGCTGCGGGCGCACGTGGCCGCACAGCTGCCGGCCCATCTGGTGCCGTCGGCGTTCGTCCTGCTCGATGCGCTGCCCCTGACCCCCAACGGGAAGGTGGACCGGGCCCGGCTGCCGGTCCCGGCCGGCCCTCGGGGCTGCGCCGATGAGGAGCCGGTGACGGCGCTCGAGCGGCTGCTGGCCGTCCTGTGGAGCGACATGCTGGACACCGCGGTGCCGGAACTCGGCCGTGACGACGACTTCTTCGCCCTCGGCGGCCACTCGCTGTCGGCGGTCGCCCTGGCTGGCTCGCTGCAGGAGATGTTCGACCTGCCGCTGACGGCCGCCGTGGTGTTCCACGCCCCCACCATCGGCCGTCTCGCGACCCGGCTCACCACGGAACTCGGTGGCCCGGACGCCGCCGAACCGGCCGCCGAACTGCTGCTGGAGCTGCTGGCGATGAGCGAGGACGAGGCGTCCGCCAGGCTCACGGAAGAAGCTGACCTGACATGAACGACGCCGCCTGGTTCCCGGGCCGCCGCCGGGTCACCGATCCCCGCGTCAGGATGTTCTGCCTGCCGCACGGGGGCGCCGGCGCCTCCGCGTACCGCGGCTGGCAGGAGGCTCTCGGGCCGGAGGTGGAGGTCGTACCCGTCCACCTGCCGGGGCGGGAGAGCAGAGTGGCCGAGCCCCCGGAAGGGGACATGCGCCGCCTCGCCGCCCGGTTGGCCGAGCCGCTGGCCCGGCGGGCGGCCGGCCTGCCGTACGCCGTCTTCGGCCACAGCATGGGCGCGTGGCTCGGCTACGAGGTCACCCGCCTGCTGGAGGCGGCGGGCCGCCCGCCGGCCGTGCTGATCGCCTCCGGTGCGCCAGCCCCGAGCCTGCCGGTCGTGCGGGACCAGCCGCTCCACCTGCTGTCCGACGAGGCCCTCATGGCCCATCTCGGCGCGCTGGCCGGCACCCCGAGCAGCGTGCTCACCAGCCAGGACCTGCTGGAGCTGGTCGTCCCCGCCCTGCGCGCGGACTTCCGGGCGTGCGAGACGTACGTCCACGGCGACGAGGCCCCGCTGTCGGTGCCGCTCGTCGTCCTCGGCGGCGACGCCGACGCCGGCACCCCGGTCGACTCCCTCGGCCCCTGGCGCGACCTCACCCGGCTGCCGGCGACGATCTCGGTCCTGCCCGGCGGCCACTTCTTTCACCACGACGACACCAACAGGGAGGCAGTCATGGCCATCGTCTCGGACGCGCTCCAGCGGGCGGCGTCCGCCCGGCCCGCGCCCGCCGCCGTCACCCCCGAGGAAGCCGTGCGCACCTACTACAGCCTGGTGGACGCCAAGGACTTCACCGGACTGGTCGAACTGTTCACGCCCACGGCCGTCTACCGGCGGCCCGGGTACGAGCCGCTGGTCGGCAGGGAGGCGCTGGCCGCCTTCTACCGCGGCGAACGCGTCATCGTCGACGGCCGGCACTCCGTCACCACCCTGGTGGCGGAGGGCAACAGGGTGGCCGTCAACGGCACGTTCAACGGCACGGTCAAGGACGGCCGCGAGGTGGGCCTGCGGTTCGCGGACTTCTTCACGCTCGACGACGACGGCCGCTTCACCGAGCGGGACACCTTCTTCTTCACCCCGATGGTGTGATGCCTCATGATCACCACTGACTCGGCCACGGAGGCCACGCATGCCGCACCGGCCGTCTTCACCCGGCGGCTCAGCACCCGGCGTGCCACCGCGCAGGAGCGGGCCGCGCGGTCCGCGGACGCGTCCTTCGGCACCGCCTTCACCGAGCACATGGTCACCCTGCGGTGGACCCGCCAGGAGGGCTGGCACGACGGCCGGGTGGAGCCGTACGCGACGCTCGCCCTGGACCCGGCGACCGTCGGCCTGCACTACGGGCAGGCCGTCTTCGAGGGGCTCAAGGCCTACCGGACCGCGGACGGCCGCACGGCCGTGTTCCGTCCGCATGCGCACGCCGAACGCTTCCGCCGCTCGGCGGCCCGGCTGCTCATGCCGGAACTGCCCGAGGAGACCTTCGTCCGCGCCGTGGAGGAACTGGTCACGGCCGACGAGGCATGGGTCCCCGGCGAGCCCCACCGCAGCCTCTACCTGCGCCCGCTGATGTTCGCCTCCGAGACCGGGCTGGCCCTGCGCCCCGCCGACGAGTTCCGGTTCCTGCTGATCGCCTTCGTCACCGAGGGCTTCTTCGGCGAACCCCGCCCGATCACCGTGTGGGTGAGCGAGGACCACACCCGGGCGGCCCCCGGCGGCACCGGGGCGGCCAAGTACGCCGGCAACTACGCGGCCTCGTACGCGGCGCAGGCCCAGGCCGGCGAGCACGGCTGCGACCAGGTGGTCTGGCTGGACTCGCAGGAGCGCCGCTGGGTGGAGGAACTCGGCGGCATGAACGTCTTCTTCGTCGAGCGGGACGGCCCTGCCAGGAAGCTGGTGACGCCGCCCCTGTCCGGGACGATCCTGCCCGGCGTCACCCGCGACACCCTGCTGCGGGCGGCGCCCGGACTGGGCCTGGACGTCGAGGAACGGCGCATCGCCGTCGACGAGTGGCGCGAGGGCTGCCGCAGCGGCCGGATCAGCGAGGTCTTCGCCTGCGGCACCGCCGCACAGGTCACCTCCGTGGGCACGGTCCGCACGGCCCGCGACGAGTTCAGCGTCGGTGACGGCCGGCCCGGACTGGTGGCCGGAATGCTCTCGGACCTGCTCTCCGGAATTGAACGAGGGCTGGCCCCCGATCCCCAGAAATGGATGCACTACGTATGACGACAGCGGAAGGAACCCAGAACATGGCCGAGGTGCTCGACGTGGTCGCCGGCATCTGGAAGGAGGTGCTGCTCACCGACGTCGGGCCGGATTCCGACTTCTTCGAGGAGGGCGGCCACAGCCTCGCCGTGCTGCAGCTGGTCAGCCGGCTCAACGAGCACTACGGAGTGGAGCTGTCCATGCGGGACATCTTCGACCACCCCACCCTCGGCGAGTTCGCCGGTGCCGTGCACGAGAGGGTGAGGGCGGCGTGACGGGCCGGCGCAAGGTCCTCAAGGTGCTGTACGCGCCCGGGGCCCTGGGCCCCGTGGAGCTGATGCGCACCCTCAGGCCGGTGGCCGACCTCGTCGTCGCAGTGCCGCGGCCGCTGCGGGACGACCCCGGCATCGCGATGCTGTCGCAGATGCTCCCGCCGGTGTTCTACGACCCCGACGGCCCCGGCCCGGACATGTCCGGGATCGACGGGGTGGTGACGTATTCCGACAGCCTCGTGCGCACGGCGGCGGACCTCGCCGTGCGGCACGGCCTGCCCGGGCAGTCGCCGCAGACCGCGGTCGCCCTCACCGACAAGTTCGTGCAGCGCACCACGCTGGCCGAGCACGGCGTCGACGCGGTCCGCTGCGCGCTGCTGCGGCACCCTCGGGACTGGGAGCGGGCCGTGGCGACCGTGGGGCTGCCCGCGGTCGTCAAGCCCACGGTGGGTTCCGCGAGCCGCAACACCTTCCCGGTGACCGACGCGGCGGCTGGTGCGGCGCTCGTGCGGGAGCTGCTCACCCCGGGGGAGGGCGGTGCGCCCGAGCGGGAGCTGATCCTGGAAGAGATGCTCATCGGCACTGACCAGGGCCACCACGGCGACTACTGCTCGGTGGAGAGCATCGTCGCGGACGGCAAGGCGGTCCATCTGCCGCTGTCCAAGCTCCGGTTGGTGTCCCCGTTCCGGGAGCCCGGGCAGTTCTGCCCGAGCCACCTCGACGCCGCCGCCCGGGCCGAGGTGACGGATCTCGCCGACCGGGCGCTGAAGGCGCTCGACTTCCGCTGGGGAGTGACCCACACCGAGATCAAACTGACCGCGCGGGGGCCGCGGATCATCGAGGTGAACGGCCGCATGGGCGGCTACACCAACGAGGTGATCTCCCACGCGGGCGGGTCCAGCCTGGTCATGCACGCGGCGTGCCTGGCGCTAGGGGAGAACCCCCCGTTCACGCCGCCGCCCGAGGACCGGCTCGCCTTCCAGTTCAGCCACCTCGCGTCGCCCACGTCGACCTGCCTGGTGCGAGTGGAGGGCACCGACCGGCTGAAGAAGCTGCCGGGCGTGATCAACCACCGGCTGCTGCTGGCACCGGGCCGGCCGATGCGGCCGGGGGTCAGCACCCAGGAGTTGGACATGCTCAACGCGGTGGCCGACGACCACGACGCCATGTACAGCCTGCTGGAACGGGTGCACCATCTGCTGCGGTTCACCGTGCGGCTCCGGGAGGAGGACGGCGTCGAGCGTGAGGTGACGCTGTCGGGCTGGGAGCTGCCGAGCGCCGCGGCACTGAAGGGAGAGCGGGCATGAGCGTCGACACCGGCACTGACGCCGACCAGGAGGAGCGCCGCAAGGCGGCGATGGAGGCCGAGGAGAACGACCCCCGGCTACGGCGGGCCAAGCGCAGGCTGTTCGCCATCTTCGGGATCGGTTCCTTCGGCGCCGGCGCCTTCACCGCGTCGCAGGTGCTGTTCTTCACCGAGTCGCTGCACCGCACCCCGGGGCAGATCAGTGTCGCGCTGAGCACCGCCGGCGCGGTCGCCATGGTCTTCGTCCTGCCGTTCAGCAAGGCGGCGGACCGGCTGGATCGGCGGCGCCTGCTTGCCCTGCTCCACCTGGCGAGCGGGCTGGCCTTCCTCGGCTACCTGCTGCCCGTCTCCCTGGCCGGGTTCGTGGTGGTCACCGGGGCCGTGGTGATCGTGCAGCGGCTGCTGTCGCCGGTCCGGTCCGGGCTGATCGCGGTGATCTTCCCGGCGACCCGGGTACGCGTCCGCGCGGCCACCTACGTGGCGTTCAACGGCGGGTTCGCGCTGGGCAGTCTGGGCGCCGCCTGGGCCATCGGCGTGGGCACTCAGCAGGCGTACAAGGTGCTGCTGCTGGTCGACGTGGCCGCACTGCTGGTGTGCGCCGTGCTCACCATGACACTGCCGCCCGCGGCGGCGGCCGAGCCGGACGCCCCGCCCCGGCGCGGGTACGCCGCCCTGCGGGACCGGCCGTTCCTCGTCGCGACGGTCACCAACCTCTTCGGCTGCCTGCACGACTCGGCCCTGTTCATCGGGCTGCCCCTGTGGCTGATCCAGCGCACGGGGGCGCCGCACTGGACGGTGCCGGCGATCACGGTCACCAACTGTGTGCTGGTGGTGCTGCTGCAGACCCGGCTGACCCGCGGCACCGACACGACCGGGGGCGCGGCGCTGGCCCAGTGGCGGGGCACGCTCGCCATGGGCGCTGGCTGTGCCCTGCTGTGCTTCACCGCAGGCGGGTTCGGGGTGACCGAGTACGCCCTGCTGACCGGGGCGGTCGTCCTGCTCACGGTGAGCGAGATGGTCCAGTCGGCCGGGGCCTGGGGGCTGTCGTACATGCTCGCCGACGAGTCCCGGGTGACCGAGTACCAGGCGGTGTTCGGGCTGAGCCTGGACACCCAGGAGATCGTCGGGCCGATGCTCGTCACCGGCCTGGTGCTGGGTGTTCCGCACGGCGCCGGCTGGATTCTGCTCGGCGCGCTGGTGGTGGTGCCCTCGTTCGTGGGCACACGGCTCACGCTCGGTGGTCGCGTGCCGTGGCGCAAGCCCGGACAGCAGGCGGCCTGAGCCCCCTGACGGGCCGGACCGGTACCTGGCATCACCTTGCCATCGCACCTGTCTGCCAGCGGTTACGTCTTCTCTCCACGCCTCACAGCCAACAAAGTTTCTGTTGTGAGACCGACGGCCCCCTCCGTGCCCGGCCGGCACGGGGGGTCCGGTCCGGTCATGCCGCAGCAGACCCCTGTTCCGATGAAGGTAAGGACGAGCCATGACCGTTCTGAAGACGATCATCAGGTGGATCGCCCCGGCCCTGGTGGCCGCCGCCGTGCTGCCGCTCGCGGCGGGTGGGGAGACGCCAGTCGGTCACGATGTCCGGGTGGCGGTCAGCGACGGTCCGGCCGGCGACGTCGGCTGGCAGTGACCGTGCCGCGACCGACGCCCCGGGTGGCTGACCGATGACGTACACCATGGCCGAACTGAAGGTGTTCGAGAACTGGTACGACAAGGCGGGAGTGCGGGCCACGCCCCGCCGTCTCACCCCGCAGGACCGCGACGTTCTCAAGCACTTCTTCCCCAAGCACCTGATCCCGCACCTGAACCACCCGCTGGTCGCGGCCCAGGAAGCACCGCTGAGGCGCTATGTCGAGGCCCAGCACCTCTACCAGTGGCTGAACTTCACCGCCGAGTTCGAGGTCTCGGTGGTCCTGCGGGCCACCCAGCGCATCGCCGACAACAAGAGCGGGCTCGAACTCTCCCGGCGCCTGCGCATGGACGCCTTCAAGATCTGCGTCGACGAGAACTACCACGCGCTCTACAGTATGGACGCCGTCGACCAGCTGGAGCACCGGTCGGGCATCAAGTCGCTGGACTACGAGTTCCAGCCCTTCTTGGCCCGCCTCGACGGCGTCGCGGACGCCCACCCGGACCATCGCCGACTGGTGCAGCTGCTCCAGGTGGTGGTCTTCGAGACGCTCATCACGGCCCTGCTGAACGATGTGCCCAAGGACACCGGTGTGATCACCCTGGTCCGGGACATCGTCAAGGACCACGCCATCGACGAGGGCCGGCACCACGCGTACTTCGCCGAGTTCTTCAAGCACCTGTGGGGGCAGCTCAGCACGAGCGAGCGCCGCCTCGTCGCCCGGCTGCTGCCCGGGATCGTCGTGGAGTCCCTGCAGCCGGCGACCCGGTCCGCCCGTGCCGCGCTCCGGCACGCCGGCCTCAGCGACGACACCGTCACCACCGTCATCAACGAGTCCTACGACCGTGTGTCCGTGCTGAACGGCATCGTCCACGCCTCCGCCCGGACCGTGGCGCTGTTCGAGGAGTGCGGCGTGCTCGACATCCCCGACGGACTGGACGCGTTTGCCCGCGCGGGTTTCCCCCAAGCCAGCGCCCACTAGTACCGAGAAGAATCGGAGAGAGCACATGGACGCCACCAGGTTTTCGCCCCGGCAGCCCCTGCTGAGCCTGTCCGGCCTGTCGGCGGGCGACATCGCCGCGCTGGGCGACGTCGCGTTCGCCTACGGCACCTCCCGCGCACCCTTTCGCGGCCTGCTGGACGGCGCCAAGGTCGGTCTGCTCTTCACAGCGCCCTCCACCCGCACCCGGACCTCGTTCTGGAGCGCGGCCCGCACTCTGGGTTGCGACACCCTGCACTTCGGCGCGGCCGACCTCCAGGTCGGCACCGGCGAGAGCTGGGGCGACACCGGCCTGGTCCTAGGCAACTACCTGGACGCGGCGGTCGTCCGCACCAACGGCCCGCAGCAGGAGATGGAGGAGCTGGCGCGTTCCCTGCCGGCCACGGTCAACGCGCTCAGCTACGAGGAGCACCCCACCCAGGCCATCGCCGACCTGTGCGCCCTGCGCGGCCACTTCGGCCCCGTCGGCGGCCCCTCCGGCCGCGGCCTGCGCCTCGCCTACCTCGGGCTGGTCAACAACACCGCCCGGGCGCTGGCCCTGCTGGCGACCAGGACGCCGGGCCTCACCCTCGACGTCTACAGCCCGGTCGGGCGCGGGTTCACCGACGATGAGGTCAAGGCGCTGAACGCCCTGGCGGACCGGGACGCGATCACCCAATACGACCGCCTCCCGGCCGCGCCCGACCCGGTGGACGCCGTGTACACCACGCGCTGGCAGTCCATGGGCGTGCCCTACGAGGAGGACGACTGGGCGGACGCCTTCCGTCCGTTTGCCGTCACGGCGGACACCATGCGCCGCTTCAGCGGCGGCACGGAGGCCCTCTTCATGCACGACCTGCCAGCCATCCGGGAGCTGGAGGCCACCTCCGAGGTCATCGACGGCCCCCTGTCGCTGGTCCGCAGCCAGGCCTACCACAAGGAGTCCGCGGCGGCGGCGGCCCTGTTGTACGTGCTCGGCAACCGCGAGGCGCCCGTGGCCTGACCGGCCCGCTCCGCTCACCACCGCGCGCACCTTGGGGGGGATCAACCGGTGTACCTGGTCGAACGGGACGAACAACTTCTCCGGCTGGAGGCGTCGTTCCGGCGCGGTGCGGTGGGCACCGGCGGCGCCGCACTGATCGAGGGCGCCCCGTCGGCCGGGAAGACGGAGCTGCTGCACCGGGCCGTGCAGGACGCGGGCCGCGCCGGCGCCCTCGTCCTGAACGCGGCCTGCTCGGCAGCCGAGCACTCCCTGCCGTTCGGCGTGTTCGAGCAGCTGCTGCACAGCGTCCGGCTGCCCGACGGGCTTGCCGCCCAGGCCGCCGGGTCGCTCCAGCGGGCGGCCGCCCGGGCGCCGCAGGACACGGACGGGTTCGGCACGGTCGGCCCTGAACTGGCCCGGTCGCTGCGCGAACTGACCTTGCCGCTGCTGGAACTCGCCGAGGGCACGGCCGTGGTGATCGCCGTCGACGACGTCCACTGGGCGGACGCCCCGTCCCTGCACTGCCTGCTCTACCTGGTACGCCGGCTGCGCTCGACCCGGATCACCATGGTGCTCACCGCCAGCGCGCTGCCCGCCGAGGGCCCGGAGTCCCCGTCCGTGCGCACCGCCTTCCGCGCGGAGCTGCTCGGCCAGCCGCACTGCGAGAGCATGGGCGTGGCCCCGCTGTCGCACGAGGGGGCGCTGCGGATGGCGCGTGCCGCGCTCGGGCAGCGGGGAGCCGACCGCTTGGCGGAGGATCTGGCCGACGCGGGCGGCAACCCGCTGCTGCTGCGGGCCCTGATCGAGGACGTCCGCGCGGGCGGCGCCGCCGGATACGGCGACTCAGCGTACGTCCGGGCGGTGCTGTCCCTGATCCACCGCGGTTCCCCGCCCGGCCTGCGGCGTACCGCCCAGGCGCTGGCGGTGCTCGGTGACGACGCCTCCCCGGATCTGGTCGCCCAACTCGTCGGCGTGGAGGCCGATGCCGCCGCGCAGTGCCTGGACCTGCTGACCGGCGCCGGCCTATTGTCCGGCGGGGTGTTCCGCCGGGACGCCGCCCGGCGGGGCATCCTGGCCGCGCTGCCGGTGCGCGAGCGCGCGACGCTGCGGTTGCGGGCCGCGCAGCTGCTGCACGACCACGGAGCGGACGGCGCCCGGGTGACCCGGCTGCTGCTGTCCTGCGGGCTGCCCCCGCAGCCGTGGGCCGTGCCTGTGCTGCTGGAGTCCGCCGAGCGGGACCGGCGCGACGCCGAGCGGCAGCGGGCGGTCGCCACCCTGGAACTGGCGCTGGAGGGATGCGCCGACGAGCGGGAGCGGGCGACCGTGCGGGCGGCGCTGGCCGCGGCGCAGTTCGAGGTGTCCCCAGCTGGCTCCTGCGCCCACCTCGACGCCCTGGTGTGCGCCGCCGAGGACGGGCACCTCGGCGTGCCCGACACCCGCGCCCTGCTCCATCAGTCGCTGTGGCACGGCCGGCACGACGCGGCCCGCCGGGCGCTCGCCACGCTGCGCGCCCGCGCCGGCGGCGACCCCACGGTGAACGCCGGACTGCTCGACACCACGCGATGGATCGCCTGGGCCCACCCGGGCGTGACCGCCGCCGAGCGGGCCATCGCCAGCCCGCCTCCACAGACCGGCCCCGAGCTGTGGTTGCGCCCCACCGCTCACCTGCTCGACGCGCTGACCCGGGGCCGTCCCGGCGAGGCCGTCGCGCGGGCCGAGCAGGTGCTCACCGAACGCTGCGCCTGGTCCGGCGACCTGACCGCCACCGCAACGACCTGCGCGGCCCTGACCGTGCTCGTCGCCGCCGGCCGGGCCGGCGCGGCGGCCCAGTGGTGCGACCTGCAGCTGCCCCGGCCGGCCCGTCTCCTCGCCCCCGCCTGGCGGGCCCTCCTGCACGCCGTGCGGGCGGAGGCCGCCCTTCACCTGGGTGATCTGCACGCGGCGCGGGAGCACAGCGGCACCGCCCTCGACGCGCTGCCCCCGGCCTCCTGGGGAGTGGTGTCCGGGCTGCCGCTAAGCGTCGCCGTGCTGACGGCCGTCCGCACGGGCCACCTCGACGAGGCCGCCGAGCTGCTGGCGAGGCCGGTCCCCGCGGCCCTGTTCGAGACCCGTTACGGCCTGCAGTACCTGTACGCCCGCGGCCGCCACCACCTCGCGGCGGGGCGCCCGCATGCCGCTCTGGCGGACTTCCACCGATGCGGCGAACTGATGCGCGCCTGGGGCGTCGACGTGCCCGGAGTCGTGCCCTGGCGCACCGCCGCCGCCGAGTGCTGGTTCCTGCTGGGCCGCCCCGAGGAGGCGGCGAAGCTCACCGCGGAGCAGCTCGCGACGGCGGCCGGCGCCCCTGCCGACCGTGGCCGTGCCCTGCGGCTGCGGGCCGCCGCGGCGCCCTTGGAGCGGCGGCTGCCGCTGCTGACCGAGGCGCTGGAGGTGCTGGAGTCCTGCGGGGACCAGTACGAGCCGATCGGTGTCCTCATGGACTTGGGCGAGGTCTGTCACCGGCTGGGCGACTCGGCCCGCGCCCGCGCCTACTCCCGGCGCGCCCGCCGCATGGCCGAGGTGCACGGCGCGGCGCCCCCGGCGGTGCCGTCGGTGCGGCCGGGGGCTCTGCCGGCCGGCGACCCGGCCGCGGATCCGGCCGACGGGGACGGTGCGGCCGTGCTCACGGAGTCCGAGATCCGGGTGGCGGCGCTCGCCGTCCGCGGGCACACCAACCGGGAGATCGCCACCCGGCTCTTCGTCTCGGCCAGCACGGTCGAGCAGCATCTGACCCGGGTGTACCGCAAGCTCGGGGTGCGCAGCCGCAAGGAGCTGCCGACCCATCTGCCAGGTTCCCCGGCCGGACCCCACGCCGCAGCGGTCCTGGCCTCCTGAGCGGCGCACCTGCCGCACCGGCCGCCCGTACGGCACCGCCGTACCGTACGGATCGTCCGGTCCTGATGGCCGGGTGCGGTGGTCACCCCGTCTCGGCGACCGCCCGGGTGATCACGTCCAGCCCCCACTCCAGTTCGTCGACGGTGCAGGTGAGCGGGGGCAGCAGCTTAACCACCTCGTCGCGCGGGCCCGCCGTCTCGATGACCAAGCCCTGCTCGAAGCACCGGCGGCGGACCTCGGCGGCATGCTCGGGCATGTCGAAGGCCAGCCCCCACACCAGGCCGCGTCCGCGCACCGAGACGCCCTCGCCAGCCCGGGTGTGGCTGATGCGGCGCAGCGCCAGCTCCGTCTGGTCGCCGTGCGTGAATACCTGCTTCTCCAGCTGGTTGTCCGACCAGTAGGTGTGCAGGGCGGCTGTGGCCGTGACGAAGGCCGGGTTAGGGCCCCGGAACGTGCCGTTGTGCTCGCCGGGCCGCCACACGTCGAGTTCGGGTCGCAGCAGGGTGACGGCCAGCGGAAGGCCGTACCCGCTCAGCGACTTGGAGAGGGTGACGATGTCCGGTTCGATGCCGGACTCCTCGAAGGAGAAGAACGTTCCCGTCCGGCCGCAGCCCATCTGGATGTCGTCGACGATCAGCAGCATGTCGTGCTGCTTGCAGATCCGGCTCAGCTCGCGCAGCCACTCCGGGCGGGCCACGTTGACGCCGCCCTCGCCCTGGACGGCCTCGACGATCACGGCGGCCGGATGCGGGAAGCCGGACCCCTTGTCGTCCAGCAGCTGCCGGAACCAGCGGACGTCGGGGGCGCCCGTGTCACCGTCCAGGTAACGGTCGAAGGGCAGGTGGTACGAGGGCAGCCGCGGGATGCCGGGGTTCTCGCTGCGGGCCGCGGCGCCACTGACCGACATGGAGCCCAGCGTCATCCCGTGGAAGGCGTGGGTGAACGACACCACGGCCTCGCGGCCGGTCGCCTTCCGCGCGAGCTTCAGCGCCGCCTCCACCGCGTTGGTGCCCGACGGCCCCGGGAACATCACCTTGTAGGTGAGGCCGCGCGGGCGCAGGATGAGGTCCCGGAACGACTCCAGGAACGTCCGCTTCGCCTCCGTGTACATGTCCAGGCTGTGCGTGATGCCGTCGTGCGTCAGGTAGTCGAGCAGAGCCCGTTTCAGCACCGGATTGTTGTGCCCGTAATTCAGGGTTCCGGCGCCCACGAAGAAGTCGAGAAAAGCCCTGCCGTCCTCGTCGTACATATGACTGCCCTGGGCGCGGGTGAAGACGGTCGGCCAGGTGCGGCAGTAACTGCGCACCTCGGACTCGACGGACTCGAAGACGGTGGTGTCGGAGTGGAGGGGGGCCATGGGAACTCCTTCGTGGGGTCAGCGGGTGGTGACGAGTTCCGCGTAGCAGGCGATGTCCGCGGCCTCGGTCGGGCCGTAGACGTTCAGGATCCGGGCGTGGAAGTGCCCGGAGTCGATCCACGGGCGCAGGGCCGTCAGGTCCGGGGATTCGGCGCCCAGAGCCAGGCAGCGCAGCGCGTCCAGATGCCGGAAGCCCTCCGCCGCGGCGAGTTCCACCACCGGGTGGAACTGGCTGGGCACGGCCGGGTTGAAGACGGAGATCCGCTCCCGGGCCAGGTGCTCCAGCAGCGCGGCGGGGTCGAAGGGGCCCTCGGGGAAGAGGACCAGGGCGGCGCCGGTGAGCAGGGGCGTGAGATAGCTGCGGATCGACGCGTCGAAACTGGAGGCGATCACCTGCAGGACCCGGCTGTCCTCGTGGATGCCGCATGCGTCCCGGCACCAGGTCAGCGTGTTGATCAGGGAAGCCATCCCGACCTGCACGCTCTTGGGCCGGCCAGTCGAACCGGACGTCTGGATCACGTACGCGGCGGCGGCCGACGCGTGCCGGTCGGCGACCGCGGATCCCGCCGTCGGCGCGGACGCGTCCGCGAGCAGGGCCGGGACCTCGACGCGCGCCACGCCCCGCGCGGCGGTCAGGCCGGGCAGCCGGTCGTCCAGCGCGTGACGGGAGAGCACCACGGGCGGCAGGGTGTCCTCGGCCAGGGCGCTCAGCCGCGAGTCCGGCAGCGCCGGGTTCAGCGGCGTGTAGACACCGCCGGCGACGAGCACCGCCAGCATCGAGACGACCAGTTCGTACGAGCGGGGCAGCAGGACGCCGACGGACACCTCCCGCCCGACGCCGCGGGCCACCAGATCGGCGGCCAGCTTCTCCACGTCCCGGGCCAGTTCGCCGTACGTGCGGCGGGCCTCTCCGTCGACAACGGCTTCCGCGCCGGGCCGGCGCGCCGCCTGAGCCAGGAAGAGAGCGCCTGCCGTGCGCCCTTCCCATGAAGCGTTTTCGGCATTCATACGGCCTCGAATTCTGTTGCGGGAAGCACTGCTTCAGAACGACACACCCTTTCGCCCGACGACCGTAGACACGGCCTGCGCGGCGGACAACGCGCGTCGGCGAAGAATGGGACCTCGCCCCCTGCGCATTCCGGATTCCCGGGGTGCGGGCAGGGGGGTGGTAGGGGTTGTGACGCGCCTCGGTGCGGTGCGGGAATGGCGACTGATCCGTCCGCCTCTCCACCGACCAGGGAGCCAGGGACCGTGCCCACTCACGTACGCATCGGCCGGCGTTACAACGGCCCTCCCGATAGCGCCAACGGGGGTTACGCCTGCGGTGTCTTCGCCGAGGCGGCGCGCCCCGTGCTCGGCACCGGCGGGCGCGGTGGCACCGGGGACGTCGTCGTCCAGCTCCTCGCGCCGCCGCCGCTGGAGACCGACCTGAGGGTCGTCGCCGGACGGCGCGTCACCTTCTGGGACGGGGACGACCTCATCGCCTCGGCCGCGGTCGGCGCCGTACCGCAGGAGCCCGTCGGCTTCGTCGACCCGCCGACGGCGCGCCGGGCCGAGCAGGGCTACGCCGGCCGCGCCGGCCACCCCTTCGACACCTGCTACGTCTGCGGCCCCCGGCACGACGACCACGGGCTGCGGCTGGCGCCAGGACCGGTAGCCGGCCGCGCCGGCACCACGGCGTGCACCTGGACCCCCGGGGACGAGCACACGGGCGACGACGGACTGGTCCGGCCCGAGCTGGTCTGGGCGGTGCTGGACTGCCCGGGCGGCTGGACGTTCGACCCGGTGGCCACGCCGATGGTCCTCGGCCGGATGACTGCACGCGTCCGCGCGTTGCCGCGCGCGGGCGAGACCACGGTCCTCACGGCCCGCGGCGTGCCGTCCGCCGACCGGGCCGTCCGGTGCGAGACTGCGATCTTCCGCCACGATGGCACGGAACTCGGCAGGAGTTCGGCCGTGTGGGTGCGACGAGACGAGAAGGCTCTGTCATGACGACTCCCCCGACCACCACCCCCCACGGGGCCGCCGCCCCGTCGGCCGCACAGGCCGGCGGACCCCGGATCGAGGACGTCCTGGGACTCTCTCCGCTCCAGCAAGGCCTGCTGTTCCACGCCGAGTTCGACGAGGCGGACCAGGACTCCTACGCGATCCAGCTCGTGCTCCGGCTGGACGGGCCGTTGGACGCGGCCGCGCTGTGGCGCGCCGCGGACGCCCTGCTCCAGAGGCACTCCTCCCTGCGGGCCGCCTTCCGGCACCGCCGCACCGGCGAGCCGATCCAGGTCATCCCCACCCGGGTCCGCGTGCCCCGCACCGAGCACGACCTGTCCGGACTCGGCGCGGACGACCAGGACGCCGCACTGGCCCGGCTGGCCGAAGAGCAGCGCACCGCCCGCTTCAACCTGCGCCGCCCTCCCGCGGTGCGGTTCGCCCTCGCCCGCCTCGGCGACCACGCGCACCGGCTGCTGCTGACCTGCCACCACATCCTGCTGGACGGCTGGTCCCTGCCGCTGCTCGTCGACGACCTGATGACGCTCTACGGCACGGCGGTGCGGGGCGGACGGCTGCCCGAGGACGCCGGTCTGCCGCCCGCCGTGCCCTACCGCGACTATCTGAAGTGGCTAAAGTCCCGCGACGACGCGGCGGCCCGGGCGCACTGGCGCCAGGCGCTGGACGGCGTCGACGGCCCCACGTATCTCGTGCCGGGCGGGCGGGCCACCGGTGCCCCCCGCAAGCTGCGGCGGACCCTCAGCGCCGGGACGAGCGCCGCCCTG
Organism: Streptomyces sp. bgisy159; assembly: GCF_965341775.1. Lineage (GTDB taxonomy): Bacteria > Actinomycetota > Actinomycetes > Streptomycetales > Streptomycetaceae > Streptomyces. The sequence continues at coordinate 12,238 of NZ_CBDQZH010000052.1, read as the reverse complement.
ACGCGGCTCGCCCATGGGCAGGGGCTCACCCTCAACACTGTCGTGCAGGGCGCCTGGGGCCTGCTGCTCGGGCGTCTGACCCGGCGGGACGACGTCGTCTTCGGCACCGTGGTCTCCGGGCGTCCCCCCGAGCTGCCCGGTGCAGAGCGGATGGTCGGCCTGTTCATCAACACGGTCCCCGTCCGGGTGCGCATGCGCCACGACGAATCCGTCGCCCGGGTGCTCGGGCGGCTGCGGGACGCCCAGACACGCCTGCTGGACCACCAGCACCTCGGACTGGCCGAGATCCAGCGCCTCGCCGGGGCCGGGGACCTCTTCGACACGCTGCTGGTCTTCCAGAACTACCCCGGCGGCCCCGACGAGGAGACGCCCGTCCACGGGCTGCGCGTGAGCACCGTCGACGCCCACGACGCGACGCACTACCCCGTCAGTCTCATGGCCGTGCCCGGTGAGGAGCTGCTCCTGGACCTGACGTACCGGTCCGGCGCCGCCGTGCCCGGGGGCGCCGATCGGCTGCTCGCCCGGCTGGCCCTGGTGCTGGAGCAGATGGCCCGTCGGCCCGACCTGCCGGTCGGGGACGTCGACGTCGTCGGGGACGAGGAGCGCCGCGACCTGCTGGACCGCTGGAACAACAGCCCGCGCGAGCGCGCGCCGGTGCCGCCGGGCGCCATCGCCCCCATCGGCAGGCCCGTTCCCGGTGACCGGGCCTACGTCCTGGGCCCGGCCGGGGAACTCCTGCCGGCGCAGGTGATGGGCGAGCTGTACCTGGCCGGTGCCGGGATCGCCCGCGGCTACCTCAACCGGCCGACCATGACGGCCGCCGCCTTCCGGCCCGACCCGTATGGTGCGCCCGGCACCCGCATGTACCGCACGGGCGACCTGGCCCGCTGGCGGGCCGACGGGCAACTGGAGTACCTGGGCCGGGCCGATCACCAGGTCAAGATCCGGGGATACCGGATCGAGCTGGCGGAGATCGAGGCCGCTCTCGCCGCCCACCCGTCGGTGACCGGCGCCGTCGTCCTCGCCCGGGAGGACACGCCGGGCCGCCGCAGGCTGGTCGCCTACGTCGTCGCCCGGCCGGACGAGGATCCCGGCGACGCCGAGCTGCGGCGCCACCTCGCCGCCCTGCTGCCCGACTACATGGTGCCGCAGGTGTTCGTGCGGCTGGACGCCCTCCCGGTCACCGTGCACGGCAAGGTGGACCGCAAAGCCCTGCCAGCCCCCGACGCCGCCCTTCCACAGGTTGGCCGGCCGCCGAGCACCCCGCGGGAGAAGGCGCTGTGCGCGGCCGTCGGCGACATCCTCGGCGTCCCGGACGTCAGCCTCGACGACAACCTCTTCGACCTGGGCTGCGACTCGCTGACCGCCGCCCGGATCGTCGGCCGGGTCAACGGCGAAGCGGGGCTGCGCCTGACCGTCCGCCGGCTCTACGAGGCACCGACGGTGGCCGGGATGCTGGCCTGGGCCGCCCCCTCGGAGGACGGCACGCGCAGCTCCTCGACCGCCGGCCTCGACACGCTGATGGCGATCCGCCGCGAGGGCGGTCCGACCCCGCTGTTCTGCTTCCACCCCGGCAGCGGCCTCAGCTGGTGCTACACCGGACTCGCGCGCCTCCTCGGCCCCGACCAGCCGCTCTACGGCGTGCAGGCCGCCGTTCTCACGGACCCCGGCGCGGCACCCGGTTCCGTGGCGACCATGGCCGAGCACTATCTCGGCCTGCTCCAGCGGGTGCAGGGCACGGGCCCCTACCGGCTCCTGGGCTGGTCGTTCGGCGGCGTCGTGGCCCACGCCGTGGCCTGCCTACTCCAGGAACGCGGGGAACGGGTGGAGCTGCTGGCCCTGCTGGACTCCTTCCCCCGGGCCGCCGACGACGCGGCGCCCACCCCGGCCAATGAGCACCGGCTGTTCGCCGAAGGGCTGGGCCTGGACCCCGCCCTGCTGCCGGAGGGCGGGACGACGCCGGGCCAGGTGCTGCACGCCGCCCGCACCGTGGGCAGCCCGCTCGCCGAGCTGGATGAGGAGGCCGTTGCGGCCCTGATGAAGGCGTCGGCCCACCATGTGCGGCTGATGCGCCACCACACCCCGGGCACGTACGCGGGAGACGTGCTGGCCTTCGACGCCGGGCGGGGACGGCCCGTGGCCGCCGGCTCGGCCGAGCTGTGGCGGCCGTACGTCACGGGCGTGATCGAGCAGCACACCGTCGACGCGGTCCACGAGCAGCTGGCGAGCCCCCCGGCGCTGGCCCGCGTCGCCTCCGTGCTCACCGGCAAGGCGGGGCGGGATCAAGCCATTTGAGACCTGCCGGGCCGCCGGTCCGTTTGCCTGCTCGCGGTGCGGCTGGCACACTTGCGGCCCATGAAGGTCTCCGCGTTCCGATTTATGTGCCCCGGGGTTGCCGGGTGCCACGACGCGTCGAGCTAGCAGTCCTTCCCCGGCGCCAGCGGCAAGCACCGTAGGGCAGCCCCGGGGGCACTCTCCCCCCTTCTCCACGGTGCGCCGACCCAAGCCCTGCCCGGTGGACGGGCCATGACTTCCAGAGAGTGAGACTTTCATGACCGATCGCACCCGCGATCCGGCATCTCTGCTGCGTGAGGTGGAGGAGATCAGGGAAAGGGCGCTCGCCGACATCAGCGGCGCCTCGGCACCGGCCGACGTTGCGGACGTCCGGCGCGACGTGCTGGGCAAGTCTGGTTCCCTGCTCCGGCTCCGGCGCGGCATTGGCGCCCTGGCACCCGAGGACCGCAAGGTGATCGGTGCGGCCCTGCACGAGGCGCATGAACTGCTCACGGCCACCCTGGACACGCGGGAGCGGGAGCTGCTCGACGCGGAACCCGCCCTGTCCGCGCCGTTCGACGTCACGCTCCCCGGCCTGCGGCCCGGCCCCGGCACGGGCGGCATGCATCCGACCGTGCAGCTGATGTACGACCTCAACGACGCGTTCGCCGCGCTCAACTTCGACGTCTACGAAGGCCCAGAGATCAGTTCCGAGCTGTACGAGTTCGACCACATGAACTTCCCCGCCGGTCACCCGGCCAGGGAGAGCATGGACACCTTCTGGCTCGGCGGCACCGAGGAACGCCAGGGGGCGGAGCGCCTGTGCCTGCGTCCGCACCTCACCGGGGCGAGCGTGCGGTACATGCGTGAGCACGAGCCGCCGTTCCGGTTCGTATATCCGGGCCGGGTCTACCGGAACGAGAGCACGGACGCCCGGCACGAGCGCGCGTTCTTCCAGTACGAAGTGCTGCTGGTGGACGAGAACATGCCGATGACGGCCGGCAAGTTCCTCGTCGACACGATCCTGGACACCGTCTTCGGGCGGCCCGTCCGCACCCGCATGAGGACGGGCTTCTTCCCCTTCGTGGAGCCTGGCTTCGAGATCGACATGGAGTGCCAGGTGTGCGCCGGGCAGGGCTGCCGCACCTGCGGCCAAGTCGGCTGGCTGGAGATCATGCCCGGCGGCATGCCGCACCCCAACGTGCTGCGCGCGGGCGGCCTCGACCCGGACCGCTGGACCGGCTTCTACGTCAACGTCGGTCTGGACCGGCTCGTCATGATGCGCTACGGCATCGACGACGTCCGGCTGATGCACAGCGCCGACCTGCGGTTCCTGAGCCAGTTCGCCTAGGAGGGCACGATGAAGGTATCGCTCGAGTGGCTCTCCGACTTCGTCGACCTCCCCGCCGACAGGAGCCCCGCGCAGCTCGCCCACGACCTCACCCTGAAGACGGTCGAGGTGGAGAACGTCGTCGAGGTCGAGGGCGACGTCGTCCTGGAGATCGACAACAAGTCGCTCACCAACCGGCCGGACCTGTGGGGGCACTACGGCATCGCGCGGGAGTTCGCGGTCATCTACGGCCTGCCGCTGCGGACCTTACCAGCCGCCGCGCGGCCGGGGGCGGTCGACGGCCTGATCGGCACGCTGGACCCGGCGCTGTGCCGGCGCTTCACCACCGTGGAGTTCACCGTCGACCAGGTGGCCGGCACACCGCGGTACGTCCAGGACCGGCTCCGCCGCATCGGCGAGAGCACGAACGGGCTGTTGGTCGATCTGAGCAACTACGTGATGTTCACGGTCGGCCAGCCCACCCACGTCTATGACCGTGACCGCCTCGCCCCGCCGCTGTCGGTGGGATGCGCCGAGGCGGGCACCGCCCTGGAACTACTCAACGGCCACAAGGCCCAGCTCACCGAGGCCACCCCGGTCGTCCGGGACGACGCGACGCCCGTGGCCGTCGCCGGCGTGATGGGCAGCGAGGCCACCGCGGTGGACGCGGCCGGCCGCCGCTTCCTCCTGGAGGCCGCCACGTTCCTGCCCGGACCGGTGCGGGCGGCCACGCAGCGCCTGGGCCTGCGGACCGAGGCGTCGGCACGGTACGAGAAGGGGCTCGACACCCAGCGTGTGGACCAAGCCGTCGACCTCTTCCTGCACCTGCTCCGGGAGGTCGTGCCCGGCGCCGGCATCACGGGGATGCAGGATGTGACCGTGGAGCCCACGGAGCGGGCGCGGGTGCAGCTCACCCGGGAGTTCCTCGACAGCCGTATCGGCGAGGCCCTGGAGACATCCGAGCTGCACCGCATGCTGACCGCTCTGGGCTTCGACGCGGAGATCGACGACACGACGCTCCGGGTCACGGCACCGACCTGGCGCTCGACCGGCGACATCACCCTGGCCCACGACGTCCTCGAAGAGGTGGCGCGGATCCACGGGTACGACCGGCTCCCCAGGACGCGGACCAGCGTGACCCTGCACCCCGTGCGGTCGCTGAACCGCGCGCCGGTGGACCGCGTGATCCGGGAAGTGCTGGCCCACCGGTCCGGGTTGCAGGAGGTCATCACCTACCCCTGGCCCCCGGAGCAGCTGATGGCCGCCGTCGGCTTCCCGGTGGACCGGTTGGTCCGGTTCGAGGGCGGGCCAGCGCCCGACCGCGGCGCGCTGCGCCCCTCGCTCGTCCCCGGCCTGTTGGAGGCCGTCGCCACCAACCTGCGTCACACCCCGGAGTTCGGGGTGTTCGAGATCGGCACCGTCTTCGCGGCCGGTCCGCTCCAGCCGTACCAGGGACGGTACGAACCGCTTCCGCGGATGGGCAAGGCGCTCGTCCTCGCCCTCGTGGGCGAGGACGGACCGGTCCTCTTCCGGCGGGCCAAGGGCGTCCTGGAGCTGATCGTCCGCCATGCCCACCTCGACCGGGTGGGCTGGGCGCGCGGGGGCGACGCGGCGTGGGCGGACGGCACCGCGCGGCTGGCCGTCAGGTCGGACGAGACCCCCGTGGGCACGCTCGCGCTCCTGCCGCCCCGCATCCGGCGGGCGGCGGGGATCGACGGGGTGCAGGTGGCCTGCCTCGAACTCGATCTCGGGCCGCTGCACCGGCACGCGTCGCGCCACAACACCTTCCGGTCGATCCCCGAGCTGCCCGATGCGGATTTCGATCTATCGGTGGTGGTCGCCGACGAGGTGGCCTGGGAACGGATCGAGAAGTCCGTCAGGGAAGTCGACGAGGCGATCTCTGCCGTTTCCTATATCGGTGAGTTCCGTGACGGGTGGGTGCCCGAGGGGCACCGGTCGCTCACCCTCCGGGTGACGCTCCGGTCCCGGACGACGACGTTGACCTCGGAGTCCATCGGCACCGTGCGCGCAGACGTGGTCGAAGCACTGCACCGGGAATTCGGGGCACGTCTGCGCTGAGCGGACACGTTGTTGGTGCACGGGTCCGCGGACCGGCAGGGGAGAAAGACCGACTCTCTGCTGGTCCGCGTCCCGCGCGGAGTCACCGCACTCCTCAAGCGTGTTTCGGCCATCCTGCCGTCGAAGACGGGGCAGTCTTGCAACTCCCCCGGACGTCAATGTTGAATCTGTTCGAACCTGGGGCCTCGACCGACCCGGGTTCGCGTGACAAGGCAGACATGGGGGTGCTTTGTGGACGTCCTGGGGCTGGAGGAGCGGCAGCTCAAAGTCTATCAGGAGATGCTGCGCAAGCCCAGTGCCGGTGTGGATGAGCTCGCCGGTGAACTGGGGTGGTCTCCTGAAGAAGTGCGAAAATTTCTCGCCGAATTGGCCGAGCAGCAACTGGTTCGGCCCTCATGGGAGTCTTCCGGGGCATATCAGCCCATAAGCCCTCAGCTGGGACTGGCAGCGCTGATCGCGCGCAAAGAAGTCGACCTGATGCGGCTTCAGAGCGACCTGGCGGCGAGCAAGGTTCTCGCGGCGCGACTCGAAGAGGATTTCGTGCAGTCCGTCAGAGCCAAGGAAAACGGCGATGTGGAGCGCCTCATCGGCATCGAGGCCATACGCGCACGGATCGAGCAGCTTTCGTATGACTGCCGTAGCGAGGTACTGTCCTGTGCGCCAGACGGTGCGCAGACGGCGCAAAATCGTTCCGCCGGACGACCCTTGAACCAGATGCTTCTGGAGCGCGGCGTCAATTTCAAAACGATCTACCTCGACAGTCTCCGAAACGACCGGGAATCTGTTGAGTACGCGCAATGGCTGACCGATCTGGGAGCGGAGGTTCGCACCCGAGCCACTGTTCCCTCGCGCATGCTCATCTTCGACCGGGAGGTCGCGGTCGCCCCGCTCAACGCGGACGCCTCGGGAAGCGGCGCCCTGGTGGTCAAGGGCTCCGCCGTCCTCGTCGCCATGTGTCAGCTCTTCGACCTCCTGTGGCAGGAATCTCGTCCGCTGACCGTGGACCACAGGGTCCCGAAGGCCGACGACGATCTCGCCGCCCAGGAGCGGGCCCTGCTCGATCTGCTGGCCGACGGGCACACGGACGAGACCGTCGCCCGCCGTCTCGGCGTCTCGGTCCGCACTGCCCGCCGCATTACCGCTGACCTGATGGGCCGCGTCAGTGCCCGCAGCCGCTTCGAACTCGCTGTTCACGCGACCAGGCGGGGGTGGATCAGTGGTTCACATGGGTGAGATGGCATCCCTCCGAGCATGGGGCTTGGCTGGCCGAACAGGAGTCTTGGTCCAGTGATCAGGGCGTGGTGAGTCCCTCATCACCCGTGAACGGACGGTGCCGAGTGGGCCTGGGCAACCGACAAGCTTCAGCCAACCTCGCCATCGTCGAACGCGCCGACGACACCCATGCACTGAGCACATCAGCCCCGAGACCGACGACAAGCAGGGCAGCCCCTGGAGTACGGCGGCCCCGAACGGCAGAAGGTCGACAAGCGGGCTGGCAGGTGTACAACTCCCAAGCTGCGGGCGGCCGATCCCTGGTCAGAGATGTGGCGGCGGCCTCAACGGGCCAGACCGCGGGTGCGCTGAAGCCTCCCGCACCTCAGGCCCTTCACCGGCCGAACCGCTTCTGCCACCTCTCCCGGGAGTCGGAGGCATGGCGCAGGGTAGGTCCAGCAGGTACACGCCCCTGGTGAAAGGCTCAAAGCCACCGCTTCCCACGCCTTGGCGATCTTGGCTTGAGCCTTGGCGTAGCCCGCCTTGTCGTTCCGAAGTCCCGGTCGGTCGTTGCAGGCTCACACGCAACCGCGCAGTAGCCGCCCGCCAAGCGGCGAATGAGCGACTCTTTCGGTGATCTTGGTTTTCCTTGGTCACTGTCCTTGGCGCCACCAGCGGGGGCGGGGCAGTTCCTGGGCGTCGAGGTACTGCTGGAATGCTGTCGGCGGTCGGGGCCGGTAGGTGGAGTCGTCTGGCTCCTGCGTGCTGAGGCGTGCGATGTTGACAGAGATCGCGGTCAGCACGTGCTGGATGTGCGCTTTGGCTGTGCCCCGGTAGCGGCAGCGGCGCATCTGATGGGCGTTGGCCAGCACATTGGCCGTGCCCTCGACGCCGGAGCGGGAGGCGTAGAGGCGCCGCCATTGCGGATCTTGCTGGTCGGCGCGGTTCTGGGCCTGGAGGTCGTGGAGGCGACGAGGGAGGAAGTGTACGGTTCGTCCCTTGCGTGGATCGGTTGAGCGGGTGCACCCGCTGCGGTGGGGACACGGGCTGCAGTGCCGGGCGTCGAACGCCACGAGGGTATAGGGCGCTTGGGAGGGCGGTTCAGTCCAGTTTCCGCTGGTCTTTCCGCCGGGACAGGTGACCTGACGACGGTCGAAGTCGACAGCGAAGTCCTCGCGGGTGAAGCCGGTGCCGGCCTTGCTCTGCCAGGAGTTGTCGGGCGCGACGGGACCGATGACCTCGATGCGGTGGGTGCGGGCGGCGGTGTCCATCAGCGCGACGGAGGTGTAGCCGCCGTCGACCAGGTGTTGTGCGGGTAGCAGGTGGCGCCGTTCGAGCCGGGTGCGGATGCCGGGCAAGGCGGTGCTGTCCGCGGTCGGGACGGTCGTGGCCACGTCCGTGATCACGTTGACGCCCCTGTCGTCGCAGGTCTCGGTGACGTGGGCGAGGTAGCCGGTCCAGCGTCGGTGGCCGCGGCGCACCCAGCGTGCCTGCAGGCCGTACGGCGACTCGATGCGTAAGCGGGCGGGCGGGAGCCCGTCCTTCTCAGCCCGCGGGCATGGCCTGCCGTGAGCGTCAACGAGGAAGTTCTGCATCGTGATCTGGCGGAGTGCCTCCACAGCGGGGCCCGGAGTGGTCCCCGCGCCCCGGGCGTGGTCCAGGAGCCGGAAGGCATCGGCGCCGGCCTGCTTGAGCCGCGTGGCCGGCCGGCTGGGCTGGCTGACCAGGCGGACCTGTCGGCCGTAACGCAGGGCCCAGTCCTCGTCCACCAGACCGTCCAGCAGTTGCGGGTTGGTGCGGGCGGTCTCCTCCAGCGCGGCGCGGACCGCCTCCAGCACCAGCTCCAGACGGGTCAGCTCACGCACCGAGGCCAGCAGGCAGGTGGAGTCGGTGCGCTGCCGCCCACGGGCCTTGACCAGGCCCGCATCCTTCAGCCGTGCCAGCGCGAGATCGAACAGGGCGTCAGCGCGGCCGTTCTCGGCGAGCCGGTCCCGGAAGTCGGACAGCACGCTGTGGTGAAAGCCCGGATCGTCCAGTTCCAGCGCGAGGGCGTACTTCACGTCGATGCGACACCGCACCGCCTCGGCCGCCTGCCGGTCCGAGAGGTTCAGCAGGAACTGCAGCACGCTCACCGTGGCGAGCTGGGCCGGGGACAATCCCGGCCGCCCGTTGCGCGAGTACCAGGCGGCAAAGTCCTCATCACGCCACAACCCGTCCAGCCTGTCACGGACCCACATCGCGGTCGTCCCGTTCGGGTTACTCGCCCGCGCCACCTGCGCGGTCAACGACGGAACTTGCCCACCCGGACGAGCACGCAGCGACACCAACTCACCTCACGAAGACGTCCGACCTTCGAAACCGAGCCGAGCCTGCCTGATGATCACGCCATCGCGCCGGGGAATCTCAAGATCACCGACAGAGTCGCTCAATGGCCTCCGAGGCAGCCAGGGGGCCGATGCCGAACTCTTGCCACTGCGGTTCGATCCAAACTCTGTCCATGATCAGAAGCTCTCAAGATCAGAAAGACAACACTGCTTACCTCCAATGTGACGAAGAGTCTGTCGGCATTGATTGAGGAGATCTGAGAGGACAGGCCACCTGCCTGATCTGACCGGGAGCCCGTGGGACCTGCACGGTGGGAAACGATCAATCTCTTCCCGGGAAACGATCTCCGTTGCACGCGGGGAGCTGCTGACCAGCGCATTCCGTCGGTGCCCCGCCGGCACAGCTACGCCACGATCATCATCAACGCCGAGACTGGTGAGCGAATCGAGGTACTGCCCGGCCGCGAAGCCGCCACTCTGGAAGCCTGGCTGCGCGGGCATCGAGGCCGTGTGCCGGGACGGATCGGCCACCTACGCCGAGGCCGTCCGCAAGGAGGTCGCCGCGCACAGCACCTGCTGGGCGAAATCGGGCCCGCCCCCGGCCGAGGGGAGACAGGCCGGCCACTACCCGCGAGCGCTGGCAGCAGGTCCACGCCCTGCGCGAGCGCGGAGTCGGACTTCTTGAGTGCGCGCGTGCCTGAACCTGGCTCTCAACACCGTCAAGCGCTACGACCGCGTCGCCGAGCCCGAGCGCCTCATCCGCGCCCCCAAGTACCGGCCCACCCTCGTGGATCCCTACCGCGATCACCTGCGCCGACGCCGGCTGGAGAACCCAGCCGTCCCCGTCACCCATCTCCTCCAGGAGATCAGGGAACTGGGCTACACCGGCAGCTCGAACCTGCTCGTCCGCTACATCAACCAGGGCCGAGTCGAGGCCGACCGGCCCGCACTCTCGCCCCGGCGCCTCGCCCGCTAGCTGCTCACCCGACCCGACCGGCTCAAGGACCACCAGCGGGAACGCATCGAGGCCGCCGGCACCGCCTGCCACGAGATGACCGCTCTGGCCGACCTCATCCACCACTTCGCCGTGCTGCTGGATCCCGCCGACGGCAATGCCACCCTGCTGAGCACCTGGATCACCTCGGTCCAGGCCGAGGACCTGCCCCACCTGCATGCCTTCACCCGGGGCCTCGAGAAGGACCGCGCCGCAGTCGACGCCGCCCTCACCCTGCCGCACCACAACGGCGGTACCGAAGGCGTCAACAACAAAACCAAGCTGATCAAGTGCCAGATGTACGGTCGCGCGAGCTTCTCTCTCCTCCGCCACCGGTTCCTCCTGGGCTGACGACACCCTCCGTCACCACCGACTACGGAACAGACCCGAACGATTTACAGTCCCCGAACCGGCGCGACGAGCAGGAAATGTTCGTCCTCTGCCTGCGGATCCTCCAGTCCGCTCTGGTCTACGTGAACACCCTCATGCTCCAGGACATCCTCGGCGAGCCGGAGTGGGCCGACCTTCTGACACCGGCCGACCGGCGCGGCCTGGCCCCGCTGTTCTGGTCCCATGTCCGCCCCTACGGAGAGGTCAACCTCGACATGGACGCTCGCCTCAATCTCGCAGTGGCTGCGGTGCCAGGCCCCCGCACTGCGGGCGATGGGAAGTCGGCCGAGGAACGTACGGAGGCGTGAGCGACGCCGCCCCCGCGCGCTGGGCTGCTCGTGCCGGTCTGCGATGTGCAACCAGGCCGCCGCGTCGTACCCGGCCGCCATAGCGAGCTGGTCGATACGGTCGCCGAGCGGCTGCCCGCCATCTCCAAGCCCGCGTTCTCCAGCCCGCAGCGCAGACCCGGCCGCCCGGCCCAGGGGGGTACTGGCTCTCCCAGGGAAAGGCAGGCCCTAGTTGGCCGTCCCGGCCGGGCGCAGAGTGGTCCGCATCCGCCCTACCGCACCGACCCGCCGGGCCGGTCCACCGGGACCGGCCCGCGTAGCAGACCCAGGAGCACCCCATGAGCTATCCCGCCCTCGCCGCCCGTACCGCCGTCGTCACTGGAGCGGCCAGTGGCATGGGCGCGGCCACCGCCCGCCTGCTCGCAGCGGGTGGCGCCCGCGTCGCCCTGTTCGCCCGGCGCACCGATCGGTTGGACGCGCTGGCCGCCGAACTCACCGCCGCCGGGGGCCAAGCCCTGGCCGTCACCGCCGACGTCACCGACCAGGCCTCCGTCGACGCCGCCGCCAAGGCCGTCCACGATGCCTACGGCCGGGTCGACCTGGTGGTCAACAACGCCGGCGTGATGCTTCCCAACCCCCTCGCCGAGGGCCGGCTTGACGAGTGGACCCGCATGATCGACACCAACCTCACCGGCGCCCTGCGCGTCATCCGCGCGTTCACCCCCGACCTCACCGCAGCCGCCGCCGACGGCCGCACCGCCGACCTTGTCAACGTCTCCTCCATCGCCTCCCATGTTCCCTTCCCCGACTACGCCGTGTACGGGGCCACCAAGGCCGCCCTCACCCAGCTGTCCGCAGCACTGCGCACCGAGCTGGGCCCGCGCGACGTCCGGGTCAGCACCATCGAGCCGGGCCTGACCGACACCGAACTCGGTGAGCACATCGACAACCCGGAACTGCGCGAGCAGCTCGGCGGTATGTTCACGGCGATCCCAGCCCTCGTCGCCGAGGACATCGCCGACCTCATCGCGTACACCGTCAGCCGTCGCCAGCACGTCAACCTGCGCCAGTCGATCGTCCTGCCGACCCGCCAGGCCTGACATTTCCCCAGTCACCCACCAGAGCCGCCATGGGGGCATGTCCCGCTCGGCCATCGTCACCGAGCCACAGGACAGCGGCACCGTCGGCGGCGGTCTGGTGACCGCCATCCCTGCCTCCTGACGCGCAAAAGATTCGTTCCAAGGTCACCAAGTCTCTGGCACCTTCGATTTGCCCGCCCCACGGCGGGCGGCGGAGTCGCCCTGGGGCGCTGACCAGTGGGTGTGGGGGGGGGGGGGCCACAGGGGAA
>NZ_CBDQZH010000051.1:0-46413 GCF_965341775.1 Streptomyces sp. bgisy159 | reverse complement strand
TAGTGCTGAAGCAGCAGGCCCGCAGAGCCCAGAAGAAGGCCTTGCGGGCCGGGGCCACGACGACACCTCCTGTTGCCGTCCCGGGGGTAGAAGCTGACGCGCCTTCCCAAGATCTGGCCACCGCGCCCAGCGGCCCGAAGGTCACTGTTACGAGCGAGCAGTTCCAGCAGATGTTCATGACTTGGCTCGCTCGTGAGGACGCCCAGCAGGCGCTCTGGAACCTCATCGTGAATGCCGACGTCGAGGACGGCGGTGTTGCCACCCTGGCATGGCAGCAGGAACTGAAAGAGCTTTCGCCTGAGCAGCGAACCGAGCGGGTCATGGAGTTTCTCGCTACCAACCCCTCGATCCTGGAGGACTTCGCTCGTCAGCTCATGGGCAGCATGGCCCTCGGGCTCGGCGAGACGGCTCTCAGGCGCGACCGGGCGTAGGGGGCCGTGCCGTTTCAGGATGGCGCGTCACTAGAAGGGGCCTCCGACCTACGTCGGAGGCCCTCTCCAAGGCAAAGCCGCTGGTGGCGTCGGGCGAGGCGGGCTGTACGCCGGGTTCTGTCGCCCGACCAAGGACAAGGGCACTAGCCAATCTTGGCCGATCAGGTCGCGCGATTCACCGCTTGAGCTTCCAGCCATGCCTCTACCTCCGGCCAGCGGTAGCGCAAATAGCGGCCGACCTTGTGGGCTCGCGGCCCCTGGTGTCGGTGATTCCATATGTAGACCGTATTCAGAGGTACGCCCAGGAAGTCGGCCAGCTCCTCCGCGCTCATCAAGGGACAACGGTTCCCCGCGCCACTGGCGGCTTCTTCCGCACGGGCAGTGGTTCGACGCATGGGCACTCCAAAACGGTTCGAAGCGGGCAGGAAAGAACCACGTGAGCGGTACTCCGCTGTGGTGGTGGGCGAACGTTTGCATTGAATTCCGGCCGGACCAAACAGAGGGCCTTTCGGCGAAATACCTACGACTCTTGCGAACTCTCGAAGGACACAGGCGAATCTTCGACGAGGGTTCGCCGAGCCCTCGTCAAACCCTCAGCGAGCATTCGTCTAGGTGAAATCTTCTCTACCACTCTGCGCCCTTTGTCGCGAAGACCCCAAGAATGCATTTGACATCTTCAGCTCGCCTGGATCAACATCCAATTCACTCAGGGCGCGATGAACGGGCAGACAATCTCGCCGTCGACGATGACCCTGATTGAAAAGAGTCCACAAATAGACTCAAAGGGCCGTTGAAAACTAGGAGTTGAGTCGATGCCGTACGATCGCTGGCACAAGTCGCGCCCGAAAGACGGGGAGTCGACCTGCAAGGAACACGGCAAAGTTCCGACGCGGGATCACGGGACGGGGAAGCGGTGGCAGGCCCGATGGCGCAACAGGGAAGATGTACAGCAGACAGAGCTGTTCCGCACCGAGGTCGAAGCCCGCAGGCATGAGACCAAGATGCGGTCCGGAGTGGACGACGGTTCGTACATCAACCCTCGCGCCGGGGAGATCAGGGTCAGTGAACTCGCCCTTACGTGGCTCAAGGGGCACGAACACAAGAATCCACGGACTTACCGACGCCACAAGGAGCGGATTCTCCTGCATGTCGTTCCTACCGCAGTTGGGAAGATGCGCGTAAAGGACGTGAACGCCTCATCTTTGCTGGACTGGCTGCACGACCGTCGCAGGCTGCTCGAAAGTTCCACGCTGCGCCTGGTCTTCGACAATCTTCGGGCTGTCTTTGACCTGGCCGTGGACGACAGCCTGATACACAAAAATCCGTGCCTCGCCAAGTCGGTGCAGGACGCCAAGCCGAAGCGAGGAGGTGGCGGCCGGGCAAATCTGACCCTAACGTGGGAGGACACCGAGAAGATCCGCGCCGAACTTCCCGACCGCTATAAAGCACTTGTTGACTGTGGTCGCGGCCTGGGTCTGCGGCAAGGTGAGATATTCGGCCTGTCACCAGAAGATATCGACTGGGCACATCCAGACGGCGCCATGGTGCACGTGCAACGGCAAGTAGTCCACGACGGCTCGTTCCTCGCATACGCCCTCCCCAAGGGCGGAGACGACGAGGACCCGAAGGACCGGTGGGTCGAGCTGACCGACGACGTGGCCATCCCCCTGCGCGAGCACATGGAGAAGTACCCGCCGGTCGAGGTGACCCGACCGTGGGGCAGCAAAGGCGGCTCCCCGGTCACGGCGCGGCTGATCTTCTACACCCGGGAGAAGACCGCCATTCAGTCGAATTGGTTCAACTCCTACCGCTGGAAGCCCGCCCTGGCGTCGGCCGGCCTCATCAAGCCCCTTGAGCCCGACGCGAAGGGACGACGGTGGGAGAAGTCCCGCGACGTGATGATGCACGCGCTCCGACACCTGTACGCGTCGATGATGATCAACGGTGGGGTAGACGTGTACACGCTCGCGGACCGACTCGGACACGCCGATCCCGCGTTTACCCTGCGTAAATACGTGCACCGGGTCGTGGGAGCCGGTTCCAAGGTCCGCATCGCGGTCCGGAGCGCCTACACCGGGGCCGCGTGAGTCCTGCTCCGTTCGGCTTGTGCAACAACCGTGCAAGATGATCTTCGAGAGGGGTCATTTGCACAGGTCAGAAGCTTTGTCTATGAGTTCCGGGACATCTGACGAGCGGATGCCGCCCCGCCTCGCCCCGGTGCGCCCGGTCGGCGGTGCGCGGCGCAAGGACTCGGAGGGCCTGGCCCTGCCGGGCGGGCAGGGCCAGGCCGGTCATCGGGGTCCGTCAGTCGTACGGCAGGTGCAGGACCGAGAGGTCGCCGGTGCCCAGGGCACCGGCATCGGAGCCGAGGGCGTTCCAGACCTCGGCCCGGACCTTTCCGCCGTTCAGGTCGCAGGCTGCGCCGCTGGAGGAGGCCAGGCCCTGGGACTGCGTGTAGTGCTCCCATCCCGCCACCGGGTCGGTGGCGAAGTAGTGGTAGGTCTCCACGCGGTCCCACGAGCCGTCGCCGGTGCAGTCGTAGGACAGTCGCAACTGGACGGCGTTGCCCACCGCGCTGCCCGCGTCGACGGCGAGGTCGAACGTCGGGGTGCCGCCGTTGTGGGTGAGGTTCACGCCGTCGGCGGTCAGCGTCACCGGCCGGTGCGGGCTGCCGTCGTGGTTGGCGCCGTCACCGGAGGCCACCGGGGCGCTTGCGGCAGCACTCGTGTCGGGGGTCAGCGAACCGTCGCCCTGCAGGTACAGCGTCGGCGCGGTGATACCCGTGCCCGTACCGGACGTCCCGGTCGGCGTCGGTGACGCGGTCGGGGTCGGGGTCGAGCCGCCGCCGTCGGTCATCGTGTAGGGCAGGTCGAACACGGACAGGTCGCCGGTGCCCAGCGTGCCGGGATTGCCGCCGAGGGCGTTCCAGACCTCGGCTCGGACCGTGCCGTTGTCCAGGTCGCAGGCCGTACCGGTGGCCGAGAGCAGGGCGGAGGTCTGGGTGTAGTGCTCCCAGCCGGGAACCGGGTCGGTGGCGAAGTAGTGGTAGGTCTCCACCCGGTTCCAGGTGCCGTCGCCGGTGCAGTCGTAGGACAGTCGCAGCTGGACGGCGTTGCCGACCGCGCCGCCCGCGTCGACCGCGAGGTCGAACGTCGGGGTGCCGCCGTCGAACGTACCGGTCAGTCCGGTGGCGGTCAGCGTCACCGGCCGGTAGGGGCTGCCGTCGTGGTTGGCACCGTCACCGGAGGTCACCTGGACACTGCCCGAGGCGCCCGGGTCGGCGCTCAGCGAACCGTCGCTCTGCGCGTACAGGGTGGCGGAGTTCCCGCCGCCGGGCGGCGGGGACGTGCTGGGCGACGTGGAGGGGTCCGGGCTCGGCGACGGGGAGTCCGTGACCGGCGGAGCGCCGTTGCCGCCCTCCCAGTTCTGCGCTCCTGTGGCGACGGTCCGCCCGGCGCCGACCTCGACGGTGGTTCCGTCGGAGAAGTGGACCGTCGACCCCGCGCCGGTGGCATCGGCGGCGACGTAGGTGCGTGCGCCGTTCTTCACGAAGACCGAGCTCAGCGGGTTGTCCGAGGTCACCGTGGTGTCCACGGTACCCAGGGCGGCGAGGTTGCGGATCCAGTGGAAGGTGTGCGCCTTGCTCTCGCCCTCCTCCGAGGTGAAGGAGTTGTTCGCCCTGAAGTCGGCCAGGGCCGCGGCGGGGTCGCCGAGGGCCCGGTACTCGTACCAGATGTCGGTCCAGATGACCGGCTGGGTCTTACCGCTCTGGGTGAGCATCTCCTGGTAGTTGGCCCTGACGTACGCCGGGTCGTAGCCCAGGTACAGGTGGCCGCCGGTCACCGGCAGCAGGTTGATGCCCTGGATCTGCTCGGGCGCGCTGGAGAACCAGGTCGAGTAGGCACCGCCGTTGCCCCACACCATGCCGACTTCCTCGTGCTGGAAGTCGCCGGGGTAGATGTCACCCTCGGTGTCGAACCAGTAGTCCTGAATGGCGGCGGCCTGCGTGGTGTACATGTAGATGCCGGCGTCGCGGACGGCCTTGTCGCCGGTCGCGATGCCCCACTGGATGAGGGCGTTGTCGAAGTTCATCCCCTCGGACGAGGACTCCTGGTTGTTGCCCGCGGCGAAGGAGCCGTGGCCGGAGGCCCAGTCGTGACCGCTGTAGATGTCGAAGTCACGCAGGAAGGGGAAGCGCTTGTCCGTGCGGTCGTAGTTGTTGGCGTCCCGGATGAGCAGGTCGACCATGCCGCCGTACTGGCTCGAAGTGGCCCAGGCCGGGTCGAACTTGGCGAGCGTCGCGGCAGCCGCGATGTAGTAGCCGTAGTGGAAGTGGTGGTCGTTGAGCTCCTGGTCGGACCCGTAGGAGGCCGGGTAGCCGATCAGCGTGCCCCAGTTGTCGTCGTAGTAGAACAGGTGGCCCGTCTCGTTCTGCGAGGCGGTGAACCAGTCGTTCAGTTTGGACCTGATCGCGGACAGGGCGGCGTCCCGCACCGCGGTGTTGCCGGTCTGGTCGGCGATCTCCGCCAGGCGGGCGGCGCGGCCGAGGCCCTTGCCCGTCCAGTAGGTGTCGTCGCTCTGCTGACGGGTCGGGTCGGCCTTCTCCGCGTCGAGGTAGTTCTGCAGCGTGGCGGCGTCGGGGCCGGAGCTGTCGGCGACGGCCGGGACCTCGGGCAGCACACCGTGGAAGAGCATCGACGTCGTGAAGGAGTCGATGCCGGTGAGGATCTTCAGGGGGCCGCGGGAGGAGACGTACTTCTGGGTCAGCGGGGTGCCGCCGGTCAGGTGGCGCCACTGGTGCGGCAGCAGGGCGGCGACCGTGCCGGAGCCCGTTCCCTCCATCGCCTCGGTGGTGTACTCGTACGTCGTCGTGACGGTGCTCGTGGCCTCGTCGTAGTTGTACGAGACCGCGGTGCCGGTGACGTGGTGGTGGGCGTACGCGGCGTACTCCTCCACGAGCGCGGACCGGTCGGCCGCCGAGGTCGACGGCGTGGTCGGGAGCACCGCGACGGAGAAGTAGTCCTTGCCGCCCAGCGAGGAGGTGAGGGTCCTGCCGGTCACGGACCAGGCGGAGCCGGCCGGGGCGAAGGCGACGTAGTCGTGACCGTTGATCTGGTAGCCGATGGTTCCACCGGAGTTGGACCACACCTTCAGGGGCGCCGCGGAGGAGCCCTTGATCTGCGCCCTGCCTCCGGTGGCACGGTAGTAGGAGAAGGGCAGACCGGAGCCGATCGTGGCCCGCAGCGTGTGCGCGCCGTCCGTGAGCAGGGGGCTGACGGTCCAGTCGCTCCAGTCGTCCACCTTCACCTCGCCGGCCGCGAGACCCTCGACGCCGACGACGAAGTCCTCGCCGTAGTTGAAGTGGTACTCGCCGACACCCGTGGCGCTGCCGGAGATCGCCGGCGTGGTGCTGTAGGAGACTCCCAGTCCGCCGGAGCCGGCCTGGAAGCCCAGCGGCTGCGCGAACAGCGGCTCGCCGTAGGCGCAGTTGGTCCGCTTCCACAGGATGGACGACCACCAGTCGTTGGTGGGCACGGCTCCTGACGGGGCGTTGGCCGTCACCCAGCGCCTCGGGTCGGTCGAGAGGTTCCCGCACCCCGACGGCAGCGGGCCGGGTGGCGTCGTGGTGTAGCTGCCCTGGCCGACCGCGTCGGCGCGTGCGTCGTGCGAGACGAGTACGGTCAGTGCGGCACCGAGCAGGGCGATCACCACGCCGAGCACCGCGGCGCGAGGAAGGCGGGAGGATCGCCGGGCGTACCGGGGACCGCCTGACGCGGCCCCCGGTGGGGTGGGAGTGGGGTGGCCCGCAGCCGCGGATGGCGGGCGACTTGCTGGGAGCATGTCAGAACTCCTGCTCAGGGCGTCGCGGGCCGCACGCGACGGTGACGGATGGACGTGCTCGTGCGTGTGGCGTGTGACGCCCCGGGAGGCGGCCGGTCCGCCGAGTCGTCTGCGGAGGCGGTGGACGATCTGCGGGGAGGGGAGTGCACCGCAGGGACGGCCGGCTGCGCGGCGCCGTGAACGCACCTCCGGGCGGCTCGCCGTGAGAGCGTTCTCAGACCGGGAGGCTAGGGATGGTCTCCCGACACTGTCAACACTTCGCGCAACAGATGTTCACCCGCCTGTGACGCCGGTGAAACCCCAGATAAGAGGACGCTCGTGCGCGAGCCGCTTCACCCATACGCCCTGACCGTTCCTCACGAGGGGCTGCGCCGCCGAGGCTTCGGGAGCGTTCTCACCTCGCGCCCGAGATCCGGCGCCGCCCACCCGACGGGCCTGGGGATCTGCGCGTTCACACAGCTCAGCCCGCCTGCCGGCGCGCCGCGGCGACCGCCGTCCCGGCCGCCACCCGGAAGCCACGCGGACCGGAGGCGGCCGGGACCGTGATGCGTCATTCCCGGGAGCCTCCGCATGCCGAACGGATCCACACCGAGCATCACCGTTACGCGTTCGACTCTTGACGGGAGCCGCACCGCTCCGGACACTCTGAACACCGCTTGAGAGCGCTCTCAGACGGTGGGAGTCCTCGACGTCCCAGCTCCACCCGCTCCGTACTCCGTGCTTCGCACTAGCACCTCGCACTCCGCCCGAAGCCATGGGAGGCTTCCATGTCCATCTCCCGAGCCGCCAGACAAGCCACCCTCAGGCTTGGGGCGGTCGCACTCGCCGGCGCCCTGCTCGCCGCCTGTGGATCCGGTTCGTCGGATTCGTCCGCCAAGAGCGGCGGCAAGATCACGCTCACCGTCGACCTGTTCGGTACGTTCGGCTTCAAGGAAGCCGGCCTGTACGCGGAGTACGAGAAGCTCCACCCGAACGTCACGATCAAGGAGTCGAGCACCGAGAACGAGGCCGACTACTGGAAGGCGCTGCAGACCCGGCTGGCCGGCGGCGGCGGCCTCGCCGACATCCAGGGCATCGAGGTGGGCCGCGTCGCCTCGGTCACCCAGCAGCAGGCCGACAAGTTCGAGGACCTCAACGCCTACGGCGCCAAGAGCCTCAAGGGTGACTACTCGGCGGCCAAGTGGGACGCGGCCACCACCTCCGACGGCCGCACCCTGGGCCTCGGCACCGACGTCGGGCCCGAGGCGATCTGCTACCGGGCCGACCTGTTCGAGAAGGCCGGACTGCCCACCGACCGCAAGCAGCTGGCCGAGAAGTGGGCCACCTGGGACGACTACCTGGCGCTGGGCAGGCAGTACCAGGCGAAGGCGGGATCCTCCAGCCACTGGATGGACAGCGTCGGCAGCCTCTACTCCCTGATCGTCGGGCAGCACGAGGAGCGCTACTACGACGCCTCCGGAAAGCTGGTCTACCAGGACAACCCGGCCGTCAAGACAGCGTGGGACACCTCCGTCAAGGCCGCCCAGGACGGGCTCAGCGCCAAGCTCGCCCAGTGGACCCCCGCCTGGAACCAGGCCTTCAGCAGCGGCTCCTTCGCCACCATCGGCTGCCCCGCCTGGATGCTCGGCTACATCAAGGGCCAGGCCGGCGAGGCCGGCAGCGGCAAGTGGGACGTCGCACCGCTGCCCGGCGGGGTCGCGGGCAACTGGGGCGGCTCGTACCTCGCCATCCCCAAGGGCGCGGCGCACGCCGAGGAGGCCTACGAACTGATCAAGTGGCTGACGGCGGGACCGCAGCAGGAGAAGCTGTTCAAGAAGCAGGGCAGCTTCCCGTCCAACACCGCCGCCATCAAGGCGGTCAGCTCCGTCACGGACCCGTACTTCAGCAACGCCCCGGTCGGTGAGATCTTCGGCAAGGCCGCCGAGACCGCGCCCGTCCAGGTGCTCGGCGTGCACGACAACGACGTGAACGTCCAGATCACCAACGCGCTCGGTGAGGTGGAGCGCAAGGGCACCGGCTCCGACACCGCCTGGAGCCACGCCGAGAAGGGCATCAAGAACGCGGTCGGCTGACCGGCCCTCGCTGATCGCGGGGCGCGAAGGACGGCCTCCCCGGCAGGCCGCCTCCCCGGCGCCGGTCCTTCGCGCCCCTCCCCCCGACGTCCATCGGACCTCTCCGACCCAAAGGTCTCACCATGACCCTGACCGCCTCCGCCCCCGGGCGGACCGCGCGGCCGTCGGCCACGCTCCGGCGGCGCCTGGCCCGGCTGTCGCCGTACGCCTACGTCACCCCGTTCTTCGCGCTGTTCGCCGCCTTCGGGCTCTTCCCGCTGATCTACACGGCGTACGTCTCGCTCTACCGGGTCGAACTGCAGACACCGGACCAGCTGGAGTGGCGGGGCCTGGACAACTACACCGCGCTGTTCGGCGACGAGAACTTCTGGACGGCGCTGCGGAACACCTTCACCATCGGCGTCATCTCCACGGTCCCGCAGCTGCTGATGGCCCTCGGCCTGGCCCATCTGCTCAACTACAAGCTGCGCGGCCGCACCTTCTTCCGGGTCACCATGCTGCTGCCGTACGCGACTTCCGTGGCCGCGGCCACCCTGGTCTTCGCCCAGCTGTTCGGCCGCGACTTCGGACTCATCAACTACCTGCTCGGCCTGGCCGGCGTCGATCCGGTCGACTGGCAGTCCGGCACGGTCGCCTCGCAGATCGCCGTGTCCACCATCGTCACCTGGCGCTGGACCGGCTACAACGCGCTGATCTACCTGGCCGGCATGCAGTCCATCCCGGCGGACCTGTACGAGGCCGCCGAGCTGGACGGGGCCTCCCGCTGGCGGCAGTTCCTGCACGTCACGCTGCCCGGTCTGCGCCCCACGATCCTGTTCACCGTCGTGGTGTCCACCATCGGCGCCACCCAACTGTTCGGCGAACCGCTGCTGTTCGAGGGCAGCATCTCCGGCGGCATCTCCCACCAGTACCAGACCCTCGGCCTCTACATGTACGAGCAGGGCTGGGGCTTCTTCCACCTCGGCCGCGCCGCCGCCATCGCCTGGGTGATGTTCCTGCTCATCGTCGTGCTGGTACTGGTCAACACCGCGATCGCCCGTCGCCGCAGCGGCAAGGAGCACCAGCGATGACCACTCTCACCGCGCCGCGGAACACCGGCGGGAGCACCGCTCCTCCCGCCCGCCCGGCCCGCCGTCCGCGCGGGGGGCGGGCGGGAGGCCACCGGCACGGCGGCCGCCTGGCGTACGCGATCCTCATCGCGTCGGCCCTGTTCTCCGCGTTCCCCTTCTACTGGACGATCGTGGCGGCCACCCGCTCCAACGCCGATCTGGCCACGACCCCGCCGGCGCTGCTGCCCGGGGGCAGCCTGATGCACAACTTCGAGCAGGTGCTGGAGCAGGCCGACATCGGCAAGGCCCTGCTCAACTCCCTCATCGTCTCGGGGTCGGTGACGGCGGGCACCGTCCTGTGCTCCACCCTGGCCGGCTTCGCCTTCGCCAAGCTGCGCTTCCGGGGACGCAACGCGCTGCTCGCCCTCACCGTCGGCACGATGATGATCCCGCCCCAGCTCGGCGTCATCCCGCTGTTCATGGTGATCGCCGAGCTGCACTGGGTGAACCAGCTCCAGGCGGTCATCCTGCCGGGCCTGGTGTCCGCCTTCGGGGTCTTCTTCATGCGCCAGTTCCTGGTGCAGGCGCTGCCCGACGAGCTGATCGAGGCGGCCCGGGTCGACGGCGCCTCGACGGCACGGATCTTCTGGAGCATCGTCGTCCCCGTCGCCCGGCCCGGTATGGCCGTGCTCGGCATCCTGACCTTCATGGCGTCCTGGAACGACTTCTTCTGGCCGATCATCGCCCTGACCTCGCAGGAGCCGACGGTGCAGGTCGCCCTGCGCCAGCTGGGCGGCGGCTACGTCCACGACCAGTCGGTCGTCATGGCCGGCACCCTGCTCGGCACCCTGCCCGTGCTGCTCGTCTTCGGCCTGCTGGGCCGGCAGATCGTGGGCGGCATCATGCAGGGCGCCGTCAAGGGGTAACCGCGGATCCCCCGGCCCGCCGGGCGCGGGCGGCCCGCGTCCGCCCCTCACTGCGGCCCCCGGTCCACGGCCTCTCACCCGGGTGCGGCCCCTCCGCCCCGCCACGCCGCCCCGGGTCCCGGCCGGACAGACCGGGGGCCGCCCCCCACCCGGCCGCCCCCTCCCCCTCATCGACACGGCCGGACCACGGCTTCCGGCCCCTCCTTCCTTCGCCACGACCACCACGGAGCCCAGATGACCACCACCGCCCCCCACACCGCGCCCACGGCCGGGGTGGCCTTTCCGCCGGCGTTCCGCTGGGGCGCCGCCACCGCCGCGTACCAGATCGAGGGAGCCGCGAACGAGGACGGCCGGACACCGTCCATCTGGGACACGTTCAGCCGGACGCCGGGCAAGGTCCGCAACGGCGACACCGGGGACATCGCGGCCGACCACTACCACCGCATGCGCGACGACGTGGCGCTCATGGCCTCCTTCGGGCTGACCGACTACCGCTTCTCCGTCTCCTGGCCCCGCGTGCAGCCGACCGGGCGCGGCCCGGCGTCCCAGAAGGGCCTGGACTTCTACCGCGCCCTGGCCGACGAGCTGCTCTCGCACGGCATCCGCCCGGTGCTGACCCTCTACCACTGGGACCTGCCGCAGGAACTGGAGGACGTGGGCGGCTGGCCCGAGCGCGACACCGCCCACCGGTTCGCCGACTACGCCGAACTGGTCGCCGCAGCACTCGGCGACCGCGTACCGACCTGGACGACGCTCAACGAGCCGTGGTGCGCGGCCTTCCTGGGCTACGCGGACGGCGTCCACGCACCGGGCCGCACCGAGCCGGCGGCGGCGCTGCGGGCGGCGCACCACCTGAACCTGGGCCACGGCCTGGCCGTCGGTGTGCTGCGCGGGCAGCTGCCCGCGTCGGCCGAGGTGTCGCTGACGCTGAACCTCGCGGCCGTCCGTCCCCTGAGCGACAGCGCCGCCGACACCGACGCGGCACGCCGCGTCGACGCGCTGGCCAACCGCGTCTTCCTGGATCCGGTCTTCCACGGCCGCTACCCCGAGGACCTGCTCGCCGACACCGCGGAACTCACCGACTGGGCCTTCGTCCGGGACGGCGACCTGCGAGTGATCTCCCGCCCCCTCGACAGCCTCGGCATCAACTACTACTCCCCCACCGTGGTGGCCGCCGGTTCCCACCCGCTGCCCTCCCCCTGGCCGGCCGCACAGGACCACGTCCGGTTCGTGCCGGCGCCGGGTCCCCGCACCGCCATGGACTGGCCGGTGGACGCCGACGGCCTGTACGAACTGCTGACCCGGCTGCGGGACGACCTGCCGCACACGCCGGTGCTCGTCACCGAGAACGGCGCCGCCTACGACGACTACGCCGATCCGAGCGGAGCCGTGCACGACCCCGAGCGGATCACCTACCTGCGCGAGCACCTTGAGGCCGTCCACCGGGCGATGGAGGCCGGGGCGGACGTCCGCGGCTACTTCCTGTGGTCACTGCTGGACAACTTCGAGTGGGCCTACGGGTACGGCAAGCGGTTCGGCATGGTGCACGTGGACTACGCCAGCCAGCGCCGCACCCCGAAGGACAGCGCTCTGTGGTACGCGCGGGTGGTGGCCGCCGGCGGTCTGCCGCGCGCCTGAGCGGGGAGCGGGCCGCCGACTGAAGAGAGCGCTCTCAGAATCGGATGCGCTGCGCAGGTGACGGGGAGCTAGGCTGTCCCCGTCCCTGAGAAGGAGTGTCCCTTGTCCGACCAGACCTTCGCGCGCCGCCCCACCCTGGAAGCCGTCGCCGAGCGGGCCGGTGTCTCCCGGGCCACCGTCTCCCGCGTGGTCAACGGGGGCAGCGGGGTGCGCGAGGCGCTGGTCGAGAAGGTCCGTCGAGCCGTCGAGGAGCTGGGGTACGTACCCAATCAGGCGGCCCGCACCCTGGTCACGCGGCGTACCGGAGCGATAGCCGTCATCGCCGCGGAGCCGGAGACCGAGGTCTTCGCCAATCCCTTCTTCGCCGCGCAGCTGCTCGGGATCAGCCGGGAACTGGCCCGTCACGACCAGCAGTTGGTGCTGCTGCTGACGGAGGGAGCGGCCGACTACGACCGCGTGGGGCGTTACCTCGCCGGCGGCCATGTGGACGGTGCCCTGCTGTTCTCCCTGCACAACGAGGACCCGTTGCCGGACATCGTCCGGCGGGCGGGCGTCCCGACCGTCTTCGGTGGCCGTCCCGGGTGGCCGGGGGCGGAAGCGGACCGCGGCGTGCTGTACGTCGACTCGGACAACCGCGGCGGTGCCCGCGAGGCGGTACGGCACCTGATCTCCCTGGGCCGCGAGCGCGTCGGGACGATCACGGGGCCGCTGGACCAGACGGCGTCGGTGGACCGCCTCGACGGCTACCACGACATACTCATGGACGCCGACGCCCGGCTCGTCGCCGAGGGCGACTTCACCGAGGCGGGCGGAGCGCGGGCGATGACCGCTCTGCTGGACCGGGTCGCCGATCTGGACGCCGTCTTCGTCGCCTCCGACCTGATGGCCGCGGGCGCCCTGCGGGTGCTGCGGGAACATGGACGGCGGGTGCCGGAGGACGTGGCGGTCATCGGCTTCGACGACATGGCCACCGTGGCCGAGCTGACCGATCCGCCGCTGACCACGGTCCGGCAGGAGATCGAGGAGATGGGCCGGCTGATGGTCCGCCTGCTGCTGCGCTCCCTGGAGCGCCCCGCGGGAGGAGACGGCGTCGGCCGCTCGCTCTCCTCCGTCATCATCCCGACCCGGCTGGTCCGGCGGGCCACGGCCTGAGCGTCCGCCGGGGACACCGGGCCGCGCCCTGCCGTGGCACGGGGCCTGGAGCCTGGACCTCGCCGGCGGGTACGTCAGAATGGCGGTGCGACCGGGGCGTGACCGTTGGTCGGCGCCGCGCGAGCGCGTGACGCTGCCCCGCGTCGGGACGGAACGAGAGACGGGAGCCCAGCGTGCGGGCACGTGACCTGGCGGTGGAGTACGAGACGGTCGGTGTGGACACCGATGCCCTGGAAGCGGCGCGGCTGATGGCCGAGCAGCGGCTGCCGGCCCTGCTGGTGCTGGACGAGATGGGGGAACCGAAGGCGATACTTCCCGCCTCACAGATGATCAAGGTGCTGGTGCCGCCCTATGTCATCGACGACCCGACGCTGGCCGCGGTCGTCGACGAGCGCCACGCCGACCGGCTGGGCCAGGCCCTGGTGGGCCGGAAGGTGCGGGACTGCCTGTCGCGGTCCATGCCCGTCCCGCCGGTCGCCGAGCCGGACGCGACCGCGCTGGAGGTCGCCGCGCTGATGGCGCAGGTGCGCAGCCCGCTGGTGGCGGTCGCGGAGAAGGACAAGGCGGGGCTGCGGCTGCTGGGCGTGATCACCGCCGCCCATCTGCTGGAACGGCTGCTGGGGACGTCGAGCTGAGCGGCGGCGGGGGCCGGGGCGGGGCTCCCCCGCGGCGCCCCGCCCGGGCCGACCGCCCCCGGTGACCCACGCGAGGGGGTCGTGACCACCCGGGGCCCTACGCGGCTCCCCGGCCCGACGGCTGCCCCGGCGACTGCCCCCGACGGCTGCCCCCGGCGACTGCCTCCGGGGGCCGAGGGCCCGGGGGCCCGGGCGACCCGCGGCCCCCGGGTCCTCGGCCCCGTCGTATCGGCGGCCCCACGACCCCACCTCGTCGGCAGCCCCACGCGGTCCGTCACGTGGGGCCCCCTCCCGGCCCGTCACGTCGGCGGCCCGCCCGGACCGTCGCCTCGGCAGCCCCGGCCGGTCCGTCGCGTCGGGCGTGGGCGCTTCTCTCACCGCGGCGGCCCGTCGTGTCGCCCCGCGGCCCCTCCCCGCCGGGTCACCGGGCATACTCGACCCCCGATGGCCGACCCGACTCCCCGCCCATTGCCGGAACCCGGCAATGGGCGGGGCCCCGCTGGTTCGCACGAGTGATCTATCAAGGACGCGTCAGCAGCAGGTAAGGTTCCCCCCGGTGTGCCGGGAAGTCTGGTCGGCGATTAAGAGGACACATCTCTCTCTTTCCGATCGGGGCCCCTCATGGTGCTGGTGATGGTGTTCGGCGTCGCGCTGATGGTCGCGGTGCTGCTGTCAGGCCTGGCGGCTCGAACGGTCCTGTCCACCTCGTTCCTCTTCCTGGTGGGCGGCGCGCTGGTCAGCGACGGCTTCCTGGGGCTGATCCACATCACCCCGGACAGCGAGATCGTGTCGGTCACGGCCGACCTGGCGCTGTTCGCGGTGCTGTTCACCGACGGCCAGCACGTGTCGTTCGCCAAGCTGCGCGCGAACTGGCGCAACCCGGCCCGCGCGCTGGGTCTCGGCATGCCGCTGGCGTTCGTGTTCATGGCGCTGATCACGCACTACCTGGTCGGTCTGGACTGGACGACGTCGTTCCTGGTGGGTGCGGTGCTCGCGCCGACCGACCCGGTGTTCGCCTCCGCGATCGTGGGCCGCAAAGAGGTCCCCGCGAAGCTGCGCGAGCTGCTGAACGTGGAGAGCGGCATCAACGACGGCCTGGCGCTGCCGGTGGTGCTGGTGCTGATCGCGGCCGCCGGGCCCGCCGCCGGGCACGGTGACGAGGCGTCGATCGGGACGATCGCCCTGGAGCTGGGGCTCGGCCTGGCCTTCGGTGTCGTACTGCCGCTGCTGGTCAACGGGCTGGTTCGGTTCCGGCTGCTGGGCGCGGAGCCGAAGCTGCAGCCGCTGCTGCCGCTGGCCACCGGCATCATCCTGTACGCGACGTGCCACCTGACGCACGCCAACCCCTACCTGGCGGCGTTCTCCGCCGGCGCGGTGCTGGCGGCGGTCTCCCCGGAGGCGAAGGAGGCGTTCGAACCGCTGGGCGAGGCGGTGGCCGAGCTGGCGAAGTTCGCGGCGCTGCTGGTGTTCGGCGCGCTGCTCACCCCGGCGCTCTTCGGCCACCTGTCGGTCGGCGGCTACGTCGCGGTGGTGCTGGCCATCGTGCTGATCCGGCCGGCATCCCTGTTGATCTCGCTGGTCGGCACCGAGTTCGACCGGCGGGAGAAGCTCACCGCGGCCTGGTTCGGCCCGAAGGGCTTCGCCTCGGTGGTCTACGGCCTGCTGGTCCTGCAGTCGGGCATCCCGCAGGCTGAGGAGGCCTACACCCTGATCGCGATCACCATCGCGTTCTCGATCATCGCCCACAGCTCCACCGACGTTCCGATCGCCCGCATGTTCGATGTGGAGGACCTCGTCGGCATCCCCGACGAGGACGACGACAAGGACGGCGGCGGCGACACGGACAGCGGTACCAAGGACAACCACGGCAAGAAGGACGGCAACAGCAGCGGCGACAACACCCGCACCGCCTCCCCCACCCCCTGAGCGAAACCCGGAGAAACGTGAACGACTGGCACAGCTGGGCGGCGGTTGTCGTCTTCGTAGGCGCCTACGCCCTGATCATCAGCGAGAAGATCCACCGGGTCGCCGTGGCCCTCGGCGGCGCCGGCCTGATGCTGGCGATCCAGGCGACGGACGACAAGTCGGCCTTCTACTCGGAGCACTCCGGCATCGACTGGAACGTCATCTTCCTGCTCATGGGCATGATGATGATCGTCGGGGTGCTGAAGAAGACCGGCATGTTCGAGTACCTGGCCATCTGGTCCGTGAAGCGGGCCAAGGCCAGGCCGTTCCGGGTCATGGTCATGCTCGTGGTGATCACGGCCGCGGCGTCGGCGCTGCTGGACAACGTGACCACGGTGCTGCTGATCGCGCCGGTCACCTTCCTGGTGTGCGAGCGGCTCGCGCTGCCCGTGGCGCCGTTCCTGATCGCCGAGGTCCTGGCCTCGAACATCGGTGGCGCCGCCACCCTGGTCGGCGACCCGCCCAACATCATCATCGCCAGCCGCGCCGACCTCACCTTCAACGACTTCATCGTCCACATGGCGCCGATCGTCGTGGTCCTGGTGATCGTGCTGGTCGCGCTGTGCCGCGTGATGTTCCGCAAGTCGTTCGTCTACGACCCGGAGCGCGCCGCCGAGATCATGGAGCTGGAGGAGCGCGAGGCCATCAAGGACCCGCGGCTGCTGGTGCAGGGCCTGATCGTGCTGGCGCTGGTGGTGGCCGGTTTCGTGCTGCACCCGGTGCTGCACTACGAGCCCAGCGTCGTCGCCCTGCTCGGCGCCGGCCTGCTCATCGCCGTCTCGACGGCGGAGACCCGTGAGGTCCTCCAGGAGGTCGAGTGGGCCACCCTGGCGTTCTTCGGCGGCCTCTTCATCATGATCGGCGGCCTGATCGAGACCGGCGTGATCAGCGAGGTCTCCAAGGCGCTGGCCGACGCCATCGGCGACAACGAACTCGGCGGTTCGGTGATCATGCTGGGCGCCTCCGCCGTGCTGTCCGGCATCGTCGACAACATCCCGTACGTCGCCACCATGGCACCCATCACCAGCGACCTGGTGCAGAGCATGGGCGGGGAGGGCGACCACGTGATGTGGTGGGCGCTCGCCCTCGGCGCCGACCTGGGCGGCAACGCCACCGCGATCGGCGCCAGCGCCAACGTCGTGGTCCTCGGCATCGCCGAGCGCAACCGGCAGCCCATCTCCTTCTGGGAGTTCACCAAGTACGGGCTCATCGTCACGGCCGTGACCGTGCTGATCTCGCTCGGGTACGTGTGGCTGCGGTACTTCGCCCTCGCCTGACGTGATCCGCGCTCCCGGACCCGGGTCCGGGACGTGATCTTGGGCGGGATCCGCGAGACACTCAGCCGGCCGGGGAGAGACCAGCGTCTCTCCCCGGCCGGCTCCGTCGTCCCCAGCACCCGCCCCGATCCGGAGGTCACGGATTCCATGGCCGTCATCCCACAGCCCGCACACGGCGTCCCCCCGCTGGGACACATGATCGTGTGCGGTGACGACGCGCTCGCCGAACGGCTGGCCGCCGAACTCACCACGGTGTACGGCGAACGCGTCACCCTCGTCGTGCCGCCGGCCCGCGGCGCCGCCCCCTCCCAGCGGGCCCGCGCCTCCGCGCTGCTCAGCCGCATGCAGGCGGTGATCGGCCGGGCGGACGGCGACCCCACCGCGCCCCGGGTGGTCGAGGCCACCGACGTCGACGAGGCCACCCTCGCCGAGGCCGGCGTACGGGAGGCCGCGGCGCTGGCGCTGGTCCATGACGACGACGAGGCCAACATCCACGCCGCGCTCGCCGCCCGGCGCCTCAACCCGCGGCTGCGGCTGGTCATCCGGCTCTACAACCGCAAGCTGGGCCAGCACCTGGAGGAACTCCTCGACCAGGCCGCCGCGCTCGCCGTGCCGGGTCTGGACCCCCAGGCGCTGGACACCTCCACCACGGTGCTGTCCGACGCCGACACCGCCGCGCCCGCGCTCGCCGCCACCGCGATCACCGGCACCAGCAAGGTCGTCCAGGCCGACGGGCTGCTGCTGCGCGCCGCCGAACGCACCCCGCCCGGCCCGGGCGAGGTGGCCGATCCGGGGCTGTGCACCCTCGCCCTGCTGTCGTCGACGGTGAACGACCCGGCGGGCGCGGAGGGCTCCGACGCCAGCGGCCGGTCCGGGCCGACGCTGCTCCCGGACGACGCGACGGTCGCCGCGGCCACCGGGCGCGGCACGGTGGTCCTGGAGACGGTCACGCACACCGCCGCGGTGCCGCCGGCGCGGGCGCTGTCGGTGCGCGGCGTGCCGTTCGGGTCGCTGTTCTCACGCCGGCTGCGCTGGTCGCTGGCCGGGCTGGTGATCTCCGTCTGCGCGCTGGCCGTGGCCACCTGGTGGACCGGCGGCGGTCATCCGCTGCACGCCGCGTACGTGACCCTGCTCGACCTGTTCGCCATCAACGACCCCGCCCTCGGCAAGCCCGCCGCACGTCAGGTGCTGCAACTGCTGGCCGGGCTCGCCGGGCTGCTGCTCCTGCCGGTGCTGTTCGCGGCGGCCCTGGAGGCGCTGGGCACCCTGCGTTCCGCCTCCGCGCTGCGGCGCCCGCCCCGCGGCCTGTCCGGCCATGTGGTGCTGCTGGGCCTCGGCAAGGTCGGCACCCGGGTGCTGACCCGGCTGCGGGAACTGGACATCCCGGTGGTGTGCGTCGAGGAGGACCCGGAGGCGCGGGGCATCGCGGTCGCGCGGCGGCTGCGCGTCCCCACGGTGATCGGTGACGTCACCCAGGAGGGGGTGCTGGAGTCCGCCCAGGTCCACCGGGCCCACGCGCTGCTCGCCCTGACCAGCAGCGACACCACCAATCTGGAGGCGGCGCTGTACGCGCGCTCCGTCAAGCAGGAGCTGCGGGTGGCACTGCGGCTGTACGACGACGACTTCGCGGCGGCCGTCTACCGGACCCTGCGGGCCGCGCACCCGCAGGCCCTCACGCGCAGCCGCAGCGTGTCCACGCTGGCCGCGCCCGCGTTCGCCGGGGCGATGATGGGGCGGCAGATCCTCGGTGCCGTTCCGGTCGAGCGGCGGGTGCTGCTCTTCGCCGCGCTGGACGTCGCCGGGCATCCGCAGCTGGCCGGGCGCACGATCGCCGAGTCGTTCCGGCCCGGCGCGTGGCGGGTCGTCGCACTCGACACCGCCGCGCCCGGGGAGCGGCTGCCCGACCTCGCGGCGACGCCGGTCCGGGGCGGCGGGGGGCGCTCGGCCGGGCTGGTCTGGGATCTGCATCCCGGTCACGTGCTGCGGTCCGAGGACCGGGTGGTGCTGGCGGCGACCCGGCAGGGGCTGGCGGAGCTGCTGGGGCGGCGTGCGGCTACGGCTCCACGGCAGGCTCCGCGGCAGGCTCCGCCGGGTTCTCGGAGGGGGTGAGGGGCGGTTTTGTGGTCCGGGCGGCTGCGGGTGGTCGGTGGCTGGGCGCGCAGTTCCCCGCGCCCCTGGAACACGGACGGCGGATCCAGCCCCCCGCGGCTCCGGGCGGCGCGCCACAGGGCGCGCAGCCACCGCGCCCCCGGGGCGGGTGAGGTTGCGGTTGGGGCTGGTGTTCGGGGTAGTCGTGTACGACGCTGAAGGTGTCGGGTCGGTGAGGAGGTCCCCGTGCGTGCTCGTGAGCTGGCGGTCGGGTATGAGGCGGTGCACATGGACAGCGGGGCGCTGGCGGCGGCCCGGCTGATGGCCGAGCACAGACTGCCCGGCCTGCTGGTCCTCGACGCCGCCGGGGAGCCCAAGGCGATCCTGCCGGCCTCACAGATGGTGAAGGTGCTGGTGCCGCGCTATGTGCTGGACGATCCGACGCTGGCGTCGGTCGTCGACGAGCACCACGCCGACCGGTTCTGCGAGGCCCTGGCCGACCGCACCGTGGGCGACTGCCTGCCCAGTTCGGCGATGCCGCCGCCGATGGCCGACGCGGACGACACCGCGCTGGAGGTGGCCACCCTGATGGCGCGGGCCCGCAGCCCCCTGGTGGCGGTCGCGGAGCACACCCGCACCGGCGCGGACGGCCGCAAGCACGGCGGCGGCGCCCATCTGCTGGGCGTGATCACGGCCTCTCACCTGCTGCACGTGCTCCTCGACGCGGCGGGCGTGGCGGGCGTCCCCGAGGTGACCGAGTAGGGCCGGCGGGCACCTCGCCGTCGGCCGCCAGGCGGCGCCGGTCCCGGCGGACCAGCACCGCGGTGCTGACGGCGACGACCAGGAAGGCGACCCCGAGCGGGAGCAGGAAGGAGACCATCACCGCTCCTTCGGGGCGGCGGCGTGCCGCGCGTGCGGGTTGGCGGCCGTCAGGCCCGGGTCGGTGGCGCGCAGGATCGCCGACTCGACCGCCGCGATCCGGTCGCCGAGCAGCGCCAACGCCGCCACCGCCCGGCCGGCGGGGTCGTCGGCGGAGCCGCCGAGGGTGCGGGCGCGGACGTAGGCGGCCTTCAGCTCCGCCCAGCGCGCGGCCCGGTCCGCGTCGAGCGTGCCGCGCAGCTCGGCGAGTTTCAGCAGGTTGGCCTCGGCGCCTGTGGTGAGGGTCTGGGCCTCGGCGGCGTAGTGGTCGTCGATCAGCGCGGCCAGCTCGGCGTCGTTCATGACCGGCTGGATCCGCTGCGCGATCTTGTTCATGTTGCGGTAGGAGCCCTGCAGCTGGAACGGGGGTTCGGTGCGGGTGTCGTCGGACCGGGCGGCGGAGGCGATGTAGGCGGCGTTGACGGCCAGGACCGTCTCCCGGGCCGTCAGCAGATGGCGCAGCACGGCGAGGATCCGCTCCAGCTCGGCCGGGGCGTAGGGGTGGGAGAGCCGGTCGGCGCGGGCCGCGGGGTCGCCCTGCGCGAGCCGGACCAGCAGGTCCAGGTCGGCGCGGTCGCGGCCGGCGAGCGGGGCGAGGACCGGGTTGGCGGTCAGCGCGTTCTCCAGGAAGCTCAGCGCGAAGGCCTCCTCCTTGCCGGTGAGCACGTCTCCGAGGTTCCACACGTCGGCGCGGTTGGCGAGCATGTCGGGAACCCGGAAGAGGCCGCCGGACTCGGTGTAGGGGTTGCCGGCCATGCACACCGCGAAACGCTTGCCGCGCAGGTCGTAGGTGCGCGGTTCCCCGTCGCGGACGCCCTCGATGCGGCGGGTGGCGTCGCACAGCGGGATGAACCGCTGCAGCAGCTCCGGCGAGGTGTGCTGGATGTCGTCCAGGTACAGGAGCGTGTTGTTGCCGGCCTCCAGCGCGAAGTTGATCTTCTCGACCTCCTGGCGGGCGGTCGCGTTCGGGGCCTCGGCGGGGTCGAGGGAGGTGACGGCGTGGCCCAGCGCCGGGCCGTTGACCTTCACCAGGACCAGGCCGAGCCGGTCGGCGACGTACTCCATCAGCGTCGTCTTGCCGTAGCCCGGCGGGGAGATGAGCAGCAGCAGACCGCCGGTGTCGGTGCGCTTGGTGTCGCCGGTGGTGCCGAGCTGCTTGGCGAGGTTGTCGCCGATCAGCGGCAGGTACACCTCGTCGATGAGCCGGCCGCGGACGAACGCCGACATGACGCGCGGCCGGTACTCGTCCAGGCGGAGCCGCGCGCGCTCGGCGGCCACCAGTTCCGTGCGGCGACGCTGGTAGGCGCGGTGGGCGGGGACGTCGGTGGCGCGGAACCACCGGGTGCGGGCGAGGAGTTCGTCGATCCGGACGGTGAGCGTACGGCCGTCGAGCCGCGGGTGGGCGCCGAGCAGCCCCTCGACGGTCTCGGTCACCGGCGCGTCCGACTCGTAGCGCGTCAACCGCGGGCACAGTTCGGCGGCGACCGCTTCGGCGAGGTCGCCGGGCGCCGGTTCGGTGCCGCAGGCGGCGGCGTACGCCGTCAGCCACGCCTCCACGAGCTGGTGGCGGGCGGCCAGGTCGTCGATGGCGGCCAGATCGTCGTCGTAGGCCGAAGTCCCGGCGGTTCGGCGGAACTTGTCGAGGAAAGTGCGTGCCGCCACGCTGATGACGAACCCGTCGGGGTCACCCGTCAGCTCCTCGAAGAGGTATTCGGCGGCAGCTTCGTGAAGGGGCGCGGGGCCGGGTCCGTCAGTGGCTCCGCCGCGGGGCGCGTCCGGTGTCCGGACGGCACCGGACGACCAGCCGCCCATCGCCTCCCCCAGCTCGCGCTGCAGGTCGGCGATGGCGGGAGCGAGCCCGAACGTGTCCCGCGCCCGGGCCATCGACACCGCGCGCCGCGCCCACGCGGCCCGCTCCGCCTCCGTCGTCCCGTGCGCCCAGAACAGCTGCGCGGCGGCTCGGGCGGCGGGCTCGTGGCGCAGTGGCCCGGCCCCCTCTCCCAGCCGTAGCAGCGCGGTGAGGATCAGGACCGCGTCGTGGTCGTGGACGCCCCGCTCGTACCCCTCGTCGTAGGCCGCCTCCGCCGCCCGGCGCACCAGGCCGGGCAGGTCGTCGCACTCGGCGAGGGCCGCCGGGCCGTGTTCCTCAAGGAGCCGGGCGGCGAGGTGTTCGGCGCGGTAGACCTCGGGGGACTCCGAGGGAAGCGGCCGGTCCCAGTGGGCGCGGGTGGCGGCGAAGCCGGGGTCGACGACCGGTGCCCGGTAGTCCGTGCCGGTCAGAGCGAAGGCCAGTCCCTCGCCGTGCGGGACGAGGGTGAGGTCGAGGGGCTGGGTGTTGACGGCGAAGCGGTGGCCGCCCAGGCGCAGGGTGCGGCCGTCGTCGGTGTACAGGTCGGCGCGGTCGCGCAGGGCGCGCCGGGCCTCCTGGCGGGCCGACTTGAGCCGGCCGTCGAGTTCCTCGGCCCGCACCTGGTCGCCGAGGTCACGCAGTTCGCCGGCGAGGGCGCGGACCTTGGCGGGCATCGGGTCGGAGCTGAAGTAGGTGGCGACGGCGTCCTCGTCGGCGAGGCCGGCGGCGCGCCGGGCGATGGTGCCGAGGACGCGGTCGGCCGACTCCGCGAGGCGTTGCGCGCGGCGGGCACGGGCGTCGGCGAGTGTCTGCTTGCGGGCGGAGAACGCCTCGTGCACCTCGTCGCGCTTGTCGGCCAGCTCACCGAGGAAGTCGTCGAACTCGGCGAACGCCGAGAAGCGCGCCTCCAGGTTCTCGATCCGTACGAGCGTGCGGGCGAGCTGTTCGTCGCAGGCGTCGGGGGTGTCGGCGGCGGCGAGGGCGCCGGTGACGGCCTGGGCGAGCAGGGCGTACTCGGCGGTGAACGCGGCGCGCCCCTCGGCGTCGAGGAGGGCGCGGCGCCGGGCGTCGAGGGTGGCGCGGGCGCGGTTGACGCCGCCGAGGACCTCGGCGACGCGCTCCAGGACGGCGGTGCGCACGGTGGCGTCGCCGACGTCGAGGCCGGCGACGACCTCCGTCACCGTGGTGAGCCCGTCGGCGAGTTCGTCGACGCGGGCTGCGACCGGCGCCGCCTCCGCGACGGTGGCGACGGCCTCCGCGTCCGCGAGGAGGCCGTCCACGGCCGCCCGGTGGCCGGCGAAGGCGTCCTCGCGGGCGAGGTGTTCGACGGCCCGCCGGCCGAAGGCGGCGAGGTCGGCGTCGGCTTCGGCGGCGAGTTCGTCGATGCGGGCGGTGTCCGCGTACCGCACGTCCTTGAGGGTGAGCAGATGGCCCTGGGCCCGGCGGAGTTCGGACAGCCCGGTGACCCAGGCGGCGGCTTCCCGGGGGGCCTCGCCGCGCAGCCGCCGTACGACGCCCGTGATGCGGGCGGCGGCCTCGGTCAGTGCGTCGGCGGCCTGCCGGGTGAGCGTCCGGACGGTCTCGAACTCGGCGAGCACCTGTTCGGCGGTGGCCCTCAGCTGCCGCAACGGGTCCAGGAGGTCGCCGAGTTCGGGGTCGCCCAGCCAGTGGTAGGAGTCGGCGGCCCGGACGCAGGCGGCGGCCAGCGCCTCGTACACCTCGCCGGTGGGGGCGGTCTCGGCGACGGCGCCGGTGAGCGAGAGGCAGTCGGAGATGCCGCGCACCAGATCGGCGTTGCCGACGCGGGCGAGCGGGCCGGTGCCGACGGGGCGGGCGGCGGCGTGGGTGTCGGAGACGTACGGGGAGTTCCACAGCTGGACGGGGTGGACCCGCTGCGGCTCGTCGCCGTCGGCGCGCAGGACGACGAGGGTGCCGTCGTCGAAGAGCGCCCAGCCGTGGCAGGACAGCGGGGTGGCGATCTCCTTGCGGATCATGTTGTACGGCAGCAGCAGGCTGCGGCCTTCCACGCGCGCGTGGAAGGCGAACAGGACGTCCTCGCCGTTCGGGGAGCGCACCATGCGCTCGAACTCCAGGTCGGCGGTGTCCGAGGGGGCGGCCGGGCCGTCGAACGTCTTGTGGGCGCCGCCGGCCAGGCAGTAGCCGCCGGGGAAGACGATGCCCTGGTCCTCGGGGAGCCGGCGGCAGGCCCGGCCGATGCCGTCGAGCCGTACGACCGTCCTGGTGAGGGTGTTGAAGACCAGGTAGCGGTGGGTGTGCTCCTTGTAGGGCAGGATGTCGAGGAGGATCAGGGCGCCCACGCGCGCGTAGCGGATGTCGGCGTCGGCGAGGGACTGCAGCGGCTCGTCGACGGGCTCGCGGTGGACGCCCTCGCCGGTCTCCGTGTTGTTCTCGACCTTGACTGTGAGGGTGCCGCCGACGGTCTCGACGAAGATCTCGCCCTCGATGGAGACGTGGGGGTGGCGGCCGAGGACGTGGTCCTCGCGGGTGGTGGCGGTCCACTCGAAGTCGTGGGAGGCGGGGAAGACGTGGTCGCGGTCGCCGCGCGCGTCGAGGAAGGTGGCCCGCCCGTCGTCGGTGACGGCCCAGCGCAGGACGCGGATGTCGCCGGCCTTCTCACCGGTCTGGAAGACGGCGAGCAGCTTGCCGTCGACGCGGCGCAGTTGCAGCAGGTGGGCCTGGCGGTAGTAGCGGTAGAGGGCGGCGAACTCGCGGTGGAAGGCGGGGTCGTCGAGCAGGCCGGGCACGGCGTCCTCGGGCAGCCGGTTCAGGTCGCGGTCGTGCAGCGCGAGGA
This sequence comes from Streptomyces sp. bgisy159, assembly GCF_965341775.1. Lineage (GTDB taxonomy): Bacteria > Actinomycetota > Actinomycetes > Streptomycetales > Streptomycetaceae > Streptomyces. The sequence goes on along the minus strand of NZ_CBDQZH010000051.1, from coordinate 21,760 downwards.
CGTCGGAGACGGTGGTCTCGGGCTTGAGGCCGAGGAAGACGTTGTAGCCGAAGAGCAGGGTGCCGCCGACGGCGACGATGTCGCGGGGCACGCAGTGGTGTTCGGTGCGCAGCCGCTCGGTGCCGGTGAGTTCCAGCCGGGTCGAGCCGAACTCCTCGACCCGGCGGGCGTTGAGCGCCTCGGCGCGGCGGGCGAGCTCGGCGGCCTGCGCGGTGAGGCGGTCGCGCAGCACCTCGTAGGTGCCGGTGTCGAGGCCGGTGGTCATGGGTCCCTCTCAGGAAGTCGCGGGAGTTCGCGCCCCGGAGCCGCCGTCCCCTGTGCGGCGGCTCCGGAGCGCGGGCTGTGCGGGGCCCTGGCTCAGGCCCTGACGTGGCCGTCGAGAGCGGCCAGCGTGTGGTCGGCGATGCCCAGCTCGCCGGCCTTGTCGAGGAGTTGCTGGAACTGGCGGGCGTTGCCGCCGCCGCTGTTCATCAGCCGCATCAGCAGCGCGGACACGGTCAGGTTCTGCACGTCGGCCGTGGAGAAGGAGCCGAGGACGCGGCTGAGGTCGTCGGTGAAGCTCGACGTCCCGTCCAGCCAGGGCTTGGCCAGCGCCTGGGCGGTCTCGGAGTGCTGGACGAACCCGTCGACGCCCTTGCCGAGCGCGATGGAGGACATCAGCCGGTCGAAGAAGACGCTGTCCCCGCCGACGATGTCGATGTCGGCGTGCTCCAGGCCGGTGGCGAGCACGCTCGCCTGCGCCTCGGCGACCTGCCGCTGCACGTCCAGCCCGGCGAGCCGGATGTCCTTCTCCGCTTCCAGGCGCAGCCGGTACTCCTCGTGGGCCCGGGACGCCTCGTCGAGCGCGGCCATCGCGGCGGCCTTCTCGGTGAGTCCGGCGGCCTCGGCCTTCAGCTTCTCGCCGATCGCGGCGGCGTCCGCGTCGGCCTGTGCCCGGGCGCCCTCGGCCTCCGCGAGCGCCAGCGCGCGGGCGCCGTCGGCCTCGGCACGCAGCTTCTCGGCCAGGGCGGCGGCCTGTGCCTTGGCACCGTCGGCCTCGGCGCGCAGCTTCTCGGCCAGGGCGGCGGCCTGCGCCTTGGCGCCCTCCGCCTCGGCGAGCGCCTTGGCCCGGGCGCCCTCGGCCTCCGCGCGCAGCCGCGCCTCGGCGGCCTCGGCCTCCGCGCGGCCGGCCTTCTCGATGACCTCGGCCTCCTTGTCGCGGACCTGGACGGCGGCCAGGCCCTCGGCGGCGGCCTCCGCCTGGACGCCCTCGGCGAGCCGCAGCTTGGCCCGGGCGTCCAGGTCGGCGCTCTTGAGCCGGGCCTCGGCGAGGGTGAGTTCCTCGGCGGCGCGGTGCACGGCTGCCTGCTCGGCGGCCTCGGCGGCCTTGATGTCCTTGACGAGCCGCTCCTGCGCCTCGGCCTCGGCGGCGATGACCACGGCCTGGCGCTGCCGCTCCGCCTCCTCGACGGCGCGCAGCTTCTTGATGGACTCCTCCTGCTCGGCGACCGTGCGGTCCACCGCGACCCGCTCGCGGACGACCTCGGCGATCTCCCGCTTCTCGGCCTCGACTTCCTTGGACGCGGAGATCCTCGTCAGCTCGGTCTCCCGGTCCCGGGCGATGACTTCGAGGAGCCGGTCCTTCTCGATGCGCTCGCTCTCGATGGCGATGACCCGTTCGCGGTTCTTCGCGGCGACGGCGACCTCGCGGGCCTGGTTCTCGCGCTGCACGCCGAGCTGTTCCTCGGTCTTCAGGAAGGCGCTCTGCGCGCGCAGCCGCTCCTCCTCCACGACGCGCGCGGTCTCGGCCTCCTCGCGGGCGCGTACGGTCTCGATCTCGCGCTTCTGCTTGATCTCGGCGTCGGTCTGGCGGCGCTCCAGTTCCAGGATGGCCTCGCGGGCGTCGACGTTCTGCCGGGTGATCTCCTTCTCCTCGGTGCGCTGGGCCTCGTTGGTGCGCACGTGCTCCACCGCGGTCAGCTCGGTGATCTTGCGGATGCCCTGGGCGTCGAGGACGTTGGCCGGGTCGAGCTGGCCGACCGGGGTCTGCTCCAGGTAGTCGATCGCCGCGTCCTCCAGGTGGTAGCCGCTGAGGTCGACGCCGATGACCTCGATGATCCGGTACCGCAGCTCCTCGCGCTTGGTGTAGAGGTCGGTGAAGTCCATCTGCTTGCCGACGGTCTTCAGCGCCTCGGAGAACTTCGCGTGGAACAGCTCCTGCAGGGTGTTGCGGTCGCTGGCGCGGGCGGTGCCGACGGCCTGGGCGACCTTGATGACGTCCTCGACGGTCTTGTTGACCTTGACGAAGAACGAGATGCGGATGTCGGCGCGGATGTTGTCCCGGCAGATCAGGCCCTCCCGGCCGGCCCGGGTGATCTCGATGGTCTTCACCGAGATGTCCATGACCTCGGCCTTGTGCAGCACGGGCAGGACGACCTGTCCGGTGAAGGTCACGTCGACCTTGCGCATCTTGGAGACGATGAGCGCCTTGCCCTGCTCGACCTTGCGGAACAGCCGGGCCATGAGCAGCACGACGACGGCGACGACGAGCACGGCGCCGACGAGGGCGGCGATGCCCAGGGTGATGGGATTCATGGGTACGTCCTTGGCGGGCGGGAAGGCCGGAGTCCCGCGCCGCCCAGGGGGCAGGGGCGAGGCTCCGGAAGACTGTGGTGTGCGGCGGCCCGAGGGCCGGGCGAGCGGTGCGGTACGGTCGGTCGGCGCGGCTCAGAAGGGTGCTCGGCCGGGCGGCGGCGTCCGCCGGGCGGGGCCGGGTTCGTGCGGGACGCGGCGGCGCGGCCGGCGCACGAAGAGGCCGGCCGGGCCGGTGGCCGTGGTCGTGGGGTTGCGCACGTCCTGGCCTCCTTTCCCGGGTGCGGCGCCCTTCGGTGGGTGCACGGCTCCCCTCCTGGCTGTGACGCGGACATCTGCCGGTGTCCGGCATCGCGGCCCTGTGCCGTGCGGCCCGGACGTCATGGTGCCCCGTTCGCGGCGTGACCCGCATTGCCGGTTTCCGGCAGTGTTCATTAAGGTCTGCGTGCCGGTGACCGCCAACGGGCCGTCGCCGGCGCGACGAGCACGCAGGGGGCGATGTGACGGACCGGGACATTCCCGAGGAGTATCTGGACGGCTATGCCGGGATCCTGGCCGAGGTGGCGGCGACGGGGCGGCGGCTGACCCGGGAGGAGCTGGCTTCCCGGCGGGCGCTGGGTGAGCTGGCCGCGGACGCCGGCTACGGCCTGCGGACCCTGGTGAGCGCGCATCTGACGGCGGCTCGCTCGGCCTGGCCGCAGGCACCCGGTTCGGCGGACGGCGCGCTGGCGGCCGTGCAGCAGGCGGTGGACGCGTTCGCGGAGGGCTACGAGCACGCGCAACGGCTGGCGGTGCGTCAGGAGGAGGCGGCGCGGCGGGAGTTCATCGACGACCTGCTCTACGGCCGCAGCGACCTGGGCCGGCTGGCGGAGCGCGCCGAGCGGTTCGGGCTGCGGCTGGCGCACGCGCACGCGGTGGCGGTGGCCCGGGGGCCGGCGGCGTACGACGAGGGCGATCCGGTGGCGCGGCGCGTGGAGCGGGCGCTGATCTCGCGTTTCGGGGACCGCAGCATCCTGCTGACCACCAAGGACGGCCGGCTGCTGTGCATCGCGCCCGGCCACCAGCAGGAGGTGCTGACCCACTTCGCCAAGCAGGCGCACGCCGCCACCGACGGCGGGCAGGTCGCGGTCGGCCGCCCGCAGCCCGGCGCCGGAGGGGTCGTCCAGTCGTACGAGGAGGCTTTGAACACCCTGGAGATGGCGGAGCGGCTCGGTCTGGACGACCCGGTGCTGCACGCGGCGGACCTGCTGGTCTACCCGGTGCTGACCCGTGACCGCCAGGCGATGGCCGACCTGGTGCTGAACACCCTGGGGCCGCTGGTGACCGCCCGGGGCGGCGCCGAGCCGCTGCTGGACACGCTCACCGCGTACTTCGACTCGGGCTGTGTGGCCGCCGAGGCGGCCCGTCGGCTGTCGCTGAGCGTGCGGGCCCTGACCTACCGGCTGGAACGCATCCACAAGCTCACCGGCGCCAACCCGGCCGACCCGGCCCACCGTTACATGCTGCAGACGGCGGTGATCGGCGCCCGGCTGCTGGACTGGCCGGCCAAGGACGTCTGACCGGGCGGGCCGCGGCCGGGCGGCCGGGGCCCGCCCGGTGCGGCGGCTCCCGCGGTCAGCCCTCCATCAGGGTGATGTCGCGCTGCTCGGCCGCGTGGAAGTGCGGCAGGGGCAGGCCGCCCTGGGGACGGAGTTCCATGAGGGTGGCCTCGACGTGCGCGGCGCCCGGCTCCAGGGCGTCCGTGGTGGGGCGTCCGGTGTTGCGCCAGACGTGCTCGGCGCCGTCGCACACCGCACGGGTGCCGCCGATGCCGTGCCGCATCCCGGAGGAGTCGTCCCGCCCGACGGAGGAACTGACGAAGACCGGCCCGGTGTTGCCGAGGCAGCGGTAGGTGCCGGACAGGGTCACGGTGCCGTCGGCGGCGATCCGGCCGACCGGGTCTACGGAGACGGTCTCGTACGGGTCGGCGGCGGCCGGGTGGACCGGGCCGGCGAGCAGCAGCACGGCGGCGCCGGCGGCGGTGCCGAGAGCGGTGCGCAGGATGCGCGGGGTGCGCAGAGGCATGACGGAATCCTCCTGATGTGGGGGGATTCCACTGGTACCGGCCGGTCGCGCCGGAGTCCGTGACCGTCACTCCTTCGGTGGCGAGTCCGGGAGCCACGTCGACGCGGGGACCGGACACGGCCGGGAGGCCGACGGGCGGTCGCCGGTCGTCGCGCTCCGGTCGTCGCGGTCCGGTCGTCGCGGTCCGGTCGTCGGCTCGTCCCGGTGTTGTCACACCCGGCCGGTTCCCCCTGGCGGCGGCAGCCCGGCGGGCGCATGGTCGTGCACAGGCGGGCCGGCCCGCACGGCCGGTCCCTCGACGTGGAGGTGCGCCATGTGTTCCCACCAGTCCCCGACCGGCCTCACCGCCCCGCACGTGGTCGCCGCCCACCCCGAGCAGGGCTGGAGCCTGCTGTGCGACGGCACGATCGTCTTCGACGACTCGGGCGAACTGCTCCCGGACGGCCAGGTCGTCGCGCCGCACCGGGTGCCCGTGGCCGCCTGAGCGGTCAGTCGGGGAGCACCGCGAACCCGTCCAGCTCGACGAGCGCCTGTTCGTCCCAGAGCCGCACGATCCCGACGACCGCCATGGCCGGGTACTCCCGGCCGGCCGACTCGCGCCAGACGCGGCCGAGTTCGCGGGCGTGTTCCCGGTAGGCCGCGACGTCGGTGACGTACACGGTGACCCGGGCCAGGTCGGCCGGGGTGCCGCCGGCCGCGGCGAGCGCGGTGAGCAGGTTGCCGAGCGCCCGCTCGAACTGCTCGGGCAGGGTGGCCCCGACGACCTTTCCCTCGCCGTCGAGCGCGGTCTGGCCGGCCAGGAAGACCAGCCGGGAGCCGGTGGCGACCACGGCGTGCGAGAAGCCGGTCGGCGGGGACAGCTCCGGCGGGTCGACGCGGTGCAGGCTCATTCGGCCACCTCCCGGTCGCGGTACGACTCCCGGGCGATGATGGACCGTTGCACCTCGCTCGCCCCTTCGTAGATGCGCGGCGCCCGCACCTCGCGGTAGAGGTGTTCGAGCAGGTGACCGCGGCGCAGCGCCCGTGCGCCGTGCAGTTGGACGGCCGTGTCGACGACGTACTGGGCGGTCTCGGTGGCGAGCAGCTTCGCCATCGCGGCGCGCCGGGAGACGTCGGGCGCGCCGGCGTCGTGGGCGGTGGCCGCCGCGTACACCATCAGCCGGGCGGCCTCGGTGCGCAGGGCCATCTCGGCGACCTGGTGGGAGACGGCCTGCAGGTCGCGCAGCTTGCCGCCGAAGGCGTCCCGCCGGGCGGTGTGGTCCAGCGTGGCGTCGAGGGCGGCCTGGGCCATGCCGACCGCGAAGGCGCCGACGCTGGGCCGGAACAGGTCGAGGGTGGCCATCGCGACGCGGAAGCCGCCGTCGACCGTGCCGAGGACGTCGTCGGCGGTGACGGGTACGGCGTCGAAGCGGAGGGTGCCCAGCGGGTGCGGGGAGAGCATGTCCAGGCCGCTGCCGGTGAGGCCGGGGCGGTCGGCGGGGACCAGGAAGGCGGTGACCCCGCGGGCGCCGGCGCCGGCCGTGGTGCGGGCGAAGACGGTGTACAGGTCGGCCTCGGGGGCGTTGGAGATCCAGCTCTTCTCGCCGGACAGCCGCCAGCGGGAGGTGCCGTCCGGTTCGGCGGCCAGGGACAGCGCGGCGGCGTCGGAGCCCGCGCCCGGCTCGCTCAGCGCGAAGGCGGCCACGGCGTCGCCCCGGCTCACGGCGGGCAGCCAGCGCTCCCGCTGGGCGGCGCCGCCGTGGGCGTGCACGGGGTGGGCGCCGAGCCCCTGGAGGGCGAGGGCGGTCTCCGCCTCGGTGCAGGCGCGGGCCAGGGACTCGCGCATCAGGCAGAGGTCCACGGCGCCGGCGCGGAAGAGGCGTTCGAGCAGCCCCAGCCGGCCGAGTTCGGCGACCAGGGGGCGGTTGACGTGGCCGGGGTCGCCCTTCTCGGCGAGCGGGCGCAGCCGGTCGGCGGCCAGGGCGCGCAGCTCGGCGCACCATGCGGTCTGTGCCGGTTCGAGCGAGAATGCGGGCATTGCCGGTCCCCTCTCCGAGGCGCTGCTCCCGGACACCGCTCCGACCATATCGCGTGCTGTTGACTGTCGTCACCAAGGCGATACGCTCCGAGGGCGAGCCCACCCAGGCCCTGAGGGGGCGATCCGCCATGAACGTCTCGGCCCACGTCGACACCTTCGCGCGCGACCACCTCCCGCCGCCCGGCCAGTGGCCCGACCTGACCTTCGACCTGCCCGAGCTGCACTACCCGGAACGGCTCAACTGCGCCGCCGAGCTGCTCGCCGGCACCGACCCCGGCCGGCCGGCCTTCCGCACCCCGGACAGCGTGTGGACGTACGGCGAGCTGCGCGCCCGGGTCGACCGGCTGGCACATCTGCTCACCGGGGAGCTGGGTGTCGTACCCGGGCAGCGGGTGCTGCTGCGCGGCCCGACCGCGCCCTGGCTGGCCGCCTGCTGGCTCGCGGTGCTCAAGGCGGGCGCGGTCGCCGTCACCGTCCTGGCCCAGCAGCGGTCGCACGAGCTGCGCACGGTCTGCGAGATCGCCCGGGTGGAGCACGCGCTGTGCGACGCGCGCTGCGTCGACGACCTCGTCAAGGCGGACGTGCCCGGCCTGCGCGTCGTGACGTACGGCGGGGGCGGCCCCGACGACCTGCTGCGGCGGCCCGCGCCGGACACGCCGTACCGCGCCGTGGACACCGCCTCCGACGACGTGGCGCTGATCGCCTTCACCTCCGGCACCACGGGCCGCCCGAAGGGCTGCGCGCACTTCCACCGGGACGTCCTCGCCGTCGCGGACACCTTCGCCCGGCACGTGCTGCGGCCGTGCGCCGACGACGTCTTCGCCGGCAGTCCCCCGCTCGGGTTCACCTTCGGGCTGGGCGGGCTGGTCGTCTTCCCGCTGCGGGTCGGTGCGAGCGCCCTGCTGCTCGAACAGGCCGGCCCCCGGCAGCTGTTGCCCGCGGTCGCCGAGCACCGGGTGTCGGTGCTGTTCACCGCGCCGACCGCCTACCGGGCGATGCTGGCCGAGCTGGACGGGCACGACGTGTCCTGTCTGCGGCGCTGCGTGTCGGCCGGCGAGAACCTGCCCGAGGCCACCTGGCGGGCCTGGCACGAGCGCACCGGGGTGCGCGTCATCAACGGCATCGGCGCCACCGAGCTGCTGCACATCTTCATCTCGGCCGCCGACGAAGACATCCGGCCGGGTACGACCGGGCTGCCGGTCCCGGGCTGGCACGCGCGTGTGCAGGACGCGAACGGCGTGCCCGTGCCCGACGGGGAACCCGGGCTGCTCGCCGTGCGCGGCCCGGTGGGCTGCCGCTATCTCGACGACCCGCGCCAGCGCGACTACGTGCGCGACGGCTGGAACGTCACCGGGGACACCTACGTCCGCGATGCCGACGGCTACTTCCGGTACGTGGCGCGCGCCGACGACATGATCATCTCGGCCGGGTACAACATCGCCGGGCCGGAGGTGGAGGAGGCGCTGCTGCGCCACCCGGACGTGGTGGAGGCGGCCGTGGTGGGGCGGCCCGACGAGGAGCGCGGGCAGGTCGTGGCCGGTTTCGTGGTCCTGCGCGGGGGCGCCCGGCGGGACGCGGCGGCGCTGCGCGCCTTCGTCAAGCGGGAGCTGGCACCGTACAAGTGCCCACGCGAGATCGTGTTCCTTGACGCGCTGCCGCGCACCGCGACCGGCAAACTTCAGCGGTTCCGTCTGCGCACCGAGGGTGACCAGCAGTGATGCCGACGACCTAAGATGATCAACGTGTCAGACCAGCATGCTCCCCGGTCTCTGATCGTCACGCTCTACGGCGCCTACGGCCGGTTCGCGCCGGGCCCCGTGCCCGTGGCCGAGCTGATCCGCCTGCTCGCCGCGGTCGGCGTCGACGCGCCCTCCGTGCGTTCCTCGGTGTCCCGGCTCAAACGGCGCGGCCTGCTGCTGCCGGCGCGCACCGCCGGGGGCGCGGCGGGCTACGAACTGTCTGCCGAAGCACGGCAGCTGCTCGACGACGGCGACCGGCGGATCTACGCCGACGCGCCGCCGGAGGACGAGAGCTGGGTCCTGGCGGTGTTCTCGGTGCCGGAGTCGGAGCGGCAGAAGCGGCACGTGCTGCGCTCCCGCCTGGCGGGCCTGGGCTTCGGCACCGCGGCGCCCGGCGTGTGGATCGCGCCGGCCCGGCTGTTCGAGGAGACCCGGCACACGCTGCGGCGCCTCGGCCTCGCCCCCTACGTGGACTTCTTCCGCGGAGACCACCTCGGGTTCACGCCGACCGCGCAGGCGGTGGCCCGCTGGTGGGACCTGGCGGCCATCGCCAAGGAGCACGAGGCGTTCCTCGACCGGCACGCGCCCGTGCTGCACGCCTGGGAGCGGCGCGCGGACACCCCGCCGCAGGAGGCCTACCGGGACTACCTCCTCGCCCTGGACTCCTGGCGCCACCTGCCCTACACCGACCCCGGGCTGCCCGTCCGGCTGCTGCCCGCCGACTGGCCGGGGGCCCGTTCGGCGGCCGTCTTCCGGGGCCTGCACGAGCGGCTGCGCGACGCGGGTGCGGCGTTCGCGGGGATCCCCCTTCCCGGCTGAGGAGTGCCGCACCAGGCCCCTGGGGGAACGCTCAGGTCGTTCCGAGCCTCTTCCCAGCATCGCCGCCTAGCTTCCGGTCCATGACTCTGAAGCGCAGCCTGAACCGGGCACTGACCGCCACCACCGGCCTCCAGGTGCGCCGGGCGCCCCGGCCCGGCACCCCGCGGCCCGCGGCCGCCCCGCAGCGGCCCGCCCCCGCCTACCGTCGCCCGTCGGCCGAGGAGCCGGCGACGGACAGACTGCTGCGCCGGCCCGCGTTCATCGTCTCCTCGATCCGCTCCGGCTCGACGCTGCTGCGCCTGATGCTGAACGCCCACTCCCGGCTGCACTCCCCCCACGAACTGCACATCACCCGCCTGGAGGTCGGCTTCGGCAGCTCCGTCTCCCAGTACTCCATGACCCGCCTCGGGCTGGAGCGCGGCGACCTGGAGCACCTGCTGTGGGACCGGCTCATGCACTGGGAACTGGTGCGCTCGGGCAAGGATCACCTGGTGGAGAAGACGCCCGGCAACGTCTTCGACATCCGCCGCGTCCGGGACTGCTGGCCGGACGCCCGGTTCGTGTTCCTGCTGCGCCACCCGGAGTCCGTCGCCCGCTCCTGGCACGAGAGCGACCCGGAGAAACGGCCCTACGAGAAGGCGGTCGCGGACGCCCTGCGGTACGTGGCGGCCGTCGACGACGCCCGCAAGGCCCTCCCCGGCGGGTGCACCGTGCGCTACGAGGACATCACCGAGGACCCGGAGCGGCAGCTGCACCGGCTGTGCGCGTTCCTCGACGTGGAGTACGAACCCGGCATGGTCGACTACGGGCGTGCCGGCGGTACGGAGGTGCCGCGCGGGCTCGGCGACTGGCGGCCCACGATCCGCACCGGCACCGTGCAGCCCGGGCGGGCCCTGCCGGAGCGGGACGAGATCCACGGACGGCTGCTGCCGATGTGCGAGGCGTGGGGGTACGCGTGACGGGCCGGTGCCCGGATCACAGCCGGAGCCGGGGCTTCGGCGCGTCCGTGCGCCCCGTCCGGGGCGGCCGGCTGCCCGCCCGGTAGGGCGCCGGCCAGCCGGCCCCCGGCCCCTCGTAGCCCTGCTCGGCCGCGGCGTGCAGGGTCCAGTGCGGGTCGTACAGATGGGGCCGGGCCAGCGCGCACAGGTCGGTGCGGCCCGCCAGGATCAGTGAGTTGACGTCGTCCCAGGAGGAGATCGCCCCGACCGCGATCACCGGCACCCCCACCTCGTGCCGGATCCGGTCCGCGAACGGCGTCTGGTACGACCGCCCGAACTCCGGCCGCTCCTCGGCCACCACCTGCCCCGTGGACACGTCGATGGCGTCGGCCCCGTGCGCCGCGAAGGCCCGCGCGATCTCCACCGCGCCCTCGGCGGTGGTGCCGCCCTCGGCCCAGTCGGTGGCGGAGATCCGTACGGTCATCGGCCGTTCCGGCGGCCACACCGCCCGCACCGCGTCGAAGACCTCCAGGGGGAAGCGCAGCCGCCGTTCGGCCGAGCCGCCGTAGGCGTCGGTGCGGCGGTTGGTCAGCGGGGACAGGAAACCGGACAGCAGATAGCCGTGGGCGCAGTGCAGTTCCAGCAGGTCGAACCCGGCGCGCGCGGCCCGCGCGGCGGCGGTCGCGAACTGTTCGCGGATGTCGGTGAGCTGCGCCCGGGACAGCTCGCGAGGGACCTGGCCGCCCGGCTTGTAGGGCAGCGGCGAGGCGGCGACCAGCGGCCAGTTGCCGTCGGGCAGCGGCTCGTCCATGCCCTCCCACATCACCCGCGTGGAACCCTTGCGGCCGCTGTGCCCGAGCTGCACGCCGAGGGCGGTACCGGGCGCCCGGGCGTGCACGAAGTCGGCGATCCGCCGCCACGCCTCGGCCTGGCGGCCGGTGTACAGGCCGGCGCAGCCGGGGGTGATCCGGCCCTCCGCGCTGACGCAGACCATCTCGGTCATCACCAGCCCGGCCCCGCCCAGCGCTCGGGCCCCCAGGTGCACCAGGTGGAAGTCGCCGGGGACGCCGTCGACCGCGGAGTACATGTCCATCGGGGAGACGACGACGCGGTTGCGCAGGGTGAGTCCGCGCAGCCGGAACGGGGTGAACATCGGGGGTGTGCCGGGCGGGCAGCCGAACTCCCGCTCCACGGCCGAGGTGAAGCGCGCGTCGCGCAGCCGCAGGTTGTCGTGGGTGACCCGGCGGCTGCGGGTGAGCAGGTTGAAGGCGAACTGCCGGGCGGGCTGGCCGAGGTAGGAGGCCAGGTGCTCGAACCACTCCAGGCTGGCCCGCGCGGCTCGCTGGGTCGAGGCGACGACCGGCTTGCGCTCCTCCTCGTAGGCAACCAACGCCCTTTCCAGGGTGGGCTGTTCGGTCAGGCAGGCGGCGAGGGCGAGGGCGTCCTCGACGGCGAGCTTGGTGCCGGAGCCGATGGAGAAGTGGGCGGTGTGGGCGGCGTCGCCGAGGAGGACCACGTTGCCGTGCGACCAGCGCTCGTTGACGACCGTGCGGAACGTCGTCCAGGCCGACTTGTTGGACCGCAGGGGCCGGCCGCCGAGCGCGTCGGAGAAGATCTTCGCGCACCGCTCGACGGACTCGTGCTCGTCCATCGCGTCGAAGCCGGCCGCGCGCCACACCTCCTCGCGCATCTCGACGATCACGGTGGAGGCGTCGGCGGAGAACGGGTAGCCGTGCAGCTGCATGACGCCGTGCTCGGTCCGCGCGATCTCGAAGCGGAAGGCGCCGAGGGCGAAGTCGGCGGCGAGCCAGATGTAGCGGCAGCGGTGCGTCGTGACGCTGGGGCGGAACGCGTCGGCGTAGGTCTCCCGGGTGGAGCTGTGCACGCCGTCGGCGGCGACGACCAGGTCGTACTCCTCGGCGAGCCGGGACGGGTGGGGGGCCTCGGTGCGGAAGCGGAGCTCCACGCCGAGGGCGCGGCAGCGCTCGTGCAGGATCTGCAGGAGGTGTTTCCTGCCCAGGGCGGCGAAGCCGTGTCCTCCCGAGGTGTGGCGGGTGTCTCCGCGGACGATGTCTATCTCGTCCCAGCGGGTGAAACGCCTCTGCAGTTCCGCGTAGACCTGGGGGTCGGCGTGTTCGATGCCGCCGAGCGTCTCGTCGGAGAGGACCACCCCGAAGCCGAAGGTGTCGTCGGGGGCGTTGCGTTCCCAGACGGTGATCTCCCGGGCCGGGTCGAGGCGTTTGAGCAGGGCCGCGGCGTAGAGGCCGCCCGGGCCGCCGCCGATGACCGCGATGCGTCGCGGGTGCGGTTGCGGGTGCGGGTGCGGCGCGGCGTCCCGCGCCTCGTCCGTGGGCACGGTCACCGCCCCTTCCACTTGGGGGGCCGCTTCTCCGTGAACGCCCGGTGGAACTCGGCGTAGTCCTCGCCGTTCATCAGCAGCGCCTGCGTCGCCGCGTCCATCTCCACCGCCGCTCCCAGCGGCATGTCCAGTTCCGCGGTCAGGAGGGCCTTGGTCTGGGCGTACGCCAGAGCGGGGCCCTCGGCCAGACGCCGGGCCAGGGTCAGGGCGGCGCGGTCGGTGTCGCCCTCGGGGACGAGTTCGCTGATCAGGCCGATGCGCTCGGCCTCGGGGGCGGGGACCGGGTCGCCGAGCATCAGCAGGCGGGTGGCGTGGCCGAGGCCGACGACCCTCGGGAGCAGGTAGGCGGCGCCCATGTCGCCGCCGGAGAGGCCGACCTTCGTGAAGAGGAAGGCGAACCGGGCGGTGGGGTCGGCCACGCGGAAGTCGGCGGCCAGGGCGAGGACGGCGCCCGCGCCCGCCGCGACTCCGTGCACGGCGGCGATCACGGGGAATGGGCACTCGCGGATCGCCCGTACCACCTGGCCGGTCATCCGGTTGAAGTCGAGGAGCCGGGCGGTGTCCATGGACAGGGTGGCACCGATGATCTCGTCGACGTCGCCGCCGGAGCAGAAGCCGCGTCCCTCGCCGGCCAGGACGAGGGCGCTCACGGAGCGCTCGCGGGACAGTTCGGCGAGCAGGTCGCGCAGGTCGGCGTAGGCGCCGAAGGTGAGGGCGTTGAGCCGATCGGGGCGGGCGAGGGTGACGGTGGCGACGCCGTCGGCGCGCTCGACGCGCAGGTGTTCCCAGTCGTCGGTGCGGGCGGCTGATCCGGTGAAGGGACTCACCCCCCGAAGTTATCACCGCAATGTGACTGTCGTCATGAGGGCGATATAAGCCGGGTGGCGCAAGGGTGCCGCGGACATGTCCCGGGCCGTGTCACCGGTCGTCCACAAGGCGGCAACAGCGGGACCGGACCGGAGGGCCGGGCCGTTGACCGGGGTAAGGCGCCGGTAGCGGGACGAGAGGTCCCGCGCGGCGCCCGCCGTGCGCCTCCGCCGGAGGCCGCCGTACCATCTCACGTTGAAAGCAGGACGACCCGATATGACGACGTCCATCGCGGGGACCTGCGCCATGAACGGACTCGCCTTGCCCGAACGCCCTCCCGCCTCAGCCTCCTGGCACATCGCGCTGCCGCACACCACCGCGGCGGTGCCGGTGGCGCGCGCCCTGGTCCGCACGGCACTGGCGGAGCTGGAGCACGGCGCGGACAGCGACACCGCGGAGCTGCTCACCGCCGAGCTGGTGGCGAACGCGGTGGAGCACACGGCGGGCCGCGGTCCGATAGAGCTGGTGGTGGAGCTGCTGCCGGGCGGCTGCCGGGTGGAGGTGCACGACCCGGACCCGGCGCCGCCCGGCGATCTGACCCGGGGGGCGGGCGGCGAGGTCGACCCCTGGCAGGAACACGGGCGGGGTCTGCTGCTGATCCGCGCGCTCAGCTCGTCGTGCGGGCACCGCCCCACCGAGAACGGCAAGGCGGTGTGGTTCCGGCTCGCGGCGGTACCCCCGCAGCGCGGCCGGCGCCCGCTGTGACGCCGACGGCACCCGTACACCCCGTACGGGCCGCCGTCAGGCGAGAGTGGCGACCAGGACGGCCTTGATGGTGTGCATGCGGTTCTCGGCCTCGTCGAAGACGACGGAGTGCGCCGACTCGAACACCTCGTCGGTCACCTCCAGCGAGTCCAGGCCGTGGCTCTCGTGGATCTCGCGGCCGACCTGTGTGCCGAGGTCGTGGAAGGCCGGCAGGCAGTGCAGGAACTTCACGTCCGGGTTGCCGGTGGCGCGCAGGACGTCCATGGTCACGGCGTACGGGCCGAGGGCCGCGATCCGCTCGTCCCAGACCTGCTTCGGCTCCCCCATGGAGACCCAGACGTCGGTGGCGACGAAGTCGGCGCCCGCGGCACCCTCCTCGACGGACTCGGTGAGGGTGATCCTGGCCCCGCTGTCCGCGGCCAGCTCCCGGGCGCGGTCGACGACCTCCTGCGCGGGCCAGTAGGACTTCGGGGCGACGATCCGCACGTCCATGCCCAGCAGGGCGCCGGTGACCAGGTAGGAGTTGCCCATGTTGAAGCGGGCGTCGCCGAGGTAGGCGTAGGAGATCTCCGGCAGGGGCCGGGCGCAGTGCTCGGTCATCGTGAGCACGTCGGCGAGCATCTGGGTGGGGTGCCAGTCGTCGGTGAGACCGTTGTAGACGGGAACGCCGGCGTGCGCGGCCAGTTCCTCGACCTTCCGCTGGCTGTCGCCGCGGTACTCGATCCCGTCGAACATCCGGCCCAGGACGCGCGCGGTGTCCTTCACGGACTCCTTGTGGCCGATCTGGGAGCCCGCCGGGTCGAGGTACGTGGTGCAGGCGCCCTGGTCGGCGGCCGCGACCTCGAACGCGCAGCGGGTGCGCGTCGAGGTCTTCTCGAAGATCAGCGCGATGTTCTTCCCGGTCAGGCGGCGCTCCTCGGTCCCGGCCCGTTTGGCCGCCTTCAGCTCGGCGGCCAGCTCCACCAGGCCGCGGAACTCCTGCGCGGTGAGGTCGAGCTCCTTGAGGAAGTGGCGGCCGGCGAGGGCGGTCGGGGCAGTCGCCATGGGGACGCTCCAGTGGTGCGGTGGTACCAGGGACAGGGACCGTGGAAGTCTATACGAAAGGCAGAATTTCTATACGGCGTCTCGCTCCACGGGACAGCTCATGCACCGCGGGCCGCCCCGGCCCCGCCCCAGCTCGCTGCCCGGGATCTCGATCACCTCGATGCCCTGCTTGCGCAGATGGGTGTTGGTGGTGGAGTTGCGCTCGTAGGCGACCACCACGCCCGGCTCGACGCACAGCACGTTGCAGCCGTCGTCCCACTGCTCGCGCTCGGCGGCGTGCACGTCCTGCGTGGCGGTGAGCACCCGGATCTCGCTCAGGCCGAGGGCGGCGGCGACGGCGCGGTGCATGTGCTCCGGCGGATGGTCGGTGACCTTGAGCTCCTTGTCGCCGGCCCCCGGCTCGACGGTGTACGAGCGCAGCATGCCGAGTCCCGCGTACTGGGTGAAGGTGTCCCCGTCGACCATCGTCATCACGGTGTCGAGATGCATGAGGGCCCGCCGCTTCGGCATGTCCAGGGCCACGATGGTCCGCGCCGAGCCGGCCGCGAACAGCTTGTGGGCGAGCATCTCGACCGCCTGCGGCGTCGTGCGCTCGCTCATGCCGATCAGGACGGCACCGTTGCCGATCACCAGGACGTCCCCGCCCTCGATGGTCGACGGGTAGTCGGCCTGCCCCTCGGACCACAGGTGGAACGCCTCGTCCCGGAAGAGCGGGTGGTGCCGGTAGATCGCCTCGAAGTGGACGGTCTCGCGCTGCCTGGCCGGCCAGCGCATCGCGTTGATCGACACACCGTCGTAGATCCAGGCGGAGGTGTCCCGGGTGAACAGGTGGTTGGGCAGCGGGTCGAGCAGGAAGTCGTCCAGCTCCATGACGTGGAAGCGCACCGAGACCGGCTCGGGGTACGCCTCCAGGAACTCCCGCTTGGTCATGCCGCCGACGAGGGCCTCGGCCAGCTTGGGCGCGGGCAGGGTCTCGAAGGCGGCCCTGAGGTGATCGGTGGCGAGGACGCCGTACGCCTTCTCGTCGAAGACCCGATCCAGGACGAGCGCTCGGGCCGCCGGGATCTCCAGGGCCTCGGTGAGCAGGTCGCCGAAGAGGTGCACCTCGACGCCCCGGTCGCGCAGCACGTCCGCGAACCCGTCGTGCTCGGCGCGCGCCCGGCGCACCCACAGCACGTCGTCGAAGAGCAGGGCGTCCTTGTTGCTGGGGGTGAGCCTTTTGAGCTCCAGATCCGGCCGGTGCAGGATGACGCGGCGCAGCCGCCCGGCCTCGGAGTCGACATGGAATGCCATGTCTCCATCCTGACCGGGCGGACGCGTGTTCACCCCGTTTCCGTCCGTTCTCGTCGCACGGCCGGTGCCACGGCCGCTTTCACCGCCGGTGTCACAGCCGGTGTCACAGCCGTGGGTCCACCGGCTCCGACTCCAGGGCCAGCACCCCGAACACCGCCTCGTGCACCCGCCACAGCGGCTCCCCCTCGGCCAGCCGGTCCAGGGCCTCCAGGCCGAGGGCGTACTCGCGGAGCGCGAGGGACCGCTTGTGGTTGAGGAAGCGGTTCCGCAACCGGGCCAGGTGGTCGGGGCGGGTGTACTCCGGGCCGTAGATGATCCGCAGGTACTCGCGGCCCCGGCACTTGATACCGGGCTGGACCAGTCGGCCCTCGCCGTCGCGGACCAGCGCGCCGACCGGCTTGACCACCATGCCCTCGCCGCCCCGGCCGGTCATCTCCAGCCACCAGTCGACGCCCGCCCGCACCGACTCCGGGTCGCCGGTGTCGACGTGGAGCCGTCGGGTGGTCTGCAGCAGGCCGGTGGGGTCGTGCTCCACCAGCCGGTCCAGCAACGCCAGTTGTGCGTCGTGCGGCAGGGCCGCGAGGCTGCGGCCCTGGACGGCGAGGATCTGGAACGGGGCCAGCCGCACGCCGTCCAGGCCGTCAGTCGGCCAGCAGTAGCGCCGGTACGCCGCCGTGAAGGCGGCCGCGTCCGAGGCCCGCTCGCGCTGGCGGCCCAGCAGCTCCGCCACGTCCACGCCGCGCGCCGCCGCGCCCTCCAGCGCGGCGAGCACGCCCGGGAACACCGCACCGGAGGCCGCGCCGACCGCCGCGTACTGCGAGCGCAGCAGTCCGGACGCCTTCAGCGACCACGGCATCAGCTCGGCGTCCAGCAGCAGCCAGTCCACCGTGCCGGAGGCGCTGCCGGACGCGGCGAGTTCCGTCCACAGCCCTGCCTCGTCGACGGCCGTGCGCAGGCGCCCGAGGACCGCCTCCGTCATCGCCCGGTCGTCGAAGAAGGGCCGGCCGGTACGGGTGTACAGGGACCCGGTCGGGCCGTCGACGCCGAACCTCTTGCGCGCCGCGTCCGCGTCCCGGCAGACCAGGGCCACCGCCCGGGACCCCATGTGCTTCTCCTCGCACACGACACGCTCCACGCCGTCCGCCGCGTACTGCGCGAACGCCTCCACCGGGTGCTCCAGGTAGCCGTCCACCCGGGACGTGGCGGTCGGGGCCATGGTCGGCGGGAGGTACGGCAGCAGGCGCGGGTCGACCGCGAACCGGCTGACGACCTCCAGGGCCGCCGCCGCGTTCTCCTCGCGGATCGTGATCCTGGGCTGGTACCGGGTCTCGATGATCCGCTTGCCGTGCACGTCCGCCAGGTCCAGCGGCCGGCCCTCGTGCCCGCCGGGCGCCTCGGTGGCCAGCGGCCTGGTCGGCTCGTACCACGTCCGCTCCGCCGGCACGTCGACCAGTTCCCGCTCCGGCCAGCGCAGCGCGGTGAGCCTGCCGCCGAAGACGGCCCCGGTGTCCAGGCAGATGGTGTTGTTCAGCCAGGTGGCCTCCGGCACCGGGGTGTGCCCGTAGACCACGGCCGCCCGCCCCCGGTAGTCCTCCGCCCACGGGTAGCGCACCGGCAGCCCGAACTCGTCGGTCTCGCCGGTGGTCTCGCCGTACAGCGCGTGCGAGCGGACCCGGCCGGAGGTGCGGCCGTGGTACTTCTCCGGCAGGCCGGCGTGGCAGACCACCAGCCGGCCGCCGTCGAGGACGTAGTGGCTGACCAACCCGTCCAGGAACGCCCTGACCTGCTGCCGGAACTCCTCGCTCTCGCCCTCCATCTGCGCGATGGTCTCGGCGAGGCCGTGGGTGTGCCGCACGTTGCGGCCGTGCAGGTACCGCCCGTACTTGTTCTCGTGGTTGCCGGGCACGCACAGCGCGTGGCCCGACTCGACCATGCCCATCACGCGGCGCAGCACGCCCGGGCTGTCCGGCCCTCGGTCGACCAGGTCGCCGACGAAGACGGCCGTACGGCCCTCGGGGTGCACCCCGTCGACGTAGCCGAGCTTGCCGAGCAGGGACTCCAGTTCAAAGGCGCAGCCGTGGACGTCGCCGATGATGTCGAAGGGGCCGGCGAGGTGGGTCAGGTCGTTGAAGCGCTTCTCGGTGCGGACGGTGGCGTGCTCGATCTCGTCCACGCCGCGCAGGACGTGCACCTTGCGGAAGCCCTCGCGCTCCAGGTGACGCAGGGAGGAGCGCAGGTCGCGGGTATGGCGGCGGATGACCCGGCGGGGCATGTCGGCGCGGTCGGTGCGCGCCGCGTTGCGCTCGGCGCACACCTCCTCCGGCACGTCCAGCACGATGGCGATGGGCAGCACGTCGTGCCGGCGCGCCAGGTCGACCAGCTGCCGCCGGGCCTCCTTCTGCACGCTGGTCGCGTCGACGACGGTGCGGCGGCCGGCCGCGAGCCGCTTGCCCGCGATGTAGTGCAGGACGTCGAAGGCGTCCCCGGTGGCGCTCTGGTCGTTCTCGTCGTCGGAGACCAGGCCCCGGCAGAAGTCGGAGGAGATCACCTCGGTCGGCTTGAAGTGCCGTCGGGCGAACGTGGACTTGCCCGAGCCGGACGCGCCGACGAGGACGACGAGCGAGAGGTCGGTGACGGGCAGCACCCGCCCCTGGGTGGTGGTCGTTCCGGTCATGCCGCCTTCGCCTCCTTCTCGGTCACGGTCCTGCTGAACACGGCCATCTGGGTGGGCGGTCCCACCTCGGGGTCGTCCGGCCCGACCGGCCGGAACCCGACCTGGTAGCCGTGCCGTTCGGCCACGGCCGCCGCCCAGGTGCGGAACTCCTCGCGGGTCCACTCGAAGCGGTGGTCGCCGTGCCGGACGTGTCCGGCCGGCAGCGACTCCCAGCGGACGTTGTACTCCACGTTCGGGGTGGTCACGAGGACCGTGCGGGGCCGGGCGGACCCGAACACCGCGTACTCCAGGGCCGGCAGCCGGGGCAGGTCGAGGTGCTCGATCACCTCGCTGAGCACGGCCGCGTCGTAGCCCTTGAGCCGGCGGTCGGTGTACGCCAGCGAGCCCTGCCAGAGCTTCACCCGCGACGCCTGCCGCTCGCCGAGCCGGTCCAGCTTCAGCCGGCGGGACGCGATGGTGAGGGCGCGCACGGAGACGTCCAGGCCCACGATCTCCGTGAACCGGGTGTCCTTGAGCAGTTCCTGCACCAACTGCCCCTGACCGCAGCCCAGGTCGAGGACCCGGGCGGCGCCGGCGGCGTGCAGTTCGGTGAGGATCGCCTGCCGGCGGTGGACGGCGAGCGGGGTCGGCTTCTCCTCGGTCTCGGCATCCGCCTCGACCGCGTTGTCCAGCTCCTCGACCTCGCTGTCGTCGCTCTCGGCCAACCGCACCAGCTCCAGGCGCTCCATCGCCTGCCGGGTCAGCGACCAGCGGCGCGACAGGTAGCGGCTGGTGATGAGCTTCTGCTCGGGGTGGCCGGGCAGCCAGCCCTCGCCGGCCCGCAGCAGCTTGTCGACCTCGTCGGCGGCGACCCAGTAGTGCTTGGCGTCGTCGAGGACCGGCAGCAGGACGTAGAGGTGGCGCAGCGCCTCGGCCAGGGTCAGCGTCTCGGACTCCAGCACCAGCCGGACGTAGCGCGAGTCGCCCCACTCCGGGAACTCGGCGTCCAGGGCGACCGGTTCGACGCCGGCCTGCCAGCCGAGCGGCTCGAAGAGGCGGCGTACGAGTTCGGGTCCGCCCCGGGCGGGCAGCGCGGGGACCTCCACGCGCAGCGGCAGCGGCTCGGCGGCGCGTTCGGGGCGGGCCGTGCACACGCCCCGCATGGCGCTGGAGAAGACGCTGCTCAGCGCCACCGCGAGCAGGGAGGAGGCGGCGTACGGGCGGTCGTTGACGTACTGCGCGAGCGCCGCGTCGGGCGCTCCACCGCGGCCCTTGCCCTTGCCCCGCCGGACCAGTGTCACCGCGTCCACCTCCAGCAGCAGAGCCGCCGTGCACCGCAGCTCGCCCGCCTCCGGGTACAGGACGTGCGCCCTGCCGTAGGAGGTGGAGAACGCCTGCGCCTTGTCGGGATGCTTGTGCAGCAGGAACCCGAGGTCGGTCGCGGGTCGCTCCGGGGTGCCGGTGGTGCTGATCGTCAGGAACACGGTGATTGCCTCGTATGGCGTGTGAGCAGGGAACGCGCTGGTTGTCCGCGCCGAGGGCCCAGCCTACGGAAGGTCGCCGGTCAGGTACGCGGCATTTTCCGGTCCGTCTCCTCGGGGGCGGGGGCCCAGGCGCGTACGGCCAGCTTGCCGGTGGTGCCGAGGTCGAGGTGCGGGGTCACGGTCACGGGGGCGGCACCGGCCTTGGCGCGGACCCGGACGTACGGCACGTTCACGGGCTCGCCGAACTGGGTCGTGTTGCGCCACATCAGTCCGGAGACGGCCTTCTCGCCCGGCTTCAGGGTCAGCGGCCGGGGCGGTTCGTCGAAGCGGGTGCCGGTGCTGATGCCGCCGCTGCCGTGCACCACGGTGACGCCGTCGACCGGCTTCAGACCGTCGTCGAGGAGGGTCAGCTCCGGGTAGCCGTCCAGGCTGTAGGGGGAGGTGCCGCAGTTCTCCAGGTGCAGGCCGACCACGCGCAGGCCCATCGCCGCGTCGCCGTCGTCGACGGTGACCCGGACGCCGCCCTCGGGGCAGTCGCCGGGTGCGGGCGGGGCCTCGGCGGCGGGGACCTTGGTGACCCGGCCGACCTTCACCCGGGTCACCGCGGACGCGCCCCGCTGAAGGACACCCAGCTCCACGGTGCCGCGCGCCGTGGCGCCGGGCCGGACGTCGCGCACGGTCACCTCGCGGTTGGCCATGGACGCGCCGGAGTCGGTGGTGAAGTGGAACAGGATCTCGTACGTCAGTGCCTCGGTGCCGTCGTTGGTGACCTCGTAGGCGGCGGAGATGCCGGAGTCGCCGGGCAGTCGCTCGGCCTGCACGCTGTACGAGCGCTTCGGGGAGGGGCTGGGGGACGGGATGGTCACGGAGGTGATCCGGACCCCGTCCACGGGCGGGTCGGTCACCGGGGCGCCGGAGGCCGGACCCGCGGCCTCGCCCGCGCCACCCTGCCGGGTGCCGGACTGTTCGGAACCGCAGGCCGTCAGCACGAGCAGGGCGGCGACGACGGGGACGAGGGGGGTGGCTCTGCGCATCCGGCCAGCCCATCAGGGGTCCGGCCGGACAGCCGTGACGGAAGCCACAGTTCCGGTCACAGGCCTGTCACAGACGCCACCCGCTCCCGTCGGCTGCGGAGCCTCGGCGGCGTCTAGGAGTTGTCTTCAAATGTCACGCCCACATCAGGAGCGAGGCGAGGGTGACGGCTGCC
>NZ_CBDQZH010000050.1:0-49941 GCF_965341775.1 Streptomyces sp. bgisy159 | reverse complement strand
GCGCGGCAGGTAGCAGACGCCCCAGGTGCCGCAGGCGCCCTCCCCGCGGGTCAGATCCGCCCTCAGGCGATCGCGCTCAGCGTGTCCGCCAGCCGTCGGCGGGTCGCCCGGTGGGCCGGGAGGGCGCTCAGGGCGACCGCGCCGAGCACCGTGGCCGTGCCCATGAGCAGCACCACCGGCCAGGACGGGCTGCGGGCGATGCCCGCCCCGATGCCGCTGGAGGTGCCCTGGGCGTCGATCAGCCAGTGGGCCAGGGGCAGCCCCAGAGCCGTGGCCAGCAGGGTCGCGGCCAGGGTGGTGCAGCCGGTCGCGGTGACGGTGACCGCGGTGATCTGCCGGGGCGAGAGGCCGATGGCCTTGAGGGCCGGCAGGTCCCGCTCGCCCTCGCGGACCGTCCCGCCGATCGCGGTGAGCAGCTCGATCAGCCCGATCAGGGCGAGCACCGCGATCAGACCGGCGGCGACCGCCCGCAGCGGTGAGAGACCGTCCGCGGGGTTGGCCACGGGGTGGACGTCCAGGTGGCCCCTTGCCGACTCCGTCAGCTCGGCGGCGACGCTGTCCGGGGCCGCGCCCGGCCGCAGCCGCAGCTGGTACAGGGTCGGCCCCAGACCGGGGTCGTTCTCGCGCAGGGTGTCCAGCGACGTGGAGATGACCCGGCCGGCGTTCTCCGGTTCGATGCTGCGGCCCACGATGTGCAGGATCTGCGGCTGGTCGCCGACCGTCATCCGCACCCAGTCGCCGACGCGCACGTCCAGCAGGTCCAGCAGACCCCGTCCGGCCACCGCCTCGTCCGGCCCGCTCGGCGCCCGGCCCTCGGCGACGGTGTGCGGGTAGGGCTCGTCGGTCGTGCCGAGGCCGCGCAGGGCTATCGTCGCGGTCTGCCCCGGGACCAGCGCCGCCACCTCCACACCGGGGTACACGGTGGCGACCTGCGGGGAGCCCTCCAGCAGGGCCCGGGTCTCCCGGGCGTCCAGTGTCCCGTCGGCGCGTGCGGTGAGCGCCGCGGGCATCCCCACCCGCTCGGGGCTGCTGTGGAAGCGGTCCAGGGTGGTCCACGCGCTCATCGCCACCACGATCAACAGCAGCGGCAGCGCCAGTCGCCCGATCGCGACGGCGCCGCGCGAGCGCCGAGGGAACGCCTTGTGCCAGCCCAGGACCAGCGCGGGCGGCAGCCCCAGCCCGAGGGCCCGGCGCGCCGCGCCCGACAGACGCCCGCCGGCCGGCGCGGCCGGCCGGGGCACCGGCACCGACGGCACCCGCCCCGCCCGCCAGGCCGCGAGCCCGGTCACCGCGCCGATGAACAGCACGGCGGCGACGGGCACCGCGACCAGCGCCGCGGTGTGCCCTGGCAGCCCCTGCCACACCCCGACGGCCTCGCCCAGCCGTCCCGGCAGCCGGGCGCCCAGACCGCGCAGGAGGGCGGCCGCGGCCAGGGCGCCGAGCAGCGCGTACGCCACGTGCTGGAGCAGGAAGATCCGTACCACCTGACCGGGGGTGAACCCGATCGCCTTCAGCACCGAGATGTCCCGCAGGTGTCCGCGGATCCGGGTGCCGATCGCCGCGTGCACGGCGAGACCGGCGGCGAGCAGCGCCCCCAGCCCGAACAGCCCGAGGACCTGGCCCAGCAGCCGGTTGTCGCCCTGCGCCTCGGCCCGCGCCTGCCGCCAGGTGGAGACTTCGCCGACGGTGCCCGCGCCGAGTACGGTGACCGCGCGCTGCACCGCGTAATCGGTGTCCCGGGGATCGGTCAGCCGCAGCCCGATGACCTGCCCTCCCGGGGCGCGCACGGCCGCCGGTGACGCCCAGGCCAGCCCCGGACGCTCGCCCGGGCGGTAGCGGGGTTCGGCGGAGTCGGCGACGCCCACCACGGTCAGTGCCCGGGCCGTGCCGGGAAGGTTCAGGGTGTCGCCGGGCTCGGCCAGCAGCGCCTGGGCCAGGCGGCGCTCCAGCACCACCGCGTCGGGGTCGGCGGCGTCCGGCCAGCGGCCGGAGACCAGCAGCGGCCGCGCGACGGAGGGCTGCCGGTCCGTGGCGCGCAGCTCGACCGCGGCGCGGGCGCCCCGGGAGGCGACGGTGACGGACTCGGTGGGAAAGGGACCGGCGACGGAGTCCACGCCGGCCAGGCCGGTCAGCCTGCCGGTGTCCGCGGACGCGCTGGTGTGCAGCCACACATGGGCGCCGCGGGCCTGGGTGAAGACCCGCTGCCAGGGGTTGGTCGCGTAGCCGAAGAGCGCGGTCGCCAGCAGCAGCGAGGCGACGATGCCCGCGGTGGCGAGCACGATGAACAGCGCCTCGCCACGGTGCGTTCGTAGATCGGAGTGCGCCCAGCGCAGCGTCGCCCGCATCGGTCAGTCCCTCAGCTCCAGCACACCGGAGAGCCCCGTGCCGCGGGTCGGTCTGCCGTCCAGGGCGGCGTCGTCCGCTATTCGCCCGTCGAAGAAGCTGATCACCCGGTCCGCGGCGCTCGCCAGCCGGGCGTCATGGGTGACCAGCAGGATCGTCTGACCGCGTCCGTGGAAGCGGGACAGCAGCCGCATCACCTCGCGGGTGCCCTTGCTGTCCAGGCTGCCGGCGGGCTCGTCGGCCAGCAGCAGCGAGGGGTGGTTGACCAGCGCGCGGGCGAGCGCGACCCGCTGCTGTTCACCGCCGGACAGCTCGCCCGGCATGCTGCGCCCCTTGCCCGTCAGCCCCAGCTCCGCCAGCAGTTCCTCCCGCTCGGCGCGGGCCTTCCTGGGGGAGACGCCGGCCAGCAGTGCGGGCAGCTCCACGTTGTCGGCGACGGACAGGTTGGAGACCAGGTTGAAGAACTGGAAGACGATCCCGATGCGCTTGCGGCGTTCCACGGCCCAGCGCGCCTCCGACCAGGAGTCCGCGCACTCGCCGTCCAGCGTGATCCGGCCCGCGTCCGGCGGCTGCAGCCCGCCGAGCAGGTGCAGCAGCGTGGACTTGCCGGCGCCGGACGGACCGGTCACGGCGACGAACTCGCCGCGCCGCACGCACAGGTCGACGCCCCGCACGGCGTGCGCGGGCGCGCCCTCGCCGTGGTGCGTCTTGACCAGGCCCTCCGCCCTGAGCGCGGGAGGGGCGCTGTCGCTCACTCCAGCTCCTCCAGTTCCTCCTGGCACCGCTCCAGCCAGTCGAGGTCGGCCTGCAGGTGCAGCATCGCGCCCTCGATCAGCAGATGGGCGATTCGGTTGTCCCGGTTCTCGGCCGCGGCCAGTTTCGACAGATCACGCATGGTGTTGAGGTACTGGCGCCGCTGGTGGTTGATCAGGGCGATCTGGTCGGCGAGGCCCGTGCGGGGGGCGAGGGCCAGCTTCATGAAGAACTCGTCCCGTACCCGCGGCTCGTCCGCCGTCTCGTCGAACCAGGCGCGCAGTTCGTCCCGCCCGGCGTCGGTGAGGTGGTAGATCTTCTTGTTGGGGCGGCCGGACTGCTCGATCTCCTCGCCCTCGATGAGCCCCGATTTCTCCAGGCGGCCGAGGGTCACATAGATCTGGCCGATATTGGGCTGAGGGTACGCGGAGCCCAGCAGTTGCTCAAGGTCCTGCTTCAGCTCGTAACCATGGGCGGGGCCACGGGCGAGCAGTGCCAGAAGGGACTGGCGCACTCGTGCTGTCCTCCTCCGGCCTCGTATGGTGCTGTCTGCTCCAGGCCCTAGTATCGCCCATACCTAACAGGTATACATTGCTCTGTCTCCCGGACAAGGGTGCCCGGCGCAGTGTGCTAAGGAGGAACCTATGCGGTGGATACGCGCCGCCGGTAGGGGCCTCCTCGTTCTGCTGGTCGTCCTGACCGGTCATGTGGCCTCCGGCGTACCGGCCGGGGAGGCCGACGACGCCGGCCGGGGCCCGCTGACGCTGGCCACCGCGGGCGATCTCACCGGATATCTCGGCCCCCTCCTGGAGGGCTGGAACCGCGCCCATCCCGACGAGCGGGTCACCCTCGTCGAACTGCCGGACTCCGCCGACGAGACCCATGCGCAGATGGTCACCGACCTGCGCGGCACCGACCGCGGCCGGTTCGACGTCCTCAACATCGACGTCGACTGGACCTCGGAGTTCGCCGCGGCCGGCTGGATCCGCCCGCTCGCGCGCGACCGCTTCCCGCTGGAGTCCTTCCTGCCGCCGGTCGTCGGCACGGCCACCTACGACGGGCGGCTGTACGCCGTGCCGTACGTCACCAACGCCGGGCTGCTGCTGTACCGCAAGGACGTCCTCGCGAAGGAGGGGGTGGCGCCGCCGCGGACCTGGGCGGAGCTGGAGCGGGACGCGAGGACCATCGCGCCGAAGTACGGGCTCGACGGCTACGCGGGCCAGTTCCTGCCCTACGAGGGCCTGACCGTGAACGCGGCCGAGGCGGTGTACTCGGCCGGCGGCAGCATCCTCGGCGACGAGGGCGAGCGCGTCACCGTGAACTCGGCGGCGGCCCGCGAGGGCATCCGGTTCCTGGCGGACGGGGTGCGCGAGGGCTGGATCCCGCGCGAGGCGCTGACGTACAAGGAGGAGGAGTCCAAGCAGGCCTTCCAGGACGGGCACCTGCTCTTCCTGCGCAACTGGCCCTACGCGTACGCCGTCGCCTCCGCCCCCGGATCCGAGGTCGCCGGCAAGATCGGTGCCGTGCCGCTGCCGGGGCCGGACGGGCCGGGCACCAGTGTCCTCGGCGGTTCCAACCTGGCCGTCGCCGAGCACGCCCGGCATCCGGAGTCCGCCGTGCGGCTGATCGCCTACCTCACCGGCGAGGACGTCCAGCGCCAGGTGCTCACCCGGGGCGCGCTGCCGCCCGTACGGGCGGAGCTGTACGAGGATCCGGAGCTGATCCGGGCGTTCCCCTACCTGCCGACCCTGCGCGCCGCCGTCCTGGCGGCCGCCCCGCGCCCCAAGAGCCCGCACTACGACCAGGTGAGCCTGGTGGTGCAGGCGGTGCTGCACGACGCGCTGACCGGGCGCGAGACGCCCGAGAGCGCGGTGCGGCGGCTGGCGCGTGAGCTGGCGGCCGTCGCGCACCGCTAGCGAGCGGTTCGCCGACGATCTTCCCCTAGTTACTTGTTAGGTAACGCGCCCGTCTCATTCATGGTTGATTTGCCCATCAATGACCCGATTCAAAAGGTAAACCGGTCGGTAGTGTACGGCGCACTCGTTGACACCCCCGTGAAACAGATACCTAACATGCATGCATGACAAGCAAGCACCACCCCTGGTGGCGCGACGCCGTGGTCTACCAGGTGTACGTCCGCAGCTTCCTGGACAGCACCGGCGACGGCGTCGGAGATCTGGCCGGCGTCCGGGCCGGGCTGCCGTACCTGAAGAAGCTCGGCGTCGACGGGATCTGGCTGAGCCCCTTCTATCCGTCGCCCCAGCACGACCACGGCTACGACGTCGCCGACTACTGCGACGTGGACCCGCTCTTCGGCGACCTCGCCGAGTTCGACCTGCTCATGGCCGCTGCCCGCCGGCTCGGCATCAGGGTGCTGCTGGACATCGTCCCCAACCACTGCTCCCACGCCCACCCGTGGTTCCGGCAGGCGCTGGCCTCGGCGCCCGGCAGCGCGGCCCGCGCCCGCTTCCACTTCGCCGACGGGCGCGGCCCCGACGGCGACGAGCCGCCCAACAACTGGCACGCCATGTTCGGCGGCCCGGCGTGGACCCGGGTGACCGAGCCGGACGGCCGGCCGGGCCAGTGGTACCTGCACATGTTCACGCCCGAGCAGCCCGACTGGAACTGGCGCGAGGCCGAGGTCCCCGCCGAGTTCGACCGCATCCTGCGCTTCTGGCTTGACCGGGGCGTCGACGGCTTCCGCATCGACGTCGCCGCCGGCCTCTACAAGCACCCCGAGCTGCCCGACTCGGACGACCCCGAGGCGGACGCCCGCACCCGCGACTCGGTCAACCCGCTCGCCTGGAACCAGCCCGAGGTGCACGGCATCTGGCGGCGGTGGCGCTCGATCTGCGAGGAGTACACCGTCCGCGACGGCCGGCAGCGCCTGCTCGTCGGCGAGGTCTCCGTCCCCACCGCCCGCGAGCACGCCCGGTACGTCCGCCCCGACGAACTCCACCAGGCGTTCTTCTTCGACCTGCTGAGCGCCCCCTGGGACGCCGACGCGTTCCGCAAGGTCATCACCGAGGCCATGCAGGACATCGCCGGCACCGGCTCCACGGTCACCTGGGTCCTCAACAACCACGACCAGGTCCGCACCGTCACCCGCTACGGCGAACCTACCCCCGAGGGCAGCGGACTCGGCCCCGCCCGCGCCCGGGCCGCCGCGCTGCTGATGCTGGCGCTGCCCGGAGCCGCGTACATCTACCAGGGCGAGGAACTGGGCCTGCCGGAGGTCGTCGACCTGCCCGACGACGTGCTCACCGACCCCATCTTCCGCCGCACCGGAAGCCGCGCCCGCATCCGCGACGGCTGCCGGGTGCCGCTGCCGTGGTCCGGGCAGGCGTCCCCGTTCGGCTTCACCTCCGGCGCCGAGGGGGCCAAGCCCTGGCTGCCGCAGCCGGACTACTTCGCCGAGTACGCCACCGACCGGGCCCTCGCCGACACCCGCTCCTTCTGGCACCTCTACCGCGACGGCCTGCACCTGCGCAGGGAACTCCCGCAGCTCGGCGAGGGCACCCTGCGCTGGCTGGACACCCCGCCCGGAGTGCTGGCCTTCGTCCGCGGCGACGGACTGGTCTGCGCCGTCAACTTCGGCGCGGCCCCCACGCCCGCGCCGGTCTCCGGCACCCCCCTGCTGTCCAGCGGCCCGTGCCCGCCCGGGGTCCTGCCCGGCGCCACGGCCGCCTGGTGGATCAGCGACGACGCCCACGGCGTCCACTGACCCGCCGACCCACCGATCCGACGTCAGTTCCACCCTCCGAAGGGACATCAACGATGATGCGACGACGTACCACCCTCCTCGCCGGCTGCACCACCCTGGTCCTCGCGCTCACCGCCACCGCGTGCGGCGGCGACGACGTCAGCGCCGGCGGCGGCGACAAGGCCCTCAGCGGCCAGACCGTCACAGTGGCCGGCGTCTGGACCGGCAGCGAGCAGGCCAACTTCCAGAAGGTGCTGGACGCGTTCAGCGAGCAGACCGGCGCCAAGACCCGGTTCGTGTCCACCGGCGACAACGTCTCCACCGTCGTCGGCAGCAAGATCGAGGGCGGCAACGCCCCCGACGTGGTCATGGTCCCGCAGGTCGGCGTGCTCCAGCAGTTCGCCGAGAAGGGCTGGCTCAAGCCGCTGTCCGACACCACCCGCAAGTCCGTGGACGCCAACTACTCCACCGCCTGGAAGACGTACGGCAGCGTCGACGGCACCCTCTACGGCCTCTACTTCAAGGCGGCCCACAAGTCGACCGTCTGGTACAGCCCCGACGCCTTCTCCCGGGCCGGCGTCACACCCCCGAAGACCTTCGACGAACTGGTCAAGGCCGGGCACACCGTCTCCGACTCCGGCCTCGCCGCCTTCGCGGTCGCCGGGCAGGACGGCTGGACCCTCACCGACTGGTTCGAGAACATCTACCTCTCCCAGGCCGGCCCCGAGAAGTACGACGCGCTCGCCGCCCACAAGCTGAAGTGGACCGACGCCAGCGTCGTCCAGGCGCTCACCACGCTGGGCACGGTCTTCAAGGACAAGCAGCTCCTCGCGGGCGGCCAGAAGGGCGCCCTGAACACCGACTTCCCCGGCTCGGTCGAGAAGGTCTTCGGTCCCAAGCCCGAGGCCGGCATGGTCTACGAGGGCGACTTCGTCGCCGGTGTCGCCAAGGACCAGTTCGGCCGGTCGATCGGCGAGGACGCCGACTTCTTCCCTTTCCCTCCGGTCGGCGAGGGCACGGCCCCGGTCGTCAGCGGCGGCGACGCCGCCGTCGTCCTCAAGGACGGCAAGAACAGCGACGCCGGCATGAAGCTCCTGGAGTACCTGGCCACCCCCGAGGCGGCCGCCGTGTGGGCCAAGGCGGGCGGCTTCCTGTCGCCCAACAAGAAGGTCAACCTCGCCTCCTACGGCGACACCGTCACCCGCGCCACCGCCAAGTCCCTGGTCGCGGCGGGCGACTCGGTCCGGTTCGACATGTCCGACCAGGCACCGGCCGCCTTCGGCGGCACCAAGGGCGCCGGCGAGTGGAAGATCCTCCAGGACTTCCTGCGCGACCCCTCCGACCCGGCCCGCACCGCGGCCGCGCTGGAGGACGCCGCGGCCAAGGCCTACCGGGGCTGATCCGCGATGACCGTCATCGAGTTCGCGCGGAAGGAGGGGGCGGGTCCGCCCCCGCCTCCCGACGCCCCCGCCCGGCGCCGGCGTTCCCGGCGCCGGGGCCGGACCACCGCGCTGCTGTTCGTGCTGCCCGCGCTGCTCCTGCTCGGCGCACTCGTCGTCTACCCCGTGCTGTTCTCCGTCGGCCGCAGCTTCTTCGACGCCTCCGGCGACCGCTTCGTCGGCGGCGACAACTACGCCGAGATGTTCCGCGACCCGGCGACCCTCACGGCCGTCCGCAACACCGCGATCTGGGTCGTCGTCGCCCCCACCCTGCTCACCGGGCTGGGCCTGATCCTCGCCGTCCTGGTGGAGAAGGTCCGCTGGGCCACCGCGTTCAAGCTGCTGCTGTTCATGCCGATGGCCGTGTCCTTCCTGGCCGCCGGCATCATCTTCCGCCTCGCCTACGACGAGGACCCCGACAAGGGCGTCCTCAACGCCGCCGTCGTCGCCGTGCACGACGCCGTCCAGGGCACCTCGCCCTATCCGACGGCACGCGCGCGTGAGGGCCAGGGCCTCACCCACCGGGACGACGGCTCGTACCGGACCGACACCACCTTCTCCCCGGGCGACTCCACCGCCCTCGGCCTGGTCGGCGTCGCCCCCGGCGAGCTGCCCCCGGGCGCCTCGCCCGCCGGCGCGGCCGCCACGGCCGAGGCCGGCCCGGACGAGGTCCGCGGCGTCGTCTACCTGGACTTCACCCCGGGCGGCGGCGGCCGCCCCGGCCGGGTCGACCCCCGGGAGAGCGGACTGCCCGCCATGAAGGTGACGGCGATCCGCGACGGCGACACCGTCGCGAGCACCACCACCGCAGCCGACGGCTCCTTCCGCTTCACCGGACTGCGAGCGGGGTCCTACACCCTCGCCCTGCCCGCCTCGAACTTCGCCCCGCCCTACGACGGCGTGTCCTGGCTCGGGCCCACCCTGGTCACCCCCGCGATCATCGGCGCCTACCTGTGGATCTGGACCGGCTTCGCGATGGTCCTGATCGGCGCCGGGCTCGCGACCCTGCCCCGGGACGCCCTGGAGGCGGCCCGGATGGACGGAGCCAACGAGTGGCAGATCTTCCGCCGCATCACCGTCCCCCTGCTCGCACCGGTGCTCACCGTCGTCTTCGTCACCCTGGTCATCAACGTGATGAAGGTCTTCGACCTGGTCTACGTCATCGCCCCCGGACCGGTGCAGCAGGACGCCACCGTGCTCGCCACCCAGATGTGGCTGGTGTCCTTCGGCGGCGGCAACAACCAGGGGCTCGGCAGCGCGCTCGGTGTCCTGCTGCTGCTCCTGGTGATCCCCGCGATGGTCTTCAACGTCCGCCGTTTCCGGAGGAGTCAGCGATGAGTTCAGCGATGAACGCGGTCCGCCGGGGACTGGGCAGCGCCGTGGTGCAGGCCTTCCTCGTGGTCGTCGGCCTGATCTGGCTGACGCCGCTGGCGGGACTGTTCCTCTCGTCCCTGCGGTCGGCCGAGGACACCGCGAAGGGCGGCTGGTGGACGGTGTTCTCCGCCCCCCGCCAGCTGTCCTTCGACAACTACTCGGCGCTGCTGGACAACGCCGGCATCACCCGCGCCTTCTGGAACACCGTGCTGATCTCGGTGCCCACGACCCTCCTGGTCGTCGTGATCGCAGCGCTCGCCGGATACGCCTTCGCCTGGCTGGAGTTCCCCCTGCGGGAGCCGCTGTTCCTGCTGGTGGTGGCCCTGCTGGTGGTGCCCGTGCAGATCGGGCTGCTGCCGGTGGCCAAACTCTTCGGACAGCTCGGCCTGTTCGGCACCATCCCGGGCGTCGTGCTGTTCCACGTGGCCTACGGACTGCCGTTCGCGGTGTTCCTGCTGCGGAACTACTTCGCGGAGATACCCCGGGAGATGCTGGAGGCCGCCCGGATGGACGGCGGCAGCGAGTGGCGCATCTTCACCCGCCTGGTGCTGCCGGTCGGCCGGCCGGCCCTCGCCAGCCTGGCCATCTTCCAGTTCCTGTGGGTGTGGAACGACATGCTGGTGGCACTGCTGTTCGCCGACAGCTCCTCCCAGCCGCTGACCGTGGAACTCCAGTCGCAGATACGGCAGTTCGGCAGCAACGTGGACGTGCTGGCACCCGGCGCGTTCGTGTCCCTGGTGGTGCCGGTCGTGGTGTTCTTCGCCTTCCAGCGCCACTTCGTCCAAGGAGTCATGGCCGGATCGGTCAAGTGACCCGTCCCGGACCGGGGCGGCGGCACCACGGGGGCCGCCGCCCCTTCGCTCAGGGCGACGCCGGCGGGTACAGCGACCGCGGCAGCTGTGCCGCCGCGGCCGTGTCCAGCAGCCACAGGGTGCGGGAGCGGCCGTACGCGCCCGCCGCAGGCGCCTGGATCTCACCGGCGCCCGACAGGGCCATGGCCGCGGCCCGCGCCTTGTCCTCGCCGGCCGCGAGCAGCCAGACCTCGCGGGCCGCGCGGATCGCCGGCAGGGTCAGGGTGATCCGCGTCGGCGGCGGCTTGGGCGCCCCGCGCACCCCCACCACCGTGCGGTCCGCCTCCCGGACCGCCGGGTGCTCGGGGAACAGGGACGCCACATGGGTGTCCGGACCGACGCCCAGCATCAGCACGTCGAAGGTGGGCACCGGGCCGTGGTTGTCGGGAGCGGCAGCCCGGGCCAGTTCCTCGGCGTAGGCCTCCGCCGCCGCCTCCACGTCCGTCCCGTACGGACCGTCCGACGCGGGCATCGCGTGCACCCGCTCCGGGGCCACGGGCACCGCGTCCAGCAGCGCCTCGCGGGCCTGCGTGACATTGCGCTCCGGGTCGCCCTCCGGCAGGAACCGCTCGTCGCCCCACCACAGGTCGATCCGGCCCCAGTCGACGGCGTCCCGGGCCGGCGCGGCGGCCAGGGCGGCCAGCAGGCCGTTGCCGTTGCGGCCACCGGTGAGGACCACCGACGCCCGGCCCCGGGAGGCCTGCGCGTCCACGATCTTCGTGATCAGCCGGGCCGCCGCGGCCCGGGCCATCAGTTCCTTGTCGCGGTGCACGACCAGTTGGGGTGCGTTCACTGCGCGGCCGCCTCCTTCACCGCTTCCGTCGCCGCCTGCGGTGCGGCAGCTTCCGTGGACTCCTCGGCCGGTTCTCCTTTGGCCACCGGTCCCTCCGCGGCGGCCCGCGCGCTCAGCCGCTCCACCCCGAACCGCAGCGCGGACGCGTACGTGTCGTCCGGGTCCAGCCGGCGCAGCTCCTCCGCGATCAGATCCGCCGTCTCGCGGCGCTTGAGCGCCACCGCCCGGTCCGGCTGGCCGTCGATGGACAGCGTCGCCAGCGAACCGTCCGGGCGGTGCAGCACGATCGGCCCGCAGTCGGTGGCCATCCGGACCGCGGTCAGACCGGGCCCGGCGGACGCCGAGCGCCGCACCGGCACACCCAGCCGGTCCGCGAGCCACATCGCCAGCAGCTCGCAGCTCGGGTTGAACGCCTCGCCCTCGACCTCGACCGAGCGCACCGTGCAGGCGACCTGGTCCAGGGCGGCGGCCAGCATCGAACGCCACGGGGTGATCCGGGTCCACGACAGGTCCGTGTCGCCGGGGGTGTACGTCGCGGCGCGCACGCCCAGCTCCCGCACCGGCTCCTCGGCCGCGTACGAGTCGGTGACCCGGCGCTGCGCCAGTGCGCCCAGCGGGTCGTTCGCCGGGTCGTGCGGGGCGCTCACCGGCCACCAGACGACCACCGGGGCGTCGGGCAGCAGCAGCGGCAGCACCACCGACTGGGCATGGTCGACCACCTCGCCGTACAGCCGCAGCACCACCGTCTCCCCGGTACCCGCCTCCGCGCCCACCCGCACCTCGGCGTCCAGCCGGGAGGACGTGCGGTCGCGCGGGCCGCGCGAGACGCGCCGGATGACCACCAGGGTGCGCGAGGGGTGCTCGTGGGAGGCGTCGTCGGCGGCCTTGAGCGCGTCGTACGCGTTCTCCTCGTCCGTGACGATGACCAGCGTCAGCACCATGCCGACGGCCGGCGTGCCGATGGCCCGGCGGCCCCGCACCAACGCCTTGTTGATCTTGCTGGCGGTGGTGTCCGTGAGGTCTATCTTCATGGCCGGCGCCAGCTCCGTCCGTCTCGCTCCAGCATCTCGTCCGCCTCGACCGGACCCCAGGTGCCTGCCGCGTACTGCGCGGGCCTGCCGTGCCGGTCCCAGTACTCCTCGATCGGGTCGAGGATCTTCCAGGACAGCTCGACCTCCTCGGTGCGCGGGAAGAGGTTGGCGTCGCCCAGCAGCACGTCCAGGATCAGCCGCTCGTACGCCTCCGGGCTGGACTCGGTGAACGACTCGCCGTAGGCGAAGTCCATCGACACGTCCCGGATCTCCATCGACGTGCCCGGCACCTTCGAGCCGAAGCGGACCGTGACGCCCTCGTCCGGCTGGACCCGGATGACGATCGCGTTGGAGCCCAGCTCCTCGGTGGCCGTCGTGTCGAACGGGGAGTGCGGGGCGCGCTGGAAGACCACCGCGATCTCCGTCACCCGCCGCCCGAGCCGCTTGCCGGTGCGCAGGTAGAACGGCACCCCGGCCCAGCGCCGGTTGTCGATCTGCAGCTTGATCGCCGCGTAGGTGTCGGTCTTCGACTGCGGGTCGATGCCGTCCTCTTCGAGGTAGCCGACGGCCTTCGCACCGCCCTGCCAGCCCGCCGTGTACTGGCCGCGCACGGTGTCCCGGCCCAGTTTCTTGGGCAGCCGGACCGCGCCGAGCACCTTGGTCTTCTCGGCCGCGAGCGCGTCCGCGTCGAAGGAGGCGGGCTCCTCCATGGCGGTCAGCGCCATCAGCTGCAGCAGGTGGTTCTGGATGACGTCCCGCGCGGAGCCGATGCCGTCGTAGTAGCCGGCCCGGCCGCCGATGCCGATGTCCTCGGCCATGGTGATCTGCACGTGGTCCACGAAGGACCGGTTCCAGATCGGCTCGAACATCGTGTTGGCGAAGCGCAGCGCCAGGATGTTCTGGACGGTCTCCTTGCCCAGGTAGTGGTCGATCCGGAACACCTGGTCCGGGTCGAACACCTCGTGCACGACCGCGTTCAGCTCCTCGGCCGACTTCAGGTCGTGCCCGAAGGGCTTCTCGATGACGGCCCGGCGCCACGACCCGCCACGCTGGTCGGCCAGACCGTGCTTCTTGAGCTGCTGGATGACCACCGGGAAGGCGCGCGGGGGCACCGACAGGT
Organism: Streptomyces sp. bgisy159; assembly: GCF_965341775.1. GTDB lineage: Bacteria > Actinomycetota > Actinomycetes > Streptomycetales > Streptomycetaceae > Streptomyces. The sequence continues at coordinate 36,534 of NZ_CBDQZH010000050.1, read as the reverse complement.
AGAAGGCGAAGTTGCCGCCCGTGCCCTGTGCCTTGTCCAGCTCCTCGATGGTGGAGCGCAGCCGCTCGAACGCCTCGTCGTCGTCGAAGGTGCCCTGCACGAAGCGCATCCCCTGGATGAGCTGCTGCCAGACCTCCTCGCGGAACGGCGTGCGGGCGTGCGCCTTGACGGCGTCGTGGACCTCCTGGGCGAAGTCCTCGTCCTCCCACTCGCGGCGGGCGAAGCCCACCAGCGAGAAGCCCGGCGGCAGCAGACCGCGGTTGGCGAGGTCGTACACCGCCGGCATCAGCTTCTTGCGCGACAGATCGCCCGTGACGCCGAAGATGACCAGGCCCGACGGCCCCGCGATACGCGGGAGCCGTCGGTCCGCCGGGTCACGCAGCGGGTTGCTGCCCGGGAGCAGCGCATTGCTGCTTGACAAGATGTCAGCCCTCCGAGGGGGCGAGGCGCTCCAGCTCCGCCTCGGTCGACTTCAGCAGGTCGTTCCAGGACGCCTCGAACTTCTCGACGCCCTCGTCCTCCAGGAGCTGCACCACGTCGTCGTACGCGATCCCGAGCTTCTCGACGGCGTCGAGGTCGGCGCGGGCCTGCTCGTAGGTGCCGGCGACGGTGTTCCCGGTGATCGAGCCGTGGTCCTCGGTGGCCAGCAGGGTCGCCTCCGGCATGGTGTTCACCGTGTTCGGCGCCACCAGGTCGTCGACGTACAGGGTGTCCTTGTACGCCGGGTCCTTCACGCCGGTGGAGGCCCACAGCGGGCGCTGCTTGTTGGCGCCCGCGGACTCCAGGGCCAGCCAGCGCTCGGAGCCGAACACCTCTTCGTACGCCTGGTAGGCGAGGCGCGCGTTGGCGAGGGCGGCCTTGCCGCGCGCCGCCTTCGCCTCGTCGGTGCCGAGCGCGTCCAGCCGCTTGTCGATCTCGGTGTCCACCCGGGACACGAAGAAGGACGCCACCGAGTGGATCAGCGACAGGTCCAGGCCCTTCTCCCTGGCCTTCTCCAGGCCGGCCAGGTAGGCGTCCATGACCTTGCGGTAGCGCTCCAGCGAGAAGATCAGGGTGACGTTGACGCTGATGCCGTTGCCGATCACCTCGGTGATCGCCGGCAGGCCCGCCTCGGTCGCCGGGATCTTGATCAGGGTGTTCGGGCGGTCCACCAGCCAGGCCAGCTGCCTGGCCTCGGCGACGGTGGCCCGGGTGTTGTGGGCCAGCCGCGGGTCGACCTCGATCGAGACCCGGCCGTCCTGGCCGCCGGTGGCGTCGAAGACCGGGCGCAGGATGTCGGCGGCGTCCCGGACGTCCGCCGTGGTGATCATGCGGACGGCTTCCTCGACGGTGACCCGGCGCGCGGCCAGGTCGGTGAGCTGCTGCTCGTAGCCGTCGCCGGACGAGATCGCCTTCTGGAAGATCGTCGGGTTGGTGGTGACGCCCACGACGTGCTGCTGGTCGATCAGCTCGGCGAGGTTGCCGGACGTGATCCGCTTGCGCGACAGGTCGTCCAGCCAGATCGCGACGCCTTCCTCGGAGAGGCGCTTGAGTGCGTCTGTCATGGAATTACATCTCCTACGTGTCGTATGGGGGGCGTCAGCGCTGTGCGGCCGCGAGGGCCGAAGCCGAATCGAGCGCGGCCCGGGCCTGGTCAGCCACGTTCTCGGCGGTGAAGCCGTACTCGCGGAAGAGCACCTTGCCGTCGGCGGAGGCGCCGAAGTGCTCCAGGGAGACGATGCGTCCGGCGTCGCCGACGTACTTGTGCCAGGTCAGACCGATACCGGCCTCCACCGCGACACGCGCCTTCACCGACGGGGGAAGGACGCTGTCCCGGTACCCCTGGTCCTGCTCCTCGAACCACTCCACGGACGGCATGGACACCACCCGCGTGGGGACGCCGTCGGCCTGGAGCCGCTCGCGCGCCTCGACGGCGACGTGCACCTCGGAACCGGTGGCGATCAGGATGACCTCGGGGTCGCCGCCGTCCGCCTCGAACAGCACGTAGCCGCCGCGCGCGGCGTCGTCGTTCGGCTCGTAGGTCGGCACGCCCTGGCGGGTGAGCGCCAGGCCGTGCGGTGCGCCCTTGCCGAACTCCTTGGTCCAGCGGCGCAGGATCTCGCGCCAGGCGATGGCGGTCTCGTTGGCGTCCGCCGGGCGGACCACGTTCAGACCGGGGATGGCGCGCAGCGAGGCCAGGTGCTCCACCGGCTGGTGGGTCGGGCCGTCCTCGCCGAGGCCGATGGAGTCGTGCGTCCACACGTACGTCACCGGCAGGTGCATCAGGGCCGACAGGCGCACGGCGTTGCGCATGTAGTCGGAGAAGACGAGGAAGGTGCCGCCGTAGATCCGGGTGTTGCCGTGCAGCGCGATGCCGTTCATCTCCGCGCCCATGGAGTGCTCGCGGATGCCGAAGTGGATCGTGCGGCCGTACGGGCTCGCCTCGGGCAGCGGGTTGCCCTCGGGCAGGAAGGACGACGTCTTGTCGATGGTGGTGTTGTTCGAGCCGGCCAGGTCGGCGGAGCCGCCCCACAGCTCGGGGATCACCGCGCCCAGCGCCTGCAGCACCTTGCCGGAGGCGGCGCGGGTGGCGACGCCCTTGCCGGGCTCGAAGACCGGGAGCTTCTCCTCCCAGCCCGCCGGCAGCTCACCGGCGCTGATCCGGTCGAAGTCGGCCGCGCGCTCGGGGTTCTCGTCCCGCCACAGCTGGAACTTCTTCTCCCACTCGGCCTTGGCCTGCGCGCCGCGCTCCAGGGCCTTGCGGGTGTGGGCGATGACCTCGTCGGCGACCTCGAAGGACTTCTCCGGGTCGAAGCCGAGGACGCGCTTGGTGGCCGCGACCTCGTCGTCGCCCAGTGCCGAGCCGTGCGCGGCCTCGGTGTTCTGCGCGTTCGGGGCGGGCCAGGCGATGATCGAGCGCATGGCGATGAAGGACGGCTTGTCCGTGACCTTCTTCGCCTCCTGGACCGCGTCGTAGATGGCGTGCGGGTCGAGGTCGCCGTCCGGCTTCGGGGCGACGCGCTGGACGTGCCAGCCGTAGGCCTCGTAGCGCTTGCAGACGTCCTCGGAGACGGCGGTCTCCGTGTCGCCCTCGATCGAGATGTGGTTGTCGTCCCACAGCAGGACCAGGTTGCCCAGCTTCTGGTGGCCGGCCAGCGAGGACGCCTCGGCGGCGATGCCCTCCTGGAGGCAGCCGTCACCGGCGACGGCGAACACGAAGTGGTCGAAGGGCGACTCCCCGGCCGGGGCCTCGGGGTCGAACAGGCCGCGCTCGTAGCGGGCGGCCATCGCCATGCCGACGGCGTTGGCGACACCCTGGCCCAGCGGACCGGTCGTCGTCTCCACGCCCACGGTGTGCCCGTACTCCGGGTGGCCCGGGGTCTTGGAGCCCCAGGTCCTGAAGGACTTCAGGTCGTCCAGCTCCAGGCCGAAGCCGGCCAGGTACAGCTGGGTGTAGAGGGTCAGGGACGAGTGGCCCGCGGACAGCACGAAGCGGTCGCGGGCGACCCAGTCGGCGTCCGCCGGGTCGTGCCGCATCACCTTCTGGAAGAGGGTGTAGGCGGCAGGCGCCAGGCTCATCGCCGTACCCGGATGGCCGTTGCCGACCTTCTGTACGGCATCGGCGGCCAGGACGCGGGCAGTGTCCACGGCCCGCTGGTCCAACTCGGTCCACTCGAGGTCTGTGGTGGTCGGCTTGGTGCTCACCCTGGGTCAGGGCTCCTCTCCACATGTCGAACGCCGGTGACGGGACGCCTACCGGCCGCTGTCGAGCCTACCCCCGTAGGACGTGCGTTTTTTCGAGCGATTCCACACTGCGGGACGCCTTTGTCATCCGCCTCCCCACCAGCCCGGAACCGCATTCGGCAACTGAATACGGACGCGCTCATCTGACCGCTCAATCGGGTCTTCGTTCGCACGTCGGAGCGGGTCCGCCAACACGACCCCACCCCCGCGAATGTCCGGGTCTGGGCAACGTCTAAAGTGGCGTGGTACGCGCGAGCCTCTCACCCGGAACTCACACAGGGGAGGGCTCGCTGGGATGTCTCTGTCAGGGGTGTGCGTGACGGCCGTCGAATCCCGTCCAGCGGGGGCGCTTGTGACGACCCGGCGCCCGAGCCACCGGCCGTTCGGGGCCCGTGTCAAGGCGTTCGTGGCGCTGACCAAGCCGCGGATCATCGAGCTGCTGCTGATCACCACCGTTCCGGTGATGTTCCTCGCCGAGCAGGGGGTGCCCGACCTCGGTCTGGTGCTGCTCACCTGCGTCGGCGGCTACCTCTCGGCGGGCGGCGCCAACGCGCTGAACATGTACATCGACCGCGACATCGACGCGCTGATGGACCGCACCTCGCAGCGTCCGCTGGTCACCGGCATGGTCAGCCCCCGCGAGTGCCTGGCCTTCGGCATCACCCTGGCGGTGGTCTCCACCCTGCTGTTCGGCCTCGCCGTCAACTGGCTGTCCGCCTGGCTCGCGCTCGGCGCGCTGCTGTTCTACGTCGTGGTCTACACGATGATCCTCAAGCGCCGCACGGCCCAGAACATCGTGTGGGGCGGCATCGCGGGCTGCATGCCGGTGCTGATCGGCTGGACCGCGGTGAAGGACTCCCTGTCCTGGGCGCCGGTCGTCCTCTTCCTGGTCATCTTCTTCTGGACACCGCCGCACTACTGGCCGCTGTCCATGAAGGTCAAGGACGACTACGCGCGCGTGGGCGTGCCGATGCTGCCCGTCCTGGCGTCCAACAAGGTGGTCGCCCGGCAGATCGTGATCTACAGCTGGGTGATGGTCGCGGTCTCCCTGCTGCTGACCCCGCTCGGCTACACCGGCTGGTTCTACACCGCCGTGGCGCTCGCGGCGGGCGGCTGGTGGCTGTGGGAGGCACACGCGCTGCAGAACCGGGCCAGGGCCGAGGTGACGGGCGGGAAACTGAAGGAGATGCGCCTGTTCCACTGGTCCATCACCTATGTGTCGCTGCTGTTCGTGGCGGTGGCCGTGGACCCCTTCCTCCGGTAGGCCCTCCCTCCGGTTCTCCCGGGGTGCCCTTCCTCCGGCAGGCCCTTCCTCCGCCTGCTACCGGCCGGTAGCATTCCGGTCATGGCAGACACGCAGCAGGTTGACGCGAAGGCCGAGCGCACCGCCGCCCGGCTCGCCAAGCACATCGGCGCCTTCTCCAAGGCCCACGGGGGCGCCGAGGGGCAGATCGCCTACATCGGCGAGCGCGGCGCCCGGATCGTCCTCGTCGGTGAGGACGGCGGCTGGGGCGACCTCGTCGCCCCCACGTACGAGATCGCCGAGAAGGCGGTCGAACAGGCCGGCATCACCCGCCACGAGGCCTTCGACGGAGAGTTCGCCGCCAAGGTGACGACCGGCCCGTACGAGTGGAAGCGCATGGCCGGCATCCAGGTCGGCGGCTGAGAAGCGCAACAACCGCCGATCATCCCATCACCGGAAGACCGGTTCACCCGTTAGGCCGTGCGGCACGTCCGCGCCGTCCGAACGGGGAGACCGGGATGATCGACACGCCGTCCCTCGTGGACCAGTACTGCCACGGCGTACTGAGGACCGAGCTGGGCCTCGGCACCTTCGAGGCCCAGCTGTCCCGCACCGAGGGCCCGCCCGCCCCCGGCACCACCCTCTTCGACACCCAGACCGGTTTCGCGGTACGCCGCTGGTGTCCCCCGCTGCTCGGTCTGGAGCCGCACTGCCCGCCCGCCCGCTATCTGGCCCGGCGCCGGGAACTCGGCGTCCTGGAGGCGGGCCGCCGACTGCTGCGCGGCTCCGGCATCACGACGTACCTGGTGGACACCGGCCTGCCCGGCGACCTCACCGGCCCCGACGAGATGGCCACCACGGCCGCCGCCCGGGCCCGGGAGGTCGTCCGCCTGGAGCTGCTCGCCGAACAGGTCGCCGACACCTCCGGCACCGTGGAGTCCTTCCTCGCCAACCTCGCCGAGTCGGTGCACGGCGCCGCCGGGCACGCCGTCGCGTTCACCTCGGTGGCGGGCGTGCGGCACGGCCTGGCACTGGCGCCGGAGCCGCCCGGCCCGGGGGAGGTGCGGGGCGCGGCCGGCCGCTGGCTGGCGGCCCGCCGGGTCGGCGGCGAGCTGACCGACCCCGTACTGCTGCGGCACCTGCTGTGGATCGCGGTCGCGTCGGGGCTGCCCCTGCAACTGCACGCGGGGCTCGCCGAGCCGGGCGCGCGCATCGACCGCACCGACCCGGTGCTGTTGACGGACTTCGTCCGGGCGACCGCAGGGCTGGGCACCGACCTCGTCCTGCTGCACGGCTACCCGTACCACCGTCACGCCGCCCACCTGGCCGGCGTCTTCCCGCACGTCTACGCCGACTCCGGCGCCGCCCTGGTGCGCACCGGCGCCCGCGCCGCGACCGTCCTCGCGGAGATCCTGGAGCTGGCACCCTTCGGCAAGATCCTCTTCTCCAGCGGGGCCGCCGGACTGCCCGAGCTGCACGTGGTCGGCGCCCGCCTCTTCCGGGAGGCCCTGGCGCGGGTGCTGGGCGGCTGGGTGGCCGAGGGCGCGTGGTCCCTGGCGGACGCCCAGCGTGTGGCGGGCATGGTGTCGGCGGGGAACGCCCGGCGGGTCTACGGGCTGACGTGACCCGTGCGGCGCAGGCGGGCGCTCACGCGCGCGTGGGCACCGCCGGCTCGGCCGACGGCCCCGGCACGTCGGGCAGTTCGCCGTCCTCCAGCGGCCGCTCGCGCAGCGCCAGCAGCACCCGCAGCACCCAGATCCACATCACGCACGAGCCGAACATGTGCGCCGCGACCAGCGCCTCCGGCAGGTCCGTGAAGTACTGGACATAGCCCAGCGCCCCCTGGCCCAGCAGGATCAGGAACAGCTCCCGCGTCCGGTCCAGCGGGCCCTTGGGCGCGTCCACCGCCTTCAGCACGAACCACAGGGCGAACGTGAGCGTGACCACGATCCAGGCCAGCACGGCGTGCAGCTTGGCCACCGTCTCCCAGTCCACCTGCATCCGGTCGACCTCGCTGGAGTCACCCGCGTGCGGGCCGGCGCCGGTGACGACGGTGCCCACCGCGAGCAGCAGCACCGTCGCGGCGACCAGGAACCACACCAGCTGGCGCACCGCCGGGCCGACCAGGGGCCGCGGGGCCGCGTCGCCCTCCCGGGTCCGCTGCCACATCACCGTCGCCACGGCGATCAGCGCCGAGGAGAGCAGGAAGTGCCCCGCGACCGTGTACGGGTTGAGGCCGACGAGGACCACGATGCCGCCGAGCACCGCGTTGCCCATGACCACCCAGAACTGCGCCCAGCCCAGCCGGGTCAGGTCGCGCCGGTACGGCTTCTGGGACCGGGCCGCGACGATCGCCCAGCCGACGGCCGCGCACAGCACGTACGTCAGCATGCGGTTGCCGAACTCGATGGCGCCGTGGAAGCCCATCTCGGTGGTCGCGGTGAGCGAGTCGTCGGTGCACTTCGGCCAGGTCGGGCAGCCGAGCCCGGAGCCGGTGAGGCGGACCGCGCCACCGGTGACCACGATGACCACGGACATGACGAGTGCGGCGAGGGCCGCCCGCCGGACCGTCCGGGGATGCGGGGTCCAGCGTTCGGCGACGAAGGCGAGCGGGTTGCGCACGGCGGCTGCGGCGTCGGCGCGGGTCACGTTTGGCACGCCGTCCATCGTAGGCCGCCGCTTGTGCACACTTTCACGAGGGTGGGCCACGGCCTCACTCCCAGCGGAAGAACCGGCCGGCCGCAGCGAGGCCCAGGACCGCCCACCCGGCGAGGATCCCCAGGTCGCCCCACGGCGTCCCGGCGCCGTCGCGCAGCACGTCCCGCAGGCCGTCCGAGAGCGCGGCGATGGGCAGCACGCCGAGGACGTCCTGCGCGGCGGAGGGGAACTCGTCCAGCGGCACGACGACCCCGCCGCCCACCAGGAGCAGCAGGAACACCAGGTTGGCGGCGCCCAGTGTGGCCTCGGCCCTCAGCGTGCCGGCCATCAGCAGACCGAGGCCGGAGAAGGCCGCCGTGCCGAGGAGCAGCAGCAGCGCGACGGCGAGCGGGTTGCCGTGCGGCGACCAGCCCAGCGCGAACGCGATGGCCGTGAGCAGGATCACCTGGAGGATCTCGGTGACCAGCACGGCCGCCGTCTTGGCCGTCATCAGTCCCCAGCGCGGCAGCGGTGAGGCGGCGAGCCGCTTCAGCACCCCGTAGCGGCGCTCGAAGCCGGTCGCGATGGCCTGGCCGGTGAACGCCGTCGACATCACCGCGAGCGCGAGGACGCCGGGGGTGAGGAAGTCGACGGCCTCGCCCTCGCCGGTGTCGACGACGTCCACCGAGCTGAACAGCACCAGCAGCAGCGCCGGGATGATCACCGTCAGCAGCAGCTGCTCGCCGTTGCGCAGCAGCATCCTGGTCTCCAGGGCCGCCTGCGCACCGATCATCCGGGGGAGCGGCGCCGCGCCGGGCTTCGGGGTGTAGGTGCCGGTGGCGGTCACGAGCGCAGCTCCTTGCCGGTCAGCTCGAGAAAGACGTCTTCGAGGGTGTGCCGTTCGACCGAGATGCGGTCCGGCATCACGCCGTGCTGGGCGCACCAGGAAGTGACGGTGGCCAGCAGCTGGGGGTCGACCTGGCCGGTGACCCGGTAGGAGCCCGGGGTCAGCTCGTCGGCCGAGGAGTCGGAGGGCAGCGCCTTGAGCAGGGAGCCGACGTCGAGTCCGGGGCGGCCGGTGAAGCGCAGGGTGTTCTCGGCGCCGCCGCGGCACAGCTGCTCGGGGGAGCCCTGGGCGATGACCTTGCCGGCGTCGATGATCGCCACGTCGTCGGCCAGCTGCTCGGCCTCGTCCATGTAGTGCGTGGTGAGGATGACCGAGACCCCGTCGTCGCGCAGGTCGCGCACCAGGTCCCAGGTGGCCCGGCGGGCCTGGGGGTCGAGCCCCGCGGTCGGTTCGTCCAGGAAGACCAGCTCCGGGCGGCCGACGACCGCCATCGCGAGGGCGAGGCGCTGCTGCTGGCCGCCGGAGAGCCGGCGGTAGGAGGTGCGGCCGCAGGAGCCGAGCCCCAGCCGTTCGACCAGGGCGTCCACGTCGAGCGGGTGGGCGTGCAGCTTCGCCATGTGGCGCAGCATCTCCTCGGCCCGGGCGCCCGAGTAGACGCCGCCGGACTGGAGCATCACGCCGATGCGGGGGTGCAGTTCGGCGGCCTGTCTCACCGGGTCGAGGCCGAGGACGCGGACCGTGCCGGAGTCGGGGCGGCGGTAACCCTCGCAGGTCTCGATCGTGGTCGTCTTGCCGGCGCCGTTGGGTCCGAGGACCGCGGTGACGCCCGCCCGGGCCGTCAGGTCGAGGCCGTCCACCGCGGTTTTCGTCCCGTACCGCTGCACCAGGGCCTGGACCTTGACGACAGGCTCAGTTCGCATGGCTCAAGAGTCTAGGTTCGCGGACGGGGGTCGCGGCGCGGGGGTGCGTGAACCGGTCACCGGGGGCGGTGCAGGGGCAGCCAGCGCTCGGCGTAGGCGACGGCGTCCGCGACCGTGAACAGCCGTACGTCGGCGGCGCCCGCCCTCCCGCGGGCGACCGGCCGGTCCCGTTCGAAGTCGTGGCCGAGCTCGTCGAACCGGTCGAAGCTGATCGACACCTCGGTGACCACCTCCCAGCCGCCGCCCGGGGCCGGGCGCCCGACCTCGGTGAGGGGGCCGTCGATGCGGTATTCGGCGAGGTGGAAGCTGGTGCAGCTGTCGTAGCCGGCGCCGAGCAGCAGCACCCGGGCGCCGAGCTGCTCCAGCCGGGCCAGCGGGCTGCGCTCGCCGAGCCGGCAGTCGGGCGCGTGGCCGTCGGTGATCTGCGCGGCACGCGGTCCGAGGGCGGCGAAGGAGGTGTGCGGGTGGGCGCTGCGCAGGGCGCCCGGCCAGGTCCGGACCGTCTCCGGGATCACGCCGACGCCTCGCGCCGGGGTGATCCGCGGGTCGTAGGCGGGCAGGGTGGCGCGGATGGTCTCCCACCACTGCTCGGGCACCGGCGGACGGCTCCACAGCGCGGGGTCGCTGAGGTCCGCCGACTGGGTCGGGACGACCAGGGTGCCGTCCGGGCCGAGGACGTCGAGCAGGGCCCGGACGACCGCCACGGGGCCGCCGCTGACCCAGCCGAGCGAACGGAGGGAGGAGTGGACGAGGAGGATCTCACCGGCCTCGACGCCCAGCGCGCGCAGCTCTGCGGCCAGGGAGCCCCGGGTGACGAGTGGGCCGGTCGGAGGCGGTGTGGGCATGGTCGGGAGTGTCCCGGACACGGCCGCGCGGCGCCACCCGTTTGATCGATCGGAGATCGTTTCCGCAGGTCGGATTAGGTATACCTAAGTGATGCAGGGCACCGTGGGGTGATCAGGGCGCGGCTTGCCCGCCTCCGAGGAATTACGCAACAATGGCGTTGTGAAAAACGTCGGCGCAGCTCCGCAGGAGGAACTGGCGACCGGGGAGCGGTCCACCCGCAACCGGGTCGCGCGGTCCGTCCTGGACCACGGCCCGTCGACCGTCGCCGAGCTGGCCGGGCGCCTCGGACTGACCCAGGCCGCCGTCCGCCGCCACCTGGACGCGCTGGTCGCCGACGAGATCGTCGAGGCGCGCGAGCAGCGGGTGTACGGCACGCGCACGCGCGGGCGCCCCGCCAAGGTCTTCGCGCTCACCGACTGCGGTCGTGACGCCTTCGACCAGTCGTACGACAAGCTCGCCGCGGACGCCCTGCGCTGGATCGCCGAGCAGGAGGGCGGCCAGGAGGCCGTCGCGGCCTTCGCCCGCGCCCGCGTCGCCGCGCAGGCGAGCGTGTACCGCAAGGCGATCGAGGGCGTGGCCCCCGACAAGCGCGCCGAGGCCCTGGCCAAGGCCCTGAGCGCCGACGGGTACGCTGCCACCGCACGCAGCGCACCCCTCCCGCGCAAGGGCGAGCAACTGTGCCAGCACCACTGCCCCGTCGCCCACGTCGCCGAGAAGTTCCCGCAGCTGTGCGAGGCGGAGACGGAATTCTTCGCCGAGCTGCTCGGTACTCATGTACAGCGGCTGGCGACCATCGCGCACGGCGACGGCGTCTGCACGACGTTCATCCCCGAGATTTCCCCGATTTCCACTGACGCATCTGCAAGCAAGGCCGGGAGGAACCCCGCATGACTCTCCCCACGGAGACTGCCCACCCCGAACTCGAGGGCCTGGGCAAGTACGAATACGGCTGGGCCGACTCCGACGCGGCCGGTGCAGCGGCGAAGCGCGGTCTGAGCGAGGCCGTCGTCCGTGACATCTCGGACAAGAAGTCCGAGCCGGAGTGGATGACGAAGCTGCGCCTCAAGGGCCTGCGGCTCTTCGAGAAGAAGCCCATGCCGAACTGGGGCTCGGACCTGTCGGGCATCGACTTCGACAACATCAAGTATTTCGTGCGCTCCACGGAGAAGCAGGCGGAGTCCTGGGAGGACCTTCCCGAGGACATCAAGAACACCTACGACAAGCTCGGCATCCCGGAGGCGGAGAAGCAGCGCCTGGTCGCCGGCGTCGCCGCGCAGTACGAGTCGGAGGTCGTCTACCACCAGATCCGCGAGGACCTGGAGGAGCAGGGCGTCATCTTCCTCGACACCGACACCGCGCTGAAGGAGCACCCGGAGCTCTTCAAGGAGTACTTCGGCACCGTCATCCCGGCCGGCGACAACAAGTTCGCCGCGCTGAACACGGCCGTGTGGTCCGGCGGCTCCTTCATCTACGTGCCGAAGGGCGTGCACGTCGAGATCCCGCTGCAGGCCTACTTCCGCATCAACACGGAGAACATGGGCCAGTTCGAGCGGACCCTGATCATCGTCGACGAAGGTGCCTACGTGCACTACGTCGAGGGCTGCACCGCCCCGATCTACAAGTCGGACTCGCTGCACTCCGCGGTCGTCGAGATCATCGTCAAGAAGAACGCCCGCTGCCGCTACACGACCATCCAGAACTGGTCGAACAACGTCTACAACCTGGTCACCAAGCGCGCCGTGGCCTACGAGGGCGCGACCATGGAGTGGGTCGACGGCAACATCGGCTCCAAGGTGACGATGAAGTACCCGGCCGTCTACCTGATGGGCGAGCACGCCAAGGGCGAGACGCTGTCCATCGCCTTCGCGGGCGAGGGCCAGCACCAGGACGCCGGCGCCAAGATGGTCCACATGGCCCCGAACACCTCGTCGAACATCGTCTCCAAGTCGGTGGCGCGCGGTGGCGGCCGCACCTCCTACCGTGGTCTGATCGAGATCGGTGAGGGCGCCCCGGGGTCCAAGTCCAACGTGCTGTGCGACGCACTGCTCGTCGACACCATCTCGCGGTCCGACACCTACCCGTACGTCGACGTCCGCGAGGACGACGTGTCCATGGGTCACGAGGCGACCGTCTCCAAGGTCTCCGAGGACCAGCTCTTCTACCTGATGAGCCGCGGTCTGAGCGAGGACGAGGCGATGGCGATGATCGTGCGCGGTTTCGTCGAGCCGATCGCGAAGGAACTGCCCATGGAGTACGCGCTGGAGCTCAACCGGCTGATCGAGCTGCAGATGGAAGGCGCGGTCGGCTGAGTCCGCCCCTCCCGTCGCCAGCACCCGCCTTACTCAGAAAGAGAGCACTACGACAGCCATGGCTGAGGCCCAGAACTCCCCCACGCTCGGCTCCGCTCGCGCGGGTGGACCCCCACCGGTGGGCTCCACCACCGCCGGGTCGATCGCGGTCGCCGCGGAGTCGACCGTCGTCTCGCGCATGAGCGCCCCGCCCTCCTTCGACGTCGCGGACTTCCCGGTCCCGCACGGCCGTGAGGAGGAGTGGCGGTTCACCCCGCTGGAGCGCCTGCGCGGCCTGCACGACGGCACCGCGACCGGCGGCGGTTCGATCAAGGCGGAGTTCTCCGCGCCCGACGGCGTCACCATCGAGACCGTCGGCCGCGACGACGCCCGGCTCGGCCGCACGGGCAAGCCGGTGGACCGGGTCGCGGCACAGGCGTACTCCTCCTTCGAGAAGGCCACGGTCGTCACCGTGCCCAAGGAGACGGTCCTGGACGAGCCCGTCCGGCTCGCCCTGCACGGCGAGGGCGGGGTGACCTACGGGCACACCGTCTTCGAGCTCGGCGCCTTCGCCGAGGCCACCGTCGTCATCGACCACACGGGCGACACCGTCCGCGCGGCCAACGTGGAGTACGTCGTCGGCGACGGAGCCAAGCTCACCGTCGTCACCGTCGTCGACTGGGACGACACCGCCGTCCACGTGGCCCAGCAGTCCGCCCTGGTCGGCCGGGACGCGGGCTTCAAGCACATCGTCGTCACCTTCGGCGGCGACCTGGTGCGCATCCACCCGCGCGTCACCTACGCGGGCCCCGGCGGCGAGGCGGAGCTGTTCGGCCTGTACTTCACCGATGCCGCCCAGCACCACGAGCACCGCCTGCTGGTCACCCACAACACCCCCCACTGCAAGTCCAACGTCGTCTACAAGGGCGCGCTCCAGGGCGAGGACGCGCACGCCGTGTGGATCGGTGACGTGCTGATCGAGGCCGCGGCCGAGGGCACCGACACCTACGAGATGAACCGCAACCTGGTGCTGACCGACGGCGCGCGCGTCGACTCGGTGCCGAACCTGGAGATCGAGACCGGTGAGATCGTCGGCGCCGGCCACGCCTCCGCCACCGGCCGCTTCGACGACGAGCAGCTCTTCTACCTGATGGCCCGCGGCATCCCGGAGCACGAGGCCCGCCGCCTCGTGGTCCGAGGCTTCTTCGCCGAGCTGGTCCAGCAGATCGGTGTCCAGGACATCGAGGAGCGCCTGCTCGCCAAGATCGAGGAGGAGCTGGAGGCGTCGGTCGCATGACCTTCGTACGAGCCTGCGGGCTGAGCGAGCTGGAGGAGGACACCCCGAAGCGGGTGGAACTCGACGGCACGCCCCTGTCCGTCGTGCGCACCGAGGGCGAGGTGTTCGCGATCCACGACATCTGCTCCCACGCGAACGTCTCCCTCTCCGAGGGCGAGGTCGACGACTGCCACATCGAGTGCTGGCTGCACGGCTCGCGCTTCGACCTCCGCTCCGGAAAGCCCGACAGTCTTCCGGCGACGCGTCCCGTCCCCGTATACCCCGTAAAGATCGAAGGGGACGACGTGCTCGTCTCCCTCTCCCAGGAGTCCTGAGGCACCCATGGCAACGCTTGAAATCCGAGACCTGCACGTCACCGTCGAGGCCGACAACGCCACGAAGGAGATCCTCAAGGGCGTCGACCTCACCGTGAAGCAGGGCGAGACGCACGCCATCATGGGCCCCAACGGCTCCGGCAAGTCGACCCTCGCCTACTCCCTCGCGGGTCACCCCAAGTACACGATCACCGACGGCACCGTCACCCTCGACGGCGAGGACGTCCTGGAGATGTCCGTCGACGAGCGCGCCCGCGCCGGCCTGTTCCTGGCGATGCAGTACCCGGTCGAGGTCCCCGGCGTCTCGGTCTCCAACTTCCTGCGCACCTCCGCCACCGCCGTCCGCGGCGAGGCCCCCAAGCTGCGCACCTGGGTGAAGGAGGTCAAGGAGGCCATGCAGCGCCTCAACATGGACCCCGCCTTCGCCGAGCGCAACGTCAACGAGGGCTTCTCCGGCGGCGAGAAGAAGCGCCACGAGATCCTCCAGCTGGAGCTGCTCAGGCCGAAGGTCGCGATCCTCGACGAGACCGACTCCGGCCTGGACGTCGACGCCCTGCGCATCGTCTCCGAGGGCGTCAACCGCGTCCGCGAGACCGGCGAGGTCGGCACCCTGCTGATCACGCACTACACGCGCATCCTGCGCTACATCAAGCCCGACTACGTCCACGTCTTCGCCGGCGGCCGCATCGTCGAGTCCGGCGGTGCCGAACTCGCCGACCAGCTGGAGGCCGAGGGCTACGACAAGTACGTGAAGGGCGGCGTATCCGCGTGACCCCTGACCGCCATGGGCTCCCGGGCCTCCTCGACGCCGAGGCCCTCCGCAAGGACTTCCCCATCCTGGACCGAGTGCTCCACGACGGGAAGAAGCTCGTGTACCTGGACAACGCGGCGACCTCGCAGACGCCGCGCCAGGTGCTGGACGTACTCGCGGAGTACTACGAGCAGCACAACGCCAACGTCCACCGTGGCGTGCACGTCCTCGCCGAGGAGGCCACGGCGCTGTACGAGGGCGCGCGCGACAAGGTCGCGGAGTTCATCAACGCGCCGAGCCGCGACGAGGTGATCTTCACCAAGAACGCCTCCGAGTCGCTCAACCTGGTGGCGAACATGCTGGGCTGGGCCGACGAGCCCTACCGCGTGGACTCGGACACCGAGATCGTCATCACCGAGATGGAGCACCACTCCAACATCGTGCCCTGGCAGCTGCTGGCGCAGCGCACGGGCGCGAAGCTGAAGTGGTTCGGCCTCACGGACGACGGCCGCCTCGACCTGTCGAACATCGACCAGGTCATCACGGAGAAGACGAAGATCGTCTCCTTCGTGCTGGTCTCCAACATCCTGGGCACCGTCAACCCGGTCGAGGCGATAGTGCGGCGCGCCCAGGAAGTCGGCGCGCTGGTCTGCATCGACGCCTCCCAGGCCGCTCCGCACATGCCGCTGGACGTCCAGGCCCTGCAGGCCGACTTCGTGGCCTTCACCGGCCACAAGATGTGCGGCCCGACGGGTATCGGCGTGCTGTGGGGCCGCCAGGAGCTGCTGGAGGACCTGCCTCCGTTCCTGGGCGGCGGCGAGATGATCGAGACGGTGTCCATGCACTCCTCGACGTACGCCCCGGCACCCCACAAGTTCGAGGCGGGCACCCCGCCGATCGCTCAGGCGGTCGGCCTCGGGGCGGCGATCGACTACCTCGACTCGATCGGCATGGACAGGATCCTCGCCCACGAGCACGCGCTCACCGAGTACGCCGTGCGCCGGCTCGCGGACGTTCCCGACCTGCGGATCATCGGCCCGACCACGGCCGAGGACCGCGGAGCGGCGATCTCATTCACCCTGGGTGACATCCACCCGCACGACGTGGGCCAGGTCCTCGACGAGCAGGGCATCGCCGTGCGCGTCGGCCACCACTGCGCGCGGCCCGTGTGCCTCCGGTACGGAATTCCCGCGACCACGCGAGCGTCGTTCTATCTGTACTCCACACCGGCCGAGATCGACGCACTGGTCGACGGCCTGGAGCACGTACGGAACTTCTTCGGCTGAGAGGCGTGCAGAAGGTGAAACTGGACTCCATGTACCAGGAAGTCATCCTGGACCACTACAAGAACCCGCACGGGCGTGGTCTCAGGGATGGCGACGCCGAGGTGCACCACGTCAACCCGACCTGCGGCGACGAGATCACGCTCCGGGTGAAGTACGACGGCACGACCATCGAGGACGTCTCGTACGAGGGCCAGGGCTGCTCCATCAGCCAGGCGTCGGCCTCCGTGCTGAACGAACTGCTGGTCGGCAAGGACGTGGCGGAGGCGCGGAAGATCCAGGAGACCTTCCTGGAGCTGATGCAGTCCAAGGGGAAGATCGAACCCGACGACGCCATGGAGGACGTCCTGGAGGACGCGGTCGCGTTCGCCGGGGTGTCCAAGTACCCGGCCCGGGTCAAGTGCGCCCTCCTCAGCTGGATGGCGTGGAAGGACGCGACGGCTCAGGCGCTGGGCGGAGCCGACGCCGAAAGGAAGACGGCATGAGCGACACCGTGGAGATGAAGCCGGCCTCGGAGGAGGAGCTTCGCGAGGCCCTGATGGACGTCGTCGACCCGGAGCTGGGCATCGACGTCGTCAACCTCGGCCTGATCTACGGCATCCACGTCGACGAGTCCAACATCGCGACCGTCGACATGACCCTGACCTCGGCGGCCTGTCCGCTGACCGACGTCATCGAGGACCAGGCCAAGTCCGCCACGGACGGCCTGGTCAGTGAACTGCGCATCAACTGGGTCTGGATGCCCCCGTGGGGCCCCGACAAGATCACCGACGACGGCCGTGAGCAGCTGCGGGCGCTCGGGTTCAACGTCTGAGCACACCCACCGCACGAGCGAGGGCGACACCCCGTCAGGGGTGTCGCCCTCGCTCGTTGCCGCACGACGTCTCAGCTCAGCGCCGTCACGAACCGGAACGCCGAGTCCGCCAGGTAGAGGTCGCTGTGCTGGTAGGGGTCCAGGCGGATCTGGAACGACTGGTGGCGAAGGAAGCGGCCCGGGTAGTTCGCGGACTCCAGCATCACGGCACCGGAGTGCGGTGAGGGGCGGGAGCAGAACGTGGCGTCCTGCGCGAACAGGGCGGACCCGTCGTGGCGGTCGGCGCGCAGCACGAACTGGCGGTGGCGCAGATAGCGGCCGTCGGAGGTGGCGAAGGAGTAGCAGGACGCGTCGGTCAGTCCGGGCACCACCGTGAAGGAGGCGTCCGCGCGGAACTCCGAGCCGCCCGGCCGCTCCAGCTTCACCGGACCGCCGCTCACATGCCAGTACCGGTCGGGGTAGTTCACCGAACGTACCGAGCGGCGGTAGGACTCGGGGTCGGCCGGCCGGTCCGGGGTGGGCTCGGCCGCCGGGGACGCCGAGGCCGAGGCGGTCGTGGGGGAGGCGGCGGGGGAGCCGCCGCTGTGCGCGGTGGGACGTGCCGACGAGGCCGAGGCCGTCGGTGTGGCGGAGGTGGGGGGCCGGCTCCCCGAGGCCTCGGCCGTCGCTGAGGGACTGGCGAAGGAGATCAGACCCGGCCCGTCACGGGTGTCTGCCGCGGACGGGCCCGGCGTGGCGCGGGCCGACGTCTCGTCAGCGGGCCTGTCGTTCAGGGCTATCGCCGTCACGCAGGCCACCACGGTGGCCACGGCGAGGGCTCCGGCCAGCCACAGACGGCGGGTTCCGGGCGCCCTTGAGCTGTCCGGTGTCCAGCCGTTCTCCCAAGGTCTGTCCTGCGGGGGCCGGGGTTCGTTCTCAGGCATGCGGCTGTTCCTCCAGCGGCGCGCGTGAGGGCGCCGCGGCTGTGGGGGGCCCGGTATGTGAACGCTGAAACAGTAGAGGAACCAGTGACGTGCCAGCAGCCCTTTCGGGAGGGCTTTCGATAACGCTTTCTCATCGCGCCGCGGCCGCACTCATGACAGACCCGAGCGCCGTTATGTACGCTCGTACACATGGGTTACCTGACGCTCGCCGGCGCCATCGCCGCCGAGGTGGCCGCCACCACCGCGATGAAGTACAGCGACGGCTTCAGCCGACTGTGGCCCTCCGCCCTGACCGCGGTCGGCTACCTGGTCTCCTTCCTGCTGCTCGCGCAGACCCTGAAATCCCTTTCCATCGGCACCGCCTACGCCATCTGGTCCGGCGTCGGCACCGCCACCATCGCCGTCCTCGGCCTCGCGCTCTTCGGCGAGGGGCTGGGCACCGCCAGGGTCGCCGGGATCACGCTGATCATCGCGGGCGTGGTGGTGCTGAACCTCGGGGGTGCCCACTGATGCCCCGGCGCCACGACCCCGAGCGGCGGCAGCGGATCATCGACGCGGCGATCCGGGTGGTGGGGCGCAAGGGGCTCGCCGGTCTGAGCCACCGCAGCGTCGCCGCCGAGGCGGACGTCCCCCTCGGATCGACGACGTACCACTTCGAGACCCTCGACGACCTGATGGTCGCCGCGCTGCGGCAGGCCGGCGAGGGCTTCGACAAGGCACTCGCGGCACATGACCGGCTCGACGACACAGGCAGCGACCTGGCCCGCGAACTCGCCGCGCTGCTGGGGGAGTGGCTCGGCGGCGAACGCACGGGTGTCGAGCTGGAGTACGAGCTCTACCTCGCCGCGCTGCGCCGGCCTGCCCTGCGCCCGGTCGCCGCCGAGTGGGCCGGGGCGTTCGCCGGCCGACTGGCCCGCCGCACCGACGCCGTCACGGCCCGGGCCCTGGTGGCCCTGGTGGACGGCATCTGCCTGCAGGTGCTGCTGACGGACGAGCCGTACGACGAGGAGTACGCGCGGGAGGCGCTGGCGCGGGTCGTCGCCGCACCGCCCCGAGACGCCTGACGTGCGCCGGCGCGGCCTCGACGCTCCCCGCGACGTCCGACACCGGGTACCGCACCTCCCGGACCACCCCCTCCCGTCCACCCGCTCCCGGGCCACGACCAGCGTCGGAGCCGCTTCAGCCGGCTCGTGCCCGCCGCGCGGAACGTCGGCGGGCGCAGCGCGGCGATCAGGGACAGCTCCGCGTCGGAACGCAGCGGGAAACCCAGCCCCTCGTGTTCGGCGAACGCCCGCTGCTCGTCCGGGCGTCGGGTGGACACGCCGTACACCGTCGCGCCCGCCGCCGTGAACTCGGCCAGCCGCTCGCGGTAGGTGCGCGACTCCAGGGTGCAGCCTGGTGCTCCGGGGATGTCTCCCCAGCCGGGCGGGTAGGCGTCGGCGCGCGCGCAGGCGCCGGGGAAGCAGCACAGGACGGTGCACGGCGTGCCGGCGGCGGCCGGGTCGCGCCACTCGCCCCGGTCGTCGCGCAGCCGCAGCTCCTGCAGCCGCGTCCCGGCCGGCGCGTGCACCCGCTCGGCCTCGGTCGACTCCGCAGGGCCGTGGCCGTCGTACCGCCGTCGCCCAGCACCCAGGCCTCCGCCCGGTCGGAGGGGGAGCGGGCCAGTGCTCAGCGTGCGACGCACGGCGTCGGCCGTGCCGGTCGGCGGGCCGGCCGTGTACCGTTCCGGGGCCGGGATCACCGGAGGTGACGAGGGGCGAACCCCCTGGCCCGCCCGCCACCTGAGACGCGCCCCGGCTGGTTCGCGTCCACGGCCCCCCGCCGGTTAGGTTGCCCTCATGACCGACACGACTGCACCTCGTACCACCGGGGCGGTGGCCGCCGGCCTCGCCACGATCGCCGCCGACGGCACCGTCCTCGACACCTGGTTCCCCGCCCCCGAGCTGGTCGCGGAGCCCGGCCCGTCCGGCACCGAGCGGCTGTCCGCCGAGCGGGCGGCCGAGCTGCTGGGCGGCGGCGCCACCGCGGCGACCGGACCGGACGCCCGCCGGGGCGTCGAAGTGGTCGCGGTCCGCACGGTCATCGCCTCGCTCGACGAGAAGCCGATCGACGCGCACGACGTCTACCTCCGGCTGCACCTGCTCTCGCACCGCCTGGTCAAGCCGCACGGCCAGAGCCTGGACGGCATGTTCGGCTTCCTCGCCAACGTCGCCTGGACCTCGCTCGGCCCGGTCGCCGTCGACGACATCGAGAAGGTCCGCCTCAACGCCCGCGCGGAGGGCCTGCACCTCCAGGTGACGTCCATCGACAAGTTCCCCCGCATGACGGACTACGTCGCCCCGAAGGGCGTCCGGATCGCTGACGCGGACCGGGTCCGCCTCGGCGCGCACCTCGCCGAGGGCACCACCGTGATGCACGAGGGCTTCGTCAACTTCAACGCGGGCACGCTCGGCACGTCGATGGTCGAGGGCCGCATCTCGGCGGGCGTCGTGATCGGCGACGGCTCCGACATCGGCGGCGGCGCGTCCACGATGGGCACGCTGTCCGGCGGCGGCAACGTCATCATCTCCGTCGGCGAGCGCTGCCTGGTCGGCGCCGAGGCGGGCGTCGGCATCGCGCTCGGCGACGAGTGCGTGGTCGAGGCCGGCCTGTACGTCACCGCGGGCACCCGGGTGACCATGCCCGACGGCCAGATCGTCAAGGCCCGCGAACTCTCCGGCGCCTCCAACATCCTCTTCCGCCGCAACTCGGTCACCGGCACAGTGGAGGCCCGCCCGAACAACGCGGTGTGGGGCGGCCTGAACGAGATCCTGCACAGCCACAACTGATCACTCGCCGCCTCGATTCCGCGGCCGGCCGACGACTCTTCCGACTCCCTGACGAGCTGTCGGCGGTTGTCGACGTCGGCCACCATCGAGCGCCCTCCCGCGGCCGGACGACCGCCTGGGAGGGCGCACGTGGTGCGCACAGGGACCTGCCCGAGACCGGGACTCGGCGAGACGAGGTCGTCCTCGGCGAGGGGGTGCAGGGGCAGACTGTCGAACAGATCCAGCAGACCGCCGCCCCGCACTGCCGCGCAGTCGGGTCGGGACGCGTGCCGACGGCCCGACACCCGGGACACCGACGGACTGCGAACGGACGCTGCCCCCGGCCAGGCCCGGCGACCGACTCGGCGGGCGCCCGCGGGGCACGAGGGCGCCGCAGCCGTGTGGGGATGTGGGGGCGGGGTGCGGATGTGATCCTGGAGGGGGCGGCTGGGCGGAGGGGCCGACCATGGGTTCTGAGACTGAGAGTGACACCGGCGATGCCGCCCGCATACGCCTGCCCGGTGTCCCGCGCCTGCGCCTGATCGCCGCCGCGCTGCGGCACGGCACACGTTCCTCGGCGAGCACAGGCCGACGAGCCGTTCGGGTGACGCTGTCAGCCGTCGCCGCCTTCTACATCGGCCTCTACGGCCTGCACGAGCCCGTCACCGCCACATACGGCCTGTTCGCAGCGGTGGCGATGGCAGGTCTCTCCCGCATTCCCGGCACCGGGCGCCAGCGCGCCGCCGTCGTCGTCCGGGTACTTCCTGTCGGCTGGTTCCTGGTTACGGCCGGGACCCTGCTCGCGGTACACACCTGGACCGCGGTGGCGGGGATGCTGGTGATCGGTTTCCTGCTCTCGTACGCGGCGGTGGCCGGTCCGCGAATGGCCGGGGCAGCTCCGGGCCTGCTCCTGCTCTACATCCTGCCGTGCTTCCCTCCGTACGCGCCGCAGACACTGGGTGAGCGGCTGAGCGGGACGACACTGGGCATTCTGCTGCTCTTGCTCGCCGAGACCCTGCTGCTGCCCGACCCGCCCACCACCTCCTACCGCGCTCTGTCGGCGGACGCGGCCATGACCGCGGCGCGCCTCGCAAGCGAACTGACGCACCCGCCGTGGCTGCTGTCGACCGGGGCGGGCACAGCAGCGCGGTCGGCCGGTGAGGCGCTGCGCCCCTCGCGGGTACAGGAGTCGGAGCGTCCCGCCGGACCGGGGCGGAAGGAGCGAGCGCTCGCTCACACCGGTATGGCCGGCCGTCTCCTGCTGGCCAGGCTTCAGGAGTTGGCGGAGCCGGGTGCGCGGGAACCCCGCCCCCAGTCCCTCGCGCTGCTCGACGAGGTCGCGGCGTCGGCCCGGAGGACGTCGGTCGCACTGCGTACCGGACGCCCGGCCGGCCCGGGACGGCTGGTGGACGTCCTGGTCGTCCATCGGCGGCTGCGCACGGTGTCGATCAAGGAGGCGACGTCCGGGAGTACAGCCTTCGCCATGCAGCGTCAGGCGATGCTCCTGGAGACCGCCTACGCCTGCGCGACACTCGCCACCGCAGCCGACCTCGCCCTGGGACGGCGCCCGGGGCCCGCCGAGGCGCGAGACGGCAGCTTCTGGTACGCGCGGGAGGGCACTGTCCGCCTGTGGGCGCGGCGGCTGTCGGCACACCTGACCGTGCGCTCGGTCTACTTCCAGAACGCCGTACGCGTCGGCCTCGCGCTGGCAGCCGCTCGTACCGTGGCCGGACTCGACTCCCTGCCTCACGGGTTCTGGGCCATGCTGGCCGCTCTCACCCTGATCCGCACCACTGCTGAACAGACGAGTGCCGCGGTGGCCCGGGCGCTCGTCGGTACGCTGCTGGGCGCACTGGCCGCCGCCGCCATGCTGGTCTTCGCCCATGGAAGTACCACGGCCTACGTCGTGGTACTTCCGGTGATCATGTTGGCCGCCTTCTGGATCGGGCCGACGCGCGGCGTGGGATGGGCACAGGGTCTGTTCACCCTGGCCGTGTCCGCCGTCTTCGCCCTGCTCGCCCCGGTCACATGGCAGCTGGCCGAGTTCCGCTTCCTCGACGTCCTCGCCGGCAGCGCGATCGGTCTGGTCTTCGGCCTGCTCGCCTGGCCACGAGGTGCCCAGAAGGAACTGCGCCGAGACGTTGCGGCCCTCCTTCGCGCCATCGGCGCGACCATCGCCTCGACCACATCGGTCCTCACTGAGGTTCCCGTGCGGGGGCAGCCCGGCCGGCCCTCGCTGCCGGGCGCCCTGACACTGGCGGAAGCGTCCTTCGCGCAGTACCAGAGCGAGCCTCAGCGGCCCGGCACGCCGTCGGTGGACTGGCATGCGGCGCTGATGGCGGGGCATCACGCCTTGCGCGGGTCCCGGCACCTGCCGCATGCGGGGGACCTGGCCGGGAGCCGGCCGCTCGCGCCTGCGTGCCGGGCGAAACTGGCCCGGGACAGCGACGTGCTGGTCCAGCACTACGAAAGGGCCGGCGCTCTCCTCGAGGACGCACGGCGGGCACCGCCGAAAGCCCTCCCGCCGGTACCCGACGAGACCGCTGACAGCCGGCCGCCCGACGACCCGGCACCGCCGGTCTACTACGACGCCGAGGCGTGGCTGCGGGCACTTGCGGCCGATCTGGACCACATCGCCAGGACCACCGCCGCAGCCGGACCTTCCCCGAAGGACCGGTCGTGAACCGCCGGGATCTCGTCGCGGCACCGGGGCACCGCCGGTGCCGGCCCTCCACGTGGCGATGGTGCCGATCCTGCACAGAATGCCCTGTCACCGGCTTCGACCGTGACGGCCAGGGGGCGACGGTCTCGACCGCGCGGGGAGAAACGCCTCCGCCGAAGCGCGGACGCCGGCACCCGGAGCCAGGCTTGCCCCGCGGGTGGTCCTCACACGAAAGGCGGTGACGGGTCGCGTCCTTCCACCCCGGGTGCCAGTCTGGGTTCGAAGTCGGCGACCACCTCTGCCGGGCGCCTGACGAGCAGCACGCTCGAAAGGAGCTGCGCCTCCATGATTCCCGTCACCGCCTCAGCCGTGCGTATCGAGGCGTCTCTCGATCCTCGTCTGTCCCGATGGATGTGGCTGGTGAAATGGCTTCTCGCCATTCCGCACTACATCGTGTTGTTCTTCCTGTGGATCGCGTTCATGCTGGTGACCGTCGTCGCGTTCTTCGCGATCCTGATCACCGGCCGGTATCCGCGGTCCCTCTTCGAATTCAACGTCGGCGTGCTGCGCTGGAACTGGCGTGTCAGCTACTACGCCCATACGGCGCTCGGCACGGACCAGTACCCGCCATTCACCCTCAGCGACGTGCCGGACTACCCGGCACGCTTCGACGTCGTCTATCCCGAGCGCCTCTCCCGCGGTCTCGTCCTGGTGAAGTGGTGGCTGCTGGCGATCCCTCAGTACGTCGTCGTCGGGATTCTCGTCGGTGGCTGGGGCAATGACGACAGCTGGCTCTACAGCGGTCTCATTCCCTATCTTTCGCTGGTCGCGGTCGTCATCCTGGCGTTCAGGGCCCGCTATCCGGAACCCCTCTTCGACTTCCTGCTCGGTCTCGTCCGCTGGGCCGCCCGGGTCGCCGTCTATGCCGCGTTGATGACCGACCAGTACCCGCCGTTCCGGTTGGACATGGGCGGGCCGGAGCCGGTGCCGGTGTCCGCGACGACGCCCTGACGCACACGCGTGTCGATCCGGGCACGGCCGGGGTCATCCCGGGCCGCCGGACGCGGGCTGCTGCCCGCCACCGGGCTCGAACCCTGCCAGCATCTGTTCCAGCGCGGCTTGGTCAGGCCCCACGAACGCCGTTTCCCGGGGTGCCGAGCCCAACGTGTCGATCATCGACCCGGTGACTCCCGGTGCCGGCGGCAGATGGGTGGACAGGACGAGTTCCGGCTCTCTGTCCCGCAGCGTCTGGAAGGTGTCGAGGAACTTCTGGACATCCACGTTGTGCACCCAGGGGCTGTCGACCGTGGCCCACAGGAGCTGCGCGGCCCGCAGCTCCTCCCGGCCGATCGCACCGACGTCGTCTGCGTGTGCCAGTTCGGCACTGGGCAGCGGTGCACCGAAGCAGTCGGCGCTGAAGCAGACCCCCGACCGGTCGTCGAAGAGGCCGACGGTGGCCGGGTTGTCGAACAGCGGCGGCCTGAACCCCGTGAGGGTGCGGTCGCCGACATCCAGGGTCTGTCCCGGATTGAACAAGTACAGGCGGTCGAGTGGCAGCGGCCTCTCACAGGACATGAGGCCGGCGGAAAGGTACGTGGTCACGACGCGAGCCTCGGGCGCCGCGGCCAGGAGATCGAATATCCCACCTGTGTGATCACGGTCCGGGTGCGTCAGCCAGATCCACCGCACATCGGCGGGGTCCAGCACGGAACCGACCGCCTCCAGGAAGTTCCTGTCGGGTAGCCCGAGTCCGGTGTCGATGACGACGGGCTGAGAGGCGAGCAGTACGAAGGCGTTCACCGGGAGGTGCCCGATCCCGGGCACCTCAAGGCTGTCGTTCAGGACGCTGATGTCCGGGTGGACCTTGTGAACCGGCATGTCACATCTCCATGCCCCCGGGGTGGTGATCGCGTCGCGGCCTACTCCTCCATCATCGGCCCCTCCCCCCGGGTGCCGCATCCCGGCCGCGGCACCCGGCACAACGAGATCGGACGGGGCACATGGCAGCACAGGGCCGCGGGGCGGGGGTCACGGGTCACGACGGCTGTGTCAGGTGGTCGTACGCCCTGGCCAGGTCGTCGACCGTCCGCGCGTCCGCCGGGCGCAGGGGCGGGCGGACCGGGCCCGCGGGGAGGCCGAGGGTGGTGAGGAGGGCCTTGGCGGTGACCGTGCCGGGGAGCCCGCCGGCCGTCATCGACTCGATGAGGTCCATGGCCCGGTGCTGGAGACGGGTAGCGCCGGCGGTGTCGCCCTCGTCGAACCGGTCGAGGATCTCCCTGATGTGGCGCGGGGCGGCGCTGCCTCGGAGGCGCCGCCGCCGACCGTACCCCGGAGCCCGGCCCCCCGGCGGCTCGCCGCGGGGCCGGGCTCCGGTGATCCGTGGGCCGGTTGCTTGCCGTTTACGGCCGGAACCTCAGCACCTGCGGGTCGTGGTCGCTGATCTGGTCGTGGAACTCGGCGTTGATGTGCACGCTGTCGTAGTCGAAGCAGTGGCGCCGGATCGACGGGCTGACCAGGATCTGGTCCAGGGTCTGGGCGTTGCCCTGGTAGACGTACGAGTAACGCTCGCTGCGGGGCAGCGACTTGATCGCCGACCACAGGGCGCCGTCGGACTCCAGGATCTTCGCCGTGCCGGAGAACTCGAAGTCGTTCATGTCGCCCAGGGCGACGACGTCCGCGTTCCGCTGCTTGGCGAGGATGTCCTTCACGAAGGAGTTGACGGCCACCGCCTGCGCGTGACGCTGGATCTCCGAGCCGCGCGCGGGCGGCTGGTACTGGGCGGTCAGGGACTGGTCGCCGCCCTTGGAGGCGAAGTGGTTGCTGATCACGAAGACCGTTCTGCCGCGGAAGACGAACTCGCCTACCAGCGGCTTGCGGCTGTCCTCCCAGGCCGCGTTCTGCGGGTCGAGGCGACCGGGGGAGACCGTCAGGGCCGCCTTGCCGCGCACCTTGGTGACGCCGGTGGCGGTCGTGGCGTCGCCGCCCGCGCGGTCGGTGAAGGAGACCCGCCGCGGGTTGAAGAGGAACACGTTGCGGATGTTCCCGCCGGGCTGGCCGCCGTCCGTCTTGTCGGCCGGGTCGATGGAACGCCAGTCGTAGCGCGGTCCGCCCGCCTCGACGATCGCGTCGATCAGCTTGTTCACCGTCACGTCGGCGGCGACGGTGCCGTCGTCCGTGGCGCCGTTGTTGTCCTGGATCTCCTCCAGGGACAGGATGTCGGGCGACTTCAGGTTGTCCACGATCGCCGCGGCGTGCGCGCCGAAGCTGTCGTCGCCCGGGTCGAGGTTCTCGACGTTGTAGGTGGCGATCGCCAGCTCGTGCCGGCCCTGCGGCCGGGTCGTCTCCCGGGTGAGGCCGGCCGCCTCCACCGTGCCGATCTCGTTGGCGACCAGGGTGTAGCCGCCGTACTGGTTGTAGTCCAGGGGGCCGGTGGTGGTGCCGGTGAGCGTGTCGCCGACGTCCACGGTCGGGTACGCGGAGACCGGGCCCAGCGACTCGATCTGGAGCCGGCCGGTGTTCTGCGAGTCGTAGGAGCCGTAGACGGTGGCGCCGCGCCGGGAGGCGTGCTCGTGCGGCTTCACCGTGACCCACAGCTCGTGGTACTTGTTGCTGGCGCCGACCACGCGGGTGTCGGTGACCTGGACGTTCATGCCCTCCAGCGACTCGTAGTGATCGAGGGCGTACGTGGTGGGGTCCAGGGGCAGGGCGTTGATCGAGCCGTCGGCGGCCGGGTCGCCCTGCGGGGCGTACGCGTCCGGGACGGATGCCGCGTCGATGACCGTGGCGGCCGGGACCTCGTTGCCGCTGGACACGACCGTGACCGTGGCGCGGGTGAGTTCGGTGACCGCCTGGTTGCCGGACGAGGTGCCGCCGGGGACGTACTCGGAGACCGTGCCGGTGACCGTCACGGAGTCACCGACCGCGACCTTCGGGGCGGAGCCGGTGTAGACGAAGACGCCCTCGCTGGTGGCCGGGTCGCTGTCCGGGTCCGGGTCCTGCATCCAGAATCCCTTGGACGAGCCGTAGCCGCGCACACCAGTGACGATGCCGGTCACGTCGGTGACCTGCCGGCCCGCGTACGGGGAGGTGCGGGTGGTGCCCTGGATGTCGTGTATGCGTACCGAGTCGGCGTGCGCCGGTGTGGTCAGGACGACGGTGGAGGCCGCGGAACAGACGGCGGCGACGGTGAGCGCGGCGAGGCGCGCGGAGGACTTGCTCGGCAACGGATCCCTCCGGGGACGTGTGTGAGCGCCGGGACGAGGGGCGGAACCTCGCGGCCATGCCTGGCGGCCTTGAGGTGTACTTGACACGCGTAGAACCGAGTGAACAGTTGTCCCCCCAACTTCTACGCGCGTCAATCTCCTTCGTCTCCCGGCCACTTGTCAAGGTTTCGGCCATGTACGGCGGCCGTCGAGGAGATGAACCGGGCGGCATGGGTGGAAATCCGTCTAGGCTGAGCGGCTGAGCCGTGACGCGTACGGCTCTTGAGGTGCCCTAGGAGAACGTCCGATGTCAGACAGCTCCCCCCTGCCGCCGGTGCGGCTGACCTCCGAAGCGGAGCTGGCGCGCGACGCGCTGTCCACGCCCCTGCTCGCCCGGGCCGCGAGGCTGGCCCGCTGGGCCGGGCCGGAGACCCGGGTGGACGCCGGCGGCGGCCTGGTCGACGAACAACTGCCCGCGGCCGCCGAGGTGCTCGGCCTGACCGGTGACGACGCCGCCGCCCTCGCGAGCGAGGCCTGGCGGGTCGCCGTCGACACCGGACTGGTGGAGGTGGCCGACGACGAGACCGGCACGGTCACCACCGGCGAGGACCTCGCCCTGCTGACCGGCGGCTCCCCGCACGACGTCCTCGCCGTCTGGCAGAACGCCCTGGAGACCGTGCTCGCCGACGCGAGCGTGCCCGACCTCGACGACCTGGTCGACGCGCTGGACGCCGAGAACCCGGCCGGCCTCGACCTCTCCGCGCTCGACTGGGACCCCGAGGCGGAGGCGGAATTCCTCGACGGCGTCCTCGCCAACCTGTACCTCCTCACCGTCAGCGAGGACGGCCCCGGCGACGGCCCGGTGCCGCTGCCCGCGCTCGCCGCCTCGATGATCGTCCCCGGCGACATGGGCGAGCCCACCAACGACGTCCTGGAGCAGGTCTCCGACGCGATGATGCGCCTCGACGACCAGTTCCGGGTGCTGGAGCCGATCGGCCTGGTCGAGTACCAGCCGGTCGACGAGGCGCTGATGGCCGACGCCGGTGAGGTCACTGACGCCGGTGAGGTCACTGACATCGGCGCGGCGGGTGACGCCGGTGAGGCCTCTGGCGCCGGTGAGGCTCCGACGGCCGGCGCCGGCACGGAGCCCGCCCCTGTCGACGACACCGACGTCTCCCGCTACGGCATGGTCCGCCTCACCCCG
Source organism: Streptomyces sp. bgisy159 (assembly GCF_965341775.1). GTDB lineage: Bacteria > Actinomycetota > Actinomycetes > Streptomycetales > Streptomycetaceae > Streptomyces. The sequence continues at coordinate 7,773 of NZ_CBDQZH010000050.1, read as the reverse complement.
CTCGGCCTGCACGGCCTGCGCACCCGGCTGATGGAGGCCGGCTTCACCGCCCCCGTCGTGGGCGCACTCGCCGACAAGGGTGCCGACGCGCTGCTCGACGGCAGCGCGCACTACGGCTCCCGGGCCGCCCGCGCGGAGACCGAGCTGTGGCTCGACCGGCGTGAACCCCTGGCCGCCGCACGCGAGTTGCTCGCCGCCGCGCGCGGCTCCGACTCGGGTGCGCCGCTGCGGCGGCTGCGCTGTCAGCAGGCGCTGTCGCTGGTCGGCGCCCCCGCCGAGCCGGCCCTCCGGGAGGTCCTCGACGACGCCGAGCTGGGCGGTCTCGCCCGGGTCTGGCTCACCGAGCACGGCGCGGCGGACGTTCCGCCGCCCTCGCCGGACCTGGTGTTCTGGCTGACCATCGACACGGTCGCCGCCCAGCTGGCGGCCGAGGGCAACTCCGAGGAGCTGCAGGCACTGGTCGAGGGGCTGGCGGCCCAGCACGACGGCTTCTTCGCGGAGGCCTGGCGGGTCGGGCATCCCGCGACGGCGGACGTGCTGGAGGCGATGGGGCGGCTGCACCCCGACAAGAAGGTGGCCAAGGCAGCACGGAAGGCGGCGTTCAAGGCGCGCTCGCAGCGGGGCGCTTGACGGTGTCCTCGCCGCCCGCGGAGGTCGGCTTCCGGGTGGGGAGTGGGCCCGGCGGGTGGCGTGGGGTGTCCTGGCTTGCGGGGGTACCGGTGGGCGCGTGACGGCGGTGCCGGCCGGGTGCCGTCCTGGCCGGTGCTGTCGCTGGAGAACCCTTCCGGCCACAGCAGCGGGGGCCGTCCGGGGTGTTGGCCGATCCGGCCACAGCAGCGGGGGCCGTCCGGGGGTGTTGGCCGATCCGGCCACAGGGGCGGCGGGTCCTCAGCGAGCGTTGGCCGGGTTCCGGCGCACGGGGTGCCTTGACGGGGGCCTCCGCCGGGCCTGGTTTCCGCCGGTGGAGCGTGGGGCCGGGGCGGGTGCGCGCCGGGGCGGGCCGAGCGCGCAGTTCCCCGGGCACCTCACGGGGCTTCGCCCCGTGTTCAAGCGGGGTTCACGCCCGGCCGGGAGCGTGGCGGCGACTGAGATCCGCCACCTCCCACGGCACCTTCACCGCTCAGGAGACAGCATGTCTTTCACCCGCAGGGACTTCGCCAGGACGTCCGCGATCACCGGTGCCGGGGTCGCGCTGGCCGGCAGTGTCGGGGCGCTCGCCACGGCACCGAACGCGCTCGCGGCCACGGAGGTCGAGAGCGGCCAGGACCGTCATGGCGGCGTCGGCTACGGCCCGCTGGTCCCCGACCCGGACGGGATCCTCGCCCTGCCCGCCGGCTTCAAGTACCGGGTCATCACCTACAGCGGCCGGACGAAGCTGGAGTCGGGTGAGTTCACCCCGCAGAAGCACGACGGCACGGCCGCCTTCGACGGCCCGCGCGGCGCCACCCTGCTCGTCAACAACCACGAACTGAAGGGCCCGCGCTCGAAGTGGGAGCACCCCGTCCCGCTCACCGAGGGCCTCGTCTACGACCCCGCGGCCGCCGGCGGCTGCACGGTCGTCGAGGTGCGCCGCGACGGGCAGGTCGCCGAGTGGGTCGGCATCGCCGGCACCTCCACCAACTGCGCGGGCGGGCGCACCCCCTGGGGCACCTGGCTGACCTGCGAGGAGAACTCCGACAAGGCCGGCGTCAACGGCATGACCAAGGACCACGGCTACGTCTTCGAGGTCGACCCCTGCGACCGGCGCGCCAACCGCGACCCCAAGCCGCTGAAGTTCTTCGGCCGCTACGCCCACGAGGCCGTCGTCGTCGACCCCGGGCGCGGCCACGCCTACCTCACCGAGGACGCCGCCAACCCCAACGGCCTGCTGTACCGCTGGACCCCTCCCCACGGCTTCGAGTACGGGCACGGCCGGTTCCGCGCGCTCGCCGACGATGCCGGTGTCCTCCAGGCGCCCCGCTGCTACGACTCCGGCGGCCGCTTCGTCGACGACCTCTCGCGCGCCACGAGGATCGGCACCGTCTACGGCGTCGACTGGGTCGACGTGCCGGACCGGGACGCGCGCGACACCCCCGTGCGTGAGCAGTTCGGCGGCGACGAGGTCACCCGGGCCCGCAAGCTGGAGGGCATGTGGTGGGGCGACGGCGGCGCCTACATCGTCTCCTCCTTCGCCCGCGCGGAGAGCCCGGTCCAGCACGACGGCCAGGTCTGGTTCTACGACCCGAAGCGCCGCACCCTCACCCTCAAGGTGCTGCTCGGGGTGAACCCCGACCCCGCCGCCGACGGCGCCTTCGACGGCCCCGACAACATCACCGTCTCCCCGTACGGCGGCCTGGTCATCGCCGAGGACGGCGACGGCGTCCAGCACCTCTTCGGCGCCACCGACAGCGGCCGCACCTACCCCATCGCCCGCAACGAGCTGAACATCGGCACCGAGGAGGAGCCCGAGTACAGCGAGTTCGCCGGCGTCACCTTCTCGCCCGACGGCCGGACCCTGTACGCCAGCATCCAGACGCCCGGCATCATGCTCGCCATCACCGGCCCGTGGAAGCGGCACAAGCGCGGCTGAACCTCCTTACCGGGGCCGGGACCCGGATCTCGTGGGAGAACTGAGCGCGGCCCCGGCAGGCGGGCGGCGCGCGCCGGGCACGGAGATCCGTCGGGAGGAGCCTGGCGCGCCTGTCGGCGTGCGCCCCGCCGACGGGTGTGATCCGGCCCGGATACAGTGCGCATGACGTGCGGGGCCCTTCTCCCGCGGAGTTCCGTCAGGAGGGCCCTGGCGGGGAGCCGTGCGCCAGGCGGAGGGAGGACCGGATGACGCGGGCCAGACCCATGCGCGCGGACGCCCGCCGCAACCACGAGCGACTGCTGACGGCCGCCGTGGAGGCGTTCGCGCGATACGGGGAGCGGGCGTCGCTCGACGACATCGCCAAGCGGGCGGGCGTCGGCTCCGGCACCCTGTACCGGCATTTCCCGACCCGGCAGGCGCTGCTGGAGGCCGCCTACACCGACCGCGTCGAGGCGCTCGCCGCCCGCGCCGACGACCTCGCGCGGCGGCTGCCGCCGGGGGAGGCGCTGCGGGAGTGGCTGTACGAACTGTGCGCCGGCAGCGTCCAGGTGCGCGGCCTGAAGTCCCTGCTCGGCTCCGCCGTCACCGACGGCGGCGGACCGGTGGACTCCCCCTGCGGCACCGCCGTCACCGGCGCGGCGGCCCGGCTCCTCGACGCGGCCCGCCGGGAGGGCACCGTACGTGCCGACCTGACACCCGTCGAACTCCTGCGCCTCGCCCACGCCGTCACCACGGCCTGCGAGCTCGGCCACGGGGAGCCCGGCGCCGTCCGCCGCTATCTGACCCTGGTGACGCAGGGGCTGGGGCCGACCGCCGCGCGGGGCTGAGAGCCGCCCGCCCGAGACATGGCCCCGCGCCTGGAGGGGGGCGGGGATCGGCGCGCACTGATCGCATTTCGTGGTGCCGGGGGAGAGTGCGGCAGGGGCGCCCCGGCCCAGGGCGCCCCTGCCGTAGGGAGGACTACAGCGCCTCCGCCGCCGGCTTCACCATGTTGCGGACCGTGCGGGCCTTCACGAAGTCGCCCATCGCCGTCATCTCCCACTCGCCGGAGAACTGGCGGATGAGCTTGGCCATCATGACGCCGGTCTGCGGCTCGGCGTTGGTGAGGTCGAAGCGGACCAGTTCCTCGCCGGTGGTGGCGTCGAGGAGGCGGCAGTAGGCCTTGGCGACCTCGGTGAACTTCTGGCCGGAGAAGGAGTTGACGGTGAAGACGAGGCCGGTGACCTCCTGGGGGAGGCGGCCGAGGTCGACGGTGATGACCTCGTCGTCGCCGCCGCCCTCGCCGGTGAGGTTGTCGCCGGAGTGGCGCACGGCGCCGCCGACGATGCTCAGCTTGCCGAAGTAGCAGCTGTCGACGTGGTTGCGCTGCGGGCCGTACGCGATGACCGAGGCGTCCAGGTCGATGCTCTTGCCGCGGTACGCCGGCTCCCAGCCGAGGCCCATCTGGACCTGGGAGAGCAGCGGGCGGCCGCCCTTGACCAGGGACACCGTCTGGTTCTTCTGGAGGCTGACGCGGCCCTTGTCCAGGTTGATCTTCCCCGCTCCCGGTGCGGGCGGTGCGGGCGGCATGGGCGGCATGGGCGGGGTCACCGGCGCCTGGGCCGCCGGCGGGGCGGGGGGCGCCGCGGGCTGCGCGGCCGGCTGGGCGGCCGGTTCCTCGACCGTCACGCCGAAGTCGGTCGCGATGCCGGCCAGGCCGTTGGCGTACCCCTGGCCGACCGCGCGTGCCTTCCAGACGCCGCCCCGCAGATAGATCTCCACGACCACCAGCGCGGTCTCGGCGCCCAGTTGCGGCGGCGTGAACGTGGCCAGCACGCTGTTGTCGGCGGCGTCGCGGATCGTCGCCGTCGGCTCGACGCCCTGGAAGGTCTGGCCGGCCGCGTCCGGGCTCGCCGTGACGACGATCTTCTCGATGCCCGGGGGCACGGCCGACGTGTCGACCGTGATCGCGTCGGGGGCCGTGCCGCCGCCCGAGCGGTAGGTCACGCCGGGGCCGGTCGGCTGGTTGTAGAAGATGAAGTCGTCGTCGGAGCGCACCTTGCCGTCGGCGGTGAGCAGCAGGCCCGATACGTCGAGCCGCACCGGCGCGGCGACGTCCACCGTCACACGCGCGGCGGAGAGAGGGATGTTCGAGCCGGGGGTCATAGCTGTCATGACCCGAGAACGACTGAGCCCGCTTTACCGTTCCCTTACCGTCCGCCGATCGGGCGCCCGCCCATATTCCGCCTGCCGGGGCTTGTTCCGGCACTCGTCGGGCGCCTAGGGTCCTCCCTGGCGGGCAAGCGCTTTCTACGCTTTGTCCCCGACCGACGCAGAACCGCCCGAGGAGCGCCGCATGCCGTTGCCCCCCGCCCGTCGCCGTGCCGCCGTCATCGGCACCGGCGCCATCGTCGCCGGCAGCCATCTGCCCGCGCTCGCCGCGCACGCCGACCGGGTCGAGCTGGTCGCCGCCGTCGACGTCGACGAGGACCGGCTGGACGCCTTCCGGGCCCTCGCCGCCGAGCAGGGGCAGCGGGTCGCCGGGTTCACCGCCACGGACGCCATGCTGGACGCCGTACACCCCGATCTCGTACTGATCGGCACACCGCCCGCCCTGCACCGGGAGCAGACCGTCGCGGCGCTGGCGGCCGGGGCCTGGGTGCTGTGCGAGAAGCCGCTGTGCCTGTCGCTCGCCGAGTACGACGAGATAGCGGCGGCCGAGGAGTCCTCCGGGGCGTACGCCTCCGTGGTGTTCCAGCACCGCTACGGCTCCGGCGCCGTCCACGCGCGCGAGCTGATCGCGAGCGGCGAGCTGGGCGCGCCGCGGGTCGCGCACTGCCAGACCACCTGGCACCGGGACGCCGGCTACTACGCCGTACCGTGGCGCGGCCGGTGGGCCTCCGAGGGCGGCGGGCCGACCATGGGGCACGGCATCCACCAGTACGACCTGATGCTGCACCTGCTCGGCGAGTGGGAGGAGATCCGCGCCATGGCCGCGCGGCTGGTCCACGACACCGAGAGCGAGGACGTCTCCACCGCCCTCGTCCGGTTCCGCGGCGGCGCGCTCGCCACCGTCGTCAACAGCGTGCTCTCCCCGGACGAGGTCAGCCGGATCCGCGTCGACTGCGCCGACGCCACCGTCGAGCTGACCCATCTGTACGGGCACACCGACGACGACTGGGTCTACACCCCCGCCCCGCACGTCGACGCCGCACGCGCCGCGGCCTGGCGCCGCCCCGGACCCGGCGTGCCCAGCTCGCACGCCGCCCAGCTCGGCGCCCTCCTCGACGCCCTCGACGCCGGCGTACGACCGCCCGGCAGCGGCCCCGAGGCCCGCGCCACCCTGGAGTTCGCCGCCGCCCTGTACAAGGCCGCGTTCACCGGGCAGCCGGTCCGCGCGGGGGAGATCGGGCCGGGCGACCCGTTCCACCGCGCCATGCACGGCGGCCACCCCGACTGGGCACCCGGGGCCGGCCGGGAACCCGTCGGGGAAGGCAGGGCCGCATGAGCATCCGCGTCACCCACGTGCACGGCGAGCACCTCGCCGTCGCCGCGGCCGGAACCGAGATCCTCCGCTACGTCTACCGCCCCGACCCCGACCCCTTCGAGTCCCGCAAGCCGTACGCCCACCCGCTGCGCACCCTCGCCGGGCACACGGTCACCGGCTACCGGCCGAACGACCACCGCTGGCACAAGGGCCTGCAGATGACCGCCAGCCACCTGTCCGGGCAGAACTTCTGGGGCGGCAACTCCTACGTCCACGGGCGGGGCTACCTGCGGCTGCCCGAGCGGGTCGGGTCGATGCGGCACGACGGGTTCCCGGTCCTCGCCGCCGAGGACGACCGGCTCACCGTCGCCGAGGACCTGGTGTGGGTCGCCCACGGCGGCCGGGAGTGGGCGCGCGAGGAGCGCGGCATCGTCGTGCACTCCGTCGACGAGGAGGCCGGCTCCTGGGCCCTCGACTGGTCGATCCGGCTCACCAACCTGCGCTCCGAACCGCTCGTCTTCGGCTCCCCGACCACCGCGGGCCGCGAGATGGCCGGGTACACGGGGCTGCAGTGGCGCGGGCCGCGCGACTTCACCGGGGGCGACGTGCTCGCCCCGGGGTCCGGCTCCGGCGCCGGGGAGCTGATGGGCAGCCAGAGCCCGTGGCTCGCCTTCACCGCCGAGCACGACGACGTCGACGCCCGCTCCACCGTCGTGTTCGCGCACGCCCCCGAGAACCTCGACCCGGCGCACGCCGTCCACGCGTCGCACTGGTTCGTGCGCTCCCGGCCCTTCCCGACCGTCGCGTTCTCCTGGGCCTTCTTCGAGGAGTTCCGGCTGCCGCCCGGGGCGTCCTTCGACTACCGCTACCGGGTGGTGATCGCCGACGGGGCCTGGGACGAGGAGCGGATCGCCGCCCACCTGAAGGGTCTGGCGTGGTGAGCGGGCTGCCCCATCCGCTGCCCGGCGCGGTCGGGCTGTCCCACCTGACCGCCTACCCGTGGGAGGCCGCCGACGGGGTCTGCGGCGGCAGCCCGCACCTGCACCTGGTGTGCACCGAGGCGTACGTCGTCACAGGCGGGCGGGGCGCGGTGCAGACGCTGAGCCCGGACGGCTACCGCGACATCCCGCTGGCGCCGGGCTCGGTCGCCTGGTTCACTCCGGGCACCGTCCACCGCATGGTGCGGGGCGACGGGCTGCGGATCACCGTCCTGATGCAGAACAGCGGGCTGCCGGAGGCCGGGGACGCCGTGTTCACCTTCCCGCCCGAGGTGCTCGCCGACCCGCGGTGGTACGCGGCCGAGGCGGCCCTGCCGCCGGGCACCGGCCCCGGCACCGAGGCGGCGGCCCGGCGGCGCAGGGACCTCGCCGTCGAGGGCCATCTCGTGCTGCGCGAGGCCCTGCTGGACGGCGACACCGGCCCGCTCCTCGGCTTCCAGCGCGCCGCGGCCCGCCTCGTGCGCCACCGGGTGCCCACCTGGCGGGCGCTGTGGCGGGCGGGCGCCCTGGCCGCCGCCGAGCGCACCGGCGCGCAGCTCGACGCGCTGGCGGCCGGCGAACCGGCGTACCTCGCCGACGCCACCGCCCACGAGGCCACACCCACCCGCCTCGGCGGCTACGGCATGTGCGGCCGGCGCGACGAGTACGCGCTGCCGGGGACGACACTGCCGTACGGGGCCCCTGAGCCCTGACCCGCCGCGGCACTCTGTCGCAAGGGCCGTGGAACTCTGTCGGAAGGG
>NZ_CBDQZH010000049.1:0-52369 GCF_965341775.1 Streptomyces sp. bgisy159 | reverse complement strand
ACCCACCGCGACGGAACCGACCTGGATCTGCCGGCTCTTGCGGCGCTCGGCGATCTTGGTCGGAACGGACGGCATGCCGAGAGAAATCGCAGTCATCTGCTGTGCAACCCCAAGTCGTGGATCAAGGTCCGGTCCCGTGTCAGCGGCGGGCTCCGAGTCCCGAGATTACGGCACGGTCCTGGACGCGAGCACATCACGCCACCGAAACCCACTCATTGGAGGACGGCCCGGCAGCAGCCTGCCGGGCCGTCGGAAACGCCGTGCGGCTAGGAGATTCTCACCGGGTTAACGACGTCCGCGATCAGCACGAGGATCGTGAAGCAGACGAAGATTCCCGCCACCACGTAGGCCACCGGCATCAGCTTCGCGACGTCGAACGGGCCCGGGTCCGGCCGGCGGAGCACCTTGGCCGCGGTGCGGCGCACGGACTCCCACAGGGCGCCGGCGATGTGGCCGCCGTCCAGGGGGAGCAGGGGGAGCATGTTGAACAGGAACAGGGAGAGGTTGAAGCCGGCCAGCAGCATCACGAAGTTGGCCAGCTGCTGGGACGCGGGGATGTCGAGCGTGGCGATCTCGCCGCTGATCCGGGCGGCGCCGACGATGCCCATCGGGGAGTCCGGTTCGCGCGGGCCGTCGCCGAAGGCCGCGTCCCACAGGGCGGGGATCTTGGAGGGCAGGGCCGCCAGGGAGTCGAGCGCGTCGCCGACCCGGTCGGTCATCCAGGTCACGGACTGGCCGAAGTCCTGCTGGACGACGCCGGTGGCGGAGGTGAAGCCGAGGAAGCCGGCCTGGACGTACTTGCCCTCGACGTAGGCCCCCGCGGCGTCCTTCTTCACGACCCAGTTGGTGGCGATCTTCGCGTGCAGGGTCACCTCCCGGCCGTCGCGCTCGACGACGATCGGTACGTCCTTGCCGGCGCTGTCGCGGATGAGGTCGGAGACCTTGTCCCAGTCGTCGGTGCGCACCCCGTCGAAGGCGACGATCCGGTCGTGCGCCTTCATGCCGGCCGCGGCGGCCGGGGACTTGGCGTCGGAGGGCCTGCACTCGTCGCGGTGCTCGGTCTGGGCGATGACGCAGGGGGAGACGGAGCTGACGGTGGTGGTCTGCTGCGGGATGCCGAAGCCCATGAGCACGGCGAGGAACAGCCCGATGGCGAGGACCAGGTTCATGAAGGGCCCGGCGAACATGACGACGACCCGTTTCCACGGCTTGCGCGTGTAGAACAGGCGGGTCTCGTCGCCGGGCTGGAGTTCCTCGAAGGCGGCCGAGCGGGCGTCCTCGATCATGCCGCGCCACGGCGAGGTGGAGCGGGCCACCAGTCGGCCGTCGTCACCGGGCGGGAACATGCCGATCATGCGGATGTAGCCACCGAGCGGGATCGCCTTGACGCCGTACTCCGTGTCGCCCTTGCGGCGCGACCAGACGGTGGGGCCGAAGCCGACCATGTACTGGGGGACGCGGATGCCGAAGAGCTTGGCGGTGGACAGGTGCCCCAGCTCGTGCCACGCGATCGAGACCAGCAGGCCGACGGCGAAGACCACTATGCCGATGAAGAACATCAAGGTCGTCATGCACGGGCCTCCGCCGTCTGTGCCGCCAGTTCCCGGGCTCGTGCCCGGGCCCAGGTCTCCGCTTCGAGGACGTCCGACACGGTGAGCGAGGTTCCCGCGCCGGGGGTGCCGTGCTCCTCGACCACCCGGGTCACCGTCTCCATGATCCCGTTGAACGGCAGCGCGCCCGAGCGGAACGCCTCCACGCACTCCTCGTTGGCGGCATTGAACACCGCCGGGGCGGTGCCCGCGAGCTCGCCCACGTGCCGGGCGAGGTTCACCGAGGGGAACGCCTCGTTGTCGAGCGGGAAGAACTCCCAGGTGGAAGCGGTGCTCCAGTCGAACGCGGGTGCAGCGTCGGGGACCCGTTCGGGCCAGCCGAGGCCGATGGCGATCGGCCCGCGCATGTCGGGGGGCGTCGCCTGGGCCAGTGTCGATCCGTCCGTGAACTCAACCATCGAGTGGACATACGACTGCGGGTGCACGACCACCTCAATGCGGTCGAAGGGAATGTCGTAGAGGAGGTGCGCCTCGATGACCTCCAGGCCCTTGTTGACGAGGGTGGCGGAGTTGATCGTGATCACCGGGCCCATCGCCCAGGTGGGGTGGGCGAGGGCGTCCTCGACGGTGACCCGGGCCAGCTGTTCCTTCGTGCGGCCGCGGAAGGGGCCGCCGGAGGCGGTGACGACGAGCTTGCGGACGTCGGCGCGGGTGCCGGCGGCGAGGGCCTGGAAGAGGGCCGCGTGCTCGGAGTCCACGGGGATGATCTGGCCGGGTTTGGCGACCGCCTTCACCAGCGGGCCGCCCACGATGAGCGACTCCTTGTTGGCGAGCGCGAGGGTGCGGCCCGCCTCCAGGGCGGCGAGGGTGGGGGCGAGGCCGATGGAACCGGTGATGCCGTTCAGGACGGTGTGCGAGTCGGAGGCGGCGAGCTGGGTGGCGGCGTCGGGGCCGGCGAGGATCTCGGGCAGCGGCTCACCGCCGTACTCCGCGCGCAGCGCCTCGCGCAGGGCGGGGACGACGTCCTGCCGCGCGACGGCGACGGTCCGCACCCGGAGCTGGTACGCCTGCTCGGCGAGGAGGGCGACCCGGGCGCCGTGCGCGGACAGGCCGGTGACCCGGAACCGGTCCGGGTTGCGCAGCACGAGGTCGATGGCCTGGGTGCCGATCGACCCGGTGGAGCCGAGGATCACCACGTCCTTCGGGCCGTCGCCCGCGACGGGGTCGTAGAGGAGGTGCGGGTCGGCGAGGGGGGCAGGACTGTCGCTCATGCCTCCCATTGTGTCCACAACGGCCGCGCCGCAGGACAGGGTGTCCCCCCGACGGGGACACCCTGCCGTGGCGCGGGTCACCGGATCGGGCGGTGGACGTTCTGCTCGGTGGACGGGCCGGGGGTGGTGTCGGCGATCCAGGGACCGTCGTCGGAGGGGTCGATGACGCCGTCCTCCAGCCAGGTGTAGGTGCCGGACAGGACGCCCTTGACGACCTTGCGGTCCAGGTCGTCGGTGTTGGCCCACAGACGGCCGAAGAGTTCGTCGACGCGCAGCCGGGCCTGGTGGCAGAAGGCGTCGGCGAGCTGGTAGGCCTCGCGGCCGTTCTCGCCGCGGGAGCGCAGCAGCTCGGCGCGGACGCAGGCGGCGCTCATCGCGAAGAGTTCCGCGCCGATGTCGACGATCCGGCCGAGGAAGCCCTGCTTGGTCTCCATGCGGCCCTGCCAGCGGGACATGCCGTAGAAGGTGGAGCGGGCGAGTTTGCGGGCGTGCCGTTCGACGAAGCGCAGGTGCGGGGAGAGGTCGACGTGGTGTTTGAACTCGGCGTAGGAAGAGGGCAGCTGCCCCGGTCCGGCGACCAGTTTCGGCAGCCATCTGGCGTAGAAGGCGCCGGCGCTCGCGCCCGCGCGCGCCTTGTCCTGGAGGGACTTGTCGGGGTCGATGAGGTCGCCGGCGACGGTCAGGTGGGCGTCGACGGCCTCGCGCGCGATCAGCAGGTGCATGATCTCGGTGGAGCCCTCGAAGATGCGGTTGATGCGCAGGTCGCGCAGCAGCTGCTCGGCGGGGACGGCGCGTTCCCCGCGGGCGCGCAGCGACTCGGCGGTCTCGAAGCCGCGGCCGCCGCGGATCTGGACCAGCTCGTCGGCCATGGTGTAGGCGAGTTCGGAGGCGTAGAGCTTGGCGAGCGCGCCCTCGATGCGGATGTCGTTGCGGTCCTCGTCGGCCATCTGGGCGGCGAGGTCGGTGACGGCCTCCAGGGCGAAGGTGGTGGCGGCGATGAAGGAGATCTTGGTGCCGACGGCCTCGTGGCGGGCGATGGGCTTGCCCCACTGCTCGCGGGCCGCCGACCACTCGCGGGCGATCTTCAGGCACCACTTGCCGGCGGCGACGCAGGACGCGGGCAGGGAGAGCCGTCCGGTGTTGAGGGTGGTCAGGGCGATCTTCAGGCCGGCGCCCTCGGGTCCGACGCGGTTGGCGGCGGGGACGCGGACCTGGTGGAAGCGGGTGACGCCGTTCTCGATGCCGCGCAGGCCCATGAAGGTGTTGCGGTTCTCCACGGTGACGCCGGGCGAGTTGGTCTCGACGACGAAGGCGGTGATGCCGCCCTTGTGGCCCTCGGACCTCGGCACCCGGGCCATGACGACGAGGAGGTCGGCGACCACGCCGTTGGTGGTCCACAGCTTCACCCCGTCGAGGACGTAGTCGTCCCCGTCCGGGACCGCGGTGGTGGCGAGGCGGGCCGGGTCGGAGCCGACGTCGGGCTCGGTGAGCAGGAAGGCGCTGATGTCGGTGCGGGCGCAGCGCGGCAGGAAGCGTTCCTTCTGCTCGGGGGTGCCGAACATCTTCAGGGGCTGCGGGACGCCGATCGACTGGTGGGCGGAGAGGAGCACGCCGATGGCGGGGCTGGCCGAGCCGGCCAGGGCGAGGGCCTTGTTGTAGTACACCTGGGTGAGGCCGAGTCCGCCGTACTTCGGGTCGATCTTCATGCCGAGGGCGCCGAGTTCCTTGAGCCCGTTGATCACGTCGTCCGGGATGCGGGCGTCGCGTTCGATGCGGGCCGCGTCGACCTTGGTCTCGCAGAAGTCGCGCAGCTTGGCGAGGAACTCCTCGCCGCGCTGGACGTCGTCGTCGGGCGGGAGGGGGTGGGGGTGGATGAGGTCGAGCCGGAAGCGGCCGAGGAAGAGTTCCTTGGCGAAGCTCGGCTTGCGCCATTCCTGTTCCCGGGCCGCCTCGGCCACCTCGCGCGCCTCGCGCTCGGTGACGGCAGGACCAGAGGAGGGGGTTGGTGCGGACATGAGGTTCACCTCGCCGCGAAGAGGGATCAACGGGACCGTCGGTACCGACCGGAGTTACTGGATCGTTGGTACCCGAAACCGGGCGGGGCCACCACCCCGCGCGCGGCCGTTCGGCGGAACCGGCGGCGGGTACCTTGCCGCGTGTCCCGTGCGGCTCCCCCGGCGGCGCCGACCGCGGCAGAAAACAGTCGAAGCGCTTCGACAGCCTATGGACACCCACCGCCACTGAAGCTACTGTCGAACCACCCTCACTCGCCCCCGTTCACCACGCGCACTGTCGAAGCGCTTCACAAAGCTTGGAGAGCTGGATGGTCACCCTCGCCGAGGTCGCCCAGCACGCCGGAGTCTCGGCGAGTACGGTGAGCTATGTCCTCAGCGGCAAGCGGTCCATCTCCGCCACCACCCGGCAGCGGGTCGAGCAGAGCATCCGGGAGCTGGGGTACCACCCGAACGCCGGAGCCCGCGCGCTCGCCAGCAGCCGGTCGAACATCATCGCGCTGATGATCCCGCTGCGCACCGACATGTACGTACCGGTGATGATGGAGATCGCCATCGCGGTGGCCACGACGGCGCGCACCCACGGGTACGACGTGCTGCTGCTGACCGGCGAGGAGGGGCCCGACGCGGTGCGCCGGGTCACCGGCAGCGGGCTGGCCGACGCGATGATCCTGATGGACGTCGAACTCGACGACGAGCGGCTGCCGCTGCTGCGCGGCGGGGGCGCACCCGCCGGGGCGAAGTCGAGAGCCGGGGACGAGCAGCCGTCGGTGCTGATCGGCCTGCCCGCCGACACCTCAGGGCTGACCTGCGTGGATCTGGACTGGAGCGCGACCGGTGCGCTGTGCGCCGAGCACCTGGCGCGGCTCGGGCACCGGGACGTCGCGGTCATCGGCGAGGCCCCCGCGGTCTACGAGCGGCACACCGGGTTCGCCGAGCGCACCCTGGACGGTCTGCGCGCCGCGGCCCGCGAGCTGGGTCTGCGGGTGCTGCACCGGGCGTGCGAGGGCGGCTACGACGCGATGGCCGCGACGCTCGCCCGGGTGTTCGACGAACGCCCCGGCACCACGGGCTTCGTGGTGCAGAACGAGTCCGCCGTCGAACCGCTGCTCGCGCTGCTGCGCCAGCAGGGCCGGGCCGTTCCGGAGGACGTGTCGGTGGTCGCGATCTGCCCCGACCAGGTCGCCGTCCAGGCGTCGGTGCGGCTGACGTCCGTCGGCATCCCCGCCCAGGAGATGGGGCGCCTCGCCGTGGAACGGCTGGTGGCCAAGCTGAACGGGCGGGGCAGTGACGAAGTCGTGCTCATCGCCCCCGAGTTGACGGTCCGGGCGAGCTCGGGACCCGCCGCCCACTGACCCGTAGGTACCCCGGTGGCCCCCCGCGGGGGCACCTCCCTGTCCTCATCCAGGAGTACGCCTCGTGAACCAGCCTGCCGCACCGCAGCCCAAGGTCAGCCTCGCCCAGTCCTCCCCCACCGTCGGCACGTTCCGCGAGCGGGACGGGGCGCTGGAGTGGACCGGCCGTCAGGAGACCCTCCGGATCGAGCCGTGGGGCCCGGACGCAGTCCGGGTCCGGGCCCGGCTCGGCGGCCCCGTGCTCACGGGCCTGCCCGGGGCGCTGCTGGACGCGGCCCCGGCGGCCGCCTCGACCGTGAAGGTGGAGGACGGCACCGGCCGGCTGACCGTGGGAGCGCTCACCGTCGAGGTGTCGGCCGAGGGGACGGTCCGCTTCCTGCGCACCGACGACGGCGGGGAACTGCTCGCCGAGGAGCGCGCCCACTTCTGGTGGCCGGGCCCGCGCCTGTACACGGCCGTCGGCGGCGGCCACCACCGGCTGGAGCAGCGGTTCACCGCCTACGACGACGAGAAGCTGTACGGCCTGGGCCAGCACCAGCACGGCCGGCTGGACCAGAAGGGCCTGGTCCTGGACCTGATCCAGCGCAACGCCGAGGTCGGCATCCCGGTGCTCACCTCCAGCCGCGGCTACACCCTGCTGTGGAACAACCCGGCGGTCGGCCGGGTGGAGCTGGCGCACAACGGCACCCGCTGGGTGGCCGACTCGGCGCGCCAGATCGACTACTGGATCACCGCGGGCGACCCGGCCGCCGCCCAGCGCCGCTACAGCGCGGTGACCGGCCGTACGCCGATGCTGCCGCAGTGGGCGGCGGGCTTCTGGCAGTGCAAGCTGCGCTACCGCACGCAGGACGAACTCCTGGCCGTGGCACGGGAGTACAAGCGCAGGGGGCTGCCGCTCTCGGCGATCGTCTGCGACTTCTTCCACTGGACGCACCTCGGCGAGTGGAGGTTCGACCCCCGGGAGTGGCCGGACCCGGCGGCGATGGTCCGCGAGCTGGAGGACATGGGCGTCAAGCTCGTCGTGTCCGTGTGGCCGTCGGTGTCGCCGCTGTCGGAGAACCACCCGGTGATGGAGCAGCGCGGCTACTTCGTCGGCACCCAGTACGGCCCGATGGCGCACGCCGACTGGCCGGACAAGGGGGTCGCCTCGACGGTCCAGGTGGCGTTCTACGACGCGACCAACCCGGACGCCCGGGAGTTCGTCTGGTCGAAGGTCAGGGAGAACTACCTCGACCCCTACGGCATCACGGCGTTCTGGCTGGACGCCTGCGAGCCGGAGCTGAAGCCGGGCTTCCAGGAGAACCTGCGCTACTGGGCGGGCCCGGGCCTCGAGGTCGGCAACATCTACCCGGCCGACAACGCCCGGACCTTCTACGAAGGGCTGCGCGCGTCGGGCCTCGGCGACGACGAGATCGTCTCCCTGAACCGTTCGGCGTGGGCGGGCAGCCAGCGCTACGGCGCCGCCCTGTGGTCGGGAGACATCGGCACCGACTTCGCGACGCTGCGCCGCCAGATCGCGGCCGGCCTGAACACCGCGCTGTCCGGCATCCCGTGGTGGAACACCGACATCGGCGGCTTCCACGGCGGCGACCCGGACGACCCGGCCTACCGCGAGGTCATGGTCCGCTGGTTCCAGTTCGGCGCGCTGTCCCCGCTGATGCGCCTGCACGGCTTCCGCGACCCCGGCATGCCACTGGGCCCGGACATGACCGGCGGCCCGAACGAGGTGTGGTCGTACGGCGAGGAGGCCGGCGCCATCCTGGAGAAGTACCTGCGGCTGCGCGAACGTCTGAAGCCGTACGTCCTCAAGGTGATGCGGGAGGCCCACGAGGAGGGCCTGCCGGTGATGCGGCCGTTGTTCCTCGAGTTCCCGCGGGACCTCCCGACCTGGCAGGTCGCCGACGCGTACATGTTCGGCGCGGATCTGCTGGTCGCGCCGGTCCTGGAGCCCGGCGCGACGACCCGGACGGTGTACCTCCCGGCCGGGGCCCGCTGGACGGACGCGTGGACCGGCGAGGCGTACGAGGGCGGGGAGGCGGTCACCGTCGACGCCCCGCTGGACCGTATCCCGCTGTTCCTGCGGGACGGGGCGCGGCTGCCGGTCTCCGGCGAGTAGCCGCGCTCGCTGCGGGCCGGGGCCGGACCGCGCCTGACGGTGCGGGCCGGCCCCGGCCGGTGGTGTGGGGTCAGCCGCCGCTGACCGAGTAGCCGTTGGTGCGGAAGTCCAGCCCGCCGGAGGACGAGGTGATCTCGAAGCCGAACTGGAGGTCACCGATGGTCTCGTCGCCCATCCAGCGCTTGGTGTCCTTGAGCCACTTCAGCACCGGGAGGATCTGGACGGTGCCGGAGGTGGAGTCGGAGGTACGCAGGAACGAGAAGACGTCCCAGTAGGTGCCGTCCGAGCGGTACACGCGGCCCTTGTGGACGTTCCAGTTGTGGCCGCCGAGCGACACGTTGCCCTGGTAGCTGCCGAGCGCGCCGACGGCGCCGTTGTAGTTGACCCAGAGCATGATCTCGTAGTCGTGGTCCGTGTCCCAGACGTCGTACGAGGTGTTGTACGCGCCGGCGGACGGGACGGTGACGTTGTAGCTGCTGCTGAGCGAGGAGAGCGAGGTGATCGACTTGTTGACCACCTTCTTGGCGTTGGGGTAGGACTTGATGCCGCCGGTGTTCGGGTGGTCGGCCCAGACGCCCCAGTTGGTGCCGGAGTTGGCCCAGACGCACTGGGCGCCGGCGCCGCCGCCCCAGATGTTGTTGTAGAGCGTGTAGCCGTTGAGGCTGGTGTTGCCCCACTGGTCGCAGGAGCTCCAGACGGCGGCGGAGGCGGGGGCGGAGGCGAGGCCGATGACCGCGCCGAGCGCGAGGCCCGGTGCCGGCAGGGCCCTGGTGATCCTGCCGAGCGTGCGTGATGCCATGGTGTCGTCCTTTCCATGGGTGGGGGGAATGGCGGGGAGTCACCACGTCCCGAGCGTGAGGACGTGGTCTTCTCCGGCGACGAGGTCGAGCGGCTGTGCGCCGGAGGAAGTCCGGAGTTCGATGCGGCGGGTACGGTGCGGCCTGAGGACGGCGCGGGCGCCGTCGGGGCCCCAGGCCAGATCGAGTTCGGCGGCGAAGCGGGTGCGGACGCCGGTGAGGCGGCCGGCCGCGAGCGCCGGCGGCGGTGCGGGCAGCAGCACCAGCCGGTCGGGCGTGGACTGGACGAGCGCCTCGATCAGCACGGCGGGCAGCGTGTGGGCGGCGTCCGCGTTGTAGACGGCGCGCCGGGGGTAGTGCGCGCTCATCAGGGAGACGTGGAAGAAGTCGCCGCCCAGGACGTTCGACAGGGCCCCGGCGACCCGCTCGGCGTCGCGCAGGCGGGCCGCGATCAGCGCGTGGTGGAGGTGGCCGTGCGCGGAGTCGTTCTCGGCGCCGCGCAGTTCGAGGGCGCGGTGGGCGGCCGCGGCGAGGCCGGGGGTGTCGTAGGGGTTGATCTCGTCGAGCGGCCAGACACCGTAGAGGTGGCTGAGGTGGCGGTGGTCGTAGGTGTCGCCGAGGCCGGGCCAGGCCCATTCGGCGAGGGCTCCGTCGGCGTTGATCCGGTGCGGCGGGAGCCGGTCGGCCAGCGCCCGCCAGCGCTCGGCGTCCTCGGTGTCCGGGTGGTGGTCGGCGGCGGTGCGCAGGGCGTGCCGGGCGGCGGAGAGGTCCATGGCGGCGTTGATCGCGCCCCAGCTGCCGCCCGCCGGGCGGTTCTCGGGCGAGTAGGACGGTACGACGACGAGGTGGCCGTCGGCGTCGGTGCGGGTGAGGAAGTCCTCGTAGAAGCGGGCGGTCTCGGCGAGCGCGGCCGCGGTGCGCGGGTCGCGATGACCGCGGGTGTCGTCGTGGTCGACGAGCGGCTTGAGCAGCCAGTCGGCGCCCGCGGTCCACAGGTGCAGGGGGTATGCGCGGCTGAAGTGGTACGCGTGCCCGGACTCGCCGTCGCTGTGGGCGGGGGCGACGACGCCCCGGGTGCCGAAGACGGCACGGGCGTTGTCCCGCCAGTCCGGCAGCTGGCGGTGCACGAGGCGGGCGTGGGCCGCGGTCACCTCGGGGAGGGCGGCGGCCGCGGCGGAGGCGGTCTGGAGGTTGAGGTTGGCGTCGTAGGTGAAGGCGCCCGACCAGGCGGTGTCCCAGTCGCCGGTCCACAGGCCGGTCAGGCGGGGCGGGAAGAGTCCGCTTGCCGACAGCAGGTGGTAGCGGCCGGCCGCGAAGAGGCGTTCCAGCAGGGCGGGGCTGTCCGTCCTGGCGAGCAACTCGGCGCCGGACAGTGAGCGTTCGGCCGGGTCGGCGCACAGGTCGAGGGTGACGCGGCGGTAGGCGGTGCGGTGGGCGGTCAGATGCCGGTCGAGGAGGTCGGTGTACGTCGAGTCCGCGAGCAGGTCACGCAGGACGCGGCTCTCGGCGGTGGTGTCGAGTTCGCCGGGGTGGCGGCGTACCCGGGTGAGCAGCAGGACGGCGTCGGCGTTCTCGATCCGCACGCCCTGGGGGCCCAGGCGGGTGCTGCCGCCGGTGACGGCGGCCACGGTGACGCCGGTGACGGCGAGGTCGCTGTCCGGGTAGCGGGCGCGCAGGGTGAGCTGGGCGCCCTCCGGGGTGAGCAGCGCGCCGTGGCCGACGCCGAGCCCGGCGGGCGCGCCCGGCAGCCGGTGGTCCAGGGCCACGTCGAGGACGGGGCCGGGCGCGGTGACGTACTGGACGATCACGTCGTCGGCGCGGGAGACGAAGACGCGGCTGCGCCAGTCGCCGCGGGTGGCGTCGGTGACGCCGGTGGTGAAGTCGACCGAGCGGCGGTAGCCGGGGCCGTCGTCGTCGGCCTTGCGGCGGGTCAGGCGGATCTGGAAGGCGGGGTGGAAGGGCTTGACCCACTGCAGGCCGCGGCCGTCGGTGAAGCCCTCGGCGGCGGTGAGGTCGCCGGCCAGCAGCCGTTCCTGGAGGGCGGGGAGTTCGGCGGCGAGCTGGGGCGCGCGGGCGTCCTCGGTGCCGTTGGGGCGGACCAGGGTGTGGTGGGTGACGATGACACGGTCGGCGTTCGGATCGCCGAACACCAGGGCGCCGTGATGGCCGTTGCCGGTGAGGAAGGCGTCCTCCCAGCGGGTGGCCGGCTCCGGCTCCCAGGTGGCGTGGACGGGGCTCGCGCTCATGGCCGCAGCACCGCCACGCCGTAGCGGCCGAGGGTGAGGCGGTCGGTGACGTCCTCCCGGGTGAGCAGGTCGTGGTGGCGGCCGGGGACGTCGACGGTGACCGGCTCGCGGCCGTGGTTGAGCAGGAACAGCAGCTCGCCCCGGCGCACGGCCTCCACGCCGGCCGGCAGGCCCTCCAGCACCGGGCGGACCCCGGCGTCGGCGGCGATCCGGGCGAGGAGCGCGCGCAGGGCGGCCGGCTCGGGCAGCGTGGACACGTACCAGGCGCGGCCCCGGCGCAGCACCGCGGGCAGCCCGTCGAGCTCGCCGCCCTTGTACGGGATCGTCTCGTCGGCGGTGTCCGGGTCGGCCTCGATCTCCTCCGACCACAGGGTGCCCTCGAAGCCCTCGCAGGGAGCCGTCTCGCCGGTCTCCAGGGGCCACCACTCGTGCAGGACGCGGATGCCGAACAGCGCGCGCAGCCGGGCGTCCATGCCGCCCTCGCGGACGCGGTCGTCCTGGTCGGCGACGCCGGTGAGGAAGCCGCTGACCAGGGTGCCGCCACCGCGGACGTAGGCGAGCAGGTTGTCGATCGCCGCGTCGGTGAGGGCGTACAGCTGCGGGACGACGACCATCCGGTAGCCGCCGAGGTCGTGCTCGGGGTGGGCGAAGTCGGTGGTGAGGCCGCCCTCCCACAGGGCGCGGTGCCAGGCGTGCAGCAGGTCGGGCAGGTCGAACCGGGTGGACGGGCGGCCCTCCTGGTCGCCGGCCCACCAGGAGTGCCAGTCGTGCAGTACGGCGATCCCGGCGTGCGACCGGGTGCCCGCCACCTCGGCACCGATCGCGGCGAGGTCCGCTCCGATCCGCTTGATCTCCTGGAAGGTGCGGCCCCGCTCCCCCGCGTGGCCGACCATGCCGGAGTGGAACTTCTCCGCGCCCTGGCGGGACTGGCGCCACTGGAAGTAGCAGACGGCGTCGGCGCCGCGCGCCACCGCCTGGAGGGACCACAGGCGGTTCAGGCCGCGCGGCTTGGGGTGGTTGACGCCGCGCCAGTTGACCGGGCCGGCCGCCTGTTCCATCAGCATCCAGGGGCCGCGGGCCTGGGAGCGGGTGAGGTCCTGTACCAGGGCGCCGTGCTGGGCGCCGCGGGGGCCGAGCGGGTCGGCCGGGTCGGGGTAGAGGTCGACGGAGACGACGTCCTCCTCCTCGGCCCAGCGCCAGCCGTCCTGGCCGGCCCACAGCGGCATGAAGTTGGTGGTGACCGGGGTGTGCGGGGTGTGCCGGCGGACGATGTCCCGCTCGGCGGCGTAACACTCCAGCAGCATGTCGGAGGTGAAGCGGCGGAAGTCGAGCGTCTGGGTGGGGTTCTTCAGGTAGTGGGCGTGGCGCGGGGGCAGGATGCCGTCCCAGCTGTCGTAGCCCTGGCTCCAGAAGGCGGTGCCCCAGGCGGTGTTGAGGGCGTCCAGGGTGCCGTACCTCTCGCGCAGCCAGTGGCGGAAGGCGGCGGCGGCCTCGTCGCCGTAGTCGAAGGTGCAGTACTCGTTGTTGATGTGCCACATCGTGAGGGCGGGGTGGCCGGCGTAGCGGGCGGCCAGGTCCTCGGTGATGGCGGCGGCGTGGCGCCGGTAGGCGGCGCTGGAGTGGGAGAAGTGCTGGCGGCCGCCCCACCACTCGGTGCGGCCGTCGGCGTCCCGGGGCAGGGTGTCGGGGTGGAGGCGGCCCAGCCAGGGCGGGGGCGAGGAGGTGGGGGTGGCGAGGACGACGCCGACGCCGTTGGCGTGCATCAGGTCCATCAGGGTGTCCAGCCAGCCGAACTCCCGTGCGCCCGGCTCGGGTTCGAGCTTCGCCCAGGAGAAGACGCCGAGGGTGACGGAGGTGACGCCGGCTTCGCGCATCAGCCGGACGTCCTCGTGCCAGGTCTCCTCGGGCCACTGCTCGGGGTTGTAGTCGCCGCCGAAGAGGATCCGGCCGCGGGTGGTGTCGGCGAGGGTCGGCTTCACGCGGGCTCCCCGTACTGCACGCCGCGTCCGTTGGTGGCGAGGTAGACCCGGCCGTACACGCGCGGGTCGCCGGTGATGGTCTCGCCGGTCCAGCCCCACTGGTGGGCGTCGTCGTTGATGCGGGTCCAGGTCTTCGCGCCGTCGTCGGAGCGGTGGACGGCGGTGACGGTCCCGGTCGAGCCGACCTGGTAGACCGCCGGGTAGTCGGTGCCGTCGGCGGCCTTGCCGAAGCCGAGGGTGTAGGAGGCCCGGCAGCTGTCGACCTTGGTGAAGGCGGCGCCGCCGTCGGTGGAGCGGTACAGGCCGTTCCCCTTGGTGGACAGCCACAGGTCGCCGGTCCGGCCGGGGGCGGCGACCAGCTTGAACTGGGTGTCGCCGGAGGGCAGTCCGGTGGCCCGCGCGGTGAAGGTGAGGCCGCCGTCGGTGCTGGCGAGCAGGGAGCCGGTGTCGGTGTCGTAGGCGTAGAAGCGCGCCGGGTCGGCCGGGTCGGCGACCGGGGTGGCGCCCTTGGGGAAGGTGGGCACCTCGGTCCAGGTGGCGCCGTTGTCGGCGGAGCGGTGGGCGGGGTACCGGGTGCCGTCCCAGTGCACGAACACCCACAGCAGCACGCTGCCGTCGGCGTTCACGGCGATCGGGCCCGGGGCGTCCGAGGCGAGGGCGGGCTGGGCCGGGAAGGGCGACCAGGTCTGCCCGCCGTCGGTGGAGAAGGCGCCGTTGCCGTGGTCGCCCCAGCCGGTGCGCACGACGTACGACGGCTTCGCGGCGGCCTGGGCCAGGCCGGTCGCCGAGCCGAACACCGGGTCGGTCGCCATGCCGCGCGCGGGGGACGCCGTGAGCGACTCGTGGTACATCACGCCGACGTCCCCGTTGCCGCTGATCAGGTGGGCCGTTCCGGTCGGGGGCGAGATCAGCTGGCGGACCGAGGTCTCCTCCAGGCCGCGGATCCGCGGGGCCCAGTGGGTCAGGTCCCGGGTGCCGTAGACGGTGGCGCCGGTGCCGTACAGCACGTTGCGGGAGTCGTACGGGTCGACGGCGACGGTCTGGATCCACCACCCGAACTTGGGCGCGTCGGCGCCCCAGTTGAGGTACGGCGTCTCGGAGACGTCGAGGACGGCGGTGTCCTTCAGGGAGCGCCAGGTGCGGCCGCCGTCGGTGGAGCGGAACACCGTGTCCTGCGCCGCCCAGCGGTTGTTGGTGGACACCACGAGGGTGCCGGGCCGGCGGGCGTCGACGGCCACGCCGCCGTAGCCGAAGGTGTCGGCCGGGCCTTCCCCGTCGGTGGTGCCGCCGGGCTCGACCGGCGTGACGTCGGTCCACCGGCCGCTGAGGAGGCACAGCCGGTGCACGCTGCCGTCGGTCTGGCCGTTGGGGCCCGGCGCGTCGGCGTACGTCACGTACAGCCGGTGGGCGCACCGGTCGTGGGCGGCGCGGATCGGGACCCGGGCGGCGGTGCCGCCCGGCTGACCGGGGACGGCCTGCCAGGTGGTGCCGTCGGTGGTGCGGTACAGGTTGGGCGTCGTGCCGTCGCCGTCGCCCCACCCCGCGTACAGGGCGCGGCCGGCGGCGACGAGCAGGGTGACGCCCTGGCCGGTCGCGCTCGGGGTGGCGGGGAAGCCGGTGGCGGGGGCCCAGGTGGCGCCCCGGTCGGTGGACTTCAGCAGTCCGTCGTGGCGGGTGCCCAGCCACAGGGTGTCGCTGTCGCGCGGGTCGACGAGCAGCCGCTCGCCGGTGCCGCGCCCGTCCTCGTTGGCGCCGAGCCGCACGGTGAGGTCGGTGCGGGCCCAGGTGGCGCCCCGGTCCTCGGAGCGCAGCACCGCGCCGTTGCCGGCCCAGGGCTGGGTGTAGGTGCCGAGCGCCAGGTAGAGGCGGTCGGGGTGGGCCGGGTCGACGGCCATCGCCTCGACGCCGAGCAGGTTCCAGTCGTCCCAGCCGAGGTGGTCGGTCAGGGGGGTCCAGCGGGCGGTGCGGTCGTCCCAGCGGTAGGCGCCGCCGATGTCGGTACGGGCGTAGGCGAGGCCGCGTACGGACGGGTGGAACAGGATGCCGGTGACGAAGCCGGTGCCGCCCATGACGGCGTTGCGCCACCGGTAGGCCGCGCTCGCCGGGCCGTCCGTGCTCTCGGCCGCGCGGGCCGTGCCCTGGAGCACGGGGAGCGCGGTGAGCGTGGTGGCCGCGGTGCCCGCGGCGAGGACGGCACGACGGGACAAGGGGGGCGTGTGCATGACATACCTCGGGGTAGGGGGTCGCGAAATGGATGTGGACAGGTCGAACCCAGGGCGGGGAACCGGGCGACCGGCCCCGCGCACCCGCTGAACGGCGAGAGGACCGGGCACCCCGCTCGAACCGGACCGGCGCCGCGCTTCAGCCCTTGATCGCGCCGGTCAGCATGCCCTTCTTGAAGTGCTTCTGGACGAACGGCGACAGCACGGCCACCGGCAGCAGCGCCAGCACCATCACCGCCATCTGGATCGCCACCGCCGACAGCTGCCCGGTGTTGACCTCGGTCTGCAGCCCCACCGGCCGCTCCCGCTTCTGCACCAGCTGGATCATCACGTTCTGCAGCGGCATCATGTCCTGGTCGGTCAGGTAGATCGACGCGTTGAACCACGCGCTCCAGTACCCGACCGCGTAGAACAGCGCGATCACCGCGAGCACGGCCCGCGACAGCGGCATCACGATCTTCCACAGGATCCGCCAGTCGCCGGCCCCGTCGATCCGCGCGCTGTCGATCAGCTCCTGCGAGATGTTCATGAAGAACGCCCGCAGGACCAGGATGTTGAAGACGCTGACCGCGCTGGGCAGGATCAGCGCGAGATACGTGTCGGTGAGCCCCAGCGCCTGTACCAGCAGATACGTCGGGATCAGCCCGGCGCCGAAGAACATCGTCGCGAGCAGCGCCATCAGGATCCAGCGGTGGCCGAGCGAGCCCACCCGGGACAGCCCGTAGGCGCACAGCACCGAGACCGTCATGCTGAACAGCGTGCCGACCACGGTGATGCCCACGCTGACCAGCGCCGCCCGCTGCACCTGGCCGCCGCTCAGCAGCTCCTGGTAGGCGACGAACGTGACGCCCCTGGGGACCACCACCAGGCCGCCGGCCTCGTCGATGGTCTCCTTGGTCTGGAGGCTGGTGACGATGACGATCCACAGCGGGAAGAGGATCGCGAAACAGGCGAAGAACAGGGCGATGCCCTTGCCGGCCAGGCCGGCCCGGGACGGCTCCTCCTCCCACACCGGGCGGGGCGGCGCCTGCCACCAGCGCGGCGCCGCGGCGGGCCCGCCGCCGGCCGTCCCGCCGCCGTCGGTCCTGCCACCGTCCGTCCTGCCGAGAACCGCGCTCACTTCTTGTACACCCCCTGCTCACCCATGAGATGGGCGACCTTGTTCGCCGTCAGCACCAGCGTCAGGCCCACCACGCCCTTGACGAGTCCGGCCGCGGCGGCGTAGCTGAAGTCCTGGTTGCGGATGCCGTTCCACCACACGTAGGTGTCGAGGACCTCGGAGGCGTCCGGCCCCACCGCCTGCCGCTGCAGGAGCAGTTGCTCGAACCCGACGGTGAGGGCGTCACCGACGCGCAGGACCAGCAGCAGGGCGATCACCGGCCGCAGGGCGGGCAGGGTGATGTGCCACATGCGCCGCCAGCGGCCGGCGCCGTCCATGGCGGCCGCCTCGTACAGGTCGCCCGGGACGGACGACAGGGCGGCGAGGAAGACGATGATGCCCCAGCCCGCGTCCTTCCAGATGGTCTCGCCGGTCACCAGGAACTTGAAGGTCTCCGGGTCGGTCATCAGGTCGAAGCCGGTGTGCCCGTGCTCGCGCAGGGTCTGCGCGATGATGCCGGCGCCGCCGAAGACCTGCATGAAGACGGTGACGACGAGCACCCAGGAGAAGAAGTGCGGGAGGTACATGACCGCCTGGGCGACCGCCCGCACCCTCGGCCTGACCACGCTGTTGATGAGCAGCGCGAGCAGGATCGGGACCGGGAAGTAGAGCACGAGCTGGAGGAAGAACAGCACGAAGGTGTTCTGCACCGCGTGCCAGAAGGCCGAGTCCTCGAAGATCCGCTCGAACTGCTCGAAGCCGATCCAGGGGCTCTCGAAGATCGCGACGAAGCCGTTCTCGCTGAGATACGGGTCGTAGTCCTGGAAGGCGACCACATTGCCCAGGATCGGGATGTAGTTGAACACCAGGACCAGCAGCAGCGCCGGCAGGACCATCAGGAGCAGCGTGCGGTCGCGCCGGAATCTGAGCCGGAGACTCGGCCTCCCGGCACGCTCGGTGCCGCTCGGTGGGGGTCCGCCGGTGTCCCCGGACGCCGTCGACGGATTCATCGTGGTCGCCGCCCCGGCCTTCGACCGGGGCACCGTGCTGTGGGACACGGCCTCCTCCTCGCCTCGGCCGCCGGTCAGCTCGCCGAGCCGTTGTCGTCGAGCAGCTTCTTGTACCAGTCGCGCAGTTGGTCGCCGCCCTTGCTCCTCCAGTCGGACACCGCCTGCTGGACGTCGCCGATCTTCTTGCGGCCGCGTACGACGTCGTCCTCCAGCTGCTCGAAGTCGTCGGCGAGGTTGGTCCAGCGGGTCGGCTCGGTGACGGTGAGGCCGAAGAAGGAGGTCTTCTTCGTGAAGGCGCCCATGCGCTGCTGCCACTCCACCATGGCGCGGGTGATGTCCGGGAAGTCCGGGTGCGCGATGAAGGGCGCCGGGTCGCCGGTGAGGTCGAAGGCGCTGTTGACCTCGTTGACACCCTGCTCGGTCTTGGTCGGCAACCCGTTCTTCATCTCGAAGTCGGTCCCCTCGACGCCGAAGTTGGTGAGCATCCACTCCTTCGTGCCGTACGGGCTGGCGCAGAAGTTCGCGACGGCGAGGAAGTCCTTGATCTGCCGCTCGGACGCCTTGTTGCTGATGAAGGTGAAGATGTTGGCCGGCTGGCCCGCCCACAGCGTCGGGTCGCCGCCGTCGGGGCCGAAGATGTCGAACGCGGCCATGTCGAAGTCCGGCTTGGAGGTGCGCTGTTCGGAGGTGGCACCCCACCAGGCGGAGATGTTGTCGTTGAAGACGAGGCACTGGCCCGCGGTGAACCGGTCCTTGGCGTTGCCGCCCGCCTTCCCGGAGATGGCGTCCGGGTGGACCACCTTCGCCGCGTAGAGCTTGCGGGTCCACTCCAGGGCTTCGAGGTACTCGTCGGTCTCGACGCGGTTGACCAGCTTGCCGTCGACCATGTTCCACCACAGCGCCTTGTCGCCGCCGGGGAAGACGCCGTAGATGTTGAACGCCGTCCACTTCATGTCGTCGCAGGCCCAGACCTTCGACCTGGCGTCGGTGGCCTCCTTGGCCCAGGCGAGGAACTCGTCGGGGCTCCTGGGGACGGAGTAGCCCTTCTTCCCGAAGACGTCCTTGCGGTACATCGGCGCGATGTCGGTGACGTACGAGCCGGGCATCGGTATCGCGCGCAGCCGGCCGCCGAAGATCGCGCGCTGCCACGCCTCGGTGGGCACGGCCGCGAGATTCGGGTACTCCTTGACCTTGTCGCCGGACAGGTGGGGGCCGAGGTCGGCGAACTTGGCGTTGATGGCGCTGGGGATGCGGCCCATCATGTTCCAGCCGGGGACGACCACCGCGTCGGGGATGTCGCTGGAGGCGAGGACGGCGCCGAGCTTCTGGTCGTAGGTGACGCCGTCCTGGTTCTGCCAGGAGACCTCGACGCCGATGGCCTCGTTCATGGCCCGGTAGTACGGGTTGTCGTCCGCGGGCGGGGTCCCCCAGAACGGCGACATGATCTTCAGCTTGCCGCCGCCGCCCAGCTTCTCGGGCACCGCGGTCTTCAGCTGGGCGGTCGGGATGGCCCTGGTGAAGCCGGCCGCCGAGCCGTTCTTGGCCGGGATGTCGGGCGCCACGACGCTGGAGGCCACGAAGGCCGGGAGGATCTTCTGGGCGTCCTTCCCGGACGTGGTCCCCTCCTTGCGGCCCTTCTTGCCGTCGCCGCCGCACGCGGCGAGCAACGGCATGCCCCCCGCCACCGCTGCGGTGGCGACCGCGGTGGAGGCGAGGAAGCTTCTCCGGCTGGGCCCGGAGGAGACGGAAGCGGCGTTCGGCGTCATTGCGTCAACCCTTCGTGGCGCACCAGGACACCCGGCGGTGGCCGTCGGCTGCGGTGTCGTGTCTGGAACTGGCTGAGCCGAAGCGATCCCCTCCGCCCCGGACGTCGGAGGACTGCGCACCCCCGGTGGGCGGTCCTGGTCGAACGAGGCAGTCGAAGCGCTTCGATGTTGCTGCGAGGTTAAGTGAAGCCATGGGGGCGCACAAGGGTCGCCTGCGAGATTCCTCGGAGGTGTCCGGTCATCCACGTTTCATGTGCGGCGCTTGAAGTAACGGTATGGAGTCGGACGCGTTGCGCCGGAATGTCTTGACACCCACCCCCACCCCGAACGAGCATCGAAGCGCTTCGAAAGCGTCTCCCCGCTCCAGTGCAAAGGGAACTCCCACGTGACCGAACCCACGCCGCCCACGCCGCCGTTCCGCGACCCGCAGCTGCCGCTCGCGAAGCGCATCGACGATCTGCTCTCGCGGCTGACCACGGCCGAGAAGACCGCCTTCCTGCACCAGTTCGCCCCGGCCGTCGAGCGTCTCGGCGTCGGCGCGTTCCGGACCGGCCAGGAGGCGCTGCACGGGGTGGCCTGGATGGGGCCGGCGACGGTGTTCCCGCAGGCCGTGGGGTTGGGCGCGACCTGGAACCCGGACCTGGTCCGCCGGGTCGGCGAGGCGGTGTCCCAGGAGGTGCGGGCGATGCGCGCCCGGGACGAGCGGGTCGGCCTGAACGTCTGGTCGCCGACGGTCAACCTGCTGCGCCACCCGCTGTGGGGGCGGGGCGAGGAGGGCTACTCCGAGGACCCCGAGCTGACCTCGGCCATCGCCACCGCCTACACCCGCGGGCTGCGCGGCGGCCATCCGACGTACTGGCGCACCGCCCCGGTGCTCAAGCACTGGCTGGCGCACAACAACGAGACCGGCCGGGACGTCACCTCCTCCTCGGTCCGCCCGCGCGTGCTCCACGAGTACGACCTGCGGGCCTTCCGCAAGACGGTGGAGGCGGGCGCGGTGGCCGGCGTGATGCCCGCCTACAACCTGGTCAACGGCCGCCCCAACCACGTCTCCCCCTACCTGCGCGAACACCTGCGCACCTGGACCGACGAGGAACTGCTGGTCTGCTCGGACGCGGGGGCGCCCTCCAACCTGGTCGACTCCGAGCACTACTTCGACACCCACGAGGAGGCGACGGCGGCCGCCGTGATCGCCGGCGTGGACAGCTTCACCGACCACGGCACCGACTCCTCGAAGATCGTCGCCCGGCTCACCGGCGCCCTGGAGCGGGGCCTGCTGAGCGAGGCGGACCTCGACGCGGCGGTCCGCCGCCAGCTCTCGGTCCGCTTCCGCCTCGGCGAGTTCGACGGGTACGACGAGCCGGGCGCCTTCGACACCCCCGAGCACCGCGCGCTCGCCCGGGAGGCCGCCGAGCAGGCGGTCGTGCTGCTGCGCAACGACGGGGTGCTGCCGCTCGCCCCCGGCACCCGGATCGCGGTGGTCGGCCTGCTCGCCGACGAGTGCAAGCTCGACTGGTACAGCGGCACGCTGATCCACCGCTCGACGCCGCTGGAGGGCCTGTACGAGCGGTTCGGCGCCGAGCGCGTGGAGTTCGCCGAGGGCGTGGACCGGGTCCGGCTGAGGACGTCCGCCGGCACCTTCCTGCGGGTCCCGGAGACGGACGCGGACGACGAGGTGCGCGGCGCCGAGGGCGCCCTGGACCCGGCCCTGCTGGCCGGGCGGACCGATCTGCCGCCGCTGACCACCGACGAGGTGGGCACCGAGCTGGCGCTCGCCGACTGGGGCGGGGGCGTGCTCACCCTGCGCGCTCCCGACGGCCGGTACCTCTCGGTCGCCGAGGACGGCCGGCTGCGGGCCTCCGCCGACCAGCCGGGCGGCTGGGTCGTCCAGGAGACCTTCCGCCTCGAGCCCCATGCGAACGGACACCTCCTCAGGCACCTGGGAACGGGTCGCCACGTCACGGTCGCCGCCGACGGCGTGAAGGTTGCCGAGGACGACGCGGGCACGGCGGAGGTCTTCGAGCTGGTCGTCACCGAGCGCGGCGAGGACGCGGTGGCCCGGGCCGCCGCCGGGGCCGACGTGGTCGTGGTGGTGGCGGGCAACGACCCGCACATCAACGGCCGTGAGACCGAGGACCGCACGACCCTGCGGCTGCCCGCCCACCAGGAACGGCTGCTGGCGGCGGCCCGTGCGGCGAAGGCGCGCACGGTGCTGGTGCTGGTGTCGGCGTACCCGTACGCGTTCGAGCCCGGCCGGCTCTCGGCGGCCCTGTGGACCGCGCACGGCGGGCAGGCGGCGGGCACCGCGCTGGCCCGCGTGCTGGCGGGCGACGTCTCCCCGGCCGGCCGGCTGCCGCAGACCTGGTACGCCGACGACGCCGACCTGCCCGACCTCCTCGACTACGACGTGATCGGCTCCCGCCAGACGTACCTGTACTTCGAGGGCACCCCGCTCTACCCGTTCGGCCACGGTCTGTCGTACGCCTCCTTCCGCTACGCGGACCTGGCGGCGCGGGTCACGGACGACGGCGTCCGGGTGACGTTCACCGTCACCAACACCGGCGAGGTACCGGCCGGCGAGGTGGCCCAGCTCTACACCCGCGCGGTGGACCCGGCGGTCCCGCGTCCACGCCGTGAGCTGCTGGCCCACCGCAGGGTCACGCCGGCACCCGGCGAGAGCGCGCAGTTGGCCTTCGACGTGCCGCTGTCGGCGTTCGCCTTCTGGGACGTGGCCCGGGGCGACTGGCGGGTGGAGCCGGGCCCGTACGAGCTGCTGGCCGGCGCGTCCAGCACCGACATCCGGCTGCGGGCCACGGTCGTGCTGGACGGTGAGCCGGGGGTGCCCCGGCCGGTGCGGGAGCGCGGCCTGGCCGCGGCCGACTTCGACGAGCAGAGCGGCGCGGAGATCGTCGACCGTACGAAGGTGTCGGGCGACGCGGTGACCCCGGCGGGCGGCGCCGGCGCCGAACTCGTCTATCGTGCCTGTGACTTCGGGCCGGGCGTGACCGGGGTGTCGGTGGAGGTGGCCGGCGAGGGGGAGGCGGAGCTCTCGGTGGCCGGCCGATCGGTGACCCTCACCGCGCGCACCTCGGGGCCGTACGCCTACGCCAAGGTCGAGGCGCCGCTGTCCGCCGACGGCGTGCACGACGTCCACCTAGGGCTGCGCGGCCCGCTGCGGCTCGCGCACGTCGGCTTCTCCGGCTGAGGGTCCGGAGAGGCCGGCCCAGAAGAAGGGGCCCGGCACGATCTCGGGTAGGGATCGTGCCGGGCCCCTTCGGGCGGCCGGCGGGGACACCCCGCCGGCACGGTGTCTAGAGGGCGAGCCCGGTGAGGACCAGGACCCGCTCGTAGGTGTAGTCGTCCATCGCGTAGCGGACGCCCTCACGGCCGACGCCGGACTGCTTGGCGCCGCCGTACGGCATCTGGTCGGCGCGGTAGGACGGCACGTCGCCGATGACCACGCCGCCGAC
Organism: Streptomyces sp. bgisy159; assembly: GCF_965341775.1. Classification (GTDB taxonomy): domain Bacteria; phylum Actinomycetota; class Actinomycetes; order Streptomycetales; family Streptomycetaceae; genus Streptomyces. The sequence goes on along the minus strand of NZ_CBDQZH010000049.1, from coordinate 29,476 downwards.
CTCCAGCGCGCGGTGGGCGCGGAAGGCGGTCTGGAGGTCGTGGGTGAACACGCCGGCCTGCAGGCCGTACTTGGAGTCGTTGACGGCGGCGAACGCCTCGGCCTCACCGTCGGTCCTCTGCACGGTCAGGACCGGGCCGAAGACCTCCTCGCAGGCGAGGGTGGCGTCGGCCGGCACGTCGGTGAGAACGGTCGGGGCATAGGTGGCGCCGTCGCGCTTGCCGCCGGTGAGCAGGGTCGCGCCGGCGTCGACCGCCTCCCTCACCCACGACTCCACGCGCTGGGCGGCGTCCTCGCTGACCAGCGGGCCGACGTCGGTGGCGGCGTCGGACGGGTCGCCGGTGACCTGTGCCTCGACAGCGGCGACGATGCGCGGCAGCAGCCGGTCGTACACCGAGGCGTCGGCGATCACGCGCTGCACCGAGATGCAGGACTGGCCGCCCTGGTAGTTGGAGAAGGTGGCGATCCGGCCGGCCGCCCAGTCGAGGTCGGCGTCGCTCGCCCAGTCGCCGAGCACGACGGCGGCGGCGTTGCCGCCCAGCTCCAGGGTGAGGTGCTTGCGCGGCACCGAGTCCATGATCGCGTAGCCGACCTTGTCGGAGCCGGTGAAGGAGATCACCGGCAGCCGCTCGTCCTGGACCAGGGCGGGCATCTTGTCGTTGGCGACCGTCAGCACGCTCCAGGAGCCGGCCGGCAGCTCCGTCTCGGCCAGCAGCTCGCCGAGGATCAGGCCGGACAGCGGGGTGGCGGGCGCCGGCTTGAGGATGATCGGCGCTCCGACGGCGATGGCCGGGGCGACCTTGTGGGCGCACAGGTTCAGCGGGAAGTTGAACGGCGCGATACCGAGCACGACGCCCTTGGGGAAGCGCCGGGTCAGGCCGAGCCGGCCCTGCCCGCCGGCGTCGGTGTCGAGGCGCTGTGCCTCGCCGCCGTTGAACCGCCGGGCCTCCTCGGCCGCGAACCGGAAAACGGAGACGGCCCGGCCGACCTCACCGCGCGCCCACTTCACCGGCTTGCCGTTCTCGGCGGAGATCAGCAGGGCGATCTCCTCGGTGCGCTCGGCGAGGCGCCGGCTGACGTGGTCCAGGGCGGCGGCGCGGACGTGGGCCGGGGTGGCGGCGAACTCGTCCCGCACCGCGTACGCGGCGGCCACCGCCTCCTCGACCTGCGCGTCGGTCGGCACGCTGACCGTACCGACGAGACGGCCGTCCCAGGGGGACGTCACGTCGAAGCTCTCCTCGCCGGTGGCCTGGCGGCCGGCGAGCCAGAAGGCGTGGGTGGAAGTCATAAGGGAGTCCCGGCCCTTCCGCGTTGGGGGTGTGCTGTGGCTTTCGGCTCCACGGTAGGCGCGGGACGACGACCCGGCGTTTGTCCGGTCCGTAGGAGTGCGGCCCAGGTCCACTACGGTTTGGACATCGGTTCCCGGAACTCGAACGACCCGGGGTTCGCCGGCGCCGGACGCGGGGCGGGGCCCGGGGGCCGGGGACTCGGCCGGGTGCGGTACGGCCCGGTGCAGCAGCCACCGCAGCGCCAGGAGCAGGGTGGCGCACAGGCACCAGGAGGCCACCACGTCCAGGGGCCAGTGGTAGCCGCGCCGGACGAGGCCGTACGAGACGGCGAGGACGAGGAGGCCGGCGGTGGCGGCGGTCAGGCGACGGGCGCGGGCGGTGGACAGCCAGGGCAACAGCAGGAGGGTGGCGGCTCCGTAGGCGATGCCCGCGGTCGCGGTGTGGCCGGACGGGAAGTACCCGGTGGCGGGCGGTTCGACCGGCGTCGCCGGACGGTCGGTCCACTCCTTGACCGGGACGACGAGCAGCGGCACCAGCGCCATGAGGGCGAGCCCGGCGAGGGGCGGCAGCCACCAGCGCGAAAGGGCCGCGGCGCGGCCCCGGAACCCGGCCCATGCCGCGACGAGAACCAGCACCGGGACGGCGACCGGCACTCCCCCGAGGTCGGAGAGGAGTTCCGAGGCCCGGTCGGCGTGGACCAGTGCACCGCTGAGCCGGGCGTCCAGGTCCAGCAGCGGTCCGTCGACGAGCACCTGCCAGGTGAACAGCGCGAAGAGGAGGGCGGGCAGGCCGGACAACACGGCCGGCAGCAGGACGCGCGGTCGGGCCTGCCCCGGCGTGGGCGTCGGCGTCGGCACCGGCGTCGGCACCGGTGTGGGCGTCGACCCCCCGGGATTCCGCGCAGGCGGACTGGTCGTCATGGATCCAGCTTGTCAGGAACGCGGGACGACCCCGTTGCCGGCCACGGCGACGGGGTCGTGAGGAGGAGAGGGAGGAGAAGGAGGCCGGCCACCCCGGAACAGGGGGGGTGGTTTCGGGGTGGCCGTCCGGATCGGAACGTCGCGCGCCCCGGGGGGTTTGGGGCGGGCGACCGTCCGATCGGTGAGGAGATCCGGAGCCTCACGGCTCCGCTGTGCGCGAGGGCACGACCAGGTCGAAGCTGGGGAGGCCCCGGCCTGTGCCGCCCACAGTGCCCTGTGGGCGGGGGGTGTATCTCTCATCTGCTGACGAACCTACGGCAGGCGCAGGCCGTACGACAGGGCCGATCCCGACCCGCCATGTACCTCGCACACGTTCTTCACACGCTCTGCGGCCGGAGACTCCCAGATGGGAAACATCCCTGCTCAGATGCGCGCGAACGCCTGCTCGATGATGTCCAGGCCCTCGTTCAGCAGGTCCTCGCCGATCACCAGCGGAGGCAGGAAGCGCAGCACGTTGCCGTAGGTGCCGCAGGTCAGGACCAGCAGGCCCTCCGCGTGGCAGGCCTTGGCGAGCGCGGCGGTCGCCTCCGGGTGGGGCTCCTTGGTCGTACGGTCCTTGACCAGCTCGATGGCGATCATGGCGCCGCGGCCCCGGACGTCGCCGATGACGTCGTACTTGTCGGCCATGGCGGTGAGGCGGGACTTCATGATCGCCTCGATGTTCTTCGCCCTGGCGTTGAGGTCGAGCTCCTTCATGGTCTCGATGGCGCCGAGCGCACCGGCGCAGGCGACCGGGTTTCCGCCGTAGGTGCCGCCGAGGCCGCCCGCGTGAGCGGCGTCCATGATCTCGGCGCGGCCGGTGACGGCGGCCAGCGGCAGACCGCCGGCGATGCCCTTGGCGGTGGTGATGAGGTCCGGGACGATGCCCTCGTCCTCGCAGGCGAACCACTGGCCGGTGCGGCAGAAGCCGGACTGGATCTCGTCGGCGACGAAGACGATGCCGTTGTCGCGCGCGAACTGCGCGATCGCCGGAAGGAAGCCCTTGGCCGGCTCGATGAAGCCGCCCTCGCCGAGGACGGGCTCGATGATGATCGCGGCGATGTTCTCGGCGCCGACCTGCTTGGTCATCTGGTCGACGGCCTGGGCGGCGGCCTCGGGTCCCGCGTTCTCGGCACCGGTCGGCCAGCGGTAGCCGTAGGCGACCGGGACGCGGTACACCTCGGGGGCGAACGGGCCGAAGCCGTGCTTGTACGGCATGTTCTTCGCGGTCAGCGCCATGGTGAGGTTGGTGCGGCCGTGGTAGCCGTGCTCGAACACGACGACGGCCTGGCGCTTGGTGTACGCACGGGCGATCTTGACGGCGTTCTCGACGGCCTCGGCGCCGCTGTTGAACAGGGCGGACTTCTTGGCGTGGTCGCCCGGGGTCAGCTCGGCCAGCGCCTCGGCGACCTCCACGTAGCCCTCGTAGGGGGTGACCATGAAGCAGGTGTGGGTGAAGTCGGCGAGCTGCGCGGAGGCGCGGCGCACGACGGCCTCGGCGGAGGCGCCGACGGAGGTCACCGCGATGCCGGAGCCGAAGTCGATCAGGCGGTTGCCGTCGACGTCCTCGATGATGCCGCCGCCCGCGCGCGCGGTGAACACCGGCAGCACCGAGCCCACGCCCTGCGCGACGGTGGCGACGCGGCGGGCCTGCAGCTCCTGGGACTTGGGGCCGGGGATGGCGGTGACAACGCGGCGCTCCTGCGGAAGGGCGGTCATGCGGGCTCCTGGGGGTCTTGCGGGCACGTGTCTTCTGTTCTCGCAGGCTAGGCCGGGGTGGGAGGGGTCGGCATGCTCCATGTGGGCGTTTTCCCTGCCGCTCGTTGTCCGCCGTGGACATAGCCGGACCGCCCGCGTCACCTGACCGCCTCACGCCGATTCACCCGCCCCCCGGCCGTGTACCGGTGAACTCCCCTTGCCGGGGCGTTAGATTGACCGCTGACGGTGGACGGCACGGCTGGTCGGGGGCAACACGCCATGGACAGGGACGGTACGCAGGACACCCGCGGCATCACCGACCGCGCGATCCCCCGCCCGGCCGGCCCGCCGCCCCAGGTGCCCCCGCCCCCGCAGCACCGCCCGAAAGCGGCCGCACCGGTGGCGGAGTGGCTGGACGCGCCGCGCGGGGACGCCGGGCCGGGCATCTGGCGGTTCCGGTACACGTCCCCGCCCCCGGAGGAACCGAGCCGCAGGCTCGCGCCCGAGACGGTGCTGGGCGTGGCCATCCCCCTGGTCGTCGGCATCGTGCTGCTGACGCTGTGGGCACAGGGGGCGTTCCCGTACAAGAACTGGCTGATCCACATCCTCACCCCGGACGACTGGTTCTACCCGGGCACGCTCTGGCCCAAGGATCCCTCGGCGTGGGAGCCCTGGGCGGCACGGCAGACCATCGACCGGCTGTTCTACGTCGTCGTCGTCTGTGTCATGGGCTACCTCGGCAGCTGGCCGGCCCTCGTCCGGCACTTCCTGGCGCGCTGGCCGTGGCCGAGGCGCGCGGCCGTCACCGCCGCCGGCGCCCTCGTCGTCCTGGCCCTGGTGTGGCCCGGGGCGTTTCCGCTCGTCGAGGGCAACCACCTGCCGGTCGCCTCGACGGTCTTCACGCTGGTCGCCCTGGTCGGCGGCGGCTGGGAGACCGCCACGTCACCGCTGGTCACCTTCACCGTACGGACCCTGGTCACACTCGGCGTGCTCTATCCCTTCGCCCGCCTGGGCGACTGGATCCCGCTGATCAAGCAGTGGGGTGCCGCCCGGGCTGCCGGTCCCCGTCCGGCCGTCGGCCCCTCGCTCACGCCCCCCTCCCGCTGGCCCGCCCTCCGCGAAGCCGGGCAGGCGGAGGTAGCCGAGGTGTTGGCCGGGGAGGTCGTCGGGGGGCGGATGAACGACGTGGACTGTGTGCGGATCGAGGACGCGTTCGCGGCGGCGCGCCGGGAGGCGCGGCTCGGGGTGTTCCGGGACACGGTGCTGCGCGACCGCGGGGCGGCGTGGACGCACCCCTCCGGCGCGCGGGACCTGCCGCACCGGGCCGCCCGCCACGACCTGCTCACCGGCCAGGTGAGGATCGGCCGATGGGTGGCCGCGGAGCGCGCCCCCCGGCCGTACCACGACGCCGGCGCCGCGCTCGGCCCGGAGGTGCTGGGGACGTCGCTGCTGGCCGTCGGCCCCTCCGGGGCCGGCAAGACCCGTACGCTCGTGGAGCCGGTGGCCGAGGCGCTGGCGCTGCAGGCGCTCACCGGCCGCTGCGCGGTCGTCGTCGTGTCGGCCCCCGGCCGTCCGGTCGGGCCGGACGCCGCGTTCGACGTGGTCGTCCGGATCGGCGACCCCGCCTCCACCCACGATCTCGACCCGTACGCCGAGTCCCAGGATCCGGACGAGGCGGCCGACCTGCTCGCCGAGGCGCTGGTCGGCGATCTGGACGCGGTCGGCGCCCGGAGCGCGGCCACCGCGCTGGCCCAGTTGCTCGGCCCGTACCGGGCGGTGCACGGCCGCTTCCCGACCCTGCCGGAGCTGCGCGAACTGCTGGAGGGCGAGGAGACGGCCCTGGGCGGACTGCGGGACGCGCTCGTCGCGCGCGGCGACGACGTGATGCGGCGCGAACTCGACGCCCGGATCCGGCAGACGGGCACGGCGGGCGACCCCGGCGGCCCGCTCGCCGACCGGCTGGCGCTGCTGAACCGGCCGGTGTTCGCGGACTTCTTCGGCGGTGGCGGCCCGGCCCGGCCGTTCTCGCTGCGTGCGGTCGCCCACCACCCGCTGCGGGTCCGCATCGATCTGCCCGAGCGCGGCCACGAGGAGGCGGGCCGGCTGATCACGCGGCTGGTTCTCGCCCAGTTCCACACGGTCGTCCAGGAGCCGGGGCGAGCCCACTTCGCCGGGCTGGTGCTGGACGACGCGACCGGTACGGTCACCGCCGGGTCGGTGCGCCGCGTCCAGCGGCTGCGTTCCCAGAACGCGGGCGTGCTGCTCGCCCTGCGCTCCCTGGGCGACGTCCCCGAGGCGCTGCACGGTCCGCTGTACGGGGCGGTGGGCTGCCGGATGGCGTTCTGCGGGGTGACCACCTGGGACGGCAGCCGGTTCGCGCAGTCGTGGGGCACCGAGTGGGTGGAGACCACGGAGGTCGCCAAGCACACCGTCTTCGCCGACCAGCCGATGACGCGGGCCATCCACGCGCTGCGCAAGCTGGTGACGGGCAAGGCGGTGACGACGGACGCGGTGACCGTGCGCGAGGTGGAGCGGGAGCGCTGGTCGGCGTCGCAGCTGGCGCACGAGGTGCCGCCCGGGCACGCGGTGCTGTCGCTGACCCGGATCGACGGTGAGCACACTCCGCCGCTGCTGGTCGATCTGCGGGGCTGAACGGGAGCCGCGCACCCCTCCGGTGAGGCAGAATCGACCCAGGCCGTTCATACGTGGCGGCCAAAAGATCATGACCCGACGGTCACGGCCGGAAGACGACGGCCGGGAGACGTCGGCCCGGAAGACGTCGGCCGGAGGTTCGCCTTCGGAAGATCGCGACGCGCACGCCTCCCCGGTCCGGGACTCGTCCCGCCGCCCCGTCCCCCGACCTGAAGGTCCCATGCCGCCGACCCTCGCCTCGCTCGTCCACCACTCCGCGCTCAAACTGACCGTGCGGGCAGGCGGGGACCGTCTCGACGTGCCCGTGCGCTGGGCGCATGTCAGCGAGCTCGCCGACCCCGTGCCGTACATGGAGGGCGGGGAGCTGCTGCTGATCACCGCTCTGAAGCTGGACGCCGAGGACCCCGAGGCGATGCGGCGCTATGTCCGCCGGCTGGTCGGGGCCGGTGTCGTCGGCCTGGGCTTCGCCGTCGGGGTGAACTACGAGGAGGTCCCCAAGGCGCTGGTCGACGCGGCCGAGCAGGAGGGGTTGCCGCTGCTGGAGGTGCCGCGCCGCACCCCGTTCCTGGCGATCAGCAAGGCGGTGTCGGCGGCCATCGCGGCCGACCAGTACCGGGCGGTCACGGCCGGTTTCGCCGCCCAGCGGGAGCTGACCCGACAGGCGCTGACGGCCGGCCCGGAGGGACTTCTGACCGCGCTCGCGGCGCAGGTCGACGGCTGGGCGGCGCTCTACGACGCGTCGGGCGCGGTCGTCGCGGTCGCGCCCGAGTGGGCGAGCCGTCGGGCGGCGCGGCTGACGGCCGAGGTGGAGCGGCTGCGGGACCGGGCGGCGCCCGCGTCGGCGGTGGTCGGCGGCCCGGAGCACACCGACCACGACGACCGCGTGGAGTTGCACTCGCTCGGCACCGGCCGGCGTCCGCGCTCCGCGCTCGCGGTGGGTACGGCGGCCGCCCTCGGCACCGCCGAGCGGTACGCCGTGCACTCGGCGATCGCCCTGCTCACCCTCACCACCGAGCGCTCCAGCTCGTTGCGCGCGGCCGAGCAGCGGCTCGGCACGGCCGTGCTGCGCATGCTGCTCGCGGGCGAGCCGGACCACGCCCGGGCGGTCGCCGGTGAGCTGTACGGCCCGTTGCTCGACGCGCCGTTCCGGATCGTCGTCGCCGAGTCGGCCTCGGCGTCGGCCGCCCGGGCGCAGGCGGACGTCCAGCCGCACCCCGGCGGCGGCCGGGCGGGCGGCGGGGAGTTCGCTCCCCGGGGTACGGCGGCCAGGCCGTCGGCCGCCGCGCTGGCCGCCGGCGATCCGGCGGGTGATCCGCTGGACCGGCTGGCGGAGGTGGTGGAGTCGTCCGCCGCCCGCTCCGGGGAAGCGGTGCTGGTCGTCCCGGAGGGGGAGCGGCTGGTGGTCCTCACGGCGGACGGGGGCTCGGCGGTCACCTCGTGCCAGGAGTACGCCGCCGCCCTGGAGGCCGGGCGCGCGTCCGGCGGAGTGCGGGAGGCGGCCGAGGACGCCGAACTGGTGCTCGGGCTGTCGGCGCCGGCCGGTCCGATCGCGGCGGCCGCGGCCTACAAGCAGGCCGAGCAGGCGCTGTCGGTGGCGCGGCGCCGGGGCCGGGTGTGCGTGGAGCACGAGCAGCTGGCGGCCGGTTCGGTGCTGCCGCTGCTCGCCGACGACGCGGTGAAGGCGTTCGCGGACGGGCTGCTGCGTGCGCTGCACGAGCACGACGCCACCGGGCGCGGCGATCTGGTCGCCTCGCTGCGGGCCTGGCTGTCCCGGCACGGCCAGTGGGACGCAGCGGCGGCGGACCTGGGCGTCCACCGCCACACCCTGCGCTACCGGATGCGCAGAGTGGAGGAGATCCTGGGCCGCTCCCTGGACGACCCGGACGTACGCATGGAGCTGTGGCTGGCGCTCAAGGCCACCTCGGCGGAGTGACGAAGGAGCGCCGCGGCGCCCGTGCCGGGGGGCGGGGGTCGGCGCGACCCGGCGGGCGGGGAAGCAGATCACCGGGCGCACCCTGCCCGCTCCCGGACAGGGCATCGCGCCCCCGGGGGCCTTGACTGCGAGCCCCCGGAAGGGGACAGTGAGGGATACGTCGTAAACGTACCTCGTAACCAGCGCACACGAGAGCATCTTCGCCATGGCCCGCAGCGAACAGTTCTCGGCTCCCTCGGGCAAGGAACGCCGACTCGTACGGTTCGCCGCCGACGAGGTGCCCCGGCCCGGTCCGGGCCCCGGCGGCGCCCCATCCGGGCGCACGCCCGCGGCCCCGCCGTCCACGGTCCTCGTCACCGGCGGCGCCGGCTTCGTCGGCAGCCACGCCTGCGTGGAACTGCTGGACCACGGCTACGAGGTGATCGTGGTCGACGACTACTCCAACAGCACCCCCCAGGTGCTCGCCCGGGTGGAACGGCTCGCCGGCCGCTTCGTCGGCGCGGTCTACGAGCTGGACATCCGCGACCGGAACTCCCTGTCGGCCGCCTTCGGCCGGCACTCCGTGGACGCCGTCGTGCACTTCGCCGGGCTCACGTCCACGGACAGGTCGACGCGGTTGCCGGTCCAGTACTACGACTCCGTCGTCGGCGGCACGACCACCCTGCTGCGGACCATGCACGACCACGGGGTGCACCAGCTCGTGTACTCCTCCTCCTGCTCCGTCTACGGCGACGCCGGAGGCGGCCCGCTGCCGGAGGGCACGCCCGCGCGTCCCACCAACCCCTACGCGGCCGCCAAGCGGCTGTGCGAGCAGATCCTCGCCGACGTCTGCCGTCGCTGCCCGGAGTACACCGTGCTGTGCCTGCGGTCCTCCAACGCGGCCGGCGCCCACTCCAGCGGGCTGCTCGGCGAGGACCCCCTCGGCGCACCCTCCAGTCTGATGCCGTCCGTGGCTCAGGTGGCCGCCGGCCGACGCAGGCACCTGAGTGTCCACGGTGACGACTACCCCACGCACGACGGCACGCCGGTCCGCGACTACCTCCACGTGATGGACGCCGTCGAGGCGCACCGCGTCGCGCTGGACCATCTCGCCGACGGACCGGGCATGCACACGTACAACCTCGGTACAGGGAAGGGACGTTCCGTCCTCGACGTGGTCTCTGCCTTCTCCCGGGCATCCGGCAGGCCCGTTCCGTACGAGGTCGTGCCCCGCCGTCCCGGAGACGTCGCCGAACTCGTCGCCGACGCGACCACCATCGAGAATGCCTGGGGCTGGCGCCCCGAGCGGGACCTCGCCGACATGTGCCGTGACGCCTGGCACTTCCAGCGGCTCAACCCGCACGGCTACGCTGGCTCCGCGCGGCGGCCGGAGAGGCAGGAGTGGTACGGCCCGTAGGCGAGCAGCGGTCGGTGAGCGCGCGTCCCGGCCCGGGGCCGCCTGCCGAGATGCAGTGGATGCGCGTCGTCTCTATGCTCGATACGGGCGAAGCGGTTGGTGTCCCGATGCAGCCCCGGTGTCCTGCGCCCAGGGGAGGCAAGTGCCTTGCTGCTGCCCCATCGGCTGATGGCAACCTGTGTCGCGCTGGTCGGTGTGGTGACCGCCCTGGGCGCGACCTTCTCGGAGCTGCGTGCTCCGCTGTGGGCCGTCGCCGGACTGACAGCCGTCGTCGCCGTCCTGACCGGGATCCGCGTCCACCGGCCCGGGCACGGCTGGCCGTGGGGGATGCTCGCGGCCGCGCTGCTGGCCTTCACCGCGGGCGACTGCCGCAGCGCGCAACTGACGTACTCCCCCGGCCCCGATTCGTTCCCCTCGCCGTCGGACGCCTCCTGTCTCGCGGTCTACCCGCTCCTCGCCACGGCCCTCTTCGGCCTGGTCCGCTACCGCTGGGCCGACCGCGACCTGCCCGGCACGCTGGACACGCTGATCATCACGGTCGGGCTGGCCCTTCCGGTGTGGGCGTACCTGATGAGGCCTCTGGCCCGGCCGGAGGACCTGACCTGGCTGCAGGAAGCGGTCAGGATCTCCTACCCGCTGGGCGGCGTCCTGGTGCTGGCGCTGCTGGTCCGGCTGCTCACCTCACGCCCGGGTTCACACCGCAACCGCTCCGTACACCTGCTCGTGCTGGGCACCCTCACCCTGCTCTGCTTCGATGTCGCCTACGGGGCCCACCGGATCGCCGGACGCTGGGAGGCCGCCGCACCGCTGGGCGTCGGAGGGATCGTCTTCTGCACCGCCTACGGGCTGGCCGCGCTGCACCCCTCGATGGTGGAGCTGACCGCGTCCGAGCCCCGGTCCCCGTCCCTGCCGCCGCCCTGGCGCTGGCTGCTGGTGGCCGGCGCCACGCTGATCGCACCAGCCGTCCTGGCTCACGAGGCACTCGACGGCAACATGCACGAGGCGCCGGTGGTGGCCGCCTTCTCCGCTCTGCTCTTCCTGCTGGTGGTCCTGCGAACGGGCGCCATGGTGACCGCGCACCGGGAGATCGTCGTACGGGAACGCGAGGTGCGCACCGCGGCCGCCGCCCTGAGAGCGGCGGCCCGGCCGCAGGACATCGCACGCGCCTGCGACGCCGCGGTCGGTGCGTTGCTCGGGCCGAAGGTCCCGCACGCGACGGTCCTGCTACCGGCCCGGGAGTCCGCCGTGCTGCACCCGCTGCTCCGCCCCGCCGGCACCGCGGACCGGGACGGCGTGCAGAGCGCCGGGCCGCGTGGGAACGGGCCGGCAGGGCCTGCCCGGTACCTCGACGTGATGGTCCCCGTCCCGGCACTCGGCCCGGCCCTCGCCGAGCGGCTCGGGGAACTGCCCATGGCGCTGCTGTGCCCCCTGGTCCAGCCCGAGGGGCCGGGGGGCGGCGTGCTTGCGGACTTGCTGGTGGCAGCGGGGCCCGAGCGCCGACTGACCGAGATACGCGACGCGCTGGAGATCCTCGCCTGGCACGCCGGCCTGGCGACGGAACGCCTCGCCCTGCGCAACGAGACCATCCGCAACAAGAACGAAGCCTACTTCCGCACCCTGGTGCACAACGCCTCGGACGTCATCATCATCGTCAACGAGGACACGACGGTCCGCTATGCCAGCCCGTCGGCGCGTGCCGTCTTCGGGCGGGCCGATCTGGCCGGTACGCGGCTGCGGGAACTGGTGGACCCGCCGGACCGGGGCCAGGTGGACCGCACCCTGGAGGCCCTCGACGAAGACGGGCGGCAGGAAGTCCACGATCACTGGTGGGTCACGCCGGCCCCGCAGGACGCCGAGGGGGTGGAGCACATCGAGGTCGAGGTCAGATGCCGCGACCTGCGGGACGACACGACGGTGGCCGGTCTGGTCGTCACCCTCCGGGACGTCACAGAACAGCGGCGGCTGGAGTTCGAACTCACCCAGCGGGCCTTCCACGATCCCCTGACCGGCCTTCCCAACCGCACCCTGCTGCTGGAGCGGGCCGAGCGCGCCCTGTTGCGCGCCCGCCGGGATCCCGCCGTCACCTGTCTGCTCTTCATCGACCTGGACGACTTCAAGAACGTCAACGACACCTTGGGCCACTCGGTCGGCGACCGACTGCTGTGCGCCGTGGGTGAGCGTCTGTCGAGGATGCTGCGCCGCAGCGACACCGCCGCCCGGCTCGGCGGCGACGAGTTCGCGGTCCTGATGGAGGACGTGAAGCAGTCCCTCGACGGCGAGCTCCTCGCGGCGCAGGTGATCCAGACCCTGAGCCAGCCCTTCCACCTCTCCGGCGACCTGGTGAACGTCTCCGCCAGTGTCGGCGTGGCCACGGCCCGGGACAGCACGGACGCGCACGAGTTGCTGGGCCTCGCCGATCTCGCCCTGTACGCGGCCAAGGCCGCCGGGAAACGGCAGTGGCGCCGCTTCCGGCCCCAGCAGCGCACCCGCATGGCGGAACGGCACGAACTCCTGGCGCGCCTGAACGAGGCGGTGAGCAGGGGGCAGTTCGCCCTGCGCTACCAGCCGGTGGTGGACCTCGCCACGGGCGACGTCGCCGGGTTCGAGGCCCTGGTCCGCTGGCGGCACAGCCGGTACGGTCTGGTGCCGCCGGAACAGTTCATCCCGCTCGCCGAGGAGACCGGGCAGATCTCACCGCTGGGCGCCTGGGTACTGCACCACGCGGCGGCAGACGTCGCCCGGCTGCGGCACAACACCTCCCGGCGGTTCGCGGCGCCGTACGTCAGCGTCAACGTCTCCGCCCACCAGTGGCGGGGCGCGGAGTTCCTCGACGAGGTGTGCGGCGCTCTCGACGCCGCCGGTCTCGCCCCCGGGGCACTGTTGCTGGAGATCACCGAGTCGGTGCTCATGCGGCGCGACCGGGAACTCGACAGGCTCGTCGGCGAGATGAAGGACCTGGGGGTGCGCATCGCGGTCGACGACTTCGGCAGCGGCTTCTCGTCGCTGCGCTACCTCCGAGAGCTCCCCGTCGACGTACTCAAGATCGACAAGACGTTCATCGACGACCTCGCACACAACACCCGGCAGGTGGCGCTCGTCCAGGGAATCATCCACCTCGCGGACGAACTGGGCCTCGAGGTGATCGCCGAGGGCATCGAGGAGTCGGCGCAGCAGGAGTTGCTGACGGGCATCGGGTGCCGGTTCGGGCAGGGCTACCTGTTCGCGGCGCCGATGACGGTGGAGCAGGGCGAGGAGGTGCTGCGCCGGCAGGACGGGGGCGGGCGGCCCGAGGGGGGCGGGGCGTGACCGTGCCAGACCAAGGAGTTCTGGGGGCTGCGCTCTGATCGGATGCTCCGCGTACAAGGGCCCCCGGGCCGCCCGAGGATCGGCCTACCGTGCTGCCGTCCTGCGCCCGCCGAACAGCGCGAACGCCGTCTCCACCAGCGCGATGTGGCTGGACGCCTTGGGTGCGTTGCCCAGTTGGCGACCGGCGTCCGGGTCCCACTGCTCCGACAGCAGCCCCACGTCGTTGCGGACGCCGAGAACCCGCTCGAAGACCTCGCGGGCCTGTGCGCCGCGACCGGTCGCGGCGAGGGCGTCGGCATACCACAGGGAGCACGTCACGAACGCGCCCTCACGGCCGTCCGCGCCGCCGCCGTCGGGGGCGTACCGGCGTACGAAACCGCCGTGCTCCAGTCGACGCATCTCACGGACGGTGCACCGCACCCTCGGGTCCCGGCCGGGCAGGAAGCCGAGCCGGGGCATCAGCAGGGCGGAGGCGTCCAGACCGGCCGAACCGTAGGACTGCACGAAGGACCGCCGCTCGGCGTCCCAGCCCCTGCGCAGGACCTGCCGGCGCACCTCGTCGCGCAGGACCCGCCACCCGGCCGATGATCCGTTGCGTCCCAGCAGCTCCGCCATGAGCAGCGCCCGGTCGGCGGCCACCCACACCATGACCTTGGAGTGGACGAACTGCCGCCGCGGGCCCCGCTCCTGCCACAGCCCCTGGTCGGGCTCACGCCAGTGCCGTTGCAGGAAACCCATCAGCGCTTCGATCACGTCCCACCCGTGGGCGGGCATGGGGATCCCCGCCCGCAGGCACAGCAGGAGCGTGTCCAGGACCTCGCCGTGCACGTCGAGCTGGAAGTGGCCGGCCGCGGAGTTCCCGAACCTCACCGGGCGGGACCCCTCGTACCCGGTCAGCCAGTGCGCCTCGGTCTCGGGCAGCAGCCGCTGGCCGCCCAGACCGTACACGGTCTGCAGATCGGCCGGGTCTCCCGCTACCGCCCGCATGAGCCACCCGAGCCAGGCGCGTGCCTCCTCCCGGTACCCGCTGCGCAGCAGGCACGACAGAGTGAGGGTGGAGTCGCGCAGCCAGCAGCACCGGTCGTCCCAGTTGGCATCACCGCCGATGCACCCGGGCAGCGAGGTGGTGGGTGCGGCGACGATGCCCCCGGTAGGAGCGCAGGTGAGCGCCTTCAGGGTGATGAGCGAGCGCACCACGGCGTCCCGCCACGGCCCCTGGTACCGGCACCGGCCCGCCCAGTCGCGCCAGAAGTCGTCGGTCTCCTTCAGCAGCGTCTCCGCCGGGACGCCCATCGCGGCGGGCGGCCCGGGGTGATGCGAGGGCGCCCACACCAGGGTCAGGGCGAGCCGCCGGCCGGCCGGGACGGTGACGTCCCAGACGGTGGAGCCCTCCCGGCCGAGCGCTTGCACCGCACCGTCCGCGGCCAGCCACACCGCGTCCGGCCCGGCGACCGCGACGCTGCCCTCGTCGCGGGCCCGGACCCAGGGCACCACGCGGCCGTGGTGGAAGCGCAGGCGCAGCTCGCTGCGCACACGCACGGCCCCCGACACCCCCTCGACCACGCGGACCATGCACGGCGCCTCGGTACGGGGCGGCATGAAGTCGGTGACCCGGACGACTCCCTCGGCGGTCTCCCACCAGGTGTCCAGGACCAGCGTGTCGGGCCGGTAGGCGCGGCGGGCGCGGGCCCCGGCCGCGGCAGCCGGGGCGACCCGCCAGAAGCCGTTGTCCTGCGTGCCCAGCAGCGCGGCCAGGCAGGCCTCCGAGTCGAACCGGGGCAGACACAGCCAGTCCACGGAGCCGTTCCGGCCGACCATGGCGGCCGTCTCCAGGTCGCTGAGGAGGGCGTAGTCCTCGATGGGAGCACTCATGAACGCGTCGCCGTCCTCTCGAACCGGTCGGCCGAAGAGGCGGAGGGCCGGACGTCCGGAGAGTGCGGCCGCGGCGCCTGCGCGTGGTTCGCACGCATATTTACGTTGTAAACATACAGTTTCACCCTTCAGTCGGGCAAGTCGGCACGAGCCCGTGAGCGGCCCCCACGCCCCCTGCCCCGCCGCCTTCTTCACGGCCCTGCATGACCCCCCAGCCTGGACGGAGGACGTAGAGGCACACCCCAACGGGCTCGCCTTGACTCCACGGAAAGACCGGACGAAAGTGTATGTATACGCCGTAATCATCTCTTTAGGTGCCATTCATGAAGTCTCTTGCTGCGGCCGGCCACTCCCCGACCGCTGTCGTTCCCCACCCACTGCGCCGTGCGACCGACTGGCCGAGGCGCGCGTCCTCCCGCCCCTCCGCCGCCCAGGCGGGCAACGTCCGGTGCCGCCGTGCGTCCGACAGGATCACCGAGGCGACGACGAGCGAGGTCTGCAACGTGCCCAGGCGCTGGTCGCCGATATGCCGCCACCGGGCCCCCGGAGCCGCCCCGCGGACGGCCGGGCGTCGCCGCCCGGGCGGCTCGGGCACCGCCCCGGGCGGCGATCCGGAACCCGGAGAACATCACCGGGCCGCCCTCCTCCGGCGTCCATGGGAAGGCGGCGATCCGTGATGGCTTTCAGGCTCGTGCGTCCGATGGTGGATCTGGAGCTGATCCTCCCGGCGTTCAACGAGGAACGCCGTCTGCCGTCCACCATCGGCGTCACCGTCGACCACCTCGCCGCCCGGCCCTGGACCTCCGCCGTCGTGGTGGTGGACAACGACAGCGCCGACGGCACCCGCGACGTCGTGGAGCGCTTCGCCCGCGCACCGGTCCCCGTCCGCACCATCGGCTGCAGCGATCACGGGAAAGGAGCCGCCGTCCGCCGGGGCATCGCCACCTCTTCGGCCCGGTACGTGGGATTCGCCGACGCCGACAGCGCCACCCCCATCGCAACGCTCGACCAGATCATGGTCCTGCTCGAGCAGGGCCACCCGGCGGTGATCGCCTCTCGGCGCGCCCCCGGAGCCCGCTACGAGACGGAGCAGCCCTCGCTCCGCCGCTGCGGCGGCTGGGCCTTCAGGCAGCTGGCCCGGCTGACGATCCCCGACGTCGCCGACACACAGTGCGGCTTCAAGTTCTTCGACGGACCGCTCATCCGCGAGGTCGTCCGTGACTGCCGCGTCGACGGTTTCGCCTTCGACGTGGAGATACTCGCCCGCCTCGAACGCCGGGGACACCGCGTGACCGAAGTGCCGGTCAGCTGGTGCGACGTGCCGGGATCGACGTTCTCGGCACGCCGGGACGGTCTGCGTTCGATGGCCGATCTGATCAGGATCTCAAGGGTCCGGGGGTGACCGCCATGACTGCACTGAACGAGCTCGCTCGAGCCGACATCCTCTTCCTCAACTGGCGTGATCCCTCCCATCCGCAGGCCGGCGGCGCCGAGGAGTACTGCTGGCAGACCGCCCGCCGCTTCAGCGAGGCGGGCGCCCGCGTCACGGTGTTCACCGCGCGCCACCCGGGATCGCCGCCCAGTTCGATGTCCGAGGGCATACGGATCTTGCGCGGCGGCGGCACCTACGGTGTCTACGCCGCGGCGGCCCGGCACCTGCTGAGCCACCGGCACGCCTACGACGCCGTCATAGACTGCCAGAACGGCATTCCCTTCTTCTCACCGCTCTTCAGCCCCCGCTGGACCGCTGACCTGTGCGTGGTGCACCACGTCCACCAGAACCAGTTCGACATGCTCCTGCCCCGGCCGCTGAACATCGTCGGCCGGCTCCTGGAGAAGCAGGTCAGCCGCGCCGTCTACCGCGGGCGGCCGGTCGTCGTGGTCTCGCCGTCCACCCTGGAGGGGATCCGGCGCGAACTGGGCTTCCACAACCCCGCCTACATCGTGCCCAACGGGTCCCCGCCCGTCAGCGCCTGTGACGGACCACGGGCCGCGCTCGGTGTGCCACGCAGCCGCACGCCCGCCATCGCGGTCGTCAGCAGACTCGTCCCGCAGAAGCGGCTGGAACTGCTGGTGCGGGCGATGCCCACGCTGACGCAGAAGATGCCGGACATACACCTCGACATCGCCGGTGACGGAAGCGAACTCGACCACCTGCGGGCCCTCGCCGTGCGCGAGGGGGTCGGCGGCGCCGTCTCCTTCCACGGCCGGGTGAGCGAGGCACGCAAGTGGGAGATGCTGGCCCGGGCGTGGCTCACGGTCGCCCCCTCCGTGGCCGAGGGCTGGGGCCTGACGGTCATCGAAGCCAACGCCGTCGGTACCCCTGCCGTCGTCTACGACGTGCCCGGTCTGCGCGACGCGGTCCGGCCCGGCCGGACCGGATGGCTCCTGCCCCCGGAATCGGATCTGGCCTACGGGATCGCCGACGCGCTGGGCTCACTCGCCGACCCCGCCGCGCGGGAGCGGGCGGCGGCCCGGTGCCGGTCCTGGGCGGCCACGTTCTCCTGGGACAGCAGCGCCGAGCGGCTGGCCGCCGTGGTCCTGGAGGAGATGACGCGGACGCGACGGCACCGGCACTCGCGCCGCCGGCCGAGCGATCTCTCGGTCATCGGCAGCTTCCTCGTGGCGGACGGCGACGCGATGGAGCGCTTCCTCCGCAACGCCCTGCGGCTGACCGACGCCTGGGACCGCCAGGGGAACACCTTCCGGGTGCTCCTGCACGGCTGCGACGAGGTCCGCGCCGTACGGGCACTGGGGCGCCTGGGGGTCGACCCGGACGAACTCTCCCTGGCGAGCCGCCAGGACGTCCTGGTGGGAACGATCGTTCCCACAGGGCCGGAACCGGCGGCCGGCCCGCTTCCCGTCCGCCTCGGCGGCGCTCTCGGCGACAGCGACCGGACCACGCCATGACATCCCTCAGCACCTCGGTCCACCGCGCGGGCGCCCGATCCGACGATGTCACCGCCGTTCAGGGAGCGCGCTGGATCACCGCGGCATGGCTCATCATCGGTGCACTCAACTACGGCTACGCCCTGCTGCTGACACGGCTGCTGAACGTCGACGACTTCGCGACCTTCGCCGCGGGGCAGGGGCTGGTGCTCTGCGCCGCGACCGTGGCGCTCGTCGCGATCCCCTGGGTGCTGGCGCAGGCTCTGGCACGCGCCCGTTCGCAGGCCGACCGCAGCGATGCCGTGCGATTCTCCGTGGTGATCGCGGTGACCGGCGGCGTTCTGGCGAGCGCGGCGGTCGCCCTGGTCGCCACCCGGTTCGCCGGCGCGGGCACGGTCGCCGCCCTGGGCGGTGCCACCCTTCTGATCTACGTCACGCGGGTCAGCGGCGGCTGGCTCCAGGGCACCGAGCGGATGCGCACCCTGGCCTGGGCCCTCACCGGTGAGGCGGTCCTGAAGGTCGTGGTCGGCCTGTTCCTCGTCTCGGTCCTCGGGTTCGGGGCCACGGGTGCCCTGGCAGCCTTCGGGGTCGCCGCGGTCCCCCTGCTGATCTGGTGGCCGTACCGGATGACTCGCGGGGGCGGATGGTGGGCGGACGCACGCGCCAACCGCGACCTGTGGCGACGTGCGCTCGGGCTGGGCACGGTGCAGAGCCTGGTGGCCCTGATGGCCTCCGTCGACCTCGTCCTGATCACCCTGCTCCCGGCCGACGGCCCGGCCACGGCCAGCTACCAGGCGAGCGTGATGATGGGCCGGGCGCCCCTCTTCCTGGCGGGCGCCATCTCGGTCGCCTTCTTCCCCGCGCTGTCCCGGCGCCGCATGGGAACTCCGCTGGCCGGGAGTGCCATGCGGATGTACCTCATCGTGGCCCTTCCCCTCACGGCGGTGTACGCGACCACACCACCCGAGGTGTTCGACGTGGTCTTCCCGTCCGACTACGGCCTGATCAGCCGGCTGGTGGTGTTCACCGCGGTTTCGGGATTCGCCGTCGGCGGCATCAACCTCGTCTCCACCTTCTTCCAGGCGGTCAACGACCAGTCCTGCCAGTACCGTCAGGCCGTCGGAGTGCTGCTCTTCGTCGCGGGTCTGCTGGCCGGCTGGAAGGCTGCGGGAGTGCTCGGGCTCGCGATCGGCGGCTGTTGCGGCGCGGTGGCGGCGCTGCTGCTGGTGGCACACCTGCTGGTACGCAGGCAGGGCTTCCACGTCTTCGCGCAGTTGCCGATGGTCGAACCGATCGTCGTCATCGGCGTGCTCGTGGCGCTGCGCCCGGTCCCCGTCGTGTGGCTGATCGCCGCGACGGCCGTGGCGGTCCTGGCGACCGTTCGTTTCCTGCGCCACCGCACCACGGCCGCCGCGCAGGGGCCGTCGGAGGCCTCGGGACCTGCGCAGGACACCCCGGCGCGGCCCGCACGAGCATCCACGGCGACCGCGGGTGCCGCGCACGCACCCGACGCGGTCGGCGTCAGGCACGGCGGCGGCCACCCGGGCGACGGGCACCCGAACGGCGACACCGCACCCCTCCGGCTCCTCCTCGACGCCGTGTGGCGCCGCGACGCGCGGCCCGCGGGGGACGACGAGCTGCGCGACGCCATGCGGGTCGCCCGAGCCTGCCGGACGGAGGCCCTGCTGGCCCGGGCCTACCCGCGGCAGCTGGCCGCGGCCGTGACCGAGGTGGAACAGCGCGACGCGGTGTTTCGCAGCACTGTGCTCGAGGCTACGCAGCGTCTGCTGACCGCTGGTGTCCCGAGCGTCCTCATCAAGGCCGACGAGCCGGGCGAGCACCTCGGCGGCGACTTCGACCTGGTGGTCCCCGACGGGCAGTGGGCGGCGGCGGAGAGAGCCCTGTCCGGCTGGTGGGTGCGCCGCGAGCGGTACTGGCTGGAGCGCTCGTCGAAGGTGTTCCTGTGGCCTGCGAGCGGGCCTGCCGCCCATCTGCACGCGTCGGTGGGTTGGTTCGGCGTCCCCGTCATGCCCAACGCCCGGCTGTTCGCGGGCGCCCGCGCCGCGCAGGGCGCCCCCTGGCTGGAGCCCTGTCCGGCCGACCGCCTGCGCATCTGGCTCGCCCACGCGCTCTTCCAGAACCTGTCCTTCGAGCTGTCCGAACTGCTTGCCGTCCGGCCGCTCCTGCGGCCCGAAGTGGTTGCCGAGTCCCGACGGGAAGCGGGCCGGGAGGGCTGGGGCACCGCCCACAGCCATGCCCTGTCGACGGCCGTCGCGGCCATCGGAAGGCTCGACCGCGGCGAGGCCCTCGCCCTGCCCGTGCCGCTTCCCGTCCCGGTCTCGCTTCGCGTGGCGGCGGAGCACACCCCCCGGCTGCT
Organism: Streptomyces sp. bgisy159; assembly: GCF_965341775.1. Classification (GTDB taxonomy): domain Bacteria; phylum Actinomycetota; class Actinomycetes; order Streptomycetales; family Streptomycetaceae; genus Streptomyces. The sequence goes on along the minus strand of NZ_CBDQZH010000049.1, from coordinate 9,106 downwards.
GCGCGAGAAGCACATCGCGGGCGCCGTACGCGAGGCAGCGCTCAGGGTGCCGCTGTGCGTTGCCAAGTCCCGGAAGCGAGGTACCTCATGAGCCTTCGACACGCTTCCCGCAAGCCGCGCCGCGGCCCCGCACCGAGCGTCGGTACCGGGCTGAGGAGGCACCTCGGCTCTTCCGGCGGCCTCCTGGTGGCGGTTTCCGGCCCCGACGACTCCGGCAAGACGACCCTGGTCCACCAGGTGGTCGCGACGCTGCGTCGACGCGGCTACACGGTCACGAGGACCTACTGCTACGGCTGCGTGCTGTGCCGCCGCTTCCCCGGACGTCCCCGGTCGGCGCAGCCGGCGGGCTCGCGGTCCCCGGCGGGGGCCTGGTTCGACGCCGTCCACGCCCGCATCGACGCGTCCGAGATCGCGGCGCGGCTGGGCGCGGCGCGGCTCCGAGCCGCGGTGCGCGGCCTCACGGGCCGCCCGAGCGTGATACTCACGGACCGAGGGCCGCTCGACTGCCTGGCGAAGTTCGACCCCTCGGCCGGCTCACGGACCGCCGCGCTCTTCAGCCGCCTGGCCGGTGCCTACGATGTGACGCTGCTCCTGAAGAGCGCGGCAGAGGCGGACGGCGGCGCGGACGACGGCAGGGAGCCGGGTCGGCGCTGGCAGGAACGCTACCGCCGTTGGGCGCCCGCCGCGGGCGGCGTCGTCCCACTCGACGCACTCGCCACCACGCCGGCCGCCGCCGCGGACACCGCCGTGCGGTCGTTCGCCTCGCACGACGGCACGCTGCCGCGCCTGCGAGCGGGCCACGACGGCACCGGCGACGGCGCCGCCCCCTCCCGGCGCGGGCAGGTGGTGATCTCGAACTTCGACGACAGCCGGAACACGAGCTACCGCGGCGGCGGATCGGTCGTCGTCGAACACGTCGCCCGGCGGCTTGCGAAGGAATTCGACGTCACCGTGGTCACCGCGGCGCGACACGGCGGGACCCTGGTACGCGACGGGCTGCGATACCGCTTCGTACCGGTCTGCTGGGCCGGTCCGCGAGCCGCCCAGCTGCTGTTCCAGGCCGCACTGCCCCTCATCGCGCGGAGGGTCCGGCACGACGTGTGGCTGGAGAACCTCACGCCGCCCTTCACCACCGGCCTTCTGCCCCGCCTCTCCGGGCGGCCCGTCATCGGGATCAACCAGTGCCGCTGCGGGGAGGCCACCTGGCTGAAGTACCGCATTCCCGCCTTCCCCCTCGAGCACCTCGGCTTTCGCAGCTACCGGCACCTGGTGGTCCTGAACCGGGCGGACGCCGCGGACGCCCGGAGGCACAGCCCCAAGGCGGCGGTACACCTCATCGAGAACGGCGTGGACCAGCAGTACGTCGACGACTCCTCCTTCGGCGGCGGCGGGCACATCCTCTTCCTGGGCCGGGTGGACGTGCGGTTGAAAGGGCTGGACCTGCTGCTCAAGGCCTACGAGGCGGCCGCCCCGGAGCTGCCCCTGTACATCGCCGGACACGGCACACCGGCCGAGGAACGCAAGGTGAAGGCGATGCTCGCCCGGACCGGCGGCGACGCCCGCTGGCTCGGCTACCTCGACCACGAACCCAAGCAACGACTGCTGGCGGAGAGCGCCTTCATGGTCATGCCCTCACGCAGCGAGACCTTCGGCCTCGTGGCGCTCGAGAGCATGGCGCACGGCAAGCCGGTGATCCACTTCGACCTGCCCTCTCTGCGCTGGATGGACGGCAAGGGGAACGTCAGCGTTCCCCCCTTCGACGTCGAGGCGCTGGCCAAGGAGATCGGCCGCCTCGCCGGGGAGCCGGACGTCCGCCGTGCGCTCGGCCGACAGGCGCATACGGCATCGCAGCAGTACACCTGGGAGGGCATGACCGAACGGTATGCGGATCTGGTGCGCGGCGTGCTGGCGTCCACCGCTGCCGCCACGGGACGGCGGGAGGCGATCCGCGATGACTTCTGAGGCCGTCACCGACACGGTCGCACAAGGCGGTCCGATCGTGGTGCTGTCACCCCACGCCGACGACGCGGTGCTGTCCTGCGGGGCACTGATGGCCCACGCCCGGCGGCAGGTGCCCGTCACCGTCCTCACCCTGTTCACGAACGGCGGCCCGCCGCCGTACACCCTGTCCGCACGCCGTTGCCTGCGACTGGCGGGGGTGCGGGACGCGAAGGAACTGTACGCGGCACGGCGCGCCGAGGACCGTCAGGTACTCGAGGCCATGGGCGTCGCCTGGCGGCACGCGGGATTCACCGACGGGCTCTTCCGCCGCAAGACGGAGGGCGGCCGCCGGGCTAGCCGGGTGCTGCCCGAACGGGATCACGTCTACCCCACGTACCGCGCGCATCTCGCCGCCGGGAGCATCTCACCGCACGACGACGGCCTGCTGCGGGACCTCACCCGTGTCGTCAGGGCGCTGGACGTTTCCGGGACACCGGGCGGCAGCGGGCCGCTGATCCTGGCGCCGCTCGCAGTCGGCGGGCACGCCGACCATCTGCTGGTCAGGACCGCAGCCGAGCTGAGCGGGCGCCGCGTGGTCTACTACGCCGACTTCCCCTACGACCAGAGCGGTGTCCCCGACGCCGCCTTCGTACGACGCAACAACCTCGGCCGGCCCGTGGCCTGGACCCTGGGGCTGCAAGCCAAAGCGGCCTCGATCCTCGGTTACCGCACGCAGGCCCGGGCCATGTTCCCCGGCGGGCAGGTCCCGCTCGCCCCCGAGTTCTACCTCTTCCCCGGAGACTCCCCATGACCGTTGCGGAGGCACCCCACGTGCGGACCCTGCCCCGGCAGACCTCCCGGAGAGTGTCGACGCCGGTCCTGGCGGGCGGCGTCTTCCTGTTCGCCCTGGCCCTGCGCCTGGTGAACGTGGGCCGCTCCGCCGACCTCTTCGTCGACGAGCTGATCTACCGGAAACTGGGCGTCAGCGCCGCGCAGGGCGGATTCCCCCGCACCTCGGAGGGTCTCTTCTTCCTGCATCCGCCGGGCTACTTCTACGTGCAGGCGGGCTGGGGCAAACTCGTCGGCTTCAGCCCCGACCTCGTCACCGGCGTGTACCAGGCCCGGCTGGTGAACGTTCTCCTGGGTGCCGCCACGGCCGTCCTGGTGCTGCTCCTGGTCACCATGGCCGGATCCCGCACGGCCGGCGTGGCGGCCGCCCTGCTGTTCGCGCTGGACCCGTACATCATCCGGCAGAACGACCGGGTGATGCTGGACACCCAGACCATGCTGTTCGTACTGGCCGGATACCTGGTGCTCCTCACCCTGTCCCGCGAGCCGCTGCCGGGTCGGCCCCGCCTCAGGGCCGCGGCGGCCGGTCTGCTCTTCGGGCTGGCGCTGCTGACCAAGGACCACTCGGCTCTGATCACTCTCCTGCCGCTGCTCATCGCACTGTCCCTGGGCTGGGGCGCGCCGCGGCGGCTGATGCTCATCACGCTGGGAGTGAGCCTGCTGCCGTACGGCCTGTACGTGGGCCTCGTGGGCCTGAGCGGCCATATCTCCCCGTTCTGGTACGCCAAGTACCACGGGGCGGCCCGCCTGATCGGGATCGTCCAGGAGTCCGGGTTCAACGCGCCCGGCACTCCGGCGTTGACCAGTCGGCTCACCGACCAGGTGACGACCTACGCGTCCACGTACGCGCTCCTGCTCGCGGGACCGATCGCTCTGGTGGTTCTGCTGCGCCGCAAGGACCCCGTGCTCAGGATGCTGGCGCTGTTCCACCTGTGCGCCGGGCTCACCCTGCTGTTCGCGCTCGCCCAGGGCACGCTGGAGGAACAGGCGCTGTACCTGCTGATCGTGCCGACTCTCGTGGCGCTGGGCGCCGCCCTCTCCGTCGGGATGCAGTGGTACCGGCAGCGGAACGGCCGGGGCAAGCGGCGCCGTGTCCTGCTGCTGGCCACCGTCGGCTTCCTCGCCGCGGCCCTCGCCTTCTCCGGCACCTCCTACGCCAAGGTGCGCACCGGCCACGACGACGGTTACGCCGAACTGCGCGACTACATGGACAAGCACGTGCCCGCGGGCAGTGCCGTCATCGCAGCCGACGGCGGGGCCAGCGGCGGCGTCTCGTCATGGGCGCTGCGGGACAAGTACAGGATGGGCGACTGGGTCACACGCCAGGACCGGTCCCGCGCGCACGCGCGCTATCTGGTCGTCCCCTGGAAGGTGATCGACCAGGGGTACGGCCGGATGGACGCCCGTACGGCCCGGGCCCTCGCGGACGAGGGGCGCCTGGTGTTCTCCTTCTCCGGGCGCTCCTACGGCACCCTGGCGCTGTACGAGCTGCCGCTGCCACCGCCCGGGACGGAGCACGCGCCCTCGCCGGCCTGGGGCCTGCGTACGGGGGCCGACCATGGCCGCTGACGACCGCTGCCGTCCTCGGGTCCTGCTCCTCACCAGCGGCCCGGTGGACGGGGGGCTGGGAGGGGACACCGACCTCGCGATGGCCCTGGCGCGGGGCGTCCCGAACGTGCGCTACCGCTGGTTCCGGAAATGGCCGCGACCTGACGCGATGGTGCGGGACATCCCGGGGACGCCGGTGCCCCTCGCCTCCCGGGACGGCGTTCCCCACCTGCCGGAGCGGGTGCAGGCGGCGGCCGCCGGAACGGTGCTGGGCCGGCGGTGCGATCTCGTGCATGCCGTGCTGACGATCGGCAGCGGCTTCCCCCGGTTCTCCCGAGTCTGGCCGAGGCTCCTCGGCGGCACTCCGGTCCTGCACACCGTCCCCGGCGTCATGGACCCCGCTCTTCTCGCGCAGTGCCATCCGCTCGGGCCCACCGTGGCATTGTCCGAGGCCACCGCGAAGGCATTGCGCACCGCCGGGTTCCAGGACGTCCGCGTGATCTCGCCCGTCGTCCCGCTCGACGCGTGGCCCTGGCGGCCCCGTCCGTCCGCGGAGCCGCCGACCGTGCTGGTCACCGGACACCACGACGAGGGGGGCGGTGCCGAGGAAGCCCTCGCTTCGGCGGCGGTCGCCTCGCGTGCCGGAGCCCGCTTCCGGCTGGTGCTTGCCCTGCGAGACCGGCCGGGGCAGGACACGCGGGCGCGGGAGCGCGCGCTGCGGGCCCGCGCGGCCCGTGCGGGCCTGCCCGAGACGGAGGTGCTGGGGCACGTTGACGACATGCACGGTCTCATGGCCTCCGCGGACGTCCTCCTCTACGTCCCACGGACGCTCGGCGGCAAGGCGGACATTCCACTCACGGTGCTCCAGGCCCTGGCCACCGGGCGCCCCGTCATCCTGAGCGGGCTTCCGCAGTTCGAGTCACTGCACGACACCGTGGTGCGGTCCGCACCGGGAGACTGCCTCGGCACCGGCCGCCTCCTGGTGCAGTTGTGGGAACGGCCCCGGTGGTGGCGGCAACTGGCGGAGCGGGGCCGCGCGGTGGTCGAGGAGCACTTCGGCGAGGCGCGGTTCCTGGCGCAGTACACCAGCCTGTACGAGGAGTTGCTGCCATGACGGACCGGTCCGGGTGCGCCGGGAGGCGCCTGCGCAGCCGCCGGTGGGCCGTGTGCCTGGCGGTCGCCGTCGCCGTCGCCGTCGTCGCCGTCGTCGCCGCAGGGCTCTCCTTCAGCCGGCTCGGCAACGACAACGGCCACCAGGAGAGGTACTTCTTCGGCACGCTTCAGACGAGCCCGCGCACCGCACGCGCGAGCGCGGACCACGGGATCGGCGTGGCCCATATGACGGTCCACTGGAACCGGTTCGAACCGGCTCCCGGGCAGGTGGACCAGGGCTACGTCGCCACGATCAAGGAGAAGGTGCGGGTCTTCCACGACGCGGGCCTGCGTGTGGAGGCGGGCCTCGGCCTCAACAGCCCGCCGGCCTGGCTCTTCGACAGGTATCCGGACGCCGCCTTCACCGACCAGGACGGCGCACGCTTCACCGAGGCCCCGAACCTGGTGTTCAGCCAGGAGGTCCGCAACGAGGTGGCAGGTTATCTGCGACGTCTGGACCGGCAGATCGGCCTGGGCAGTTTCTGGGCCTTGCGCATCGGTGTGAACGACACCGGAGAGTTCACCTATCCGCGGCCGGCCCCGGACACCCGGGGCCACGCGTCGTACTGGGCCTTCGACCGGCACGCGCAGGCGGGCGGAGCGGATCCCGGCCGGCCCGCGACCGTGGCGCCGAATCCCTTCCCCGGGTGGCGGCCGGGGCAGCCCGAGTATCGGGGCGCACCCATGGCCACGGGGCAGGTGTCCCGGTGGTACGACTGGTATCTCAGCGCGCTGGCCGATGCGGTGAACTGGCAGATCCGGCAGTACGAGGCGCTGGGCTACACCGGACGTCTGCTGGTGCTGGTCCCCGGCGCCGGGTTCTATCCGGGCGACCTGTCCGCCGCCCTGCGCGACCACCTGGGGGCCACCGCCGTCGGCGGGCTCCTCAGCCGAGGCGCCGGCTTCTACCGCACGATCGGGCTCATCGATCACCGGCCCGGCGTCCAACTGGTGTCCACGGCCCTGGTGGACGGATCCGGCACGCCGAGGAACAACGCCTGCCGGTCTGCGGACCGCGCCGTCGACCTCGACGCCCTCGCCCGGGGCAGCGGGCCGGAGGCCCGTGTGCGGGCGTGGTCGTCGGTGCGGTGGGTTTCCCGGATCGCCGCCCACTACGGCTTCCACGTCAGCGGAGAGAGCGCGGGACCCCACGTGGCCGCGTACCACCCGGGCGTCATGAACGAGGCCGGGCGCCAGCTCAAGGCCTGCGGACTCACGGGACTGATGTGGGCCTTCGACCACAATCTCCACGACGGCACTCCCGGATCCTCACTCCAGGACTACGCCCTGCTCATCGCGCGGTTGCAGAGAGGAGGCACCCCATGACGGTGACCGTGCACACCCCTGACGGCCTCGCCGCGGGAGACCTCGCCGCCTGGAGCGCATTGCAGCAGTCGTCTCCGGCGCTGGCCAGCCCGTTCCTGTCCGCGCAGTTCGCCCAGGCCGTGGGACGGCAGCGCCCCTCGGCACGGGTCGCCGTACTCTCGGACGCGGCCGGACCGGTGGGCTACTTCCCCTTCGAGCGCCACAGGCTGGGTCTCGGGATGCCCATCGGCAGCGGTCTGTGCGACACCCAGGGGCTGATCCACGCCCCGGGGCTGGACTGGGACGTACAGGAACTGCTGCGGGCCTGTCGCCTGTACCTGTGGCGCTACGACCATCTCACCGCGGACCAAGGGCCTTTCGACAGGGGAGTGGTCCGCCGGTCCGCGTCGCCGGTCATCGACCTGGCGCAGGGCTTCGAGGCGTACGCGGCGGAGCTGAGGGCCAGGTCCCGGGAACGGACCAGACAACTGGAGGCGAAGGAACGGCGGTTGCGGCGCACCCTGGGCGAGGTTCGGCTGGTGTTCGACGACCCGTCGCCCGTGTCCCTCGACACGCTGATGCGGTGGAAGTCGGCCCAGTACCGGGCCAAGGGGCAGGTGGACCTGTTCGCCGGTCCCTCGGTCGTGGCACTGCTGCGGGAACTGCACCTGACCCGGGCAGCCGACTGCTCGGGCATCCTGTCGACGCTGTACGCGGGCGAGCAGCCCGTCGCCGTCCACTTCGGGCTGCGCTCACGCCGGGTGCTGCAGTACTGGTTCCCCGCCTACGCCCCCGAGGCCGCGCGCTTCTCACCCGGCATCCTGCTGCTGCTGAAGATGGCCGGGGCGGCGGCGGCCCAGGGCGTCGAGTGCCTCGACCTCGGAAAGGGCGACGCGCGGTACAAGCATGAGATGAAGACGGGCGACCGGCCCCTGGGCGAGGGGTGGGTGTCCCTGGGCACCGTGCCGGCGGCGCTCCGGCACGCCCAGATGGCGTCGGTCCAGCGTATGCGGGCGGTGGTGGCGGGAAGTCCGGCGCTGAGGCGGATCGCGCTCAAGGCCCTCGACGTCCGTCACCGGGCCGCAAGGAGGAGCTGACGCGCGGCGGGGTCAGCCCTGGAAGCCGATCACGCGTTTGACGGCCTTCCGCAGGCCCTGGTCGACGGTGGAGACGGGAAGCCGTTCCCGGTAGTAGCGGGGAGAGGCGACGACGTCCGCTCCGAAGCCGTCCTTGAACCGGGCCAGGGACGCACCCTGGCGGGACCCGCCCAGGTCGTACTCCCGGCAGCCCGCCGCGCAGGCGTCCTCGATCGCCAGCGAGTGGAGCAGGGGGGTGGCCCGGACCGGATGGGCCAGGTCCCTGTTCATGGCCGCGTGCCACATCTTGGCGTGCGTTCCGTGGCGCAGGACGACGATCGCCGCCGCAGGCTCCCCGGCGTGCCGGGCCACCCAGATCGCGCACGCCTCTCCCAGCCGCTCGGCAACCGTCTCCACGCGCTTCCTGGGGAAGGCGCGCGTTCTGCGCCACCGGGCGAGCGCCAGCGGCTCGTGCTGCTGGGCCGCCCAGCGTTCGATCGACTGCTGGAACAGCGCGTAGAACTCCGGGACCAGACGCCCGGTGCGGTCCACTTCCACCTCGACGTCCGAGCGCTGGGCGCGGCGGACGTCGCGCCGCATCCTCGGGTGGAAGCGCCGCTCCCAGACGGCGCCGAACCCGCCGTCGAGGCCGAGCACATGGACCGTGTGCAGATCCTCCCGGAAGCCCGCCGGCGCCGCGTGTGCCCACGTCGCGGCGTCCTCGGGACGCAGCCGCAGGCCGACGCGGAGGGCCGGTCGCCGCGCGAGGTCGTCGAAGACCGCCCGGGCCTGCCGCGGGCCGACGCCCTCCGGGGACACGGGACCGCCCACGCCCCACTCGGCCGGCCAGGACTCCTCCGTCTCCAGCCATCGCGGGCGCCGGCGCCGGGACACCAGAGGGAGCACCAGTCGGGTGCCGCCCTCGAACTCGTACAGGCGGCTGGTGTCCTCGTACGGCCCGCCGGCACGGACGCAGTCGAGCCAGGCGGGGGTCTGGGTGACCTTGGTCGCCGGGTCCTGGTCCGCGAGCCGCCACCAGGTCTCCCGAGGCGCCGGAGTGGTCACGCGCACGGGTCCGGCGGACGTGTCCGTCAGGAGCACAGCGGGTGCGTTCACGGCCTTCTCCTGCCTGCATGAGGCCGGGGCCCGCGGCGTCCGGACCCGCGGCCGGGCGGCTGCCTCCACGCAAGGAGCCTAGCCGGGGTGGACGACAAGGGCATTCCGGCCTTTTCCGT